>NZ_AZUB01000001.1:0-1196567 GCF_000568095.1 Enterobacter sp. DC4 | reverse complement strand
ATCAAAAATCGAACAAGAAGTGATGATTCTGACCGAACACGGACAAAGATAACTCATGTAGATTTGTCACTTTAGGTGACATTTCAAACTGGCTAAAACAGGTGACTTTTTAATCTTGCAATAACAGATATGGAATCAGGGAAAATCTGGCATTTTGCGGACATCGTTGGCCTGGCTTCTGAAAGTGTCTTCGCCGGCTATCTCACAGCGCGTCCAGCGCATGCCAGCTTAACGGTACTGTTCTTCCCAGGTTTACTTACCGTTTTTCCCTGTTGATATAAGCCTGTAAACCCTCTGCAAGAAAATCAAACACCGTTTTACAGGCCTGGCTGTGGCGTAAATCTTCATGCATCACCAGCCAGGTGTCGAGATGAAATGCAAAGAAATCAGGCATTATCCTCTGTAACGGCGGAGAAAAATCGGCCAGATGCACCTGGCACATACCGATACCTGCTCCGGCACGTATGAGGTTTAATTTTTGGTCCCCATGCTGGCAACAACTGGTTTTCACAGGGACTGGTCAAACCGGGGTATCCACCGCAGGTCATTAAAAACCCCGGGAAAACCGGCGCAGGCCACCAGTGGGCTTATCTGCCGGATGTCGCCGAAACGCTCGCAGCACTGTTGGCGCGTCGGGATGAACTCGAACCGTTTGCCAGTTTCCATATGCGCGGGTATTGGGATCCTGATGGGACAGCGATGACCGCCGCCATAAAGCTCGTCGCGGAGCGTGCCGGTATTACGGCGAAGGTGAAGTCGTTTCCCTGGTGGCTTATCTCTGCGATGAGTCCCTTTAACATCACACTGCATGAAATGCGGGAGATGCGTTATCTTTGGGAGCAGACAATAGAGATGGATAATTCAAAACTGATTGGGTTTTTAGGTCACGAACCGCAGACCCCTCTTAATGAGGCCGTACATTCGACATTAGTTGGTTTGGGCTGTATTTAACATAACCTGCTGTTTAGAAAGAGTTGAAAGATGTCTGATATACTTAAGCTTTTGAAAAACGCAGCCCTAATCAAATGGAAATTGAATTAAATAAAAGTGTTAAAGAGAGAATCTTCCATGCTGTCATTTTTGAGGTGACGGCCAACGTTATTATTGCCCTTTCACTTGCCTGGCTGATGAATGTGTCGGTACTCCAGTCAGGCTCGTTGTCCGTCATATCCGCACTTACCGCAACGGTCTGGAATTTTATTTTTAATAAGCTCTTTGATTCCCTGCAGAAAAAATACCAGTTTGAAAGAACATTTCTCATTCGTGCGATCCATGCGGTAGGTTTTGAAACGGGACTCATCATAACCTTAATGCCTGTCGCGATGATTATGCTGAATCTTACAATGACTGAGGCATTTTTTGTTGAGATTGGTCTTGTACTGTTTTTCCTGCCATACACGATGCTGTTTAACTGGCTTTACGACTATCTGCGCTGGACGTTTGTTGGACGTAAACGGTCTGTTATGTAGCGAGATATCAGTCACATTGACACGCCTTTGATCATCTTCGACTCCACTCACCTCCTATACTCTTCATTTCTCTATCTCTTTTCAGGAGTCGATAATGTTTGATCATGTGAAATTCGGCGTCAGCGATTATGAAAAAAGTAAAACCTTCTTCCTCGAGGCGCTTCGCCCGCTTGGTGTAGAACTCATCGATGAAGGCACGCCGGAGTATGGTGTAGAAATGAGTTCCGGCGATGTTTCACTTTGCCTTTTCCATACAAATGACAAACCCGCGCCTCTGCATCTGGCGTTTGTGGCCAATACGCGCCAGCAGGTTGATGATTTTTACCATGCTGCACTGCGCGCCGGCGGACGTGATAACGGCGGGCCGGGGTTGAGGTCATACGGTGAAAATTACTATGCCGCGTTTGTCATCTCGCCTGATGGTCATAATATCGAGGCGGTGTGCCATGCGCCGCAGAGTCTGTAGCGTCAGATGTCATTAAATATCTGTCATGCGTCTATTTGCACGATTATGCACGAAAGTGCTTCATTAAGCCACATAAATCCCGTATGGTATGATCTGTAATCGTGCAACTTCGTGCAATAACACTGACAGAGGTATTTATGACACAACAGTTGATTCTAATTGCCGGCCCCTACCGCAGCGGAACCGACGGCGTTCAGGCGCGCATTGATGAGAATCTGGCGCGTCTCGAAAGCGCAGCATTAGCCGTTTACCAGCGTGGTCACATTCCGATCATAGGTGAATGGCTTGCTTTGCCGTTGGCAAAGGCCGCGGGTTCGAAAACCGTTGGTGATGAAATCAGCGAAGCGATGCTCTACCCCGTTGCTCACCGGCTCATAGCGAAATGCGATGCAATTTATCGTATCGCCGGTGCATCTAAAGGTGCCGATATGGACATTGAGGTCGCCAGAAAATACGGCCTCAGGGTTTATACCGCGCTTGAGGACATTCCTGAGGCTTAAGGAAAACCGACAGCCAGGCTATACTCTCAGGCTGGCTGTCAGACAGTATCACGATCTGAGGTTAACACGACGGATACCCCCTTTTCTGATACTGCGCGGATCCAGTCCTTAGCGGTATTGTCTTCCACGACGATGGTATTCACCGATGACACATCACCAATCACAAACGAAGACGCTGTGTTGATCTTTTCCGGAGAAGCCAGAACAACAGTCTCCGCGGCTCTGCCGGAAAATGCACGTTTGATGCACGCCTCTTCGAAATCACCGGTCGTTAATCCAGCTTCAGGATGGATCCCGGTCACGCCCATAAAGAACAGGTCTGCATGAATATTTTCGATGCCTTCGATGGCCGCAGCGCCGACCGCAACGATAGAGTGTTTATACAAGCGACCGCCGATCAGAATCACCTCAATGGACGGATGATCGACAAGCCCCAGGGCAATGCTCGGGCTGTGCGTCACCACAGTGATACGAAGCTCGGGAGGGAGAAACGTAATCAGCTCCGACGTTGTCGTGCCACCATCGACGATCACCACCTGGCCTGATGAAATAAGCTTCGCGCCTTTGCGGGCCACCCTTTTTTTCGCATCCATTTTCACGGATTGCCGTTCAGCAAACGGAGCAATCGCGGAAGATGCTGGAAGCGCGCCACCGTGAACCCGCTGCAAGCGCCCTTCTGCCGCCAGCTCGCGCAGATCGCGCCGGATGGTGTCTTCAGAGACGTCAAAGAGAATGCTGAGCGCTTTTGACTGGACCTGACCTTCGGCGCCGAGCTTTTCGAGGATCAATTGTTTTCGTTGACTGGTGAGCATCATGAATTCCTGATGTTGCATGTTTTATCTTGTAAATGCACGATAATGCTGTTTATGATAATTACTCTACGTAAGGAGGAACAAACGTGCAATCAAAACGTGCAGATGTGCGCATCATTAACAGTGAAACACTGTCAGATAACTGGTACGTCCTTAAAAAATACACCTTCGACCTGCAGCGACGTGATGGCGAATGGCAGCGGCAGCAGCGGGAAGTCTATGACCGTGGCAACGGTGCGACGATTTTGCTCTACAACCGTGATAAAAAGACGGTGATCCTGACTCGCCAGTTCCGCTTCCCCGTCTTTATCAACGGCCATGAGGACAATCTAATTGAAGCCGCTGCAGGGTTGCTGGACAACATGGATCCCGAGAGCCGCATCAAAGCAGAAGCGGAAGAAGAGACCGGATTTCACGTTTCACGCGTGCAGAAAATTTTCGAAGCCTATATGAGCCCGGGCTCCGTTACGGAAAAGCTCTATTTTTACCTTGCCGAGTACCAGCCGAGAGACAGAACCGGCGCTGGCGGTGGGATCAAGGCGGAAGGAGAAGATATCGACGTGCTGGAAATGACGCTTGAAGAGGCATTACGCGGCATTGAGACGGGTAAAATCGTCGACGGGAAAACCATCATGCTGCTTTATCATGTGGCCCTTAAAGGTATTCTGTAACCTACTGGTTTAAATCCTGATTTGAAGGTGCATGAGTTGGTGCGCTTGTCCGATACGCGGATGGAATGCGGGAAACCTCCTAAATTTTGCAGCCTACTATATTTAGTGAACGATTTCGAAATTCGATAAAATCATAAACATTTCCCTGAGTCATCTGCATTTACCATTCAAAAATGCCAAACGTTCACGAGGCTGCCTGCAGAGGTAGCCTGTCTTATCTGTTGACTGGATTAAAATGCGACTCGCTACAGATAACGAAGCATATTATACTTGCTCCTCCACTCGAACAGGAGGCAGCAACTCACGTGAAGGATACATATTACAACGACATAACGATCAATACGCTAATTCAGAGTGAGCTGGACGCGTTTTTTGAGGATTTCAAAGGGATCGTCTTTGCCTACGCTATTATGAACAAGAAAGATCCTTCACAGATGAGGATACTCAATAACAGTCCTGAGTGGTTTAATATCTACCTTGAAAGAAAATATCAGTTCATTGACCCTGTCATTATTCGGGCTTTGCGCTGTGTTGAAGACTTTTTCTGGGAAAGCGATGTCGTCCTGTCGGATGGTTATAACCTGACACGCATTTTCGACGAAAGCGTTCAGTATGATATATACCAGGGGCAGACTTTTCCTCTGCATGACTATCTGAATAATCTTGTTGTCTTATCCGTCATCAGTCCTAAGCATTCTGGTATTGACATAGAGAAATATCGGCCGCAATTTCTACGCTTCCTTGTTCAGTTACATCAGAAGACACTCAATCTGTATAGTCAGCATCAGCAGAAAAAGAATGTGTTCTTGTCGCCACGTGAGCGACAAATCCTCAAATGGGTCAGTGCCGGAAAAACCTATGCAGAAATTTCTGTTATTTTATCTATTGCTGAACGCACCGTTAAATTTCATATGGGCAATATAATGAAAAAACTCGGTGTGAATAATGCCAGACATGCAATAAAGCTTGGAACAGAACTCCGGTTACTGGACGACTGACCCTCAGACACTGGTTATAGATAGCGTAAATGCCCGAGCATTTCGCGAAGCCAGTGGCTGGATTTGTCTTTACTAATAATATCTTCAATAATGCGGGTGCTGGCAGGCATATAAATATAGTAAATAACCTCCCCTTTTTCAGAAACACCGCGCTGAATAACTTCAACTTTCCAGTTCGCATGCCGAAATATGGCATACATACCGCGACTGGCTACTGCGTACATTCCGTGATATTTATTCTTTATGCAATAAATATTCATTGCAAGAAACAATGCTTTACTGGCGGGCACGCCCTGCAAACTTGCAGAATCTCGTGTTTCTTTATCTAAAAATAAACGACTCACTTCACAGCAGGGAACATCGGCTGGAAAAACAATGGGATTATCGAAATAATTGTGAAAGATTTCGCTTATCATTGTCGGCTGCGTTGAGTTAATAAATCGCGCGCCGCATAACAGCTGTCCATCATACATACCCAGTAAGTATGTCGTGTTATGGGAATCAAATTGATCCTTTTCCATCCCTTCGACGCATTCCACTTTCCAGTCGAGTCGGTCCCGAAAGGTTTTTCTTCTGAGTCGGTAGAGTTCGTGCGCTAGTGCTGGGGGTAAATCATCGTAGTCGTGTAAAAAAAATTCAATGACAGAAATCATGCTCTTGTTCCTGATAATAACACCTGAAACTATCATCACCTGTCTTTTAGGACAGCTTTCATTGTGCCGCATATTCCCTATACTTAAAAAGTACCTGACCACGAAGTTCTCGCAAAACTAAGCGGTCAGGAGGTCAAAGACCTACGAAACACCAGGGATATACCCATCGATGATTATCTAATATTTAAAGTTTCGGGTACAGAGCATAAGAAGCACTTTGCCGATAAAATAATAAAAAACAATAATCATAAAGTAATTACAATAAAAACATTGCCCCTTAATCTTTTAAGGGGTAATATTTCCGATTGCTTATTTTTCCCACCTTCCCCTTCATTTTACAGAATCTGCTGACTTCATCCGCCCAAAACCCTGGCCGGTACCGCTTTGCAGGTATCTGCCTGTGCTATTCTTGCAGAATCATGCAAAACGGAGAATTGATGATGGCCGACTGGAACCCTTCTCTTTACCTGCAATTTGGCGCAGAAAGAACGCGTCCAGCAGCCGAGTTGCTCGCCAGAATTCCTCTTGATGAAGCCGCTACTATCGCCGATTTGGGCTGTGGGCCAGGTAACAGCACGGCGCTGTTAAAGCATCGCTGGCCTTCTGCGCACATCACCGGCGTCGATAACTCCCCTGCCATGCTCGAGGAAGCACGCGCCGCCTTACCTGACTGCCACTTTGTTGAGGCCGATATCCGTCAGTACAAGCCTGGCCAGCCGCTGAGCCTGATTTATGCTAACGCGTCGCTGCAATGGGTTCCGGACCATTACGATCTCCTGCCTCATCTTGTCTCCCTGCTTAAGTTAAATGGCGTGCTGGCGATCCAGATGCCCGATAACTGGCTGGAACCCACCCATGTGGCGATGCGTGAAGTGGCGCTGGAGCAAGACTACCCGGACCGTGGCCGCGAACCTCTGCCGGGTATACATGCTTATTACGATATTCTGTCGGAGGCTGGCTGTGACGTGGATATCTGGCGGACAACCTATTATCACAAAATGAGCTCTCATCAGGCCATTATTGACTGGGTAAGCGCCACCGGCCTGCGCCCCTGGCTCCAGGAACTGAACGAGAGCGAGCAGAAACGTTTCCTGAAACGCTACCATGAACTGCTGGAAGAGCAGTATCCGCTCCAGGAAAACGGGCAGATACTGCTGGCTTTTCCTCGGTTGTTTATCGTGGCTCAACGCCAGCCCTGATCCGATTATAGGCGGGCTTCTTTGAGCAACTGCTGGATAACCTTTTCCTGCTGCGCATAATCACCCTCGCCAAAGGCGGTATAGCGCAGCTGCCCTTTGGCATCAAAGTAATAATGCGCTGGCCAGTACTGGTTGCCGAACGCATTCCAGATTTGATAGTTGTTATCCGTCACAACCCGATACGGCAACTGCCATTTCGTTACTGCCTTTTGTACCGACGAAAGCGGTTTTTCCCAGGGATATTCCGGCGTGTGAACCCCAATCACGACCAGCCCCTGCGACTGATACTTCGTGGCCCAGTCTCGCACATGCGGGAGCGTGTGCTGGCAGTTAATGCAATCCCACGTCCAGAAATCAATCAGAACAACCTTCCCTCGTAATGCTTCAGACGTGACAGGGTCACCGTTAATCCACCCTGTTCCCCCGCTTAACGAAGGCAGCTGGCTGCTGGGCTCAGCGATCGCCACCGGCTGGAGCTTCACCGGCGCGGTTGTGGGTTTTGCCAGATTTAAGAGCGCGGTCTCAAGACGGTCTGCAACGCCGTTAGCCCCTTTCAGCAGCGAGGTCATCCCCGTCGCGTTCAGGACGACTGCCGCTAACATTGCAACTCCTGCCCCCTGACGGAGCTTCGCCATCAGCGCAGACTTTGCCCTTAACGGTGTCATCAGCGAGCGGCTGCCGATAACGAGCAGGCCCAGCATCAGCGCGCATCCGCTGCCATAGGCAGCGAGCAGTGCGCCCGTGGCGATGGCCGAGTGGCCCGCGATATTAATGCTGAAAATAGCGCCCAGGATGGGGCCCGCGCAGGGAGACCAGAGTAGCCCGACCGCAAGCCCGGCCAGAAAAGCCGATGCCATTCCGCGCGTTTGCCCGCTTCGGGTGTTGAGAACATTTCCCGCGCTGACGGCCGGTCCCGCGATACGCTGGGCGAAAGACGGAAAAATTAAGGCCAGCGCGGCTATGGCCAGAATGACGAGCGCGATCCAACGCCCAACAATGGTTGCCGCTGTTATCCACTCGCTGGCGACGGTGATGACCATCGCAACCAGGGTGAACATCACGACCATCCCGGCGAGCAGGGCCAGAATATGTCGTCGTTGCCCCTGGAAACCGGCGAACAGGAGTGGAATAACCGGGAGCGTACATGGGCTGAGCAGGCTTATCATCCCGCCCAGAAAAGCGATTACCAGAAACATAATGACCTCACATTACACGTCCTGCGACACTGCAGTGAGGCTATTTCATCGTGCGGATATGTTCAGGATATGTGTAAAAACGCTGGTTTTGTCTGGCTCTGTATCCCCACGCCGGGAGATACAGAGCGGTACAATTAACGGCGCGGTAGCGTAATAGCGACATCCAGTCCGCCCCTGGTTCGGTTCGCCAGTTTGAGTTTTCCTTCCAGCTGTGCGGTCAGCTGCGCGGCAATAGCCAGGCCGAGTCCTGTCCCGCCGGTATCGCGGTTACGCGAGGTTTCAACACGATAAAACGGCTGCAGAACCGCCTCCAGCTCGGCTTCGGGTATTCCCGGTCCGTCGTCCACAATGTGAATCACCACCTCTTTGGCAGACGAATCATCAATGGCAATGACGGCACAGTCGCCGAACTTCAGGGCATTATCCAGCAGATTAGTCATTACTCTACGAAGCGCCTGCGGACGCGTGACGATCGGCAAACGGACTTCGTTTGCCTGAAACTGCACGTTTTTACCAATGTCCTGATAATCGCTGGCGATGCTGTTGACCCAGGCGTTCAGTTCTAGCTTCAGCGACGTCTCTTCCAGTGATTCTGATGACCGGGCATACGCAATGCCCTCCCGCACCAGACGCGACATGTTATCAAGGTCGTTTAAGAGCTTGTCCCGCAGTTCAGGCTGCTCCGTCATTTCTACACGAAGCTTCATGCGGGTAATGGGCGTCTGGAGATCGTGAGAAATAGAGGCCAGGATCTGTGCGCGCTCCCGGAGATAAGACTGAATGCGCGCCTGCATGGCGTTGAAGGCATGGGCTGCGCGCTGCAGCTCCAGCGGCCCTTTCTCCTTCATTGGCGTGCTGGCCGCCGGATCAAGTGAATCCACCGCGCGGGTAAATTGTGAAAAAGGCCGAACCACCTGCCGCACGGCGATCCAGGAGCAGGCCGCCAGGAGCAGCAGCTGTAGGATGAGCACAACGGGTAACCAGCTGGCGACGGGCGGCATGCGCGGGATGAGGTCAATGGTCAGCGGCGAGCCGTCTCTTAACGTTAGATGCGCCTGGATATGTGAAATGGCGCCGGGAACGGCGGTGAAGCTGAGAGGATATTGTGCCGCGAGCGTCGCTTTTAAGGTTCGGATAGCATCCTGCGAACGCTTATCCGTCGGCGCTGCGCCGGGTTCCCCTGTGCCCAGAATATAGCGATAGTTACCCCGTTCAAGCCGCGGCAGCCAGGCGGCGCGTTCGCTGGCCGGTAAGTGGTCTAAAATGGCGACGCTGGTTGCGACGTCGTTTTCCAGATTACCGAGCATCACCGTGCGGGCGCTGTGCATGCGTTCAATCATGACCAGCGTCAGGCTCAGGGCGTTAGCCAGCAGCAAACCGGGCAGCACGACGATAAGCAAACGGGCCAGCAGCGAGCGTGGCCAGAGCGTCATTCGTTAACCTCTTTGATGGTCACCGGCATCGTAAAGACATAGCCTTCGCTGCGCACGGTTTTGATATAGGCGGGCGTGCGGGCATCTTCATTCAGGCGCTGGCGAACCCGGCTCACCAGCAGGTCGACAGAACGTTCAAACAGCTCGGCGTCTCGCCCCTGCGTCAGATTGAGCAATTGGTCACGGGTCAGCACGCGCTGCGGATGGTCCAGGAAAACGCGCAGCAGACGATACTCCGCCCCGCTGAGCGCCACAATCACCCCTTCCGGGTCGATTAAGTGGCGGGCGACGGTATCGAGCTGCCATTCACCGAACATCACCAGCCGCCCTGCTTCTGTCACCTGTAGATTGGGCGGCATCGTGCGAAAACGCCGTAAAATCGCCTTAATGCGTGCCAGAAGCTCACGGGCGACAAACGGCTTCACCACGTAGTCATCCGCGCCCATCTCCAGGCCCAGGATCCTGTCCGTCTCCTCATTGCGGGCCGTCAGCATCAGGATGGGCAGATCTTTATGTTTGCCGCTGCGTAGCTGCCGGCATAGCGTGAGACCATCATCGCCGGGCATCATGACGTCCAGCACCACCAGGTCGATATGCTGTTTATCCAGTACGCTGCGCATCTCTTTGCCGTTGGCCGCGCCCGTCGCGCGATAGCCAGACTTACCGAGATAATCGACAATCAGTTCACGAATATCCCTGTCGTCATCGACGACAAGGATGTGGTCAATATGTTCCACCGAACTCTCCAGACCGAAGGGTAACGTACTGAAAATAGCACATTTCACAGCTTATCCGCGTCGATAACTGCCTTGACGAAATCCTGCGGATCTTCCTGAGGCGGGTTGTGCCCCACGGTTGCGCCGAAGGTGCGGTGCTCATATTTGCCGGTAAATTTAGCTGCATAGGCCTGCGGTGCCGGATGCGGCGCGCCGTTGTTGCCGCCTTCGATGGTGATCGTTGGGACGGTGATATTCGGCAGCGTGGCCAGTTTTTGCTCGTAGCGGTCGTATTTACGCTCGCCTTTTTCCAGCCCTAAACGCCAGCGATAATTACTGAGCGTCACCGCGACGTGGTCCGGGTTATCGAGGGATTTGGCGCTGGCGTTAAAGACCGCATCGCTAAATTTCCAGTCAGGTGAGGCCTGAGACCAGATTAAACGGGCGAAGTCATGCGTGTTTTTGGCATAGCCTTCAGCACCACGCGCGGTAGAGAAATAGAACTGATACCACCACTGCTGCTCCGCTTTTGGCGGCAGCGGCTGTTTGCCAATCTGTTGGCTGCTGATGAGATACCCGCTCACTGAAACGAGTGACTTCACGCGCTCGGGCCACAGCGCCGCAACGATATCCGCCGTCCGGGCGCCCCAGTCATATCCTGCAAACACCGCCTGCCGGATATTCAGGGCATCCATCAGGTTGACGATGTCTTTCGCCATCGCCGAAGGCTGGCCGTTGCGCGGCGTTTTTGCTGACAGGAAACGCGTGGTGCCGTAACCGCGCAGAGACGGCACAATGACCCGGTACCCTTTTGCCGCCAGTGCGGGTGCAACCTCGGCATAGCTGTGAATATCGTAGGGCCAGCCGTGCAGTAAAATAACCGGCTGACCGTCTTTCGGGCCAATGTCGACATAGCCGACATTCAGATCGCCGGCATTGATTTGCTGAGGATGATCAAAGGCTGCGGCGACGTTTGTGCCGGTGACTTCGGCCTGACAGGACATCACGGTGCCAAGTGAAACGGTCAGTGCAAGAGTTGAGTACGCGAGTTTGCTAAACATGTTGGTATCTCCGGTTGAGTACAATTCACGGGGATATAACAACACTGCAATGTATAGCGGATATGTGCGAAAGCGGGTTTATTGCAAGCCTGTGTATGTATCCGGAACGCTGATACAGTGTGATACAAACACAGGCGTTGTCGCCCTAAAGGGAGAGGCGATAGCGGACGTAATCGTCAGCTTCGCCATATTTGTCATAGAGTTTACGCGCCGGGTTGTTCTCCCGGGTGACCCAGTACAGTTTCGACCACCCTTCGCGCTTGCCTTCCTCAATCAGCGCGTCAATGAGCGCCTTACCGGCTCCCGCACCGCGTTCGGCAGCATCAACAAACAGATCTTCCAGGTAGCAGACGGGGGCCGTTGACCAGGTGCCTTCATGCAGAACACACATTGCGAAACCGATGACCTTTTCGTCCTTCTCCACGACCCGGCAGAACATCGATGAATGCGCTGAGAGCGCCCTTTCCCACGTCGCTGCGGTGACGGATTCCTCGAGGAAGCAATCATAAAAATGGGTGTAACCATCCCACAGCGGTCGCCATTGGGAATAGTCGTCTGCGCGTAGAGGTCTTACCGTGACAGCCATGTGTTCCTCACATTACAAATTGATCGCCATTTCGAAACAGCGTAAATCGACACCTGCCATACGCGAGTGATGATAGCTTTCGCTCAGCGTAACAAACCCCAGCTTCTGATAAAACGACTGGGCGTTAGGCGTCGCATCGAGCGTCAGGCGGGTTATCCCCCGGCTGCAGGCTTCCTGTTTGAGCGCCTCAATAATCCGGGTTGCCATGCCTTTTCCGGAGGCTGCAGGCAAGGTGAAAATCGCCTCCAGACAGTGGGTATCCAGATCGAGATAGCCGGTTGCCGCAACATCGCCCTTTTCATCTTCAACCACATAAAAAGGGTATTCAATGATCATCTTCCGAAAGCGTTCGGGCATGAGATCTGGCGTCCAGCGCGCAATGACCTCTGCGTCGTAACTAGTTTTACAGCCGTGACGAATCGCCTGATTGCGAATATTCCAGAGCGTTTCGGCTTCCTGTGGCCTGGCTTTTCGTAATGTCATAACCTCCTCCTTTAACGGCTTTTTAGCCGCATTTCCCGTGCCGACCTGGCAAGACGCTGAGTACGATAATAGAGCGTAAACAGCACAAAGCCGCTGCTGTTCATCACCACCCGACAAAGTAATAGTGCGAATGATGCGATGACCAGAGGCCAAAGACCTCCGTCATGCGAAAGCAGGAAATGTAAAACCTGAACGAGGGTCGTTATCAGCAGGATGATGAACAACGCCATAAAGCCCGACAATCCCGACGTCTTACCACGTGCCAGGAGTACGCTTGTCACAATGAGCGCGCCTGTCATCGTCACTGATGGTAAGAAAAAGCTCAATGCATGATGCAAAGGTGACAAACCCTGCAACGTGCTGAGAAAAGGCAAAAGGTTTAACGCAAACGCCACTAAAAACAGAGGTAACAGCATAGCTACCGGATAAGGATTTTGACGCGGAAGCTCGCTGAGTGGACGCGAAAAATACCGTTCCAGCTCGGGCGTGGAATGATTCAAGAGACGGATATCACGATGAGCAATAGCCTCCTCTATCTCTTTGCCATGCTGCAGGAGATCCTGGAAAACCCGTCCGGTTAAAAGAGACAAAAAACTCATCAAAATTTCACCATTAAAGAAATGATGCCCATTTCTGGTAGGGAATGAACCCAGCACGCCTCAACTAAATGTGATAGAGATGAAAATACCAGAACGCAAACAAAAGCATAACGCCTAAAAAGGGAGATCCGCGGATGACCATACCGACGCTCATGACAGAACGCTTACTGCTAAAACCGCTGGTTGCCGAAGATGCGGCTCAGATACAAAAGCTTTATCCGCGCTGGGAGATTGTCCGCTATATGGTCTCTTCCGTGCCATGGCCCTACCCGGATAACGGCGCGGAAAACTATGTCAATAACGTGGCGCTGCCGGATGTGGCGAAAGGGATTGCCTGGTTCTGGAGCATCCGACGACGTGAGGTGCCGGATGAATTGATGGGCATTATTTGCCTGTACGACGTCGAGGATAACAACCGCGGGTTCTGGCTCGCGCCGGAGTTTCAGGGCCAGGGATACATGCGCGAGGCCAGCATTGCCGCGACGGATTACTGGTTCAATACGCTAAACAAATCCGTCTTGCGGGCCCCGAAGGCCGCTGCTAACAGCCGCTCCCGTCGTATTTCGGACAGTAGCGGCATGCGGCTTATCAGGACGGAGAAGAAAGCCTACGTTAGCGGGATGCTGGACTCCGAGCTGTGGGAGATCACCCGCGACGAGTGGAACGCCCGTCAGGTCAGCTGATAGTGTTTATCCGGCATCAGCCTTTCCGGAATGTTCTCTTCATCGTTCATCTGCAGCAGATCGCGTTCCATCATGTTGCAGATGGCGTCCAGCGGTAGATCGTTATTCTCAGTGCCGAACGGGTCTTCCAGCTCTTCCGCCAGGGTGTCCAGCGAGATGAAGGTGTATGAGATCAGCGCAGAGACAAAGGGCGTCATGTAGTGCAGATCCACAACCAGCGCGAACGGCAGCATGATGCAGAACAGGTACACCGTGCGGTGCAAAATCAGCGTATAGGCAAACGGTACCGGCGTGGTCGCAATGCGTTCACATCCGGAAAGAACGATGGACATATCGTTCAGACGATTGTTCAGACTGTGGAACAGAATGTCTGAGAGTTGCCCGTTACGCCGCCGCACGGCCAGCCACTCCCCCATGATCAGTAAAATACGGTTCGCCGGTGAGTTGGCTTTCATCACCTGACGTAAATCATCCGGAGCAAGATAGTGAGAGAGTTGCTCGGCGTTAAGCTCCCGACGCAGGGTCATGCGCAGACAGTTAGCAAAAGCAATCTGCAGACGGACAAATTCGCCCAGATGCTTATCGTCAGGCAAGGTGTTTTTTACCTCGCGAAACAGCGAGCGCGCCGCTATCATCAACTGCCCCCAGAGCAGGCGAGCCTCAACGTAGCGTGAATAACAGGCGTTGTTTCGGAAACCGAGAAAGATTGCGATCGCCACGCCGAGAATGCTGAATGGCGCCACGGTAAATTTGATGCCCAGTGAGGTATACCACGGCAGCATCAGGATAACGGCAATAGAAAGCAGGAAGTTGAGCAGCAATCGGGTATAGATCTTAGGCAGTACCGAACCGTGCCAGACAAAAATCAGTTGTAGCCAGTGCTGTTTAGGACGAACGATCATAGTGAGTTTCAGGAAAGAAAAGAGCGAGGCTATTAAACGTGATCCCCGTCACCGTTGCAAGTTTGTTAACGGGACATTGCACTTTCTCCCCTGATTAGCGAAATCCGCACAGTGCTGCATGTGTTTTTTAAAAACAAAGCACATAGTATGTTGTAACTAAAATAAAATGTGTTTAAACCCGGCCGCAGCCGGGTGAACGCATTAGCAAAGCGGTTTAACCGCAGCGCGCATTCCCTTCAGCAGAATGGCATCAAGGTCCAGCGTGACCTGGTCGACAAGACCGATTACCTGCGTCAAGTCCTGTTCCCAGTGTTCGCGTGCGCTGAGCACCGACTGCACCAGCTCACGGGTGCTCAACTGCCGATCGCGGTGCTGCGCCCAGAGCTGCTGATAACGTTCCAGCCAGCACGCATCATCCTGCGCCGGATAGCTCTCCCCGTTACGCTCCGCGCGGTAGAACGCGATTAACGCGGCTAAGGCAAACGTCAGACGTGCCGGTAATTGCCCTGTTGCCTTCTGCCCTGCCAGCAGCTGCGGCAGGATGCGGGTGCGGTATTTGGTCATGCCGTTGAGCGCAATGGAAAGCAGCTGGTGTCGGATATAGGGATTGCGAAAACGCCCTGTTACCGCACTGGCGAAAGATTCCAGCTCGTCCCGCGGCAAATCGAGGACCGGAATGATCTCCTGATAAATCGCTTTTTCGACGAACGCGCAGATCTCCGCATCATTCATCGCCTCGCCCACCGTATCCAGCCCGGCCTGGAAGGCGACCGGCACCAGCGCCGTATGCGCCCCGTTCAGGATGGCAACCTTGCGTTCTTTGTAGGGCCTGATGTCGTCGACAATCACTACATTTAACGGGTACTTATCCAGACGGAGTTCCTGAGCAAGGGATGCCGGCCCCTGGATAACGAACAGATAGAAATGTTCAGCCGTGTCAAGGAACCCATCGTGATACCCCAGCTCAGCTTCAAGTACAGCCGCTTCGTCGCGCGGGTAACCGGTCACGATACGATCAACCAGCGTCGAGCAGAAGCTGTTGGCGTCGTTTAGCCACCGGATAAAGGCCGAAGGCAGCGACCACTCCTGGGCATAGCGCAGGACGAGTTCACGCAGCGCATCACCGTTGTAGTCAATCAGTTCGCACGGAATGATGATCCAGCCTTTATCAGGTGCACCGCTGAAGTGGCTAAAGCGCTCAAACAGCAGTCGCGTCAGCTTTGCCGGGTAGCTCACCGCAGGGGCATCGTCGAATCTGTCACCCGCGTGGTAGCTAATACCCGCTTCGGTGGTGTTCGAGAAAACAAAACGCATATCCGGGTTGTGTGCCAGTTTCAGAAACGCGTCATAATCGTCGTAGACGCTGATTTCACGGTTAACCGAGCGGATAAGACGGCTCTCACTCACCGCTTCACCCTGCTCGTTCAGGCCGCGAATGATAGTGGTATACAAACCATCCTGAGTGCTCAGCGACGGCGGGAAGTCACTCTGAATAGGACGGACGATAACCACTCCGGCATTAAGATCGGTATGTTCATTTAACAGGTCAATTTGCCAGTCGACGAACGCACGCAGGAAATTGCCTTCACCAAACTGAATGATGCGTTCTGGGTATTGAGCACCGGGAAAATCACGACGGTTGAGCGTGTTCACAAGGGGGTTCCTTTTATGATTAGTCATACAGCCTGATAAGATTGGTACGATAACTTACCAAAACTTAACGACCGGGAACCCTGTTTTGATCAATACGTCGCGTAGTTGTACAAAATAATCATAAGAACTTATAAAACACAGACGTGGCCGTCATGACGCCGTCCGGCATAAGGGCATAGCGCGGGATCTCCCCCACCTTTTGCCATCCGGCGCGCTGGTAGAACGTCTCGGCGCCGCTGCCGGTGGAGGTATCAAGTACCAGAACCGAAATGTTCCTGGCCCGAGCCTCAGCTTCAAGCGCTTCCATCAATGCCATCGCGGCACCTTTCCGGCGCGCTTTCTCGTGAACCAGCAGCTTCGCCACATCGGCGCGATGCGGCTGGTTTTCCGGCTGGTCTGTGATTAACTGCACCGTTCCGATGACGCCGTCCTGCGGGTCGACACAGGCCAGCACGAGGCGCTCATTGCGCCCTGCGCTTTCAGCAATGCCGCGCCAGAAAGAGCGGGCCCTCTCCAGGCTAAAGGGAAGCATAAAGCTGACGGATGCCCCGCCGTTCACACAATTTTCGAGGATCCCGGCTAGCGCATCAAGGTGGGTGAGAATTTCGTCTCGGGTGAGGTTTTTGATTTGCAGTGAGGTATTCATTGTTTTTCCTTACGTTGAATACCATCACTGTGCATTTAACATCTTATTAACGCAAACGGATCGGACATAGGCTTTTGTTATGTCACCGGGCGCGCTGGCGCTGCTGCTTCATGGCATACATCTTTTCATCGGCATCTTTTAACCACTGCTGCAGGTCGTTGCCGTTATGATCAAATTCACTTAGCCCCCATGAGAAGTGAAGCGACCAGGGGTGTAACCTGCGGGCGTTATAGTTTTCTACCTGCTCGGCGAGATACTGCATGGCAATCCAGGCGCCCTGCTCATCCGTATCCGCGAACAGCACGGCGAACTCGTCCCCGCCAAAACGAACCAGCAGATCCGCTTCGCGGAAAGAGGCACGCATCAGTTGCGCCATGGCATTCAGCGCCTTATCCCCCTCTTCATGCCCGAAGCGATCGTTAATTTCCTTAAAGCGATCCAAATCCAGCCAGCCGAGCGTCAGCGGCTCTGCCCGGCGCCGGGCAACGGAAAGCGTGAAGCGCACGAGCTGATTAAAACCCCGACGGTTGAATAGCCCGGTTAATTCATCCGTGGTCGCCGCGCTGATGGCAGCAAATTCATCTTCCGCCAGCGCGCCAAGGTCTCCCAGGACGGCGAGGTCGGCGGCAGAAAACTCCCGGGGAGCGTAATCAATCAGGCACAGCGAGCCGACGCTTGCGCCGTCACGCAGGCGCAGCGGGAAGCCCGCGTAAAACCGCACGCGAGGTTCACCGGCCACCAGCGGGTTATCCGCAAAACGATCGTCCTGAAGCATATCCCCTACCACCAGCGGCGCTTCGGTGAGGATCGTATGCCCACAAAATGAGATGTTACGCGGAACGGAGCCGGGTGCCTGACCATCAGCGGACTTAACGATTAGCGAATGCTCATCAATGAGATTGACCATCGCCAGCGGCACCTGGAAGAAGCGTTTTGCCAGACGCGTTAACCGGTCAAACGCCGGGGAACTGTCGATCTCAAGCAGACCGGATTCTCGTAGCGAGTTGAGTCTGTCTGTTTCATTTTCAGGGGTTGCAGGTGCTTTCATAATGTCTCCTGACGTAAAGCGTTACTAAAAGCGTAGCTTAAACAGAGGCATTGTCAGCGTTCTGACAGGCTGTTAAGTCGCTTACTATTCACGTCAATGCCTTATGACGATTAACGCAGCTATGTTTCACTCCCGGTGGGCGCGGCAACTTGCTCGTCCGCCACCCGGGCGCTGGTACGGTTTCGACCCGCTTTTTTTGAACGATAGAGATGATCGTCCGCTTCGGCCATGAGCTTGTTGAAGACCTCGGTCAACTGCCATGACTCAGCCTTTCCACTGCCGAGGCCAATACTGACCGTCAGAAAGAGCGTCTGGTGACGCCATGTAAAAGGATGGCTGGCAACGGTGGAACGGATACGCTCAGCCAGTTCAAAACCGTGCTGCGCATCGCCTGAATGAACCACCACAGCGAACTCTTCCCCGCCCATGCGCGCCACCATGCCGTCTTCGCCAACGACCTGCTGAACCTGTCGGGCAAACGACGCCAGCACGCGATCTCCGCACTCATGGCCGTAGTTATCATTAATGCTTTTGAAATAATCAATATCCAGCAGCATGACGGTCAAAAAACGGGTATGCCGGTACGTCTCTTCATGCTTTAACGCCTCATAAAGCCCGGAACGCGAGTAGACGTGTGTTAAAAAGTCATAATCCGCCCTCAGTGAAACCTGGCGGATCAGGGAATTAATCGCCGCCATGCTGACGGAGACCATCACCGGGCAGATCGCCATCGTGGCGATACCCAGCCGGGCTGAAAACATCATTGGCGTCGTAAACGGCGTCGCCACGGCAATATTAATAATCGAGTTGGCGACCAAAATGATTTCAGTGGCACCCGTGATAAACGTCAGCAGACAGGTCGCAGGCAATGAGTAACGAACCGCACACCAGATAAGCGCTGGCAGAGGAAACGAGAGGCTCCCCGCTCCGCCAATCACCACCGACGCGACCACCGAGACGATCAGCGCCATCACCGGCAGCAACTGCTCCAGACGTAACCTGAGATCACGCCCGGGCATACGTAACGTGAGCATACAGGGCACAACAAGCACGCCGGTTGAGAACTGCTCGCTAAACCAGTCGGCAAACAGCGGCCAGAAGGTGTGACTGTCAATCCCGACCGACCCCGCCGCGCCGAGCAAGGCACAAAGCAGCGCGGCAATCAGACAGTAGTTAAACAGGCGTAGCGCGTTAAGCGGATCGGGGGTTTTCTTTATCAGTCGCTTGTCGCGCTGAACCAGCACGGCGACGACAACAATAAAGACCATGTTAGACAGGTTGATCACCACGGAGGCCATCCCCCAGCTGGTCGTTACCGCGTCGTACAACAGCATCGCGACATAGGATACCGCATAGTAATGCAGGCGATTCAGGAAAACATAACGGGCAAAGATCCCTGCCATCACGCCATTGAGTGGCCAGAACAGCGACAAGGCCTCAACGAGCCGTAATTCCGCGCCCACAAAATAGAACAAGGTGGTGAGGATGAAGATCGTCGATGCATTTCGCAGCGGCGTGTCAGGCTGGAACGGCCTGAAAGCGGTAAGAGCAGAACGCATTAAATATCATTCCATATGAAAGCTTATGGCAATTATTGCGGTCGTCAGCATGATCGGGACTAACTTAGGATGCATCTATAACACAAATACCACTGGAGCATAACTCGTCAAATTTAGGCGTTCATCTGCAGCACCAGCCAGTGATGGATAACGCTGACGATATAATTTTGTTGCGGCGCGGTGAGCGTTACACCCTGTGGAATGTTATGCCATTTTGCCAGGCAGCCCCGACAACAGGTGGCGGTGGCATGCTGGGCGATAAACACCGGGTGACCGCGCATAGGCGTCTGTTTACCGTCATTTGCGGGTTGTGCAGGCGCAAGGCGCTTTTCGACAAAATCCGCGGCATGCTGGTCAATGGTTTCGGGGCCTTTGTCCCAGCAGTACTGTCGTTCTTTATCGCCTAAACGAAAGCGCGAGCGAAATGTCGATCGCGCCAGACGGGAAAAGAGAGGATCCAGATCGGGCATCAGTATACTGAACGTCCCAGACGCTGGGTCAGTTTCTCCAGAACCGCCACGCCGGCAAGCGAATTTCCCGTTTCATCCAGCTCCGGGCTCCAGACGGCTATCGCCATTTCATGCGGCACAATCGCCACGACCCCGCCGCCAACGCCCGATTTAGCCGGAAGCCCAACGCGCCAGGCAAACTCGCCGGCGTTTTGATACATCCCGCTGGTGGCCATCAGCGCGTTAACCTGACGAGCCTGAAGCGGCGAAACGACTTCCTGATCAAGGTGCGGTGCGTGCCCCTGGTGCGCAAGGAACAGGAACGTCTGAGCCAGCTCAACGCAGCTCATTTTCAGGGCGCAGTAATGGAAGTAGTTTTGCAGGACGGTCGCCACGTCGTTGTGGAAATTACCGAAGGATTTCATCAGCCAGGCGATAGCCGCGTTACGGGCAGAGTGTTCAAACTCCGAGCGTGCCACAACCGTATCATAGGTAATGTCGTCAACGCCCGAGAGCTGACGCACAATCTCAAGCATTCGCTGACGTGGTGCGCTGAGGCGGCTTTGCAGCATATCGCAGACCACCAGCGCCCCGGCGTTGATAAAGGGATTTCGCGGTTTACCCTGTTCTATCTCGAGCTGAAGCAGCGAGTTAAAAGGCTGGCCGGACGGATCTTTGCCCACCCGCTGCCAGATCTCGTCTTCTTCATACTGGCGCATCGCCGCAACCAGACTGAGCACTTTCGAAATGGACTGAATGGAAAAACGTTCTGTTGCATCCCCTGCCTGGTATCGCTGTCCGTCGATAGTACAGATAGCAATGCCCAGCTTATTCCCGCTGACCGAGGCAAGGGCCGGAATATAGTCGGCAACCTTCCCCTTTCCAATTAACGGACGAACCTGCGCCAGAATCTCGTCCAACATCTCATTATGGATGACCGCAGCCACACTTTGCTCCTTGCCCTCAGGCTAAAACGGGCTGCGAGTATAACAGAGGCTTATGTATTGCGTCAGGCGCTAAGACGAAAACGCGAAACGGCCTGCAATAAAAGATCGGATTGCTTTTGCAGCCGCTCAGAGGCATCCGAGGCGTCAGAGACCAGCAGGTCCGTCTGACGGGAGACCTGGTTCAGCGCCTGAAGCTGGCGGGTCATCTGGTGAATACTCTCTCCCTGGCTGAGGGTGGCGGTGGAGATCTCATTCAGCAAACTGCTTAAATTGCCCACCAGACCGGTGACCTGCTGCAGATTCTCTTCCATCAGGGTGACGGCACGGGAACCGTCTTCAATGCCCTGAACCGAGCGGTTGATCAGCTCCTGAATGGTCTGCGTCGAGTGGCTGCTCTTTCTGGCCAGCAATCCAACCTCCCGGGCGACGACGGCAAAACCGCGCCCCTGGTTTCCGGCATGGGCCGCCTCGATGGCCGCATTCAGCGCCAGGATGTTGGTCTGAAACGCCACGCTGTCGATCATCGCCACGATCCCGCGCATCTCAGACGATCGGTCGACGATCGCCTGCATGGACGCGTTTACGGTCGACATCATCTGGTCTCCCCCCGCGGCGGCCTGACGCGCTTCATCCGCCCGCGAGCTGGCGAGTCTGGCATAGCCGGTATTCCCTTCCACATGGTTTTCCAGCGCCGCGATATGCGCCGTCACATCCTCAAGCTCTTTCGCCTGGCGTGCCGACTGCTGATACAGCTTCTGGTTACCCTGTGCCAGGGAGCTAATGTTCTCCACCATGGTCGCCGTGGCATGGCTGACCTGCGTTACCAGCTGCTGCAGACCGTGCTGCATCGTTGCAATACTGTCGCTAAGCTGCCCTATCTCCCGGTTGAAGCGCATGACGTCCGGCGGCGTGCCGGAGAGATCCCCTGCCGCCAGCCGGTTTATATGCGCAATCAACCGACGCAGCGGCGTAATCACCCATCTGGACATGCCGAACCAGACGACAGCGGCGATGGCGAGCAACAGCACCGGCGCAAACAGGAATAACGTTTGCAATCCTGAGAGCTGCGCCATGAGGCTCTGACGCCCCTGCATGGCCTGCTTCTCGCTTGCCTGCTGATAACGCGCATAGTTGTCGTTAAAATCCGTCTGAAACGCCTGCGCCGGGACGGCAAAAAAAGCGTCGATGGTGTTATCTTTTACCAGACCTTCAGCCTGCTCTTTAATCGCACCGTAGAAAAGCTGATAGCTGTTCACCAGGGCGTCATCTTTCGGCGGATTCAGCGCCAGCCAGGCCTTCCACGCCTGCTGAGAAACCGTCAGCGCCTTTTGCGCATCGTCCATCAGGCTATGCCAGCTTCCGTCGGAGCCGGTCTCTTTATCCTGCATAAACCAGACGCCGGACCGGTTAAGCAGATCGCTTGCCGCCAGCAGGGAAACACGGGCCAGATCCAGCTTGCTCTGCTGCTGCCAGGCCAGCAGGTTTTGCTGCTCGTTACGCTGGGCGTTGTTCAGGGAGGCGTTAAGCAGGAGTGACGAGGAGAGCTGCAGCGCGGAGAAAAGGCCAATAATGCAAAAGATGCCCGTCAACAGGCCAAAGTGACGCGGGGTGAGACGCTGCGCAATACGGCGAAAAATTTGCGTTAGGTTCATAATTAGCTTCATTTACAAGGCGTTAGACGCGTGCGAGTCTACGAAATGAAAATGACAGAACCATGGCAGAATAATGACAACGGCCCTCACGACGAGGGCCGAAATTAAGGATTACACGCGATCCTTCCACACCGTCTGCACGTTACAGAACTCGTGCAAGCCAAAGTGGGAAAGCTCGCGGCCGAAACCGCTTTTCTTCACGCCACCAAAAGCCACGCGCGCATCGCTGGCGCTAAAGCCGTTGATAAACACGCCGCCGCACTCCAGCTCGCGGGAGAATTTATCCGCAAGCGCTGCGTCAGCGGTAAAGACGGTGGCGGACAGGCCAAAGTCGCTGTCGTTGGCAAGCATCAAGGCATGCTCCGCGTCTTTCGCGACGGTAATAGCCGCGACCGGACCAAACAGCTCCTGGCGGAACGCCGTCATCGACGGGGTGACATTCGCCAGCACGGTTGGCGCATAGTAATTCCCCTCGCCGCTGATTTTCTCGCCACCCAGCAGCAACGTTGCACCTTCTGCCAGCGTCGCCTGTACCTGCTGATGCAGTTCATCGCGCAGATCGAAACGCGCCATCGGGCCCAGGTAGTTTTCTTCCTGGTCCGGAGCGCCCAGCTTCAGGGCAGCAACCGCATCGACAAAGCGTTGGGTAAAGGTGTCCGCAATACCCTCTTCCACAATGAAGCGTTTTGCCGCCGCGCACACCTGCCCGGTATTCTGGTAGCGACCCGCTACCGCCGCTTTCACGGCGAGATCCAGGTCGGCATCGTTGAGAACGATGAACGGGTCTGAGCCGCCCAGTTCAAGAACGCATTTTTTCAGCGCGGCTCCTGCCTGAGCCCCAATGGCTGCCCCGGCACGCACGCTGCCGGTGACGGTCACCGCCGCAATACGACGATCGTTAATCGCCTGGCTGACGCCGTCATTGGTGGCGTTCACCCAGCCGAACACGCCTTCAGGGAAACCCGCATCCGCAAAGATCTGCCCTATAAGATCCGCAGAGCCGAGCACGTTGGGCGCATGTTTGAGCAGATAGCTGTTACCGGCCAGCAGAATTGGCACCGCGCCGCGCAGCACCTGCCAGAGCGGGAAGTTCCACGGCATCACCGCGAGGATCGGCCCCAGCGGACGGTATTCAATGACCGCGTTCTGGTTTTCCACCAGCGTCGGCTCCGCACGCAGCATTGCCGGGCCGTGCTCGGCATACCAGTCGCACAGACCGGCGGACTTTGCCACTTCCGCTCGCGCCTGCAGGATGGGCTTGCCCATTTCACGGGAGATAATCTGCGCCATCTCTTCCGCACGGTTTCGCAGCGCGGCGCCGAGATCCCGCAGCTTCTGCGCCCGGTGGGACACGCTTTCGCGTCGCCACTGGCGATACCCCGCGTCGGACTGAGAAATCGCGCGTTCAACCTCTTCCGGCGTCGCCCAGGGATACGCAGCGAGGGTTTCACCCGTTGCTGGGTTAACAGAGAGGGCATGTGTAGCAGATGAATATTTCATGATGTTCTCCACGCATTTCGGTTGATTGATTGTGGCTCACTCTGCTATTTCTTAAAAATGAATAATACTAACCACCTTATTCACGAAACGAGAATGCCATGGACTTAACCCAGCTTGAAATGTTTAACGCCGTCGCGCTGACGGGCAGCATCACCCAGGCGGCGCAGAAGGTGCATCGCGTGCCGTCTAACCTGACGACCCGCATCCGCCAGCTGGAAGCCGATCTGGGCGTTGAGCTGTTTATTCGTGAGAACCAGCGTTTGCGCTTATCCCCGGCTGGCCATAACTTCCTGCGCTACAGCAGGCAGATCCTCGCCCTGGTGGATGAAGCGCGCATGGTTGTCGCGGGGGATGAGCCGCAGGGGTTATTTGCCCTCGGCGCGCTGGAAAGCACCGCCGCCGTGCGCATTCCTGAAACGCTGGCGCAGTTTAACCAGCGCTATCCGCGTATTCAGTTTGCCCTTTCTACCGGGCCTTCCGGGACGATGATTGATGGCGTACTGGAGGGAACCCTAAGCGCCGCCTTCGTCGACGGTCCGCTGTCGCACCCGGAGCTGGAAGGCATGCCGGTCTACCGGGAAGAGATGATGCTGGTCACGCCTGCCGGGCATGTGGAGGTGACGCGCGCCTCGCAGGTCAGCGGCAGCGACGTCTATGCCTTTCGCGCCAACTGCTCGTATCGCCGACACCTGGAGAGCTGGTTTCACGCTGACCGCGCCACGCCCGGCCGCATTCATGAGATGGAGTCCTATCACGGCATGCTCGCCTGCGTCATTGCGGGCGCGGGCATCGCGCTGATGCCGCGCTCGATGCTGGAGAGTATGCCGGGACATCAACAGGTTGAAGCCTGGCCGCTGGCAGAAAACTGGCGCTGGCTCACCACCTGGCTGGTGTGGCGACGCGGGGCGATGACCCGCCAGCTGGAAGCCTTTATAGCGCTGCTAAACGAACGTCTTCAACCAGCGCCTTCTCCATAAACAGGCTGAGCGGGTCGTCAACGTACGGGGCAAACGCCGGACGCAAATCGTATCCGCACTGTTCATAAAGACGCACCGCGGCATGCTGCTTGATACCCGTTTCCAGCCGTACGGTATGACAATGACGGCTCAGAGCCTCATCTTCCAGGGCGGCCAGCAGCGTTTCGCCGAGATGCTGCCCGCGATGTGCCGGGTCAATATAGACCCGCTTCATCTCCCCCGTTCCGTCACCGTTGAGCACGATAGCGCCACAGCCCACGGCGTGCAGCTGCTGGTCGCGAATGATCATCAGGATCAGCGAGGCTTCCGGCAGCGCAGCCAGATCGAGCAGATGGTTGCTTTCTGCGGGATAGAGTTCGCTCTGATAGCGGTCAAGCGCCGCGATCAGAGCGAGAATGTCCGGATGACGTGCAGATTCAGAGGTAATGGAATACATGGCAGGCTCCTTGCTTTTTTATGAGGCTAAATTTCAACATAGCGCAGGCCTGCCTGGGTGCTACATAGTATTAACTTATCGCTCCGCCCTGTTAGCGCAAAAAGACGCGCCCTTTCAGATACAGGGTAGCCTGGCCGCCAATCAGCACGCGGTCGCCCTTAAGCTCACAGCGCAGATCCCCGCCACGGTGCGACACCTGGCGGGCATTGAGCGACGTTTTGCCCAGCTTTTCACTCCAGTACGGGATCAGCATGCTGTGGGCAGATCCGGTAACCGGATCTTCGGGCACCCCTTCGCCCGGGCAGAAAAAGCGGCTGACGAAGTCATATTCTTCGCCTGGTGCCGTCACGCAGACCATTTTATCCAGCGGAAGCATGGCACCGATATCCGGCGTTAACGCCTCCACCTGCTGCTGGCTCTCCAGCACCACCATGTAATCCCGACCCACGCGCACCTCTTTTTCCGCCGTGATGCCCAGGGCGCTAAACAGCACCTCGGGAGGATTATCCACAACCTCCGTCGACCACGCGGGGAAGTTCAGCGTCAGCCAGTCGCCGCTGCGTTTAACCGTCAGCTCGCCCACGAAGCGGGTGGTGAAGGTGATTTCGGTATGCGGGTAATCAAGGTATTCGAAAATGACGTGCGATGCGGCAAGCGTAGCGTGGCCGCAGAGGTTAATTTCATCCAGCGTGGTAAACCAGCGCAGCTCAAACCCACCGTCGGTGCGCACGAAAAAGGCGGTCTCAGACTGGTTATGCTGCTGCGCCATTTTGAGCAGCGTCTCGTCCGGCAGCCACTCTTCCAGAGGACATACCGCTGCGGCGTTGCCACCAAAGGTTTTGTCGCTGAAGGCATCCACCAGATAAAAATCAATTTCCTGCATTGTCTCTTCCTCTCTTGTTATGGCTATTTAGCGCAGAAAAACTGTGCCTTTCAGATAAAGTGTGGCCTGTCCGCTCATCAGCACCCGCGAGCCTTTGAGCTCACAGCGCACATCGCCACCGCGCGCTGAAACCTGACGGGCAAACATCGTCGTTTTACCCATCTTTTCGCTCCAGTACGGGATCAGCATGGTGTGCGCGGAGCCGGTGACCGGGTCCTCCGGGACGGAAACGCCCGGTGAGAAAAAGCGGCTGACAAAATCGTATTCCCCCTCACCCCGCGCCGTCACGCTCACCTTATGCTCGCCCGGCGTCATCGCCGAGAAGCGTGGCGCAAGCGCTTCAACCTGCTGGCGATTATCCAGAACGATCAGCCAGGCGCGTCCTTTACGGGCTTCAACGTAGCGGCTGATACCCAGCGCCGAAAGCATCTCAGGCGGGGGCGTCTCTTCATGGGTTGGACATGCCGGGAAGTCCAGCGTCATCCACTCTCCCTCCCGGCTGACCGTCAGGCGGCCAGAGGCGGTTTCAAAGTGGATCCGCGAATCCGGGTAATCCAGCTCGGTAAACAGCACGTGCGCGGCCGCCAGCGTAGCGTGGCCGCAGAGATTGACTTCGGTGAGCGTGGTAAACCAGCGGAGCTCAATGCCCCCTTTACTGCAGACGAAAAACGCCGTTTCCGACTGATTATGCTGCTGCGCCATTTTCACTAAGGTCTCATCGGGCAACCACGCTTTCAGCGGGCAAACGGCTGCCGGGTTGCCGCCGAACGAGGTATCGCTGAACGCATCTACCAGATAAAAATCAATCTCCTGCATTGTCTTACCGCCTGTTTTTATTATGTTGTTCTTTTATATTCAATGAAAACAGCGTTCCCGGCTACCGCTTTTATAAGGTAAATATTGAGATCTGCATCACATAATGGTTGAGTTTTCGCCGTTTGACGTTTTAAGATCGTCTCCTCTTCTTTTCAGCAACGAATCTCCGACATCCCTATGACAACGAACACAGTTTCCCGCAGGGTTGCGTGGCTACGCGTGGTCACGCTGGCCATTGCCGCGTTTATTTTTAATACCACAGAATTTGTTCCGGTTGGGCTGTTGTCTGACATCGCTGAAAGTTTCCAGATGGAAACGGCTCAGGTGGGCATTATGTTGACCATCTACGCCTGGGTAGTGGCGCTGATGTCCCTGCCGTTTATGCTGCTGACCAGCCAGATGGAGCGGCGCAGGCTGCTGATCGGTCTGTTTGTCTTGTTCATTGCGAGCCACGTGCTGTCATTTATGGCGTGGAATTTTACGGTGCTGGTCATGAGCCGCATCGGCATCGCCTTTGCCCATGCGGTGTTCTGGTCGATCACCGCGTCGCTGGCGATTCGCCTGGCGCCGGCAGGGAAACGCGCGCAGGCGCTGAGCCTGATTGCTACCGGTACCGCACTGGCGATGGTGCTGGGTCTGCCGATTGGCCGCATCGTGGGGCAATACTTCGGCTGGCGTACGACCTTCTTCGCCATCGGTATGGGTGCGCTGGTTACGCTGGTATGTCTGATTAAACTGCTGCCCGCGCTGCCGAGCGAACATTCCGGCTCGCTGAAAAGCCTGCCGCTGCTGATGCGTCGCCCGGCGCTGCTGAGTATCTACCTGCTGACCGTCATTGTGGTGACGGCCCATTACACGGCGTATAGCTACATTGAACCGTTTGTGCAGATGGTAGCAGGCTTTAGCGCCAACTTTGCCACCGTCTTACTGTTGATCCTCGGCGGTGCGGGCATTGTTGGCAGCGTGCTGTTCGGCAAGCTGGGTAACCGGCACGCCTCCTTGCTGGTGAGCAGCGCCATCGGCCTGCTGCTGGCCTGCCTGCTGCTGCTGATGCCCGCCGCGGGCAGTGAGAGCCATCTGGCGATCCTTAGCCTGTTCTGGGGCGTGGCGATCATGATTATTGGTCTGGGCATGCAGGTGAAAGTGCTGGCCCTGGCGCCGGATGCAACGGACGTTGCCATGTCGCTATTCTCCGGGATTTTCAATCTGGGGATTGGCGCGGGCGCGCTGGCGGGAAATCAGGTCATACTGCACGTGTCGATGTCGGCGATTGGCTATCTGGGGGCTATTCCGGCCCTGGTGGCGCTTGTCTGGTCGGTGCTCATCTTCCGTAAATGGCCGGTGGCGCTGGAGGAACAGGGGCAGCACGGGTGAGGTTTGTTTGTGCCGGGTGGCGCTGCGCTTACCCGGCCTACAAGCCCATAATAACGTAGGCCGGGTAAGGCGTAGCCGCCACCCGGCAATCACATCAATGATAGGTCTTAATAATTTCCAGCACGCCGTTAATAATAAACTGCACGCCCATACAGACCAGTAAGAAGCCCATCAGGCGGGAAATCGCCTCGATACCGCCCTTACCTACCCAGCGCATAATGGCGCCAGAGCTGCGCAGCGACACCCACACGATAAGACCGATAATCGCAAAAATCAGCGGTGGCGCTACCGTCAGCACCCAGTCCGGGAAGGTTGCGCTGTCACGCACCGTCGACGCGGAGCTGATGATCATCGCGATGGTCCCCGGCCCCGCCGTGCTCGGCATGGCAATCGGCACAAAGGCGATATTGGCACTCGGTTCGGTTTCCAGCTCTTCCGATTTGCTGGCCGCTTCCGGCGACTCATGCGCTTTTTGCGCCGGGAACAGCATGCGGAAACCAATAAAGGCCACAATCAGCCCCCCAGCGATACGCAGGCCCGGGATAGAAATCCCGAAGGTATTCATCACCACCTGTCCGGCGTAATAAGCCACCATCATGATGGCAAACACATACACCGAGGCCATCATCGACTGATGGTTGCGCTCGGCGCTATTCATATTCCCTGCCAGCCCGAGGAACAGCGCCACCGTCGTTAACGGGTTAGCCAACGGCAGCAAGACCACCAGCCCAAGGCTGATTGCTTTAATTAAATCCAACATAGTGCGTTGTTGTCCTTATCCATATTTAACACAGCAATTATAGGGTGAAAGTGTGACATTCAGCCATGGGTGCAACGTAACGATTATTTCCCTTCTGAAAAGATAACTGTCAGTTATCTATCTGATTTGAAAGACCTCAAAAAAAGTTCATGAAACGTTTTAGCAATTCGTGGCATCGGCTGACTCATTCAGTTGACTTATACTTGCCTGAGCAATAATATCTGCCGTGACTAATTACTTGCCAGGGCAACCATTGTGAAAAGCACCAGTGATATCTTTAACGACGTTGTTCCGCTGGGTCGTCTTATTCATATGGTCAATCAGAAAAAAGATCGCCTGCTCAATGACTACCTGTCACCGCTGGATATCACCGCAACACAGTTCAAAGTGCTGTGTTCCATTCGCTGCGAAGTGTGTATCACGCCGGTTGAGCTGAAAAAGGTGCTCTCTGTCGATCTGGGCGCGTTAACCCGCATGCTCGATCGTCTCGTCTGCAAAGGATGGATAGAACGAAGCCCTAACCCGAATGACAAACGCGGCGTACTGGTGAAGCTAACCAGCGATGGCGCGGACATGTGCGAGCAATGTCATCAATTAGTAGGACAAACACTGCATCAGGAACTAACAAAAAACTTAACGGCAGATGAAGTGGCAACCCTTGAGCTTTTGCTGAAGAAAATCCTGCCGTAAACAGAAAAAAAGAGGTATGACGATGTCCAGACGCAATACTGACGCTATTACCATTCATAGCATTTTGGACTGGATCGAAGATAACCTGGAATCGCCGCTCTCCCTTGAAAAAGTGTCAGAGCGTTCGGGTTACTCCAAATGGCACCTGCAACGGATGTTCAAAAAAGAGACCGGTCATTCATTAGGTCAATATATTCGCAGCCGCAAGCTGACGGAAATTGCCCAGAAACTGAAAGAAAGCAATGAGCCGATCCTTTATCTGGCGGAGCGTTACGGATTTGAATCGCAGCAAACCCTGACGCGTACGTTCAAGAACTATTTTGACGTGCCGCCTCATAAGTACCGAATCACCAGCGTGCCGGGCGAATCCCGATACCTGTATCCGTTAAAACACTGTAGTTAATCATCGCCTGTAACAGACGTAACCGAGGAAATCATGAAAGTTATCGCCTCCGCCGCCCTCGCCTTGCTGGTGCTGTTCTCCAGCCTGACCTTCGCGGAGCAAACCCCTCGTGCAACGCAGCAAAATAATCCTGATACGATGATTTTGCCGTCAGCACATGACCAGTCGCCTTATGATTTCAACCACATGGGTGCTGGTAGCGACAAATCCGACGAATTAGGCGTGCCTTATTATAATCAGCACGGCCTCTGATTCGTTTTTGCCCCGCAGACGCGGGGCTTTTTTTATGCCTTTTCGCTTACCCGCGTCGTCCGACGAACCCGCAGACCAAACACGTTAATGTACAGCCCGGCCATGATCAGCACGGCGCCCAACAGCTGCAGCGCGCTCAGCGTTTCATCCAGTAAGAGTGCCGCACTGGCAAGCCCTACCACCGGTACCAGCAGAGATAACGGTGCGACGCGCCAGGTTTCATACCGTCCCAGCAGCGATCCCCAGATCCCGTAGCCCACAATGGTGGCGACAAAGGCCAGATAGACGAGAGACAGGATCGTGGTCATATCGATGTCGACCAGACTGTTCAGCATCACCGCCGGACCGTCCAGAATACTCGACGCCAGCAGAAACGGGATCACCGGGCTCAGTGCGCTCCATACCACCAGCGACATCACCGCCGGGCGCGCCTCGTGCTGCATAATCAGCTTGTTGAAGATATTCCCGCAGGCCCAGCTCAGCCCCGCCGCCAGCGTCAACATAAACCCGAGCAGCGCCACATGCTGACCATTCAGGCTGGCCTCGATCAGCACCAGCACGCCGAACACCGCCAGGGTGATCCCCGCCAGCTGTTTGCCCTGCAGACGCTCGCCAAACACGAACGCCCCGAGAATAATGGTAAAGAACGCCTGCGCCTGTAACACCAGCGAGGCAAGACCCGCCGGCATACCGAACTTGATGGCGCAAAAGAGAAACGCGAACTGGCCAAAGCTAATGGTCAGACCGTAGCCCAGCAGCAGTTTCAACGGGATCTTCGGGCGGGCGACAAAGAAGATGGCCGGAAAAGCGACCAGCATAAAACGTAAACCGGCCAGCATCAGCGGCGGCATGTTGTGCAGCCCCAGCTTAATGACCACAAAGTTGAGCCCCCATACTACGACCACCAGCAACGCCAGCAGCCCGTCTTTCCGCGTCATACCCAGCCCCTGAATTATTAATAATTTGTTAACACTTCAAGGTAACAGAAAAAAGTGCGCCGCGAGAAGATCATTATTTCTGGCAGGCAGCTGAAGCACTTAGGGATAAATCAGGTGCTATACAAGCCCCTTATGTCATGGTAATCCTGTTAACACACATCTAATAAAAGCATAAGCAACTGTCGGGCAGGAATATGAAACCATCTCTCAGGCGCTCAACCGCAGCGCTGCTGGCATCGTCATTGTTGTTAACCATTGGTCGAGGGGCAACGCTGCCGTTCATGACCATCTATCTCACACGCGTCTACAGCATGAGCGTCGAGAATATTGGTTATGCCCTGACGATTGCGCTGACTATCGGCGTGGTGTTCAGCCTGGGGTTTGGCATTCTTGCCGATAAGTTTGATAAAAAACGCTACATGCTGATCGCCATCGTGGCCTTTATCGCCGGCTTTGTCGCGATCCCGCTGGTCGATAACGTCACGCTGGTGGTGCTGTTCTTTGCGCTGATCAACTGCGCCTATTCCGTCTTTTCGACGGTACTGAAGGCCTGGTTCTCCGACGTGCTCACCGCGAGCCAGAAAGCGCGCGTCTTCTCGCTGAACTACAGCTTCCTGAACATTGGCTGGACGATCGGACCGCCAATTGGCACCCTGCTGGTGATGTACAGCCTGCAACTGCCGTTCTGGCTGGCGGCCTTCTGCGCTGCCCTGCCGCTGGGCTTTATCCATTTCTTTGTGCAAAAAAGCGTGGCGCTGGATACTACCGAGGAGAAGACGCCTTGGCAGCCGTCGGTATTACTGAAAGACCGCGCGCTGTTCTGGTACACGCTGTCTGGCCTGCTGGCCTCATACGTGGGCGGGTCGTTCGCGAGCTGTATTTCGCAATACGTTCTGGCCGCGCATGCGGACAGTGATTTCGCCGAAAAAGTGGTGGCTGTCGTACTGCCCGTAAACGCCGCCGTGGTGGTGACGCTGCAATATGCGCTAGGCCGTAAGATCTCAGCCAACAATATTCGCCCGCTGATGACCCTCGCTACCCTGTTTTTTATCGTGGGGCTGGGCGGCTTTATGCTCTCCGGAGAGAACCTGGTTTACTGGGGCATTGCTGCCGCTATCTTTACCCTGGGTGAGATTATCTATGCGCCGGGCGAATACATGCTGATCGACAACATTGCGCCACCGGGAATGAAGGCGAGCTATTTCTCCGCTCAGGCGCTGGGCTGGCTCGGCGCGGCGGCAAACCCGATGATCACCGGTATCATACTGACCAACCTGCCGCACTGGTCGTTGTTTGTCATCATGATGGTCGCCATTGTTGTCGCATGGCTGATGATTTTGCGCGGGATGAGCGTGAAGGCGTGGTGTGAGTCGCCCAAAGCGGCGTAGCAAATGCAGGCCGGGTAAGGCGCAGCCGCCACCCGGCAATAAAGCATCAGTGGTGCAACATCTCCTCCACCACCTGCTCTTTATACATCTCGTTCGGGTAATAGGTCGGCCAGTTATCCATCTCTTTCAGCAGCGCCTCGTGGGAGGTATTGCCCATGAAAATATGGAAGTGCGAAGAGGCCTTCGGTCCGATGGTATGGTCGCTGAACTGCACGAACTTCGGCGCCTTGCTGCTGGCGTCCTTACACTCAAACAGATAGCGCACGCCTTTCTTACCTGACGCGTAGGTCAGAATTTTGTAGCCGCTGTAATCATAATGACAGCGGCTGACCGCTTTACCCTGATGGAACTCCATCACGTTATTTTCGATGCCGATGGCATCCACGTCCGTCGCATAACCCGTTCGGTAGTAGGCTTTCACCTCGTCAAAGGTTTTACTTTTGTCTTTCTGCGCTTTCTGTTTAAACGCCGGATCGAGCGAACCATCAAGCAGGAACGGATAGACCGACTGCCAGGTCCCGTCCCAGTCAGACAGCGTTCTGTCCTTCACGTCTTTATCCTCAAACACACCGTTCGCCGCTTTCTGTTCCGCTTCAGTCATCTGATGGCCGTGCGAGTGAGCAAACAGCTGGCCGCTGACCAGCAGCGCCCCCAGAGTCATAGCAAATTTTCCAATATGTGCAGTCAACATAACACCCTCATTCCGTTTGATAAGAACGAGGATGTTATATTATAACATTTCAGATCGCAACCAGGCCGCGCACGCCCTCCTGCTCCATGTTCTCACCCCGTCCGCGCTGAATAATTGTGCCGCGCGACATGAGCAGATAGCTGTCTGCCAGCTCGGCGGCAAAGTCGTAAAATTGCTCAACCAGCAGGATCGCCATATCCCCCCGGTCAGCCAGGGTGCGGATCACCTGGCCAATCTCTTTAATCACCGACGGCTGTATGCCTTCGGTCGGCTCATCCAGAATCAGCAGCTGCGGACGACTCGCCAGCGCGCGCCCAATCGCCAGCTGCTGCTGTTGCCCCCCGGAGAGATCGCCCCCGCGACGATGCTTCATCTCTTTAAGCACCGGGAACAGCTGCCAGATCTCTTCCGGCACCTGCTTCGCCTCGCGGGCGGAAAATCGCGACAGCCCTAGCAGAAGGTTCTCTTCCACGGTCAGGCGCGAGAAAATCTCGCGCCCCTGCGGAACATACGCCACGCCAGTCTGCACCCGCTGATGCGGCCTGCTGTGGGTAATCTTTTTACCCTGCCAGATGACCTCCCCGGTTTTCGCCGGGATCAGCCCCATCAGACACTTCAGCAGCGTGGTTTTCCCCACGCCGTTGCGCCCCAGCAGGCAGGTGACTTCGCCAGTGTTAGCCTCAAAGCTCACGCCGCGCAGGATATGGCTGCCGCCGTAATACTGATTCAGTTCGTTGACCTGTAACATTCCCTCTCCTTAACGTCCCAGATAGACCTCAATCACCTGCTCGTTAGCCTGCACCTCGCGAAGCGACCCTTCCGCCAGCACCCGCCCCTGATGCAGCACCGTCACATGGTCGGCGATGGTTTCAACAAAGCCCATATCGTGCTCCACCACCATCAGGGAGTGCTTGCCCGCCAGCGTTTTGAACAGCTCGGCGGTATATTCCGTTTCCGCGTCGGTCATCCCGGCGGCGGGTTCATCCAACAGCAGCAGATGCGGGTCCTGCACCAGCAACATGCCGATTTCCAGAAACTGCTTTTGTCCGTGGGAAAGCAGCCCGGCGCGGCGGTCGCGCTCGCTGCTAAGGCGCAGCAAAACCAGCATCTCATCGATCCGGTCGCGCTGTTCACCGTTGAGCGTTGCCCGCAGGCTCGCCCAGACGGACTTATCGGTTTTCATGGCGATCTCCAGGTTTTCCCACACCGTCAGCGCTTCAAAAACGGTGGGTTTCTGGAATTTACGCCCGATCCCCTGGCGGGCAATGGCCGCAGGCTCCAGCGCGGTCAGATCGATGGACTGATCGTAAATCGCCCTGCCGCTCTCTGGACGCGTTTTGCCGGTGATGACGTCCATCAGCGTGGTTTTACCGGCTCCGTTGGGGCCAATCACGCAGCGCAGCTCGCCCACGCCGATATTCAGCGAGAGATCGGTCAGGGCCTGAAAGCCATCAAAATTGACGTTAATGGCTTCAAGCTGAAGCACCGGGTCGGTCTGCTCGCGATAACGATCGCCGGGCAACTGGCGGGTAAATAACCCTTCGGCTGGCTGCATTATTTATCTCCCTTTCGAAACAGACCATAGACGCCGCGCGGTAAAAACAGCGTGACGGCGATAAAAATCAACCCCAGAAACAGCTGCCAGTATTCCGGCATCGCGACGGTGAAGAAACTTTTCGCCCCGTTCACCAGCGCCGCGCCAATCACCGGTCCCACCAGCGTGCCGCGCCCGCCCAGCGCCACCCAGATGGCCGCTTCTATCGAGTTCGTTGGTGACATTTCACCGGGGTTGATAATGCCCACCTGCGGCACGTACAGCGCCCCCGCCAGACCGCACAGCACGGCAGAGAGCGTCCATACCAGCAGCTTGAAGCCGCGCGGATCGTAGCCGCAAAACGTCAGCCGATTTTCGGCATCGCGAACGGCGGTCAGGATGCGGCCAAACTTGCTCTTCGCCAGCGCAAATCCGGTGCCTAACGCCAGGATCAGCAACAGTACTGTGGCCAGAAACAGCGCGATACGGGTAGCCGTTTCCGTTACTGAAAACCCGAGCAGCGTGGTGAAGCCGGTAAAGCCGTTATTGCCGCCAAAGCCGGTTTCGTTGCGAAAGAACAGCAGCATCCCGGCATAGGTCAGCGCCTGGGTCATAATCGAGAAGTAGACCCCTTTGATCTTTGAGCGGAAGGCAAACCAGCCAAACACCAGCGCCAGCAGGCCCGGCACCATCACAATCAGCACCAGCGCCCAGGCAAAATGCTGGGTTCCCCACCAGAACCACGGCAGCTCGCTCCAGGAGAGGAACGACATAAACGCGGGCAGACCGTCGCCCGCGGCCTGGCGCATCAGGTACATCCCCATCGCGTAGCCGCCCAGCGCGAAGAAGATCCCGTGCCCAAGCGACAGCATCCCGGCATAGCCCCACACCAGATCCAGCGCTACCGCAACGATGGCGTAGCAGAGGATCTTGCCAATCAGCGTCAGCATCCAGGTCGACAGCGCCAGCGGATGCGTCGCAGGCAGTAAGGCGAAAAACGGCAATATCAGCAGACACACCATCAGCAGGCTGCCTGCAAGTTGCGTTGTGCGTGGCGCTTTGCGCGCCAGCGTTAAGGTCAGCGGCTGGCTCATCAGTCAATCACCCTCCCTTTCAGCGCAAACAGTCCCTGGGGGCGTTTCTGAATAAACAGCACGATCGCCACCAGAATCACGATCTTGCCCAGCACCGCCCCCATCTGCGGTTCAAGAATTTTATTGAATATCCCCAGACCAAACGCCGCGGCCACGCTGCCTGCCAGTTGGCCTACGCCACCAAGAACGACCACGAGGAAAGAGTCAATAATATAGCCCTGGCCCAGCTCCGGCCCGACGTTACCGAGCTGCGATAACGCCACGCCGCCTAACCCCGCAATCCCGGAGCCAAGCCCGAACGCCAGCATATCGACGCGCCCTGTCGGTACCCCACAGCAGGCGGCCATGCTGCGGTTTTGCGTCACCGCCCGCACGTTGAGCCCCAGACGGGTTTTGTTCAGAATGAGCCAGGTGAAGAACAGCACCAGCAGCACGAAGCCCAGCACCACAATGCGGTTCCATGGCAGCGTCAGGTTGGCAAAAACCTGCACCCCGCCGGACAGCCATGCCGGGTTAGCCACCTCGAGGTTCTGGGCGCCAAAGGTCATGCGCACCAGTTGGATAAGCATCAGGCTGATGCCCCACGTCGCCAGCAGCGTTTCCAGTGGACGACCATACAAATGACGAATCACGGTGCGCTCCAGCACCATCCCGATGCCCGCCGTCAGGCAGAACGCGACCGGCAGCGCGATAACGGGATAGAGCGCCAGCCACTGGGGCGCCAGCCCGGCCATCGCCTGCTGCACCATCCACGTGGCATACGCGCCCAGCATCAGCATTTCGCCGTGCGCCATATTGATGACCCCCAGCAGGCCGTAGGTGATGGCAAGCCCCAGCGCCGCCAGCAGCAGCACCGACCCCAGAGAAAGCCCCATAAACGCCTGGCCCAGCAGATCGCCCCACATCAGCCGATGCTGGATCTGGCTAAGACTCTCCTGCGCGGCAGCGCGAACCCCGGCATCCGGCTCTGTCTGTGCCTGGGTAAACGGGGTAAGTCTGGACTCCACGTCCGGATCGTCAGACTGCCCTAATAATTCGACAGCCTTGCGGCGCACCTCGGCCAGCGGGCTGGCTAGCTGGAGATTTGCCACCGCCAGCAGCAGCGCCTGACGCGCCACCGCGTCCGTTTCTTCGTTTACCCGCTTTTCCAGAAAAGCGAGCATCCCGGGCTGGGCATCCCGCTGAAGCTGGCGTGCCGCCGATCGCCTTTCGGTGACACTGTCACTCACCAGCTGATGCGTCGCGATTGCCGTGGCGGCCAGTACGCGCAGCCGGTTGGTCAGACGAACGGCTTTAGTTGGCCCTTCGGCCGCCTTTGCGTCACCGAGCGAGATCATTTGACCATTGCGCTGCGCAAAGGCGTGCTTTTGGCTGTCGGTATACAAGTTTTCCTTTTGCAGCGCCTGCAGCAGCGGCAGCCTAACCACGTCCGGCGCGGCGGCCCACTGCGTCAACAAATCCGCCTGCTGGCTGCGGCTGGCGGCAACAAAACGATCGGCATCCGATGCCTGCGCCATCCCTGGCAGCAGTCCGGAAAGCCATACAAGAGCGATGAACAGGCGCATGGCGTTCATGACGTTTCTCCCTGCGGTGATGGCTTAGTTGCTGGCGGTTTTCATCGGCTGGTCGGGCTTTTTGTCATTCCCGGCGATGAACGGGCTCCACGGCTGGGCGCGTACCGGCTGTTCCGTCTGCCACACCACGTTGAACTGACCGTTGCCTTCGATTTCACCGATCATGACCGGCTTATGCAGATGGTGGTTGGTGGCATCCATGGTGAGCGTAAAGCCTGACGGCGCCTTAAAGGACTGACCAGCCATCGCCGCACGCACTTTATCCACGTCGGTAGTGCCCGCTTTTTCCACCGCCTGCGCCCACATATGAATCCCTACGTAAGTCGCTTCCATCGGATCGTTGGTCACCACGGTATCGGCGTTCGGCAGCTTATGCGCTTTGGCATAGGCTTTGTAATCCGCCACAAAGGTCTGGTTTGTCGGATTATCCACGGATTCAAAGTAGTTCCATGCCGCCAGGTTGCCCACCAGCGGTTTGGTGTCGATCCCGCGCAGCTCTTCTTCACCCACGGAGAACGCCACCACCGGCACGTCCGTCGCCTTCAGTCCCTGGTTAGCCAGCTCTTTGTAGAATGGCACGTTGGAATCGCCGTTGATGGTCGACACCACGGCGGTTTTGCCGCCCGCTGAGAATTTTTTGATATTGGCGACGATGGTCTGGTAGTCGCTATGACCAAACGGGGTGTAAACCTCTTCGATGTCCTTATCCTCCACCCCTTTCGAATGCAGGAACGCGCGCAGGATCTTGTTGGTGGTGCGCGGATAGACGTAATCGGTTCCCAGCAGGAAGAAGCGTTTCGCCGCGCCGCCGTCTTCGCTCATCAGGTATTCCACCGCCGGGATCGCCTGCTGGTTCGGCGCCGCGCCGGTATAGAAGACGTTTGGCGACATCTCTTCGCCTTCATACTGCACCGGATAGAACAGCAGGCCGTTCAGCTCCTCAAAGACCGGCAGTACGGATTTGCGCGAAACAGACGTCCAGCAGCCGAATACCACAGCCACTTTATCCTGACTCAACAGCTGGCGCGCTTTCTCGGCAAACAGCGGCCAGTTTGAGGCCGGGTCCACCACCACCGGCTCCAGTTTCTTACCCAGCACGCCGCCTTTGGCGTTGATTTCATCAATCGTCATCAGGGCGACATCCTTCAGCGGAGTCTCGGAGATGGCCATCGTGCCGGAAAGAGAATGCATGATCCCCACTTTGATGGTATCGGCCGCCTGCGCGCCAAAACTCATGCCCATCGCCACGACGGACGCGGATAACGCAAAGGCTTTTAATAAGGTACGACGCTGCATATTTTCACTCCTGAAAAAGAACGCTGTGCGAAAACGTCCGTTACGGCGTGGACGCGGAAATAAAAGTGTCAGCGAAGCAGGAGCAAAAAGGATGCCAGAATGGAGATAGCGCTATTTCTGGGAGGGGAACGCCGGATGTAAAGAGAACGTCTCAGAATGGCACAGCGCTGCACTTTTATAATGCAGCGCGGAGGAGGAAGGTTTTACCAGACTTCGCTGGCGATCTGCGTGACCAGACGGACTTTGTCCCACTGCTGGGTTTCGCTCAGGCTGTTGCCCTCTTCGGTAGAGGCAAAGCCACACTGCGGGCTGAGGCAGATCTGCTCTTTTGCCACGTATCTCGCCGCCTCTTCCAGACGAGCTTTAATTCCCTCCGGGTTCTCCAGCTCGCCGTTTTTCGTGGTAATCAGCCCCAGCACCACCTGCTGCTTGCCCGGTCGAACAAAGCGCAATGGCGCGAAATCGCCGCTGCGGTCGTTATCATATTCAAGGAAGAACGCGTCAACGTTGACCGTCCCGAATAGCACTTCCGCCACCGGCTCATAGCCGCCTTCGGAGATCCAGGTGGAACGGAAGTTACCGCGACAGACGTGCAGCCCGATGGTCAGGTCGTCCGGCTTGCCCTCCAGCGCCTTGTTCAGCACGCGGGCATAGATGCGCGCCAGCTCATCGGCATCATCGCCGCGCTCGCGGATCTGACGGCGCTGATCGTCCGAACAGAGATAGGCCCAGACGGTGTCATCCAGCTGCAGATAACGGCAGCCCGCGTCATAGAAAGCGCGAATGGCATCACGCCACGTGGTGGCCAGATCGTCGAAATAGACGTTCAGGTCCGGATACACTGTCGCATCAATGTCTTTGCGACCGCCGCGGAAATGGAGCACGCTCGGGCTGGGAATGGTCATTTTCGGCTGGGCGTTCCCGCTGATGCTTTTCAGATAGCGAAAGTCTTCCAGCATCGGATGCTCGCCAAAGCCCAGTTTTCCGGTGACGCGCACGCCGTGGGCTTTGGTTTGCACCCCGTTAAACTGGATGCCCTGCTGCGAATCGTAACGCTCAACGCCCTGCAGTCCGTCGAAGAAATCGAAGTGCCACCAGGCACGACGAAACTCGCCGTCGGTGACCACGTGCAGGCCGCACGCACACTGCTGCTCAACGACGTGGCGAATGGCCTCATCCTCTACCGCGCGAAGCTGTCCGGCATCGATTTCGCCGCTGGCGAACTTCAGGCGCGCCTGTTTGATGGCATCCGGGCGTAAAAAACTGCCGACTACATCGGCGCGGTACGGGGCGTGGTGTCGTTGCATGGAAATCTCCTCAGTCTGCCGACGGTAATTGCCAGCAGTGATAATTCATTATTTGAATTTTTAGACTTCTGGATGTCTAAATGTCCAAAAACAATGTCATACCTCACCGGCGTCGGCAAACGAGAAAATTTCACGGGCATTGAAAAAAATTCATCTTCACAGCGCGGCGGCGGTTTCGCTGCTGGCAAAGGCGAACTTTTCATCTTCCCAGCCGGTGATCCCCCCGAGCATGATTTTGACCGGCAGCCCGAGGCGCGCCAGCTTGAGCGCGGCTCTGTCCGCGCCGTTACAGTGCGGCCCTGCGCAGTAGACAACGAACAGCGTGCCTTCAGGCCATTGAGCCATGCGCTCAGCGGTAATCTGGCTCCGCGGCAGATGCAATGCGCCAGGTACGTGACGACGGGCAAACTGCTCCGGGCTCCCCACCACATGCAGCAAAACAAAGTCCTGCTCATTATTGGCGATGGCATGATGCACATCGGCACAGTCGGTTTCGACGCTCAGGCGACGCAGAAAATGGGTAACAGCTTCCTGCGGCTCGGCAGCCGGAAATTCAGTAACATAGCTCATGATCCTTCCTCATCTTTGGCGTTTGTGTTAACACTACTCTATCCACAAATTCAGCCCGTGAATGCGCTCGCTTATGCCAGAAAACAGCAAAAAGATGACAAACTTAAGACAACTTGCCCGCCCGAAGGTGGTCGTGCTGGCGTATGACGGTCTGTGTACCTTTGAGTTTGGGGTGGCGGTGGAAATATTCGGCCTGCCTCGCCCCGAGCTGGGCGACGAATGGTATCGTTTTGCCGTGGCGGGCGTGGACAGCGGTGAACTTCGGGCGACGGGCGGGATCCGCATCATTACCGATGGTGATATCTCCCTGCTTGAGTCTGCCGATCTGATTGTGGTTCCGGGCTGGCGGGGCCTGGACTCACCGGTTCCGGATGCGCTCTGCGGGGCATTGCGTCAGGCCAGCGCGCGCGGGTGTCAGGTGCTCTCTATCTGCTCGGGCGTGTTTGTGCTGGCCGCCTCGGGGCTGCTGAACGGACGTAAAGCCACGACGCACTGGCGCTACATTGACGCGTTAAAAGCCCGTTACCCTGACATCGACGTGGTTGAGGATGTGCTCTACCAGGACGAGGGCGATATACTGACCTCCGCGGGCAGCGCGGCGGGAATCGATCTCTGCCTGCACGTTGTGCGTCGGGATTATGGCATGGAAACCGCCAACAGCGTGGCGCGTCGGCTGGTCATTCCCCCTCACAGGGATGGATCTCAGCCGCAGCAGCTGAGCCGCCCCGTGGCGCAGCTGCGGGAGAGTCAACGTCTCGGCCAGCTGTTTGATTTTCTGCACACGCATCTTATCGAAGCGCATAGCGTCGACTCGCTGGCGCGTCGCGTCGGAATGAGCCAGCGCACCTTTCTTCGCCGCTTCGAGGCGGCAACGGGAATGACGCCCGCACGCTGGTTGATCAATGAGCGCCTGCTGCGGGCGAAAGATTATCTGGAAAGCAGCCGGTTAAGCATCGACAGCATCGCGGAACAGACCGGATTTGGTCAGGCGTCGACATTGCGTCATCATTTTCGCCAGCAGTTCGCGCTCTCCCCGGCTCAGTATCGCAAACAATTTTCACGTCCTGGTACCGCCCGCTGAGGCGTTAGTTTTATGGTTAATACGGAGCACCTGATGGTCACCACACACGTTTTTATCGCGGTCAGTCTTGATGGCTACATCGCCCGACAGAATGATGATATCGAGTGGCTGCTGCAGCGCGATGACCCGACTGAGGATCATGGCTATGCGGCGTTCATCGCGGACAAAGAGTGGATCATGATGGGCCGGGGGAGCTATGAGAAGGTGCTGACTTTTGACACATGGCCGTATGATCGGCCCGTGCTGGTGCTTTCCCGACAGCTGGCCGATACGCCCGTGCCCGACGCATTGAGGGGTAAAGTACAGTTTTCCGGCCGCACGCCAAAGGAGGTGCTCGACGATCTGGCGATGCAGAACGTCCATCGCGTCTATCTCGATGGTGGACAGGTGATCCAGTCGTTCCTGCGCGAAGGACTGGTAGCGGATATGGTGATCACGACCGTTCCTGTTCTGCTTGGGTCGGGAAAATCGCTGTTCGGCGCCCTGCCCGGAGATATCGATTTGACGCTGGTATCAAGCCGCAGCTTCCCTTCTGGCCTGGTGCAGTCACACTATCGACTGAAGCCATAAAACCACGGTAAACACTGAGCAAAAAAAACCGCCAAAAATGGCGGTAAATGCTTGCATGGATAGATTTGTATTTTGGTCTCTACGTCCCGACACTCCATGGCCGGGCTGCGGATCCCTTACAACCTAACACCTTTCATCTTAACGAACCCTAAACAGCGCTATTAACTTGCCTGGGTATTGATTTGCAAATAACGCATCAGACCCTGTTCAGCACTCTGTTTTGCGTCATCATTAATGGCTTCAAGATAAAATGATCGCGAGACACCATAAGGTGCTTTTTCAGACGGATACACCGCAAACTGGAATGTTTTCCCTCTCGTCCGATTAGTGCAATCTAATTCCCAACGCTGATCGTTAACTTTGGTGCTATTACAGACCACGCGCCCGTAATCGCTGGTTAAATATGAACCTACACGAGTTTCTGCGGATTGAATATATTCAGGTGCATCATTACCAACATAATGAGCCCCCGCAGCGGCTCCTACTGCAACCACCAGAAGCGCAAGCGCCATTATTTTTTTCATTTAAGCAGACCCATTCCTTAGCCAGAGGTTGACTATTATATAGGATTTATCCTTAATGCAACTGTCCAATTGTGTACTAAAAATGGCAGTTTACAAATCGCAATAGATTTTTAGGAAATATCTTAGGTTGATTTTTGAACCACACTCTTTGACATTCTCTTTGCGCTAATTTGAACTTTTGAATAATAACACTAAAAAATAATCGGCATGATTATTCTGCAATATCATTCAACGGTGAAACCATGATTAAAAAAGGGTTATCTCTTATCATGCTGATCTGCGCGCTGTTTTCAGGCCAGCTTATGGCCGGGCACAAAGGACATGAATACATATGGGTAAAGAACGTGGCGCATCAGCTTCGTCATGAAGCCGACAGCGATGAGTTGCGAAGCGCTGCGGAAGAGTCGGCGGAGGGTTTGCGCGAACACCACCTGTGGCAGAAGTCGCGCAAACCGGACACGCACGTCAGGTAATTAACTGCCCTTGCGTTTTGGCAGGGTTTTCATCAGGTCGTCCGGACTGACGGATGCCACAATACTGCCGGGCTGCGGCATTTTGAAGATGTGGTTTTTCATCTTGCCAATCACATGCATTTCGCAAGGACGGCAGTCGAACTTAAGGGTCAGAACTTCGTCACCGTTTACCAGCTGCATTGGGGTGGCCTTCCAGCTCTTAATGTTCCCTTTCGCCTGCTTAGGACACAGGTTAAACGCAAAGCGGAGGCAGTGCTTGGTGATCATCACCGGCACATCGCCCTTCTCTTCATGCGCTTCATAGGCCGCGTCGATCAGCTGCACGCCGTGGCGATGATAGAATTCACGTGCTTTATGGTTGTAAACGTTGGCGAGGAAGGACAAATGGGTGTCCGGGTATACTGGCGCAGGGACGGCTTCGGCTTTACGGCTACCGCGCGGATACTGTGCCAGGCGCGCGGCATCCAGCATCTCTGCCGTTTCGCGGCGGAACTGGTTCAGCAGGCTGTTCGGCACGAACAGCGCGTCCGGCAGATTCACGTCGATAGTTCGGGCGTAGTAAATCGTCTGGCCCAGCTTCGCCACGCCATCCTTCAGGCTGTTAAGCGCTTTTTCCGCGTTGTTTGCCACCTCGAAAAGACCATCGAGCGTATGCGTCACGCTGATACCGTCTTCACAGGTCATGGTCAGGATCAGCTGCTCTTCCCAGCCGCCCAGCTCAATATCCACGGCGATACGGCGTTCGCTGGAGGTTTTCAGCAGCGCCTGCTGCCAGTTATGATCGAGGTTGCGGTTAAGCGCCGCGTTCGGTCGCGCCTTGTAGAGATCGGCCGGCATTTCATTCGGCCATACGCGGTAGCGGTTCTCGCCGGTTTTCTCGACCGTATTCGCACGGAAGCCCACGACTTCGCGCTTAATCATCACGTTAAGGCCATCGCCGTTCGCCAGCGGCTCCGTCACTGCAACATCAAGGTGATCTTTCGCCACTTTCAGCACTTCGCCGACCGGTAAACCGATAAACTTCGGTGAGTCAAACGCGCCGATATCCCCTTTACGGGCATTCACGAAATAGTCCGTGCTGCCGCGGTGGAACGTTTTGTCCGTCGACGGAATAAAGAAATGCTCGGTGCGGCCGGCCGACGCGCGCGCCAGGTCGCCGCGATCCTCAATAATGGCGTCCAGCATCTGGCGATAGTGCGCGGTGATGTTCTTCACGTAGCTCATATCTTTATAGCGCCCTTCAATCTTGAAGGAACGCACGCCCGCGTCGATCAGCGCGCCCAGGTTGGCAGTCTGATCGTTATCCTTCATGGAGAGCAGGTGTTTTTCGAACGCCACGACGCGGCCCTGATCGTCTTTCAGGGTATACGGCAGACGGCAGGCCTGAGAGCAGTCGCCGCGGTTGGCGCTGCGGCCCGTCTGGGCGTGGGAAATATTGCACTGACCGGAATAGGCCACGCATAGCGCGCCGTGGATAAAGAACTCGATCGTCGCGTCTGTCGCCTGATGAATATCGCGGATCTGATTCAGATTCAGCTCGCGCGCGAGGACGATCTGCGAAAAGCCGACGTCGGAGAGAAATTTCGCCTTCTCGACCGTTCGGATATCACACTGGGTACTGGCATGCAGTTCAATGGGCGGAATATCCAGCTCAAGCACGCCCATATCCTGAACAATCAGGGCATCCACGCCGGTCTGGTAGAGATCGGTAATCAGACGTTGCGCAGGCTCCAGCTCATCATCATGAAGAATGGTGTTCAGGGTCACGAACACTTTCGCCCCAAATCGGTGGGCGAACGGCACCAGTTCAGCAATATCGCTCAGGCTGTTGCTGGCGTTATGGCGGGCACCGAAGCCAGGGCCGCCAATGTAGACGGCGTCAGCGCCATGAAGGATCGCTTCACGGGCTATGGCGGCGTCGCGGGCCGGGCTTAAAAGTTCAAGATGATGGGATTGCAGGCGCATACTTCGTCGTTATCCGTTATGGTCAAAATGGCGGCTATTGTAGTCAGAAGTATGCGTCAGCGAAACAGTTTTGCGTAGCCTCAGCGGGTATAATGAATCAGGGAGTGAAAATGCACCGTCCGGTCGCTGCTGTTGCGGTAGGCGTGCGGTTTATCGCCGGCAAAACGGACGCCCGAATCGGCAGAAATCGTCTGCCACTTGCCGTCAAGCTTCATCTCCAGCTCGCCGCTGACCACCACCACATGTTCAATCACTCCGGCCTCATGCGGCGTGGATTCACTCAGCGCACCGGGTGCCAGGGTAATGGAGAAATAATCAAATCTGAGCGTCTCGTCCCACGGAAATAGCGGCTTGACGATCATCGCCTGCTGCTGGGGGTCAAATACCGCCTGCTGGTCCGCCTCCGGCGTGATGAAGGCGGAAAACGGAACGTTCAGTCCCGTGGCAATTTTCCACAGCGTCGACACCGTCGGGCTGGATTCATTGCGCTCGATTTGCCCGAGCATGGCCTTTGACACGCCGGTCTCGTCTGCGAGCTTCGACAAACTCCAGCCGCGCGCCTGGCGCAGCGTTTTCAATGTGGTTGCAAGATGTCGTGTGATGTCCATGTTCCCTCCTGGTGACGACCAGCATACCACTTGTACGCTATAGCGCACAGTGCTACCTTATCCCGGACGCTATAACGCACAACGGAGTTTTCATGCGCCCTTCCTCTCACCTTGTTCCAGTCGCACTGGCTGGATTTGTCGCCGTGCTGGTCGGTTACGCCAGCTCGGCCGCCATCATCTGGCAGGCTGCCGCTGCGGCAGGCGCCAGCGCACAGCAGATTGCGGGCTGGATGACCGCGCTGGGAATTGGGATGGGCGTCAGCACGCTGGCGCTTTCCTGGTGGTACAAGGCGCCGGTCCTGACCGCCTGGTCGACGCCCGGCGCGGCGCTGCTCGCCACCAGCCTGCACGGCGTCACGCTGGCGGAAACCATCGGCGTGTTCATCTTTGCGAACGCGCTTATTTTGCTCTGCGGCATTACCGGGCTCTTCGCGCGTCTGATGAAGCTGATCCCCCATTCGCTTGCTGCCGCCATGCTGGCGGGGGTATTGCTGCAGTTTGGCCTGCACGCGTTTGCGCATCTCGAAGGGCACTTTCTGCTGTGCGGCAGCATGATTGCGGCGTGGCTGATCGCAAAAGCGCTGGCGCCGCGCTATGCCATCGTCGTTACGCTGCTGGTCGGCGGTATTGTGGCCTGGGCGGGAGGTGACGTTGTCACTGATAAGCTCACGCTTTCTCTGGTGATGCCTGAGTTTATTGCGCCCGCCTTCACCTTCACAAGCCTGGTGAGTATTGGCGTGCCCTTCTTCCTGGTGACCATGGCCTCGCAAAACGCGCCGGGGTTCGCCACGATGAAGGCCTCCGGTTACCCGCTGGCGGTCTCACCGCTCATCATCGTCACGGGTGGACTGGCGCTGCTGTTTTCTCCGTTTGGCGTCTTTTCTATCTGCGTTGCGGCCATTACTGCCGCTATTTGTCAAAGCCCGGATGCGCACCCGGATGCCGATAAACGCTGGCTGGCGGCCATCGCTGCCGGAGGGTTTTATCTGCTGGCGGGGATTTTCGGCGGCTCCATTACCGGGCTGATGGCCGCGCTGCCGCTTAGCTGGATCCAGACGCTCGCCGGTCTGGCGCTGCTGGGCACCATCAGCGGGAGTTTATATCAGGCATTAAGCCACGAAGCGGAGCGCGATGCGGCCATCGTTACATTCCTGATGACCGCGAGCGGCGTCACGATCCTGGGCATCGGTTCGGCATTCTGGGGGCTGGTGCTGGGCGGAGTATGCTACGCCCTGTTTTCACGCGCTCGCCGCGCGTAGCTGCGAAGGCGTCATGCCCGTCGCGCTGCGAAAGCGGTTGCTGAAGTGGCTGGCGGAGTTAAACCCGCAGGCAAGTGCGATCTCCGTCAGCGGCGTCGAGGTGTGCTGGACGAGGGCTTTCGCTTTATCCATTCGCCTCTGCATCACATACTGATGTGGCGCCAACCCCGTCGACTGGCGGAACATGCGTGCAAAATGGTATTCGCTGAGGGCAGCCTGCGCCGCCAGTTCGGCCAGCGTCAGGGGCTGCCCGAGATTCTCTTCGATAAAGGCGAGGACGTTGCGCAGCACAAACGGCGACAACCCTCCCGTGACAACCGGCAGCTTCCACTGCACGTTTGAGTAGTTTTGCAGCAGATGGGTCAGCAGCAGCGTGGAGGCCGTGCTCAGAGTGAGCTGGTTGGCGTGCTGCTGCCAGTCGCAGCCCAGTAAAAACTGGCGATACAGCGTGGTAATCTTCGGATCGCTACCAAAAATGCGCTCGTCCAGGGTCAGCGATAGCGGGCGCTTGTCCCAGATTTTTTCCCCTACGTCGCGCAGGTGTTCATCGGTGCAGTAGAGATGCACAAACGACAGGTCATCACGGATATCCCACGTCGATTCGCTCTCTTTGGGCATCAGGCAGAAACGGTCCGGCCCCCCACCGTTCTTCCAGCCGCCCGGCGTTTTTTGATAGCTTTCGTAGCCGTCAGCCACGTACAGGCTGAGGGTATGATGGTTGCTTTTTACCGTTATCGTATCGTGCTTGTTGTACCACGCTGCCAGCTGAATACCCGAATTCAGCGAGACGGTTTCCCGCAGGACCGCATTCTGTTGGCAAAGCGTTTCAAAGGTATCGTAAGCGTGAGACATAACCGTTAGCGCGTGATTGACCGGAATCTCAGTCTAAGAAGAGTTGTCTCTCGTTGCCAGTCCCCTCGGAAGAAAAAAGCGCAAGATTTTGCAAGTCACCCGCAAGCCGGTGAAAGCCCGTTACGCATCTCAGCGCCATACTGCGTGCTTTCGGGGTTTGAGAAGAGAAAAATATGAACGCATTACTCTATGGACTGGTGGTGGTCATCTGGGGAACCACCTGGATTGCCATTTTTCTGCAGCAGGGTCCCGTGGCGGCGCCCGTCTCTATTTTCTGGCGTTTCGCCGTCGCCAGCCTCACGATGATGATGGTGTTAATCGCCCTGCGCCGCCTGCGCACGCTGGCGCTGCGGGATCACCTATATTGCATACTCCAGGGATGCTGCGTTTTCTGCTTTAACTTCTGGTGTTTTTACACCGCAGCCTCGCACATCAACACCGGGCTGGAATCGGTGATCTTCTCTATGGCCGTACTCTATAACGCCATTAACAGCTTTATTTTCTTCGGGCAGCGCCCGCCCGCGCGTTTCTGGACGGCGGCGGCACTGGGTCTGGTTGGGATCATCACCCTCTTCTGGGACGATCTGCTGGCCAGCGGCTGGAGCGCGTCACTCCTGACCGGGATTGGGCTTTCCGCACTCGGTACCTACGGCTTCTCGCTGGGCAATATGATCAGCATGCGCCATCAGCGCAGAGGACTGGAAACCATGACCACCAACGCCTGGGCGATGCTCTATGGCACGCTGGTGATGGGCTGCATTGCCCTGTTCAGAGGCGACAGCTTTGTGCCGGAATGGACGGTGAGCTATCTCGGTGCGCTGGTGTATCTGGCTCTGTTTGGCTCGGTGATTGCTTTTGGTGCCTACTTCACGCTGGTGGGACGCATTGGTCCGGGCAAAGCGGCCTATAGCACGCTACTCTTCCCGCTGGTAGCGCTCTCCATCTCCACGGTGTATGAAGGCTACGTCTGGCATATCAACGGTATCGTGGGGTTAGTGCTGATTCTGGGAGGAAATATGGTGATGTTTACCAAACCGGAAACCTGGTTCAGGCGCTTACGGATGGCATAAATAAAAAGGCCTGCATTACGCAGGCCGTTTTATTTTATTTTGCGGTCTTTTTCACATCAAACATGGTGGCATCCGTCGCCATGTCATCAACAACCTGCTTCAGCGTTGCAAAGGTCATTGGTGTGCTTTCGTTATTCAGCTCTTTACCTTCGCCTTTACGAACCACTTTAATGACCGGCTTGCCGGTTTTCGCATCAATTAACTCACCTTCAAAGTACAGGTGGGTATCCATTGTACGGTGACCCGTCGCCATTTGCGTACCCGCTACAACCAGCGCAACAGGCACCACTTCATAGAATTGCAGACCTTCTTTCTTCGAGCTTACCCCGGTAATCGCACCGCGGAAGATCAGGCTGCGCGGCCCTGGCGTAGTGACGATAGGTTTACGCTGGCCAACCGCGGTTTTCATTTTGTTATTGGTATAACTCAGCAACTCATCCAGCGTTTTTTGACCAATCTGCGTAGTTGGTTTTGGAACGGGATAATACGTAATCGGATTCCAGACGATACTGTCATAATTGGCTTCGTTATATGACGGGTCAACCCAACGCAATGTTGGTTTGCCCGTTGCTGACGTGGTTTCCTTCAAGCCAGAATAGTTTTTTAAATAGCCTGAGTATTGTTCCGGGGCGGCGACTTTTGAAGAACAGCCCGCTAACGCCAACAGACCAGTAAGCACTGCAACTTTAAAAAAAGTTTGAGTACGCATGATAGTTTTCCATGTTATCTGCAAGTATGCATTTGAAGTTATAGCAAAAGACTGGCGGGTTTGTTGTGACAAAAAATGATGCGGTGAGCACAAATTGCAAAAAGACTGCCCGGAGGCGCGCCGGGCAGTGAAAAATTACTGATTTATATCCAGTTGCCAGAACAGATGTTTGCCAAACGGGTCGATTTCATAGCCCGTCACCTCCTTGCGCACCGGTTCGAAAATGGTTGAATGCGCAATCATCACCGCGGGCATCTGGTCATGCATCATCTGCTGAGCCTCTTTATACAGCGCCACGCGTTTATCGCGATCGGTCGTTGATTTTGCTTCCGCAATAATTTTATCAAAGGGCTTAAAGCACCATTTCGCCGAATTTGAGCCGCCGTTTGCCGAGGTACAGGTAAACAGCGGACCAAAGAAGTTATCGGGATCGCCCGTTGCGGTCGTCCAGCCCATCAGCGCGGCCTGATGTTCGCCGCCCTTCACGCGCTTAAGGTATTCACCCCATTCGTAGGTGACGATTTTGGTCTGTACGCCAATTTTCGCCCAGTCCGCCTGAATCATCTCCGCCATGCGTTTCGCATTCGGATTGTACGGACGCTGTACCGGCATCGCCCACAGGTCGACGCTCACGCCACTGGCAAAACCGGCCTCTTTCAGCAGCGCTTTGGCTTTTTCAGGATCGTAGTCGTAATCCTTAAGTTCGCTGTCGGCGCTCCAGACGCCCGGCGGCAGCAGATTCTTCGCCACGGTGCCGGTACCGTGGAACACCGCATCAATAATCGCCGGTTTGTTGATGGCCATCGCCAGCGCCTGACGGACCTTCACGTTATCCAGCGGCGGCTTCTGCGTGTTGAACGCCAGGAAGCCGGTATTCAGCCCCGCCTTACTCATCAGATTGATGTCTTTGTTGGCCTTCATGCGCGGCAGATCGGCCGGATTCGGGAACGGCATCACCTGACATTCGTTCTTCTCAATTTTGGCAAAACGCACTGAGGCATCCGGGGTGATGCTGAACACCAGCCTGTCCAGCTTCGATTTCCCCTGCCAGTAGTCGGCAAACGCAGTGAACAGGATCCGGGAGTCCTTCTGATACTGCGCCAGCTTAAACGGCCCGGTGCCGATGGGTTCCATATCCACCTTCTCCGGCGTGCCTGCTTTCAGCATCGCGTCGGCATACTCCGCTGAAAGGATTGAGGCAAAATACCAGGCCAGATCGGCGACAAACGGCGCTTCCGGGTGCGCCAGGGTAAAGCGCACGGTATGGTCATCGACTTTATCAATGCTGGTTATCAGGCTACCAAACTCCAGGCTTTCGAAGTTGGAGTAGCTGCCGTTAGAGACGTTGTGGTAAGGATGATTCACGTCTTTCTGCCGCATAAACGAGAAAATCACGTCGTCGGCGTTAAAGTCGCGGGTCGGCGTAAAGGATTTATTGCTCTGGAACTTCACGCCTTTACGCAGATGGAAGGTATAAACCTTGCCGTCGTCGCTCACCTCCCAGCGCTCCGCCAGGCTCGGCACCAGCTCCGTGGTACCGGGTTTGAAATCGACCAGCCGGCTATAGACCGGCACGGCGCTGGCGTCCACGCTGGTTCCCGAGGTGTATAATTGAGGATTAAAGTTTTCCGGCGATCCTTCGGAGCAATACACCAGCGTTTTCGCGGCAACGGCGGAACTGACCGTGAGTGCAGCGAGTGCCAGCGCTATAGTTGTGAGTTTGCTTTTCATCATTTATTCCTGTCTTTTTAATTCGACGGCTAATTAATTCTTTTGCCATTTCATAAATAACATTAAAGTGATGTGGCAAACACCTGAAAAATAAATAAGGAATAAATCACTATGGGCTCGCCGCTTTCCAGACAATTAACGCACCGTTTTTTCCGCTATCTCGCGATCACCAGCCAGAGCGACCCTAAAGTCAAAACCCTGCCCTCAACGCCGGGCCAGCACGACATGGCGCGGGAACTGGCGCAGGAGCTGGCACAGCTGGGGTTAGACGATATTGTGATTGATGAATTCGCCACGGTGACGGCGGTTAAAAAAGGCAACGTGCCCGGTGCGCCGCGCATCGGCTTTATTACCCATATTGATACCGTCGACGTGGGACTGTCACCGGATATTCATCCACAAATATTAACCTTTACCGGTGAAGATCTCTGTCTGAATAAAGAGAAAGACATCTGGCTACGGGTAGAGGAGCATCCGGAAATTCTGGCTTATCCGAATGAGGAGATTATTTTCAGCGACGGAACCAGCGTATTGGGCGCGGATAATAAATCGGCGGTCACGGTGGTCATGACGGTGCTGGAAAACCTGACGGCGGAGCATCGGCATGGGGATATCGTCGTGGCGTTTGTGCCTGACGAAGAGATCGGCCTGAACGGTGCCAAGGCGCTGGATCTTACGCGCTTTGACGTCGACTTTGCCTGGACCATCGACTGCTGCGAGCTGGGGGAAATTGTCTACGAGAATTTTAATGCGGCGGCCGCGGAGATCCGTTTTACCGGCGTGACGGCGCACCCGATGTCCGCCAAAGGCGTACTGGTGAATCCCCTGCTGATGGCGACTGACTACATTAACCATTTTGACCGCCAGCAAACGCCGGAGTGCACCGAGGGGCGTGAAGGCTATATCTGGTTTAACGGTATTCAGGCCGGACAGAACGAGGCCGTTCTTAAGGCCAATATCCGCGACTTTGACAAGGACAGCTTTGCCGCCCGCAAGCAGCAGATTGCCGACGTGGCCGCGCTGATTGCCGCCCAACATCCAACGGCCAGAGTGGACTATCGCATTGAAGATACCTACAGCAATATCAGCAATGCGATTGGCGAAGACCGGCGCGCCATCGATCTGATGTTCGAGGCAATGGAATCGCTCGGCATTACGCCTAAACCAACGCCGATGCGCGGCGGCACCGACGGCGCGGCGCTCTCGGCAAAAGGTCTGCTCACCCCGAACTTCTTCACCGGCGCGCATAACTTCCACTCGAAGTTTGAATTCCTGCCGCTGTCGTCGTTCGAGGCGTCTTACAAGACTGCTCTCCAGCTCTGCCTGCTGGCCGCCCGTTAAGCGGGCTTGCGCGCCAGCATTGTGGCAAAGCGCAGCTTGATGCGGTTGCCGTGCTCATCGGTACGGTGCAGTTCGCCAACATCTTCGTTGTATTTGAGCAACTCCCAGCCTTCGTAGTAGTTGCTCAGCTCACCGCTTTTAAACGCAAACGGGAAGCCGACGGTGCACGGGTAATCCGCCGTATCCATGGCGGCAACGATCAGGTTGTAACCGCCCGGCCTCGTGCAGCGCTGCATGTTGGCAATAAGGCCCGGGATGGTTTTTGACTCCAGGAACATCAGCACCACGGTGGAGAGAATGAAATCGTACTCGCCGTCAAAGCTCAGGTTGTTCAGATCCTTAATCGCGGTATGCAGATTAGCGATCCCTTCTTCCGCTTTGATTCGCTCGATATTGTCGATGCTCATCGGGTTTTTGTCCCACGCGGTCACGTCGTACCCGTTGGCCGCGAGGTACAGGCTGTTACGGCCGTTGCCGCAGCCCAGATCCAGCGTTTTACCGGGCTTCACAATCTCCGCGCTGTACAGCACCTCTGAATGGGTACGGGTTAAGCCATATTTCTCTGTGAAGTAAGTCTCATCGACGGTCATTGTTTTTCCTGCGTTCGCATAAAGTGAAAGTGCATTTTACATACCATTTTAAGGCGTTTACCGTCTGGTTGCCAGCCGTTCTAAAACCGAAAAATTTGCTACGTTTAGTGAAGACGCATACCAGAGATCAAACGATGAAAAAATACCGGCTCAGCGATGAAACCCGCCTCTGGCAATGGAAAAACGGCGAAACCACCCACTCTGCGACGTTGCGGCAGATCGTCGCGACGGCGGACTTTAACGACGTGACGGCCGGCACGAAAGGCGGCTGGATTGACGATGAGCGCGCCCTCGCGCAGGACGGCGACTGCTGGATCTACGACGAAAACAGCGTGGTGTTCGCGGGTGCAACCGTGTCCGGCAACGCGCGTCTTACCCTTCCATGCATCATTAGCCATGACGCGCATATCGGCGACAGCTGCTGGCTGGACGGCGCGGAGGTCAGCCACGGGGCGCGTATAAGTGACAACGTCACCATTCAGCAGTCCTGCGTACGCGGCGAGTGTCATATCTACGGCGAAGCACGCGTGCTGCATCACAGCGTGGTGATTGCTGCCAAAGGGTTAACGCCGGACCATGAACAGATCCTACAAATCTACGATAAGGCGACGGTCAGCCAGTCGCGCATTGTGCACCAGGCGCAAATCTACGGTGAGGCAATGGTTAATTTTGCCTTTGTTGAGCACCGGGCCGAAGTCTTCGACAACGCGATCCTCGAGGGTAACGACCTGAATAACGTCTGGGTGTGCGACTGCGCAAAGGTCTATGGTAACGCCCGCGTGATTGCCGGTTTTGACGACGATGCCATTCCGACGGTGCGCTACAGCTCGCAGATTGCGGAGAATGCCGTGGTGGAAGGAAACTGCATCATCAAGCACCACGTCCTGATTGGTGGTCAGGCGTGGCTGCGCGGCGGGCCGATCATGCTGGATGACAAAGTGGTGATCCAGGGACGCGCGCGCATCAGCGGTGATGTGCTTATCGAGCATCGGGTCGAAATCACCGATAACGCGGTCATTGAAGCGTTTGCCGGCGAGAGCATTCACCTGCGCGGCGAAAAATTGATTAACGGCGACCAGCGCATCACACGCACGCCGCTGCTGGGGGCGTTATAGGGTACAGATCCTGCCGTAGATATTCACATCGTCAAAGCGGCCATTCAGGTATTCCGCTTCCCGCAGGCACCCTTCCAGCGTAAAACCGTTGCGCACAGCAACGCTGTTGCTGTGCTGATTCGCCACCCGACACTTGATCACAAAACGGCGGATCTCACCGCGCTCGACGTAGTAGCGCATAAATGCCTGCAGAGACCGGGAGAGAATACCCTGCCCCTGGTGGGCTTCATCCAGCCAGTAGCCGATGTAGCCAGTTTTGTTGGTCGGTTCAATCGTGTTAAACGAAAGCACGCCAACCAGCGCGCCATCCTTGAAGATCATAAACATTTTGGCGTAGCCGCGCTGGTGCAGCATCTGATTACTCTGCACGTTACGGCGGGTATCCTCTTCGCTGCCCACGTGCTGCGCCCAGTCAAAGGCGGTTTGCAGAAAGGTTTTGTTTTTGACGACGAGATTGTGCAGGTCGGTGGCGTAATGTTCTTCGACGGAACGCAGTTCGATGTGTTGTGAAACGGGAATGATTTCTGAAGACATGGTGCCTCTCAATTGCCGGGTGGCGCTAGCGCTTACCCGGCCTACAGTATCGAAACACAGGCCGGGTAAGGCGAAGCCGCCACCCGGCACAAGGGTTAACGCATCACCCTATCATCAACATTCTGACGTTTATCCGACGCCGGTGGGAAATACTGGTACAGCCAGGTTTCGCTGATGGCGTCGCCCTGGCAGCGCAGGAACAGGCGCATATCCACCGGCTCCGTCGAATCCGACGTCGGGTACCAGTCAAACAGAATGCGATAGCCGTCAAACGGCTCAACGTAGAGGATCTCCACCTGCTTCGCTTCGCCGCTGGAGAGCGTAATCACCGGCTCGATGCCTTTTGGCGCAGCGGCCTTCAGGTCGCCGCCGACAAAATCAATCGCAAAGCGACGGGCCCACACTTTCGGGTAGTTTTCGCCCGGTGCCCAGCCCTCCGGGAACCCACCCATACCGGTACGGGTGGCGAAGACGTTGGCCAGCGGAGAACGCACCGGCGGCATGGCGCTCCAGTACAGACGATATTTAAAGTCCAGCTCGTCGCCCGCTTTCACCGCTTTTTCCGGCTGCCAGAAGCAGACCACGTTATCCAGCGTTTCACCGGTGGTCGGGATCTCCATCAGGCCAACCGCGCCTTTACCCCAGTCGTTACGCGGTTCAACCCACAGGCTCGGGCGTTTGTTATACCAGCCCATCACGTCCTGATAGTGCGAGAAATCGCGATCGAGCTGCAGCAGGCCGAACCCTTTCGGGTTTTTGTCCATATAGGCATTGAACTGCAGCTTCTGCGGGTTGTTCAGCGGACGACAAATCCACTCCCCATTGCCGCGCCACATTGCCAGGCGGTCGGAGTCATGGATTTGCGGATGAATGGTGTCGCACATGCGGCGTTCGTTATTGCCGCAGCTGAACATGCTGGTCATCGGTGCGATGCCGAGCTGCTTGATATCCTTCCGCGCATAGAGATGGTTTTCCACCTCCATGATCACCTGGCTCTTCTCGCAGTGGATCACAAACTTATAGGCGCCGGTAATGCTCGGACTGTCGAGCAGCGTATAGACGGTAAAGGTTGTGTCGCCGGGTTTGACGGTTTCAAACCAGAAGGAGGTAAAGTCCGGGAACTCTTCCGGCGTGTCGGTAAAGGTATCTACCGCCAGACCGCGGGCAGAAAGGCCGTACTGGTAAGTGTCATCCACTGCGCGGAAATAGCTCGCGCCCAGGAAAGAGACGATATCGCGACGCGCCAGCTCCGGCGCCTTAAACGCGCGGAAGCCCGCAAAGCCGAGATCGCTTTGCCCTTCCAGCTGTTTGGTATCCACACCCGTTTCGCCGTAGCTGAACAGCTCCGGGCGGAAGTGGATCTCGCGCGCCATAGAGGTGGACTGGTCCAGCGAGAACATCCGCACGCGACGGCGGAACCCCATTCCCATATGGAAGAACTGCACGTCCAGCTGACGCCCTTCAATGTTGTTCCACAGTGACTGTTTTTCATCGTAGCGGATGGCGTTGTACGCCTGCGGCGTCATCGTCGCCAGCGTCTCCGGCAGCGGACGCGGCGCGCCACCCCACGGGGTTTTCGCCAGGTCATGCGCCATGGATTGCAGTACGGAGAAGTCAAAACGACGGCTCTGGCCGTCAGCAATGTCAGAGTCGGCAGCGTATGCCGCTTTGGAAAACAGGGAAGCAAGGCCGGATGTGCCGCTCAGGGCTGCCACTGCCAGCGAGCCTTTTAGAAAACGTCTGCGATTCATGCCTGGAAAAACGTCCTTATGGTCGTGTGAATGTGTTCCGCGCTCGGCGAAATGACGGCAAGAAAGAACGCACAGCCTAAACAAAAATGGTTAAGAATCCAATTGTTGGCCGGTGATTATCTGAACAAAGTGAGAAATATTTTCTGTCGACCAGAACGGCCCGAAAGTGGTGTAAAGAAAGCCTGGAAAATGTTTATAAAAATGCCCCGGCGCGACATCGTTCGCCGGGGCCAATGAGGCGGTTATTTTACGCTGACATCGATACCCGGGAAGTACTTATCAGCGAGTTTAGCGATCGTGCCGTCGGCACGCACTTTATCAATTGCGGCATCAAGCTGCTTTTTGGTGGCCTCGTCACCCTTACGCAACCCAAAACCGATCCCGCTGCCGAGGATAGTGTCGTCAGACACCGGTTTGCCGATGAAGCCAAACCCTTTCCCCTGCGGCTTGCTGAGGAAACCTGCCTGCCCGGCCGCGGACATGACCAGCGAGGCGTCGATACGGCCATTCAGCAGATCGCCCCAGGCCATATTCTGATCTTTATAAGACACCACGGTGACACCCTGCTTTTCCCAGTGCTCTTTGGCATAGGTTTCCTGAATGGAACCCTGCAGCACGCCGATGGTTTTGCCCTTCAGCCCTTCAGGCGTCGCCTCAACCGCCGTACCGGCCTTGCCGACCAGCTGTGACGGAATACGGTAAATTGGCTGGGTAAAATCAATGCTCTTGCGGCGCTGCTCGGTAATGTTCATCGCCGAGTTGATGGCGTCGAATTTCTTCGCCACCAGCCCCGGGATCAGCGCATCAAACGAGGTTTCCACCCAGCTGCACTTCAGCGCTGCCGCTTTGCAGATGGCATTCCCCAGCTCAACGTCAAACCCTTCCAGCTCGCCTGCCGCATTGCGGCTTTCAAACGGCGGATACTCTGCTTCCAGACCGTAACGCAGCTCGGACGCCGCGAAGGAGGAAAAGGTACACAGCAATCCCATGCCGACAACTAGCGCGCGTAATTTCATCTCAAACTCCTTAGCGTGGTTTAACCCGACACAGGGCCTGGGCACCTGCCCGTAACGTCGCCTCATCTTTCGCAAAAGAGAGACGAATCAATTTATTATCCGTACCGTCCGCATAAAACGCCGACAGCGGAATGGTGGCAACACCGTACTCGACGATCAGCCGTTTCACCAGCTCGCTGTCGCGCTCGTCGCTGAACTGGCTGTAGTCCGCCAGCATGAAGAACGATCCGGCGCTGGGCAGCAGCGTAAACGGCGAATCGGCCAGCAGACTCTGCAGCAGATCGCGCTTGCGCTGGTAAAACGCCGACAGCGACAGCCAGGTTTGCGGGTCGACCATATGCTCAGCAAACGCGTGCTGCATTGGCGTATCGGCAGAAAACATTAAAAATTGATGGACTTTACAAATCTCGTCCATCAGCACCGCCGGTGCAACACAGTAACCCACGCGCCACCCGGTGACGTGATAGGTTTTTCCGAAAGAGGAAATAATCACGCTACGCTCCGCCAGCTGCGGGTGCGTGGCCATCCCGTGGTGCGGTTCACCATCAAAAACGACGTGTTCGTACACTTCGTCAGACAAAATAATGATGTCGGTATTGCGCGTCAGGGCCGCCAGCTGCTGCAGGTCACTGGCGGAGAAGACCTGACCGCTCGGGTTGTGCGGCGTATTGATGATAATCATGCGCGTGCGCGGGGTGATCGCGGCGCGAACCTCATCCCAGTTGACGGCAAAATCCGGCACGGTGAGCTTGATGGCAATCGGCGTTGCCCCCTGCAGACGGACAATCGGCGCGTAGCTGTCAAATGACGGTTCAAAGTAGATCACCTCATCACCCGGATGCACCAGCCCGCTGATTGCCGAATAGAGCCCTTCGCTGGCGCTGGCGGTTACCAGCACCTCGCTGGCAGGGTCATACCGCGTGCCGTAGAGCGTGGCAATTTTATCGGCAATACGTTCTTTTAGCGGCTGCAGGCCGGTCATTGACGCATACTGGTTGTGCCCCGCCTCCATTGCACGGGTGACGCCCGCAATCAGCTTCGGGTCGCAGGAAAAATTCGGTGCGCCCTGAGAAAGGTTAATCGCGTTATGCTGCGCCGAGAGCTGGCCGATAACGGTAAAAATGGTGGTGCCCACATCGGGCAGTTTGGAGCGCGTTTGCACAGGCGTTCGTAAAGTCATCCTCTTTCCCTTCTCATGGACATTGCATAACTATTCAAACAACATCTGTGCTGTCGGGACAATCGAATTGTTGTCATAATAGCCATGAGAAAAATGCATAGCTGAGGATTTTCCATGTCGCGCCGTTCGCTCCCGCTTAACGCCATCGACGCATTTTTAGTCACCGCGCGTCACCTGAATCTGACCCATGCTGCCGCAGAACTGTGTCTGACGCAGGGGGCCGTGAGCCGCAAGATTGCCTCCCTTGAGGCGTGGTTTGGCTTTCCGCTTTTTGAACGCCACGCGCGCGGGCTGCGCCTCTCACCGCAGGGCAGCGCTCTGCTTCCGGAGCTACAGTCCGCTTTCGAGCAGCTGCTGTCCGTGGCCGACCAGGCCCGCAGCCAGCACACCGTGATCCGGCTCAAGGCCCCCACCTGCGCCATGCGCTGGCTGGTGCCGCGCCTGCTGGAGGTGGAGCGCGAGCAGCCGGATCTGCAAATTGCGCTGACCACCACCACCGATCACAACGTCAATTTCAAAACCGAATCTTACGACGCGGCCATCGTGTTCGGCACGCACATGAGCGCAGGCGATCTGCTGTTCGAAGAGGCGCTCACCCCGGTGATAAGCCCGGTACGGGCAGGAGCAGCGCTGGGCTCGCTGACGTTCCTGCACCCCACAAGAGATAAGACAGACTGGTCGCTGTGGCTGACGAAACAGGAAGGTCCGGGCTTTGTCATGCACAAAAATCAACACTTCGACACGATGGATCTCGCCATTACGGCCGCCATTCAGGGGCTGGGTGTTGCCATCGCCGACGAAACGCTGGTGGAAGAAGATGTCCGCGCGGGAAGACTGCTACGGCCCTATGAAACCAGCATAAAAACCGGCGCAAGCTACCGGCTGGTGCTGCGCGAAACGCCAGGCGAGGAAAATGGACTGGCGGCGTTTCGCGCCTGTTTGCTTAATCGAGGCTGACGTGGTGCTTCATCACCCGTTTGAAGAGGCTCATGCGGGCGCGCATAAAGCGGTTTTCAAGCCTGAAAGCTGCATGTTTATTCACACCAATGCGTAACAGAACGTCCCGCCCTTTGCGACACGCGGGCCAGTGCGTCGGCCCGGGCAGGGTGTCGCGAAGCCCTGCGTATCGCGCGAAGCTCACCCAGTAATCCGCCACCTGGGCTGCAAACTGCAGATCCCGTTCGTTGACATACTGGCGTGAAGGCTCCACCTGGCCGAGGGTATCGAAGACGTAGGGCACTTCGTTGCCGTGCCAGGCGCCGTTGATATAGGTGCCATGTTCCGCCTCGGCGACATAGTCAAACCAGTAACGCCAGCACAATCCACCCACGCGCTGCTGAGCCTGCATCACCACATAGCCCATCGTGGTGAACGCCATGTCGCGGCACACCTGTCTGCCCAGCTCTTCATCGCCTTTCACGCCCGGATAGAGCAGCTTAATCAGCCCCAGCCCGAAGCGACGCTCCCGGCGAAGCTTCTGAATTTGTCCGGCGAGATCGATGCCAAACACCGCCATCACGCTGGCCTCATCGCTGTTGGAGCCAATCATCACCGGTACGGGATGCTGGCGGGCAGCGAAAAAGACGTCCAGCATCGCTTCGGGCAGAACGCAGTCCCCAACGATGGGCGCCGGGGCGACGTTCAGCGGTGCGGTGAGCGGCCAGAACGCCTCAGGCGGAATGGCGCGTAATTGATCGGCGGTCGCCTTTTCCAGGCCGAAATGGGCGGCCAGCGCCTCCCCTTTTTGCAGAGCCTCCTCGCGCGGCGTGTCCGGCAAGGTGTACCCGCTTTGCACTATCGCCTTATGGAATAATCCTGCTGCCAGCGGCGAGGCCAGCAGAGAGAGCACGCTGCGCGCGCCGGCGGATTCACCAAACAGGGTCACATTGTCTGGATCGCCGCCAAACCCGGCGATGTTCTCCCGCACCCATTCGAGGGCGGCGATTTGATCCAGCAGGGCAAAATTATGCACCACGCGATCTTCCTCTCCTTCCAGCGCGGGATGGGCGAAAAAGCCGAGATGACCGAGACGGTAGTTGATCGTCACGACAACCACGCCGCGCGTGGCCAGCGCTTTGCCGTTATACGGCGGCAGGCCTCCGGCACCAATCGTAAACCCGCCCCCATGCAGCCAGACCATAACCGGAAGCGTCCCGGTGCGCTCTTTGGGGGACCAGACGTTAAGGTAGAGACAATCTTCGGAAAACTGGCCCGGATCGCCGCCGCCTAACTCCTGACAATACTCGCTGCTTTGCCAGCTTGAGGGCGAGATAGCCGTAGCCTCGCGCAGGCCATCCCAGCGTTCAGGAGGCCGAGGTGAGCGCCAGCGCCACTCCTCCACGGGCGGTGCGGCGTAGGGAATACCGCACCAGACGTGGACATTTTCATCGGTTAAACCAGACAGTGCGCCCTGGCGCGTTTCAACCACAGGGGCGGAAGGATTTTGCATAACGACCTTATTTTTTCCATCACACCCCAGCAGAGTAACGATTTCAGAGCAAACCGCAACGCTGTTTGCTGCGGGTTTCAGCCTCCTGATAGAGCGCAAACTCGTCATACACCGGACAGCCCAGCGCGTCTTCAAACGCATCGCGGCTGGCGTTACCGTGGCTGCGGGCCTGGGTTTCGTTCCCGAGATTGGACTGGAAAATCCCCGCAGCGCTGACCGGGAGGAAATCTTCGTAGGTGATCGGCTGGGCAACCACCCATCCGCGCTCAATCAGCGGCTGCGGATCGTCTCCCGGCCGGAACGCATGGCGATGCGCTTCACCTGCAGGCGTCAGACGATAGCGGAAATAGGCCAGCTCCTGACGGCGCATTAACAGTTCGCTGTCCGGGAAAGCGCCAAAGATCTCCCGCAAATGCAGCTGGTGCGTGAGGTTATCTTTACCGGTACCGGCCTGGGCGAGAAGGCTATCGTACAGTTCCCGGCCTTTCGGCGTCAGCGCCACGCCGCGCTGCTCAATCTCACCGAAGCGCGCGGTGTGGGTGCCCTTATGTTCCCCGGCAAACAGCACCGGCTCTTCCAGTGCCTTAAAGCTGGTTTGACGCAGTAAGACGGGCACCTCGCGACGCGGCGGGCCTTCAATCAGAATTTTTGGCTCGATACCGTACTTCGGCATCAGCTCCTGCACCCGGTCAATGTCCAGCGTGCGCGGCGTGAGGTGGTTAATATGGCAGCCCGGGAAGCAGACCACGTCGGCAATCAGGCGATGCTCGTTGCTCAGGGCCAGATAGGTCTCCTGATCGACCGTCGCATGGCGGTGCCAGCGGAAGGTTTCCAACGCTTCCTGTACAAACTCGTGGGCCTGTGCGTCAGTAAAGTGCCCTTCCGACTCGTGGAGGTCGATCAGTTCCAGACAGCGGGGAGTAAAGATGTTCCGGTGAGAGAGGATCTCTGCGGCACGTTCGCGCAGCGCGACGTTTTCAATCAGCTCAAGACGCAGCAGCGAGGTAAAGATACGAAACGGATTTCGACACAGCGCCGCATCATCGATCGGGCGAAACGCCGTTGAGTGGACCGGTACCCCCGCCTGAGAGAGATCGTAATAGCTGACCGGGTACATCCCCATAATGGCAAACATACGGCGCAGGGTTGAAAGTTCCTGTGCCGTGCCGACGCGGATCGCCCCGTGACGCTCAACGTTCAGGCGCGCAAGCTCATCGGCGTTAGCCAGTTGTTCATGTAATAGTGGATTATTTTCCAGAACCGCCAGGTTTACGTCCGCAACCAGTTCGAGCAAGGTGCCGTACTGCGGAACTTCCTGCTGGTACATCGCCGACATAGCCTGCGAAAAGTGTTCCCGAATGTCATCAGCCGTGATGGTGTTCGCCATGATGTCATGCCTCCAGTGAATATTACCTGGAGTGTAGAGAAACCCGTTCCTTCCGGGGGGAAGAATTTCTGATTTGTGATCTTAAGACGACAGTGGTCAAACCGTGTGCTACTGGCCCCCGAACAGAACCACCCTTTCGACCTGAACGCTTTTATCCAGGATTTTCCTTATAATTATTTAGGGTTCCGCTTTCTAGCTATAAAGGAGTATTTTTTCTTTTCTCCTGACTGCAAATTAATCAATTTGAGCACGCCATTATTTTTATCCTCACCTTTCAAATTTTTAGCTCGAAGTTAGGATTAATCCGAATGGTCGTTTACAAGTCCTTCCTGCCTATCCATATTTCCATTTTAAGCGAAGCGCAAATTTACAAATACTTAAAAATAACGCAACCGCAAATAGCAAAACGCATTTGACGGATGACGTACAGCGACTAGAGTTATTACTCGAACGACGAGTGATACGGAAATATTTTCGTATCGTACTGACATAACCAATATATGACTATGAGGTTTAATATGGCAGAGCATCGTGGTGGTTCCGGTAATTTCGCTGAAGACCGTGAAAAAGCATCAGAAGCTGGACGTAAAGGTGGCCAGCACAGCGGTGGTAATTTTAAAAACGATCCGCAACGCGCATCTGAAGCGGGTAAGAAAGGGGGACAGAACAGTCACGGCGGAGGCCGTAAATCTGATAACTCCTGATCTTATTTAAAACTCTTTTAATAAAACCAGAGAGCATGCTGCGGGCTGAAAAGCTCGCAGTACCCTTTCATTATTTTACCGGAGCGTAATTATTATGAATATGAAAAGTGTTGAGGATGTATTTATTCATCTTCTGTCGGATACCTACAGCGCAGAAAAGCAGCTTACCCGCGCGCTGAGCAAGCTCGCCCGCGCCGCGTCCAGCGAGAAGCTGAGCGCCGCTTTTACCGCACACCTGGAGGAAACGCAGGGTCAGATTGAACGTATTGACCAGATCGTCGAGCAGGAAGACGGTATTAAGATCAAACGCATGAAGTGCGTGGCGATGGAAGGCTTAATTGAAGAAGCCAACGAAGTCATCGAAAGTACGGAAAAAAATGAAGTGCGTGATGCCGCGTTAATTGCTGCTGCACAAAAAGTTGAGCATTACGAAATAGCCAGCTACGGTACCCTTGCCACATTAGCAGAACAACTGGGCTATAAAAAAGCCGTTAAACTTCTTGCCGAAACCCTGGAAGAAGAAAAAGAGACCGACCTTAAACTCACCGACCTGGCCGTTGGAAATATTAACCAAAAAGCGCAGAAATGACGCAATAATACAGGTTAAATAAAATGAGCATCAGTCTCAGGACAATTAAACGGTGCCATTTAACGGCAGCCATAATATGGTTCATTCTCGCCATCCCTTCCGTAATATGGTGGAAGAACAGCGTGCTGTGGGTCATTATCATCAGTATTTACGCCAATATTGTCGGCCATTTATCTGGCTACAGTGCCGCGCGTGCCGATCAGGCTGCTGAAAGTGAGACCAAATAAGCGAACCCTAATGAGGATACAATGATGAATCACGTAGAACACTACCATGACTGGCTACGCGATGCCCATGCGATGGAAAAGCAAGCCGAATCTATGCTGGAGTCCATGGCCAGCCGTATCGATAATTATCCTGATGTTCGCGCCAGAATTGAGCAGCATATTAATGAGACAAAACGGCAAATCACATTGCTGGAGGAAATCCTCGACCGTAATGATATTTCTCGTTCGGTCTTAAAAGACTCGATGAGCAAAATGGCGGCGCTGGGGCAATCTATCGGTGGCATGTTCCCTTCAGACGAAATCGTGAAGGGCTCGATCAGCGGCTATGTTTTCGAACAGTTTGAAATCGCCTGCTATACCTCCCTGCTGGCAGCGGCCAAAAAAGCCGGGGACACTGCTTCGATACCCGCTATTGAGACGATCCTCGCAGAAGAACGTGAAATGGCCGACTGGCTGATTCGCCATATCCCGCAAACGACGGAACAGTTCCTGCTGCGTTCAGACGCATCGGGTGTCGAAGCGAAAAAATAATCCACAGGAGAGTGCCTATGTTTCGACACGTCAAACAGCTGCAATACACGGTTCGCGTCGCCGAACCCAACCCCGGCCTTGCCAACCTTTTACTGGAACAGTTTGGCGGACCGCAGGGTGAACTGGCCGCCGCCTGCCGCTACTTTACGCAAGGGTTGAGCGATGACGATCCGGGCCGCAAGGACATGCTGATGGATATCGCGACCGAGGAGTTAAGCCACCTCGAAATCATCGGTACCCTGGTCGGTATGCTGAATAAAGGTGCCAAAGGTGCGCTGGCGGAAGGGGTGGAAAATGAGGCTGAGCTGTATCGCTCCATGACCGAAAACGGAAATGACAGCCACATCACCTCCCTGCTCTACGGTGGCGGTACCCCGCTCACTAACTCTGCGGGCGTACCCTGGACCGCGGCCTACGTCGATACCATCGGGGAACCGACGGCGGACCTGCGCTCAAACGTGGCAGCGGAAGCCAGAGCGAAAATCATCTATGAACGGCTGATCAACGTGACCGACGATCCCGGCGTAAAGGACGCGCTGGCGTTTCTGATGACGCGTGAGGCGGCGCATCAGCTCTCCTTTGAGAAGGCGCTGCAGTCCATCCGTAATAACTTCCCACCGGGGAAACTGCCACCAATCGAGGAATTCACTAACAAGTACTACAATATGTCTGAAGGTGGAGAGGTTCGCGGAAGCTGGAACAGCGATAAACATTTCGATTACGTTGAGTCCCCCCAGCCTGCGGTGGATGGCGGCGATGGCAGTGCCAGCGTCACGCTCACAACCGAGCAGGCAACCCTGGTCAAGGCGATGTCTGCCCGCACGAAATCCGATCCACATTCCGACCCGCTGACCGGTGCCGAGCTGGGTGCTGGTAAGACTCAACCGTAATCGGTTTGCCGGGCAGCCCTGAACTGCCCGGCAATTCGCGTGCCCCATCGTCTCAGAGGTACGGACCATGTTCGAACTCGATGCATTTCATCTGGCCAGAATTCAGTTCGCTTTTACCGTCTCGTTCCACATCCTGTTTCCCGCGATCACCATCGGTCTCGCCAGCTATCTGGTGGTGCTGGAGGGCATGTGGCTGCGTACCAAAAACGACGTCTGGCGTTCGCTATACCATTTCTGGCTTAAGATATTTGCCGTTAACTTCGGCATGGGCGTCGTTTCCGGGCTGGTCATGGCGTACCAGTTTGGCACCAACTGGAGCGGGTTCTCCCAGTTCGCGGGCAGTATTACCGGCCCACTCCTGACCTATGAGGTCTTAACCGCCTTCTTCCTGGAGGCCGGTTTCCTCGGCGTCATGATGTTCGGCTGGAATAAGGTCGGTCCCGGCCTGCACTTCTTTTCAACCTGCATGGTAGCGCTCGGCACGCTGATGTCGACCTTCTGGATCCTCGCCTCCAACAGCTGGATGCACACGCCGCAGGGCTTCACCATTGAGAATGGCCAGGTTATCCCGCAGGACTGGCTGGCCATCATCTTTAACCCCTCCTTCCCTTACCGCCTTATCCATATGGCTATCGCCGCGTTTCTGAGCAGCGCGCTGTTTGTCGGGGCATCGGGGGCATGGCATCTGCTGCGCGGTAACGATACGCCTGCCGTCCGCACCATGTTTTCCATGGCGATGTGGATGGCGCTGCTGGTCGCGCCCATTCAGGCGGTGGTGGGCGATATGCACGGCCTGAACACGCTTGAGCATCAGCCGGCAAAAATTGCCGCCATTGAGGGCCACTGGGAAAATCCGCCCGGCGAGGCCACCCCGCTGCTGCTGTTTGGCCTGCCGGATATGGAGGAAGAGCGCACCAAGTACGGTCTGGAAATCCCCGCGCTCGGCAGCCTGATCCTGACGCACAGCCTGGACAAGCAGGTCCCCGCGCTGAAAGACTTTCCGAAAGAGGATCGCCCAAACTCAACCATCGTTTTCTGGTCGTTCCGCGTGATGGTCGGGATGGGGCTGCTGATGATAACTCTCGGCCTGGTTAGCGTCTGGCTACGCTATCGTCATCGGCTTTACCAGTCGCGCCCGTTCCACTGGTTTGCCCTTTGCATGGGGCCTGCCGGGCTGCTGGCGCTGCTCGCCGGCTGGGTGACCACCGAAGTGGGCCGACAGCCGTGGGTGGTCTATGGTTATCTGCGCACCATCGACGCGGTATCGCTGCACAGCACCTTGCAGATGAGCATCAGCCTGCTGGCGTTCTTCGTTGTCTATTCTTCCGTGTTTGGCGTGGGCTATGTTTACCTCATCCGGCTGATTAAGAAAGGACCTCAGCCCGTCGATACGCTGACCTCAAACACCTCGGGCACGCCTGCCCGTCCGCTGTCTGCCGCTGAGTCTGTTCCGGAAGAGGAGAGAATCTGATGGGCGTCGATATCTCTGTTATCTGGTTTGCCATCATCGTCTTTGCCACGCTGATGTACATCATCATGGATGGCTTTGATTTGGGCATCGGTCTGCTGTTTAACTTTGTGGGCGATGCGAAAGAGCGCGATGTGATGGTCAACAGCGTGGCGCCCGTCTGGGACGGCAACGAGACCTGGCTGGTACTCGGCGGCGCGGGGCTGTTCGGCGCGTTTCCGCTGGCCTATGCGGTCATTATTGATGCGCTGACGATCCCCCTCACCGCGATGCTGATCGGTCTCATCTTTCGCGGCGTCGCCTTCGAGTTCCGCTTCAAAGCCACGCCGTCGCACCGCAAATTCTGGGACTACTCCTTTGCCGGCGGCTCCCTGCTTGCCACCTTCAGCCAGGGCGTGGTGGTGGGGGCCGTGATCAACGGCTTTGACGTGGAGGGCCGACGTTTTGTCGGCTCTGCGCTGGACTGGCTCACCCCCTTCAACCTCTTCTGCGGCATCGGTCTGGTCGTCGCCTACACGCTGCTGGGCACCACCTGGCTCATTATGAAAAGCGAAGGCGCGCTGCAACAACGCATGCGCGAGTTGACCCGCCACGTGCTGCTGGCGCTGATGGTGGTTATCGCGGTAGTCAGCATCTGGACGCCGCTCGGCTGGCAGTACGTGGCCGACCGCTGGTTTACCTTGCCTAACTTCTTCTGGTTCCTGCCGGTTCCTCTGCTGGTCGGGCTTTTCAGCGTGCTGATCTGGCGCCTGACCCGCAATCCGGACAGCCACTCTCGCCCTTTCCTGCTGACGCTGGGGCTTATTTTCCTCGGGTTTAGCGGGCTCGGCATCAGCCTCTGGCCGAACATTATTCCGCCGCGCATCACCCTGTGGGAAGCCGCGGCCCCGCCAGCCAGCCAGCTGTTTATGCTGGTAGGAACATTACTGATTATTCCGGTGATCCTGGTGTACACCGCCTGGAGCTACTACGTCTTTCGGGGAAAAGTTTCGGATACTGAAGGCTATCACTGAGGAACGCTATGACGGACTGGCATACACGAGCCATTATTTATCAGATTGATACCGCGCTATTTTATGATTTGAACGGCGATGGCTGCGGGGACATCGCCGGGATCGCGGCCAAGCTGCGCTACATTCGCCGGATGGGGGCAACGGTCATCTGGATCACCCCGTTTTACCTCACCCCTTTTCTCGATGAAGGCTATGACGTCAGCGACCATCTTCAGGTGGACCCCCGCTTCGGAAAGCTGGCCGATATCATTGCCTTTATCGAACAGGCCCGCGAGCTGGGCATGCAGGTGATTATCGAGCTGCTGATCCAGCACACGTCGGACGCACATCCCTGGTTCCAGCAGGCGCGCCGCAACCCGGCGTCACCCTATCGTGATTATTACCTCTGGTCGGATAACGACGAGGACAATACGCCCCCCATGTTCCCCGGCGTGGAGAAGAGCATCTGGAGCTGGGACGACGAGGCGGGACAATACTACCGGCACATGTTTTATCGCCACGAGCCGGATCTGAACCTCACCTCGCCCGCGGTACTGAAAGAGATTGAGAATATCATCCTCTTCTGGCTCAAGCTGGGCGTGTCGGGATTTCGCCTCGATGCCGCCTCCCACCTGACCACGCAGGCGGGAAACGGTGATGAAAAAAAGGGCCTGTGGATCCTCGAGCATATGCGCCGTCTTATCGAACAGCGGAATCCGGACGCGATCCTGCTGGGTGAGGTGGACGTCGAGGTAGAGGCCTATCAGGACTACTTTGGCAATAATGACCGCCTGAATCTGGTGCTGAATTTCTGGCTCAACAAGTATTTCTACGTCAGCCTGGCCCGCAAAAGCGCCCGCCCGCTGCGCAATGCTGTGAAGAAGATGATCGTACCGCCTGATGCCTGCTGTTTTGCCAACTGGCTGCGCAATCACGACGAGCTGGATCTTGAAGGTATCAGCCAGAAAGACAAACAGTTTGTCCTCGATACCTTCGCCCCTGATGAGGAGATGAACGTCTATCAGCGCGGGATCCGCCGCCGCCTGGCGCCGATGCTTAATGGCGATCGGAAGCGGCTGGCGTTCTGTCACGCGGTGCTGTTTTCCCTGCCGGGTGTCCCGGTGATGCGCTACGGCGACGAGATAGGTATGGGTGACGACCTGGAGCTGGAGGAGCGCTACGCCGTTCGCACCCCGATGCAGTGGGCGGGGTCACAAGGGGGCGGTTTCTCCGCGGCCGACCCTGAAAAATTTATCGCCCCGATTATCGACCATGGCCCTTACCGCTATCAGAAAGTCAACGTCGCCGATTCGCTCCTTCACCACAACTCGCTCCTGCACCGGATAATCGATATTGCCAATACCCGCTCGGAGTTCCCCGAAATTGCCGTTGCGCCTTTTCGACTTATCACAATCGATGATGACGCGGTGCTGGGGATCTATTACGAGACCGACGAGCGCAGCATCCTGACCTTCGTCAACTTTAGCGACCAGTCGGTGCAGTTCACGGCAAAAGGGATCCGCAACGCCACCTGGACCGCCTGTCTCGAGGACAAGCGCTACGATGACGCGTTGGTTTGCGGTAAAACCGTTGAGCTCAGCCTTGGCGGCTACGGCTATCGCTGGTTCTGGACGCACCATAGCGCGCTGCGCTGATTACGGTTTCCGGCGGGTTATCAGACGCGTCAGCACTATTCCTGCCACCGCGAGGGCGCCCAGCGCCACTTTACCCGGCATGCCGGAGGTGACGGACGGCGCGCGGGTTTTCGCCTCGTCGGTAAAGCGGCCATGGATTTTGTGCAGGTCGTTAACCGGCTGGTCGAGGTAGTCCCGGCGATCCGGCGCGTTCAGTTCGTCGGTCATCTGGCCTTCCCAGGCTTTCCTGACCATCAGCCGGTCCAGAAAACCCGGGAAGAGAAACTGTCCGACAATCGACTGGATGGTGCTGCTGCCTACCCACAGCTCGCGAACCGGTTTTTGCGCCACCCTGAAGATAGCGCTGGCGGCCACCTCAGGCTCAAAGACCGGCGGCACCGGCCGCATCGCCCAGGCGAACTTATTCCTCGCCCATTCGAACTGCGGGGTATTGAGCCCCGGCATCTGCACCATCGAAAGCTGAACCCGGCTGTTCTCATGCATCAGTTCCGTACGCACCGCATCGGTAAACCCGCGGATCGCCGCTTTGGCACCACAGTAGGCTGACTGCAATGGAATGGAACGGTAGGCCAGCGCGGACCCCACCTGGATAATCACGCCCCTGTCGCGCGGAACCATCAGTTCGAGAGCGGCGCGGGTGCCGTTCACGTAGCCGAGGTACGTCACCTCAGTCACGCGACGAAACTCGTCCGGCGTAAGGGTGCGAAACGGTGCCAGCACGGCCCCCATGGCATTGTTGACCCAGACATCAATCGCGCCGAGGCGATACTCAATTTCGTTAGCCGCATTCACCATCGCCTGACTGTCGGCGACGTCAGCCTGCACGGCGTGCGCATTCACGCCGAAGCGGCGCAACTCTTCCTGGGTGGAGTGCAGGCTTGCCTCATCGCGGGCGATGAGGCCAACATCGTAACCTGTCTTTGCAAAGTGCAGCGCCGTGGCTTTTCCCACGCCCGCCGTGCCACCGGTAATCACAACGACCGCCATAGAACCTCCTCGTGAAATCAACCGTTATGCCCGTCCGACAATGCTGCCAGCAGCTCGGCCAGCGAGAAATGCACCGCTTTTTCCACCACGTCCTGACAGTCACCGGAGAAAAGCACGGTGCGAGTCTTCGTCTCGCCGCGGATGTTCCACGCAAAACAGACCGTCCCCGCCGCCGTGCCGTCGTCGCCCCCTTCCGGGCCTGCGTAGCCGCTGATGGCGATGCTGATATCCGCCTGGGCGATGTCGCGAATACTGGCAGCCATCTCGGTAACCGTCTGTTCACTGACGGCGGTATAGCGCGCGAGCGTTTCAGGGCGCACGCCGAGGATCCGTGTTTTGGCTTCGTCGCTGAACACGACCAGGCCGACATCATAAAATTCGGCGGTGTTTTCCTCAGCGCAAAGCGCCACTGAGAGCTTGCCGCCCGTGCAGGATTCCGCGGTGGTTAAGCGAAGTCCGAGATCGGTTAATTTGCTTGCCAGCTTTTTTGTTAGTTCACCCACGGTATAATTGTTGTCGTGAAAAAGATTGCTCATCTTTCCGCCTCTTATTTCTCGAAAGGAATGATCGAAATATGTCCATTGCGTTCAAGTATGGCATATTTAATATCGCTTATTTCTGTAATTCCATTATTTTGCCGGGCTGACACCAGAATATCATCGCAGGAGACATCCACTTTTTTCAGTTTGTCGGCTAACGGCACGCCGTTCTCAACCAGAATCACGGGAGTGCCATCCAGAATATTCTCAACCGGGGAAAAATATTTCTTCATCAGTCCAAATATAATATCTACCACCACCAGCGTGGTAATGGTAATCATCGCGCCGGTGACGGAGAAATCTTGTCCGAGAAGCGCCTGCTGAGTAGCCTCACTAATTATCAGGAGCAGAATGAGATCAAAGCTGGTCATCTGCAACAGCGCGCGACGTCCGGCCACTTTAAATACCACCATGAGGAACAGATAAATCGCCAGCGCGCGAAAGACCATATCCATATCAGCCTCCTACGGGTAAATGAATTGCCAGATGTTAATCTCCGGCTCGCTGTTGACGCGGATGACTGTGTTCCATTTACCGGCTCTGGAAGGCGTGGTGAAGAGTAACACAGAGAAGCTGTCTGACTTTTTCAGATTGTTATAGACAAAATAGAGGGTCTTCCCTCGGCTGAACATACTGTCAGGCTGCGGCCAGACGCTGCCAGGCTCGTAAACCTCGCTGCTCTCGCTGGTCATGCTGAGGACATACTTTCCCTCTGTCTGCACCGGGAACGCCAGCTCCATTCGCGTTTCTGTCTCCCGCCGTCCAAAGCGTTCATAGTTTATGGTCAGTGATTTAGCGGAATTCATTTTGACCGTGTCGCTGACCATTCCGCTGGAAAACAGACCGGCAATCGCCGCGACGATAATAGCCAACAGAACAATAAAACCGACCTGACGAAACGCATATTCAAACGTCAGCAAACGATAACGCTCATCTATCCCGGGTAACTTTTCATTTTCACGCTTCATGGTCATCGTCACCGTTTCGCTTATTATCCGATAAGTTTGATTTTTCACGCGAATGTTTTTAGGACTTATCACATTTGCCACATAAAGGAATAGCAACAATACTTAATAAGTCAAGACACCCAAAATGAAGGATATCGGATGAAATTATCACTTATTTCCGCTTTATTGATATTTCTGGTTCCAACCGCATGGGCTGATAATAACGGCGGGTTACAAAAAGGTGAAGCCCCGCCGCCACCGCACGCGCTTGATAGCGGATATCGCGGAACCGACGATGCGCGTATTATGACCATCGTTCAGGCAAAACAAATGCACGACGGTGCGACAATTTCATTACGCGGTAATCTTATTGATGGTAGCGGCGATAAGTTTGTATTTCAGGATAAAACCGGAAAAATCGACGTTATTATTCCCCAGGCAGTTTTCGACGGCAGAACGGTAAAACCCGACCAGATGATCAGTATCAACGGTTCGCTTGATAAAAAATCATCTCCTGCCGTCGTCCGTGTTGATCGTTTGCAGAAATAATTCAGCGAAGCGTTAACGCTGCAGTTATCCATCAAATCTCACCCCTTGGCTTAAGGAGTCAGCTATGAGTGATACAAAACAACGTACGAACGCTTACCCGCAGCCCCCGTTCCCGGAACAGCCGCAAACGCCGCCGGGACTGGCATCCGAAATGCAGCCTGTACCCGACCACGGGGAAACCAGCTATAAAGGACATGGCCGCCTTGCCGGCAAAAAAGCGCTGATTACCGGCGGAGACTCCGGTATTGGTCGCGCGGTTGCTATCGCCTATGCCCGTGAAGGTGCTGACGTTGCCATCAACTATCTGCCTGAAGAAGAAAAAGATGCCTCTGAGGTCATCGACCTGATCGAAGCGGAAGGTCGCAAGGCCGTCGCGCTGCCGGGGGATGTCCGGGACGAAACCTTCTGTCAGAATCTGGTCGAAGAAGCCGTGTCGAAACTGGGCGGGCTGGACATTCTGGTCAATAACGCGGGGCGTCAGCAGTTCCGTGAATCGCTTGAAGACCTGACCACCGAGGATTTTGACGCGACGTTTAAAACCAACGTCTATGCCCCTTTCTGGATCACCAAAGCGGCCCTGCGCCACCTGAAAGCCTCCTCCGTTATCATTAATACCTCCTCCGTTCAGGCGGTGAAGCCCAGCCCCGTTTTGCTGGACTACGCCCAGACAAAAGCCTGTCTGGCGGTATTTACCAAATCCTTAGCCAAACAGCTGGGTCCAAAAGGCATTCGCGTCAACGCGGTTGCCCCTGGGCCTTACTGGACGGTACTGCAGTCCAGCGGCGGGCAGCCGATGGAAAAAGTGAAGGAGTTTGGCGGAGATACACCGCTGGGGCGTCCGGGTCAGCCCGTCGAGATTGCCCCGCTGTACGTCACGCTGGCCTCGGATGAATGTTCATTTACGTCCGGCCAGGTGTGGTGTTCTGACGGCGGTGACGGGGTGATCTAACCGCTTAACCCTTTCCCCTCAGTAATGAGCGATAAATGAACAAGGACGTTCGCTCTTATTCCCCTGCCGAAAAACATGTTGTAACTCAAACAGATCAAATGTTAAAAATATTTTGCTATCAGGTTATCAAAATTAAACAACTTAACTTGTCACCCGCATCGCTCTGTTTTTAACATCGCCTATGGAAAAAAATGGTCTGTTCAGTCAGCGCATACGCTTGCGCCATTTGCATACATTTGTGGCCGTCGCTCAACAGGGAACGCTGGGGCGTGCGGCTGAAACTCTTAACCTGAGCCAGCCTGCGCTCTCGAAAACCCTCAACGAGCTGGAACAGCTGACCGGTGCCCGTCTTTTTGACCGCGGGCGGCTGGGCGCACAGCTTACCATCGTGGGCGAACAGTTCCTTACGCACGCCGTAAAAGTGCTGGATGCGCTCAATACCGCGGGCCAGTCCCTGCATCGAAAAGAAGCGCAATCCAGTGAGGTGGTGCGCGTGGGCGCCTTGCCTACCGCAGCGCTGGGTATTCTTCCGCCGGTTATCGGCCAGTTCCACAAGCAGCAGCGGCATACCACAATTCAGGTAGCTACAATGAATAACACCATGCTGCTCGCGGGGCTGAAATCGGGCGAGCTGGATATCGGTATCGGTCGCATGTCCGACCCTGAACTGATGGGCGGTCTCAATTACGAACTGTTATTCCTGGAGTCCCTGAAGCTGGTGGTTCGTCCCAATCATCCCCTGCTGCAGGACACGGTGACGCTAAGCCGCGTTATGGAGTGGCCGGTAGTGGTGTGCCCGAAAGGGACCGTCCCCCGCCAGACCGCCGAATCCTTGCTGCAGATGCAGGGATGTACGCTCCCTTCAGGGTGTATCGAAACGCTGTCGGCCTCGCTTTCACGCCAGCTCACCCTGGATTATGACTACGTCTGGTTCGTTCCCTCCGGCGCGGTAAAAGATGATTTACGCCAGGGAACGCTGATCGCCCTGCCGATTACCTCCCCAGGTGCCGGGGAACCCATCGGCATTTTGACCCGGGTGGATACCCCCCTTTCCACGGGCGCACAGACGCTGCTGAGCGCTATCCGTAAATCAATGCCGGTATAACACCTTTTTCACCCCTCACCCTAACCCTCTCCCCTTAGGGGAGAGGGGACTAGCCCGTGCGTTAATCAATTAATGCGGAATAATTCATTAACAATTGCGTAAAACAATTTAACAGTTTTATCATAACGGTGAATTCACCAAATGGTTCGCAAATCATTTTATAAAACCGAATTCACTCGTATTAATCATTATTCCTCCCGTAATTATTACCCAACTGGTACATACCCGACGCTGCGGGGGGATCGAAAGGAGAAAGACATGGCATTTGGCAGCGCGCCGCGCGGGATACCTCGTATTCTGCAGTGGCTTCTTGCCGGACTGATGATGCTCATCGGTCTGGCAGTCGGCGGGTTGGGCTTTAAGCTCGCCACCGTAGGCGGAAGTGGATACTTCCTGATCATGGGCGTGGTGATGGTGATTGCCGCGATCCTGATTTTCCTCAACCGCACCAGCGGGATCGTGCTTTACAGCATCGCATTTATTGCCTCGCTGTTCTGGGCGGTAAGCGATGCGGGCTGGGATTTCTGGCCGCTGTTCTCTCGCCTGTTTACCTTTGCCGTTCTGGCCTTCCTCTGCGCCATCGTCTGGCCTTTCCTGCGTGCTGCGAACCGCAGCGCCGCGAACATGGCGCCCGCTTTTGGCGTCGCGGCCGTGCTCGCGGTGGCCATGCTGATCAGCCTGGGCTGGATGTTTAAGCCGCAAACCCTCGTGGCAGCGAACGAACCCGTGCCGGTGAAACCCGTCACACCCGGCGAGCAGCAAAAGAACTGGGAGCACTGGGGCAACACAACCCACGGCGACCGTTTCGCCGCGCTGGACCAGATTAACAAGCAAAACGTCAGCTCGCTGAAGGTCGCGTGGGTTGCGCACACCGGCGATATTCCGCAGAGCAACGGCTCGGGCGCGGAAGATCAGAACACGCCTCTGCAGATTGGCGACACGCTGTATGTCTGTACCCCATACAGCAAAGTGCTGGCGCTGGACGTGGATTCCGGTAAAGAAAAATGGCGTTATGATTCCAAAGCCACCGCACCGAACTGGCAGCGCTGCCGCGGTCTGGGCTACTTTGAAGATCATGCAAACGTGACATCGTCACAGATTGGGACATCACCAGCGGCATGCCCTCGCCGCCTGTTCCTGCCCACCACCGATGCCCGTCTGATTGCCATCAACGCGGATAACGGCAAGGTCTGCGAAGACTTTGGCGACCATGGCACCGTGGATCTGAGCGTCGGCATGGGCGAGATCAAGCCCGGGTATTATCAGCAGACCTCCACGCCGCTGGTTGCCGGGAACGTTGTTGTCGTCGGCGGTCGAGTCGCGGATAACTACTCTACCGGCGAACCGCCGGGCGTGGTGCGCGCCTACGACGTTCATACCGGTAAGCTGGCCTGGGCGTGGGATCCGGGTAATCCGAACCTGACCGGCCTGCCGCCGGAAGGCCAGACCTACACCCGCGGCACGCCGAACGTCTGGTCTGCGATGTCTTATGATGCAAAACTCAATCTGATTTATTTGCCAACCGGCAACGCCACCCCGGATTTCTGGGCGGGCGAGCGTACCGCGCTGGACGATAAGTACAGCTCCTCCATCGTCGCCGTCGACGCGGCCACCGGCCAGGTCCGCTGGCATTTCCAGACCACCCACCACGATCTCTGGGACTTCGACCTGCCTTCCCAGCCACTGCTGTACGATCTGCCAGACGGTAAAGGCGGCACCACGCCTGTGCTGGTGCAGACCAGCAAGCAGGGCATGATCTTCATGCTTAACCGCGAAACCGGCAAGCCGGTGGCGAAGGTGGAAGAACGCCCCGTTCCGGCGGGTAACGTTGAGGGTGAACGCTACTCCCCAACCCAGCCGTACTCCGTTGGCATGCCGATGATTGGCAACCAGACGCTGACCGAATCCGACATGTGGGGCGCGACGCCTGTTGACCTGCTGCTGTGCCGCATTCAGTTTAAAGAGATGCGTCATCAGGGCGTCTTCACCCCGCCGGGTCTCGACCGTTCCCTGCAGTTCCCTGGCTCACTCGGCGGGATGAACTGGGGCAGCGTTTCCGTTGACCCGAACAACAGCCTGATGTTCGTCAACGATATGCGCCTGGGCCTGGCAAACTATATGGTGCCGCGCGCGAATGTGGCGAAAAACGCCAGCGGCATCGAGATGGGGATTGTCCCAATGGACGGCACGCCGTTCGGCGCGATGCGTGAACGCTTCCTGTCACCGCTGGGCATTCCGTGTCAGAAGCCGCCGTTTGGCACCATGTCAGCCGTTGACCTGAAAACCGGCAAGCTGGTGTGGCAGGTCCCTGTCGGCACGGTGGAAGATACCGGCCCGCTGGGCATTCGCATGCACATGCCAATCCCAATCGGTATGCCGACCCTGGGCGCGTCGCTCTCTACCCAGTCCGGCCTGCTGTTCTTTGCCGGTACCCAGGATTTCTACCTGCGCGCGTTTGATACCGCCACCGGGAAAGAGATCTGGAAAGACCGTCTGCCGGTTGGCAGCCAGTCCGGCCCGATGACCTACGTGTCGCCGAAAACCGGTAAGCAGTACATCATCATTAACGCCGGTGGCGCCCGCCAGTCGCCGGATCGCGGTGATTACGTTATCGCGTACGCGTTACCCGATAAGCAATAAGATGTGAAAAAGGGACCGAAAGGTCCCTTTTTTGTAGGTCAGATTTTGTAGGTCGGGTAAGGCGAAGCCGCCACCCGACACAACACGCCACTCAGAACGTCTCCCAGTTATCCCCGGAAACTACCGCCGTCGGGCGCAGCAGTGCGTTCTTCGCCACCGGCGCAGCCGTCACCACGCGGCCCTGCTTTGCGTTATTCAACCGAAACGCACCGACCGCCTCAGTCAGACGCGCGCCCTGTTCTTCCAGAGACGCCGCCGCGGCGGAGGCTTCTTCCACCAGCGAGGCGTTCTGCTGGGTCACTTTATCCATCTCGGAAATCGCCTGGCTCACCTGGACAATACCGCGACTCTGTTCATCAGACGCCGCGGCGATTTCCAGCATGATGTCGGTCACGCGTTTCACCGCTTCGACGATTTCATTCATGGTGTTACCGGCAGCAACAACCTCGCCGGAGCCCTGGTCGATCAGCGATACCGATTCGTTGATCAGGCTTTCGATCTCTTTTGCGGCGTTCGCACTGCGGCTTGCCAGGGTGCGCACTTCACTTGCCACCACGGCAAATCCGCGCCCCTGTTCACCCGCACGGGCCGCTTCTACCGCCGCGTTAAGCGCCAGAATATTGGTCTGGAACGCAATGCTGTTAATCACGGCGGTAATCTCAGAGATCTTCTTCGAGCTGCTGGAGATATTGCCCATGGTTTTGACCACGCCGGAGACCATCTGGCCGCCGCGGCTGGCTTTACCGGAGGCATCTTCCGCCAGCTTGCTGGCGTGATGGGCGTTATCGGCGTTCTGCTTCACCGTCGCGGTCAGCTGTTCCATGCTCGCGGCGGTCTGCTCAATAGCCGCAGCCTGCTGCTCAGTGCGCGAAGAGAGATCGGTGTTACCGGCTGAAATCTCGCTGGTGCCGCGGTAGATCTCCTCCGCCCCCTGACGTACAGTGCCCACGGTATTTTCAAGCGAGTGCTGCATGGTTTGCAGATCGCGCGCCAGGCGGCCAATTTCGCTGCGCCCGACCACATCGTCCGGCATCGTCAGGTCGCCTTTGGCGATATTCTCGATACGTTTCGCTGCACGCTGCAGCGGATTGATTACCGTGCGGCGCAGCACGACAAAGGTCATCGCCGTCAGCACCAGCGCCAGCACAAACGCGCCTACCATAAACATCAGGCCCAGTTGCGTGCGGCTGTGCGCCTGCGCCGTCAGCGCATTCGCACGGTCGGTACGGATCTTAATCGCCTTCAGCAGAACGGCGTTGTAAGCGTCATCCAACGGGCGCGCCGTTTCGTTTTCGTGGTTGATGATCGCTTCGAACATGCCGTTTTTGGCAAATTTCACCATCGGCTGCATGCCCGCGATATAGGCGTCGTACCGCGCCTTGAGATCCGCTTCCAGCGCTTCACCCTCTGCGGTGCGCACGGCACGATTCATATAGGCGGTAAAGCTCTCCTGGGACTGCTTAATGCGCGTTTCCGCCTCGCTGATGTTCTGCTTCATGGCGTCCATCTCCGCGATACGGCTTGCCGCACCGGCGTGGATCAGGTTGATACGCGCGGTTCGCAGATGGTTTGAGCTGTTCGACAGCCCCATACGCACCTGAATTTCAGCTGTGACATCCTGCTGATCGCGATCGGCCTGCAGCAGGAAATACCCCGCAAGACCCGAGCTCAAGGCAAACAGAAGAATAATGCCACCGAGAATGGAGGAAAACAGCGGAACCAGCCTGATGTGATGCAAGAAGCTCAGCTTACGCTGCGCCAGCATCGAAGTAGTGTTGTCCATGACCGTCGACTCTCTTGTAGGGAAGATGCGTAAAAACACGCCTGTCAGATAGTCATCGGCACGGTTGGGATTTAGATTACGGCTAAAAACGCCGCACTGGTCACACTTTAGAGAAGATTATTAAAGAAACGCCAGCGGCGAAAAACCGCTGGCAGAAGAGTTACTTGTCGCCGAAATGGATAACGGTACGGATGGATTTTCCTTCGTGCATCAGATCGAACGCCTCGTTGATCTGCTCCAGCGGTAAGCGATGGGTAATGAACGGATCGAGCTGAATCTTGCCGACCATGGCATCTTCAACCATACCCGGAAGCTGGGTACGCCCCTTCACGCCGCCAAACGCGGAACCGCGCCATACGCGCCCGGTGACCAGCTGGAATGGACGGGTTTTAATCTCCTGACCCGCTCCGGCCACGCCAATGATGATGCTCTCGCCCCAGCCTTTGTGGCAGCACTCCAGCGCGGAACGCATCACGTTGACGTTGCCAATACATTCGAAGCTGAAGTCCACGCCGCCGTCGGTCATCTCAACGATGACGTCCTGAATCGGCTTCTCGTGATCTTTCGGGTTCACGAAATCGGTCGCGCCCATTTCACCCGCCAGTCTGAATTTCTCCGGGTTGGTGTCGACCGCGATGATACGACCGGCCTTCGCCTGCACCGCGCCCTGAATCACCGCCAGACCAATGCCGCCGAGACCGAACACCGCCACGGTATCGCCCTCTTTGACTTTTGCCGTGTTATGCACCGCACCAATACCGGTGGTCACGCCGCAGCCCAGCAGGCAGACTTTATCCAGCGGCGCCTGCGGGTTTACCTTCGCCAGCGAGATCTCCGCGCAAACGGTGTATTCGCTGAAGGTGCTGGTGCCCATGTAGTGATAAACAGGCTCGCCGTTATAAGAGAAACGGGTAGTGCCGTCCGGCATCAGCCCTTTCCCCTGTGTGGCGCGCACCGCCTGGCAGAGGTTGGTTTTACCGGATTTACAGAACTTACACTCGCCGCATTCCGCCGTGTACAGCGGGATCACGTGGTCCCCCGGTTTCAGGCTGGTCACGCCCTCACCCACTTCCACCACAATCCCGCCGCCTTCATGGCCGAGTACCGCCGGGAAGACACCTTCAGGATCGTCCCCCGACAGCGTAAACGCATCGGTATGGCACACGCCGGTATGGGTGATTTTGATCAGCACTTCGCCTTTCTTCGGCGGTGCCACGTCGATTTCAACGATTTTCAGCGGCTGGCCGGGACCAAATGCAACTGCAGCGCGAGATTTCATCATGTCTTCCCTTTATTGTCAGGTGTGTGGGTTTATTTTAGATAAGAGCGCAGCAAATGGCCGACTTCCGCCATGCGTACGGCTCGCTGATCCGGCGTGGTTTCCCCCGTTACCAGCTCGTCTTTGAGGTGAATTTCAACCATTTCGCCCATCAGGCCATTGGCAGCCCCGCGCACGGCAGCGATTTGCTGCAGGATGGCCAGACAGGGGTCACCCAACTCCAGCGCGCGTTCAAGGGCATCAACCTGGCCCCGAATGCGACGGACGCGGGTAAGAATACGTTTTTTATCTTCGGGTGAATGCGGCATACGCCCTCCTGATACTATAGGGGGGTATGGTATTTAACTTTCCTGTCGATGTAAACCTTCTGTTTTCGTTGCAACAGCAGCGTATCTACTGCATATCATCAACCAGGAAAATAAAACATCAAAAAGGTATAACGCACTGAAATATATAATTTTTTAATGACATTATTTGCCTAACCGGATTGTAGCTTCCGTTGTTTAGTGACGAATTCATATACAACAGGAGTTAACACATGGCATGGAACAAACACGTAGCAGCCCTGCACGCACGCCAGAATGCGGGAACTTCATCGCAAAGACGCTGTGGAGAATTTACGCGTAAGGCAATACGTGCAGGTGGCGTGGATATTGGCAATGCACCTAACGCAAAGGACTATGGCAGTAACCTTGAACGAGCAGGTTTTCGAGTTTTAGGGCAAGGTGAAACATTACAGGAAGGCGATGTGGTTGTTATTCAGCCCTATGATGGCGGTAATCCTGCGGGTCACATGGCAATTTATGACGGCACTACCTGGTACTCTGACTTCAGACAAAGAGATATGTGGGGTGGCCCGGGATATCGCTCCGCACGCCCCGCTTACAAAATTTACAGGAAAAGCTGATGCGTTACGTTCTCTTGATGTGCCTGTTTCTTACGGGATGTTCAACACAAATGGATGCGCCGGAAAAACGTACTCATGACTTTTACAAGTTTTACCTCACTGCTTTCGTTACAGACAGCAAAGAAGATAATCTCGATTCACCAAAAATGCGTGACTATATTGCGCAAGACACACTCTCCCGACTGCAGAAAATTTCCTCTCTCTATGAACAAGAAATTATCGGTTCCGACTATTTTACCTATACGCAGGACTATGCGGCTGAGTGGATCCCTGACCTAAGCGTAAGCAATGCGATTAACTCTGCGTCCGGGAAAGTTGTTAATGTTCAGTTGGGTGTAGGTAATGAGCGGAAACTGCAGCTAAAAGTGTATCTGCGCATAGAAGACGGTAAATGGAAAATTTATCGCGTCACCGATGCAAGCCATCATTTCGAACAGTATATTTTTGACGACAGGGCGATTGCTGCCGCACAACGGTATGCGGCCAGTATAACTTCTCCATAATTAGCAAGATCGGTCAGGATTCTGGCCGTTCGGTGAGGCAAAGTGGGTCATCAGGAGGATGCAATGAACGATGCAATCAAAACGGCTTACCGCGAGCGCTTCACGATGGTGTGCGACTATATCGCCCGCCATCTCGATGAACCGCTCACGCTGGAGAAGCTCAGCGCGTTAGCCTGCTGTTCGCCTTATCATTTTCACCGGCAGTTTCTGGCATTTAGCGGTCAGCCTCTGTATCGCTATATCCAGTGGCTACGCCTGCGTCATGCTTCCTGGCGGCTGGCGTTTAATCCTCAGGATAAGGTGATTGATATTGCGCTCGATGCCGGGTTCCAGAGCCCTGAATCGTTCAGTCGCGCCTTCAGAAATGCGTTTGGAAAAAGCCCGCGTCAGTTTCGGCAACAGCCGGACTGGCTGAACTGGCACCAGCGCGTACCGAAAATGACCTTTCAGGAGCAAAAAACGATGGAAGTTAAGATTGTCGATTTCCCACAGACCCGAGTGGCAATGCTGCAGCACCGTGGCAGCCCGGATCGGGTTAATGACAGCGCGGCGAAATTTATCGCCTGGCGTAAAACCACGGGCTTATCGCCAGTGCACGAAAGCAACACGTTTGGCATTGCCTGGGACGACCCGTCAACCACGCCAGCAGACGCCTTTCGTTTCGATATCTGCGGCAGTATCGCTCAAGCGATACCAGAGAATGAATTTGGGGTTTCCAATGGTGAAATCGACGGCGGACGTTACGCCGTGGGGCGTCACACGGGTTCTCTGGATACCATTTCCGCCACGGTGTGGGCGATGTTTCGCGACTGGCTGCCGGCCAGCGGCGAAACGCTGCGCGATGCCCCGGTATTTTTCCACTACCTCAACTTTATTCACGAGGTGCCAGAACATGCGCTGCAAACGGATATCTACCTGCCGTTAAATTGACGATCCCTTGTTTACCACCTTATTTCCGTTTTATCACAAGCGCTGTTATATACCTGACTCAGGAACCGCACGCATTACATAAATTATATTAGGATCCGTTACTTATGGGCCACCCGCGCCTGCCGATTGCTTACGGCAGGCGCTACCCCGCAACTGCGCGATCTGTGCAAAAAATCAAACACACCTTTAGATAAATGCCACTTACTCTGACGTATGTTCCCAGGTAGTATTCAGAAACATGACGAATAAAGTCGCGACTTAATCGTCGCAGCACCTCTAATGCAGATAAGCCAACACGCGGAGATAAAATGCTGTTCATTTTCACAATGTTTATATTTTCACTGACGCTTTCATTTTCTCCTGGCCCCGTTAATATGGTAATTATATCGTCTGGGGCCGCTCACGGTTTTAGAAAGACCTTCTCATTTGTCTCCGGTGCAACAATAGGGTTTACGTTATTACTTATCTTTATTTGTTTCGGTTTTTACGCTGCAATCGAAAAACACCCTTTGTTTTTCCGGTATCTTAATATTGTCGGTTCTTTATTTATAATGTATCTGGGCTATAAGATAGCCTCATCCCGTCCCGATATATCATTAACAAAAACAGATTCTCCTGGTTTTGCACAGGGTTTTGTCATGCAATGGATCAACCCTAAGGCATGGACCGCATGCGCCTCAGGGGCAGCGATGTTTTCCGAACCCTCAAACCCTGCGACAGCATTCGTCTTTGTAACGGTCTATTTTTTAGTCTGTTACCTGTCGCTATCCGCATGGGCATTAATGGGAGCAAAGGTGTCGGTGCTGCTCAGGAGCACACAGCAGATCCGTACGTTTAACGTGTTGATGGGCGGACTGTTGCTTATTACGGCGTGTTACATGCTCGCTTTAGCATTTTAAACCCTTTATAACGAGTGAAACTCAATCGCGTTATAAATATCGTTAATCAATTTGTAGGCAATACTGCTGGTCGACATATTAGAAGGCCATACGGCATAGACTTTCAGCGGTTCTAATGACCAGTCAGGGAGTATTTCCTGCATGTCTCCACGCTTAACGTCCTCTTCGCTTAAATAACGGGGAGGTGCTGCGAGACCAATTTGTTGCCTGGCAAGCGCATAAGCGGCTTCGACATTATCTACATACACGGCAGGCGTATACGTTACGACAGCCACTTCCCCATTTTTATGGCGAAATTCCCGGCTATTCTGCCGCATATTGAGTCCAATCCATGGCAGTTGCGCCAGGTCATCAGGATGCGTAATCGTCGGGTAATGGCTGAGCAATTCACGGGAAGCAACGACCTGGCGCGGCAGCACAAAAAGATGGCGTGCTTTCAGTGAACTGTCCGGAAGTTCGCCGATTCTAAATGCAACATCAATACCGTCAGCAATAATATCTCTGCGCGTATCACTGTAAGAGATATTCAGTAAAATGCCCGGATGTCGCATTATAAAATCGGCCAGATGCCGGGTAAACGCACTCTTTAAAAAAACGGCAGGAAGTGAAACAGTAAGCTTATTCGCCGTTGATATCGAACGCTGCTTGAATTCAATGACCCCCTGCTCATACAGCGCCAGCATCGATTTAGCCGTTTCCAGCAAATTTGCGCCATCGTGAGTCAGAGAAAGTTTGCGGGTGTTTCTGTAGAGCAGCGCGCAGCCAAGATTTTTTTCCAGCTTTGATAAATGCGTGCTTGCCGTTGCGGTTGTAAGCCCTAACGCTTCTGCCCCACCTGAAATGGATCCAGCTTCAGCAATCTTTGCAAACACTATCAGATAACGGATGTCATCAATCATTTATCGTCCTGTTGCGACGGCGTTCCTGCGAACTCCTCATTCAATCATAGAGTTACGATATCGTACTTTCCTCCACGGCCGCATCTCTTTTTGTAGTGAGAGCTTTATCGCCCTACCAATTTTAGTGTAAAACAATAAATGTTTATTGTTAAACGATAAACTCCAGGCTAGCCTGCACGCACTTCAACTTACTTTTTGCCTGGAGAGGCATCGAATGAAAAGAAGTCTGCTGTATGGCGTTTTGCTCGCGGGGATCGCGCTTTGCGCCCCCTTACACGGTGCGGAGCTGTCCGGTTACGCGGGTCTGGGCGTCGCGGTCAGTCCCGTTTATTCGGGATCGCGGCATTACGCACCCGGACCGCTACTGAAGGGCGGCCTGAGTCTGAAGAGTAAAGACTGGGGGCAATGGGATCTCTCCACGGAGGGGCTGGCATGGACATATCACCCCGACACCCCGTTTGCCGTGAGCCTGCTGCTGGCCTCTGATGAGGGGCGAAAAGAGACGGTTAACTATCCCTTCTCCGCTCGAAAAAACCGTGATCTCCAGGGAATGGGTGATATGGCCGACATGCTGATGGCGGGCGCGGAAATGCGTTATCAACGCGAGGACTGGACGATATGGCTGCGCGCGTTAAGTGCAACGCAAAAACACCGGTACGGTGGCGAGACGCAGCAGCTGGCGAGGACCGTGAACAGCGGCGTAAAGTCCACCCTCTGGCGCGGGCAGGACGTCGAATTTTCGGTCGCAGGTGACATCACCTGGGCGAACAGCGGCTATCAGCAGCGCCATTATGGCGTCACCGCGAACCAGTCTCAGCGCACCGGGTTTGAGGCGTATTCCCCATCTTCGGGTTTACAGGAAGCTGGAGTCGATAGCGAACTGGTCTGGCACATCAGTGAAAATCTGGCGGCTGGGATGACCGGTCGCGCAGCCTGCCTGCTTGATGAAGCGGGTAAAAGCCCGCTGGTTAACAGCCGCATGCAGTACACCCTGTCATCAATGATCCAGTACGAGTTCTGAGGCGCAGACCATGAATAAACAGTATGTATACAGCCGCAGGCGAGTGTTAGCCGCAGGGGTGGTTTTTGTGTCGCTGATTGCCGCAGGCATCTACCTGCAGCCGGGCGTCAGCACGCCGTCCCCGCGCCAGACGGGTGATGCAACCACCGTCTCGTTCCTGACGCCACTCCTCAGCGGGGCGCGTGGCAGCGTTGCCGTCGCACTTATCACGCCAAAAGGCGTGCAGTACGCCCTGTGGGACAGCAATTTTACAAAACAGTATGAAATCGCCAGCCTGACCAAAACCATGACCAGCAGCCTGCTGATTGAGGCGCAGCGACGCGGCGAGGCGACTCCGCAAACCCGCGTCGGTGAACTTATTCCGGAGATCGCAGGCCCGGCGAGCGATATTACCCTGGCGCAGCTGGCTTCACATCGCTCCGGCCTGCCGCCGCTGGCGACGTCGTTACCCGAGAAAGTTCACGTTATTAAGTCCATCATCCTGCGAGACAATTTCTGGGACTTCGATGAGGAGACATTAATAGACATGGTGAATAAAGCCAGCGTCGAACGCCCGGCCGGATTTGACTATTCCAACACCGGCTATGCGCTGCTGGGACTGGCGCTGGCGCGTGCATCGCATCAATCTTTTGCTGGCCTCCTGCAAACGCGCGTATTCGCTCAGGCGCACATGACAGGTTCTGTCGTCGCCAGTGATACAACGCCCACCTCTTCCACGTTCAGCCGGGGTCGGTCCGCTTCCGGCCTGAGCGAAGCGCCGTGGATAATGCACGCATTTATCCCCGCCGGAGGCGTGCGTTCAACCATTGTCGACATGGCCCATTACGCTCAGTCGCTGCTGGCAGGACAGCTCGCATGGCGCGACGCAATGACGCCGCAGTTTGCAACTGACGATCCCGATTCACGCGTGGGCTATGGCTGGTTCACCACACGCATTCAGGGGCGCGATATCACCTGGCATGATGGTGAATCGTCGGGGTTCGCTTCCGCTATCGCCTTCGACCGACAGCGTAAAAGCGCCGTGGTGATCCTCTCCGACACCGCGTGGCCGGTGGTTGTCCCGGCCATACGGCTGCTATTAACCCCGCCATCTCATACAGCAGAGGCGCATCATGAACTGGATTGATATTCTCTGGGCGATACTGACCGTTGTTTCGGCCCTGCTGTTTGGGTGCGGAACGTGGGCCGCGCAGTATAAACTTCGGCTAATGAACACAATGCTGAGCGTTGGGCTCATTCTTTATTGCATGGAAATGATGCAGACCATCACCCATCTGAGCAGTTCAGGCTACCTGTTCAGAATGCTCACCTGGGTGATTCAGGCGTCTTATCTCGCCTTTTGCGTCTATCATGTGTGGCCAAAACCCTGGATGAAACGCGCCGCTAACTGGCTGAACGGCGGTAAGATTGCCATCGCGCTAATGCTTATGTCATGCTTGTGCATGCTGGTCTTAAAATAATATGAAACACTCAGGAAGGTTCGATGTGAATGGTGCGAGGGGTAAACTCAGTCTGGTGTTCATCGCAGGGGTGCTGCCGCTATTTCTCATCCTGGCATTAATCACCCCTTTATGGATTTATTTCACCGGCGAGTCGTTTTTTATTTCCACTCTGCTAAAGCTTGCCGAGGTTCAGAAAGACGATCTGGCTGTTGCAACGGTTTCGTCGCTGCGCCAGATACTCCTGCTGGCGATCCTTTATCTTCCGGTGGGGCTGTTTGCCTTTGCTGTCTGGCAGGGAATGAGCGTCACGCGGCAGGTTCGTCAAAAACAGATCCTCTCCCGGGCTCTGGCAAACAGCGTTCGCAAGATTGCCATCGCGATGTTAAGCCTTGGGATCGCACTGCCGGTCTGTCGCTTTTTGATCCCGCTGACGATCGCGTGGCCGGGACATTACTACCAGGTCACCCTTTTGCTTGGGGATTTTGTTCTGTTATTAACAGGCGGTTTGCTGCTGGTAACCTTTCACTCCCTGGTCGAAGGGATCAAAGCGGAAGAAGAAAATAAGGAGTTCATCTAATTATGGCTGTCGTGGTTCACCTGGACAAAATGCTGGTAGAGAAGAAAATGACGTCCAGAGCACTGGCAGCCTTTGTGGGGATCACTGAGCAAAACCTGTCGCTGCTCAAGTCCGGCAAGGTGAAAGGGATACGTTTTGATACGCTGGCGAAAATATGCGAGGCACTGCAGTGTCAACCGGGTGATATCCTCTCCTGGGAGCCGGACAGCCCGGAATGACTCGCCAACCCCCCGCTCTCTGTGCGAGTCCCCCGCACAGAGATATATCCGAAAACCACCCTGTCAGGTGCTGAAATTAACCTTTCGTCTCTCACATCCGCAAAGAACGGCTATCCTTTAATTATCAACAAAAGGAGGCAAAAATGTCTGATATCGGTACTGATAAAAACACCCAGTTTGCTGAAGACAAAGCAAAAAATAAACTTGATGAACTTGCAGGTTCGGCGCAGCAGCAGTTTGGTGAGTTCGTTGATTCACCAAAGCATCAGGTAAAAGGTGCGGCAAAAAAATATGCCGCGCAGGCCAGCGATGCTGTTTCCGATGTTACTGAAGCGGTCAGAAATAACCCCCTCACCGGCCTCGTCGCAGCGGGTGCCGTCGGTATTGTTCTCGGCCTGTTGCTGGGTCGAAAATAATAAAAGGCCCTTCGGGGCTTTATTTTTTGTTAACTGAACAACCTGACCATGCGGTCTAACTCTTCCTCTTTCACAGCACGCGATAAATAATACCCCTGAAAGTTTTTGACGCCCAGCGCGACTAATTTCTCGAATTTCTCTTCACTATCAACCCCCTCTGCAATGCAGTCTGCCCCGGTCATGTCGCTATAAATCTGTATCGCTTTAATCAAGTTATAGTCATTGTCGTTTGCCACAAAATGCTCGACGATGTCCCGATCCAGTTTGAGTCCGTCAAAATGCACCTGGCGCACCGGGAACATGGTTTGGTGGTTAGAGAAACAGTCATCCAGAAACAATCGACACCCCGTATTGCGTAAATGCCGCATGGTTTCAGGGATCCTTTTGTCCTTCGTCACGTCAATATCTTCTGCAAATTCAAAGACCAGTTTTTCGGCCCACTGCGGTTTGAGCAGCATGCCGATGGCTTTTCTCGCCATATCTGGCAAGGCATTGCCGGAAGCCAGACGAGGCGGGATATTCACTGAAAAATAGTATTTCCCGTTATACTTATTAATTCCTGATACGGCGGCATGGATGACTAGCGCCGTTATTTTTAGCCATATTTCATAACTGGAAATATCCGTAAGAAAACTGGTTGGTTTGACAATCTTACCATTCTTATTCCAGCGAATGAGTATCTCAAACCCTACACCTTTTTTATCACGATCGGTAATGATCTGATAGGCAGGAAATATCTCTTTGTTATGCAACGCATTGAAGACTTCTGCTTCCTTATCCGTAAATTCCGTTTTTTGACTTCGCCGCTTAATACTTCCCTCCGCTTTTAAATTGTGCGGATCGTGTAGCCATTGCTTAATTAACCTTAATTTCAGCACACCTTCCTTGCGGTGGGTGTAAACCGTTTTATTAGAGAGCCCCATTATATCGCACATTTCTTTTACGGACATGCCGCGATAGAAATTTAACAATACATCAATCTCTCTTTTTGTAAGCCATTTGATATTTTCATGCGGAGAAATATCCGTACTGCGTTCGCGTAATAAACGTGAGCGGTCCTTAAACCCGTTATGGTGGGTGTGAAAACAGGTTATTACATCTGAAACATGGGCTATACGAATTAATGACAATTGATAGCGGTTATTTAAAAGACTGCTAAGAGTGCGATACAACCAGCCATCCGGTATGTCACCATACAGGGTGACGCGTCGAATAACGGGGAGTGCATTGAGCACGGATGCCAGTCGCTTCAGGCTCTCCAGAAGATCGACAATACCTTTGCCGAGAAAAGCCACAATATGAGCATTCTGATTTATAAGGATATTTTGCAATTCCTGTTGGGAGACCTCATCCCCCTCAAAGTGAATATGCGTGGCCTGTACTCCGTACCTGCTAAGGATCTCACGATATCCCTGGAATGTGAACGCGCAGGCTGAAACGACAAATTTTTGTTCATCGCACGCCCCATTTCTGAGAGAAACTTTGTGGATCATAACCAGCTCCTGGGCACCAAAAGCGCCGTTTCCATTTGTGAATAAATTAAATTTATTGCACACGTTGAGAACAGTAATTTTATCCTGGAGCCTCAGGGTAAGATACAGTTATCAGCCTGATTCACTGGAACATCTTTGCGTTAATCACCAGTTCGCAAATATACTTTTCTTTGCAAATAACAACGGCAAATATCTCATTCTCAGGGTATAATGAGAATTCCGAAAAAGAAGACTGAACACTTCATCTATCGGCTCATTAAAATACGAGAAAAATGCTATGGATAATCACATCTCATCCAGGGCCTTGCTACATCGAAGGGATGTTATAAAGAACAATCCGCGATTCGGTGAGGCAATATTAGAGCACTACACAATTAATGACACCATCTATAAAAAACAACCTCTTTTCTACAAGACAATGCTGCAGGAATCACGATTTAACATTATCCTCTCTATGTGTTGTTTTATTTTTGGAAATCAGGCGGAGTCAGTTTCAGAGATTAAAGATTTATGTTCTCGCTATAAGATAGCCAGCCCCAACAGCGTTATTGCGATCATTACGATACTGAGAACCACCGGGCGTATCAAGACCTGGCGCTGCACGGAAGACCGACGCAAAACGAGAATCGCTCCTACTGAAAAAGGCCTGAATGAACTTAAGCGTTATATGTCCGGCGCATTTTTGCCCGTCAGTATTCTTTACCCGACATTCAATATTAACGTAAACCTGCTGGACAATGATATTTTGAGAAATAACTTCTTCCGCCGCGCGGCAGAATATCTTTTTCGGGGATTAACGTTCAGGAAGGTGTTGCCTGAAGTGGGATTATTTATCGATAAAGATGGCGGACGTATGATTATGCTTTATCTTTACCTGCAGGCTATGAAAAATAAATCTGCCCATGGTGCCGTCATCGACTATTCAGCCAGCACGCTCGCAAAAGAATTTTTCGTTTCGCGTATCCACGTCAACCGGATTATCAAATCGGCTCAGGAGGCAGGCTACCTGAAAGATAGGGGTGATGGTCGACTATCGATATACCCGGCGTTTATCGAACTCGTCGAAAATTATGCCGGGTTATATTTTGCCTATGTTACGCATTACATCAACGTAGTACCCAAAGAGCGACGCCACGCTAACAACGCGACGTCAACCGTATAATTCTCCAGGCGTTCGGTCTCCCGAACGCCCTTCACCTATCGTTCCCGCAGCGCCTCTTTTGCCTTATTCAGCGGTTTCAACAGATAATCCAGAATGGTTTTGCTGCCGGTTTTAATATCAACGGTAGCAATCATGCCCGGAAAGACCGGAAATTCCTGCCCTTGCTTATTGGTCAGATGGTTACTGTCGGTACGAATATAGACGCGATAATAGTAGACATCCCTTTTCACCTCATCCTGCAGGGTGTCCGGGGAAATCATGGTCACTTCCCCTTCCAGCCCACCGTAAATGGAGTAGTCATAGGCCGTCACTTTCACCAGCGCCTTCTGACCGGGATGGATAAACGCCACATCGCGCGGCGATATTTTCGCTTCGACCACCATCTGATCGTCAAGCGGGACCAGGCTCATCAGCTTGCCGTTCGGCGGGATAACGCCTCCCACGGTCGTGACATCAATGTCCTTCACGATCCCACGAACCGGCGCATTGAAGGTCAGCCGGGTCAGGGAGTCCTCACGCCCTTTCATCACCGAACGCTGGGCTTCAATTTCCGCGTTGGCTTTCGCCAGCTCTTCACGGGCGCGAACGTAATACTGGTTTTTCATCTCGGTGATTTTATTCTCAAGCTCATTCTTTTGACGCTCAAGACGCAGCACCTCAACCTTGCTGGCCGCCCCCTGGGTCACCAGCGGCCGGGTTAATGACAGCTCGCGCTGCACCAGCTCGGCGCCCTGACGCAACCCGGCCAGCCCTTTTTCGAGACTCTCGCGCCGGGACTGGTAGAGCGCCGTTTCCTGTTTGACCAGTTCAACGTCGTCATCCAGCTCCCCCGGAAACGCCAGTTCCGTGTCGTTCACCTCGGCCTTCAGGCGCGCAGCCGTGGCCATCGCCGCATTCAGACGCGACTCACTCTCCAGCACGCTCGACTCGGTTTTTGTCCGGTCAAGCTGCGCAAGCTGCTGGCCGCGTTCCACGATGTCGCCTTCGCGCACCATCAGGCTGTGGATAATGCCGCCTTCCAGGGACTGGATGACCTGCTCATGCGAAGACGGTATCACCTTGCCGCTGCCGGTCGTCACCTCATCAAGATGGAACAGGCTCGCCCAGGCGATAAACGCCGCCAGCAGGGCGAACAACGACCATGCCACCAGGGTTGAGCGCGGCAGGCGTGGCTCCTTCAGTCGGCTATTGAAACGGGAGAAATCATTCATGCCGCGCCCTCCTCGGCAACCGCCGCCGGCTTCATGGTCACGGTGCGCTGCGCTGTCTTTTGCGGCGCCATTCCGTGCTGCTGCAGGATGGCGTCGCGCGGGCCGTCCATCACCACCTTGCCGTTTTCCAGCACGATGATGCGGTCGACCAGGTCCAGGATCGGCAGGCGATGCGTCGCCACCACCAGCGTCCGGCGTTTACCCAGCCATGTGTGAAGATGCTGAATAAACTGCTTCTCGCTCATTTCGTCCAGCCAGGCCGTTGGCTCGTCCAGCAGCAGGATAGTCGGCGAGGTGATCAGGGCACGCGCCAGCAGCAGCGCCTGACGCTGTCCGCCGGAGAGGCCAGCCCCGCCCTCGTTGATGATATAGTTCAGCCCCATTTTCTGTTTGCGCACAAACTCCAGCGCGCCGCTGTTAACCAGCGCCTGATGAATTTCGTCATCGGTCGCCAGCGGGTTCCCCATCAGGATGTTGTCCCGCACGGAGCCAAAGAACAGACGGGCCTGCTGGCTCAGCAGCTGCATGTCGCGACGCACGTCGGCCGGGTCGAGGTGATTAAGGGCAATATCGTCCAGCAGAATGCTGCCCTGCTGCGGCTCCTGCATGCCCGCCAGAAGCTGTAACAGCGTGCTTTTACCGGAGCCATTACGTCCGAGCACCGCCACGCGCTCTCCGGCGCGGATCTGCAGCTTGCTGATGTTAAGCACGGTGAGTTTCTCTTCCTCGTCGTAATAAAACCCGACGTCCTCAAGCGCATAGTCGCCGCGCAGGTGTGCCTTGTGCACCTTCTTGCCGTGCTGCGGATCGTCAATCGGCCGCTGCATCAGGTCGTCCAGCCCCTTGCGGGCCACTTTTGCCGACTGCCAGCGCGAGAGCACGCCTGAGATCTGAGACAGCGGCGCAATGGTCCGTGACGCCAGAATCGAGGTCCCCACAAGCGCACCGGTGGTCATGTCACCGCTGATGACCAGGTAACAGCCCACCAGCAGTACCACCGCATAGACGATAGACTGCACCTCCTGCGTCCAGGTGAGCAGCAGGCCCGTCAGCCAGCGCTGCTTCATGCCGACGCTGGCGGCGACGTCATTGGTGTTATTCCACTGGTTCTGGAAACGCTGCTCGGCGCGCATCAGCTTGATGTCTTCAATGCCCTGCACCGCTTCCACCAGCGTGGCGTTACGGATGGCGGATTCACGCATCCCTTCGCTGGAGAGTTTCCCTAGCGGGCGCTGCACCAGCAGGCCCGGAATAAGTAGCAGCGGAACCGCGAGCAGAACCACCAGCACCAGCGGGCCGCCAATCATCCACAGGATAAAGACGAACAGCAGGAAGAACGGCAGATCGGAGATAGCCGCAATGGTGGTGGAGGTGATGAGCTCCCGCACCGACTCCAGCTCGCGGATCTGCGCGATAAACGATCCGGTTGATTTGGATCGCGCGCCGTTTTTAATCCGCAGCGCATGGGCAAACACGCGTTCAGAGATACGCAGGTCGGCGCGTTTGCCCACCACGTCAGAAATATGCACGCGCAGCATGCGCATGATGAATTCGAACACGATGGCAATCATCACGCCGCCAAACAGCACCCACAGCGTGGCTTCCGACTGCGACGGCACCACCCTGTCGTAGACCTGCATGGAGAAGACCATGCCGGAAAGCGCCAGCACGTTGGCCACCAGCGCCACCAGCATAATGTCGCTGTAGCGTCGCCAATCCTTCAGCGCCAGCTGCCAGAACCAGTTTTTCTCATACGGTTTAATGTAGTCATCCACGCGGGCATCCGGCGTGGACTCGAGCGGGCGCAACACCATCAGCCCCTTTAGCCGCGCCCCGAGCTCGTCACGCGTCAGCGTCGTCTCCAGCCCCGCGTCGCCGCTAAACTGCAGGCTGACGTTGCCTTCGCTGTCCATGCGATTAATGACCGCGATTTGTCCGCCGGTGAATTCCGCCAGCAGCGGCAGGCGCCACGGATCGAGGGATACCGCTTCAGCCGCCACCATACGCATCCCCAGCCCAAGCTGGCGCGCCATCTCCTCCAGCACCAGCTGGCGCGGAGACTGGCTTTCATGGTTAATCGTGACCCGAACATGCTCCGCTGAGAAATCCAGCCGATAATGTTTCGCGATGATAAGCATGCCCTGCAGCCAGGGTTCGTACTGTGGATGTGTCTTCATAATCTCCGGGTTAACGCAATTCGTGTAAAAGAAACGCCAAAAGGCCGCGAGGAGCGCTCCCCGCGGCGTTGGTTTACGCAATTAACAGCTGATGGTTCGCCAGCAGCGTCGCCAGATCCGTCTGCACGCCGTTCAGGGTCACCAGAGTGGTTGGCGAGAACTGGCCGCCTGTACCGTCCAGGTCAACCTGGATCTCGGTATTGCTGCCATTCTGCACCACGCGGATGTAATCGCTGATATTGCCCGCGCTGCTGTCCAGCGTGGCCACGCCGTTCACGTAGCTCGCCGAACCCGTGCCGGTATAGCCGCTGCCGGAGAGCAGATCGCGCAGGTCAATACGATCCGTGTCCGCGGTCCCTTCCCAGGTGCCGACCGTAAAGCCGTTCACCACGTCGTGACCGTTACCGCCCGTGGCATCCGAGGCGTTGATCAGCTTGTAGAGCAACGTATCGTGACCGCCGCTGCCGATGTTGAAGGTGTCGTTCCCGCCCCGGCCTTCGAACTGGTTATCACCGCTGTTGCCGGTAATGACGTCGTCGAAGTTCGAGCCGTTAATTCCTTCAATGTTGAGCAGTCGTGACGTACCGAACCCGGTGTTCTGCGCGGTAGAAAGGCGCAAATCAACGGTTACGCCGGAGGTCGCATTGCGGTAATCCACCACGTCCATCCCACCGGTGTTGCTCCAGGTGTCATGGTCGGAATGGGTAGTCCAGCCGCCGGAACCGTTGTAGGTATAGGTGCCATCCTCTGCGATAAAGGTGTCGTTATACCCGGTTCCGGTAATGGTTCCGCTGTGGCCGCCGGTGGCCGCTTCGGCCGTCAGGACGTAGCCCTCTTTCCCGTTGCCCGCCTCCAGGCCGCTCCAGGTGACGTTATCCGACACGCCGTTGGTGATCTTCAGGATCTCGGCTGAGTAGGTTTCATTCGGATCCAGCCCGTAGAAGCTCACCAGCGCAGAGGTATCGTTCGAACCGATACCGGACTGGGCGTTGATGATCTGCGAGGCCACCAGTACGCCCGCGGCGTTGTACAGATTGACCGTATTGCCGTAGTAGGCGTTGATGCCCTCGCTGTCGACAATGTGCAGGTGCATCGCGGTGCCGTCAGCAATGGTTTTGCTGTTTTGTACCAGCACCACCTTGCCGTTCTGCTGAGAGACCAGCAGATCCTGCGCACCGTCCCAGTTGTAGTCCACTGCCGCCACGCCGGTGACGTTCGCCAGTCCGGAAGCCAGCTGGCTTGCAGTCCAGGTCGAGCCGTAACCGTTGTTGGTGAACAGCGTTGCCGTCTGCGAGCCGCCATAGCTGCTGAGCTTGACGATGTCCATCTGCCCGTCACCGTTCCAGTCCACCGCCACCGACAGATACCCCGCCGTGGCGTTAGAGGCCTCGACCGCGCTCTTGGTGGTTGAGAGCTTCCCGGTACCGTCGTTGTAGTAGATCACCCCGCCGTTGTTGTTGTAGCTGCTGCCCAGGTACAGATCCATGTAGCCATCGCCGTTGAAGTCCGCCCACGTCATGGACGCCGCCGTGGTGGTATTCGAGGCGTTGGCCACAAACACGTTCGTCAGGTTCTGACCGATAGAGAGCGTGCCGTTACCGTTGTTGTTGATCACGGTTAACGAGTACGCGCCGCTGCGGTTGGTGTGCTGAACCACATCCACGGTGCCGTCATTGTTAATATCGACGCCGGAGATTTCACGCATGGTGGTGAACTGTCCCCAGAACCCCGCGCCGCCATAAGTGCCGTCAGGCGAGAGTACCCCGTTGTTGTTGATCAGATAGGTAATGGAGTCCGCGCCGGAGTCGCCGTACGCCAGATCCAGATAACCATCCCCGGTTTTGTCGTACGCAATCACGCCGCCGTACCAGATGGTGGTCCCCATCGCCAGCTGGCTGGCGTTATAGGTGCTGCCATCGTAGGTCCACATCACCTGCGTGGATCCTGAGTAGGTGGTCTCCGTGGCGAAAATGTCCTGCGTGCCGTTGCGGTCAAAGTCGGCGGCGGTCTGGCTCACCACGTAATAGCCGCGGGTGTTGGTCAGGGTATTCCCGGCGTAGGTCGAGCTATCGCTGCTGGAGTATGACTGGCCGTTAGCAATGATGTTCCACAGACCGCTGCTGTTCATGCCGAGGGTCATGGTGGAGTTGTTGCTGTTCCCCGCCGTGGTTGCCCAGTCGGTGTTCACCGAGGTGGTATCAATCACCAGGCTACCGGTAGCCGTACCGGTGGTATTGCCGTTACCCGCGCTGCTCTTCACCTGCGCGGTCACGCTGTAGCTCGCCACGCCCAGCGCATCGCCGTCCGGGATCTGCAGATACCAGGTGTTGTGATCCGGGTCGACCACCACCGCACCGCCCGTCTGGGAGGTGTAGGTTTTGCCGTTCACCGTCACCACCAGGTATTCACCGTTCACCAGGTCAGCGGAGACGGTGCCGGTGACAATCGGCGTGGTGTCCGACGTGGTCTGCGCGGTAATCGCCGCCGTGGTGATCGGGATGCTGGTATCAACGTTCAGCACAAAGCCGTCAGACTCGGTGTAGTTACCGGCCCTGTCGGTGACGCGCACAATGTAGGTGTGATTTCCGTCGCTCAGGCCGTTGTCCTGGAAGGACCAGCTTGCACTGCCGTTCATGGTCACCTGACCGAGCAGGACCCCGTCACGATAGAGCTGCACAATTTCACCGTCGTCCGGGGCGCGGTTAAGCGTACCGTTGATCAGCGGCGAGTTATCGTCCGTTGCCACCGCGCTGCCAAAGGTGCCCTGACGCTCGCCTTCACCGTCGGTATAGCTCACGACCGTACCCACCGTGGTTGGCGGCGTGGTGTCCACCGTCACCACCTGAGAGGCGGTGGAGCCGACGTTGCCCGCCTGGTCGATAATCCGCACCTGGTAGGTGTAGTCTCCGTCAGGCAGATCGCGGGTATCGGTGTAGCTCCAGCGCTGGTTGGTGACCGTGGTATCGAGCCAGGTGTTCCCGCCGTCCAGGCTTATCTGTACGCGCTCGTCGCTTGCCAGCGCGCTGCCCAGCGAACCGTTGATGGTCAGCGTGGTGTCCATGGTGATGAAATCACTGCCGGACTGGCCGGTATCTTCGCTGATGCTGTCGATGGTGACGCCGTACTGCGGCGCGTGGGTATCCACCGTCACCGCCTGCGCGGTGGTGGCCCCAACGTTCCCCGCCTGGTCAACGACTCGCACCTGATAGTTATGGCTGCCGTCGGTCAGGGTACGCGTGTCGCTGTAGCTCCACTGCGTCCCGCTGACGGTGGCGTACACCCAGGTGCTGCCGCCGTCCATGCTCACCTGCACGTACTCACCCGCCCCTAACGCTGCGCCGAGCGTTCCGTGCAGCGTGTACGAGGTCGAACTGGTCAGGAAGTCGTTATTGTCGAATCCGGTATCCACGGTGATGTTATCCACGGTCACCGTAATCGCCGCATCCGGGGCGACCGTATCGACGGTCACCTGCTGATGGGCGCTGGCACCCACGTTGCCCGCCGCATCCACCACGCGAACGTAGTAGTCATAGGTCTGGTTACCCAGCGTGCGGCCATCGACGTAGTACCAGCTGTTGCCGGTGACGATGACGTTCTGCCAGGTGACGCCGCCGTCGATGCTGATCTGGGCGTATTCGCCGTCGGCCAGCGTCGCGCCGAGCGAGCCGTGCAGCGTCAGGGACGTATCGTTGGTGATAAAGTCGCTGCTGCTCAGACCGGTATCGTCACTGATGCTGTCGATGGCGATGGTTTTGCTCGCGTCCGGCGCAACCGTATCAATGGTCACCACCTGGCTGGCGGTGGCACTGATATTGCCCGCGTCGTCAATCACGCGCAGCTGGTAGTTGTAATCCCCGTCGGCCAGCGTGCGGCCATCAACATACGTCCAGCTCAGGCCGCTGACGCTGACGTCGGTCCAGGTGACGCCCCCGTCAAGGCTGATCTGCGCGTGGTCGCCGCTGCCCAGCGCCGCGCCGAGCGTCCCTTTCAGGCTGATCTGGTTGTCGCTGGTGATAAAGTCGCTGCCGGACAGGCCGGTATCCTGCGTAATGGAATCCACGGTAATGGTGGTTGCCGCAGGCTTCGTCAGGTCAATCACCACGTCCTGGCTGTCCGTGGCCCCCACGTTGCCCGCGTTATCAATCACGCGCACCTGGTACTGATACGTACCGTCCGTCAGGGTGCGGCCATCGGCGTAGCGCCAGGTGGTGCCGGTCACGGTCAGGTCGATCCAAGTGACGCCGCCGTCGAGGCTGATCTGCGCCTTCTCGTTATTGCCGAGCTGCGCGGTCAGCGAGCCGTTGACGACGACCTGGCTGTCGTTGGTGATGAAATCCGTTGCGCTCAGGCCGGTGTCGTTTTGCAGCGAATCAATAGCGATCCCCATCGACGGCGCGGTCAGATCGACCGTGACGGTATGGTTATCGCTGGCGCTGTTGCCGATGGTATTGCTGACCTGCGCGTTAATCACGTACGAGCCGCCGTCTGCCAGCGCGGTCACGTCAGCGCTTCCCACCGTGTAGCTCCAGGTACCGTCATTCTGCACGGTCGCCGTATAGGTTTTACCGTTCAGCGTGATGGTCACCGTCTGGCCTACAGGCGCGTCGGTGGTGCCGCTGATGACCAGCGGCGTGCCGTGCTCGGCGGCGTTGACGATATCGTCCTGCGCAAAGGTATTAATGGTGATGGTTGGGACATCGCCGTTCAGCGTCACGTCGTGCGTTGCGCTGCCCGGGTTGCCCGCCCTGTCGCTTACCGTAGCCGTAATGGTGTAATCCCCGTCGCTCAGGCCGAGGAAATCACGGCCCGGCACGAAGACCGACCACGATCCGTCCGCCCCGACGGTCGCCTGATAGCTGTGCCCGCTGAAGGAGACGGTCACCGTCTGGCCCTGTTCCGCCGTGGTGGTGCCACGGATGGTCTGGCCCGCCAGCTGCTCGGCGTTGTTGACGATATCGTCATCGGCCACGGTGCTGATGGTTACGGCTGGCGCGACGGTGTCTACCGTTAAGGTGTGCGTGGTCTGGCCGTTATTACCCGCTTTGTCGTTGACCGAGGCGGTCACCGTCAGCGCACCCTGGCTCAGCGCAGCCAGATCGGCTGCCGGAACGTCGAGCGTCCAGGTGCCGTCGCTGCCGACAAGCGCAGTGTAGGTTTTGCCGCCCAGCGTCACGGTAACGGTCTGACCCGCCTCCGCGCTGGAAGATCCGTGCACGGTCAGCGGCAGCTGGGCTTCCGCCGCGTTCAGCATGTCGTCAGCCGACAGCGTCGCAATGCTCACCACCGGCGCAGTGGTATCCACGCTGATGCCGTGCGTCGCCGACGCGCTGTTGCCCGCGCTGTCCTGCGCCGACACGGACACCTGATAGCGCGCGCCATCGGCCAGGGCACCCACGTCTGCGGCCGGAACGGTGGTCGTCCAGCTGCCGTCGCTCTGGATGGTGGCCGTATAGCTCTTGCCGTTCAGCGTCACGGTAACCTGCGTCCCGCTGGCGAGCTGGGCGCTGGAGCCGTTAATCACCAGGGACGAACCGGCTTCAGCCGCGTTGATGACGTCGTCACCGCTAACGGTGTTCACCGTCAGCGCCACGGAGGCGGTGTTGACCACCACGTCATGGGTCTGGGTGCTGCTGTTGCCCGCGCTGTCGGTAATGGTCGCGCTGAGGGTCACGGTGCCGTCGGTCAGCGCGGAAATCACGCTGGCCGGGACGCCCACGCTCCAGTTGCCGCTGGCGTCAACGGTAGTGGTGTACTGGTTCGAACCGATGGTGATGACCAGCTTATCGCCGACGCTCGCGCCGGTTGCCGTGCCGCTGACAATCTGCGCCTGCACGTGCTCCACGCTGTTGATGACGTTATCGCCCGCGACAGCGTTAAAGCTGACGGTCGGCGGCGTGGTATCAAGCGTAATCGCTTTGCCCGCGCTGCCCGGGTTACCCGCGGCGTCGCTCACGCTGACCTGCACGGTGTAGCCGTTATCCGCCAGTGCGGACAGGTCGGTGCCCGGCACGTTCACGCTCCAGATACCGCCCTGCTGCACCTGGGCGGTATAGCTCTTACCGCCCAGGGTCACGGTGACCGTCTGCCCGACTTCCGCCGTGGTGGTGCCGGAAATGGCCACGCCCGCAGACGCTTCGCTGGCGTTAATCACGTTGTCGCCAGCGACCGTATCAATGCTCACGGTTGGCGCAGTCGCGTCCACGCTGTACTCGCGGCCCGCCGAGGCGCTGTTGCCGTGCGCGTTGGTGACGCTCACCTGCACGCTGGCGTCACCGTCCTTCAGGCCCGCGAGATCCGCAGACGGCACGGTTGCCGTCCAGCGGCCGTCAGCATCCACCTTCGCGGTATACGTCTTGCCGCCGAAGGTAATGGTAACGGTCTGGTTTTCCTCCACGTTCGAGGTGCTGCCGGAGAGCACCAGATCCGCGCCTTTCTCCGCCGTGTTAATCACGTCGTCGGTGGCAATCGCATCGATGCTGACGGCAACGACAGACAGATCGACCGTTACGTCATGGCTGATGGTCACCGGGTTGCCCGCCGCGCTCTGGCCCGCAACGGTGACAGTGACCGTACCTGCTGCGAAGGCCCCGACGTCTGCCGCCGGGATCGCCGCGCTCCAGGAACCGTCTGCCAGCACGGAGGCCGCATAGGTTTTGCCATTGATTGTCACGGTGAGCGTTGTACCTGCCGCCAGCCCGTCGCTGGAGCCGGAGACGATCAGGTTTTGACTATGTTCGATGCTGTTGATCACATCGTCGCCCGCCACGGTATCGACGCGCAGGCCGGGCAGGCTGGCGTCGATAACGATTTCGCGCTCGCCCGCTCCCGTGTTGCCGTGGCCGTTGGTGACGGTTGCCGATACGGTCAAATCCCCGTTGCCCAGCGCCGTCAGGACGGACTCCGGCACGTTAACGGACCAGGTCAGATCGCTCTGCACCGTTGCGGTGTAAGTGTTACCACCAATGGTGACGGTGACGGTATTGCCCGCTTCGGCATTCGCCACGGTGCCGCTGATGATCTGACCTGCCGCCACTTCCGCCGCGTTGATGACGTTGTCGCCCGCCACGGTATTGATGGTGACGGTCGGCAGCGCGGTATCGACCAGCAGATTCGCGATGTTGCTGACGCTGTTGCCCACACCGTTAGTGGCGGTCGCGTTCAGGGTGTAGTTGGCCTGGCCGAGACCCGCCAGATCCGCTGCCGGAACGGTCAGGCTCCAGGTGCCGTCTGCCGCCGTGGTGCCCGTGTAGTTTTTACCGTTGAGGGTCACGGTCACCACGGTGCCTTCCGACAGGTTGGCGCTGGTGCCGCTGACGCTCAGATCCTGCCCCTTCTCCACCGCGTTCAGTACGTCATCGCCGCTGATGGCGTTGAAGGCCACGGACGGCAGGCCGGTGTCAACGGTCACGTTATGCGTGCCAGTGCCGGTATTGCCCGCCGCGTCGGTGACCGACGCCGTGACGGTTACGGTGCCGTCGCTGAGGCCGGAAATCACGCTGGCCGGGACGCCCACGCTCCAGTTACCCGCCGCGTCCAGCACGGTGGTGTAAGTCTGGCCGCCGATGGTCACGGTCACCTTATCGCCCGCCGCCGCGCCGGTGGCGGTGCCGCTGACGATGTGCGCCTGGCTGTGTTCTGCGAGGTTAATGACATCATCGCCCGCCACGGTATTGATGGTCACCGCAGGCACGGTCACGTCCACCGTCAGAGTGTGATCAACCGACGCCGGGTTGCCCGCTTTGTCGCTGACGCTCGCCGTCACGATGACGCTGCCGTCGCCGAGCGCCGCCAGATCCGCCGCCGGAACGCTCAGCGTCCAGCTGCCGTCCGCGCCTGCGGTTGTGGTGTAGTCTTTGCCGTTCAGCGACACGGTCACGGTCTGACCCGCTTCGGCGGTGGTGGTGCCGGACACGGTCAGATCGCTCTTCGCTTCGGCGGCATTCAGAATATCGTCAGACGCAAGGGTATGAATGGTCACGGACGGCGCGGTGGCATCCACGCTGTACTCACGCCCCGCCGAGGCGCTGTTGCCGTTCACGTTGGTGACGCTCACCTGCACGCTGGCGTCGCCATCCTTGAGGTGGGCCAGATCCGCAGACGGTACGGTCCAGGTCCAGTTGCCGCTGTCGTCCACCGTGGTGGTGTAGATTTTGCCGTTCAGGCTGATGGTCACGGTTTGCCCGGCCTCAACGTGGGTGGTCGCACCGGACAGCACCAGATCCGCGCCCTTCTCCGCCGCGTTAATCACGTCGTCGATGGCGATGGAGTTGATGCTGATGGCAACGGTCGCCAGATCCACGGTCACATCGTGGCTGATGGTAATCGGGTTACCCGCTGAACTGTCGCCGGTAACGCTGATTTTGACGGTGCCTTCCGGCCACGCGCTCACGTCCGCTGCCGGAACAGCCGCGCTCCAGGTGCCGTCCGCCAGCACCATGGCCGCATAGTCTTTACCGTTGACGGTGACGGTCAGCGCCGTGCCCGACGCCAGCCCGTCGCTGGAGCCGGTGACGATCAGGTTCTGCGCATGCTCAATGCTGTTGATGACGTTGTCGCCCGCCACGGTGTCCACGCGCAGGCCCGGCAGGTTAGCGTCGATAGCGATTTCGCGCTCGCCAGTGCCGGTGTTGCCGTGGCCGTTGGTGACGGTCGCCGTTACGCTCAGGCTGCCGTTGCCCAGCGCGGTCAGCACGTCAGACGGCACGTTCACGGACCAGGTCAGATCGTTCTGCACCGTCGCGGTATAGCTGTTGCCGCCAATGGTCACGGTCACGGTGTTGCCCGCTTCGGCATTCGCCACGGTGCCGCTCAGCGTCTGGCCTGCGGCCACTTCCGCCGCGTTAATGACGTTATCGCCCGCCACGGCGTTGATGTTGACCGTTGGCAGCGCGGTGTCCACCAGCAGGTTCGCGGTGTTGCTCACGCTGTTGCCCACGCCGTTGGTGGCGGTTGCGTTCAGGGTGTAGTTAGCCTGGCCGAGACCCGCCAGATCTGCTGCAGGAACCGTCAGGCTCCAGGTGCCGTCTGCGGCGGTCGTCGCCGTGTAGTTTTTACCGTTCAGGGTCACGGTCACCACGGTGCCTTCCGCCAGGTTGGCGCTGGTGCCGCTGACGCTCAGATCCTGTCCCTTCTCCACCGCGTTCAGCACGTTATCGCCGCTGATGGCGTTGAAGGCCACGGACGGCAGACCGGTATCGACGGTCACGTTATGCGTGCCGGTGCCGGTATTGCCCGCCGCGTCGGTGACCGACGCCGTGACGGTCACGGTGCCGTCGCTGAGGCCGGAAATCACGCTGGCCGGGACGCCGACGCTCCAGTTGCCCGCCGCGTCCAGCACGGTGGTGTAAGTCTGGCCGCCGATGGTGACGGTGACCTTATTGCCCGCTGCCGCGCCGGTGGTGGTGCCGCTGATGATGTGCGCCTGGCCGTGCTCAGCGATGTTAATCACGTCGTCGCCCGCCACGGTATTGATGGTCACCGCAGGCACGGTGATATCTACCGCCAGGTTGTGATCCACCGATGCCGGGTTGCCCGCTTTATCGCTGACCGATGCGGTGACGGTCACGCTGCCGTCCGTCAGGGCCGCAACATCGGCCGCCGGAACGTTCAGCGTCCAGCTGCCGTCCGCGCTGACGGTTGTGGTGTAGTCTTTACCGTTCAGCGATACGGTGACCGTCTGGCCCGCTTCGGCGGTGGTGGTACCGGAAACGCTCAGATCGCTCTTCGCTTCGGTGGCATTGAGAATGTCGTCCGTCGCCAGGGTGTTGATGGTCACCGACGGCGCGGTGGTATCCACGCTGTACTCGCGGCCTGCCGAGGCGCTGTTGCCGTTCACGTTGGTGACGCTCACCTGCACGCTGGCGTCGCCGTCTTTCAGACCCGCCAGGTCGGCCGCTGGCACCGTGGTCGTCCATTTGCCGTCGGCGCCTACAATCGCGGTGTAGCTCTTGCCGCCGAAGGTGATGGTAACGGTCTGGTTTTCCTCAACGTTTGAGGTCGCCCCGGAGAGCACCAGATCCGCGCCCTTCTCAGCGGCATTAATCACGTCGTCAGTAGCAATCGCATCGATGCTGATGGCAACGGTCGCCAGATCCACCGTCACATCGTGGCTGATGGAAACCGGGTTACCGGCGCTGCTCTGGCCCGCAACGGTCACGGTAACCGTGCCCGCATTCAGCGCACCCACGTCCGCCGCCGGGATCGCTGCGCGCCAGGAGCCGTCCGCCAGCACGGTCGCCGGATAGGTTTTGCCGTTTACGGTCACGGTCAGCGCCGAGCCCGCCGCCAGCCCGTCGCTGGAGCCGGTGATAATCAGATTCTGCCCGTGTTCGATGCTGTTGATCACGTCATCACCCGCCACGGTATCCACGCGCAGGCCCGGCAGGTTAGCGTCTATCACGATTTCGCGCTCAGCGGATCCGCTGTTGCCGACGCCGTTGGTCACGCTGGCTGACACGGTCAAATCGCCGTTGCCCAGCGCGGTCAGCACGTCGGACGGCACGTTAACGAACCAGGTCAGATCGCTCTGCACCGTTGCGGTGTAGCTGTTGCCGCCAATCGTCACGGTCACGGTGTTGCCCGCTTCGGCATTCACCACCTTACCGCTGATGGTCTGGCCGGCTGCCAGCTCCGCCGCGTTAATAATGTCGTCGCCTGCAATGGTGTTGACGATCACGCCCGGCAGAACGGACTCCACGTTCACGGTGTGCGATGCGCTGGTGCTGTTACCGACGCTGTCCGTTGCCGAGGCGGTGACGGTATAAAGCGCCTCGCCCAACTGACCGACTTCGTTCGCCGGAACGGTGGTGGTCCATTTTCCGTTATCGTCCACCTGCGCGCTGTACGCTTTGCCGTTGAGCATCACGGTTACCACCGCGCCTGCCGCCAGGCCGGAAGCCGTACCGGAGAGGGTCAGATCCTGAGTTTTCTCGCTGTTGTTGATCACATCGTCACCAGAAACGGTGTCAATGGTCAGCCCCGGCGCGGTCAGGTTCACCTCCACGCCGTGCGTGGCGCTGTTGCTGTTGCCCGCTTTATCGGTCAGCGCCGCGGTAATAGTGTGATCCCCGGCGGCGAGCGCGGTGACGTCCGCCGCAGGCACGCCCACGCTCCAGTTGCCGGAGGCATCCAGGGTGGCGGTGTAGGATTTGCCGTTGAGGGTGACGGTGACCACATCGCCCGCCGCCGCGCCGGTCACGGAACCGGTGACAATCAGGGCCTGCGCATGCTCGGCGCTGTTGATCACGTCATCGTCGGAAACGGTGTTAATCGTCAGCTGCGGGACGGTGGTATCCACCAGCACGTCGCGATCCGCTGAGGCCGGGTTGCCCGCCTTATCAGACACGGCGGCGCTGACGGTGTAGTTGCCGTCGGTAATTGCGCCCATGTCAGCAGACGGCACGGTCACGCTCCAGCTGCCGTTAGCCTGCACGGTGGTGGTATAGTCCACACCGTTCAGGGTCACGGTGACGGTCTGGCCCGCTTCGGCGTTGGTCACGCCGTTAATCACCAGATCCTGCTGCGCTTCGGCCGCATTGATGATGTTGTTGTCGCTGACAATTTCAATAGACACCGTCGGCGCGGTGGCGTCCACGCTGTACTCGCGACCCGCCGTGGCGCTGTTGCCGTTCACGTTGGTGACGCTCACCTGCACGCTGGCATCGCCGTCCTTCAGACTGCCCAAATCGGCAGACGGTACGGTCGCCGTCCAGTTGCCGCTGGCATCCACCGTCGCGGTGTACGACTTGCCGCCGAAGGTGATGGTAACGGTCTGGTTTTCTTCCACGTTGGTGGTGGAGCCGGACAGCACCAGGTCCACTCCTTTCTCCGCCGCGTTAATCACGTCGTCCGAAGCAATCGGGTCAATGCTGATGGCGACTGCCGCCAGATCCACCTTCACGTCATGGCTGATGGAAACCGGGTTGCTCGCTGCGCTCTGGCCTTCCACGGTCACGGTAACCGTGCCCGCATTCAGCGCGCTGACGTCGGCCGCCGGAATGGCCGCCGTCCAGGTGCCGTCCGCCAGTACGGTTGCCGCGTAGGTTTTGCCGTTGACGGTGACCGTCAGCGCCGCGCCCGCTGCCAGACCGTCGCTGGAGCCGGTGATAATCAGGTTTTGAGCGTGTTCGATGCTATTGATCACATCGTCGCCCGCCACGGTATCGACGCGCAGGCCCGGCAGGTTGGCATCAATAACGATTTCGCGCTCGCCCGTTCCGGTGTTGCCGTGGCCGTTGGTGACGCTGGCTGACACCGTCAGATCGCCGTTACCGATGGCGGTTAAGACCGAGGACGGCACGTTGACCGACCAGCTCAGGTCGTCCTGAACCGTCGCGGTCCAGGTATTGCCACCGACTGAAACAGTGACAGTGTCACCGCTCGCTGCGCCGCTCACTTTTCCGCTCAGGGTCTGCCCGCTAGCCACTTCCGCCGCGTTAATGACGTCGTCCGTGGCGACAGGGTTGATGGTGACCTGCGGCAGCGCGCTGTCGACCAGCACGCTGTGCCCGGTGCTCGCGCTGTTGCCTGCGGCGTCGGTTACGCTCGCCGTCACGGCGTAGCTCGCTTCGCCCAGCGCAGAGACGTTTGCCGCCGGAACGGTCACGCTCCAGTTCCCGCTCGCGTCGGCGGTGGCCGTATAGCTGATGCCGTTCAGGGTCACCGTAATGGTCGTGCCATCCGGCTGGTTGCTGGTGCCGGACACCAGCAGATCCTGGCCTTTCTCGGTCGCGTTGATCACGTCGTCAACCGCCAGGGTATTAATGGCAATTACCGGCGCGGTCAGGGAGACGTCAAATTCGTGCGTCGCGGTGGTGCTGTTACCGGCTTTGTCGGTGAGGGTCGCAGAGATCGTCTGCTCGCCGTTTGCCAGCGCGCCCACGTCCGCCGCAGGAACGCCCACGCTCCAGTTGCCGGACGCGTCCAGCATAGCGGTGTAGTCTTTGCCGTTCAGGGTCACGGTAATCACGTCGCCCGCCTGCGCGCCCGTCACCTTACCGGAGACGATCAGCGCCTGGCCGTGCTCGGCAATATTCACGATGTCGTCGCCCGCAACGATGTTGAAGGTGATCTGCGGCACGGTGGTGTCGACCAGCACCGAGGAACCTGCGCTGGCCGGGTTACCTGCTTTGTCGGACACGGTCGCCGTGACCGCCGCGCTGCCGTCGGTGATGCCCGCCAGATCCGCCGCAGGCACGTCGAGCGTCCAGCTGCCGTCCGCCTGCACCTGCGCGGTGTACTGATTGCCGTTGAAGGTCACGGTGACCGTCTGGCCCGCTTCGGCAGTAGAGGTCCCGCTCAGGGTCAGATCCTGCGCCGCCTCTGCCGCGTTCAGCATATTGTCATTGCTGATGGTGTTGATGGTCACCGTCGGCGCGGTGGTATCGACGCTGAATTCCTGCACCGAAGACGCCGCGTTACCGTTCACGTTGGTGACGCTGACCTGCACGCTGGCGTCACCGTCTTTCAGGCCGCTCAGATCGGCAGCCGGAACGGTCCAGGTCCAGTCGCCGTTGCCATCCACCGTCGTGGTATAGGTTTTACCCGCAAAGGTGATGGTGACGGTCTGGCCCGCTTCCACGTTGGCGGTGGTGCCGGACAGCACCAGGTCCTGGCCTTTTTCCGCCGCGTTAAGCACGTTGTCGTCGGTCACGCTGCTGATGGTGATGGCGACCGGCGCGAGATCGACGTCAACGACAGTGCCGATGGTCACCGGGTTACCGGAGGCATCCTGCGCGCTTGCCTTGATATCCAGCGAGCCATCCGCCCACTGGGACACGTCCGCCGCCGGTACCGCTGCCTGCCAGGTGCCGTCGGCCAGCACCGTTGCGGAATACGCTTTGCCGTTAATGGTCACGGTGACGGCGCTGCCCGCCGCCAGATCGGTGCTGGTGCCGGAGACAATCAGATTCTGGGCGTGTTCGATGACGTTAATCACGTCGTCACCTGCGACCGTATCAATACGCAGTCCCGGAAGCTGGGCGTCGATGGTGAAGTCGAGAGAAGAAGAACCGGTATTACCGTGCGCGTTGGTCACGCTGGCGGATACGGTGAGGTCGCCATTGCCGAGCGCGGTGAACTGGCTTTCGCTTAACGGCAGGCTCCAGGTGAGATCGTCCTGCACGGTAGCCGTGTAAGTCTGACCGCCGATGATAATCGTGACAGCGTCACCTGCCGCCGCGTTCGTCACCTTACCGGACAGGGTTTGCCCTGCCGCCACTTCCGCCGCGTTAACGATATTGTCGCCCGCCAGCGTGTTGATCGTCACCACCGGCAGCGAGCTGTCCACCAGCACATCGTGTGAGGTTGAGGCGCTGTTGCCTACGCTATCCGTGACGCTCGCCGTCACGGTGTAATGAGCTTCTCCCAGGGCGCTTACGGCCAAGGCCGGTACGGTCACGCTCCAGTTGCCGCTGGCGTCGGTGGTGGTGGTGTAGTTGATGCCGTTCAGGTTAACGGTGACGCGCGTGCCTTCCGGCTGGTTGCTGGTGCCGGAGAGCAGCAGATCTTCGCCCTTCTCGGTCGCATTGATTACGTCGTCCGCCGCCAGCGTGCTGATACCAATAACAGGCGTCACGGTATTCACTACCACATCCAGCGAACTGCTTCCGGTGTTGCCGGATCGGTCGGTCACGGAGACGTCGATGGTCCAGGTGCCGTCCGCCAGACCCTGCACGACGGGCGCCGGCAGGCCGAGGCTCCAGTAGCCCGCCGCATCCACCACGGTGGTGTAATCGACGCTGTTAATGGTGATAGTCACCAGGTCACCCGCTGCCGCACCGGTGACGGAGCCGCTCAGGATCTGCGCCTGTGAATGGGCGAGCTGGTTAATGGTATTGGTGGCGGTGACAAAGTCATTAATGGTCACCTGCGGTACAGTCGCATCCACCAGACCCACGCGATCGGCGCTGCTGCTGTTGCCCGCCACGTCGCTCACGGTTGCCGTCACGGTAACGATTCCGTCCGTCAGGGCACCGACGTCAGCCGCCGGGACGCTCAGCTGCCAGGTACCGTCCGTCTGGACCGTGGTCTGATACGTTTTGCCGTTCAGCGTCACGGTGACCGTCTGGCCGGGTTCCGCACTGCTGCTGCCGCTTAACAGTAAATCCTGCTGCGCTTCTGCCGCATTAATGATGTTGTCGGCGGTCAGGTTATCGAGCGTAATCGCCGGTGGCTGCGTATCCACCGTGACAACGCGCGCCGCGTCCGCGCTGTTGCCGCTGACGTTAGTGACGCTGACGCTCACCTGCGCGCGCCCGTCGGTCAGGGTTTCCATGGCGCTGGCGGGTACAGTCAGGCTCCAAGAGCCATCCTGCTGCACCTGCGCAGTAAAGGTCTGGTCAGCGAATTTCACCACCACGGTCTGCCCCGCTTCCACGCCCTGCGTCTGGCCGGAAAGGGTTAAATCACCGCCTTTTTCTGCCGCATTCAGCAGGTCGTCGCCGGAGACGGTATCAATGGTGACCGCCACGGCGTTCAGATCGAGTTCAATCGGGTGTTCAGCCGCAACGGGATTGCCCCAGTCATCTACCGCGCTGACGCTCACCGTCATGCCGCCCGCCGTCCAGGCCTGCAGGTCCGCCGCCGGAACGCCGATCTGCCAGTTGCCGCTGGCGTTAACCGCGGTAACGTACTCAACGTTGTTGATGGTGACGATAATCTGCGTGCCCGCGGCCAGATGGCTACTGGAGCCGGTGACGCTCAGATCCTGCTGCTGCTCAATGGCGTTGATCACGTCATCGCCGGAAATGGTGTTCACGCGCAGACCCGGCAGCTCCGCGTTGATATTGATATCACGCTCGCCGGTGCCGGTATTGCCGTGCCCGTTGGTCACCGACGCGGTGAAGGTTAAATCGCCGTCGCCGAACGCCTGAAGATCCGCTGATGGGATCTTCACGCTCCAGGTCAGATCGCTGCCAACCGTTGCGGTGTAGCTCTTGCCGCCTGCGGTGATGGAGACGGTATCGCCCGCCGCCGCGCCGGTAACGCGACCGCTGAGGGTTTGATCGACGCCCGCTTCGGCGTTATTGACCAGGTTGTCGCCCGCAAAAGTATTGATGATGACCTGCGGAAGAACGGTATCCACCAGCAGATTCGCTTCGGCAGAACCGCTGTTACCCACGCTGTCGGTACCGCTGACGCTGACGGTGTAAAGCGTGTTCGCCAGATTCAGGACGTCGGAAACCGGCACCTGGACCGCCCAGATACCGTTTTCGACGGTGGCCTGATAGTTGACGTTGTTCAGCGTCACGGTGACGGTGGTGCCGTCCGGCAGGTTGCTGGTGCCGGTCAGGCTCAGCGGCTGCATCGCCTCCTGGGCATTCAGGACGTTATCCTGGCTGATAGCGTCAATCGTAAATTCTGGCGGATGTCCACTCAGCGTAATGTCGTGCGTGGCGCTGCCGGTGTTGCCTGCCGCATCAGTGACGGAAACTGAAATCGTGTGGTTACCTTCACCCAGCGCGCCCAGCACGAACGCCGGCACGCCCACGCTCCAGCTGCCGTCCGCCAGCACCACGCCGGTGAAGGTCTGACCGCCAAGGGTTACGGTGACCACATCGCCCGCGGCGGCACCGCTCGCCTGGCCGGAAATAATGTGCGCCTGGCCCTGCTCGCTGATATTAAGGATATCGTCGCCCGCCACGGTATGGATGGTGATGACCGGCGCGACGGTATCCACCGTGAAATCTGCCGTCACGGACGAACCGTTGCCCGCTTTGTCGCTCACGTTAACCGTCAGGGTGTGATTACCCTCATTGAGCGCCTGCACGTCGCCCGCCTCCAGCGTGACGGACCAGGTGCCGTCGCTGCCCACCGTGGCGTTATAATTTTTACCGTTCAGGGTGACCGTGACGATCTGACCGGCTTCCGCATTCGTTTTACCGGTTAGCGTCAGCGGCTGATTATGCTCAGCCGCATTAATGATGTTGTCCTGTGCGAGGGTATCGACAGAGATGGTTGGCGCGGTGGTATCCACGCCAATCGTCTGGCTTCCGCTGACGGTGTTACCCGCCGCGTCTTTGCCGCTGACGTTGACGGTCCAGGTACCATCGACCAGCGCCTGCGCGTCGGCCGCGGGTACGTTAACGCTCCACGCGCCGTCTGCCCCGACTTCAGCCGCGTAGGTTTTGCCGTTCAGCGTCACGGTGAGTTCGGTACCCTGCGCCAGATTTTTGCTGGCGCCGGAGAGCGTAAAGCCCGCAGATTGCTCGCTGGCGTTCAGCACGTTATCGCCCGCCGTGGTGGCAAGCGTAATGGCGGCCTCGGCGGTCGAGACCGTTACGGTGATGTTGCCCGCATTGGTGGTTTTACTGCCGTCGATCTGCACGACCGACCAGGTGTGCTCCCCGTCCGTCTGGGTCGGTAATATTACCGTCCACGTGCCGTCTTTACCGACCATGGTGCTGGCAATGGTGCTGCCGCTGCTGTCTTTGATCTGAATGGTCGCGCCCGGCTGACCGGTGCCGCTAAAGGTTGGGTTGCTGTCGTCCGTGATCTCGTTTGCACTCAGCACGCCCTGCTTGTCACCCGCTTTATCCGACAGCAAGAAGGTCGGCGTGGCGCTTTCAACTTCTTTGGTATTATCAATGACTTTTGTTTTCGTCTCGCCGTCACCGCCGTTTGCCAGCAGTGCCCCGATGGCACCGCCGCCTAACGCAGCTCCCGCAATCCAGCCCCACGGCGCGTCGCTTAAAACACTTTCCTGCTCGAGGAAAGGTTGAATGCTGCTAATCGATGTGGCCTGCGCGGTTAACTCGGTCACCGCAACGCCTGACGCTTCCCCGGCATCGGCAAAAGAAATATGTGTCAGTTCCTGACGGTCGTTGAATACCAGTTCTGACTGGTTATGCGTCTCTGGATCTTCGACAAAATAGTTGTTGCAGCGAATAACGCTGCCATCTTTCATATAAATGAGGAGGTCTTTCCCCTGACGGACATAACGCGCCACATCCTGAGCAGAACCCTGGATTTCAATCACGCTCGGCGATGAAATAGAGACCGACAGATTTCCTTCGCCGGTTAATTTCGTTTTCTCCGCCGTTTTGCGAATGATGACATCAACAACCTTTACGTTACTCATTTCTTCTCCTTGCAGGTGTGCGGATTCCTGTGGATATGTCCACCAGACGGATGTAGCTATCCCTGGGAAAAAACACCCATTATTTTCAGACTTATTTTTGCGCAACACTGCGCGTCTTTTTTTAACTCAAGTCAGGTAATTTTGCGGCAGCGTTTTTCTCTATTCCAATAAGCGGCATTAAATTATCAACCGCGGAAGCATAAATAATTGCCGAACTCCAGCCATCATACTCAGCGATTATTTTCGCTGATGTGGCCTGCCAGACATCCTGCTCAACGCTGAGCAAATCATTAATGCTCCGCTTGCTCAGGGTGTATTCATTTTTGTAAACAACACGGGCACGCAGCGCATTTTCCAGCTGCTGCTTTCCGGCCTCCATTCTTCCCCGTGCACCGGCCCAGTCCGCCTGCGCGACGGAGGCTTTTTGCAGAACATCGAAACGTGCCTGATCGACCTGAGAGGAGGCCATGGCCCGTGCGCCTTCCGCCTGCCGAACGCGAGCGGAAACCGCGCCCCCCTGATACAGCGGAGCATCGATATTGAGCTGTATCTGGTCGTCCCAGTATGAACGGTTGTCCGATTCATAACGGGTGCGCCCCCCTTTCAGGCTTAACGTCGGCCAGTGCTGGGACTTCGCCGTTTCCACGCCATACTGAGCCGAACGTTCCATATTCTGCGCGGCCATCACAGCCGGTATTAACGAATAATCAATACGGTTGAGCGAATCTGGCTCAACCGCGAGGTTCGCAGGCACTGGCGAAAAGGCTTCTGCCTGCATGCCGGTTAATACCGCAAGCCTTGCCCGGGCGCTGTTTAAGGCGGCGTGATACTGCGCGACCGTCGCCTGCATGCCGGCAATACGCGTGCGAGTCTGGAGCTCATCGGAGGTGGAACTCACGCCCGCGTCAGCGCGCAGCTTCGCCAGTTGCTCAACGTTTTTGAGCGCCAGAACATTCTCCTTTGCCGCCTGCAGCAGATCGGAATAGCGTTTGACCTCTACATAGCTCAGCGCCGTTTTTTCCGCCACGTCCGAAAGCGTTCCCATCAGCTGGTAGCGGTAGCTATCGCGCTGGGCGGAAGACTGGCTAATGCTGTTGTTGGTCTTGCCAAAATCGTACAGTAGCTGCGTCAGGCTCAGCCCCCAGGCGGCTGAATTCTTCAGTGACCCGCTGGAATCGGTGGTCTGGCTGTGCCCTGTACTTCCGTTCAACGATATTTGCGGCATCCAGCCGCTGCGCGCTTCATCTATTTGTGCCTGGCCAATACCTAATTGCGCGGCTTGCTGACTAATTGATGGATCGCGATCGATAGCAAAAAGAATACTTTCTTTTAAGGTTGTGGTTGCCACCGGGGCAATTCCCACCTGACTACTATTGGCGTACGCCGTATTTATGGCTAATGAAATGAATGCCAGTGCTGCTGTAAATCGGCGTAACATAGGCTTTCGTAATATCGTCATGTTATCTCCCTGACTCTGAGTGATACTCAAGCAAATACCCAAAAAGAGGTACAGATAATTAGACAAATATCTTATTAAGCTACCATGCTGAATTTTAGGTAATAATCCCCATACCCATTTCCATTGGAGATGAGATCTGCCTGCGTCTTATTTCAATTAAGAATTTACTTATTTCTTAAACTGGTTAGCAGCATAACAAAATGTGGTATAGCCCACTACACCCACAATGTTAATGTGGTGTTACAAGTAAGAAAAAACATGGGGTTTCTGGACAAAACTCTAAAAGTCTCCTTTCAGATGAAACATATAAACCTCCTGTTATCTAAGGAAAATTCTTAATTCTTTCTGTGCACATTTTTGCGTTAATTTCATAGCGGGTCAGACACAAAGATTTTCAAAGAAATGTCAATTTAAGTAACCAAAGGGGTATATTTAAAATTAAAAGCTTTTAAAAAACTAATTAAAGCAATTAAAAACTGCATTGTTTTAATTTAACAGCATTTAAAACCACACAATGACAATACGTTGGTTACATAGCCCAAATCGTTAAATAAAACATAACAATAACATTGTGATTAACATTCAAAACGGCTTCCTTATACCTGCTTAATAAAATTTTAATAATCACCTATCTGAATCATCACACCGCTGTACATCGTCATGACCACAATCCCCTTCTCTCTGCGTCAAAATGCTGTATTATGCAAACTATTGCGACATTTTGCAGGAATGTACTCCCATGCACAAAACCGCTCGTCAACGCTACGTCCTGGATATCCTCAGCGAGCATGGCCAGGCCAGCATCACCGACCTGGCCGAAAAGCTGCAGGTTTCAGCCGATACTATCCGTCGGGATCTGACCGACCTGGAAAACCAGGGCCTTGCGCAGAAGAACCACGGCGGAGCCATCGCGCTCAACCTCTCCGCCATGAACCGTCAGGGCCGCAATACGCTGCTGCCAGAGACCAAACAGCGCCTGGGTAAACAGGTCGCACAGCAGGTTCCACTGGGTTCCACCCTGTTTCTGGATGCCGGAAGCACGGTGATGGCCGTCGCCACCTTTCTTCAGGGGCCGCTCACCGTCATTACCACATCGCTGGATATCGCCCAGCACTTTAGCGACCGGGAAGACGTTGAGCTGATCCTGCTCGGTGGAAAATGGGACCACAAGCAGCGCCTGTTTGCCGGCAGCGCCACGCTGTCTTTACTGTCCCGCTATCGAGCAGATATCGCCATCCTTGGGGCATGCGCCATTCATGCCGAACTGGGGTTGAGCGCCGGTAAAGAAGCGGATGCCGAGGTGAAACGCGCGATGCTCGACGCAAGCCATGCGCACTGGATTGTCGCGGATCACCTGAAAATTAACCGCTGCGAGCCGTATCTGGTATCCGGGTTATCCAGCATTCAACAACTCTTTTTAGATCGTCCCTGGCCTGAGCTTGGGGACCATAGCGCACTGCAGGTCACGGTGTGCGCGAATTAACGTGGAGAAGGTCATGAGTAACGTTCAAACAATCAACATTGCGCTGATCGGGTATGGATTTGTCGGTAAAACCTTCCATGCCCCGCTGATCCAGTCTGTGGACGGGATTAAGCTGGCAGTGGTCTCTTCTCGTGATGAAGAGAAGGTTAAACGCGATCTGCCGGACGTACAGGTGGTGGCGACACCGGAAGAGGCCATTCAGCATCCTGATATTGATCTGGTGGTGATTGCCTCCCCCAATGCCACGCACGCCCCGCTGGCGACGCTGGCCCTGAACTCGGGTAAACACGTGGTCGTGGATAAGCCTTTCACCCTCGACATGCAGGAAGCCCGCGACCTGATTGCGCTGGCGGACGAAAAGCAGCTGCTGCTCTCCGTCTTCCATAACCGCCGCTGGGACAGCGATTTCCTCGGCATTAAGCAGATTATTGAGCAAGGCACGCTCGGCAAGGTTAAACACCTGGAGTCGCATATTGACCGCTTCCGCCCGGAAGTGCGCGTGCGCTGGCGCGAGCAGAACGTCCCCGGGAGCGGCTTGTGGTTTGACCTGGGCCCACATCTTATCGACCAGACGCTACAGCTCTTTGGCCTGCCGCAGTCCGTTCAGGGGAATATCGCGACGCTGCGCGACGGCGCAGAAATTAACGACTGGGCGCACGTGGTCTTAAACTACCCGGAGCATAAGGTGATTCTGCACGCCAGCATGCTGGTGGCTGGCGGTACGGCGCGCTTTACCGTCCACGGGGACAAAGGCAGCGTGGTGAAGGCCAGAATCGATCAGCAGGAAGCACAGCTGCTGTCAGGGGTGATCCCGGGCAGTGAAGCCTGGGGCGAAGACAGCGACAGTATGGTCTTCTTTGGCGCTGACGGCGCACCGCAGACGATCCCTACCCCGAAAGGCGATCAGCGCCAGTATTACATCAACGTGCGTGATGCGTTAGGCGGAAAAATCACCAACCCTGTCCACCCTGTTGAGGCACTGGCGGTCATGGCCGTGCTGGAAGCGGCGGTGAAGTCCTCGGAGACGGGGTCAACGCAGGCGCTGGCGTTAAGTGCCGAAGAGCGTGCTCTGTTGGGTTAAAAACAAGCCGGGTGGCGCTGCGCTTACCCGGCCTACGATTCAGAGCCGTTTGTAGGCCCGTGCAAGCGAAGCGCCGCCGGGCGAGAAGACTACGAACGCTTTTTCGGCATCATGCGCAGAAGAGTATTATCTTTCCAGAAATAGTGATGCATCAGCGCCGCCGCCGCGTGCAGGCCAATCACAAAATAGCCCAGGTTTGCCAGCGTCTCGTGCCACGCCTTCAGCGTATCCACCAGATCAAAATTGGACTCCGCCGCATGCGGCATCGCCAGGCCAAAGGCAAACCAGTCGCTGCCCCGGTTGTACATCATCACAATTCCAATCAGCGGCAGCGCAATAAACAGCAGATACACCACCAGATGCCCCAGATGAGACATCCCCGTCACCATCGCTTTTGGCTTAGGCTGAATCGGCGGCGCGCGGAACTTCAGGCGAACCAGCAGACGCGTCACCATCAGCACCAGAATACCGATCCCGCATGAGACGTGGATCATATTGATCGCCGGACGCGCGGTGCGCGGGAAGAAACCTTTGAACTCCATGGCGCAGTAGGCGACGATGATTAACAGAAACACCAGCCAGTGGATGCCGATTTGCAGGCTTGTATATTTAGTGCGCATGTGATTTCTCGATTAAAAACAGTTACCGCGCCAACATAATCCCCTTTCCTTAAAAATTCATTAACTTTTCTGTATGGTTTTTCAAATACTTCCTCCCGCATGAAGCATCTTCAATTGCCGCCCTGCCCGTGATGGTCTAAGCCTGGATGAGTTCAAACTGTCGCATCGACACGTTTACAGGAGAACACCATGAGTAAAATTGGCATTAACGGCTTTGGACGCATTGGGCGCCTTGTCCTGCGTCGCCTTCTTGAAACCCAGGACAGTAATACCGTCGTCGCCATCAACGACCTCACCTCCCCGAAAGTGCTGGCCTACCTGCTCAGGCATGATTCCAACTACGGTGGCTTCCCGTGGAGCGTGGATTTCACCGAGGATGCGCTGATTGTTGACGGTAAAACCATTGCGGTGTACGCCGAAAAAGAGGCGAAACACATTCCGTGGAAATCCGCCGGTGTGGATATCGTCGTGGAGTGCACCGGCTTTTATACCTCTGAAGAGAAATCACGGGCGCACCTGGACGCAGGCGCGAAGAAAGTGCTGATCTCTGCCCCTGCGGGTGACATGAAAACCATCGTCTACAGCGTGAACGACGACACCATTGACGCCAGTGATACCATCATCTCTGTCGCCTCCTGCACCACCAACTGCCTTGCCCCGCTGGCGAAAGCCCTGAACGATGCGTTTGAAATAAAAGTGGGCACCATGACCACCATTCACGCTTATACCGGCACGCAGGCGCTTGTGGATGGCCCGCGCGGGAAAGATCTTCGCGCCTCGCGGGCGGCGGCAGAGAATATTATTCCCCACACCACCGGTGCCGCCAAAGCCATTGGTCTGGTGATCCCTGCGCTCAGCGGCAAACTGAAAGGCCACGCGCAGCGCGTGCCGGTTAAAACGGGTTCGGTAACCGAGCTGGTGGCCATTCTGGGCAAGAAAGTGACCGTTGAGGAGATCAACGCCGCGCTGAAAAAGGCGACGCAGGGCAATAAATCGTTCGGGTATACCGATGAAGAGATTGTCTCATCAGATGTGATTGGTTCACATTATGGTTCGGTGTTTGACGCCACGCAGACGGAGGTGTCAGAAGCGGGAGAGCTGCAGCTGGTGAAAGCCGTCGCGTGGTATGACAACGAATATGGTTTTGTGACGCAGCTGGTGCGGACGCTGGATAAGTTTGCGGCGCTGTGATTCCCTCACCAAAGGCTGAGGGTTCCCAACAATAGAATGCCTGCACGGACGACCCCCTCTCCCTTGAGGGAGAGGGCTGGGGTGAGGGGGAACATACGGCTCTGGTGGTCATTCCGTTCACTTTATGTATCTTGCTACTCTGTAACGACACGACCTGTGAACGTGCCATGGCGGCTCAATCGCCGCCGCCCTGGCGACCCGGGCTCCCGGCGGTAAATCGCCGCTTCGCGGTACCCTCGGCTTATTCCTTCCGGCTTATCGGGTACGGGCGGAGGCAACATCCCTGTAAAGCCCGCCCTCTCGGCGCATCCCTGCGCCTCGCCCCGGCCTGCAGGAAACGCCTCAGCGATTTACAGCCGGACCAGGGCGTCGCTGCAATTCATTCATTTTTCTTAAGCAACGTTCATCGCTTCGGGTTTAGAAATTACTGGGGGAACCCTCTCCCCAATGGGGCGAGGGGATTGCTCCGTGCTCAGCTGATTTTTCGCGCCACCTTCAGGACCGGGTCCTGCTGCAGCTGTCTCCATGCGGCGGTGACGGCCTCAGGGAATTCAACGTGCGTGATAAAATCCCGCCCGGCCGGGCCATAGCCGTTGGCGTCATCAAACAGGCGCGGCAGTTCCCCCATAACCAGTGAAAGATAGCGGTCAACGGGCCACAGGCCGGTGTTGCCCTCGCTGAATTCCACGCCCTCGTTACCGTTTTGCAGCGTCGGCGTAAACCCGGGATGGCTGACCCACTGCGGTGAAACGGGCTCATCCCGACAAACGCGGGCAAACGTCGCCATCGTGCGGCGCTGCATCGTGGGATCCTGTACCACCAGCACCCGCCCGGTCGTTCGATGGTGCCGTTTCAGCATGTTCCAGCTAAAGCGCGCGTTTTCACCGCAGTTGGTGGATTGATCCTCAACCCACAGATGCGCCTCGGGGACCTGCCAGAACGCCCGCGCAATGTCGGCAAGAATGCTCGCTTCGGCTCGCCCTTCGACTTGTAAGGTGTGATAACGCGGATGACTGCCGATAGCTGAATATAAAAACGCGGTTGAATGACCAATACCGCCGCTAATCAGGAGCGGGATTTTTCTCTGCGCGGCAATTCGACAGGCCGCCTCAATGGTCGGGATCACCGCGTTCCCTGCCAGGATCACCGCATCGACGTCCAGGTGCTGGCGGCTACCGCTCAGGTCGTCCTGCGCCAGCCATTCACCGACAGTATTGATGGCCGCCAGCGTGGCATCCGGCAGGATGGGAAAATGGGTCTGTTCCATGATGAACTCCTTCTCTGTATCCCTTCAGGGTAGCGACTTCAGGTTCTCAACACAACGGCGACATCGGGCCGCTCTTTTTCCTTAAAATCACCTTCACCATTTGATTAACATGCGTAAATCATATTCACTTGAATTATCATTTGCGGCAGACGTAGAATCGCTAGCCCGCTAATTATTCAATTATTTCTAAGGTAAACGACGTTATGCGCCTGCCCGAACGCGACCCTTATGCTCCTCGCGAGTGGCAGCCACATGAGAAACCCGCTTTGCTGGGTTCGCCCTCCACGCCCGAACACAGTACGCCAAAACGCATTGCCTACGGCGTCGTGGGCCTGCTGGTGTGCCTGACGGGGGCGCTGGGAAATGCCGTGGTGACCGCCAACCTGCAAAATCTGCAGGGGACCTTCGGGGCCTGGTCGACCGAAATCGCCTGGCTGCCCGCGGTCTACGTCATGACCAACATCTCCATCAACCTGCTGCTGGTCAAATTCCGCCAGCAGTACGGTCTGCGCGCCTTTACGGAAGGTTTTCTGGTGCTGTACGTGCTGGTCACCTTTTTCCACCTGTTCGTGAACGACCTCAGCTCGGCGCTGATGGTTCGCGCCGCGCACGGGATGGTAGCCGCCGCGCTCAGCTCGCTGGGGATTTACTATCAGATCCAGGCCTGGCCGGCGAAGCACCGCCTGAAGGCGCTGACCATCGGCATCACCGGATCGTCACTCGCCATCCCGCTGGCCCGCCTGTTTTCGACCGAACTGCTGCAGCTGGACGAGTGGCGCGGGCTCTATTTCTTCGAGCTGGGACTGGCGCTGATCTCCCTGGCCTGCGTCATCGCCTTAAAACTACCGCCGGGCGACCGGCGCAAGGTCTTTGAGAAAAAAGACTTCATCACCTTCTTTTTAATGGCCCCCGGTATGGCCCTGCTCTGCGCCGTGCTCTCCTTAGGCCGTCTTGACTGGTGGTTCGAGGCGCCGTGGATCGGCTGGTCGCTGGCGCTATCGCTGGTGCTGATTGTGACTGCCATCGTCTTTGAACATAACCGTGCCAACCCGCTGCTGAACACCCGCTGGCTGTCGAGCGGCAGCATCGTCCGTCTGGGGCTGATCATGCTGCTGATCCGTATCGTGCTGGCAGAGCAAAACACCGGCGTCATCGGCTGGCTGCAGTATGTGGGATTACAGAATGAGCAGATGACGCACCTGGCGTGGTCCATTTTCGCCGGGATCGTTTGCGGGATCGTCACCAGCTGTCTCACCATCAAGCCGACGAAACTGGCGTGGCCAATCATCACCTCTCTGGCCCTGATGATTGTTGCCTCGCTGCTGGACAGCCAGTCCAACAACCTGACCCGGCCGGATCAGCTGATGCTGAGCCAGTTCCTGCTGGGCTTCGGCAGCGCCTTCTTCCTGGCGCCCGCCATGCTGGCCGCCATTGGCGGAGTGATCGCCGACCCGCGCAACCTGGTCAGCTTCTCGGTGATGTTTGGCATGAGCCAGAACCTCGGCGGCCTGCTGGGCTCCGCGATCCTCGGCACCTTCCAGACCTGGCGCGAGAAGTACCACTCCAGCCTGCTGGCGGACCAGCTCACCACGCTCAACCCGCTGGTCAACGAGCGAATTCAACTTTATACCCAGATGTATAAAAGCCTGATTGGCGACAGTTCGCTACTGGGAACCCAGGCGATAACGCAGCTGCAAACAGTGACCGCGCTGGAGGCGAATATTCTGGCTTACAACGATACTTATCTGCTGACGGCGAGCATCGCTGCCGCCACGCTGGTCTGGATTTTATGGCGCTTGCTGCGCCTGCGCATCACTGCCCGTCTGGCGCTGAAGAACGCCACCGGCAACAAATAATTAAAATATTTCTGGAGAGTTTATGAGTCAGCAGGATGCCGCCAAAGAGCAGGCCAACACCCGCAAAAATGTGCGCATTGTTTCCGTTTTCACCGCCGCTGCCATCGGTATTGTCGGCGTACTGGTGATCCTTTATGCGTGGCAGCTGCCGCCGTTCACCCGCCACGCGCAGTTTACCGATAACGCCTACGTGCGCGGCCAGACGACGTTTATCAGCCCCCAGGTGAATGGCTATATCACCGAGGTGAAGGTTCAGGACTTTGTGCAGGTCAAAAAAGGCGACCTGCTGCTGCAGATTGATGACCGCATCTATCGTCAGCGCGTGCATCAGGCCGAGGCACAGCTGGCGATGAAAATTGCCGCCCTCAATAACAACCTGCAGCAGCGTAAAAGCGCCGAAGCCGTCATCGCAAAAAATGACGCCGCGCTGAAAAACGCCCGCGCCCAGAGCCTGAAAACGCAGGCGGATTTAAAGCGGGTGAAAGAGCTGACGTCAGACGGCTCGCTCTCGATTCGCGAGCGCGACGCGGCGCTGGCCAGTGCCGCTCAGGGTAGCGCCGACATCGACCAGGCGAAAGCGGCGCTTGAGATGTCGCGTCAGGATCTGCAAACGGTGATTGTCAATCGCGGTGCGCTGGAGGCGGATGTTGAAAACGCAAAAGCGGCGCTGGAGCTGGCGCAGATTGACCTGCAAAACACCCGCATTGTGGCGCCGCGTGACGGTCAGCTCGGCCAGATCGCCGTGCGTCTCGGGGCGTATGTGACCGCCGGGACCCATCTCACCACCCTTGTGCCGCCTCAGCACTGGGTCATTGCCAATATTAAAGAGACCCAGCTCGCGGAGCTACGCGTCGGTCAGCCTGTCAAATTCACCGTCGATGCCCTGAACGACAAAGCGTATCAGGGCCGCGTGGAGAGCATTTCTCCTGCAACCGGGGTTGAATTCAGCGCCATCACGCCGGACAACGCCACCGGCAACTTTGTCAAAATAGCCCAGCGTATCCCGGTGCGCATCGAGGTGCTCGGCAAGCCAGAAGATTCCGCGCTGCTGCGTCCGGGTATGTCGGTACAGGTGACCATTGATACGCGGGAGGCGAAGTAATGATCCTTCGCCCGATAGCCGCGCTGGTGGCAGCGGTCATGCTGGCCGGGTGCCAGTCCGTCGACGTCAAACCGGCGCAGCCGACGCTGCACATCCCCACCCAGTGGCGAGCTGACGCCGGCCCTGCCAGCCCGGCGGAGCAGCTCTGGTGGCGCAATTTCCATGACAACAACCTCAACCGCTATGTGGATCAGGCGCTTAAGAATAACAGCGACGTGCTGATCGCCCGCGAACGAATTAACGAGTATCAGGCGCGGGTCTTCGCGGCCGACGGCAGCCTGTTTCCTTCGCTTGACGCGGGCGTAACGGGGACGCGCGCCCGTTCGCAATCCGCCGCGACCGGGCTGCCGGTCTACGGCACGCTGTACAGAGGGAGCCTGACGGCGAGCTATGACGTTGATATCTGGGGCGTCAACCGCAGCACGGCCAATGCCGCCGAAGCCTCGCTGGAGGCGCAAAAAGCCGCCGCTGCCGCCGCGGATTTGACCGTCTCGTCTTCCGTTGCATCCGGCTATGTCACCCTGCTCTCGCTTGACGAACAGCTGCGCGTGACGGAGTCAACGCTGAAATCGCGCGAAGAGGCATTTAACCTCGCGAAACGTCAGTTTGAGACGGGCTACAGCTCGCGTCTGGAGCTGATGCAGTCGGATTCCGAATTGCGCTCAACGCGGGCGCAGGTGCCCGTGCTGCAGCACCAGATTGCGCAGCAGGAGAATGCCCTGAGCCTGCTGCTGGGAAGCAATCCCGGCGCGGTGGCACGCAGCGAAAGCTTTGCGGTGCTGACGCCGCTAACGCTGCCGTCGCAGCTGCCTTCTACGCTCCTGAATCGTCGACCGGATATCGTTCAGGCCGAACGCCAGCTGGTGGCGGCGGATGCCTCGCTCGCGGCGTCACGTGCCAGCCTGCTGCCGTCGATCAACCTGACCGCCACCGGATCGGTTCAGGATCGCACCCTTTCAGGCCTGCTGGACAACCCGCTTCAACTCTGGAGCGTCGGGGGCAGTATTCTCGCCCCGCTGCTGAACCGCCAGGCGCTGAATGCGCAGGTGGATATTTCTCAGTCCCAGCGGAACCAGGCGCTGTACGCTTATGAAAAAACCGTGCGTAACGCGTTTGCCGAAGTGAACAACAGCCTTGATGCGATAAGTCGCTATCAGGAACAGCTGACGGAACTGCTTGCCCAGCAGGATGTGGCCCAGGAGACGCTGCGCATTGCGCAGAATCGCTATCGCAACGGTTATTCCTCCTATCTTGACGTGCTGGACGCGCAGCGCACGCTGTTTTCGGTTCAGACCAGCGTGGTGCAGGTGAAAAATAACCTGCTGCTGGCGCAGATTGATTTGTATAAAGCGCTGGGCGGCGGCTGGGTCAGTGCCTGAAAACTTGCCCGGTGGCGCTTCGCTTACCGGGCCTTCATTTCGCCCTGTAGGCCGGGTAAGGCGCAGCCGCCACCCGGCAATCCCTCCCAAGGAGTCAATCTATGCAACAACAATGGTCTGCAGTAGATAATTACATGATTTCTTCGCTTATTCCTGACGATGACGTACTTCATCAGGTACTGGAAAACAACAAACGCGCCGGGCTACCTGAACACGATGTCGCGGCCAATCAGGGGCAACTGCTGGCGCTGTTCGTGCGCATGACGCAGGCAAGACGCATTCTTGAAATCGGGACGCTGGGTGCCTATAGCGCTATCTGGATGGCGCGCGCCCTGCCGCCGGACGGAAAGCTGATTACGCTTGAGGCCGATCCCGCGCATGCCGGGGTTGCCCGCCAGAATATTCATCTTGCGGGGCTAAACGAACGTATTGAATTAATTGAAGGCCCGGCCCTGAGCTCGCTGGAAAATTTCGGTGACGTTCCACCGTTCGACCTGATCTTTATCGATGCCGATAAGCCAAACAATCCCGGCTATCTGGAGTGGGCGCTGCACTATTCCCGTCCCGGCACGGTAATCATTGGCGATAACGTGGTGCGCGACGGCGAGGTCATTAACGGGCAAAGCGACGACGCGCGCGTGCTGGGCGTGCGGCGTTTTATTGAGATGATGGGGGATAACCCGCGCTTAACCGCCACCGCGCTGCAAACGGTGGGGATTAAGGGTTGGGATGGGTTTACGCTGGCGATTGTGAACGGGTGAAAATTGTGCCGGCTGATGCCCTCACCCCGACCCTCTCCCACAGGGAGAGGGAGAAAACCGGGCAAGGGTTTAAGCGGAAATCTGCTCCATCGCCTGCAGGATACGTTTATCCGAAATCGGATACGGCGTACCGAGCTGCTGGGCAAAGAAGCTGACGCGCAGCTCCTCGATCATCCAGCGGATCGCCTGCACGTCTTCATCGTCGCGTCGCGCTGGCGGTAGCTTGTTGAGCCACTGCTGCCACGCCTGCTGCACGCTCTCCACTTTCAACATCTGCGCGCGATCGCGGTGCGGATCGACCGCCATTTTCTCCAGACGTTTTTCAATCGCCTGCAGATAGCGCAGCGTATCACCCAGACGGTTAAAGCCGTTGCCGGTGACAAAGCCGCGATAGACCAGTCCCGCCATCTGCGCCTTCACGTCCGAGAGCCCCAGCGCCATGGTCATATCCACGCGCCCCTTCAGGCGCTTGTTGATGTTGAACACGGCGGTGAGGATCTGCTCGACCTGTTTGGCAATCTCCACCACGGTGTCGTTCAGCTCCGCGCGCACCTTTTCATGAAGCTGAGCAAAGCCCTCTTCCGTCCAGACCGGACCGCCCTCCTCGTGGATGAGTTTGTCCACGCCGCAGGAAATGCAGTCGTCAATCAGATCCAGCACCTTGCCGTACGGGTTAAAGTAGAGCCCCAGCTTGGCCTTGTTCGGCAGCTTCTCGTGCAGATACTTGATCGGCGACGGGATGTTGAGCAGCAGCAGGCGACGCAGCCCGCGCCACATCATCTGCTGCTGTTCCTGCGGGTTATCAAACAGTTTGATCGCCACGCTGTCGCGCTCGTCCACCAGCGCAGGCCAGGCTTTCACCTTATAGTTGCCGCGCTTCTGCTCGTAGCTTTCCGGAAGTTGGCCAAAGCTCCAGATGTGCAGCCCGCTCTGCTCGATACCGTCGTCCGCCACCGCAGAGAGCGTCTCCTGGACTTTGCCTTTCAGCGCCTCTTTCAGCTCGCTCAGGGAACGCCCTTCCAGCAGCTTTTTGTTTTTATCGTCCACCACGCGGAAGCTGATTTTCAGGTGATCGGGCACCTGATCCCAGTTCCAGTCGTCGCGGTCGATGGTCGTCCCGGTCATGCGGCGGAATTCACGTTCCAGCGCGTCCAGCAGCGGCAGCTCCAGCGGCGTGACGCGGCCTAAAAACGCTTCCGCGTAGTTTGGCGCAGGCACAAAGTTGCGGCGCACCGGTTTCGGCAGGGATTTGATCAGCGCAATCACCAGCTCGCGGCGCAGGCCGGGGATTTGCCACTCGAACCCGCTCTCGTCCACCTGGTTTAACAGCGGCAGCGGAATGTGGACGGTTACGCCGTCCGCGTCTGCCCCCGGCTCAAACTGATAGGTCAGACGCAGCTTGAGGTTGCCCTGATGCCAGAAGTTCGGGTAGTCGAGCTTGCTGACCGACTCCGCCCCCTCTTTAATCAGCATGCTCTTTTCGAAGTTGAGCAGGTCCGGCGTCTCTTTGCTGGCCTTCTTCCACCAGCTGTCGAAGTGGCGGGCGGAAATCACATCGTGACTGATGCGCTGGTCGTAAAACTCAAACAGCGCCTCGTCGTCCACCAGAATGTCGCGGCGGCGGGACTTGTGCTCCAGCTCCTCCACTTCGGCGCGCAGCTTCAGGTTTTCACGGAAGAAGGCGTGGCGCGTCTGCCAGTCGCCCTCCACCAGCGCGTGGCGGATAAACAGCTCGCGACTGAGCGCAGGGTCAATCTGGCTGTAGTTGACCTTACGCGCGGCGACCACCGGCAGGCCGTAAACGGTCACTTTCTCGGTCGCCATCACCGCGCCCTGCGCGCGCTCCCAGTGCGGTTCACTGTACGAGCGCTTAAGCAGGTGCTGCGCCACCGGCTCCACCCATTCCGGATCGATACGTGCGGCAATGCGCCCCCACAGGCGGCTGGTTTCCACCAGCTCCGCAACCATGGTCCATTTCGGCGGCTTCCTGAACAAGCCGGAACCCGGGAAGATGGAGAAACGGGCGTTACGCGCGCCGGTATACTCCTGCTTTTCGGCGTCCTTCATCCCAATGTGGGACAGCAGGCCGGTCAGCAGCGCGATATGAATTTCGCGGTACTCCGCCGGTTCGCTGTTGACCGGAATGCCCAGCTCTTTCACCACCTGGCGCAGCTGGGTGTAGATATCCTGCCATTCGCGCACGCGCAGGTAGTTGAGGAAATCCACCCGGCACTGGCGGCGGAACTGGTTCGAGGAGAGCGTTTTCTGCTGCTCGCCGAGATAGTTCCACAGGTTCACGAAGGCGAGGAAATCGGACTCCTTGTCGTGGAAGCGACGGTGCTTTTCGTCCGACGCCTGCTGTTTGTCCATCGGACGCTCGCGCGGGTCCTGAATGGAGAGCGCCGAGGTAATGATCATCGCCTCGCGCACGCAGCCGTGCTTTTGCGCTTCCAGCACCATGCGTGCCAGACGCGGGTCGACCGGCAGCTGGCTGAGCTGGCGACCCAGCGGCGTCAGCTTGTAGACCGTCGCCTGCTCGTCGGTGGTAATCGCCCCGAGCTCTTCCAGCAGACGCACGCCGTCCTGAATGTTGCGTTTGTCCGGCGCTTCGACGAACGGGAACGCCGCGATGTCGCCCAGCCCCAGGGCGGTCATCTGCAGGATAACGGACGCCAGGTTGGTGCGCAGAATTTCGGGGTCGGTGAATTCCGGACGCGACAGGAAATCGTCTTCGGAATAGAGACGAATACAGATCCCTTCCGACACGCGGCCACAGCGGCCCTTACGCTGGTTAGCAGACGCCTGGGAGACCGACTCAATCGGCAGGCGCTGGACTTTAGTGCGGTAGCTGTAGCGGCTGATGCGCGCCGTACCCGGATCGATCACGTATTTAATGCCCGGCACGGTCAGCGAGGTTTCCGCGACGTTGGTCGCCAGGACGATGCGGCGTCCGCTGTGCGGCTGGAAGACACGGTTCTGCTCGCTGTTTGACAGACGCGCGTAAAGCGGCAGGATCTCCGTGTGGCGCAGGTCGCGCTTGCTGAGCGCATCGGCGGTATCGCGAATTTCGCGTTCGCCGCTCATGAAGATCAGAATGTCGCCCGCGCTTTCGTTACCCAGCTCGTCGACGGCATCGAAGATGGCCTGCAGCTGGTCGCGCTCGGTATCATCCGCCTCTTCCACAATCGGGCGATAGCGCACCTCGACCGGATAGGTACGACCAGAGACTTCGATAATCGGCGCATTGTTGAAGTGCTTCGAGAAGCGCTCCGGGTCGATGGTCGCGGAGGTGATGATTACTTTCAGATCCGGGCGACGCGGCAGAAGCTCTTTCAGGTAGCCGAGCAGGAAGTCGATGTTCAGGCTACGCTCGTGCGCTTCGTCAATGATGATGGTGTCATACTGCATCAGCAGGCGATCCTGCTGAATTTCCGCCAGCAGAATACCGTCGGTCATCAGCTTGACCATGGTGTTATCGCTAACGTGGTCGCTGAATCGCACCTTATAGCCGATGCAGCCGCCCGGCTCCGTCTGCAGCTCTTCGGCAATACGGTTCGCCACGGTACGTGCCGCCAGACGACGCGGCTGGGTGTGGCCAATCAGGCCTTTGATCCCGCGGCCCAGCTCCATACAGATTTTCGGCAGCTGGGTGGTTTTCCCCGAACCGGTTTCCCCCGCGACAATCACCACCTGGTGGTCGCGTACGGCCTCGAGAATGTCCTGTTTCTTCTGGCTGACGGGCAGGTTTTCCGGGTAGGTAATCGCCGGACGTGCGGCTTCGCGCAGCACAACTTTCCCTGCCGCCTGTTCAATCTCTTTCGCCATCTCCTGGTAAATGGCCTGTTGTGCATCAGGATTTTTAACCTTCTTCACACCGTGCAGGCGGCGGGCAAAGCGCTGTTTATCGCGCAGCGTCAGAGAATCAAGCTGTTGCAGGAGCATCGGGAAGGTGAATTTTTGTTGTTCTGTCATAGCGTTAAAGGGCAGTACACGCCCTGATAAACTCTCTTTTTAATGATTGCTATAGAGTACCACATCGGCGCCTTTCGCGCCTTATTCAAAAAATTCGAACATAGGCTTCGATATATTGCGCTATCTCTGTGGCAGGATTGTGAATAGAGTGTCAACAAGCAACGGGGCAACCCCCTTCAATCAAATGCAACAACAGGAATCACCCATGAGCAAAGTATTAGTTTTGAAATCCAGTATTCTGGCAGGGTACTCTCAGTCTGGTCAGCTGTCTGATTACTTCGTTGAACAGTGGCGTGAACAGCATTCTGCTGACGAAATCACCGTGCGTGACCTGGCTGCAAACCCAATTCCTGTGCTGGACGGTGAGCTGGTTGGCGCGCTGCGCCCAAGCGATGCACCGCTGTCTCCGCGTCAGCAGGAAGCGCTGGCCCTGTCCGACGAACTGATTGCTGAGTTGCAGGCGCACGACGTTATCGTCATCAACGCCCCAATGTACAACTTCAACATCCCAACCCAGCTGAAGAACTACTTCGACCTGGTAGCGCGCGCTGGCGTAACCTTCCGTTACACCGAGAACGGCCCGGAAGGTCTGGTGAAAGGTAAACGTGCGATCGTCCTGACCAGCCGCGGTGGCATCCATAAAGATACCCCAACCGACCTGGTTGCGCCGTACCTGAGCCTGTTCCTGGGCTTCATCGGCATCACTGACGTGAACTTCGTGTTCGCGGAAGGTATCGCTTACGGTCCGGAGGTGGCGACCAAAGCGCAGACCGACGCGAAAGCCGCAATTGACAGCCTGGTTGCAGCGTAAGACTTCACCCTCTCACCGCCCGGTGGGAGGGTTTTTCTTTTCCCCACTTTTCGTTATCATCCGCTCCCACTCTCCAGCCGGGCGGCCTGATGTCTGTAATCGTCGATAACTTTATTGCCCCACCTTGTCTCGATGAGATCGAAATTCTCTGGCAGGACGAGCATCTGCTGCTGATCGATAAGCCTTCCGGCCTGCTCAGCCTCTCGGGCAAAAATCCGCAAAACCTTGATTCCGTCCATTATCGTCTGGTTCAGACGTTCCCCGGCTGCACGCTGGTGCACCGTCTGGATTTTGGCACGTCCGGGCTGATGGTGGTTGCGCGCAATAAAGCCATCAACGCGGTGCTGTGCCAGCAGTTCAGCCAGCGCAGCGTGGAGAAAACCTACAGCGCCCTGCTTTGCGGCCATGTGGAAAATGACGAAGGTGTAATCGATGCGCCGATTGCCAAAGACCCAGCTCTGTTCCCGCTGATGTCGATCTGCGCCATCACCGGTAAACCCGCCCGCTCCCGCTATCGGGTTGTGGAACGGTTTTATCAGAGGACGGGGCTGCCGTTAACGCGGGTGAAACTGATCCCGGAGACCGGGCGAACCCATCAGCTGCGTATTCACTGCCAGCAGCTGGGGCACCCTATTCTGGGCTGCGATCTGTATGGCGGTCTTGACGTGCCGGGCGCTGAAGAAACGCCCCGGCTGATGCTGCATGCCAGCGAGCTGAATTTTATTCATCCCGTGAGCGGCGAGCCGGTTAACGCCCGTCACGCCGCCCCGTTCTGAATGCGGTTTACCACATCAAATCGTCAGGGATTTTGAAGTCCGCGTACGGATCGTCTTCGTCCTGCTCTTCCTGGCTGAGCGCGCTGTTTAACACGATGCTGTCGGCATCGCGCTGGGCAATTTTATCGGCCACCACTGCCGGAATGATCGCGTAGTCGCAGTCACCGTTAGCATTGAGCACCAGGCGCGCAATCGCCAGACGGCCATTGATCAGCTGGGTCTGCGTTTGCTTATCGACTTCAATCTTTTTAATCAGCGTACCGTCGGTAAAGTTAAAGGTGATGTTGCCTTTCGCCACGGTGATGCGGTTCATCTCAATCAGCTGCTTCACCTGCGCTTTAAACTCTTTCGCCAGTACCGCCTGCTTCTGCTGCTCGCTCAACAGCTTGTCACGCTCGATCTGCGCCTTCTTGTTCTCTTCGACCGCTTCACGGGCCTCACGCGCCTGAACGCGTGATTTCTTTGCCGTACGCTGCACTTTCGCCGCTTTCTTGCTGCTGACGAGGCCCGCTTTCAGCATCTGCTCTTGTAAGGTGAGTTTTGTCATGATTGTTCTAAACCGGTTGGAAATTTTGGGGATTATAGCGGGAATTGAGGAAAGAGTGCGACATTAGCAGAATCGTAGGCCGGGTAAGCGCAGCGACACCTCGCGCATTACACTTCATGAACTTCGCTCATGTTGCAGTGAAATTAAGTCACTTCCCCTGCGCCGCGGGCTCAGGCATAAATTATGCATTGGTAACTTCTTAGCAACATGAACTTAGGATGCATAACCACAATGAGCAAAGCTTTCACATATAACCTTAAGCGCAGTTGCTTCGATGAGAATTACAACCCGTCAGAAAATACGCGTACGACCACTAACTTTGCCAACCTGGCCCGCGGGGAAAAACGTCAGGAGAACCTGCGCAATACGCTGGTGATGATCAACAACCGCTTCAACGCCTTAGTGCGCTGGGATAACCCAACCGCCGATCGCTACGCGGTAGAGCTTGAAATCATCTCTGTCGATTTGAACATTGGCGCGGAAAAACCGTTCCCGGCCATTGAGATATTGCAAACGTATATTGTCGACAAGAAAAACAACCAGCGTATTCCTGGCATCGTCGGGAATAACTTCTCGTCTTACGTGCGGGATTATGATTTCAGCGTCCTGCTGCTGGAGCACAACAAGAACCAGCACCACTTCAGCATTCCGGAAAAGTTTGGCGAGCTGCACGGCAATATCTTCCACCACTTTGTGAACTCACCGGAATACAAAGAGAACTTTAGAAAGGGACCGGTGATCTGCCTGAGTGTCTCCAGCAAAGATACCTATCGCCGCACCGGTAATCAGCACCCCGTGCTGGGCGTTGAGTACCAGCCGGATGGCGAATCGCTTACGGAGCAGTACTTCGCGAAGATGGGCCTGAGCGTGCGCTACTTCATGCCGGAACACAGCGTGGCGCCGTTCGCGTTCTTCTTTACCGGCGATTTGCTGAGCGACTACACCGATCTCGAACTGATCGCCACCATCAGCACGATGGAGACGTTCCAGAAGATCTATCGCCCGGAAATTTATAACGCCAACTCGGCGGCCGGACTGTGCTACCGACCGGATCTGAACCAGCAGGATCACTCCTTAACCAAAATTGTGTATGACCGGGAAGAGCGAAGCCGTCTGGCGATTGAACAGGGTCGATTTACCGAAGAGTACTTCATTAAGCCTTACAAACACATTCTTGAGCAGTGGTCTGATAACTACACGCTTTAATACATCAAAAAAGGTCTTTTATTATGAAAACATTGCTCCCGACTTCAACGGCTGGCAGCCTGCCTAAGCCGACCTGGCTTGCGCAACCTGAAACGCTATGGTCACCCTGGAAATTGCAGGATCAGGAACTGCTGGCAGGCAAGCAGGATGCGCTGCGCCTGTCTCTGGATGAGCAGATCCGTGCGGGAATCGATATCGTCAGCGACGGGGAACAGACCCGCCAGCATTTCGTCACCACCTTTATTGAACACCTGAGCGGCGTCGATTTTGAGAACCGCCAGACGGTGCGCATTCGTAACCGCTATGACGCAAGCGTGCCGACCGTGGTCTCCGCCGTCGCGCGCCAGAAACCGGTCTTCGTCGACGATGCAAAGTACCTGCGCCAGCTCACGGACAAGCCGATCAAATGGGCCCTGCCGGGGCCGATGACCATGATCGACACCCTGTACGACGCGCACTATAAAAGCCGAGAAAAGCTGGCCTGGGAATTCGCCAAAATCCTCAATCAGGAAGCGCGAGAGCTAGAGGCCGCAGGCGTGGATATTATCCAGTTTGATGAACCGGCGTTTAACGTCTTTTTTGATGAGGTCAACGACTGGGGTATTGCCGCGCTGGAGCGCGCCATTGAAGGGCTGAAGTGCGAGACCGCGGTACACATCTGCTACGGCTACGGCATCAAGGCCAATACCGACTGGAAAAAGACGCTCGGATCCGAGTGGCGCCAGTACGAAGAGGCCTTCCCTAAGCTGCAGACCTCTAACATCGACATCATCTCTCTGGAGTGCCACAACTCCCGCGTGCCGATGGATCTGCTGGAGCTGATCCGCGGCAAGAAAGTGATGGTTGGCGCGATTGATGTGGCAACCAACACGGTTGAAACGCCGGAGGAAGTGGCCGATACGCTGCGCAAAGCGCTGCAGTTCGTTGATGCCGACAAGCTTTACCCTTCCACCAACTGCGGCATGGCCCCTCTCTCCCGCCAGGTTGCTAACGGCAAGCTGAAAGCACTTAGCGCTGGCGCAGAGATTATCCGCAAAGAGCTTGGCGTGTAATCCCCTTACGTTTGCCAGTACGGCGGCGTACCAAAGCGCTCGACGTAATAATCAATTACCGCCCTGACGTTCAGGGGCGGATGTCGGGCATCAGGATAGATCGCCGCAATAGCCTGCTGTTCCGTATTGATGGCACACTCCAGCGCGGGCAGGAGCGAAATCAGCTCACCGCGCTGGAGCTGTTCACTCACCAGCCAGTCCGGGAACAGCACAATCCCCATCCCGCCCAGCGCCGCAGCGAGTAACGCCTCAGCATTATTGGAGGTCATCAATGGCGTCACGGGATAGTGTATCCACGCCTCGCCCTTCCTGCGAAAGAGCCAGCGGTTTGGCCCTGACGATCCGCGATAGACAAGACAGTGATGACGGTTCAGATCGTCCGGTCCTTCAGGTGCACCATGTTTACGCACGTAGTCCGGCGACGCGGCCAGATGATAAACCTGCTGCCCGAACACTCGCGCATGAAACGAGGAGTCCGTCAGCACGCCAATCCGAAATATAACATCCGCCGCATCCCGATGGGGGTCGATAAAATCATCGGTCAGCGTCAGCTCTACGCTCAGGCGGGGATAGCGTTCCGACAGGCCGGGAAGTCCTGGGGCTATGTGCTTCTGGCCGAAAAACACCGGTCCGTTAATGCGGATCGCACCGGACGGTTCCACCGCACGCGCGTCCAGCTCCCGGCGCGCCTCTTCCAGATTTTCCGCCATTGACCGAGCGTAGCGAACAAACAGATGACCGCTTTCCGTGGGAATGACGGCCCGCGTATTGCGATAGAAAAGCTGCTGCCCGAGCGCGTCCTCAAGCTGGTGGATCACGCGCGATATCTGCGAGGCCGATATCCCCTGCCGCCGCGCCACGACGGAGAAGTTCTGCGCTTCATACACATCGATAAAGATCAGCAGCGCGCGAATGTTGATGTTGCTGGCGTCAACCATTAATGCATTTCTCGCAAAGGTGTTTCCAGCATTATGGCATTTTTCTCATTGAACAACCCACGTAATCTTCTCCGCCTGAAAACGGAGGAAGAAAATGCAGTTTGTTTTGATTTTACTGGTGATTGCCGGCGGGATGGGCCTCTCCGTCGAGGCGGGCCTGCTGGGACCGCTGGGGGGAAAGGTCGGGGATTTATGGGCGACGTTCAGCATTTTTGGCGTTGGCGCCGCGCTGACGTTTCTGCTGATGCTGTTTTTCAGCCCGCGCAACAGCCCGTCGTTTTTCGGACAGCCCGGCTGGCAGCTGCTCGGTGGCGTGCTCGGGCCGGTGTACGTGGTCATCCTGACCGTGGCGACACCCGCCATCGGCATCGCCATGACTATGATTGGCATTCTGGCCGGCCAAGTCTTTAAAAGCCTGATCATTGACCATTATGGTCTGCTGGGTTCGCCGCACAGGAAGATAAACGCGAAGCGCATTATTGCACTGGGGTTCATTATTGCGGCACTGGTTCTGGTGGCACAGGGGTAAACGTATGACACTGATTATGATTCTTCTGGCCGTCTGCGGCGGCGCAACGCTGAGCATTCAGGCCGCCATTAACGGACAGCTCGGCAGCAGCGTGGGTGTTTTTAAAAGCGCGTTTCTGACGTTTTCCGTCGGCGCGCTGGTGACCGCCCTGCTCATTTTCTTCTTTGAACCGAAGCAGGCAGTCACGCTGCTGGACGTGCCAAAATGGCAGCTCCTCGGGGCAATGTTCGGCGTGCCTTATATTGTGATTATGGTCGTGGCGGTGCAGCGCATCGGCACCGCCGTCGCCACGGTGGCGGTGATCTTTGGCCAACTCGCCATGAGCATGCTGATTGATCACTTTGGTTGGCTGGGTAATCCCGCCATTTCGTTTTCAACGAGTCGTCTGGGGGCGGTAGTCTGCCTGGGGATTGCGCTTGTCTTTATTTACTCGGGTAGTAAAACCCGTTCTGCCGGGGCATGACATCACACCTTGCGGACACTGCGTAGACACGAAACAGTTCCCTCGCCCCTTTGGGGAGAGGGTTAGGGTGAGGGGGAACATACGGCTGTGGTGGTCATTCCGTTCACTTTATGTTCCTTGCTACTCTGTAACGACATGACCTGTGAACGTGCCAGGGTGGCTCAATCGCCACCACCCTGGCGACCCGGGCTCCCGGCGGTAAATCGCCGCTTCGCGGTCCCTTCGGCTTATTCCTTCCGGCTTATCGGGGACGGGCGGAGGTAACATCCCTGTAAAGCCCGCCCTCTCGGCGCATCCCTGCGCCTCGCCCCGGCCTGCAGGAAACGCCTCAGCGATTTACAGCCGGACCAGGTCATCGCTGCAAAATAATCATGTCATTTAAAAAATCCGAATCGCTTCTGGTTACAAATTGAGTGGGGATCCCTTATCCCTTGGTGAAAAACAGCGTCACCGTGGCGACGGTGACGCCCAGTTTCTTCATCTCGGTTTTATTAAACAGGTGCGTCTCATCCTGCAGGTACATCCAGTCGTCAAAGTTCAGCAGCCAGGTGCTGCCGTTGGCCTTCACGTTCATGCTGTAATGCCAGTTGAACGCGTTGCCTGCGGCCTGCCCCGTCGCTACCCCTTCGATATCCCCCGCCGTGCCCTCATAGCGATCGGTCCCCAGGCGCCGGATATGCCAGACCCGCTGCTGCTTCTCACCGTCGTCGTAAACAAAATGTTCGTTGAGCGTCAGCGTATCGCCGACAACGTCTCCGGCAATCTCAACGTGAAAACGTCGGATCTGCTTGCCGCTGCGATCCTGCACCATCCCCAACGCTTCGGTTTTTCCCTGGAAGTAATGGAAAATATCAAGCCGCGGCTGCTGCTGACGGTACTCGGACACCTCCGTGCTACAGCCCGCCAGCAGCATCGTCAATGCCAGTACCATCATCAGGAAACGTTTCATTTTTGGCCTCCGACTAACTGCTGACGCAGCTCAGGATATTGCGTACGGGGAGCCAGCCAGATGGCCAGAAAGCGGGTACTGAACGCTTCTGACTGGCGTGGTCCCAGGGGAATAAAGGTTTTCTGAAGGACCGGATCGCGGTACCAGAACTGCCCCTGCTGGTCATCAAGGACAAACGCCAGCTGTGAGCCCGGTCGAACATCCGGCCACAGCGTCCGGAGCATCCGCAGCCAGGCTTCGCTTTGCGGTTCCTGCGCCAGGATCCCCTGCGCCTGCCACTGGTCGCGGGTCGCCTCAACCAGCTCATCGCGATCGATGTCGCGCGCATAGGTAATTATCAGCGCCTGATCCTGGTTCTCCCGACCGTAACGCCCGTCCGGTGTACGCAACTGGGAGGTGTAGACGGTGAACGGCCCCCAGGTGAGCGTGGCATCGCCCACCTTACGCCACGCCAGCCAGTCGGCGGCCTGGGCCGCGGGCATGGCGATGAGCCAAAGCAGCAAAATCGCAGCTCTCATTTTTGTCTCCCCATCAGCAGGTGGAAAAACAGCATCAACACCAGCCAGCCCGGCGCCATCCAGCTGACGACGATAAAGGTCGGCTTCAGAAATGTGATGGCATCCAGCCGCTCGCCAATCAGGTACGCCACCGGGCCTCCCAGGGCGGCCAGCAGGGTCAGCAGCCAGCCGGGCAACGTGGTGGTGCGCGTAAGCTGCGTCCAGACGGTGGCGAACATTAGCCACAATGCCACCATCCATAGCGGCATCAGGGAGTCGCCCGTGAAGGCTATCAGTCCCGTCAGCGCCCAGAGCGTATCCAGCAAACTGCCCGCCGCGGCCAGCCCAATGGCGTAAAAACGGTATACAGACGGCAAGAGCAGGCATGCCAGGATCGCCAGCGCGAGCCAGATAATCAGGCCCTTTTCGCGAAAGAGCACCACCAGCGCCCAGTAAAGATCGAACGCGACGGCCAGCAGAAAGACCTGAAGATATCGTTTCATACTCGCTCGGCGGTCAGCTGCACCACGCTGATGGTGCGGGCGTTAAACCCGGCTTCGCAGTAGCCAAAGTAGTACAGCCACATGCGGCGAAACCGCTCATCAAAGCCGAGCTTTTCAATCTCCTGCCAGGCGTGGACAAAGCGCTGCCGCCAGTGGGCCAGCGTGCGGGCGTAGTCGGGACCCATGTCGAACAGATTGCGTACCACGAAATCGGTGTGGCGCGTCATCAGCTCGTTCATCGCCGTAATGCTCGGCAGGAAGCCGCCGGGGAAAATATAGCGCTGGATAAAATCGACGCTTTTGCTGTAGTCGCGATAGCGCTGATCCTGAATAGTGATGGCCTGAATCGCCATGCGACCTCCCGGGCGCAGCCGCGCCTGGCAGGTACGGAAGAACGTGGGCAGATAGCGCTGCCCGACGGCTTCGATCATCTCTATCGAGACCAGCTTGTCGTACTGTCCGGTGAGGTCGCGATAGTCGCAGAGCAGCACCTCGACCCGATCCTGCAGCCCGGCGCGGGCGATCCGCTCGGTCGCCCAGACGTATTGCTCCTGCGATAGCGTGGTGGTGGTCACCCGACAGCCATAATGACGGGCCGCGTATTCCGCCATCGCGCCCCAGCCGGTGCCAATTTCCAGCAGATGGTCACCCGGGTTTAGCACCAGCTGTTCACACAGGCGCGCCATTTTGGCCTGCTGAGCCGCAGTGAGATCCTGCTCGTCAGCGGTAAACAGCGCGCTGGAATAGAGCAGCTCCTTATCCAGAAAATGGGCGTAGAAGGTGTTACCCAGATCGTAATGAGCGGCAATATTTTCACGCGCCTGCGCGCGGGAGTTCCGCCGCGTCCAGTGGCGTAGCCGCTCCAGCGGCCTGCCGAACAGACGGAACCCGTTTTCGAGACGACCAAGCACCTCGCCGTTGAGCGCCAGAAGTTCCAGTAGCGGCGTGAGGTGCGCGGTTTCCCATTCGCCGTCCATCCAGGCTTCTGCCGCGGCAAGGCTCCCGCCCGTTAAGACGCGCCAGTAAACGCCGGGCGTAAGGATCTGCACGTCAGCATGCAGCGCGGAGGATGTCTCGCCAAAATGAAAGGTCTGTGCCCCTTCACGCAGCGTGAGCGAGCCGCCGCGAATGCCGCTTAACAGACGAAAAAGCAGCCAGCGCGCAAGGCGCACGTTGCGCGGGATATCGGGTTCTAACGCAAAGACGGGATCGGTCATGAGCGTTCACTCCTGCTGACGGGATGGTTATACAGCGGCACGCGCTTGAGCCACAGGCGCAGCGCCTGCCAGTAAATGGCGAAAACGGTTTTCAGGGTCATAAGCGGGATACGCAGGAGCAGCGAACGCAGCGCGGGGTGCGTCAGAGGCTCCCGGCGCAGCGCAAGCGTGGCGTCGAACACCTTCGCCTCCTGATGATTTTCAATGTGCATATGCAGCGTGTTATCCGGGTCGTTGAAGCGCCAGTGGTAGATCATGTCCATCGGGTTGAAGGGAGAAACGTGAAACGCTTTTTTCGTGGGCTGGGCATGTTGCCCGTCGACCGCGTAATAATGACGCTCGTTCCACGGCGTGTTGCGGACCTCCGCCAGCACCCAGCGCAGGGTACCCTTCCCGTCATAGCAGTAGTAAAAGTTGACCGGATTGAAATGGAACCCGAAATAGCGCAACTGCGTCAGGAGCATGACCCGACCGTCCGGACGTTCCCCGGTCAGGCTCTCCAGCCTGCTCAGCACGTTCTCTTTAAGCGGCGTGCCGAGCGGGTAGTCCGCGTCGTGGAACGAGGCGGCGGCAAAGCGATTGCGCCGTACGCCGACGGACGCAAGCAGCGGCAGCTCATCGAGATCCAGCCAGGCCATAAAGACGCTGTAGCGAAACTCATGGGTTTTCGGCTGCAGGCGGCGGTGGCGTAAGATGCCGTGGTAAAGGCAGCTGTTCATCTCAGTTCCCCTCTCCGGCCGCTATCGCATTGACCACGTCCAGCGCGCTGCGCACGCCGTCCTCATGAAAACCGTTGTACCAGTAGGCCCCGCAGAACCAGCTCCGCCGGTGGCCGTTGATCTCGCCGCGCCGTGCCTGCGCCCGCCAGCTTTGCGGGTTAAACAGCGGATGTTCATAGACGAAGCGTTGCAGAACGAAGCGTTCATCCACCGGCGCGTCCGGGTTCAGGGTGACGCAGAACAGCGGACTGCCCGCAGGCAGCCCCTGCAGGATGTTCATGTTGTAGGTGACGCAGGCGCTGGCCTGCGCCTGCTCGCTCAGGCGGTAGTTCCAGCTGGCCCAGGCGCGCGGCCGCACAGGCAGCCAGCGCGGATCGCTGTGTAAAACGACCTCGTTGCGCTGCCAGCCGATGTCACCCAGCACCTCGCGCTCTGCGGTGGTCGGGTCGTCAAGCATGGCCAGCGCCTGAGCGGAGTGGCAGGCAAATATCACCTGATCGAAGGTATGGCTGCCGTTTTCGAGCTGGAGCGTGACCCCGCGCTCGTGGCGGCTCACCCGCTGAACCGGCGAATTGAGATGCAGCGTCAGCCGATCCCCCAATTTGTCCCGCATCGCGCGGATATACTCCCGCGAGCCGCCCGGCACCACGTACCACTGCGGGCGATGAGTGATATCAAGCAGACCGTGGTTTTGGAAGAAACGTAAAAAGAGCGGCAGCGGGAAGCGCGTCATCTCCTGCAGCGACGATGACCAGATGGCGGCCCCCATCGGCAGAATGTAGTGGCGCGCAAAAAACGGCGTAAAGCCGTGCTGGTCCAGAAACGTCTGCAGCGTGGCGTTCGGATCCACCTCCCCGTCCAGCGCCGCTTTCGCCAGGCGGTTAAAGCGAACGATCTCACCCAGCAGCCGCCAGAATGCCGGATTCACCAGGTTTCGACGCTGGGCAAACAGCGATGTCAGGGTGTGTCCGTTGTACTCAAACCCCGTCGCGGGGTCGTGCACCGAAAAGCTCATCTGCGTTTTTTGCCCGCTGATGCCCAGCTCGCTGAGCAGGCCCATAAAACGCGGATAGGTGCGATCGTTATAGACGATAAACCCGGTATCGATCGCGTATGTGCCCTGTGGCGTTGTCACGTCAACCGTTGCGGTATGGCCGCCCGGCGTGGCGCCTGCTTCAAAAAGGGTCACCTGATGGTGCCCGGCCAGGCGCCAGGCGCAGGTCAGCCCGGCGATGCCGCTGCCGATAATCGCAATGTTCATGAACGCACCATCCTGCGCAGCAGCGCGCGCTGAAGAAACGCAGGCAGCCCGGAGAGCAGCCGCAAAATGAAGCCAAACCCGTCAGGAAACGCAATGTGCATTTTCCCAGCCGCCAGTCCGATACGGATCGCCTTCACCGCCTCGTCGACGGTCACCCTGCCCGGCATGGCAAAATCGTTTTTTTGCGTCAGGGGCGTATCGACAAAGCCCGGAGAGACAACCGTGACGGCAATCCCTTTTGGCTCCCAGTCCAGGCGCAAACTCTCGGCAAACCAGCTCAGCGCCGCTTTGGACGCGCCGTAGGCCTCTGCGCGGGGAAAAGGCAGCCAGTGAGCCATCGAACTCACCAGCACCACGCGGTTACCGGCAACCAGCTGCGGCTGGAGCGCCTCGAGGCAGTTCACCGGGCCAAGGAAATTGGTCGCCATCACCCGCTCCACCAGCGCCGCATCCACCACTCCACCGTCGAGGTATTCGCAGGTACCGGCGCAGAGAATAATCAGGTCGGCGTAGCTGCCGGTCAGCGCCTGGCGACAGGCGTCCCTGTCCGTCATATCGAACAGGCGAACGGTGAGATTGGGGCAGGTCTGATGCAGCGCTTCCAGACGCGCCGGGTCGCGCCCGCAGGCAATCACATGGTAGCCGTCAGCGGAAAAGGATTTTGCCAGCCCGGCGCCAATCCCCGAGCTTGCGCCGGTAATCAGCACCGTCTTCATGATTTGACCCTCCGCTTCACGCCGCGAACCGCCCAGCCAAGCAGAGGAAGATGTTCGTAGATCATCTCTCCCGCATCGTAGTAGTCCCGCTGGTGCGTGATGAGATCGTTTTCCGTCTGCACCACTGAACATCCGGGCAGGTCGAGCGGTTCGCCTCCGGCAATGCGCGGATGCGACCAGTGCATCACCCAGGTGACAACAAACCGGTTCCCGCTGCACAGCGGCGGATCGATAGAAAAACGGCAGTTCTCGACGTTGGCCAGCAGATGGGTGAAATAGCGCTGAAGCGCAAAAATACCGTTGTGCTCACCAAACGGATCGATAAGCGTGGCATTCGAATGATAAAGCCCCGCAAGCGCGGACGGCGGCTGGCTATCCAGTGCGGCGTAGTACTCGACAAACCGACTCACGACAGAGGGCAAAGTGCTCATGGGTCACATCCTGGCTGTAAACAACGTGGCGTAATCGCATAATTAAAACTTACACAATTAACGTTATTTGTCAAAGTTTGTGCAGATTTATTTTTTATTACCTATCAATATCAACAACTTGATAACTCAATCGTTTGATGGTTTTGTAGGCCGGGTAAGGCGTAGCCGCCACCCGGCTTTCACTTTCAGGATATCCTTAAGGCAAATTCGTCGGTCTTCTTCCAGGCTTATCCTTTTTATTCAAAAGGATGCCCGTATGAAACGTTTCTTCCTCTCCCTTTTCTCAAGCCCGGAATCCTTACTGCAGGTGATGAGTCAGCAGGAAATTATTGAAGCCGTGGAAGATGGCGATCGCATCATTATCGACCAGGACGGGAACGCCTCGGTGAACTACAAGAGCAACGAGGTGAGGCAGGATTTTCTGCGTCACGTCAACACGCTGAAGAGGGCCTGATATGGGAACGGCGATATTTATGGTGCTGATGGTCTGCGGGTACTGGTACACCAGCCGCGACCTGTCGACCCGCTTTAAAATCAAGCGTTCCTTCGGCTGGGATGTCTATTTTCTCGTTGCACTTTACGGCTGTATTTTCGTTCTGCAGGGCGTGATTGCCACCGGTCTGCTCTGGCTACTCTTGCTCGCCCTTTCCGCCGCCAACAACGCTTTTCACTTTGCCTCACCGAAATACACCGACTGGCAAATCGACTTTATGAACTGGAGCTTTTTAGGCATTCAGGCGCCGGTGGTCGTGATGCTGGCGTTTGCCATCCTGTTTTGCCTCTACCGCTCTAACTGGGCAGGCAGCGCCAGGCTGGACGGCGAGAGCCGGAAAAAGCTCTACAAACGGCTGGCGCAGTCGAGCGGTATTGAACAGCTGCTGTACCAGTGTATGGAGCAAGGCGAGCTGGCGCAGGTCACACTCCGCTCGAGGCGGATATACGTGGGTATGATCCACACCGCGACGCTGGAATATGAAAAAACGGCCAATATCGTGCTGATCCCAATGTTGAGCGGGTACAGAGACGCGAAGACGATGAACTTTCGCATCGAGAATAATTACAGCAGGTGGTATGCGGAGCATGACATCACGCTCGACTCGGAACCCCGCAGCGCCATGTCATTCCGCAAAGTGATTTTACTCAATCAAATTGAGAGCATCTCGCTGTTCGATCCCGCCAGCGCCAGCGCGCTGTCGCTGGCACAGCATGACACGCTGTCTAAAGAGGCATCCCCATAATCCTGAGTATGCTCTGCTGTGAGGCGGTTTCGAAAAGGACGCTCTTAACGCAGAGCATGCCCTGCTTCTGGTAGAACCGGTACGCTCCCGCGTTCTGCTCAAGCACTTCCAGCCAGAGATAGTCTTTCCCCCTGCTCCGGGCCATGTCTGCGATGTTGTTGAACATCACCTGACCATAGTTCTTGCCGGTTGCGGCGGGATCAAGGTAGAGCTTGTTGAGGAGAACACCCTTCTTGTCCGTTTCTGGAAGCATGGCTTCCCAGGTCACTTTCATGAATCCCACTGGCCGATCGGTCTCTGCAACATACCAGGAAACCGCGTTATCTTTCAGGCTCTGTTCAACTACAGAACGCGCGTACTCTCCGTGCAGAAAATCCTTCATCTCTGCCTCTGACACCCACAGATGCTGAAAATGGGCGGGATAGATGCGATATCCCAGCTCGCTTAACAGCGTTGAATCGGCCCCGGTGGCCTGTCGAATTCGAAGAGACATGGAGGGTATCCTTACTAACCGCTTTAGGTGTGATGCCGTGCGAAACGAGAAAGACAAAACAGTTACATTCTTGCCGCATATATTATTGCGGTGAACGACGTTAAGTACAGCCCGCGTGTTATGGATCTCGCCCGACACACCAAAACGGGTGGGTGAAAACCCTCACCAGATCGCGCTAGTCTGCCTGTGTTGAGTGGATGACCAGGACTAGCGATTAGAACGTATGGAAATTATTTTGATGCGGCATGGAGAACCCCATTACAGGGGGGCGCCAAGGGTCTCGTGCAGGGAAATGACCGAATGGATCGACAGCTATAACCTCTCTTCGACGGGCAGCGACAGGCCGCCTGAAAGGGCTCAAATTCAGGCGTACCGCGCGCTCACGTTTCTCAGCAGCCCTCTCCCGCGAGCCCTTTCATCGTTGAAAACGCTGGGGTGTGAACCGGGTTTAATTGATGAGGTTTTTCGGGAAGCAGAGCTGCCGGTGTTCCGTATTCCGGGGTTACGGCTATCGCCTTTTTACTGGGCAGCGCTGTTTCGCGTTCTTTGGCTCTGCGGCCTGTCTGGCGAGGCAGAGTGCGTGAGCGTCGCAAAAAAACGAGCCGTTAAGGCGGCAGAAATCCTGGTGAATGTCGCGAAGGACTCTGACGGCCCCGTCTTGCTCATGGGGCACGGAATGATCAATCGGTTTATTGCGAAGGAACTGATCGCATCAGGCTGGAAAGAACAGACTTCCCCGGGTACCGGTTACTGGGGAGCGGGGGTTTACAGCCTTGCGTAAGGGCACATACTGACACCGAGGATTTTTTCATCCTCGGTGCCTGGGTCATAGCGTCTGGCCAAGGATAACGCGATCGAACAGACGGTCTCCCAGCCAGAGACGCATGCGGATGAGCATCTTTGCATACTTGCCGGCTGCATAGCGTGTACGCGGATGAGGGCTTTTAACGGCGCGGGCAACCACGTCCGCAATCACCTTCGGGTCGCTGCCTCTGCCATTCCCGTATGCATTTTTGACCGATTTAGCCACCTTCTCCACGAGGCGAGCGTAAGGGCCATTTGCTGAACGTTTAACTATATTGCCGCTGACCACATCACCAAAGCCTGTCTCGATTAAACCCGGTTCAACAATCACAACCTTAATGCCAAATTCAGCCACTTCAAGACGCAGACAGTCAGACCATCCCTCAAGCGCATGTTTCGTTGCGTGATACCAGGCTCCCAGAAGGGTGTAAATCTTACCCCCCATAGAGGTGATATTAATAATGTAACCGCTGCGTCTGGCACGCATGGCCGGGATCAGCAGTTGCGTAAGGCGGGCCGCACCAAACACGTTAACCTCAAACTGATAGCGAGCTTCTTCAATGCCGATCTCTTCTACCGGTCCATAGAGCCCAAAACCCGCGTTGTTGACCAGTACGTCAACCCCACCTGTCTGCGACATGATGGTATTCACTGCAGCCAAAATGTCTTCATCACGTGAGATATCCATCCGCAGAGGGTATGCGCCAAGCTGGGCGAGATCGTGCATTTTCTCAACGCTACGGGCAGCAGCGTAAACCTGATAGCCATCCTGAATAAGACGACGGGCGATGGCTTTGCCCATACCTGACGATGCACCGGTGACCAGCGCAGTTTTTTTGTCCTGAGTAAACATAGATACCTCGATGAGTAGACTGTGGCTAGTTTGCTCTCCCTCGACCTCATGTTAACTAGCGTATCGCGCCATGTGACTCGCAAACTGCGCCATCAGAGCGATACATACGCACGTGTTTACTCAAGACGCATGGCTGTCCTGGCCGCTTCTGGAGTCTGGCCCGTCCAGGTCATAAATGCGCGATAGAATGAGTTAGGATCTTCGAAACCCAGCAAAAACGCGATCTCATACCCGGAAAGACGCGTATTGCGAAGATAATGACGGGCCAGGTGTTCACGACACGCGTTGACAAGGTTGCGAAAGTTTTCCCCTTCCTGCTCAAGCCTGCGCTGCAGCGTGCGTTTACTCATTCCCAGACGCTCCGCCGCTTTTTCAATAGTCGCTTCGTTACCGGGAATAAGTTCCAGGAGTACCGCTCGTACGCGCTCGGCGGTTGAAGCCCGTTCATTTAACTGACCGAGACGACGCTGCAGTTCCGGTTCAAATACCTGCCACATCCCCTCATTGACCGTTAAAAAGGGTCGAAGCGCATCGGCTGCGGAAAAGCTGATGGCGGGCTGTTCTCCGTATTGCACGTCAGCACCAAAGAAACGCGAAAAGTGGCTGTTCTGAACCAATGACGGTAGCGCAGAAACGCAGATCCGTAAGGGGTTAACCGGTTCGCGAGTTCCCAGCCGCAGAAGCTTGAGCAGGAAGCCCAGCTCTGCCACCTGGAGAAACGGCGGAATAGTTGTCGCAAAAAGCCAACGCGGTGAGACGGTAAGGTTGCCGTTTTGGTCGACCGTTGTCTCCAGAACCATGGGAGCAATAAGCTGTTTATATCTGGCCAGACGCTGGACAGCCTGCATCATATTGCTGCTACACAGTGCGGCAAAAAGGGGCGGGTCAAACACATCCGCAGAGATCAACTCAATGAGCGGGACGGGAAAGGCAGGATCGTTCGTTTCAGCCTCCAGCGCGTTCCAGAAGCGAATGTATTCATTCGTATCGAGTCCGCGCGCTTTTTGCAAAAAGAGATCGTCAGGTAATCCTGCCCTGCGGAGAATGCGTTCTGGCTCAAGCCCCGCGTCTTTCAGCAGCGTTTTCCAGCTTATATCGAGAGCGAAAGTACGGTTAGAAGCCATTTGCTCATTCCCGGTTGAAGGTTATGTAACGCTTAGCGTTATTGTTCATCGACGGATGAACGGGCGCTATGCAGTATGGTTGGCTGGCAGGTCACCGGGAAATTCAGTGAGTTAGCAATAAAGCACAGCTCATGCGCGCGGTGATGAAGTGCCACAGCGCGATCGATATCATCCCCTGGGCGAAGCGTGATTTGAGGCTTCAGGACAATAGAGGTGAAACACCCCTTTTCTCCTTCGCACATCGTTCCCTCCGCCCGGTCAATATAGGTATAAACGCTTATCCCCGCTTCCGCGCAAAGATGCAAATACCATAATTTGTGACAGGCAGAGGCTGACGCGACAAGAAGATCTTCAGGATTCCAGCATGATGCATCCCCCAGAAATGCAGGGTCTGATGAACCTGAAATCGGAGATTTATCACCCGCCGTGATGTCATAAAGACGATCGTAGGCTTTATAGGATTCCGTCCCCCGACCTTTGTTCCCTTTCCACTCGACCTTAACCTGATAATGATGCTCACGATGGCTCATCTTGATGCTCCCGATAATGATATCCGATGGATTTTGCTGGCGATATTTGTTCGCAATCACCTGTCTCGACGTAAGCTATCAGATGGTATACCATTATTCCATCTTTTCAGGAGAAACAGTATGCAACTTAACGCCCTTTCGACCCCGGACGTGCTCGCCAGTGAATTAAGAAAGATGATAAACAGCGGTCGTCTGCGTGATGGAGAGAGGCTTGTTGAAAGGGATCTTGCCAGTCATTTTTCTGTCAGCCGAATCCCAATGAGAGAAGCAATCAGGCAGCTTGAACGCGATGGGCTGGTGGAAATTTTCAGGAACCGCGGCGCTGTTGTCAGAACGCTTTCTGTTGATGATCTGGATGAGATTTACTCCCTGCGTGCCTTACTGGAAGGGGAAGCCGTCTTTCAAAGCGTGAAAAACCTGAGCTCTGATACGCTGGCGAGGGCCGAACTGACGCATACGCTTCTCGCCAGAACGACTGAATTTGACATGCAGGGCACACTTAACCGGGAGTTCCACGATCTTGTCTACAGTGGGTGCAAAAACCAACGCCTGCTGAGGCTGATTAATGATACCCGCAATCAGATAGAGCGGTATGAATACCTTCAGCGAAAGCTCCTTTCAGCAACACCGGTTTTTCAGGATGACCATGCAGGTATCCTTACAGCCTGCAGGGAACGGGATGCCGGGAATGCACGAGCTGAAGTCATGCGACATATTCTCAGTGCCGGAGAAATGCTTAAAACGTTTATCAGTCGTCGCGACGAAGGTTAAGGGGAAATCCCGTTAACCCGGCTAATGCCCGCTTCAACGGAGTGATGACATCATCCGTCTCCATGCCCATTTGCGCATGAATAATGGCACCGTCAATGAGCAGCATGATTTCATTGACGACGCGCTCATCCGCGATCTTCGTCAGCGACGCAATAATATTCTTTGTTTCGATTTTATGATCGCGACATATCTCTTTTATTTCGCTTTCAATATCTTCCGATTTTGCCTCAGCGCTGGCATTAATAAATGCGCAGCCGTGGAACTCAGGCGAAATAAACCATTCGTAAAGCGTTGCCGATATCGCATCAGAAGGTATTTCACCTTCATCAAGATGTCGACGCAGCGTGGATTCAAACCAGCCAATCCATATTTCGTGCCGATAGTGCAAATAGGCGAGAATAAGTAAACTTTTACTCGGAAAATGGCGATAAAACGTCACCTTGGTCACCTTCGATGCTTTAATCAGCGTATCCACACCCGTCGCCCTGAAGCCTGTGGAATAAAACAGATCGTGCGCCGTAAGTAATATCTTATCTCTGACGCTGATTTTGGTATCGTTGCCTGCGGATTCTGTTTTCACTTTTTGGTAGCCTCAAAACGGATGTTGACAGCGTTATTTTACAGGCATAGATTACCGCATGTAGACAGACCTGTCTACATAATATAACACTGAGGTAATCGCCATGAACACACGTCCTCCTTTACCGCCCTTCACGCGTGAAAGCGCCATCGAAAAAGTCAGACTGGCAGAAGATGGCTGGAACAGTCGCGACCCGGCGAAGGTCGCGCTGGCCTATACGCTGGATACCCAATGGCGCAACCGCGCGGAGTTCGCCACTAACCGTGAAGAAGCCCGGGCGTTTCTGGAGCGGAAATGGAAAAAAGAGCTGGACTATCGTCTGATTAAAGAGCTCTGGGCATTTACGGATAACCGCATCGCGGTGCGCTATGCTTATGAATGGCATGATGATTCCGGCAACTGGTTCCGCTCGTATGGCAATGAAAACTGGGAGTTTGAGCCGGACGGGTTGATGAAGCGACGCTTTGCCTGCGTAAACGATATGCCAATAAAAGAATCCGAGCGGCTGTTCCACTGGCCGCTGGGCAGACGCCCGGACGATCACCCTTCGCTGAGCGATCTTGGCTTATAGGATTTTCGCATCACTCCGGGCCGCCCCGGAGTGGTGAATTTACAGTGCGCCCAGCTGTTTCATCAGCGTCAGGTTGTCCTCAATATGCCAGTTAGCCGCAATCTTGCCGTCAGCGATCTCATAAATATCCGTGGCGATAAAATCTATTTTCTGCCCCTTTCCCTTCAGCTTGCCAAATGTCCCGGTGAAGGTGCCGTGAAAATGTAAATGCGAGACCACGCGATTGCCTGAAATAATCATTTGCTCAACGTCGCAGCGTAAATCAGGCACGGCTGTACGAAACGCACGGGAGGCTAAAATAGCGCCTTCGGGACCTTGCTTACGACCTTCCGGAGGCGTTTTATCGATGAAATTCACTGCCAGCGCATCACGCGCCAGGGACTCTTCTCCCGTATTCCAGAACGTTGCATATTCTCTGGCAACGGCTTCATTCGCCCTTAATTGCGCCTGGGGCAGGCTCTTATCAACAATAAGCTGTTTCGGTGGAAGCCATTCCAGCTGCGCCGAAAATGCGGTGCCGGACAGACCGGCAAGAATAAGCATCGCCACAGCTGGACGAAAACACGTCGTATATTTCATGATATTTCTCAATAGAGTATTACATTACCCGCAGTCGATTTCCTGCGGTTCAAATCCGCGAGGGTCAGTTAATTAACGCCCCGCCCTCAATATCAATGATAGACCCCGTGACAAAGGGATTATCAATGGCGAAAAGATACCCTTGCGCGATGTCCTCCGCCCTTCCCCAGGCTTTGGCTGGCAGGGTTTCCGCCGCACCGGCGAGCATTTTTTCCCTCGCGGCGGAGTCCATGCCAGCGTACGCCTCCGTGTCGGTCAGCCCCGGACTCACGACGTTGACGCGCAGCGGTGAAAGCTCTTTCGCCAGCACTTTTGTCGCGGCCTCAATCGCGGCATTCATCGTCGTTTTAACAATGGCGCCCGCCACGGTGCGACGCGCCACGAAGCCGCTGGTGAACGTCAGCGTACCGCGGGGGGCGATGTTCCCGCTGAGATAGCGGGCGACATTGATGCTTCCCCAGAATTTTGTATCAAAGGCCAGCCTTGCAGCGCGGAGATCCAGCCCGGAGATAAGCCCTCCTGGAGCCTGTGAACCCGCGGTAACGACGATATTATTGACCTCACCCAGCGTTTCACCGAGCGCGGCAAGCTCTGCCTCACGGCTGATATCCAGCACGAGGGTGTGAACAGACGCGGCGTGAGTGCTCAGCCGTTGCCGCGCAACGTTCAGCTTCGCGCCGTCACGGCCCGCAAGAATAATTTCCTCGCCTCGCCCGGCAAGCAGGCTGCCCACGGCGAAACCGATGCCGGACGCGCCGCCGATAATTAAGGTTTTACGGGTCATAACGTTTCCTCCTGCAGGATGTAAATGGGGTAATCGGTATAGCCCGTCGCGGTGCCGCCAAACAGCGTGGCGGGGTCTCGCACCTGGGCCAGAGGCAGCTGGTGCGCCAGCCGGTGGGGTAAATCCGGGTTGGCAATAAACGGCCGTCCGAAGGCAATCAAATCGGCATAGCCGGCAGCAAGGATCTTTTCCGCTTTTTCAAGGTCATAGTTACCCGCAACGATAAGGGTTCCGCTAAACGTCTCGCGAAGGGATCGACGGAACTGTTCAGGTACCTGCGGCGCATCGTCCCAGTCGGCTTCCGCCAGGTGGATGAAAGCAATGCCTTTTTGCTCACACCAGGCCGCGAGCGCGAGTATGGCTTCCGTCACCTGCGGATCGTTCATCCCGCGCTGGGTGATAAACGGGGAAAGGCGAATGCCCGTACGCTCGCGGCCAATGGCCTCAGCAATGGCGCTTAACACCTCCTGAGCAAAGCGGATCCGGTTCGCCAGCGTGCCGCCGTACTCATCCGTGCGTTTATTGGATGTCTGACGCAGAAACTGGTCGATCAGATAGCCGTTTCCGCCGTGGATCTCCACGCCATCAAACCCGGCCTGGACGGCATTCAGTGCCGCCTGACGATAGTCCGCAACGATGCTGTGAATCTCCTTGCGCGAGAGCGTTCTCGGCTGCGGGCAGTCAACCATCTGGCCTTCCCCCTGTTCATTCACCACCCACACCTGCGCGTCCGGCGCCAGTGCTGACGGCGCAACGGGCTGACCATTCTGATGAAAACGGGCGTGCGACATTCGCCCCACGTGCCAGAGCTGAGAAAAAATAACCCCGCCCGCCTGATGCACGGCCCCCGTCGTGAGCTGCCATCCTGAAACCTGCTCCGGCGAATGGATGCCGGGTGTCCATGAGTATCCCTGGCCCTGAGGCGAGATCTGCGTGGCTTCCGTGATGATTAATCCGGCGCTGGCCCGCTGCCGGTAATACTCTGCCATCAGCGTGGAGGGAATATTGCCCGGTTGAAGGGAGCGTGCGCGGGTCATCGGCGCCATGACGATACGGTTTTTCAGGTCTTGCTGCCCCAGCCTGTAGCGTTCAAAAAGTGAGGTACGTTGCATGTTTTCATCCCTTATGGTTTGGATGAAATCACTTTACAGACGGCATCTTGTTTTGATAATTACGCTAAAAGCAGATGCACTTTTCGGAAAATATGAATAATGGGCAAACTCGAAGACATGGCATTACTGGTTGAAGTGGCCGAGGCTGGCGGTCTTTCTGCCGCCGGACGACGCCTGTCGCTTTCCCCCGCCACCATGACGGCCAGGCTGAAGGTAATTGAGGAGCGTTACCAGACCCGTCTGTTTCACCGCTCAACGCGGTCCATCACGCTCACCCGCGCCGGGGAAGAGTTTTACCATGCCGCGCTGCGCGTGCTGGAGGAGGTGCATCACGCCGAGTCGTTACTGACGCAAAAAGAAGGCGTGCTCAGCGGCAACATTCGCCTTTCTGCCCCCTCGGACTTTGGCAGACAGTATCTTAGCCCCGCCGTCGTGGAATTCTCCCGACGCCATCCTGACGTTAAATTTTTCATCTCGTTAAAAGAACACGTTGAGGACCTGGTCGCTAACCGGTTGGATATGAGCGTGCGTTTCGGCAACCTGCCGGACAGCAGCCTTGTCGTCAGAAACATCCGCCCGAACCATCGGGTACTGGTCGCCTCCGGGGAGTACCTTAACGAACGCGGCATCCCCGCCACGTTTGCAGATTTGGCTCAGCATCGGTGCCTGGCACTTGAGTCTCAGGGTGTGGTAATGAACGAATGGCGCTTTGAAACCAATGGCGAAGAAAGCATTGTACGCGTAGAGCCTGCCATGGTGTGCGACGACGGAGCATTGCTTCGCCAGTGGGCGCTCAGCGGGGCTGGCATCGCGGGGAAATCGTGGTGGGATGTAAAAGACGATGTTGATACAGGCAGACTCACGGTACTGTTTGCCGACAGCTTCACCGGTTTTAGTCGGTACGATCGCAAAGATGTCGGGCTGCAGTTTGTTTACCCGCAGCGCAAGCTGCAGCCGCTTCAGGTCACGGCGTTTAGCCAGTTTTTTCTCGACTGGCTAAAAAAACAATAACGCAATAAACAGTGATACACTCGCCCGATATAACTCATTATCCCGTCCTAACGGCTTATGACTACAAATATTGCTTTTTTCGACTTCGATGGAACGATAACGTTTTCCGACACCTTCACCCCGTTTATTTATCGCTCTGTTGATGAAAAAACGCTACGGCGTGGAAAGCTGCGCCTTCTTCCCTACATCCTCGCCTATAAAATCGGTGCGTTGTCGGGGTCGGTTTTACGAAAAAAAGTGGTAAGAATAGCGTTAGCTGGCAAATCAGAAGCTGAATTAAAAAAGGCCGGGCTTTTCTACAGTAAAACCGAAATTCCTGCCCTGTTGCGGGAGGATGCCATGAAGAAAATCAGCTGGCATAAGTCTCAAGGGGATACGGTGGTAGTGGTCTCAGCCTCGCTTGATTTATACCTTAAGCCGTGGTGCGAGCAGAATGGTCTGGAACTCTTATGCAGTGAAGTGGCATTTTCAGGTGGAAAAGCAACCGGAAAATACAAAAAGGGTGATTGCAGCGCCCGCTTAAAAAAAACGAAGATCATTGATCATTATGATTTATCTTCCTACAACGTCATCTATGCCTATGGCGATACGAAGGAAGATTTAGACATGCTCTCGCTTGCCTCGAAAAAATTTTATCAGTGGAAAGAGATGGCCTGACCCCGCCATGACATATTAATAAAACATCAAAATAAGAGATAGCGCGCATTTCGGTGACAACCTCAGGACTACTCTGGGAGCGGTTTTCAGGAGGTACAAAACATGAAAAAGCTTCTGATATGTTGTTTGTTTGGTAATACCGCAAACTCTCTCGCCAAAAAGATGCAGTCTCTGGCAGAACGTGAAGGCTTTCCGCTGATGATTAGCGCTGTTGGGCTGGATAACTTCGCCAGTGTCGCTCCCGCTTTCGATGGTTTCCTCGTCGCACCGCACATTCAGTACAAACTCGATGAGATAAAAGAGACGGTGGGTAATACGCGTTCAATCGCCATTATTGAGAGCCTGCCCTATGCGTCTCTGGACGCGAAGAGGGTGTTGAATTTCGTGAAGGAACAGATGCCTGAACTGGCTGCGTGATAGATAAGGCCGCATCGGTTTTGCGGCCTCCGCTCAAAACTCGTCGATACAAGGTTGACCAACCTTATTAATCGCATTGATTATCCTGGCTCTGAGTTCAATTAACGCCGCTTCTTTCTCTTCCAGCTGCTGCAGCTTGCGGCGCAGGGACGCTTGTTTTTGCTCAGCGGTAAATTTGTCGTCAATCCAGACAGCTAAAACCTCTGAGATTTCGGCTAAGGTAAAACCCAGCATTTTGGCATGCTTGATCATGTTTAAACGCTGTAAATCAACGGCGGAATAGACTTTGTAGTTATTGCTGCGATTAGGTTGCGGGATATTCTCTAATAGCCCTTGCCGCTCATAGTAACGCACCGTCTCTTTCGATAATCCCGTTTTCGCACACAGTTCACCAATTCGCATCGCGCCGCCCTCACCTTGTAAAAATCACGCTTGACCGTGTACCTAAGTGCACGGTTTATCCTGTGCGACATACATTAGGGAAACGGGATTAATAATATGAATTCTTTTGATTATACAGGAAAAACAGCGCTGGTTACCGGAGCGTCTTCGGGCATAGGTCGTGATTTCGCCAGGCAGCTCGCGGCCCGCGGCGTGGCCTTGATCCTGATCGCCCGCTCCGAACCAAAGCTGCAGGCGCTTGCCGCAGAGTTAGTCAGAAAGCATGGCGTATCCATCACGATTATTGTGCAGGATTTAGTGAAACCGGAAGCCATTCCCCACATTGTGGAACGGCTTGAAACCTTAAGGCGTTTCCCCGACATTCTGATCAATTGCGCCGGGTTCGCCACCTATGGGCCATTCGAAAAGCTCTCTATCGACAGGCAGCGTGATGAGATAAACGTGAACTGCCTGGCCCCCGTGGAGCTGACGCACGCCATGCTGCCGGGAATGCTCCAGAAAGGCTCGGGGATGATTATTAACGTGGCCTCAACGGCCGCGATGCAGCCGGATCCCTATATGGCGATTTATGGCGCAACCAAAGCCTTCCTGCTCTCGTTTTCGAATGCGCTGTGGGGTGAATATCGCTCAAAGGGCATCCGCGTTCTGGCGCTTTGCCCCGGCGCAACGGATACGGCCTTTTTTGATGTGGTGAATGCTGAGGAAGCCTCGGTAGGTAAAAGAATGCCCGCAGACAAGGTGGTCGCCCTGGCGCTAAAGGCCGTGGAGAGTAACCGTAGCACCCTGATTACCGGATGCGGTAACTGGCTTCTGGGGCAGCTACACCGGTTCGTGACGCGAAAGCGTCTGGTGCTCATCGTTGAAAAAATATTGCGTCCACGCTCGGCTTAAGCAAAAACGGCTCTGTTCAGTGCAAGGGAGTTGCGCTGAAATCCTCGCTTATCGCAGACAGATAGATGCCATAGTGCGCGAAAAACAGTGATACACTTACCCCACCTGGTTGATCGTCCCGTCTGAAGGGCGCATGATGAATGACGGTAACCAAAGTACGAAATGGTCACTCGTTGTTAATCGTAGCCTGTCACGCTAAGCTTAAATAATGACTAAAAATATGAACCCCCCATCAGCACGTGGTCCACTTGACCACGCTGTCAGAGAGCAAATCGTCGAAGCCGCTTTTGAGCACTTCGGTCACTACGGCTATGAAAAAACCACCGTCGCCGAGCTGGCTAAATCCATCGGTTTTTCTAAGTCCTACATTTATAAGTTTTTCGATTCCAAACAGGCTATCGGCGAGGTGATCTGCGCTAACCGCCTGGAGTTGATCATGGCGGCGGTGCTTTCCGCCATCAAGGATGCGCCGTCAGCAAGCGAAAAATTACGCCGTCTTTTCAAAGCGCTCACCGAAGCGGGAAGCGAGCTGTTTTTCCACGACCGTAAGCTGTACGACATTGCCGCCGTCGCCGCACGCGAGCAGTGGCCGTCGACAGAACGGTATGCAGAAAGCCTGATGAAGCTAATTGAGAGCATCATTATCGAAGGCAGGCAGGCCGGAGAGTTTGAGAGAAAAACGCCGCTGGATGAGGTCACACAGGCTATCCACATGGTGATGTGTCCTTTTATCAATCCCATCCAGCTGCAGTACAACCTCGAAATGGCCCCCACCGCGGCGGTGCTTCTCTCTTCACTGATTTTAAGAAGCCTGGCCCCCTAAATTGTGACCATTGACATTTTTGGTCACTAGTCAGAGAATGCGGATACCGTCCTGTTACGTCAAAAAGGTTTCCCATGCTCAGGCTCACTTCAGCCCGCGTTGCCGTTTGTCTCCTGCCGTTTGCCCTGGTGGCATGCGGCGATATTTCCGCGAGTGACGATCCGCGCACAAAGCCACCGCTCGTCAGATCCGCTTCCGTTGAGCTTGCGAACAATACCGCCCGCGCCTTCACGGGCGTTGTGGTCGCAAGAACGCAAAGCGATTTGGGTTTCAGGGTTCAGGGAAAAATCCTTGAGCGACTGGTTGATACGGGGCAGACCGTCAAACAGGGCCAGCCCTTACTGCGCCTGGATCCCGTTGACCTGAAATTACAGGCTCAGGCGCAGCAGCGCGCGGTAGATGCTGCCCAGGCGCGCGCGCGAAAAGCCTCCAGCGATGAAGCGCGCTATCGCGGCCTTGTGGCATCCGGCGCCGTATCTGCCTCGGAGTATGACCAGATCAAAGCGGCGGCCGATACGGCCAGGGCCGATCTCAGCGCCGCCCGGGCCCAGGCCAACGTGGCGCAAAACGCCACGGGCTATGCCGTACTGCTGGCGGATTCAGACGGTGTGGTCATGGAGACGCTCGCCGAGCCGGGTCAGGTCGTCAGTGCCGGACAGGTGGTGATCAGGCTCGCCAGAGCGGGACAACGCGAAGCGCTCGTGCAGCTTCCGGAAACGCTGCGCCCTGCCGTCGGCAGCGAGGCGCAGGCCACCCTTTATGGCAAAGAAGAAAACCCGGTCACCGCAACGCTGCGCCTGCTGTCTGACTCTGCCGATGCCGCGACCCGCACTTATGAAGCCCGATACGTGCTGGATGGCCTGCTGGCAAACGCGCCGCTGGGGGCGACCGTCACGCTGAACATTCAGGACAATAAAGCGGAAGGTCAGGTCATGCAGGTTCCGCTGGCTTCACTCTATGATGCAGGAAAAGGTCCCGGCGTCTGGCGTATTTCCGCCCAGCCGGCAAAAGTCGCATGGACGCCCGTCAAGGTGCTGAGCGTGGGTGAAGATGCGGTGCAGGTTACGGGCGGCGTGAAGCCCGGTGAGAAAATTGTTGCTTTAGGCGCCCATCTTCTGCACGAAGGTGAGGTCGTCAGGCTTGCTAAACAACGCAATGCCGCCCTGACGGAGAACACGCCATGAGCGGAAGCCGCTTCAACCTGTCAGCGCTGGCCGTCCGCGAACGTTCCATCACGCTGTTTCTTATCGTTCTGGTCACCATTGCCGGAATTTACGCCTTTTTTGGGCTCGGACGCGCGGAAGATCCGCCCTTCACGGTAAAGCAAATGACGGTGATAACCGTCTGGCCTGGCGCCACCGCGCAGGAGATCCAGGATCAGGTCGCCGAACCGCTGGAAAAGCGCCTGCAGGAGCTCAAATGGTATGACCGTACCGAAACCTATACCCGTCCCGGCATGGCGTTTATCACGTTGTCATTGCAGGACAAGACCCCGCCTGCCGAAGTGCAGGAGGAGTTCTATCAGGCGCGTAAGAAGCTTGGAGATGAAACTCAACGTCTTCCGGCGGGCGTCATCGGCCCGATGATCAATGACGAATTCTCGGATGTCACCTTTGCCCTCTTTGCCCTGAAAGCGAAAGGCGAACCGCAGCGACAGCTGGTACGTGATGCCGAAGGCCTGCGCCAGCAGCTTCTGCACGTTCCCGGCGTGAAGAAAGTGAACATTATCGGCGAACAGGCCGAGCGGATTTATATCTCCTTCTCCCATGACCGTCTGGCGACGATAGGGCTCTCACCCCAGGATATTTTCAATGCGCTCAACAGCCAGAACGCGTTAACCGCGGCGGGTTCCATTGAGACCCGAGGCGCGCAAATTTTTATCCGCCTGGACGGCGCGTTCGATGAACTGCAGAAAATCCGCGATACGCCTTTTGTTGCTCAGGGCAAAACGCTCAAGCTGTCCGACGTAGCAACGATTGAGCGAGGCTACGAAGATCCCCCGACGATGCTGATACGTAATCAGCATGAACCCACCCTTCTGCTGGGCATCGTGATGCGCGAAGGCTGGAACGGTCTGGCGCTGGGTAAAGCGCTGGATGCGGAAACGGCAAAAATCAATGATAGCCTGCCGCTTGGCATGTCCCTGACCAAAGTCACCGACCAGTCCGTGAATATTCGCTCGTCGGTCGATGAGTTCATGATTAAATTCTTCGTCGCCCTGCTTGTGGTCATGGTGGTGTGTTTTGTCAGCATGGGCTGGCGCGTGGGGGTGGTTGTTGCGGCGGCGGTCCCGCTGACGCTGGCGGTCGTCTTCGTGGTGATGGAAGCCGCGGGAATAAACTTTGACCGCGTCACGCTGGGCTCCCTGATCCTCGCCCTCGGGCTGCTGGTTGACGATGCGATTATCGCTATCGAAATGATGGTGGTAAAAATGGAGGAAGGTTACGACAGAATCAAAGCCTCGGCCTTCGCCTGGAGCCATACCGCCGCGCCCATGCTGGCCGGAACCCTGGTGACGGCCATTGGCTTTATGCCGAATGGTTTTGCCCAGTCGACCGCCGGGGAATACACCAGCAATATGTTCTGGATTGTCGGCCTCGCCCTGATTGCCTCATGGTTTGTCGCGGTGGTGTTCACGCCCTATCTTGGAGTGAAGATCCTGCCAGCGATCCCCAAAGTAGAAGGAGGTCATGCCGCCATCTATAACACGCCTCGCTATAACCGTTTTCGCCAGCTGCTTGGCCGCGTTATTGCCAGGAAATGGCGGGTGGCCGGCGCTGTGGTCACCATATTCATCCTGGCCGTGCTCGGCATGGGGCTGGTAAAAAAACAATTTTTCCCGACCTCCGATCGCCCGGAAGTGCTGGTTGAAGTGCAGATGCCCTACGGCACCTCGATAGCGCAAACCAGCGCCGCAACGGCAAAAATAGAAGCGTGGCTGGGTCAGCAGCCTGAAGCCAGAATTGTTACTGCTTATATTGGTCAGGGTTCGCCCCGCTTTTATCTGGCGATGGCGCCTGAACTGCCCGATCCGTCTTTTGCGAAAATCGTGATCCTGACGGACAGCGAGACGTCACGCGAGGCGCTCAAGCTCCGGCTGAGAGAAGCGGTCGCCAACGGCCTGGCGCCTGAAGCGCGCGTGCGGGTGACCCAGTTGGTGTTTGGCCCTTACTCGCCCTTCCCGGTTGCCTGGCGCGTGACGGGTCCGGATGTCGAACAGGTGCATGACATTGCTGATAAGGTGAAAGCCGTGCTCCAGGCAAGCCCGATGATGAGAACCGTCAACACCGACTGGGGGTCACGCGTTCCCGTATTGCATTTCACCCTCGATCAAAACCGCCTGCAGGCGACCGGCTTAACCTCCAGTGCCGTTGCCGAGCAGCTTCAGTTCCTGCTCTCAGGTGTGCCCGTCACCTCCGTGCGGGAAGATATTCGCTCGGTAGAGGTGATTGGCCGCGCGGCGGGAGATATCCGTCTTGACCCGGCAAAAATCGAGGGCTTTACCCTTGTCGGCAATGCGGGACAGCGCGTTCCGCTGTCTCAAATCGGCAAGATTGAGATTGGTATGGAAGATCCGATCCTCCGTCGTCGCGATCGCACCCCGACGATAACCGTGCGGGGCGATATCGCTAACAATCTTCAGCCACCGGATGTGTCGGTCGCCATCATGAAGCAGCTCCAGCCGATCGTTGATGCGCTGCCGGCCGGATACCGTATCGACATGGCGGGTTCGATTGAGGAATCGGGCAAAGCCACGCAGGCCATGTTGCCGCTGTTCCCGATCATGATTGCCCTGACGCTGCTGATCATCATTTTGCAGGTGCGCTCAATCTCAGCGATGGTGATGGTGTTCTTAACCGCTCCGCTGGGGCTGATTGGCGTGGTGCCTGTACTGTTGATTTTCAATCAGCCGTTTGGCATCAACGCGCTGGTCGGTTTGATCGCCCTTTCCGGCATTCTAATGCGCAATACGCTGATCCTGATCGGTCAAATCGATCATAACCAGAAGGACGGTCTCGAGCCGTTCCAGGCGGTGGTTGAAGCGACGGTCCAGCGCGCACGCCCGGTCCTGCTGACCGCCATGGCCGCCGTGCTGGCGTTCATTCCCCTGACGCATTCGGTGTTCTGGGGCACGCTGGCCTGGACGCTGATCGGCGGGACGCTGGGCGGGACGATCATCACGCTCGTCTTCCTGCCCGCGATGTATGCGATATGGTTCCGGATCCGCCCTTTGGAACAACGCGTGCAGCGCCCCGCAGAAAGCGTGTAAACTACCATGAGTAGATAACAGTTTTGAGGAAAGTATGGTTGTTAAGCGCTTAAGAAAAGAGGACCGCCGCGTGCAGCTGCTCGAGGTTGCACGCGGAATCGTTCGCCAGCAAGGCACGGAGGCATTGACGCTTGGCTACCTGGCCGAGCGGGCCAACGTCACCAAGCCTATCCCCTATGACCACTTTGGCGATCGTGAAGGGTTGCTGATGGCGCTGTACCAGGATTATAGCGATCGGCAGTTGGCGAAATTCCGTGAGACGCTGGCGGTCGACAGCAAAACGCTGGAAAAGACGATCCGCTTTTTCAGTGCCGCCTATATCGACTGCGCCATTACTGCCGGGCCTGAAACCGGGCCAATCGCGGCTGCGCTGTCCGGTTCCCACGCGTTGCAGACGTTTCGTGAGGCATGCGTGGCCGAATGTGCCGACTGCCTGCGTACCGCGCTTTCCCCTTTTATCGTCTTAAAAGGCGTTCAGGGGGAAGCGGTACTGACGGCCATCATTGGCGCGGCGGACGCGCTCAGCACCGCGGCGGGCAACGGCGTACTCGCGCGAAATATTGCAGAAGATATGCTCAGCGGCGCCATGACCGGCGTGCTGGAGACCTACGCGAATAGCACAAAATGATCGTCGGGGGCGGATTGACACCTAAGTTACCAACAGTAATATAGGTGTCACTTCTCCCCCATTCTGAGGTCGCTATGTCTGCTACACATGCCATTAATAACGCACTGATCGTGACGGCTCACCCTGTCGACAATTCATTATCCCATTCGCTGGCAACCCATATTGCCGGAAAATTACGCGAGCAAGGTACGCAGGTTGAAATCGCCGATCTGCATGCTGAAGGGTTTAATCCGGCCATGTCTCGCGCCGACCTTGATTTGTATCACGGCGATCCGAGCGCCCTTCCCGACGATATTCTGCGCGAGCAGCAGCGCGTCGAGCGTGCGGATATGCTGGTGTTTGTCTTCCCCGTGTACTGGTGGTCGGTCCCCGCGCTGTTGAAAGGCTGGTTCGATCGCGTATTAACCCTGAACTGGGCGTATAAGGTGGCCGACGACGGACGGATTGTGGGCAACTTACGGGATGTTCCCGTCCGCCTGATTGCCACTGGCGGCAGCGATCTCACCGGATTTGATAAACACGGCTATTCGACGGCGATTCAGACGCAGATTGTCGAAGGTGTATTTGGCTTCTGCGGGTTGAAGAACGTTAAGCTCGATATCCTTTACCAGGCAGATACAGCGACGCCTGAGCAGGTTGAGGAATTCCTGAAAGGGCTCGGCAGTATTCAGTAATATCATCCCGGCGCAACGCTAACGTTGCACCTACTGATGTTGGTGTATTGAAGAGAATCTCTCACCAGCGCTATAACTGTACGCGATAGTTACGCTAACAGCGAAATAAACAAAGGTCATTGCATGTATCAGTCAGTTCAGCCAACAACCACGCTCACCACCACCGGAACCTTCGGCGGCGTGAGTGTATCTGTAGCAAACGACTGACAAACAGAACCTCAATCCCCGCCAGTCTGGACGGGGAAATATCTCTCCGTTCACCACCCTCTGAATGGAGAAATAAAATGGTTTCGTCTGACAATGCACTCCTGGTTATCGACATGCAGCAGGGCCTCTTCCGGGGCCCGGTTTCCCCCTGTTCCGCCGATGCCGTTCTGGAAAATATCCGTTTGTTAATCACCCACGCGCGACGCGCGCAGGTGCCCCTCTTTTTTGCCCGCCATATTGGACCAGACGACTCCCCGCTCTCAGAGAAGGGTCCGTTAACACAGCTGATACCCGAACTGGGCGTGAAGGAGCAGGATGTTGTTTTCACCAAGCGCTATCCCAGCTGTTTTAGGGATACGGTATTGCTGCGAGAACTTAATCAGCGAGGTGTCAAACAGCTGGTCATTGCCGGGATGAAAACAGAATTTTGCGTTGATACGACCTGTCGGGCCGCACCGGAGCTGGGTTTCAGGACGGTACTGATTTCTGATGCGCATACCACAATGGATAATGACTATTTATCCGCCAGCGACATTATTGCCCATCACAACAGCACCCTGGCAGGTCCGTTCGTGACGCTGTCGACTGCCCGCGACTGGCATTTTAATAGGGCGAGTTGAGTTGGCGGGTTCGTCTCTCTCTCTTACCCGGTGCGCCTTTGCGCGCCGGGAACATGAGAGCACAATTACAGGGTAAAACCACCGTCACCCACCTGTGCCTGGGCGTACCATTTCATCAGCTCCGCGCTACCGGGTGCGTTCTCAGCCGGTGACCATGGGGCGGTATCGTGCTCAGGAACGGGCTGGTAGACACCGTGTTTTACCTCAAAAATAACGCCGCCCTTATCCAGCGACAGCACGGCATGCCAGGTACCGGCATCCATCTCCAGCACTTTGCAGTCTTCACCTAACACCACGCGCTGGGTCACGTTACCGCTGTCATCAAAATTCAACACCAGAAAGCGACCGCTCAGCGCCGTCAGCAGTTCAAACGTGTGCGGGTGGCGATGGGGGCGAACATAGGTACCGGGTTCCATCGCGATGGCCAAGCGCTGCACCGGGTCGCTCAGCTCAGGGTGTAAATTGCGATGGGCGCGTAAGCGAGGAGAATTTGCAGCCTGCTCGCTTTGTTGCTGCAGGTCACTGAAAGTAATTTGTTTCATATACACCTTTGTGAATGGGGTCATCTGACGGCAACCCGATTGCCGCAAGACGTTATACCATCCTGAACGGTTATGGACGATGGCATTTGTGAAACAAATCGCTGCAACGTGAGGATGTGCGTGATTGCACTCCAAAGCGCAACATTGAGTAAAACTCACATTGATTCCCACTATTTATCGTTTTTCAAAAGTGACGCCCCTGAAATACCATCCATTCATCCCTGGGATAGAAAAATAAATAATACCAAGCCTGTATGGAGCACCTATGACACTCGATGTTTTATTCCATGTAATGAACATTATCTCGCCTCATAAATTTAGCGCCCAAGCAAATGTGCATGAGTTGATAACGTTACTTTCAACAGAAAAAGAAAACTCAGAAGCGCTTTCACCTTTCATCCACCGACTGCACCTCCTCTCTTTCGCCCAAAGCAATCCGGGCAACGCCGAAGAGTTGCTCTCAGCGCATTTACCAAAAGAGGATGGGATCCTTCCGCTGCTTGACTTTGCGCAGTGGCCAAAGGTGCGTTACGCCGCGTCAGGCGAAGCTCAGACGCGTGAATCGGAGGATTATTTCCGTGAAATGACCTCGGCTGCCAATCTGTTACGCACTGCGCTGATCGATGCTGAACGCGCAAAAGGGACGCCTGCGCTTTATATTCTCGATAAATTACTTAACCTGAACAGCGCCCTGCCGGAAAGATATAAAAAGATGGCGAATATTCCCTACGCATAAATACGTTCAATATGCGGAATATCCCATAATAAATATTCCGCTATTTATTAAACCCGCTTTTCATTGTAATTAAGACAGACGATATCCAAAGAAGGCACCACCGGTGCGTTAAGGTTTAGCCACGCCAGCAGCCGTTCAATACTCTGGCCTCTGAGCGAATTTTTGGGCCAGACAAGGTAGTAACCGTCCCCTGTTGCTATCGCCTCCCTGAAAGGCAGCGCGAGCAGGCCGCTTTTCAGCGCGTCGAGCGTGAGCCGGAGATCTGCCATCGCCACGCCGTGTCCGTGCATGGCCGCAAGGCTTCCCTGCTCCAGGGTATCGAACACGATTCCACCGCTCATGTCGAGGCCGGGGAATAAGCCCGTCCTTTTCAGCCAGCGCTTCCAGTCCCGTCTGTCCGGTGACGGATGAATAAGATCGCAATCTGGAAGCGTATGCCGGGCAGACTCCAGCAAAGACGGAGTACAAACGGGAATAAGCCATTCGCTGAACAGCAGCCTGCTTTCTGTTGACTCGCCGAAATAGCCGTTACCGAGGAGGATCGCACAATCGTAAGGCTCACGACTGAAATCAACCGTGTCGAAGTCCATCCAGACGCTGGCAATTTCGATTTTCGGCTTCGCGTGGTTCTCGCGTAAGGATTTAAGCACATCCAGAAGCCATCGCATCGTCAGCGAGCTGGGCGCTTTAAGGCGCAGAAGGTGGTTTTCACTTTTGAATGCACGACAGGCCCACTCAATATTCGAGAAACTTTCGCTAAGCTGCCCAGCCAGAATACGTCCGGCATCGCTGACCTCCACTCTCGGCCCCTGTCGTTTAAACAGCTCGCAGTCGAACCACATTTCCAGCGTCTGGACATGCCTGCTGACCGCCCCCGGCGTGATATGGAGTGTTTCAGCCGCTTTGCTGAAGGAGTTCAGCCGTGCGGCAACTTCGAACGCGCGCAGCGCATACAGTGGCGGTAAAGACATACATTCCCTTTTTGTAAGGTGTAATCATGCAGTTTATGTATTATCGGCACACGGTGACGTTTCATCCCATTCCTCAGCCGGAAACGCCAGCAGCAATTCCCTCAGCAGGGACTCAAGCTGCGCGTGCTGCGCGTCAGACAAGTTGCTCAGCAGCGCATTTTGCGTCTGTGTGTGCACGATCAGCGCCTGTTCGATACGATCCTGCCCGCGCGGTGTCAGGCTTACGAGCGTGCTGCGCTTGTCATCCGGATCGGCAATTCGCCTGATAAGCCCTTGCTTTTCGAGATGGCTGAGCCGGTTCGTCATCGCCCCTGAGGTGATCAACAGCGATTTATACAGCTGTGTGGGGGAAAGGCAGTACGGCTCACCGGCGCGGCGCAGCGTGGCGAGCACGTCAAACTCGCCCTCGCGAAAACCAAACTGCGCCATCGCCTCCGCCCATTCTTTTCCCAGATGCTTCATCAGCCGGAGCATTCGGCCAAAAATTTTCATCGATGAGGCGTCCAGTTCCGGCATGGCACGGCTCCACTGGCCGACAACGAAGTCTACATGGTCTTTCATTTTCACCCCTGATGGTGTGGGTATTTATCCTGTTGTGCGGTACATCTTACGCAAAAACACATTTTATCTTAACGTTAAGATAAATGCTTGTGGCAATTTGCCCGGCCATTCACAACCGAAAAGGATCTCCTGTTGAAACGCACATCGCCTTTACTCTTCGCCGTTATCGCTTTTATCGTCGGGCTGAACCTGCGCCCCATTCTGGCCTCTGTCGGACCGTTGTTTTCCGTGCTGCAGCGCGAAGCGGGGCTAACGGCTACGCAATTTAGCCTGCTGACCACCCTGCCGGTCGCGATGATGGGACTGGCTGCCCTGTGTGGCCCCTGGCTTTTAGCCAGAGTTGGTGCCGTACGGGGAATTATGCTCGGTCTCTTCATCCTGCTTGTGGCCTGTTTATTACGCGGTTTTAGCGCCTCACCGGAGAGTCTTATGGGCACCGCGTTACTGGGCGGGGCCAGTATCGGCATGATCCAGGCCTTAATGCCTGCCCTGATAAAAAAGGAATATACGCAAATGGCCAGCACGGTAATGTCGCTATTCAGCACGGGCATTATGGCCGGTGCGGCAGTCGCTGCCGCCAGCGCCGAGCCGTTGTTTTCATGGCTGACGCTGAAGCCCGCGCTGGCAATGGCCGGGCTGTTAGCGCTGCTGGCGCTGATACTGTGGTTAACCCTGGTTAAGCATCCTCAGGGGGAAAAAACAGCCCCCGAAACCGTTACGCTCTCCTCCTCCCGTACGGCACTGCTGTTGCTCTTTTTCGGCGTGGGAACGGGAGCCTATACGCTGGTATTGGCCTGGCTGCCCCCACTTTATATTCAGGCGGGATGGTCCGCACGCAGCAGCGGCTACATGCTGGCCTGGCTGACGTTAACCGAGGTTGTCGCAGGGTTTGCCGTCTCCGCGCTGATCGGTAAATTCCCCGACCGTCGCGTGCCGCTGATCGCCGTATTGTTGCTGCTGCTGGCGGGACTCCTGTGTCTGGTCTTTTCGCCGGGTACAACGCCGGTATTATCTACGCTACTGCTTGGCATCGGGATCGGCGCCCTCTTCCCGCTGTCGCTGATCGTCACATTCGATCATGCGCGAACGCCCGCTCAGGCCGGGAAGTTACTGTCAAAAGTTCAGGGAGGTGGATACATGATCGCCGCGCTCATGCCGTTAATTGCGGGGATCGTTCGCGACAGTTCGGTCTCTCTGACCAGCGCATGGCTGATCATGAGTGCGGGAGTCGTGCTGCTGATCGTCATCGCGTTGAATTTTAAACCCGTCGTGGGCGTGCAGGCACGATGAATGCGATACCAGAATTGAGAGTCGTATTTCAGCCAGTCGTAATATAAATTCAGGGTGAATTTCACCTCACGCAGGAGTAGATATGTCGCAGACGTTAGCGGGAATGGATGTCTTGTTTGTCGCCGGGTTCGGGCCCATTTCTCGGGATACGGAGTCCAGCACCGCGTTTTATGTCCAGACACTCGGCCTTCCGCTGAAGCCGATGGAAGGGAATAGCGATTATCTGCTCACTGAAGAGGGCCAACTGGCAGGCGTGAAGCATTTTGCTGTCTGGCCGCTCGCACAGGCGGCTATGTCATGTTTTGGAGAAGAACAGTGGCCCGCAGAGCACCCGATACCGCAGGGATGGGTTGAATACGAAGTACAGGATCTCGATTCTGCTACCCGTATTCTGAGTGAAAAAGGCTATCGGTTACTGGTGGCTAACCGTATGGAACCGTGGGGGCAAACCGTCACTCGCCTGCTCAGCCCGGAAGGCTTGCTTACCGGGCTGACGATTACGCCGTGGCTGCGTGGATAGAGGATGTTATAACGTGCTGGCTTATATCACGATAGGGACAAATGACTTTCAACGCGCCTTGAACTTTTATGACGCCATTTTTAACGTGCTGGGCTATTCACGTCTGCCCGCCCGGACTGATAGCTGGGCAATGTGGGGAAACGAAAATCATCCGGATGACGAATTTAGCTTCTGCATTTGTCCTCCTTTTGACCAGCAACCCGCGACAGCGGGAAACGGGACAATGTTCGCATTCAGAGCCGATAACGCGGAAATTGTCAGACGCTTCCATGCAGCGGGCCTCCGTGCGGGTGGGAAAAATGAAGGCGTGCCCGGTACACGAACCGCCTACGGCCCCGATTTTTATGTTGCCTATCTGCGCGATCATGACGGGCATAAACTGGCATGCGTTTACCGGAATTATTCACCTGATGCAGATACGCTCTCAGGAGAAGAAGAGTCACTTCACTAATAAAATTTTACAGTATGGTCCGCTTTGAGCGAGGAGCGGACACTGGGTTTACCCTTTCGGTAAAACTTAACTGGAAGATTTCGATACGACACCAGACCCGCTAAACAACATGCGGATGCCGAGGCCTATCATGACAACGCCTGTAAATCGAGGAGCGGACACTGGGTTTACCCTTTCGGTAAAACTTAACTGGAAGATTTCGATACGACACCAGACCCGCTAAACAACATGCGGATGCCGAGGCCTATCATGACAACGCCTGTAAATCGTTCCTGCCATTTGATAAAGCCTGGGTGTTTACTTAGCCAGTTTCCAAATGTCCCTGATGCCATTGCGACTGATCCCAGGGAAATAATTCCTGCCAGCTTCTGGATACTCCCCAGAACAAGCAATTGCAGCCAGACAGGACCCGCGGCGGGATCGACAAACTGAGGAAGAAAAGCGAACATGAACAGTAGGGATTTGGGGTTAGTCAGGCTGTTCAAGGCGCCTTCTTTAACGGCACTCCAGTCAGAAATTTTGGCAGTTTTTCGCAGCCGCGTATCTGTGCCTGAAGTCGCAATCATTTTTATGCCCAGCCACATCAGATAAGCCGCACCAGCCCACCTTAACAGATCTAGCGCAACCGGCCAGGCATGAACAACGGCTACCAACCCCAGGACAAGAAAAGAAACTTGCACAAAACCAGCTACAAATACATTACCCAGTACCGTAAGCAGTGCAATACGTCTTCCCTGACCGACTCCTCTTGCGATAGTTAGCATCATGTCTGGTCCCGGAGAAATCTCCAGAAGCGTTAGCGCGAGAAGAAAAGTGATAAACGTTTCGATGGAAGGCATCTTGGTTGAGTCCGGATAAATATTTCTGCTACGTTACCTCAGTCCGATTCGAGCCGAAAGTGGAATATACTGCAGCGAGAAGAAAAGTGATAAACGTTTCGATGGAAGGCATCTTGGTTGAGTCCGGATAAATATTTCTGCTACGTTACCTCAGTCCGATTCGAGCCGAAAGTGGAATATACTGCAGCGTCTGCTGCTGGCACGGAGCGGACGTGTTAACGAAGCTGAAGGTCTGCTGTGAGCGAAAAGCGGACATTGTATTTATGAATGACTTTTCATTGCCAAGTAAATTATTATTTGCCGCTTTTTTCTGGTTAATCACGAACACCATCATAATCATTAAGTATTTGCATCAACAGTATTCTTGGTATGTCTTTTGTGGATACTCTGAAACTAGTACTCAGACGCGAGGAAATTATAGCGGAAGTAATTTTATTATGATCGTAGGCGATGGACATATGCTTTCCTATATTCTGTCGGGTCATTTCCGACAACCTTTTGCCACATTCATCGGAAAATCTAAAGATTAAATTCTCTGCACCTGTCTCATCCTTCTCTACATAATCAATTGACTTTACACATCCAGGGGAAAAAGAAGTTTTCTCATTACCGACCGAAAAAAACAAACTCCCTTTTGCTGCCGTCGATGTCAATGGCACAAGCGCTGCGAGTAACAACACCCCGAACTTGATTTGCATCTTCTTCTCCTTTTGTTCGTTGACCTGCTCTCCATAAATTAACATATCTCAACGTTATCAACGTCTGCTTCTGGCACAGAGCGGATATCAGAATATCGGCAATCCCCAACAAATGGATGGCTCTAGCGGCAAAAACACTCACCTTCCCAGTGCCGCAACAATTGCCCCCTCCATTTTCTCGGGCGTAGTCATCGGAGCAAAACGCTTGAGTGGTTTACCGTCGCGTCCAATCAGAAACTTAGTAAAGTTCCACTTGATCCGCCCCCCCAGCACGCCGGGCAATTCATCTTTCAGATAACGAAACAGCGGGTGCGCTGCGCTACCGTTAACCTCGATCTTCTCGAACATCGGGAAGCTCACGCCGTAGTTGATGTAACAGGTTTTCGAGATTTCGTCTGCGCCGCCGGGTTCCTGTTTACCGAACTGGTTGCAGGGGAAGCCCAGCACGACTAATCCTTCATCGGCGTATTTCTTGTATAGCGCTTCAAGGCCACCGTACTGTGGCGTGAAGCCGCACTGGCTGGCGGTATTAACGACCAAAACCACCTTTCCTGCATAGTCGGCCATAGAGATAAGCTGCCCATCCAGACGGGTGGCGGTAAGTTGATAAAAGCGAGTCATACTGAAATCCTCAAAGCAGGCCGAAAAGTCACGGTAACCATCAACGAGCCGCCACCGTGTAGAAAGTTTACATTCACGCAGGCTATTTGTGATACATTCCTGGCGCGCCAATGACCACCACACTCGCTACCAGGTATGCAGAACATAACAAAAAAAATTATCTGGCTTCTGCTTACTCTCCCACTCCTCAGCGGTTGTGGCACGCTCTCGCAAATGTCCTCCCCGGAAGGTACTCAGGAACTTCTCACCCATGATTCACTGGATGGCGACGTTGACAGCGTGGTACGTCACTATATGGCGCAAAAATCCGTTCCCGGGATGACGGTCGCGGTGATCCATAATCACGGCTCACCGCAGTTTTACACCTGGGGCGTAACCGATGCGGTCAATCGCTATCCGGTCAGGCCCGATACCCTGTTTGCGCTTGGCTCGCTCAGCAAAGGGATCACGGCGGAAGTGGTGGCTTGTCTGGTGAATGAAGGGCAACTGAACTGGAACGATAACCTGGCGACATTGCTTCCGCCGGGGACGCCGCTTAGCGCGGATGCACAAAAAATCACCCTGCTTGAACTGGTAACCCACACCTCCGGCCTGCCGCGTCAGAATATGGATGTTCCGATGCTTGGTAAATTCATCAGCTACTTAAGCACGGGCGATAATTTCTACGGTGAGCTGGATAGCGATAACGTGCTGGGCTACCTCGCCGACTGGCGAGCGCCAAAGAATAAAGTGCCGCAATACTCCAATACCGGCTACGCCCTGATCGGCTATATCCTGAAACACAAAACCGGCGAAGATATCCAGAGTTTAGCCTCGCGCTATATTTTCCATCCGCTGCAAATGGCTAACAGCAGCTTTACGCCCCGGCAGCTAAAAGGGTATCCACAGCGGGCGCTTGGCCACGCAGGCGATCAGCCGAAGTTTATCCCGCGCGGGCAGCTCACCCCGGACTGGCATTTTTCCAACAACATGGTGGCGGCAGCGAGCTTATACAGTAACGCCGAAGATCTGGCGACCTATGCCCGCTATCACGTCTCAACAACCCACAATCCCCTGCTGGACAGCGTCTTTGCCGAAGTGAGAAATACCGATATTCTACGTCCCGACGGGGTACAGGGTATTGCCTGGACCACCGACTTTATCGGTCCGGAAAAAATCACCTATCAGGTCGGTTATATCGGCGGCTACTCCAGCTTTATCGGCTATGACAAAGAAAAAGGCAATGCGGTGGTGGTGCTGCAAAATACCTTTAACTGGAGTAATTACATTGGCATCGCGCTATTGATGGATATGGCGAAAAAAGACGGCCTTACCCCTACACCGCCGACTTCGGCCTTAAATTCTCATCAAACGTCAGCCGTTTCCGTTCAGGCTCAACCTCGCGCAGCGGCTCCACCTGGTGCATAGTGAGCTTGCAGCGTTCCACCAAAACCTGATATTCCCGCGTCCCCTGCTGCTTCCATGCCAGCTCCTGCTCGCTCAGCGCGCGAATCGCTTTGGCCGGGCTGCCGATAATCAAATGGTTAGCGGGCATCTCCGCTTTTGCCTTCACGAACGCCGCCGCGCCGACGATGCTGTTTTCGCCGATGACCGCCCCGTCCATCACCACCGCGTTCATGCCCACCAGCGCATTGCGGCGGATCACGCAGCCGTGAAGAATGGCGCTGTGGCCGATATGCCCATCCTCTTCCACCACCGTGTCCTGCTCCGGGAAACCGTGCATCACGCAGTTATCCTGAATGTTGGCACCGTCTTTCACCACGATACGGCCAAAATCACCGCGCAGGCTGGCGTTAGGACCAACATAGACGCCTTTGCCCAGAATCACGTCGCCAATCAGCACTGCCGTTGGGTGAACGTAGCTCTCGTCAGGTACCACCGGCGTCAGACCATCAATTTGATAAACAGGCATCTTCACTCCTTATGCGCTTGTAAGACCACCAAAGCGTTGATAGTAGAGCGTGCCGGGCACGGGCAGTTCGCCCACGGAGGTTTCGCCCTTCTCGCTGACAAACGCCAGGGCCCCCGGCGCGACACGCTGATAGATATTAATGCAGAGCTGTCGGGCGCTTTGCCCCGCCCAGTGCGCGGGCAGCAACTCTTCCGGCAGCAGCGGGTCTTTCAGCACCACGCGACGATAAAAATGAATCAGCAGCAGCTGGATCTGGAAACAGCGCTCCGGCGTCAGCTCCTCCGGCGCGGCCTCTTTCAGCAGCGGGAGCAGCGGCCGGAACGAGCTGATAAACGACTCGTACATCGCGTTTTGCTCGGTTAACTGCCAGCACTCTTCTACGCGTGAACGCAGCGCGGCGCGGGAGAGCGCCAGCGGCGAGTGGGCTTCAAAGAAAATCACATTTTCCGCCACCCCGGCATCGTGAAGCAGAGACTGCACGTCCGCCAGATGCTGCGACGGCGAGGCCATCAGGCTCGGTGCCAGCGTGCCAAACCCCTGCCAGATCAGCTGTTTTTTGACGTCGGCGAGGGTGGTTTTGTCCAGCCCTTCTGAGAGCAGCAATAGCCATTTTCCGTCCCAGGCGGGCAGTTCCGCACGGTAGATCTTATTCTCCGCACGGCGCGTCAGGCGCAGCCCCTTATCGCTCAGGCGGTAAAAACTGCGACGCCCGATGCGGGAAACATCCAGCCAGCCCTCTTTGTTAAGGCGAAACAGCGCGGTGCGTACAAAGCGCTCTCCGAATCCCATCCCTTCCAGTAACGCGACCAGGCTGCCGAGCCAAATCTCTCCGCCGCGATGGGACAGCGCGTCACCGTATAACGAGGAGATAAGCGAGGTCCCGCTGACGGGAACGGAACTGACCGCGTGCTGGATAAAGGCGTCGAGTTTATTCATGTGATTCATTCTGTTGTTATTTTTGTCCTGGATGAATCATAGCATAGTAATTCGGGGTAGATATCCTCACCCCTCACCCTGACCCTCTCCCCTGAGGGGAGAGGGGAAAAGGCCGCACCGAGCAGTCCCTTATCCCCTTTCTGGGGAGGGAAAAGACCGCACCGTACAGTCCCTTCTCCCCTTTGGGGAGAAGGTCAGGATGAGGGGTAAGGTGTTTTAACCGTTGGCCGCCGCTTTACGCAGGTCAAACACCCGGCAGGCTTTCCCCTCCGAGCGCGGAATGCTGCCGCAGTTCACGATCGTCACGTCGGTGGATATCCCCACCATCGACTTAATGCGGTGGCGCAGCTGGTGACACACCTGGCAACGCTGCTCGTGCGTCAGCGTGAGGCTGCTCTCTTTCAGCTCCACCTTCACGGAAAGTGAATCAAGATGCCCGCGACGGTTCACCTCCAGCTGGTAGTGCGGCGAAAGATGTTCGAACTTCACAATCTCCTCTTCCAGCTGCGACGGGAAGACGTTGACGCCGCGAATAATCAGCATATCGTCGCTGCGGCCGCTGATGCGGTCCATACGGCGCATGCTGCGCGCGGTTGCCGGGAGCAGACGCGTCAGGTCGCGGGTGCGGTAGCGGATCACCGGCAGCGCCTCTTTGGTCAGCGTGGTGAACAGCAGTTCGCCCTGCTGACCGTCATCCAGCGGCGTGCCGTCGTTCGGGTTGACGATCTCCGGATAAAAATGATCTTCCCAGATGGTCGGGCCGTCGACGGTTTCGATACACTCCATCGCCACGCCCGGCCCCATCACTTCGGAGAGGCCATAGATGTCCAGGGCGGTAATGCCTAAGCGTTTTTCAATTTCGCGACGCATGGCCTGCGTCCACGGCTCGGCACCGAAGACGCCCACGCGCAGGGAACAGGTGCTGGCATCGCCGCCCATCTGACGCTCCAGCTCTTCAATCAGATTGAGGCAGTAGGATGGCGTCACCATGATCATGTCCGGCTGGAAATCGCGGATCAGCTGCGCCTGCTTCTCCGTCTGGCCGCCGGACATCGGGATCACCGTCGCGCCTAAACGCTCGGCGCCGTAGTGCGCCCCCAGCCCTCCGGTAAACAGGCCATAGCCATACGCCACGTGAATTTTGTCCTTCGCGCTGCCGCCCGCGGCGCGCAGGGAGCGAGCCACCAGGTTGGCCCAGTTGTCGATGTCACCCTGGGTGTAGCCGACAACCGTCGGTTTGCCGGTGGTGCCGGATGAGGCGTGAATGCGCACCACCTGCTCCATCGGCACGGCGAAGGTATCGAACGGATAATTATCCCGCAGGTCCTGCTTGGTGGTGCACGGGAACTTACGGATATCCGCCAGCTCTTTGAAATCGTCAGGATGAACGCCCGCGGCGTCAAACTTGCGTTTGTACATCGGCACGTTGCTGTAGGCGTGATGCAGCGTCCACTTCAGACGTTCGGTCTGCAGCGCCTGTAACTCGTCAAGGGAGGCCGTTTCAATCGGATCAAGCTTTGTTGTATTTGTCATTGTAGGGTACTCACATTGTTTTATGCTCAAACACGCTCAAGGATCATGGCAATGCCCTGACCCACACCGATGCACATCGTACACAGCGCGTAGCGCCCGCCGCGTCGGTGCAGTTCGTTACTCGCGGCCAGCGCCAGTCTGGCACCGCTCATGCCCAGCGGGTGGCCCAGCGCAATCGCGCCACCGTTCGGGTTGACGTGCGCGGCATCATCCGGCAGGCCCAGCTGACGCAGCACGCCCAGCGCCTGCGCGGCGAAAGCTTCGTTAAGCTCGATCACGTCCATATCGTTAATGCTGAGTCCGGCGCGCTCCAGCACCTTGCGAGTGGCCGGTACCGGGCCGAGCCCCATCAGACGTGGCTCCACGCCCGCCGTCGCCATCGCCACGATCCGCGTGCGCGGGATTAACCCCTGAGCCAGCGCCATCTTCTCGCTGGCGACGATCAGCGCCGCAGCGCCGTCGTTGACGCCGGAGGCATTTCCCGCCGTAACCACTCCGTTCTTACGGAACGGCGTTTTCAGACCGGCAAGCTGCTCGAGCGTGGTGTCCGCGCGCGGATGTTCATCCACGCTGAACGCTGTGACTGCCCCTTTTTTGCCCGGCACCAGCACCGGCACAATCTCCTGCGCCAGAACGCCGTTCTGCTGCGCCTGCGCGGTACGCTGCTGGCTGCGCAGCGCGAACGCGTCCTGATCGGCACGGCTGATATTTAACAATTCAGCTACATTCTCTGCCGTTTCCGGCATACTGTCAGTTCCGAATTGCTGATGCATGAGCGGATTCACAAATCGCCAACCGATGGTGGTATCGAAGATCTCCGCCTGACGCTGAAACGCGGCGGTGGCTTTGCCCATCACAAACGGCGCGCGGGACATCGACTCCACGCCGCCCGCGATCAGCAGGTCGCCGTCGCCCGCCTTAATGGTGCGCGCGGCAAAACCAATCGCGTCCAGTCCGGAACCGCACAGGCGGTTAAGGGTGGTCCCGGACACCGTCTGCGGCAGACCGGCCAGCAGCAACGACATGCGCGCCACGTTGCGGTTATCTTCCCCCGCCTGGTTGGCGCAGCCGAATATCACGTCGTCAATCCGCTCCATGTCAAGCTGCGGGTAGCGGGCCAGCAGCGCGCGCAGCGGCACGGCACCGAGATCGTCGGTTCGGACTGCGGCAAGCGCGCCGCCGTAGCGCCCCACCGGGGTTCGAACGCCATCACAAATAAATGCGTCACGCATCTGCCTCTCCTGTCACGCTGCCGCCGATGCGGTGAGATTTTCCGCGAAAAAGGGCGACGGTTTTCTGTTGTTGGTTCTGGATTTCAATGTCATACACGCCGGTCAGCTTGCCCTGATGCTTCACCCGCGCGGTGGCGGTGAGCGTGTCCCCGGCAAAGCCCGGACGCAGAAAATCAATCGAGCAGCCGGAGGCTACCGCCGCCAGCCCCTGGCTGTTGCAGGCGTAGGCAAAAGCGGTGTCCGCCAGCGAAAAAAGCTGGCCGCCGTGGCAGGTTTTATGGCCGTTCAGCATCTGCGGGGTGATGGTCATAGTCACCACCGCGTAGCCCTCGTCCATCTCGACAATGTCCATCCCCATCGCCTGCGCGCAGGCGTCCCGTTCGTACATCGCGCGGGCGTTATGCCAGGCGTTATGACTCATAGCTACTCTCCAGAAGCGCGCGCTGGCGCAGCAGTGAACAGGGGCGATAGCGCTCTTCGCCGTAATGACGCTGCAGGTTCTCCAGCAGTGTCAGCAGGCGCTGCCAGCCCAGGCGCTCGCCCCAGGCGATCGGCCCGCTCGGGTAGTTCACGCCGAGGCGCATAGCGGTATCGATGTCCTTCTCGCTGGCGACCCCTTTTTGCAGGGCATCCAGCGCCTCGTTGGCAATCATCGCCAGCGTCCGCCAGATCAGCAGGCCGGGATAATCGGCAATTTGCACCACCCGATGCCCCTGCTGCTGCAGGTAGCGGATGGCTTTTTGCGTCGCGGTGTGCGGGTTGCTGGCCGCGGCGGCAATGACCGCCACGTCACGCTCAATGCGGTCCACCACCACCACCGGGCCGTTGAGCCGCAGCGCCAGCGCCTGCGCAGTTTCGCCCTGAGTTTCAATCAGATAAACATCATCAATTTCGGTGACACCGTCACGTATCTTTTCCACGCGCATCGGGCTGTAGCTGTCGTTCACGGCTGGCACCCACCGCACCTCGGGTTTGTCACCCTGCCAGTCGTAAACGCCCTTCCCGCTCTTTTTGCCCAGCCTTCCCGCCAGCACCAGCTCCTGCTGCATCAGCGAAGGCAGAAAACGACGCTCCTGCCAGAAGGCGTTAAATACCGAGCAGGTCACCGCAAAGTTCACGTCCTGACCAATCATGTCGGTCAGCTCCAGCGGCCCCATCGGGAAACCGCCGCCTTCCCGCAGGGCGGCGTCAATCACCTCCGGCGGGGCAACCTGCTCTTCCAGCGCGCGCCAGGCTTCAGAATAGAATGGACGGGCGACGCGGTTGACGATGAACCCCGGCGTTGACTGGCAGCGAACGGGCTGTTTGCCCCAGTTCAGCGCCAGCTCGCACAGCGCGTCGGCCACTTCCGCAGAGGTCGCCAGCCCGCTGACCACCTCCACCAGCTTCATCACCGGCGCCGGGTTAAAGAAGTGCAGCCCTGCGACCCGCTCCGGGTGGAGGACGTCCGCCGCAATCGCCGTGACGGAGATGGAAGAGGTATTGCTGGTCAGCACCGTCTGCGGCGGGCAGATCTCAGCCAGTTGAGCAAACAGCGCCTTTTTCACCTCCAGACGCTCTGAGGCCGCTTCTATGACCAGATCGGCCGCACAGAGCGCGTCGATATCCGTGACGGGAACCAGCCGGGCCAGGATCTGGCTCCCGGCATCGGCGGAGAGTTTTCCGCGCGTTACCCGGGAGGCCAGACGCTGGCGGATCCCGTCGATGGCGCGCGATATCGCATCGCTGGAGATGTCGTAGATCAGCACCTGATGACCGTGGCTGGCGGCGACTTCGGCAATCCCTGCGCCCATCGTGCCGCTGCCGATCACGGCGACAGTCCGTATATTCAGCATCTTATTTCCCCGTAAAGTTCGGCGCGCGCTTCGCCAGGAAGGCGCTGACGCCCTCGCGGTAATCGTCGCTGCGTCCGGCCAGACGCTGATAGTCGCGCTCCAGATCGAGCTGGGCGTCCAGGGTGTTGGTTTCTGCAGCGTTGATGGCCTGCTTGATCAGCCCCAGCCCGAAGGTCGGCTGCGACGCAAAATGCAGCGCCATCTGCTGCGCCGTGGTGGAGAGCTGCTCGTCATCCACCACCTGCCAGATCATCCCCCACGCCTGCGCCTGTTCGGCGCTGAGTTTGTCCCCAAGCAGCGCCAGCCCCATGGCGCGGGCGCGTCCCGCCACGCGCGGCAGCAGCCAGGTACCGCCGCAGTCCGGCACCAGGCCGAGCTTGCTGAAAGCCATCACGAAGTTGGCGGAGCGGGCCGCAATCACCATGTCGCACCCGAGCGCCAGCGTGGCCCCCGCACCTGCCGCCACGCCGTTAACGGCACAGATGACCGGTTTCGGCAGCTTTGCCAGGCGGCGAACCAGCGGGTTATAGAAGGTTTCAACGGACATCCCCAGATCCGGCGCCGGGCCGTTGGGGTCGACGTTGCGGTCATTCAGATCCTGACCGGCACAGAAGCCGCGTCCTGCCCCGGTGATCAGCAGACAGCGCACGGTGTCATCACGCTCGGCCTGTTTCAGGCACTCGGCCAGCTGCTGGTGCATCACGTCGTTGAAGCTGTTCAGACGCTCCGGACGGTTCAGCGTAATGGTCATCACGCCCTGTTCTACATGACTGAGAATAAATTCCACAATTAGCGTCCTTTAAAGTCGGGGGTGCGTTTTTGTAAGAAGGCGTCGATGCCCTCCCGGCGGTCTTCGGTGGCGGAAAGCAGCGTAAACAGCTGGCGCTCCTGCGCGAGCCCGGCCTGGAGCGGTACCTCCTGAGACTGACGCAGCGCCTGTTTCGCCGCCTGCAGCGCCAGCGGCGAGTGGCGCGCCATCAGGGCCGCCTGCTTCAGGGCATACTCCAGCGTCAGCGCTGCCGGGAAAACATCGCTCACCAGCCCGGCGCTCAGCGCCTGCTGTGCAGTTATGCTCTCACCCGTCAGCACCATTTTGCTGGCCAGGGATTTCCCGACGCTGCGAATCAGACGCTGGGTGCCGCCCGCGCCGGGCATAATGCCGAGCGTGATTTCCGGCAGGCCGAAACGGGCGTTGTCACCGGCAATCACCACGTCGCACAGCAGCGCCAGCTCGCAGCCCGCGCCCAGCGCGAAGCCGTTCACGGCGGCGATCAGCGGTTTGCTGAACGCGTTAATGCGTGCCCACAGCTGTGGGCGAATATCGTTCAGGGTGGCAGGCAGGTCTTTCTCCGCCATTTCGTTGAGATCGGCCCCGGCGGCAAAGCAGCGCTCGCTGCCGTAAATCACGCAGACGGCAATGTCGGCATCCACGGCGGCGGCCTCAAGCTGTTCCGCAAGCTGGGTTAACAGCGCGTTGTTGAGGGCGTTGCGCGCCGCCGGACGGTTGAGCGTCAGCTGCAGCACGCGTTCATGACGGGTAGCAATAAGTTCGCTCATGCCATCCCCTTCGCGTCGAAGTCGACAATCACGTCGGCGGTTAACGGCAGCGACTGGCAGCTCAGCACATACCCGGCGGCCAGCTCGTCCGGCTCCAGGCTGTAGTTGGTCGCCATGTCCACTTTCCCGCGCAGCACTTTGCATTTACAGGTGGCGCAGACGCCGCCCTTGCAGGCATACGGCAGATCTGCCCCCTGACGCAGGGCGGCATCCAGGATGCTTTCATCGTCCGCCGTCAGGGTGATTTCACGGTCGCGCCCGTCCTGGCGAACGGTCACTTTCTGGCCTTCCGCCTGCACGTGCACCGCGCGTTTAACGGAGATCCCCGGGGTGTTAAAGCGCTCAAGGTGAATGGATTTATCCGGCATCCCCAGCGCCTCCAGCGTGGCTTCGGCGTCGTCCATCATCGCCGACGGACCGCAGATAAAGGCCTCGTCATACTGGCGGAAGTTGATCAGGGTTTTCGCCAGCGCCTGCAGTTTTTCCCCGTCGATGCGGCCAAAGAGCAGATCGCTGTCCAGCCGCTCCTGGCTGAAGATGGAGACCAGCTGCAGCCGCTGCGGGTATTTGTCCTTCAGGTCCGCCAGCGCCTGGCGGAACATCATGCTCTGGCTGCTGCGGTTGCCGTAGATCAGGGTGAAATGGCTGTTGGGCTCGGTCGCAAGCGTAGCGGAGATAATCGCCAGCATCGGGGTGATCCCGGAGCCTGCCGCAATCGCCAGGTAGTGGCCTTCGCGGTCAGCCCTCGGCTGGTAGCCAAACTGCCCCTGAGGAACCATCACCTCCAGAGCCATACCCGCTTTGATCTCATCCCGGGCATAGCGGGAAAAGCGCCCGCCGTCGATGGCTTTGACCGCCACGCTGATCTCGCCCGGGGCGGTACTCCGGCAGATGGAGTAGCAGCGGCGCAGCTCGTCCCCGCCAAGCGTCGTTTTTAACGTCAGGTGCTGGCCCGGACGGAAGCGGTAGGCGTCCTGCAGCGCCTGCGGCACCGCGAACGTGATGGTCACCGCGTCGCGGGTTTCGGGTTCCACTTTTGCCACTGTTAATGAATGAAACGTTGTCATGGCAGCCTCAAATACATTTGAAATAGTCGAAGGGCTCACGGCAGCTATTGCAGCGGTAGAGCGCTTTGCAGGCCGTCGAGCCAAATTCACTGATAAGCGAGGTGTCGGTGCTGGCGCAGCGCGGGCAGCTCACCTCAACCGGGGCGTGCGCGTGACAGCTATGCCCCACCGGTGGACTGATGCCGTACGCCCGCAGGCGCTCGCGCGCGTCGGGGGTCATCCAGTCGGTGGTCCAGGCGGGTTCAAGCTGGAGCACAATATGCACCGGGGTAAAGCCGTGCTCGGTCATCGCCTCGCGGATCGCCCCCAGCAGATGTTCCGTCGCCGGACAGCCCGAGTAGGTCGGCGTAAAGCCAATGACCCAGCCTTCCCCCTGCGCCTTCACGCTGCGCACCATGCCTAAATCGGTGATGGTTAACACCGGCACTTCCGGGTCCGGGACCTGGCTTAGCAGCGCCCAGATCTGCGGAATTTGCGCGGGCGCGATGTCGACGAGGCGTTGCATAGCGTTCTCCTTTACCACTGCTGACCGGGATACGCGCGCTGGAGATACTGCATCTCCGCCAGCATCGGGCCCAGATGTTCGGTATGCAGTCCCTGCTTGCCCCCGGTGCGGTACGCCACCTCGGCGGGCACCTGCAGGCAGGCTTCATTCAGACCGGCATACACTTCGCTTTCCCACGGCTGACGCAGGAGGCGCGGGTCAACCGCCACGCCGGACTCAATCAGCTCCAGTTCGACCTCGTCGGCTTCAAACAGCTCGGCCGTAAAACGCCACAGGTTGTCGATGGCCTGCTGCATTTTTTGCGCGGACGCTTCGGTGCCGTCGCCCAGGCGCACCAGCCAGCCGCGGCTGAAGCGCAGATGGTAGCGCGCCTCTTTAATCGCTTTGGCGGCAATGGCGGCAAGCTGGCCGTCGCGGCTTTGGGTCAGGCGTTCATACAGCGCCACGTTCCAGGCATCCATCAGGTACTGGCGGGCAATCGTGTCGGCGAAGCTGCCGTTCGGCTGCTCCACGAGCAGTACATTGCGGAACTGGCGCTCGTCGCGGCCAAACGCCAGCGTGTCTTCATCGCCCTGGCCTTCCCGCTGCGCGGCATAGGTCAGGAAATTGCGCGCCTGTCCCAGCAGGTCGAGGCCGATATTGGCGAGCGCGAGATCGATCTCCAGCTCCGGCGCGTGGCCGCACCAGGCGCCGAGACGCTGGGAGAGCACCAGACCGTTATCGCCCAGACGCAGGGCATAGGCAGTCACTGAATTCATTCTTTGCCTCACATGTGCTCGATGCCGTCAGGGATGGTGTAGAACGTCGGATGGCGGTAAACCTTGCTTTCCGCCGGGTCGAAGAACTCGCCGCGCTCTTCCGGCTGGGAGGCGACAATCTCGCTCGCCTTAACCACCCAGATAGAACAGCCTTCGCTGCGGCGGGTGTAGGCATCACGCGCATTTTCCAGCGCCATGCGATCGTCGGCGGCATGCAGACTGCCCACGTGACGGTGGGATAACCCTTGTTTGCTGCGTACGAACACTTCGTACAGCGGCCAGTAGACATTGCTCATCGTGATTCCTCTTAAGCCACTTTGCGGGCGTGTTGTTTTTCCGCGTGCGCCAGTGCGGCTTCCCGCACCCACGCCCCCTCTTCCCAGGCTTTACGTTTGGCGGCCAGGCGTTCGTGGTTGCAGATGCCGCGCCCGTTAATGACCTCGTCAAACTCCTGCCAGTCGATCTCGCCGAAGCGATAATGACCGCTCTCTTCATCAAAACGCAGGTCGGGATCGGGCACCGTCATGCCCAGCATCTCCACCTGCGGCACCGTGTTGTCGACAAAGCGCTGGCGCAGCTCGTCGTTGCCGAAGCGTTTGATTTTCCACGCCAGGCTGCGGGCGCTGTTCGGCGAATTGTCGTCGTTCGGCCCGAACATCATCAGCGCCGGCCACCAGAAGCGGTTGATGGCGTCCTGCAGCATCTGGCGCTGGCCCTCGCTCCCCTGCGCCAGCGCCATGCAGGCTTCAAAGCCCTGACGCTGGTGGAAGCTCTCTTCTTTACAAATTTTCACCATCGCCCGGGCATAGGGACCGTAGGAGGTTCGGCACAGCGCCACCTGGTTGACGATGGCCGCGCCGTCCACCAGCCAGCCGATCACGCCGATATCGGCCCAGCTCAGGGTCGGATAGTTGAAGATGGAGGAGTACTTCATTTTGCCGTCGAGCATTTTCTGATAGATATCTTCCCGCGCGCAGCCCAGCGTTTCCGCCGCGCTGTAGAGGTAGAGCCCGTGTCCGGCTTCGTCCTGCACCTTCGCCAGCAGGATCGCCTTGCGGCGCAGCGTCGGGGCGCGGGTGATCCAGTTCCCTTCCGGGAGCATGCCGACAATTTCGGAGTGCGCATGTTGACCAATCTGGCGGATCAACGTCTTACGGTAGGCGTCAGGCATCCAGTCCTGAGGCTCAATCGCCGTCTCCTGCGCTATGCGCTGCTCAAACCGTTGTTCTTGCGTCACGTCATCACCTTTATGATTCGTTAGTTTGCAAATTAAAGCGTAATGTTGAATCACTTTGTTTTTTAAAAGTTACACAAAGGTTAAATATAACCCCAAGAATTGTTTCCTTGTTTTGTGATACCGCTCGCAAGGCTTTTACTGCAGGCGTACTGAAGAGCGTCCTCGCGCGCCGTGTTTCATCAGAGCGGATCACAATGTTAACAATTCATTAAAACTCAGCTTGATTTTTATGATTCATGATCAAACTATTAATGGGTAAATTACGTAACATTTGGAGATAAGCGATGCAGCAGTTAGCCAGCTTCTTATCCGGTACCTGGCAGTCTGGCCGGGGCCGCGAACGCACTATTCATCACGCCATCAGTGGCGAAGCGCTGTGGAGCGTGACCAGCGAAGGGCTGGACATGACGGCCGCCCGTCGCTATGCGATTGAGCGCGGCGGCGAAGCGCTTCACGCGATGACCTTTATCGAACGCGCGGCCATGCTGAAGGCGGTGGCAAAGCACCTGCTTAGCGAGAAAGAGACGTTTTATGCCCTGTCCGCCCAGACCGGAGCGACGAAGGCGGACAGCTGGGTCGATATTGAAGGCGGGATCGGCACCCTCTTCACTTACGCAAGCCTTGGCAGCCGCGAGCTGCCGGATGACACCGTGTGGCCGGAAGACGAGCTGATCCCGCTGTCAAAAGAAGGCGGCTTTGCGGCGCGCCACGTCCTGACCTCCAAATCCGGCGTGGCGGTGCATATCAATGCCTTTAACTTCCCCTGCTGGGGGATGCTGGAAAAGCTGGCCCCGACCTGGCTTGCCGGCATGCCTGCCATCATCAAACCCGCCACCGCCACCGCGCAGGTGACGCAGGCGATGGTGAAATCCATCGTCGACAGCGGGCTGGTGCCGGACGGCGCCATCAGCCTGATCTGCGGCGGCGCCGGGGATCTGCTCGACCAGCTCGACAGCCAGGACGTGGTGACCTTTACCGGCTCCGCCAGCACCGGGCAAAGTCTGCGCGTGCACCCGAATATTGTGGCGAATTCCATTCCGTTCACCATGGAAGCCGACTCCCTGAACTGCTGCGTGCTGGGGGAATACGTCACGCCGGAGCAGCCGGAATTTGCCCTGTTCATTCGGGAAGTGGTGCGCGAGATGACCGCCAAAGCCGGGCAGAAATGTACGGCCATTCGCCGCATTATCGTCCCGCAAAACCAGATTGACGCCGTGAGCCAGGCGCTGGTTGCCCGGCTGGAAAAGGTGGTTGTAGGTGACCCGGCGCAGGAAGGGGTAAAAATGGGCGCACTGGTCAACGCCGAACAGCGTGCGGACGTGCAGGAGAAAGTGGAGCAACTGATCGCCGCAGGCTGCCAGATCCGTCTGGGTGGCAAAGCGGATTTGCAGGCCGCGGGTGCGTTCTTCCCACCGACCCTGCTGTTCTGCCCGCAGCCGGATGAAACCCCGGCCGTCCACGCGACGGAGGCTTTCGGCCCCGTTGCGACGCTGATGCCGTATCGCAACGCGCGCCACGCAATGCAGCTGGCCCGCGCTGGCGGCGGCAGCCTTGCGGGCACGCTGGTCACCGCTGACCAGGACACTGCCCGCCAGTTTATTCTCGGCGCGGCGCGCGCCCACGGGCGTATTCAGATCCTCAACGAGGAAGCCTCGAAAGAGTCCACCGGCCACGGTTCCCCGCTTCCGCAGCTGGTGCACGGCGGCCCGGGCCGCGCGGGCGGCGGCGAAGAGCTGGGTGGTCTGCGCGCGGTGAAGCACTACCTGCAGCGCACCGCGATTCAGGGCAGTCCGACCATGCTGGCCGCCATCGGCAAACAGTGGGTGCGTGGCGCAACGGTGCAGGAAGATCGCGTGCATCCGTTCCGCAAATACTTTGAGGAACTGCAGCCGGGCGACAGCCTGCTGACGCCGCGACGCACCCTGACGGAAGCGGACATCGTGAACTTTGCCTGCCTGAGCGGCGACCACTTCTACGCCCATATGGACAAGATCGGCGCGGCAGAGTCGATCTTTGGCGAGCGCGTGGTGCACGGCTACTTCCTGATTTCCGCCGCCGCGGGGCTGTTTGTTGATGCGGGCGTCGGGCCGGTGATTGCCAACTACGGCATGGAGAACCTGCGCTTTATCGAGCCGGTTAAACCGGGCGATACTATTCAGGTGCGTCTGACCTGCAAACGTAAAACGCTGAAGAAACAGCGTACCGCCGAGGAAAAACCGACGGGCGTGGTGGAATGGGCGGTTGAGATCTTCAACCAGCACCAGCAGGCCGTGGCGCTCTACTCCATCCTGACGCTGGTGGCACGCCAGGAGGGGGATTTCAGCTAAGTTCCCTGCTCCTCATCCTCTCCACAATGGCTGAGCGCTCTCAAGTAATGTGCAAGCAGAAGCAATAACGCTGCTTTTAGAATGGCTGAGGGCCTTCAGCGATGCCCTGGTCCGGCTGTAAATCGCTGAGGCGTTTGCCTTCCGGCCGGGGCGAGGCGCAGGGATGCGCCGAGAGGGCGGGCTTTACAGGGATGTTACCTCCGCCCGTACCCGATAAGCCGGAAGGAATAAGCCGAAGGTACCGCGCAGCGGCGATTTACCGCCGGGAGCCCGGGTCGCCAGGGTGGTGGCGACTGAGCCACCCTGGCACGTTCACAGGTCATGTCGTTACAGAGTAGCAAGGAACATAAAGTGAACGGAATGACCACCAGAGCCGTATGTTCCCCCTCACCCCAGCCCTCTCCCTCAAGGGAGAGGGGGCCGTCTGTGCTGACATCATTTGTGGGGTTCCCTCAGCCTCAATGGGGAGGGGAAATGGCCCGGCATGTGATTTACCCCCGCTCTTTTTTTAACCTGGCAAGGCTGACAAATAATCTGGCAGATGCAGGCAAACGCTTTTCTCAGGCGCCTGTCAGGATAAGGCTGTCACAACACAATAAACACAACAAGATGAGGTCTACGATGGGAAGCAATTCTTCTTTTTCTGCCCGTAGAACGGCGCTGGCTATGGCCGTTGCGCTGTGTTGCGCCTGGCAATCCCCTGTTTTCGCCCACGGCAGTGAGGCGCATATGGTCCCGATGGACAAAACGCTGCAGGACTTTGGCGCCGACGTTCAGTGGGATGATTACGCACAGATGTTCACCATTGCAAAAGACGGCGCCTTTGTGAAGGTCAAACCGGGCGCTAAAACCGCCATCGTCAACGGGAAAACCCTCAAGCTCGAGGTGCCGGTGGTGATGAAAGGCAAAAAAGCCTTTATCTCTGACAGCTTCATCAACGATGTTTTCCAGTCCGGTCTTGACCAGACTTTCCAGGTTGAAAAACGCCCTCACCCGCTAAACGCGCTGACGGCGGACGAAATTAAGCAAGCCGTTGAGATTGTCAAAGCCTCGGCGGATTTTAAACCGAATACCCGCTTTACCCAGATTGCCCTTGCTGAGCCAGAGAAAGCCAAAGTGTGGGACTTTGTGCTTAACGGTACGGCGGTGGATGCCCCGCGTCAGGCGAAGATCGTGATGCTCGATGGAAAGCACGTTATCGAAAGCCTGGTGGATCTGAAGGATAAAAAAATCCTGCGCTGGGAGCCGGTGAAAGACGCGCACGGCATGGTGCTGCTGGATGATTTCACCGCGGTTCAGCAAATCATCAACGACAGCACGGAGTTTGCCGAGGTGCTTAAAAAACACGGCATCACCGACCCGAAAAAAGTGATTACCACGCCGCTGACCGTCGGCTATTTCGACGGTAAAGATGGCCTGAAGCAGGAAGATCGCCTGCTGAAGGTAGTGAGCTATCTGGACGTTGGCGACGGCAACTACTGGGCGCACCCGATTGAAAACCTGGTGGCCGTGGTCGATCTTGAGCAGAAGAAAATCCAGAAGATTGAGGAAGGCGCCGTTGTTCCGGTTCCGATGACGCCGCGTCCCTACGATGGCCGCGACCGTATAGAAACGCCTAAAAAACCGCTCGATATCATTGAGCCGGAAGGCAAGAACTACACCATCACCGGCGATATGGTGCACTGGCAGAACTGGGATTTCCACCTGAGCCTGGACTCCCGCGTCGGCCCGATGATTTCAACCGTCACGTATAACGACAACGGCAAAAAACGCCAGATTATGTATCAGGGGTCGCTCGGCGGCATGATCGTTCCTTACGGCGATCCGGATGTGGGCTGGTACTTTAAAGCCTATCTCGACTCCGGCGACTACGGCATGGGCACCCTGACCTCACCGCTGGTGCGCGGCAAAGACGTGCCGTCCAACGCCGTAATGCTCAATGAAACCATCCCGGATTACACCGGCGCGCCGATGGAGATCCCGCGCGCGATCGCCATTTTCGAACGCTACGCGGGGCCGGAATACAAGCATCAGGAGATGGGCCAGCCGAACGTCAGCACCGAGCGCCGCGAACTGGTGGTGCGCTGGGTAAGTACCGTGGGCAATTACGATTACATCTTCGACTGGGTGTTCCATGAAAATGGCACCATCGGCATTGACGCCGGCGCGACGGGTATCGAAGCGGTGAAAGGCGTACAGGCGAAAACCATGCACGACGCCACAGCCAAAGACGACACAAAATACGGCACGCTGATCGACCATAACATCGTGGGTACTACGCACCAGCACATCTACAACTTCCGTCTCGATATGGACGTGGACGGCATCAACAACAAGCTGGTGGCCATGGATCCGGAAGTGAAGCCGAATACCGCCGGTGGCCCGCGCACCAGCACCATGCAGATCAATCAGTACAATATTGATACCGAACAGCAGGCGGCGCAGAAGTTCGACCCGGGCACGATTCGCCTGCTGAGCAACACCCGTAAAGAGAACCGCATGGGCAACCCGGTTTCGTACCAGATTATCCCTTACGCGGGCGGTACGCACCCGGTGGCGACCGGCGCGAAATTTGCCCCGGACGAGTGGATCTACCATCGCCTGAGCTTTATGGATAAACAGCTGTGGGTGACCCGCTACCACCCGGATGAACTTTACCCGGAAGGGAAATTCCCTAACCGCTCCGTGCACGACACCGGCCTGGGTCAGTACAGCAAAGATAACGAATCGCTCAACGATCAGGACGATGTCGTCTGGATGACCACCGGCACCACCCACGTGGCACGCGCGGAGGAGTGGCCGATCATGCCGACGGAATGGGTGCATACCCTCCTTAAACCGTGGAACTTCTTCGACGAGACGCCAACGCTCGGGAAAAAGAAAGACGAACAGAAATAAATAACGCACCGGGCGCAATGCCCGGTTTTTCATCTATTTACTTGCTGAATGCCTCTCCCCGATTATAGTTATTTCTACCTCGTTTATTTCCATTGCATTTCTTGAACCACTTTCAGCCAGGACACGAAGTTTCCACGAACGACGTAATACACCACTGAGAGGTTAGGATGAAATTCAATTTGATCGTCAGGAGTCTTGCTCTGGCTGGACTTGTTATTTCCGTTAGCTCCGCGTATGCCGCAGAAGCCCCGAAGGATGCCACGGCCGCAACGCAACAAGCCAATAACGCCCTGTTTAATCAGCTTCCTTTCTCCGATAACACCGATTTTACGGACGCCCATAAAGGCTTTATTGCCCCTATTCCTCAGGAAATTATCAAAGGGGAACAAGGCAATATCATCTGGAACCCGCAGCAGTACTCCTTTATTAAAGAAGGCGATAAAGCACCGGACTCCGTTAATCCAAGCTTATGGCGTCAATCTCAGCTGATTAATATTAGCGGCCTGTTTGAAGTGACCGACGGCGTATATCAGATCCGAAATCTTGACCTGTCAAATATGACCATCATTGAAGGGAAAGACGGTATTACCGTGGTTGACCCGCTGGTGTCGGCAGAAACGGCGAAGGTCGGGATGGATCTCTATTTTAAACATCGCGGCAAGAAACCGGTCGTCGCCATCATTTATACCCACAGCCACGTTGACCACTATGGCGGCGTGCGCGGCGTGGTGGATGAAGCGGACGTGAAGTCCGGTAAAGTGAAGGTCTACGCCCCTGCCGGGTTTATGGAAGCGGCCGTTGCCGAGAATATCATGGCGGGCAACGTGATGAGCCGCCGCGCCAGCTATATGTATGGCAACCTGCTGAAGCCAGATGCCAAAGGCCAGGTGGGCGCGGGCCTGGGTACCACCACCTCTGCCGGGACGGTGACGCTGATTGCCCCGACCAATATTATCGAGAAAGATGGGCAGAAAGAGGTTATCGACGGCCTGACCTACGACTTTATGCTTGCGCCTGGCTCCGAAGCGCCATCGGAAATGCTCTGGTATATCGAAGAGAAAAAAGTCATTGAATCCGCTGAGGACGTGACCCACACCCTGCACAACACCTACTCGCTGCGCGGAGCGAAAATCCGCGAGCCGCTGCCGTGGTCGAAATACATTAACCAGGCGATTGTGCGCTGGGGTGATAAGGCCGAAATCATCATGGCACAACACCACTGGCCGACCTGGGGCAACGAAAACGTGGTCAAACTGCTGAAAAGCCAGCGTGACCTCTATCGTTACATCAACGACCAGACGCTGCGTATGGCGAACGAAGGGCTGACGCGAGACGAAATCGCCGCGAACTTCACGCTCCCGGACTCACTGGCCCATACCTGGGCGAACCGCGGCTATTACGGTTCGGTGAGCCATGACGTCAAAGCCACCTACGTGCTGTATCTGGGCTGGTTTGACGGCAACCCGGCGACGCTGGATGAGCTGCCGCCGGAAGAAGGCGCGAAGAAATTCGTTGAGTATATGGGCGGCGCGGATGCCATCCTGAACAAGGCGAAAACCGACTTCGACCAGGGGAACTATCGCTGGGTGGCGCAGGTGGTGAGTAAAGTGGTCTTTGCCGATCCAAACAATCAGGCGGCACGTAACCTGGAAGCGGATGCGCTGGAACAGCTTGGCTATCAAGCCGAATCCGGCCCGTGGCGTAACTTCTACCTGACCGGTGCGCAGGAGTTGCGTAACGGCGTGGTGAAAGGTCCAACGCCGAATACCGCTAGCCCGGATACGGTTCGCGCGATGACGCCAGAGATGTTCTTTGACTACCTGGCAGTCCATATCAATGGCCAGAAAGCCGGTGAGGCTAAATCGGTGTTTAACATTGATTTGGGCAGCGATGGCGGGAAGTACAAACTCGAGCTGGAAAATGGCGTGCTGAACCACACGGCGAACGCAGAAGCAAAAGATGCGGATGCGACGCTGACGCTCAACCGTGACACCCTGAATAAAATCATTCTCAAGGAAGTGACGCTGAAACAGGCTCAGGACAGCGGAAATGTCAAAATAAGTGGCGACAGCGCGAAACTTGATGCCATGCTTAGTTACATGGATAAGTTTGATTTCTGGTTTAACATTGTGACACCGTAACGGTGCATGCAAAAGGGCGGTTCGTCCGCCCTTTCCTGCTTCACGTGTTCGCCAGACAGGGTAAAAGCGTCAATGGAAAAAAGAAAAAAACCGACACTTGAACGGGCAACCTGGCCAACGCGCCATGCCATGGTCATGCACGGGCTGGCGATGAACCTGCCGTGGCTGGCCTTCGTCAATATCAGCTTCGCGGTGATGATCCTGCTGCGACACGTTCTGCTTAAGGCCAGCGATCCCCTTTATCCCCACTCGCCGCAGCTGACGAGAATGGTCGATGCCTCCATGCTTGGCATTATCATCCTCTCAGCAGCGCTGATCCTGATGGCCTGGCGGCGTATCGCCGGTATCAGCGTGGTGTTGTTTATCTGTAGCGCCATCTGGTCGGTCTCCTGCTTCTGGTTTATCACCCAGTTGCTGCTGCCTCACGTCTGGCCGCTGTGCGTCATTTTATTACTCGCCGGTTTAACGGCGCTCTATTTTTACCCCGAGGGGCTGCTCGCCTTTGTGCTCCCGCTCTGGATCACCCTGCCGATAGCAAGCTGGATACTGAATGATGGTCTCAACCTTCATTTCGTCGTCATCTGGAGCGTGTTTTCGCTGATCCTGATTTGCGGACGTTTTATCCTGTTAAGCTGGTTTGACGAGGCCTGGCGCCGTAACCAGCAGAATCAGCTGCTGATCTCCAGACTGGATGCGCTGGCGCATCAGGATCCGTTAACCAAAACCGCCAATCGCCGAAAAATGGAGGTGGTGCTGGAGAACGCGGTTGAGCAGAAGAAAACCTTCTCGGTGATTATGCTGGATATCGACTACTTCAAGCTCTACAACGACACGTACGGGCACCAGGCAGGCGACGACTGTCTGACCCGCGTGGCGCGGGTGCTGAAGCAGTCGGTGCGCACACCTGACGATGTGGTGTCGCGTTACGGCGGCGAGGAGTTCGTGGTCATCCTCTTCAATTGCCCGGAAAACATCGCGGAAAAGGTGGCCTTACGCATTCAGGACGGCCTGCGCGCGGAAGCCATACCACACAGCGCGTCAACCGTTAGCGACCATGTCACCGTGAGCATGGGGATTGCGAGCATGGCGGAAGGGTTAGCGGGCACCGAGATCATCGCCCGCGCCGATGCGGCGCTGTATCGGGCAAAGGAGGCCGGGCGGGATCGAGTATGCCGGTGAGAACGGCGGCTATTCCGCATGACGCTCGGCGATCCATTTGCGGTATTGACCGGGCGACATGCCCGTCACCCCCGTAAAAGCGCGCCTGAATGCCGTGTCGTCAGCGTAACCGCAAGCGCCGGCAATCTGCGCTATTACGTACCCCGGTTGCTCCAGGAGACGCATTGCCTTTTCAATGCGCATGCGCGTCAAAAAGTTTTTAGGGCTTTCATTCATCTCCTCCGCCATTTTTCGGTGAAGGGTACGAGTGGTCATATTCAGCGCCCGGGCAAGCTGTTCTACGGTAATCGCCGGATTTTCATACCGGACGATATGTTCCGCTTTCATTATCATCGGATGGACTGAATTTAAAAAACCTGCTGGCGCGTAAACCTGCTGAGACAACGGCTGGCTGTCAGCCACGGCCATATCGGCCGTCAGACGCGCCAGCTTCTGCCCGGCGTGCAGACGGATGATATGCAGCGCCAGGTCAACCCACGAGAGCGGGCCACCGGATGTGATAACCCGTGCGTCCTGCACCAGCGCTTTACCCCAGACAGGTTTGCTCAGCGGATAACGCTGGCGGAAAGTATGGTAAAGCCACCAGGTCGTCGTGCATGCCCGACCATTGAGGATCCCCGCCTCGGCGAGAACCAACCCACCGGCACAGGCTCCTGCAAGCATCGCGCCTTTATCATACTGGCCGCGCAGCCATGCGCCAGCCTCGAGGACGGCCGCTGGCGAGACCGGGCGTTTCTGCTCGTCAAGCTTCATCCCGCAGGCAATCACGAGATCGAAGGTTCCTCCGGTAACAAAGCTCGCTTCGGCCTCGATCGGCCGCCCCTGCGCGTCCGGGACCGGCTTCCCTTCCGCCGTGATGATGACCGCCTCAAAAGGCGAAATGCCCTCGCCGTCCGGCTGCTGGGCAATCACCTCATCAGCCAGCCAGAACATGTCGCAGAGCCCAGCTACGGCGGATTTCATGCTTCCGGGTAACGCTAAAATGGCAATTCTCATGATTCAGGCCTGAGTAAAATGTCTGATTTCGTATGTTAACAGTCATTTCAGACACTACAAGCCTCTTTGTCCCTCTCGTTACACTGTGCTTCAACGTCTCTCAGGAAATTACGTCACGCTTATGAAACCGACACGCTTGCCCGTTCTTCTTTCTTTGCTTTGCATGGCTGCATCGCAGTCTGTGCAGGCGCGGATTAATAACATCATCCTCGTGCATGGTGCCTTTACCGATGGTTCCGTCTGGCAGGAGGTGATAGGCCGTTTGCAGACCCGGGGCTACCACGTCACGGCAGTGCAAAACCCTCTGACTTCGCTTGAAGAGGACGTCGCCGCCACAGAGCGTGTCATCGACCGTCAGCAAGGGGACGTAGTGCTTGTTGGCCACTCCTGGGCCGGCGCGGTCATCGCTCAGGCAGGCAATAACCCGAAGGTGAAAAAACTGGTTTTTCTCTCCGCCCTTGCCCCCGACAGCGGTGAATCGGTTACCTCTCTTCTTACGCGCCTCAACGCCCCGATGGCCGACATGCGCCCGGATAAAAAAGGGTTAATCTGGCTGGACGATCCTGCTGCCTATCAGCGCACGATGGCCAACGATCTGCCCCTCAAACGCGTAAAACTGCTGACCGCAATGCAGCAGCCTATCGCGGCAAGCGCCTTCAGCGAGAAGGTAGAACATGCCGCATGGCGTGAAAAACCCTCATGGTATCTGATAACCGAAGAGGATCACGCCCTCTCTCCCGGTATCCAGCAGCAGCTCGCCGGCACCATGAACGCCACCGTCATGCGTATTAAGAGCAGCCATATGTCGATGATTTCCCACCCGCACGCCGTGAGTCAGTTTATCGAACAAGCAACCCAAACCGACGCAAAGGAAACAGAGAAATGAATATCCTGCATATAGATTCAAGTATTAACGGCGAGTTCTCACTTTCACGTCAGCTGACGGCAGAGGTGGTTCGCCAGATCGCGTCAGAGAAGGTGGTCTATCGCGACGTCGTTAAAACCCCCATCGCCCATCTCACCGGCACCGTTGCCGCTGGGTTCCGGCCGCTGCGGATAGCCACCGATGCGACGGCTGAAGATGTCCGCGAACACGCGCTGTCCGGGGAACTTGTGAACGAATTTCTCAATAGCGACCTCATGGTGATAGGTGCGCCTATGTATAACTTCTCCGTCTCAACTCAGCTTAAAGCCTGGTTAGATCGACTCGCCCAGCCGGGAAAAACCTTTAGCTATACCCCGACGGGCCCGGTGGGGCATGCGACCGGCAAAAGGATTATTGTCGTTTCAACCCGCGGCGGGATATATCACGGTACGCCAATCGAAGACATGGATTTTCAGGAGAGGTACCTGCAGCGATTCTTTGGTTTTCTGGGTATCGACAGAGTGGAATTTGTCCGTGCTGAAGGGGCTACGCGCAGTGAAGAAGTCAGGACTAAAGGCGTTGCGCAGGCGTTTGACGCTATTCCATCGGTCATTGCCGCAGCATTGAAATAGCCGCCGGGTTAAAGCCTGCCGGGTAACCGCAGCGTTACCCGGCAATGTTTTTAATACCGCACGCACACCGACTTAGTTTCACACCAGCCGTCCAGCCAGTCCGGACCAAAGTCACGCCCGGTACCGGACTGTTTCATGCCGCCGAACGGCAGGTTGGCGTCGATCAGCGTATGGCTGTTCACCCAGACGGTGCCCGCCTGCAGCCGGTCGGTATACTCCAGCGCCTTGCTGATATTTTGCGTCCAGACGCTGGCCGTCAGGCCATAGTCGCTGTCGTTTGCCAGCTGGAGCGCCTCTTCACCGTCCGCGACGCGCACCACGTTGACCACCGGGCCAAACACCTCTTCGCGGGTCAGGCGCAGCGAGGCATCCGGGTTCACCACCAGCGTAGGCGCAACGTAATAGCCTTTGCCTTCCGGCCCCCGGTTACCGACGATTAGCTCCGCGTTGCGCGACTTCGCCTCATCAAGGAAGGTCTGCACCTTGTCACAGTGGGCGCGCGACACCAGCGGGTTGATAAACGCCTCCGGCGACATGCCCGGCCCGACGCTCAGGGATTTCACCGCCTGCTCAAACCCGCTGACCAGCGTGTCAAACAGCGGCGCTTCAATATAGATGCGCGAGCTCGCCGCGCACACCTGCCCCTGGTTCAGGAAGCTGCCGGTCATCAGGCCTTCGATCACCCACGCCGGGTCGGCGTCTTTCAGTACAATAGCCGGGTTTTTCCCGCCCAGCTCCAGGGTCACGCCGGTTAGCGTGTCCGCCGCCGCACGGGCAATTTGCTTACCCGTCGCCGTTGAGCCGGTGAAGCTCACCTTTGCAATATGCGGATGCGAGGTCAGCGCTGCGCCACACACCGCGCCGCTCCCGGTCACCACGTTGAACACCCCGTCCGGGATGCCCGCTTCGCTGGCCAGTTCCGCTACGCGCAGCATGGTCAGCGGCGTGGTTTCTGACGGCTTAATGACAATAGAGCAGCCCGCGGCCAGCGCAGGCATCACTTTCCACATCCCGATCATCAGCGGGAAGTTCCAGGGCACAATCCCGGCCACCACGCCAACCGGCTCTTTACGCGTCCACGCCTGATAGCGGGCGCCCTGCGGCAGCGGGATGGAAAGGTCGAGGGTCTTACCCGTAATTTTGGTGGTCAGCCCGGCGGTATAGCGCATCCAGTTCAGGGTGCAGCTGACTTCAAACATGCGGGAAATGTTAATGGATTTCCCCTGCTCCAGCGTTTCAAGCTGGGCCAGCTCTTCGCTGTGCTGTTCCACCAGATCGGCGAAATGGAGCAGGATCCGCTCGCGCTCCGCCGGGAGTTTTCCGGCCCAGCTGCGGGCGACAAACGCGCGCCAGCCGGACATGACGGCACGGTCAACGTCGTCGACGCTGGCATCGGCAGTCGAGGCAATGACTTCGCCCGTGGCCGGGTTGTAGACGTTCAGCCGCTTTTCACTGTCCGACGCGGCCTGACGCCCTTCAATCCACAGGCCATGCTGTCGGTCTAAAAATTGTTGTACGGCAGGCTGAATGGCCACCTGTGATTCAGACATAGGATACTCCTTCGTTATTCTTCGCAGGGTGTTAATCCAGTCTAAGTGGGGTTTTGCATTCTCGCTTTTGTCTCTGTGACATTCGCTTTGCCACCTGTGACAGGCTCCGCAAATCGCGATAATTGCCGCTTATATCGCTGTTACCGGTGAGTGTTCTTTCCTATAGTCAGCCTCATAGCTCTGACAAAATGCAACACAAATGCAACAATGCAAAAACGTTGACGGTGCAGTGAGAGAAACGATGGCGTGTGCAAGCGAGCAGGAACAGTATCAACAGTGGCTGGCGCAAATTAATCAGGTTTGCGGGCGTTTTAACGCGCAGCCCACCGAGGGGAAATTCTTCGGCGAGCTGGAGACCAGCTATGCGCGCAGCCTGAAGCTCAGCACCGTGACCGCAGGCGGCGTTAATCTGTTCCGCTCCCGTCAGGAGATTACACAGAGTAACGATGCCTGGTTCTATACCGTGTTTCAGCTTGAAGGCAGCGCGGAAATTGAACAGGATGACCGTCGCGCGCTACTCAGGACCGGTGATATCACGCTGATTGACGCGTCGCGTCCCTGCTCGATCAACTGGCGGGAAAAATCCCGCCAGATTTCGCTGCTGGTTCCCCGTCAGATTATTGAGCAGCAGTGTCGTTTCCAGGAGATAAGCTGCGCGACCGCCCTTTCCCGCACCTTGCCCACGGTACAACTGAGCCATCGCCTGCTGATGGAGAGCATGAGCAATGCCGACCTGAGTGACCGCGAAAGTGAAGCGGCGCTTGAGGCGATGATCTGTCTTCTGCGTCCCGCTTTCCAGCAGCGTGAAATCATTCAGCCGCGCAAGGAGCGCCAGTTCCAGCATGTGGTGGCGCTGATTGACGACCATATTCAGTCTGAATCGCTACGCCCGGAATGGATTGCCGCCGAGAGCGGTATGTCCGTGCGCAGCCTCTACCGCATGTTTGCCGAGAAAGGGCTGGTGGTGGCGCAGTACATCAAAAACCGTCGTCTGGATCTGTGCGCGCAGGTTCTGCGCGCAGCCGGTGATGATGAAAAGCTGGCGGGCATTGGCTACAGCTGGGGGTTCACCGACCATAGCCATTTCTCAACGGCGTTTAAGCAGCGTTTTGGCGTCTCGCCGGGGGAATACCGCAAGCGCTACCGCTAGCTACTTTTTAAGCCATTTTCCGTTAATGCCCTTCACGTATTCGCCAGGCTGCGCGCGGGCAACCAGTTTTTGCCCTGCCATTTTGGCCACTTCATCGACCGGCAAATTATTGCTGTCAGCCAGCTTCTGGTAGTTTTCCGTGCGTGCCGCATTAATACGATTGACCAAAGCCAGCGTTTCCGCGTCCTGTTGAACCGGGGCAAGATAACCGCTGAGGGTTTCCCCCACGCGCCCCTGGGCCCGGGCATCGTTTAAGGTCAGCGCAGCCGCCTGCACGTTCATCCCCAGCGCCAGTAAAATCAGAGCTACTCGTTTCATGGCGTCCTCAGAACAGATCGCTGCGCGATTTCAGCAGGGTTTCAACGTCTTTATCGACCTTGATGTGGATCTCATGTTCGATTTTGACATTCATATTGATGGTAATCGGCTCCTTTGGCGCAGCGACTTCAATTCGCGGCGTACAGCCGGTCAGTAGCGCGGCAACGGCAACGGTGAGCGCACCAGCCATCTTATTCATTGTTGTTCCTCACTTTCCTTGCCAGTCGAACTGCGGGGAGCAGGTATCGCCGCATGTTGCTCAAACCAGGTTTGCAGGTTGTCCCCAAAACGCAGACTGCGCCAGAGGGTAAAGACATTCTCGTCGTGGGTATAGTTCAGGTTGACGGAGCTGCTTTTGCCATCGACCCGGCTGGTCCCCTTGATGGTCGCCTGCATGGTTAATTCACCCAGGTTATCTAAATTGATTCTCGTCCACGAACGCGAAATTTCCATATAGCGGAGCCAGTTAATCGCGGCACCCGCAACCATATTATCTTTCACGATGGCGTCTGCCGTATCTTTGTCGATGCGCAGCGTCATAGGCCCCGGGTTGGTCAGCCAGCCATCTTTAATGATCCATTTTTCGTTGTCCAGCCAGAACGGCAGCGCCCCGCTCACCGGCCCTGACATGGCAAACTGCTTCGGATTGACGGCGCTAATCAGCTCGCTCGAAGAGATATTGTCCACGCGCAGCAGGGCCGGATCGTGCTGCGGCATCCGCAGCTGCTGCATGGTGATCTTCCCGCCGAGGGTTTCCACCTTCACGTTAGTGAGCAGTAGCGGATTGTCCTCCGTCCAGGGATAATCGCCCTGTAAATCCGCGGTAATGTTGCGCGCGGTCACCAGGTTTTCCACTTCGCCGATGCGTAGCGTGACCGGACCGCGCGTGCCGAGGGACCAGGTTCCTTCGCTGAAGCGGAACGGCAGCACAAAGTCGACGCCGTTAATCTGGTTATCCGGCATCCAGGCGCTACCGGATTTCAGCACGCCGTGCCCGCCCGCTTCAAAGCCCTGATCGGCCGCCGCCGAGAAGGCGACCTGCGCATAAAGCTCCCCGTCGCGCAGCGTCATTTTCCAGTCCGGCGGGATCAACGGCTGGAATACGGTGAGCGACTGTTTCGGCCACCAGGCCTGCCCGCGAAGGCGCACGCCATCCCAACGACCGTTCACCTGTACCGGACCGATTTTGTCCGCATGGAGGTCGCCCTTAAACTGAAAAATTGTCGGGTCGGTGCCGTCGACGCTGAAGGTCAGGACCGAGGGCGGCAACACGCTGCCGCCGGAGAAACGGGTTTGCCCGGCATTGAGCGACAGCGCGCCGCTGAAGGCCGGTTTTTCGGGGTCACGTAACCAGCGTACAGGCTGATCCAGCACCAGACGCGGCTTGCTGACCTCCATCGTGCCGTACTGGAGCTTGTCAAAACCGGTGGAGAGCGCCGTCAGCTCAATCAGGTTGTCGCGCCACTCGCCTTTCCCGGCGACATCCCAGCGGGCATGCATCGGCGTAAAACCGCCTTTTCCCCAGTAGCGCCACTGCCACAGGCCGTTATCGGGTAAAAAGTCGTTGGCCTGGCCGTCAAGGTGGAGTTCAAAATCACCCATCTCGTTTTCATGGGCGCGCAGAATCGCCTGTAAACGGCCGTCCACGCCCTTCTGGGTCAGCTTCACGCCCGCCAGCGGCCAGCGGATTTCATCGATATCGAGCGAATTGATGATGCGCCCGCGCGAGCGGAGCAGCGCGCCCGGCTCAAAGGCCAGCTGCGGTTCATACAGGCTGCCGGTCAGCGTGGCGGGCAATTTGGCGTAAAGAATGAGATCGTTTTGCTTCGCCTCGCCGCTCAGATGCAGGGGCATGTCGCTGTTTTCCATACTGAGCCTGCCGGGCCCAATATTCAGTACCGCGTTGCCTTTCCCCGCATCGCCGTGCGTCAGCACATTCAGTCGTCCGGTCAGGGTGGTTTTCTCCAGCCCCTGCTGCCAGTTGTCTGCACGAAGGGACACCCGCCCGCTCAGCGGCATACCCGAGAGATCCCAGTTCCAGCGCCCGTCGCTGATGTTCAGTTGCTCCGCCGTGATCTGCCACGGCAGGTCGAGCAGCGGATCGGGGTTGTCCCGCGCCATCACCACCAGCTGTCCCTGATTCTCTTCCCAGTCCAGATCGGCGTCGACCAGGGACGTTAACTGTGGCACGTTAAAGGTCGCCACCGCGTGGCCTTTCACCGGCACGCCGTCAGGAACCAGCGGCAAGGTAAACTCGCCCACCAGCTTAATCGGCTGCGGCTGGTCCGGGAGCTGTACATCAAACTGGCTGACCGAGAGCGTTTGGCCGCGAAGCGTGCCTTTAATGCTGACCTGCTCGCCTTTATAGGCGATCTCCTGGCTGGACGGGGTCAGCGACGCATTAAGCTCACCCTGCCACTGCTGCCAGGGCGACAGCGTCAGGCGGTGAACCGTAAGCCAGGTATTGGGCAATACCGCCTGCCACTGGGCCAGCGTTTTGGGAGCAACCGTTGACGGCGCAGACTGGGGAATTTTGCTCAGGCAGACGGAGTTAAGATCCAGCGCGCCGATATCCAGCTTCCAGCGGCTGGGATGTGACAGCGTCACGTTATCGATGCGGGCAATTTCGCAGTCTTCAACCAGATAGCGAAGATCGGGGATCACCAGCGCGTGGCGAGTCAGTTTCGGACTCTCTTCGAAAGCGATGCGCGTCCCGACGGGCAGCCAGATCCCGGCGAGCGTCGGTACCCACTGGGCGAGCGTCATCAGCAGCGTCAGCGGCAACAATATGAACAGCAGTAAAAGCGCAAGAGCGGCTTTGTATTTACCCTTCATGGGCAGTTAATATCCTGATTTAGCGAAAGAATTAAGCCGGCAGTGCCGATCATTGTCGCATGTTTAGCCAGTCAGTTGAAGGGAATGCCATTTTTAAGGATAGATGCTCTAGAATAATTGATAGAACTTATTGAATTCAATAATATTTTAGAAATTGTAAGATAATTTTAATCATGCTAACGTGAATGCAAAATCACTGGAGAAAGTCTTATGAAACTCGCGGTATACAGCACAAAGCAGTACGACAAAAAGTATCTGCAACATGTTAACGAGGCTTACGGGTTTGAGCTTGAATTTTTCGACTTTCTGCTGTCCGAAAAAACCGCCAAAACGGCGCACGGCTGTGAAGGCGTCTGCATTTTCGTAAACGATGACGGCAGTCGTCCGGTGTTGGAAGAGTTGAAAAAACAGGGGGTGAAGTACATCGCCCTGCGCTGTGCGGGCTTTAACAACGTGGATCTCGACGCGGCAAAAGAGCTGGGTCTGAAGGTGGTTCGCGTTCCGGCGTACTCCCCGGAAGCGGTCGCGGAACACGCGATTGGCATGATGATGTCCCTCAACCGTCGTATTCACCGCGCTTATCAGCGCACCCGTGACGCCAACTTCTCGCTGGAAGGGCTGACCGGCTTTACCATGTACGGCAAAACCGCTGGCGTGATCGGTACCGGTAAAATTGGCGTGGCTACCCTGCGCATTCTGAAAGGCTTTGGCATGCGTCTGCTGGCATTCGATCCGTACCCAAGCGCCGCAGCGCTGGATCTGGGCGTGGAGTACGTTGACCTGCCGACGCTGTTCTCGCAGTCCGACGTGATCTCCCTGCACTGTCCGCTGACGCCGGAAAACTACCACCTGCTCAATCAGGCGGCGTTTGACCAGATGAAAGATGGCGTGATGATCATCAACACCAGCCGCGGCGGACTGGTTGACTCTCAGGCCGCAATCGAAGCGCTGAAAACCCAGAAAATTGGTGCGCTGGGGATGGACGTGTATGAGAACGAACGCGATCTGTTCTTTGAAGATAAGTCTAATGATGTCATTCAGGACGACGTGTTCCGTCGCCTCTCTGCCTGCCATAACGTCCTGTTTACCGGACACCAGGCGTTTCTGACTGCCGAAGCCCTGATCAGCATTTCGGAAACCACGCTGGGCAATCTTCAGCAGTTAGAAAAGGGTGAGCCGTGCCCTAACGAACTGGCTTAAGTGCTACGCCGGGTGGTGGCTAAGCCTCACCCGGCGCGTTTGTTTCCCAGCTGCGGTGCGCAACGCGCCACCAGATCAGGACGGCGGCCAGCGCAATCGCGCTCAGGACACTGAATGCCGTCGCAAACGAGTAATGACCGGCGATCGTCCCGGTTAACGCCGGGCTCATGGATGCCCCTACTCCCTGCATCAGCATCACCACACTCTGCCCGGCATTGACGTGCCCGCTTCCGCGCAGCAGCACCACAATAAACGACGGTACGACGACACCGAGGATCCCGGCGGCCAGGCCGTCGAGAATTTGTACCGGGATCATCATTAACGGCGCGTCCGTGGATGCCGCCAGCGCCGCGCGTACCGGCATGACCAGCAGCGCCAGCATAATTAAGCGCCAGTAGCCAAAATGTTCGATCCGGCGCGAAGCCCAGATGGCGACGGGGATCATCACGGCCTGCGAGATGATGACGGTACCCGCCGCGTACAAACCGGGGTTGATCGTGGCGGGTGCCGCAGCCACCCTCATGCTCAGCATCGGTAATAGCGCGGCGTTTGCCAGGTGGAACAGCAGCAGCGTCAGCCCGGTCACAAACAGCGCCCGGTTTTTCATCAGCATCGCAAAACCGGGGACCGGCAGGCTCGCTGAAGAGGACAGCCCGCGCGCCGCGTCGTTATCGATATCGCTGTTGCGAATGGCAAGCAGCGCACACAGCGTTAGCAGCGTGGTACAGGTCATCAGCAGGAAAATCCCGCCCACGCCCCAATACCAGGCAATGCCGCCTGCAATCAGAGCGGTCATGAAATTGCCGCCGTGATTGAACGCCTCGTTTCTGCCCATCTGCGCGCTGAAGCCGCTCTGCCCGGTCAACCCCAGCGTAATCCCGGCGATCAATGGCCCGACAAATGCCGCACAGATACCGGTGACGATTTGCGACACGGCGACCACGGCGCTCTGCTGGCTAAACCAGAGCAGAAGCGTGCTTAGCGTGATCAGAGTGCACAGCAGCGCGAGCACAGCACGCTTGTTGCGGGAGGTGTCGGTGATGAACCCCGCCGGCAGCGTGGCCAGTAACCCCGCCAGCCCGCCGGCCGTCATCAGGATGCCAATATCATCAGGGGTCCAGTGGCGTTCGGTCAGAAAAATACCGAGAAAAGGCCCCAGGCCATCGCGGACATCTGCAATGAAAAAACTTGTCAGGCATAACGCCCGCAGCGAACGAAGAGACATACATCCTGCCTTTGTCTGTTATCGCCTGTAAAAAAGGAAATGTAGTATACCGGGTATGTTTGAAAATCAGATGACGTCTTATAAAATATGTCTTCCGAACTTAAACAATTCATAACGGACGTTGTTTTTTCACTTTACTCATTATCGACCCCGACTATACTGGCAATAAATTTTCACAGGAGTCCTTCGTTGGAAAGTTATTTTATCGTCGATACGAAGGTAAGCTGACGCGATTTTCTCGCTGCTTACCTTTACGGTGGGCAGCAATCCTCTTTACGTGATTGCATCCCAATACATTAAGAACGACCAAATTTGTGGGGCATCACGATGTTCATGTTTAATCATTCACTCTTTCCGCCACCCTCGCGCTGACATGCTTTGCGTTTTAACGGCGTCATACTGTGCTATGTGAAGCACTGACGCTTATCGTTTAATCATGTTAACAGGCGACAGGCTGATGTTCCCTTATATCTCTCATCTGCTCGCAGCGATGCTGCTGGGCGCAATTATCGGCGCGGAAAGACAGTGGCGCCAGCGTATGGCCGGGCTTCGTACCAATGCACTGGTTGCGACGGGCGCTGCCGTGTTTATTTTAAGTTCCATCTCGACGTCACCCGATAGCCCGGGGCGCATTGCAGCGCAGATCGTCTCCGGAATAGGTTTCCTTGGCGCTGGCGTCATTATGCGTGAAGGAATGAATATTCGTGGTCTAAATACCGCCGCAACGCTATGGTGTTCGGCCGGAATTGGTGTGCTGTGCGGCTTAGGTCAATTCTGGAATGCCGGTATGGCCAGCGTGATTATCCTTTGTGCCAACATATTGCTTCGCGAAGCTGCGCAACGGATTAATCAACTGCCCGCGCTCCATGAAGGCGAAAAATGCTATGTCCTTAAAATCACCTGTAATGACGAGCATGAAGATGCGGTGCGGCAGAATATTGTCAACATGGCGAAAGAGTTGACGTTAAGTCTGAAAGCCATTTATTGCGATACGGCGCAAGCAGAAGGTAAAACTGAAATTCGGGCCGAGGTGATGACCCGGGAGGAATACGGGAAATTACTCGATCTGATTATGGGTAATATCGGCGGGAATAAAATTATCGCGTCCGTCAGCTGTCACGCAATTTAAGTCTATTACCGGGCATTACGCCCGGTATAATCTTTCCGTTTTGCACGGCCTCTGACAATAACGCGGAGAACTTCATAAGGCAGCACTGATTTTAGCCAGACGTTTCATCATCTCCGTCGTCAGGCTAAGCTGCTCGCTGCCCATTAGTTGGGACAACTCCTGCTTAGCGGATTGCCATACCGGCATGACCTCTTCAAGCAGACGCCAGCCTTCAGCTGCCAGCGTGAGCCGTTTTCCGGCACGTCCACGGCCTCCAGCCGAGTCAATAATGCCCCGGGATTCCAGACTACGGATATTACGACTCAGTGTTGTCGCATCCACCCCTGCTCTGGCGGCGAGTTCCGCAACGCTTTCATTAGGAGAACCCCCGATGCCAATTATCAGACTGAACTGCTCAGCGGTCAGATCAAACGGTCTGAAACAGGCGTTGTAATAGCGCGTAATAGCCCGAGCGGTAGCGCGCGCCTGAAACGCCGGACAGACCTCCGGAATGGTCTCCAACAGCGCCACATCAATGTTGTTCATCATTTCATCTCGACAAGTAATGCTAAAGTTAATACTGTATATACACTATTTATATTGTTTGAGGAACCGTTATGCCTGCCTTTGTTCATATCAACTTACGGGTCATTGACCCTGCCCGACAGGCCAGCCTGGCCCCTCGCTTCACGTCAGCATTAGAGGAAGCAGGCGGAAAAATTGTCCATTTTGGAGCTGTCGCACAGGTACTGGAAGGGGAAGTAGCGCCGTTACCCTATGCAGGCATTTTTGAATTCCCGACGTTAGATCAGGCCCTTGCCTTCTATCATTCGGAAAAATATGCGCCGATTAAGGCTGAACGCCAGCTCGCCCAGGAAGCAAGAATGTTCATTGTCACGACGGAATGACAGGCAGGTTCAACTGTACCTAAATCACAGAACCGAAATTTGTCCCCGTTATGACAGCCTGCTCTCTGTTTTGCTGGAAATAACGGTTTACCCTGAACTGTGCAAAAAACACTCAGGAGGGACACATGTACAATTCAATTTTGGTTCCCATTGATATCTCCGAGGATAGCCTGACGCACATGGTTATCCCCTTCGTTCAGGCACATACAGCACTTAACACAGCTAAAGTTCACTTTCTTACTGTTATTCCATCTCTTCCTTATTACTCATCATTAGGTTTGGCCTACTCCGTAGAAATGCCGAAGATGAAAGAGTTCCAGCACGCTGCTTTAGCTAAATTGGATGAAATGATTAAGCAATTCAAAATCCCTGCAGATAAGATTCAGACTCACGCCGTGACGGGATCCCCTAAGGATCAAATCCTTAAGCTCGCTGACACGATCGGCGCCGACCTGATTATCATCGCCTCCCATAAGCCTGACATATCGACCTATCTGTTGGGTTCAAACGCTGCGGCAGTAGTGCGGCATGCGAAATGCCCTGTGCTGGTTGTAAGATAAAAAAACCGGGCGACATGCCCGGTTTTTCATTTACGTTTCCCTGAGTGAAAGCACGCTTTAGAGATTGACTCTGTTTGTGTTTAAATTTAAGTCCGTAATAGCGGCCGGTTTTCCAAGCAAGTAGCCCTGAACTTCATCACATTTATTTTTTTTAAGAAAAGAGAGTTGTTCGGCAGTCTCCACCCCTTCTGCGGTTACCGCCATCGAATAGGCTTTACCCAGATCGATAATTTTCTCTACGACTGATTGGTTCTGCGGTGAATCGCCCAAGGTAAAAATAAAACTCTTGTCGAGCTTGAGCCCGTCAAACTGAAACTTCCGGAGATAGCTCAGGGATGCATAGCCGGTACCGAAGTCGTCGATCAGAATGCGGACACCCATTTTTTTGAGAGACTTCATGGTCTGCAAGGTTTTTTCTGGATCGGAAAGCGTGACATTTTCAGTCACTTCTATTTCCAGACGGTTAGGCTCAAGCCCTGTTTCGTGAAGTATCTCTTTTATCCTTTCGGCAAGATCGCTTGCCTGAAATTCGATAGCAGAAATATTTACGGATACCGATAACCCCGGCAATTTATCTTTTGTCTCCGCACACGCTGTGCGTATGACCCAGTTGCTGAGGTTAATAATCAGGCCTGTTTCTTCCGCCAGAGTGATGAACTGATCGGGCATCATAGTCCCTCGCTGCGGGTGCTTCCAACGTACCAGCGCTTCGACGGCGTCTATTTTCGAGTATCGGAGGTTATAACGCGGCTGGTAAACCAGATAGAGTTGCTCTTCGCGAATCGCTGTCTTCAGTTCTAATTCCAGTTTTCTCCGTTCGGTCAATTTTTCCGACATATCCGGGCGATAATAGACCCATCTGTTTCTGCCGGATTGTTTCGCCTGGTAAAGCGCAATATCCGCATAGCGTAAAAGATCGTTTGCGCTGCTGCTATCCTGGGGAGCCAGCGCAATGCCCATGCTTACGCCTATCGCCACATCATTACCCTCAATGGAGAAAGGACGGTTAAGTTCTTGCACGATGCGGTGACACACCTCCTCAATGTGCTCTTTTTGGCTGCTGTTGCCGAGGAGCAGCATAAATTCATCCCCTCCCTGCCTTGCGACAAAATCACCTCGACGAACGCAGTTTTTAAGCCGTAAAGCGACCTCGCCAAGCAGAGCATCGCCCGCGGAATGCCCAAAAATATCATTGACGGGTTTAAACTTGTCTAAATCGAGGCAAATCATGGCAAAGGGATAATGATTGACGCCTTCTTTAGCGAACTGGCCTGCAAGAAACTCCTTAATATGATACCGGTTCGGCAGACCGGTTAATTCATCATGGCGTGACAGGAACTCCACACGTTTTGTTGCTTCAACTTCCTGAGAGACGTCGGTTGCCGCGCCCCGCAACACCACCGTTCCGTCAGGCTGTGCAGAAAACTTTGCCAGAAGCGTGCAATAGGACGTGGATTGTTGCGCGTGAGTATAAGGGCAGTTCTTAAATTCAAAGCGTTCAGTTAACTCGCGGCGGCTGACACAGCCATGTAATAATCCAGCTGTCGAGGGAAAGAGTTCATCCAACCTGCGGCCTATCCATTCGCTATTTTCATATCCCGTCACTGTAGAAAAACGACCTGAAAGCCACGTTATCTTTAACGATAAATCTGTTTCCCAGAACCAGTCGCTGGTTGTTTCACTGACGTCCCGGAATCGTTTTTCACTCGTGATGAGATTCAACCGTGCCTGCTCGAGGAGAAAGGTATTTTCGTCAAGCATTCTCGCCTTCTGCATAATATGACGCATGAGAATAATCGTCATCGATACCGTCAGAATGACTGAAAGGATGAGTAAGGGTAAAAAATAAATAATCAACGCCTGGCCGGGGTTTTCGCTGTCCCAGATAATTTGCACATCACCATTCTGGGCACTTAAGGTAAATTCAGTCTGGTTGTTTATTTGAGAAGTGACTGGTTCAGGTGAAGTACGAACATTTTTGACGCCGGCATCCTGCCCAATCGTGAGGAGTTTTTTAGCCGTTAGCTTGTCTATAAACACCATTGTCGAAGCTTTCCCAGGTAAGGGCTGCACGCTCGTATCATCGCCCGTCGTTATCCATTCCGCAGAAACAATGGCCGGAACGGAATCGATAAGCGTTAGCATAGAAACCGGCAATCCATTTTTTAGGCTCACCTCACGGAGTAAACGGTCTTTGGTGGATTTATCTAACCAGCGATCCAGATCCTGAAGCTTCAGTTTCCCGTCAACCACGCTGTACCGCGTTCTCCCTTCCGGGGAGAGAACAAACACCCCTTCGTAGCCAAAGTTGTCATAGAGGGACTTACCCAGGTTTTGCTTATCCCATGCCCAGTGAACGTCAGTGTTCAGATGAAGATATTTGTAGGCATCTCCCCACTCTGCATTGTCTTTCAAATGACTTCGCATGCTTTCCTGGCGGGTATCCAGCGCTTCCCTTAACAAAAATTCATCATGCTTGTCGCTGATTTCATTAACATTATCTTTTATTATTAGCAGAGATATTATTGCGGCGATGAAAATACTTATCAACAACGTAACAATATAGGTAAAGGTTTTATTTATCAGGCCTTTAGAAGGCTCGGTATCCATGAAAGCCGGATTGTTCAGAGGTAGGGTCATCTTTCGCCTTCTTAACTGCTATTACGTCAATATTTATGCCACCTTCATTTATCGGCAAAAAATAATAAAATTTTATAGCAAAAAATCTGAAGCTAAAGAATATGTGGTTTTTACAACCCAGATCAAATTATTAATCATTAACTCTTTTACAGCCTAAATTCGGTTAATTAAATATACCGGTCAAAGTAACTTATCACCTCAGCGGTTGTATTTACACAGAATGGATATTAAGACTATTTTTTGCTGTAGCGGTCACAGGAACGATGAAACGTATAAAAAAACCGGGCGTAAAGCCCGGTTCTTTTTTTCTGATGAGACTGACTCTATTCGCTCAGCCCGCGATTCTCAAGCATCGGCTCAATCTTTGGATCGTGGCCGCGCCAGGTGCGATACAGTTCGGCTAAATCCGTGCTGTTACCACGGGACAAAATCGCCTCGCGGAATTTTTGCCCGTTTTCACGGGTCAGGCCGCCGTGCTCAACAAACCACTGGTAGCCATCGTCCGCCAGCATCTGCGTCCACAGGTAGGCGTAATACCCCGCCGCGTAGCCGCCGCCAAAAATATGGGCAAAATAGCTGCTGCGGTAGCGCGGCGGTACGGCGGGCAGATCCAGTCCCTCTTTTTTCAGGGCTGCCGCTTCAAATGCGTCCACGCTCGAAACGGCCTCGCCGATGCCGTGCCAGTTCATGTCCAGCAGCGCGGCACTCAGCAGCTCGGTCATGTCATAACCCTTGTTGAAATGGGTCGCGTTGAGCATGCTTTCCCGCAGCGCGTCCGGCATCGGCTCCCCGGTTTCGTAATGGCGCGCATAATGGGTAAACACCTGTGGATGGCTGGCCCAGTGCTCGTTGATTTGCGACGGGAACTCAACAAAATCACGCGGCGTATTGGTGCCGGAAAGCGTGGCGAACCGCTGGCTGGCAAAGAGACCGTGCAGCGTATGGCCAAACTCGTGGAACAGGGTTATCACGTCATCCCAGGAGAGAAGCGCGACACCGCCATTCGCCGGTTTTTGGTAGTTACAGACGTTGTAGATCACCGGACGGGCAGCAAACTCGAAGGATTGCTCGACGAAATTCCCCATCCATGCCCCGCCCTGTTTGGAATCACGGGCAAAGAAGTCACCGTAAAACAGCGCCATGCCCTCACCGGTGTGGTCGAAAATTTCCCATACGCGGACGTCCGGGTGATACACCGGGATATCGAATCGTTCGACGAAGCGAATGCCAAACAGCTGGCTGGCTGCCCAGAATACGCCATCCTGCAGCACGGTATTGAGCGCAAAGTAGGGCCTGATCTGCGATTCATCGAGGGCATATTTTGCCTGGCGCACGCGCTCCGCATAAAAGGCCCAGTCCCAGGCCTCCACGGTGAAACCGCCCTGCTCGTCGTCGATGACTTTCTGAATATCGGCCTGCTCGCGTTCCGCGCGGGCGCGGGCGGCAGGCACAATGCCGCGCATAAATTCCAGCGCGGCGGCTGGGGTTTTCGCCATCTGATCGGCGATGCTCCAGCTGGCGTAATCCTCAAAGCCCAGCAGGCGGGCCTGTCGCGCACGTAGCGCCGTCAGACGCAGGATCAGCGCGCGGGTATCGTTTTCATCCCCTTTCTGGGTACGCGTCCAGCCTGCGTTGAACAGGTTTTCGCGCGTCTGACGATTGCGCAGCGCGGAAAGCGCGGGCTGCTGGGTCGTGTTCAGAAGCGGGATCAGCCAGCGATCGTTTAGCCCTCGCTCCGCGGCAGCCTGCGCCGCGTCAGCAATCTCACCGGCGCTGAGCCCGTCAAGCTGGTGCGCGTAATCCACCACCAGCCCACCCGTTTTATCGGCAGCCAGCAGACGCTGGTTAAACTGGCTGGTCAGGGAGGCCGCCTCGGTATTCAACGCCTTTAGCTCGGCCTTTTCTGTCTCATTCAGACGCGCGCCGGCCAGAATAAACCGCTGATACGTCTCTTCGACCAGACGACGGGATTCGGCGTCCAGCGCGGCACGGTCCTGCCAGACGCTCTCCACGCGGGCGAACAGTACGTCATTCAGCCAGATATCGTTTGCCAGCGCGGCAAGCTCGGTGGAGAACTGTTCCTCCAGCTCCTGTAAATACGGATTGGTGTGCGCGGAAGTCATGGCGAAGAACACGCTGCTGACGCGCGCGAGCAAAGCGCCGCTTTTCTCAAGCGCAAGCACGGTGTTAGTGAAGTCAGGCGCAGTGGCCTGAGAGACAATCGCGTCAATGTCCGCCCGCTTCTGGCGAAGGGCTTCATCGAAGGCCGGACGATAGTGGCTGTCGTTGATCTCATCAAAATGGGGTGCCTGGTAAGGCAGCAGGCTGATGTTAAAAAAAGGATTCGTGGCCGTCATCTTTCGCTCCTGAGTACGGGTCTCCTCCCAGAGTAGGCCAGGCCGCCTTCACCTGCAACGCTGTCATACAAATGTTGCCTTAACGCACCCTCTGCGGCCGTGCTATGTTAGTACAACACAAAAAGCGTTGAGGAACAGTGAGATGATTATTTTAGTTACCGGGGCAACGGCAGGTTTTGGTGAAAGCATCACGCGTCGCTTCGTCGCCAACGGACACAAGGTTATCGCGACCGGCCGCCGTCAGGAGCGTTTACAGGAACTCAAAGACGAACTAGGCGACAGCATCCTGACCGCGCAGCTGGACGTGCGTAACCGCGCGGCGATCGAAGAGATGATTGCGAATCTGCCAGCAGAATGGCGCGCCATCGACGTGCTGGTCAACAATGCCGGTCTGGCGCTGGGCATGGAGCCTGCCCACAAAGCCAGCGTGGAAGACTGGGAAAACATGATCGACACCAACAACAAAGGGCTGGTCTATATGACCCGCGCGGTGCTGCCGGGCATGGTCGAGCGCAACCGCGGCCACATTATCAATATCGGTTCCACCGCCGGGAGTTGGCCTTACGCAGGCGGCAACGTGTATGGCGCGACGAAAGCGTTTGTGCGCCAGTTCAGCCTTAACCTGCGTACCGATCTGCACGGCACCGCCATTCGCGTCACCGACATCGAGCCGGGCCTGGTGGGTGGCACCGAGTTTTCCAACGTGCGTTTCAAAGGCGATGACGCGAAAGCGGACAAAACCTATGAAAACGCGAACGCCCTGACGCCGGAAGATGTCACCGAAACGGTCTGGTGGGTGGCGACGCTGCCAAAACACGTCAACATCAATACCGTAGAAATGATGCCAGTCAGCCAGAGTTTTGCCGGACTTAGCGTCCATCGTGGCTAAATCGACCCTTCCCGGCCTGCGGGCCGGGTCTGTTTCGGATTATAAAAGAATGGTAGTATGTTCGGGCTAACTCTCTGAGAAATGACAACTCATGGCCGCTGAATCGCAACTCAATCCCACCCAGCCCGTAAACCAGCAAATCTATCGCATTTTGCGACGTGATATTGTCCATTGTCTGATCCCACCGGGAACGCCGCTTTCAGAAAAAGAGGTCTCCGTGCGGTTTGACGTTTCCCGGCAGCCGGTGCGTGAAGCGTTTATTAAGCTTGCGGAAAACGGTCTAATTCAGATCCGCCCGCAGCGCGGCAGCTACGTGAACAAAATTTCACTCTCTCAGGTGCGCAACGGATGTTTCGTTCGCCAGGCCATTGAGTGCGCGGTGGCGCGCCGTGCCGCAACGCTCATCAACGACAACCAGTGTTACCTGCTGGAGCAGAACCTGCATCAGCAGCGGATTGCGATTGGCCGTAAGCAGCTGAATGATTTCTTCCAGCTTGATGATGAATTCCACCAGAAACTGGCGCAGATTGCCGATTGCCAGCTGGCCTGGGACACCATCGAAAACATCAAGGCCACCATCGACCGCGTGCGCTACATGAGCCTCGATCACGTCTCCCCGCCGGAAATGTTGCTCCGACAGCATCATGATATTTTCAGCGCGCTGGAAAAACGCGATGCGGACGCTGTGGAAAAAGCGATGACGCTGCATCTGCAGGAAATCAGCGAATCCGTGCAGCTGATTCGTCAGGAAAATAGCGAGTGGTTTAGCGAAGAGTGATATTCGCCGCCCCCTTTCGGGTGCGGCGATGGGTTTAGCGAACGACTAATACCGGAATTGTGGCGTAGCGCAGGATAGATTCCGCATTTGATCCCAGAAGATGGGTAGTGATGCCCGGATTTTTCGATCCGATGACAATCACGTCATATTCCTCTTCCTTGCTTAGCCTGATAATTTCATCGCGGACGTTGCCAAAGCGAACGAGGGTGTCAATTTTCTCCGGCGAGATATCGAACAGTCTTTTTAACGCGTTCATTTTCTTCCCGGATTCTTCAGTAATATATTCTTCGAACTTTTTAATATCGGCGTTAAATCCGCGCAGCAGGGACCGACTGCTGGCCGGCAGAATATTGACCAGGGTAATCGAGGCGCCCTCTGCCTTCGCAAGGTTTGCCGCGTGGCGAACCGCTTTGTCGCTCAAATCCATTTCAAACACATCAACAGGCATCAAAATCTTCTTATACATAAGCCTGACTCCTTATTACGATGAAAGGGTTATTTCCTGTACCCAGAATGGCACCGGGAATATAAACCAACCCTCAACGCTTCCCTGTCGAAACTATCAATTAATGAAAATAACGGTCTGCTTTGTAAATTGCTGTCGTGAACCGTCAGTGCCCAACACAATAAAGAAAAAAGTGTGAGTTTGATCAAAAACAAAAACATGTGATGCAGACAGGCGTATTTATATGCTCCGTGAACGGCAACCCTGAAATAGCGCCGTAACGAACAGGTTAGAGAGGAGAAAATACCATGATGACATACGACCGTAACCGCAATGCAATCACCACCGGCAGCCGCGTCATGATTAGCGGCACGGGCAAAACTGGCGTGATTAAAGCGATCCACAGCGATGGGCTGGATGCCGCGCAGGTGCGCCGCAGTAAAACGGTTGAAGTGGAAGGATGCGAAGGTATGTTCGAGCCGATTGAGCTGATTCGCCTGGGGATGCACTAAGCTGTGCGCAGACATGCCGCCGCGAACGGCGGCATGTGCTGAATTACCGTTGAGAGACGTACTGGGCCACGGTCGCTTTCGCGCCCTGTTGCAGCAGCGTCTGGTACGCCTTCATCACCGCATCAACAAAGACGGCTTCACGCGGTAACTCTTTGCCGAAGATGGCTTCGATGCCGAGCAGCGCCTTGACCCGGCTTTCCCCTTCCGCACTGCTCTTCACCGCCGCCTGAATCACCGCCAGCTGCGGATCGCTCACGTCAATAGCGTTACCCTGCTCGTCCACGCCGCCGACATAGCGCATCCACCCTGCCACGCCCAGCGCCAGCAACGGGAAAGGCTTCTGATGCACCAGATGCCAGCGCACGGAGTCCAGCATACGCTGTGGGAGCTTCTGGCTGCCGTCCATCGCAATTTGCCATGTCCGATGACGTAGAGCCGGGTTGCTGTAGCGGGCAATCAGGAGATCGGCATAACGACCTAAATCAACGCCTTTGACCTTCAGCGTAGGTGCCTGCTCGTTAAGCATCAGCGCGTGCGCGGCGAGGCGGTAGTTCTTATCTTCCATACAGTCGTTGATATGCTGGTATCCGGCCAGATAGCCCAGATACGCCAGGAACGAGTGGCTGCCGTTGAGCATGCGCAGCTTCATCTCTTCAAACGGGATCACGTCCGACACCAGCTCGGCGCCAGCTTTTTCCCATTCCGGACGGCCCGCAACAAAGTTATCTTCGATCACCCACTGACGGAACGGTTCACAGGCTACTGCCGCCGGATCGCGCACGCCGGTCAGCCGTTCGATTTTATCCAGCGTATCGGGGGTGACCGCGGGCACGATGCGATCCACCATGGTTGACGGGAAGGTAACGTTAGCCTCGATCCAGTCCGCCAGCTCACCGTCTACCGCCCGGGTGTACGCGCAGGTGACATTGCGCATCACGTGGCCGTTCTCCGGCATGTTGTCACAGGACATCACGCTAAACGCCGGCAGACCTGCCGCTTTGCGACGCGCCAGCGCTTCCACGATTACACCCGGCGCAGATTTCGGCTGGTGCGGGTTTTGCAGGTCGGCGACGATAAACGGGTGATCGAGCATCAGTTGCCCGGTCGCCGGTGAGTGGCAGTAGCCTTTCTCGGTGATGGTCAGCGAGACAATCGCCACCTGCGGTTCACACAGCGCTGCCAGCACCGTCTCCAGCCCGTCTACCTGCGCATGGAGGGCCTTTTTGACCACGCCCACCACGCGGGAGGTCCACGCATCGGCAGACATCTCCGCCACGGTATAGAGATTATCCTGCGCGTTCAGATCGGCAATCTGCTGCTCGCCGCCAATCAGGTTAACCTCACAGTAACCCCAGTCGCTGCCGTGCTCAGCCGCGAGGATATCGGCATACACCGCCTGATGCGCGCGGTGAAATGCGCCAAAGCCTAAATGTACAATGCGTGCTTTAAGGCTGTCGCGATCGTACTGCGGCAGCGTCGCGTTGGCCTGTAATAAGGTGTTTTCCATGATTAAGACTCGTTAATTAGAAAGCTGTGGTTCGCTGCCGCTCTTTCTGAAGCGGCAGCGCCTGCTGACTACACCAACTAGAATGGCAGTTGGAGTAAAAAAATAACTGCCATCAACCATACTGATACTGCCGTTTGATATTTTGATTTGTATTAACTTTTGTTCATGTGGTGTGACACAAACACAAAGTTGTGTGATAAGTCACGAAAGTTATAAACCGTTAGCGCCGTGAAGAGATCGCGCCGTAACCCACACTCTCCTCCGGCGCGGATTCCGCTGCGTCTTGCGCCGCACTCAAATCACGGTCGCGCACTTCCGGCATCAGGATCGCCGAGAGCAGCCCAATCACGGAATAGGCCACCAGCATGGCGACAATCGGCCACCAGGAGCCGGTCATATTGCAGAAAATCCCAGCCAGTACCGGACCAAAGCCCACCGCCACCAGACCACCCGCCTCTTTGGAGATGGCCATACGGGTAAAGCGATTTCTCGAGCCAAACATCTCCGCCATGGTGATGTTTTCCAGCGCAAACAGCCCCAGCACGGCGAAGTTATGGATAACGATGATAGAGAGCATGATTGTCCCCGGCGCATAGCTCTTATCGACGATGATCGACAGCATCGGGTACGCCAGCAGAATGGCGGAGATATTGAGGATAATGTACGGCAGACGGCGTCCCACTTTATCGGAAAGCCAGCCCAGCAGCGGGATGGAGATAAACCCGAGGATGGAGCTTATCATCAGCGCATCGGTAGGGATGGCTTTATCGAACAGCAGCGTCTGGACCAGATACCCGGCAAGGAACGTCTGGATCAGACCCGAGTTGCCCGCCTGACCAAACCGCAGACCGGTCGCCAGCCAGAAGGATTTACTTTTCACCATTGAACCCAGCGACGTGTCCGGCTGCACGGTTTGTGCATCGTTCACTTTCTCAAAGACCGGGCTCTCCTTGAGGTTCATCCGCAGCCAGATGGCAAAGATCATCACCACGACGCTGGCGAGGAACGGCACGCGCCAGCCCCAGGCGAGCAGCTCTTCACGGTCAAGGGCAAAGAACATGATGGCCCAGATCGCCGTTGCGCTCAGCGTCCCGCAGTTAGTGCCCATCGCCACCAGCGAGGAGATGATGCCGCGTTTCCCTTTCGGCGCGTACTCCGCCAGCATGGTCCCGGCTCCGGAAATCTCAGCCCCGGCCCCGAGCCCCTGAATAATGCGCAGCGTCACCAGCAGAACCGGGGCAAAAATCCCGATCTGCGCATAGGTCGGCAGGACGCCAATCAGCGTGGTGCAGATCCCCATCATGGTGATGGTGATGAACAGCACCTTCTTACGGCCAATGCTGTCGCCCATTCTGCCGAAGATAAAGGCGCCAACAATGCGCGCAATATAGCCTGCGCCGTAGGTCCCCATCGCCAGGATCAGCGCCATCGCGGCTGACTGTTCGGGGAAGAAGATCTCATGGAAGACCAGGGCAGCCCCCAGCGAGTAAAGCTGAAAGTCCATAAACTCCAGAGCGGTGCCGAGCCAGCCGGAAACGGCGGCTTTCACCAGATCGGCAGTGGATCGTTGCGGTTGTGCTTGTGTCATGATGGCTATCTCTGAAAGGTAAGATGCGAACCACATAGAGCCTGTCTGCGCAGGCCCTTAATCGCGTAAATGATTATTGGCCGAACGTGAGTAAGACTTTGCAGCACTGCCGCTGATCTTTCTCAAACAGTTCGATGGCGTCTGTTACGTGGTGATAGTCAAAAGTATGGGTGATCAGTTTTTCCGGGTCGATCAGCCCCCTCTTCAGCCAGTCGATGACGACCGGGAATTTGTTGGCATTGAGGCGCGAGGAGAAGATCGCCAGCTCTTTGCCGGTAATGCCCTGCTGAACAATCTGGCTCGGCTCGCTGGAGAAGCCCATCAGCACGATGCGCGCCGCCGGAGAGGCCAGGGTTATCGCTTCCTGCAAAATAGATGGATGGCAGGCGGCATCAATGATTAACGTCGGTTTGATGCCTTTTTCCTCCAGCGCGGCCTGCAGTGACTGCTCGCCGTTATTCAACACCCAATCCGCGCCGCTGCGCCGGGCCATCTCAAGGCGCTCGTCTATGCGGTCTACCACGATAACCTGCTTGACCTTATAGACGCCTTTCAGCGCCTGCACGGTGACCAGCCCCATCGGGCCAGCGCCGTAAATCAGCGCGACGTCCTGTTCCGTCGGTTTCGCCTGCCCCGTTACGTTGGCGGCAATGGTAAAGGGCTCAACCATGACGGCGTGTCGGTCGGGAATGTGATCCGGGATAGGCCAGGCATTTTTAGCGGGCACTGCCGCATATTCGCTGAAGCCGCCGTCACGGTGAACCCCCAGCACCACCAGCGAGGTGCAGACGTTCGGTTTTCCGACGGAGCACGGATAGCAATGCCCGCAGCTGATCACCGGGTCAACCGAGACGCGCTGGCCCAGGCGGGCACTGTCTACGCCCTCGCCCAGGGCGTCAATCACGCCAAAAAATTCGTGGCCGATGACGCGCGGATACTTCGCAAACGGATTATGGCCGCGATAGATGTGGCTGTCCGAACCGCAGATCCCCGCCAGCGTGATTTTAACACGGACGTCACCTGCGCCTGGCTCCGGGCGTGGCCGCTCTTCAATCACCAGTTCGTTCGGCTGTTGAATCACTACGCTTTTCATCGTTCGCTCCTCGTTTACCAGTTCCACAGCGTGCCGTCTTCAAGACGGGCTACCGGCAGATAGGCCGGATCGTAGGGGTATTTCGCTGCCAGTTTTTCATCAAACTCGATGCCCAGCCCCGGCTTGTCGCCCGGGTGCATATAGCCGTTATCAAAGCGCCAGCTGTGCGGGAAGACCTCCAGCATCTGTTCGGAATAGCCCATATACTCCTGGACGCCAAAGTTTGGCACCCACAGGTCAAAATGCAGCGCGGCGGCGTGGCAAACGGGCGAGAGATCCGACGGGCCGTGCGAGCCGGTGCGCACCTGATAAAGCGAGGCGAAGTCGGCGATGCGACGCATCCCGGTAATGCCGCCCGCGTGGGTAATGGTGGTGCGAATATAGTCGATAAGCTGCTCTTCGATGAGCTGCTTGCAGTCCCAGATGCTGTTAAACACTTCCCCCACCGCAATGGGCGTAACGGTATGCTGGCGGATCAGGCGGAAGCAGGCCTGGTTTTCCGCAGGCGTTGGGTCTTCCATCCAGAACATGCGGAATGCTTCGATGCTCTTGCCGAAGCGCGCCGCTTCGATTGGCGTCAGGCGGTGGTGCATGTCGTGCAGAAGATGTTCATTAAAGCCGAATTTAGTGCGCACCGCGTCGAACAGTTTCGGCGTGAAATCGAGGTATTTTTCGGTGGACCACAGCTGCTCTTCCGGCCAGTCGCCTTTGGTCGCAGGCTCGTAGGCCAGCCCCTTCCCTTTGGCCATGCCGTAGGTAGTTTTCATGCCCGGCACGCCGCACTGCACGCGGATCGCCTTAAAGCCCATCTCTTTATGACGGGCGTAGTCTTCCAGCACGTCGTCAATGGTGTGCCCGGTGGTGTGGCAGTAGACCATCACCCCTTCCCGGGAGGCGCCGCCCAGCAGCTGGTAGAGCGGCATGTTGGCCGCCTTGGCTTTGATATCCCACAGCGCCATATCCACGGCGGAGATGGCCGACATGGTGACCGGTCCGCGACGCCAGTAGGCGCCCTTATAGAAAAACTGCCAGATGTCTTCGATGCGGTGCGCATCGCGGCCAATCAGCTGGGGGCAAAGATGATCCTTCAGGTACGAGGCAACGGAGAGCTCGCGCCCGTTCAGCGTAGCGTCACCGAGGCCGACAATCCCCTCATCGGTGGTGATTTTAAGGGTGACAAAGTTCCGCCCCGGGCAGGTAACAAACACGTCAGCCGCGACAATCTTCATAATTCCTTTCCTTACATCGTTCGTTGTGATGCTGGAAATTTACCCATCGACCCTACTACCATACAAGTATAATAATCATAAAATCAGCTAACGATCACAAAACCCGGGGACTCAGGCGCGCCCCCATCCCGCCACAATAATCAGCATACCGCACAGGGCAATCAGCGCCCCGGCCCAGTCGTATGCGCTGAGCTTGATGCCGTCCACCACGCGTAACCACAGCAGCGCAGTACACACATAAACACCACCGTAAGCCGCGTAAACGCGCCCACTGGCCGCCGGATGCAGCGTTAACAGCCAGACAAACAGGGCCAGCGCGACGCTTGCCGGAATGAGCAACAATACGGTTCCTCCCTTCTTCAGCCAGAGCCAGGGTAGGAAGCAGCCGATGATTTCGCATAGCGCGGTGGCAAAAAAAAGCAGCGTCGTTTTAAGCATTTTTCACGTCAGGTGAGGATCTATTTAACCATCATACCTGATGATGCCCTTTACTTTTCCATACTTGCTCCGCGGGTATGCCGTCATTTCTCTTTGGTGTAGAATCTGTACGGGGTAACTTGATTATCTGCACCCATTTAAAAGGAAACGCTATGACCACATTAAGCAAACGCCTTTGTCTGACAGCCCTGCTGGCGCTGTCATCGTTCGCCTTTGCCGCCTCTGCGACAGCGGAAACCAGCAAGCTCGTTATTGAGTCTGGTGACAGCGCGCAAAGCCGCCAGAACGCCGCCATGGACAAAGAACAATGGAATGACACCCGTAACCTTCGTCAGAAGGTCAACAAACGTGCTGAAAAAGAGTGGGACAAAGAAGATGTCGCATTTGACGCGCGCGATAAGTGTCAGCAAAGTGCAAACGTCAATGCCTACTGGGAGCCTAACACTCTGCGCTGCCTGGATCGCCGCACTGGCCGCACGGTAGCCCCGTAATGTCTGGATCCTGCGACGTTAAACTCCGTCCGCTGGAGCGTGAAGACCTGCGTTTCGTCCACCAACTCGATAATAATGCCAGCGTGATGCGCTACTGGTTCGAAGAGCCTTACGAGGCGTTTGTCGAGCTGTCCGATCTCTACGATAAGCACATTCACGATCAGAGTGAACGTCGTTTTGTGGTGGAGTGTGAAGGCGAAAAAGCCGGTCTTGTTGAGCTGGTTGAAATCAACCACGTTCACCGTCGGGCGGAGTTCCAGATCATCATCTCCCCTGAACATCAGGGAAAAGGCCTTGCCTCACGGGCAGCGAAGCTGGCAATGGATTACGGATTCAACGTTCTGAATCTCTACAAGCTTTACCTGATTGTGGACAAAGAGAACGAGAAAGCGATCCATATCTACCGCAAGCTGGGCTTTATGGTGGAAGGCGAGCTGATTCACGAGTTCTTTATCAACGGTGAATACCGCAATACCATTCGCATGTGCATCTTCCAGCATCAGCACCTGGCCGGGCACAAGCCATCAGGCGCCAGCCTGCTGAAACCAACCGCGCAGTAACCTGCGCGGCTTTACTCTCAGTAATATTCAATCGTGTTCTTGATGGTGTACTTGCGCTCAACGGCGGGTTTGACGCTGTCGTCGGTGATCGTCAGATCGCAGCTCACCGGGTTATTGTGGCGGTCGTAATCGCAGCTCTGCTTGACGTTACCCAGCGGCTTGTCATTCAACATGCTCACCGCCGAGTAATCCATTCTTTTGCGAACATCTTTAGACGGCGTCGACTGGACGGACAGGTGCTGATCCCCGGAGACGGTGGTTTTGCCCAGCGGATAACCATCCGCGTCGTAGCGATACTTCACTTCCATCTCTTTGCCGTGCGCCGCCACCACAAAACCGTTGTCGTCGGTATCCCACGTCACCCCGGCTGACGGCAGTTCGGCCAGCTGGCATTTCCCCTGCAGCTTCACTTTTCGCTGCTGGGTTTCTGCGTCAAGATAGTAATTGGCATCCAACACCAGCGCCACGCCGGTGTTAGCCTCCAGGTCGTGCAGCTCCAGCGTATCGAAACACCCTTCCGTCGAGACGGTGCCGGTGACCCGTTTGGACACTTCGCCCTTCTCGTTGAACAGCGTCTGAGTAAAGTCTTTGACCGGGCCGCGCAGCGGATCAAAATCAAACTCGTTTGAAAAACTCGCCATCTCGGGCGTAAACGACAGCGGCGCGGAGCTGTTGTCGCACCCCACCAGTGTTGCTGCCAGTAGCGTTATCGCTGCGTATTTCTTCACATTTATTACCGTACAGGGAGATTATTCCCAATCATATTAGCAAATACAGTTGTTTACACGAAGCCTGCTAAAATTAATCTCTACACAGAGAAAAGGAGCTACAGATGAAACGGTTACCCTGGATTACCGCCCTGCTGTTAATGAGTGCCTCAACGGCCGCGCTGGCGGCACCGGATTCCTGCGAGCGCGTGAAAAGCGACATTCAGCAGAAGATTATCAACAACGGCGTGCCTGAGTCAGGCTTTACGCTGAGCATTGTGCCTAACGACCAGGCCGATCAGGCGGGCACGCAGGTGGTGGGCCACTGTGCCAACGATACCTTTAAAATTTTATACATCCGCACCGGCAGTGGTGCGGCAGCTGAACCTCAGTAATTGAGCTTCAATCCCCTTTGATTTGATAAGGATTAATATTTAGTCCCCCCAAATCAGTAACACTCACCCCATCATTAGCCCGGATATCATTTCGGGAAAAATAATACGCAATTATATACCCTAAATAATTCGAGTTGCAGGAAGGCGGCAAGGGAACGAATCCCCAGGAGCGTACATAAGTACGTGACTGGGGTGAGTGAGTGCAGCCAACGCACCTGCAACTTGAAGTATGACGGGTATAATGATGGGGTGAGCCATGTCCGATACTGAACATCACGGCGGAATTAGCCGTCGAACTCTCGTGAAATCTACCGCAATTGGTTCTCTGGCGCTTGCCGCTGGTGGGATCTCGCTTCCGTTTGGTCTTAAAAGCGCTGCCACCGCGGTGAAGAACGCCGTCCAGCCGCCTGAAGATACCGTGGTGTGGGGCGCCTGCTCGGTCAACTGCGGCAGCCGCTGTGCGCTGCGTCTGCACGTACGTGACAATGAAGTGTACTGGGTCGAAACGGACAACACCGGCGAGGATATTTACGGTAACCATCAGGTGCGAGCCTGCCTGCGCGGACGTTCAATTCGCCGTCGTATCAATCACCCTGACCGTCTGAACTACCCGATGAAGCGCGTGGGCAAACGCGGTGAAGGCAAGTTCGAGCGCATAACATGGGATGAGGCACTGAACGCCATTACCGCCAGCCTGAAAGACGTGGTGGCCAAATACGGTAACGAAGCGGTGTATATTAACTATTCCTCCGGCATTGTCGGCGGCAATATCACCCGCTCCTCCCCTTACGCTTCGCTGGTGGCGCGCCTGATGAACTGCTACGGCGGTTTTCTGAGCCACTACGGCACCTACAGCACGGCGCAAATCGCCTGCGCGATGCCCTATACCTACGGCAGCAACGACGGTAACAGCACGTCCGACATCGAAAACACCAAACTGGTGGTGATGTTCGGCAATAACCCGGCGGAAACGCGCATGAGCGGCGGCGGGATTACCTATTATCTGGAGCAGGCACGCGAGCGCTCCAACGCCCGCATGATCGTCATCGACCCGCGCTATACCGATACGGCAGCCGGACGCGAGGATGAATGGATCCCGATCCGTCCGGGTACCGATGCCGCGCTGGTGGCGGGCATTGCCTGGGTGTTAATCGACGAAAACCTGGTCGACCAGCCGTTTCTGGATAAATACTGCGTTGGCTACGACGAAAAAACGCTGCCGGAAGGCGCACCCGCTAACGGTCACTACAAAGCGTATATTCTTGGCCAGGGTGATGACCACACGGCGAAAACGCCAGAGTGGGCCTCACGCATCACCGGCATTCCGGCGGATCGCATCGTTAAGCTTGCCCGCGAAATCGGCTCCGCGAAGCCGGCCTACATCTGTCAGGGCTGGGGACCACAGCGCCAGGCAAACGGCGAGCTGACGTCCCGCGCCATCGCCATGCTGCCTATTCTGACTGGAAACGTGGGGATCAACGGCGGTAACAGCGGCGCGCGTGAGTCAACCTACACCATCACCATTGAACGTATGCCGCTGCCGGACAACCCGGTCAAAACGCAAATCTCCTGCTTCAGCTGGACGGACGCCATCGCCCGCGGGCCGGAGATGACCGCCCTGCGCGACGGCGTGCGCGGGAAAGATAAGCTGGACATGCCGATTAAGTTCATCTGGAACTACGCGGGCAACACCATCATCAACCAGCACTCCGATATCAATAAAACCCACGAAATCCTGCAGGATGAAAGCAAGTGCGAGATGATCGTGGTCATCGATAACTTCATGACGTCGTCAGCGAAGTACGCCGATATCGTGCTGCCGGACCTGATGACCGTCGAGCAGGAAGACATCATTCCGAACGATTATGCGGGCAATATGGGCTATCTGATTTTCCTCCAGCCCGCGACCGCGCCGAAGTTTGAACGCAAGCCGATCTACTGGATCATGAGCGAAGTGGCGAAACGCCTCGGGCCGGATATCCATCAGAAATTTACCGAAGGACGCACGCAGGAACAGTGGCTGCAGTACCTGTATGCCAAAATGCTCGAAAAAGACCCTCACCTGCCGTCTTATGACGAGCTGAAAAAAATGGGCATTTATAAGCGCAAAGATCCAAACGGACACTTCGTGGCCTATAAAAAATTCCGCGAGAACCCGGAAGCCAATCCGCTGAAAACACCATCGGGCAAGATTGAAATATACTCCAGTAAGCTGGCGGAGATTGCGGCCACCTGGGAGCTGGAAAAAGATGAAACCATCAGCCCGCTGCCCGTCTACGCATCAACCTTCGACGGCTGGGACGCGCCCGAGCGTGCGCAGTTTCCGCTGCAGCTGTTTGGCTTCCACTTTAAGGCCCGTACCCACTCGAGCTACGGTAACGTCGACGTGCTGAAAGCGGCCTGCCGTCAGGAGGTCTGGCTTAATCCGGTCGATGCCGAAAAGCGCGGCATCAAGAACGGCGATACGGTGCGCGTCTTTAATCGTCGCGGCGAGGTGAGAATTGAAGCAAAAGTGACGCCGCGCATCATGCCCGGCGTGAGCGCCATGGGCCAGGGCGCCTGGCACGACGCCAATATGAGTGGCGATCGTATCGACTACGGCTCATGCATCAACACCCTGACCACACACCGCCCTTCACCACTGGCGAAAGGCAACCCGCAGCACACCAATCTGGTACAGATCGAGAAGGTGTAGCGGGTGAATGGCTTGACCGTAGTTTATTCTATGATTTGTATGATCGTTTAACACCGTCGCGCGGACACCCTCCGCGCGAACAAGGAAGATGTAATGAAAGACGTCTCACATCGTGAATCGTTCGCGTTCAGCGCCCGGGTGCTGGGTGCGCTGTTTTATTTCGCACCAGACAGCGAGCAGGCCGCGCCGCTGGTGCAGGCCCTCACTGCGGGCGAATGGGTTCAGGACTGGCCCCTGCCTTCGGAAACGCTGCGACCCGTAGCCGACACCTTTGCCGCGTCTGCCGACGAACCGCTGACGGACGCCTGGCAACGACTGTTTATTGGCCCTTACGCCCTGCCCGCTCCACCGTGGGGCTCCGTCTGGCTGGACCGCGAATCCGTGCTGTTTGGCGACTCGACCCTCGCGCTGCGCCAGTGGATGCGGGAGAACAATATCGCATTTGAAATGCAGCAGAATGAACCGGAAGATCACTTCGGGACATTACTGCTGCTGGCGGCATGGCTGGCCGAGAACGGCCGCGAGGCGGAGTGCGCTCAGCTTCTTGCATGGCACCTGCTGCCGTGGAGCACCCGCTTCCTGACTGTGTTTGTCGAGAACGCCAACCATCCGTTTTATATCGCGCTGGGTAAGCTTGCGCAGCTGACGCTTGCGGACTGGCGATCCGGGCTGCTTATTCCGGTTGCGGAAAAGACGCTGTATCGCTAAGGGGTGTGGCTTGCTCGCGGATAGCGGGCAAGCTTTAACCAGTTATCCCTCTCCACCCGATTCACTCGCACTCTCTTTGCTTTGAATGAACCGCAGTGCCAAATAGAGGTCTGGTGCCAGAATCATGTCATCGTCATTCATTGTTGGCCGACTGTCTTTAAACCAGCGTGTTAATTCCGTTTTCCTGCCCGCGAGGATTAATTTAATCTGTCGACCTTTCAGGTCACGCTTTAACTCATTAATGGTTGCCAGGACACTGATGTCTGAATAGGTGAAGCAGGCCACGGCATCAATCACCACCCATTTAGGTTGTAAAGCGGCACCATCAACCAGGTTCAATACCCGGCGTTTAAAATAAGCCACATTAAAATAGGTCAACGGTGAGTTAAATCGATACATCAGTACGCCAGGAACCATTTTAATATCGGTGGTATTCCCTAACGAGTGAATCATTCCATCTTCGTCAGTGCCCAGCAGGTGCTCAGAGGGACGAAACACCGTACGAAGGAACTGTAACAGCCCAAGCAACACCGCAAGGCCGATCCCCTGGATAACGCCGATAATTAACACACAGCCAAAGGTGAAGAAAGCCAGGCGAAATGCCTGTTTATTTCTTCGCCTCAGGTTCCATAGACCTCGTAAATCAATCAATGACCACGATGCATACATTAGAACAATACCTAACGCAGATACCGGAATGTATTGTAATGGTTGAGTGAAAAATACCACGACGATACCGATGAGTAAGGCTGCGACCACGGAAACCAGCTGACTTTTCCCACCAACCGAATCATTAACCGCGGTCCGGGAATCGGCGCCACTGATAGCAAACCCCTGAGATAACCCAGACATAATGTTCGCAATACCCAGAGCCCGGAACTCAGCATCAGCATTAATTTCATAGCCATTTTTTGCGGCGAAACTGCGGGCGGTCAGCATCAGACTGACAAAACTCACCAGGGCCAGGTTCAGCGCCGGGATCACTAAATCACGCATCGGACCGGGCTGGAACGCCCCCCAGTGAACGACGGGTAAACCAGACTGGAAGCCATCCCCACCGATAGTGGCAATACCATACTGTTGCGCAGATGTCCCCCATACCAGTGCCGTTGTTATCACAATGGCAATTAAAGGTGCTGGCCACTGGCTGCGGTACGTTTTGATAACCATTAAAATAATTAACGTTATAAGCGATATCCCTATCGTTAATAAATGGCTGTCCGAAAGTCGGCCTGGCAAGGCCATTATTTTCTCAATAACCTGCGCTTCATCTAGCTTGATCCCAAAAACCTTGCCTAATTGACCGACAATAATCGTCACGGCTACGCCATTCAGCAAACCCGTAAGAATGGGATGAGAAAGCAGATCGGCAAGTGCGCCCAGGCGAAATTTACTGGCAAGCAGGCACCACCCGCCCATCATCAAAGTCATGATGATCGTCAGTTGCCAGTGCAGTTCGGGGTTACCTGCAGAGAGAGGAAACACGACGGCCGCAATCACCGCGCAGGTCGTGGCATCAGGGCCAACAATAAGCTGACGTGAAGAGCCAAACAGTGCGTAAGCTATCATCGGTAAAATGCAGGAATACAGCCCTACTATTGCCCCAACCCCCGCCAGCTCAGCATAAGCAATAGCAACGGGTAGCGCGACAGCCGCAACGGATAACCCGGCTTTAACATCATGTTTTAGCCAGCTTTTATCGTAGGCTAACAAATTTTGTAAACCTGGCATGTAGTTCAACAATAGCTTTCCGACCACGTTATTCTCCGGACATTAATATTACCCACGAGATGTTGGCACACTTTTATGTGAGGTTCTGGCTTTCAAATGCTCCGGACGGAGGCCCCGCCGCTCAGGTCCTGTAAATGCTTAACCATTTTATTATTCTGACTGGTGTTAAACATAGTTCAAAAACGAACGGTTAGCCGCGGTTGGCCCTGCCGGATGGTGCCGTGCTGTTAGCGGGTGATGGGTGGGTAGAATCAGCAGACAGGCAGCCGACGATCTGACTCGTTTGTGGTTCGGTATAACGAGTCTCAAGATAAGACTTGAAAAAAAATATCTCCCTAAGGTACAGCTAAGTTAGCCACGTTAATGTGAAATAATCACACGATGGCAAAAGGCGCCAAAATGATAACCGACCCAAAGAATACCTTGCTCAATAAAGTCCCGGAAGTTACGCTTTTCTTCTGGCTTATCAAAATGATGTCTACAACTGTTGGCGAAACAGCTGCCGATTTTCTGAACATGGATCTCGGCTGGGGATTGACTTACACCACACTACTAACCTTCGTGTTATTCATAATTGCACTGGTGACCCAACTGCGCACCACGCGCTATATCCCGTCTATTTACTGGACGACAGTGCTGCTGATAAGTGTGTTCGGTACTCTGGTAACGGATAATTTGACCGACCATTTTAACGTACCTCTTTCTTTGTCCTCAGGCGTGTTTGGTGCACTGCTGATTCTGACCTTTGTGCTCTGGTATAACGAAGAACACACGCTCTCTATTCATAGTATTACAACCCGTAAGCGCGAGATTTTTTACTGGGTGGCCATCCTCTTTACCTTTTCGTTGGGAACCGCGGCTGGCGACTGGCTATCGGAGGGCTTAGATCTTGGTTATATGAATGCCGCAGCGCTATTCGGTGCCGGTATAGGATTAACAGCAATTGCTTTTTATCGCTTCATGGCAAATAGCATCGCGTGCTTCTGGGTCGCCTATATTCTTACCCGCCCATTCGGTGCTTCCTGTGGTGATTTACTTTCTCAGTCTGAAGGGAATGGAGGTTTTGGATTGGGCACAACCGGCACCAGCGTTATCTTTTTATTGATCATTATAAGCTTGATCGGTTATCTGACCTTTCGTCACAAGATGGATGAGCTGGAAAAATAATCATAGCTCCCCCGGATTAAGAATCCGGGGTTTATTTTTTTAGCTCTTGAAAGGGTTGCAGCTAATACTCCCCCTACATTTCTAATGCCGGAAGCGCTAGCGATGAAGTTATTACTAATACTACAAATGGTGTTAGCTTTATTTGTTCTCTTTATCAATCCGGACCTTTGTTATGATATTGTGCATTATTTAAAACAAATACTTACTTAACGCTTTCATTTGAGTTTGTTCGCCAGAAATGCCGAATTTCACTGCCACGTTTTAAAAACGCTCAAAACGTAAAATGTAACAAGGAAAGTGACAATTTTTCGTCTGTAAACGTAACGGCTTCAGGAGAATAATGCTGGCAAACGTATGCCAGTTTATGCTCGTCAGGATCGCGCAGATAGGCAATATAAAAATCGGGACCGTACGCGGCTCGTGTCCCTGGGGCACCTTCGCTTTCCCCTCCCGCAAGGAGGTCTGCTGCATGGAACCGTCTGACAAGGTCCGCATTATCTGCACTGAAAGCAAACATTGTTCCGTTTCCGTGACGTAAGATCTCAACTTTCCGTATGTATGCTAAAATTTGTACAGCTACAGGCCGAAAATTACTTCTTATAAATTCAGTACGTTAGCCAAAGTGAGCGAATATGGATAATATTCCACGTAAGCAGACAGCCCGTAAAAGATATCCCGCATGGCTGTGGTGCGGAAGTTTTTATCTGGTTACATTACATTGCTCTGCAGATGAAATAAATCTGTATTCAATAAACACTGGCTCATACGTTTATCATCTGACGCATAATCACGGACAATACACGGAGAACTTTGAAAATAAATTTGTTTCCGTGGAGAGGAAATTCTCGGATACGTCGAAATATAGTGTTGTGCTGGGCACAATGAAAAACAGCTTTAATGACAGATGTCTGGCTGCCGGCGTTAGACGAGACTGGGTTGGGTGGGATAACGGTTGGGTTTTTAAAGGAATCTATGGATATGTAGGTGAATTTTTCTTTGATACTTTCGATGACTGTGGCGACCATGGTTCATACCATGATTTTAAAAAAGCAACCGGGATAGGATTTTCGCCCTACATCTATCATGGATTCCAGTATAATTTTACGTCTTATTTTGGAATGGATGTGGGTCTTATCATACCCTCCGTGTTTGTCATCACAGCACAATGGAGCTTTAGATAAATCCGTCAACCACGTGTGCAGTGCTGTAACTGTCAGCACGGGGAACCGCCCCGCCATCTAAACCGGAGCGGCTTATATACGGCTCAAGACCACCAGCCGCCGTAACCCACAATCAAAAACTGTACGTCACCTTTAAACTCCCGGAGGGTGACGTTTTGCGTTGCACAATGGGACTATCACCCGCATCCCCCGTCAGCTGCGTCACCCCCGCTGAGGCAAGCACGCTCCAGCGCGAGGTGAGCTTGTGGGTCCAGTCCAGATTCATCGACCAGGCATAAATCCCGGCCCCGGCGTCATGTCGGGCAAAGCCTGATGCGGCCGACTGGGCGGCGTTGACCCCGTAATACGTCTGCATATACTTGTCGGATCCCCAACTGCCGGTCACCGCCAGCGTCACCGCATTTGTTGGTGAGGTGTAGAACGGGCTGGAAATGCCGAAATGTACCGCTTCACCGTTGTCCCTTTCAGAAACCGGTACCTCAGCCTGCAGCTGTAGATGAAGCCAGTCGGTCACCTTGTACTCCAGCCCAGGCACAACAATAGCCGAGCCTTTTATCTCGCCCATCCCTCGCAGCTCGTCGCTGCCGGAGCTGATCGAATCGCTGCTCACGTCTTTATCTTTACGACCAACTCGATAGCTCAGCGCTGCGCTGTAATCCAGGTTACCAATGTTGTTGCCGTAACCGATCCCTCGCGTGGTGCCGATAAAGAAGCCATTTGCCATGGAATAATCCACTACCTGAGCCGCTGAGACGCGAGTTTTATCTGAACCCGAGTAGCGTGGCGCGACGTCCACGCCGCCCCCCAGGGTTAAGACGTTTTCGTGACTCTGTTCTGCCGCCAGTAAGGGCGTGGCCAGTAACGCCAGAACGACGCCCGGCGCGATGTTTTTCAGGCTGCGGCCCGAAAGTAAATGGGGGAACGTATGACGCAGTTCGATGTTTCTCATTACAGAAGCCCTTTTGGATTCAAATGATGACGATGCATGCGGTTAACCGCCAGAACGCCCATTTTGAATACTGACCCTAAGGTTCTGATGAGCCGAAAATGAAGAAACACTGAAGCGTGAGCAGATGCTGTAACCCGGACAGATTTCCTGATACCGTTTTTTTCTTAAGATGTTCTTCATTCACGGTTGATACAGTTACCAGTGTGAAAATTCTACTAATCGAAGACGACCTCGATCTCGGCAATGGCGTACGTATCGCCCTCTCAGATCAAGGATTTGACGTCATATGGGTACGCCGTAAAGAGGATGCGCTGCATCAGCTGGACGTCTGCGTGCCGGAACTTATTTTGCTCGACCTGGGACTGCCCGACGGCGATGGCATGAGCCTGATGACGCGTTTGCGTCAGCAGCTCAAGGGGATCCCGGTCATCATCCTGACGGCGCGAGGCACGTTGCAGGATCGGCTGAGCGGGCTGGATGCCGGTGCGGATGACTATCTCGTCAAACCCTTCATTCTCGCTGAGCTGCTGGCGCGAGTCAGAGCCCTGGCGCGGCGCAGCTACGGTTTCGAGAATGAGGCGATAGAAATTCGAGGCTTATCTCTTCATGTCCCGACGCGTCGCGTGAAGGTAAGTGCACGCCATATCGATCTGACGGCCAGTGAATACGCGCTACTGGAAACGCTGATGCTGCGCGCTGACCGCGTGATTACGCGACGGTTTCTGGAAGAACGAATATTCGGCAACAAAGAGAACCTCAGTAATGCGCTCGACGTGCATATGGGGAATTTGCGGCGAAAGATCGGCGACGGCTATGTGCGAACGGTGCGGGGCGTCGGGTACGTCATTGATACCGTATCCATTCAGAAGGTGACCGGTTGATGCAAAACGTCTGGTATCACCTGAGACGCCCAACGCTGGTACGGCGAATTATTATCGCCCAGCTGCTGCTGCTTACCCTGCTGTGGTGTCTTTTTGTCACCTTCATTCTGTGGGAGGACCTGCGCAGTCCTCCTATCCTCACGGGCAGTAATACCTACGAAACCCTTTTTACCCTGGTCGAGCGTATGGACGGACGCCCGCAGGATCGCACCGCAGTGCTGGAATCCTTCAGTAAGGCGCTACGTGAGGGCTATGGCGGCGGGGACGATCCCGTGCTGTCGATTAACCTCATCGTTCGCAAGAATAATGCCGTTATATTTTCATCAAAAGGGGCACCTGGCGGAGTAGCAAACACCCGGCCCGGAGAACTGGAACACGTTCAGAGTGGAGGTCGCGTCTGGACCAGCCGCACCCTCAAATCCCCTCACTCCGATGTGGAGGTTACCCTTTTCACCCCAGCCAGCGGCTGGAACTTCTTTATCTATCTGAACTCACGTGGCTACTACATCCTGCCGCTGCTGGTCTGCTTCCCTTTTCTACTGTTTCCCGCATGGCTGTCAATACGCATTGCGATGCGCCCCTGGAATAAGGTGGTCAATGAAATTACGTTACGCACGCCTGACGATCTCTCCCCCTTAAAAGCCGTTCCCAGGCACAGGGAGCTTCGTCAGATGGTGGACGCGATCAATGACTTCCTTGCCAGAGTCCGTGAAAGCGCGGAAAGGGAACGGGTTTTCATTGCGGATGCCGCGCACGAGCTGCGTACCCCCCTCGCGGCGATGCGCATCAACGTGGAAGCGCTGCAGTCCTGGGTCATCAGCGAGAACCAGCAGGAGCTGCTTGCGGGAGTGATTCGCAGCAACAGCCGCGCCGCGCGTCTCGTCAACCAACTGCTGCTGATGATGCACAGTGAAGCGCGTATTGATACGGCTATGGAGCCCGTGCCGCTGACAACGCTTATTCAGGAACGAATGGCCGAGCTGGAGCCGCTAGCGTCTGCGCGCGACATTGAGCTGGAATTCTTCGCCGAGGATGAAATCTTGATCTCAGGCGTCAGGGAACGTCTGGTGTCACTCATTGATAATCTTATTGAGAACGCCGTGAAGTACAGCCCCGAGGGCGGGCGGATTCAGGTCGATGTCCGTGTAGTAGATAGCTTCGCGCGGCTTCGCGTTTCAGATGCAGGACCCGGCATTCCGACCGAGCTGCGGGAGCGCGTGTTCGACCGCTTCTTCCGCGATCCCAATCAGGTGCAAAGCGGCAGCGGGCTAGGGCTTGCCATCGTCAAAGCGGTGGCGCAGCAACACAGCAGCAGCGTAAACCTGAGCACTTCCGCTGAAGGAGGCCTCATGGTGACGGTTGACTTCCCGAACCGCACGTTTAGCTAAAGCAGAACAGGGGGTTTGATCGCAAATGCCGCAGATTGCTTCAAAATAATTACCGTATTTGTTATATTGTTGTTTATTGCTTATTCACCTCTGCGGTGCCAAAAAGAACAAGATTCACCGCAACCCAGGACAGAGAAATGTTAGATTACCGCTTCCCGACAGCTTTGCAGATGGTTCTCAGCGTAGCGATGGCGGAGCAATTGGGTGAACGTTCGACGAGTGCGATTCTGGCCTACGGTCTGGAAGCGAACCCGAGCTTCATCCGTAAATTGATGGTTCCGCTGACGCGTGACGGCATTATCGTCTCAACGCTTGGCCGTAACGGCTCAATTCACCTTGGTCGCCCGCCGGAAGAGATCTCCCTGCGCGACATCTACCTTTCGGTCATCGAAGATAAAAAGCTGTGGGCGTCGCGCCCTGACGTACCGGCCCGCTGCGTTGTCAGCGCGAACGCCTGCTGGTATTTCAAATCGATTTCCGAAGAAGCTGAGCAGGCGTCGTTAGCAATACTGGCCCGCCATACCGTGGCAAGCGCCCTGGAGGCGGTCAAAAACGCCGACAGCAGCGGATGGGATCCGCTCCCCGACCTCATTGCCCAGTATCAAAAAACGTCATAACGTTTTATCTGATGCGAAAAAAAACCGCCTTCACTATGAAGGCGGTTTTTTATTATCTGCAATATCCCTAGGCAGGCAGAACTTCCCTTTCCTCTTTACCACGCGTCACTAACTTACGCAGCGTCACGTAAAACACCGGCGTCAGGAACAGACCAAACAGCGTCACGCCCAGCATCCCGGAGAAGACCGTGATCCCGGTGACGCCGCGCACTTCTGCACCCGCGCCGTGACCAAGGATCAGCGGAATGGTCCCGGCAATAAAGGCGATGGAGGTCATCACAATCGGGCGTAAACGCAGGCGACACGCCTCCAGCGCGGCCTCCATGATGCCTTTGCCCTGAATTTCCAGCTCGCGGGCAAACTCCACGATAAGAATGGCGTTTTTACAGGCCAGCCCCATCAGCACCACCAGCCCTACCTGCACGAAGACGTTGTTATCGCCCCCGGTCAGCCAGACGCCAAACAGCGCGGAAAGCATCGTCATCGGCACGATGAGGATCACCGCCAGCGGCAGCGTCCAGCTTTCATACAGCGCCGCCAGGACCAGGAACGCCAGCAGCACCGCGACCGGGAAGACGATCAGCGCCGTATTCCCCTGGGTGGCCTGCTGGAAGCTCAGGTCCGTCCATTCAATGTTCATCCCGTTCGGCAGGATCTGCTTAGACATCGCGTCCAGCTGCGTCATCGCCTGCGCAGATGAAAGCACGCGCGGGTCGGCATCGCCAATCAGGTCCGCCGCCGGGTAACCGTTGTAGCGGATCACCGGATCCGGCCCGTAGGTGGTCGTGATGTTCACCATGCTGCCAATCGGCACCATTTCGCCCTGGCTGTTGCGGGTGCGCAGATTCGCAATATCTTCCACGCTGTCGCGGAACTGCCCGTCGGCCTGCGCCATCACGCGCCAGGTGCGCCCGAACTGGTTGAAGTCGTTCACGTACGACGAGCCCAGATAGGTTTGCAGCGTCCCGAAAAGATCGGTCAGCGATACGCCCTGCGCTTTCGCCTTGTCGCGATCAACCTGCACGTCCAGCTGCGGCACGTTAGCCTGGTAGGTTGAGATCGGGAAATGCATTCCCGGCGTCTGCATAATCGCACCGGACATGGTGTTCACCGCGTTTTGCAGCGCGCCATAGCCCAGACCACCGCGGTCCTGAATGTACAGGGAATAGCCCGACCCCTGACCCAGTCCTAAAATCGGCGGCGGCAGAATGGAGAAGCCAAAGCCCTGCTGAATTTGGGCGATTTTCGCGTTAATCTCCGCATTAATTTCCGCCGCAGTATGTTTACGCTGGTCGAACGGCTTCAGGCCGAAGAACACCGTCCCGGTATTCGGCGTGTTGGTGAACTGCAGCGCATTCAGCCCCGGAAACGCGACCGCGTAGTCCACGCCTTCGGTATTCATCCCGATTTCGCTCATTTTGCGGATCACCGCGTCGGTGCGGGCCAGCGAAGAGCCTTCCGGCATTTTCACGCCGCCGATCAGGTAAAGCTTGTCCTGGGTTGGAATAAACCCGCCGGGCACCGCTTTAAACATGACGCCTGCGGCACAGAGCAGCAGCAGATAAACCACAAACACCGCCCCGCGTCGTCCCAGCGTTTTGCCCACCAGCCCCTGATAGCCGTTCGAGCTGCGGAGGAAGAAACGGTTAAACGGACGGAAAATCCAGCCGAACAGACGATCGATAAGCCGGGTCGGGAAATCTTTCGGCGCGCCGTGCGGTTTTAACAGCAGTGCCGCCAGCGCCGGAGAGAGCGTCAGCGAGTTAATCGCTGAAATCACCGTAGATATCGCGATCGTCACCGCAAACTGCTTGTAGAACTGGCCGGTAACGCCCGACAGAAACGCCATCGGCACAAACACCGCGCACAGCACTAGCGCGATAGCGATAATCGGCCCGGACACTTCGCGCATCGCCTGATGCGCCGCCGGAAGTGGAGCAAGTCCCTCTTCAATGTTTCGCTCGACGTTTTCCACTACCACGATGGCGTCGTCCACCACGATACCGATGGCCAGCACCAGCCCGAACAGGCTGAGGGTATTCAGCGAGAAGCCCAGCAGGTAGAGAATGCTGAAGGTACCCACCACCGACACCGGCACCGCGATCAGCGGAATGATCGACGCGCGCCAGGTTTGCAGGAACAGAATGACTACCAGCACCACCAGCACCACCGCTTCCAGCAGCGTTTGCACCACCGCACGGATCGAATCGCGCACAAAGACCGTCGGATCGTAAGGTGCCGCCCACTTCATGTCCGCCGGGAAGCGCGTGGACAGTTCGTCCATTTTCGCGCGCACCGCGTTAGACAGATCGATGGCGTTCGCCCCCGGCGACTGGAAGATACCAATCCCGACCGCGTCTTTATTGTTCAGCTGGGAACGCAGCGCATAACTGCCGGACCCCATTTCGATACGCGCCACGTCGCGCAGGCGGACGACCGTACCGTCCTGCGTCGTTTTCAGGACAATATTGCCGAACTCTTCTTCGGTATGCAGACGCCCCTGGGCGTTAATGGAGATCAGGAAATCGCTCTCTTTCGGCAGCGGCTCGGCGCCAAGCTGTCCGGCGGAGACCTGCACGTTCTGCTCCTGCATCGCCGTGACCACGTCCGAAGCGGTCAGCCCGCGGGCCGCCACCTTGTTGGGATCCAGCCAGACGCGCATCGCGTATTCACCCGAGCCGAAAATCTGGATCTGGCCGACGCCGGGCAGACGCGCCAGTTCGTCCTTCACCTTCAGCGTGGCGTAGTTACGCATATACAGGGAGTCGTACTTACCGTTAGGCGAAAACAGATGCACCACCAGCGTCAGCGTCGGGGACTGTTTCTGGGTGGTGATGCCCAGACGCCGCACGTCTTCCGGCAGACGCGCTTCGGCCTGCGCGACGCGGTTTTGTACCTGAACCTGCGCCTGATCCGGATCGGTGCCCGGACGGAAGGTGACGGTAGTGACCAGCACGCCATCGGAACCCGCGACGGACTTCATGTACATCATGTTCTCAACGCCGTTGATCGCCTCTTCCAGCGGCGTCGCCACGGTCTCGGCAATCACTTTCGGGTTGGCGCCCGGGTACTCCGCACGCACCTGCACGCTTGGCGGCACGACGTCAGGATATTCGCTCACCGGCAGCAGCGGGATGGCGATTAACCCTGTGATAAAAATCAGAATCGACAGCACCGCGGCAAAAATCGGCCTGTCGATGAAAAAGCGGGAAAAGTCCATGGGTGGATTCTCAGGTCAAGGGATCAGTTGAGGGCGGCGCTGGCGGTCATGGCAACGGTTTTCGCGTTAACCGGCATGCCCGGCATAAACACTTTCTGTAAACCCTCGACGATGACTTTATCGCCAGGGTTCAGCCCCTGCCGCACGATGCGTAAACCGTCTGCCAGACGTCCCGGCGTGATGTCACGACGCTGCGCTTTCCCCTCTTTATCCACGATATAGACGTATTTACGATCCTGATCGGTCAGCACCGCTTTGTCGTCGACAAGCGTAGCTTTGAACTCGGCGCTGCCCGGCAGGCGTACGCGGGCAAACAGTCCCGGCGTGAACTGACGCTGCGCGTTATCCAGCAGCGCGCGCATACGGATGGTGCCGGTACCTGGCGACAGTTGGTTATCAAGGAAGTCCACTTTGCCCTGATGGGGATAGCCCTCCTCGCCCGTCAGGCCAATCTCAACCGGCAGCGCCGTATGATTGCTGGACGCCCCCTGCCCGCTGCGGGCCAGGTTTTGGTAGTGAAGGTAGGTTGACTCGTCCACGTCAAAGTAGACGTAAACGGTTTTCTGCGAGACCAGCGTGGTGAGAACGCTGGCGGTGTCGCCCGCAGTCACCAGGTTCCCGCTGGTGATCAGCGCCCGGCTGGCGCGACCATCGATAGGCGCGGTGACTTTGGTGAAGTCCAGGTTGAGCTGCGCGGCGTCCACTGCCGCCTGCGCGGCGCGAATATCGGCCTGCGCCTGAGTGGCGGCCGAACGACGCTGCTCCCACTCTTCACGGGAGACAACGTTGGTGTTGACCAGCTTATCGGTACGGTTAGCCTCACTTTGCGCCAGGCTGGCCTGCGTTTTGGCTCTCGCCAGGTTCGCCTGCGCCTGTTCCAGCGCGGCGCGATAGGTTCGGTCATCAATCGTGAACAGCACCTCGCCCTTCTTCACTTCCTGACCGTCGGTGTAATTCACTTTATCAATGTAGCCGGAAACGCGCGGGCGCAGCTGAACGCTCTCCACCGCTTCAATCCGTCCGTTAAAGCTATCCCACTGGCTAATAGATTTCACCACCACGTCAGCAGCGCTGACGGCGGGCGCAGGCGGCGCGGCATTTTGCGCGACGCTGTTATCGCATCCGACGAGCAGCACGGAGAGCAACATTGCCCCCAGCGCGTTCAGATGAAAGTTACCCCAGGTTTTTTGCAGGCTCATTATTTTTATTCCAGTCATTATCGCCGCCGGGCAAGACGCAGCAGGAGGCACCGCGCCACTTCCTTTGTCCGGTGGCTGTCTCAAGGCCATTTGTGTCGTTCATCGCCACAAAACTGTAACAGTTGCGAGTACACTATCGCGGCGATTGTAGGAAGGCGCCTAACTAAGTGCAAGAATAATTGTTGCACTTTATGTGCTATTTGAGCGGATGTGAAAAGACCCGTTTCGCTCAGGGTTTTAAATGCAACAATAAAACTTGCAATTACTACAAAAACGCGCCACCTTTTAATGCAACAGACAAAGATACTTTTATACAAGCAGCGTGAGGGCAACCAGATGAACACTGGCGCATTTATGCATGATTTACTCGACTGGATCGACAACAACCTGGATAGCCGTCTGGACATTGAGTCCGTCGCCAGGCGTTCCGGCTACTCAAAATGGCACCTCCAGCGCCTGTTCAAAGAGCATACGGGCTATCCCCTCGCCGGGTATATTCGCGCGCAAAAGCTGCAAAAATCAGTTGAGCGATTATCACATAGCGACGAACCGATTCTGAACGTGGCGATAGCACTTGGCTTTGACTCCCAGCAGTCTTTCAACCGCAGCTTTAAGCGTCAGTATGGTCAGGCGCCTGGGGCATGGCGGCGGAGCATGGGTGGCCCGGAAACGCAGCAGCTACGCTAGCAATGAAATTGTCACGGATGACATCCTCCCTGCTTGCGTCCCAGGCAATACCCACCTCCCAGCTGATTGACTCCCCCGTTAGCGTAATAATCGCCAGCTCCGGCGGCGCGATATGCGTCACGCTGGTGGGCAAAATGGCCACGCCGATACCCGCAACCACCATCGCGACGATAGTTTGGATATCGTCAGTCAGCTGAGTCGAAGAGATGAAAAGACCGTTGTCATGCAGGAAGCGGTCAATCTGCGCGTTTAAACCCCGCCCTCGCTCATCATACAGCCGCAACAGAGGGCGTTTCGTGAGCCACTCTGCAGCAGACATTGCTGGCGACGCGGCGGGCGTAACCAGAACCAGCCGATCGGTAAATAACGGCAGGTATTCGAGCTCCACGGGAGGAGGAACCCTGACAAAACCGACCTGTAGCTCATCATTTTGCAATCGCTCGTACTGCTGGAAGGAAGGCAGATCCGTCAATGACATCTCTACTTCCGGATAGTCTCGACGAAAGTCAGCGATACAGCGTGGCGCCAGATAAAAGCTTGAGAGTCCGAACCCGACGGCGATATGCCCCTCCACACCTTTTGATACCCGCTCAGCATGCTGCATAAATTGCCGGGTCTGCCTGACCACTTTTTCAGCTTCTGGCAGCAAACGTCTGCCGCTGGCCGTCAGTATTGCGCCGTGACGACCTCGTGAAAAAAGCGACATCTTCACCAGGGATTCGAGGAGATTGATCTGTTTGGTCAATGCCGGCTGCGAGATAAACAGCGCCCGCGCCGCATCGGCATAATTTCCCTTTTCAGCCAGTATCAAAAAGGCCTTTAGCAACCGGGTGTTCATTTTTGCATTCCAGATGGTTATCGAATTCGGAAATGATTTGATTATACAGTTATCGGCAATCGTTATGTAATTCAGTCTCAATGACTACCGGAGACGCATCATGAACGAACTGACATCCTTAAAGGCGGCAACCGTACAGTTTCAGCATCAGGCCAGTAACAAAAAATACAACCTCCTGATAATGGAGAAATTTATTGAACAGGCGGCGCTTGAGCAGGTGAACATTCTCACTTTCCCTGAAATGTGCATCACCGGTTACTGGCATGTCCCTAAGCTCAGTGCAGCGGAGGTGTCTGCGCTGGCAGAGCCGGTTGCCGACAGCCCTTCCCTGACGCTAATACGCTCCCTGGCGATAAAACATCAAATGCTGATTGGCGCCGGGCTTATTGAACGCGCCAACGATGGTCGCCTCTACAATGCGTATGTTGCCTGTATGCCGGATGGCTCAATCCATACGCATCGTAAACTCCATGCTTTTGAACATCCGGCCATCAGCAGCGGGGACAGTTTTACCGTCTTTGATACGCCGTGGGGCGTGAAGGTCGGTATCCTGATTTGCTGGGACAATAATCTGGTCGAAAACGTGCGCGCGACGGCGCTGCTGGGTGCCGATATTCTTCTCGCACCGCATCAAACTGGCGGTACCGATTCCCGCAGCCCTCACGGGATGAAGCCTATTCCGCTGGCGCTCTGGGAGGAGCGGGAAGCGCGCAAGGAAGAAATTACCGCGGCATTCAAAGGGCCAGGCGGTCGGGAATGGCTAATGCGCTGGCTGCCTGCCCGCGCGCATGACAATGGGTTATTTCTTCTCTTCAGCAACGGTGTCGGTGCCGATGATGACGAAGTGCGCACAGGCAATGCGATGATCCTCGACCCCTATGGCAGGATCGTGAATGAAACCTGGGCGGCTGAAGATGCGATGGTGAGCGCTGAACTCGATTTAAGCCTGCTTGCTATGAGCACCGGACGCCGCTGGATCCACGGTCGCCGCCCTGATTTATACCAGATACTGACGCAGCCGCAGGGCTATGAACGTGATGCGATCAGCGCACGCTTTTCGAATGAGCCCCCTGCTCGCTAAAAGGTGAGCAATTTTTAGCTGCAACATTAATCCGGAACTGTTACACTGTATATAATTACAGTATGAGGTGCGCATAATGGCTGTTGAAACAAAATTTGTTGTCGTTAGAAAAGGTGAAGAGAAAATGACATTTGCCAGTAAGAAAGAGGCTGACGCTCACGACAAGCTGCTCGATATGGCAGACGCGTTCACCGACTGGCTGTTGCAAAGCGGAATGCAGATGGATGAAACGCAGGCTGAAAATCTTGGCCTGTATCTCGCCGAGCAGAAAGAGACCGTGCAGCATATTCTGCGTACCAGCAAGCTTCCCGATCTCAATGCCCCAGCTGCAGCGGATAAAACTGAATCCGACGTGGCTGACACGAAAAACATCAGGGCTGTGAAAGCGGCCTGATTGTCAGAAAAATCATCACCGATCCGTAAGCCGTAAGCAGATAACTGCTTACGGCTTTTTTGGCTATTTGTAGGATTCGCGACTGTTTGATGTTATCACAAGTGTACGCTCTAACACGCATATAACACCTTTATATATCTTAATGGTCAATGCCATGTACAAATGACTCGGAATTGGACGAAACGAAGAAAGTGGTTTGGTGTCGAATAGTGGCTTTTGAAAAAAAGCGCTAAAAATTTTTAGCTTTGGAATAATGAATTAACTAACAACAATTAATATTGCAAACAGATTAGACAATACAAAATTAATTAAAAAATCCTGCCATAATAAGGCAGGATGGATGTAAACAATTGACGAATTAATCATTACTAAAGTGATAAAACCCATGATCTTCTGCATATGATGCAATTGATTCATGATCATTAGGGTCGATTAGTTCATAAAATTCTTGTGGAGTGTGATGTGTTCTGTTTGTATAGTGATCTGCAACTCCAGCAGCAGCTAACTGAGCATAACCATTTAGCTTTAGCCCACACGCTGGGCATGAAAAAGTAGTTGGAATCACTGATCTTCTGGTTACTATTTCATCTTCCCTATTTTCGACTTGTTCTTTTCCATATTCATTTCCATGAACTGTAGCTATACAAGCGCATGCTGGACATTTTACCTTATGATGCTTATTATGGGAAAGGGTTTCCCCTTGTTTTTCAGCAAAACTCCTCAATGCCTCTCGTTCATCCTCCGGTTTATCATTAAAGACTTTTTCATAAGCATTAATTTGACTTTTCACATACTGCATAACTTTTTTGTCAAGCTCAGAAATTATTTCTTGAGCTACAATTGCTTCATCATCACCAAATAAGTCTTCTAAACTTTTACCTTGCGCTTCTGACAAAACCTTACAACATTTATAAAATGGCCCTAACCATTGTTGTGGTTTATATTCAACAAAAGCAGCACTCCCAGTATGTACCTCTTCATTCCTTCGTCCGGCTAAAGCCAAAGCTAAAGCTAGTTCTTCATCATTAAAGTCTGGGATTAAATCTTTACAAAGTTTTAGTACTTGTGCAGTAGATATAGACTTAGCCTGAGATAGGTTAGCATTAAATCCAAGTGCTGTTAGAAGATGTTTTTGATCCTTATCTGGCTCGGCTAAAAGGCATGGGCTAAAATGTGAAACGGTTGAACGCGATAGTAATTCGAGTCCCATTGCACACCATAAGCCAAAAACGTCTGATGTTCTATCTTCACTAAAAGCACGTTGAAAAAAAACTTTACTCTTTGACCATAAAGAATCGTTATCCCAACTCATTTTTTACCTCACGTAAATTCTAAAGATTGTTCTGGGCTCATGCATATTCTCTATACCTTTTCTGCCATGTAGCATATTCCAATTATTTAAAACCAAAGCATTCGAACCATACCAATGAAACTCAGTTAACTTTACGTAATTAATGATCTCATTATAAACCTTTACAAATTCATCTGCTGGTCCATTTGCAGGGACCATTATATTAGGATCATATCTGAAACCTCGACTACCTGCAGAAATAAAATTAAGACCAGAGTACTTTATGCGTTCGTATGTATGCACTGTGAATATAGCGTTCTGAATATTCTTTTTGTCACATTCGGAAAAAAAGGCTAATATATTTCTCCATGACAACATGGTTGTTGGTGTATTGCTGGCTTTAGGTGACCACATTATTAATAATCTTGCAGGTATTCCCCAAAAAGCAGTGTCAGTGTGTAAGGGAAATTCTTGAAAGCCAAACCGTTGACTAAAAGAACCTCTTTTAGCACTGGTACCATCATTTGCAGTCACTATATCATATAACTCACCATTTGGATGATGTAATATTTCACCTAAACTTCTAGCTAGCGCTAAGAAGCCTTCAAGTGAAGTGCAACCCTCCACTCTACAATATTCTTGCATATATAACACTCGTGATGGTATTTGTTAAATCAAATAACGACAAACCTTTTGTGGCAATTAACCCAATAAAAACAAATACATTTAAAATGTGTCAAAGCTTGTTATTGATTTTACATTTTTCATCCTATCATGATTGTAAAGTTGGTCAATCTCAAAAACATATCATTTTTGCAAAACCAAAGTCTGTTTCACACTCTTGGCAGGCGTACCTTCAATTGATCGCTCCCACCGGTTAACCCTATAAAACCTGGCAGCTTTACAGTTACAGCTGACTGTTATGCAATTACCCATTCCCCCATCAACGAGGAATCGCACATGACCCCACATCCACTACGCCAGATCATCGAATCCTGTGACCACGCCATCACCACCAAAAACTATGACGCCCTGATGGAGTATTACGCCGACGACGCGGCTCTGGTGGTCAAGCCTGGCATGACGGTTAAAGGCAAAGAAAACATCCGCAGCGCATTTATTGCCATCTCTGATTATTTTCAGGACCAGTTGATCGTTGAACAAGGCGAGATGCAGGTAATTGAAGGAGGTGGTAATGCCCTCGTTATCATGGAAACCGTTCTGCGTTTTCCTGATGGTCAGGGTGGGATAACGGAATTGTCGCGCCGCGCGACCTATGTTTTTCGGCAGGAAAGCGACGGTCGCTGGCTTTGTACCATCGACAACTCCTACGGTACCTCGCTTCTGGATACCGTGAACTGAACACGCTAATCACGGCTTCAAAGGGGCGCTACCGCCCCTCCACACCAGCGCCCTTAATGTGTAGTGATGCGCGGTTCCCTCACAAACTCAGCCAGCAGCCACACCTATCGTGCAGCAGGCCCGTCAGCTCTTTCGCGACGTGAGCGGGCAGCGTTCCACCCAAAACCGCCTGCGTCAGCGCCAGAACATAGTCCACCTGAGTCAGGGTATCCTGCCAGCAGTCCGGCACGCAGGAGTTCAGTTTCTCACCCATGATCAATTGCGCGATCAGGTCAGGCGGCAGATCGACATCGCAGAGTTCTCTTAGCTTACGCAGGGCGTGCAGCAGACGCTCGCAGAGTGCCGTAAACATCTTCGCATCTTCGATTTCGACCAGCACGCTCACCAGCGCGGCGCAGTTGTCGGCGACGACAAACAGATCGGCATCAGCCGGAAGCGGACGGGAGATAAGTTGCAGAATGACGTTTTCGTCAGACGGGAGATAAGTCAGGGTTGGGATAGTAGCCATAGTAAGGCATCCTCAGTGTGTAAATTGGGTGAACCACCCGATGAGTTCCTACGCTCGAGGGGGTAGCGCTGACAGAGGTAGGAATGCCGCCCACAGAGAAAACGGCCAGCCTTGCGGCTGCTCCGCCAGCGCCACCGCAATTTTAACGAGTTCGGCGCTGCCGCGACATATAAATATCGCTCTGTAGATGCGGGTTCCTACGCCCGATTGCGGATGTGCCGCAACGCAGGCACTTTACGACCCCGATCGGTCGAAGAAAAGACATAACCCTGAATTTCACGCGGTTAATTTGCGGTTTGCGAGGCGCCTTCCAGAATGTCAACGCCGCCCTAAATTTTAAGCGTATCAATCACCGCTCTAAGCGCAGGCGACACGTTACGGTGCGGATAATAGAGGTACAGCCCGTCCATGCGCAGGCTATAGCGCTGCAACACCCGGATAAGCGTTCCGCGCTCCAGATCGTCAGCCACCAGCTCCACCGGGACATAGGCCAGCCCAAGCCCCAGCCTGGCGGCTTCGGCTTCCATGTAGCTGTCAGACAGCGCCCATTGCCCCTCTGGCCGATGGGTGATTTTTTTCCCGTCCTGCACCAGCTCCCACTGATAGTCACTACCGTCGGCAAGCTGGTAGGCAATGCACGGATGCGCCACTAAATCCGCAGGCGTCTGGGGAAAACCGTAGCGTCTGAAGTGTTCCGGGGCAGCCACTGCGGCCATTTCCATATCAGGCGTGATACGCACTGCAATCATTCCCTGCCCCACTTCCGGCCCCAGTCTGACACCCGCATCGAACCGCTCGGCGATAATGTCGACGAAGCGGCTTTCATTCATCAGTTCCAGCCTGATGTCCGGGTAACGCTGTTTAAAAATGGCGAGCTTTGGCAGCAGACATTTGTCGATAGCGTGCTGGCTGGCATTAATACGCACCGTGCCGGACGGCGTCTGACGATAGTGTGCCAGGGTCGCCAGGCCCGTATCGAGCGTATCGAACGCGGACTCGGCGGTCCGGTAAAGCTGTTCCCCGGCGTGGGTTAGCGACAGCTTGCGCGTGGTGCGGACCAGAAGCTGAACGCCCAACCGCTCCTCCAGCTCGCGAACCGAGCGGCTGATCCCGGATTGCGCCAGCCCAAGCCGCTGCGCAGCCGCCGTGAAGCTCCCCTCCCGTACCACCTGCATAAACAGGTACAGCTCATTGTAGTTTTCCCGCTTCGCCATCACGCCCCCAATTTATAACAATATGATATGAATCCTAGCAGCTTTCGGCCTCTAATCAGCACTATTTCTGCTAACTATAATGTCCGCAACACAACACCACAGGGTCTATTTTCATGAAAACATTCACCCAAAAACTGTCCGTTGCGATGCTGCTATGCGCATCATTAAGTGGAGTGACAACAATGAGTTATGCAGAAACCACCAACCCAAACGCACCCGTTTCGATGGTGACCACATGGGATAAAACCTTCGCCGAAAGTGACAAAGTCGATCACCGTAAGGTGTCCTTCCAGAACCGGTACGGAATCACCCTGGTAGGCGATCTGTATCTTCCTAAAAGCCGCGGTGACCGCAAGCTGGCGGCGATTGCGGTCAGCGGGCCGTTTGGCGCGGTCAAAGAGCAGTCCAGCGGCCTGTATGCGCAGACCCTGGCGGAGAATGGGTTTGTGACCCTGGCGTTCGATCCGTCCTATACGGGCGAAAGCGGTGGCCAGCCGCGCAACGTTGCGTCTCCGGATATCAACACCGAAGACTTTAGCGCGGCGGTGGATTTTCTGGGGTTACAGAAAGAGGTTGATCGTAACCGCATCGGTATTCTCGGCATCTGCGGCTGGGGCGGTATGGCGCTGAATGCGGCCTCCATGGACACCCGCGTGAAAGCGGTCGCCACCAGCGTGATGTACGACATGAGCCGGGCGATGGGCCACGGCGTGGGCGACGGGAAAGATCGCTATTCAACGTCTGACCGCCGTGCCGTTCTGCAGTATCTGAACGCACAGCGCTGGAAAGATGCTGAGAACGGTACCTTCGCGCACGGCGGCCATGACATTTATGTCGATGAGAACGGCAAGGTGACGGCGGCTGAACGTATTCTGCCAGAGACGCTGCCAGCAGACCCGCATCCGGTACTGAAGGAGTTCTATGACTACTACCGCATGCCGCGTGGCTTCCACGCGCGTTCCGTCAACTCCACCGGCGCGTGGACCGCAACCACGCCATTATCCTTTATGAATATGCCGCTGCTGAGCTACGCCGGGGAAATTACTATCCCGACGCTTATCGTCACCGGTGAAAAAGCGCACTCCCGCTACTTTGCGGAAGATGCGTTTAAAGCGGTCGGCAGCAAGCAGAAGGAACTGGTGATTGTTCCGGGCGCAAACCATGTCGATCTCTACGACAATGCTGCCGGGAAGATCCCGTTCGGCCAGTTTGAACAGTTCTTCAAAACCAGCCTGAAATAAACCTCTCCGCCGCCCGTGTTGAGCGGGCGGCCCTTCGTGAAAGATGACTATGTCCACTCTGAACCCTGCCACCTCACAGAATGATGAACGCGCGCACTGGGGCGGTATTTTTGCCATGACCCTGTGCGTATTCGTCCTGATTGCTTCGGAATTTATGCCCGTCAGCCTGCTTACCCCTCTTGCCAGAGATCTGGGCGTTACGGAGGGGCTCGCTGGCCAGGGGATCGCCATCTCCGGCGCGCTGGCGGTTCTGACCAGCCTCTTCCTTTCCCGGCTTGCCGGGAATATGAACCGCAAACACCTTCTGCTGGGCATGACGCTCCTGATGGCGCTCTCGGGGATGATTATCGCTTTCGCCCAAAACTATCTGGTTTACATGACCGGCCGCGCGCTGATCGGTATCGCTATAGGCGGGTTCTGGTCCATGTCTGCCGCAACGGCCATTCGCCTCGTTCCGCAGCATCAGGTCTCTCGCGCGCTGGCGATATTCAACGGGGGGAATGCGCTGGCGACGGTAGTCGCCGCCCCGCTCGGGAGCTATCTCGGCGCCACAATTGGCTGGCGCGGCGCCTTCCTGTGCCTGGTTCCCGTGGCGATAGTGGCGTTCCTCTGGCAATGCTTTAACCTGCCCGATATGAACGGCAATAAAAATACAGCGTCACGTGCATCCGTCTTTGGGTTATTCCGCCAGCCGGTGGTTTCCATCGGTCTGCTGGCCTGCGGCCTGTTCTTTATGGGACAGTTTGCGCTGTTTACCTATGTGCGTCCGTTTCTCGAAACCGTCACGCAGGTCAGCCCCTCCGGCCTATCGCTGATTTTACTCACCATCGGCGTCGCGGGTTTTGTTGGCACACTGTTCGTTGCTCTGGTCCTGAACGCCGCGTTTTACCTGACGTTAATCGCTATTCCCCTGCTGATGGCCGTCATTGCAGGCGTATTGATACTGACCGGTCACAGCGTGTGGATCGTTGCCCTGCTGTTAGGCTTCTGGGGGATGCTGGCGACGGCGGCGCCAACGGGATGGTGGACATGGATTGCGCGAACGCTGCCGCAAGATGCCGAAGCCGGTGGCGGGTTAATGGTCGCCGTGATCCAGCTTTCTATTGCGCTGGGTTCAACGGCCGGTGGCCTCGTATTCGACCATCTCGGCTGGCAGAGCACGTTTGCATTGAGCGGCATGTTGCTCCTGGGCGCGGTTGTATTGACGCTTCTGCTTTCGCGTCGTCACAAATCACTCGCCGGATGATTTGTTGACGCTTTTCTTCACCGCTGGTGTATTGTTTTTAAACGATTCATCACTCTGAAGAGAAGCGGCGGCATGATTAACATCCTCGGCAAAACCACCTCCATAAACGTTCGAAAAGTACTCTGGACCTGCGAAGAAGCAGGCATAGCCTATCAACAGGAAGATTACGGCAGTGGTTTTGCCTCAACGGAAACGGATGCCTTCCGCGCCCTGAACCCCAACGCCATGGTGCCGGTGCTGATTGATGGCGATTTCGTGCTGTGGGAGTCCAATTCCATCTGCCGTTATCTGGCGCGCAAGGCCGAACGTCACGATCTGCTGCCCGCAGAACCGCAGGCCTGCGCCAACGTTGAGCGCTGGATGGACTGGCAGGCAACCGAGTTTAACAACGCCTGGCGCTATGTCTTCCCGGCGCTGGGGCGTAAAAATCCGGACTTTAACGACCCTGAGCGCATTGCGGCGGGAATAAAAGAGTGGAACCACTGCATCACCATTCTGGAAAACCAGCTGCAGCGCACCGGCGCCTTTGCGGCAGGCGAGACGTTTACCCTTGCGGACGTGGTGCTTGGGCTGTCGGTGAATCGCTGGAAGATGACGCCGTTTGATAAGCCAGACGTGCCCGCCATTGAGGCCTGGTTCGAGCGTCTTAACCAGCGCCCGGCGTTTTTGCGTCACGGCAATAACGGCATGGTGTAAAGTCTTCACGCCCCTGGCTTGAGCAAGGATATTTTATTTAATTACTTAACCCTGAAAGCCGTCAGAGGGAATAATAATTAAGCCATATCCTGGACTGCCCGATGCACCGCTTTGCTAGCCTGACTATTCAGGCAAAGCTCAACCCGGAGGTATTCTTGCTGATTAGACTCAAGAAAGAACGAACGCATAAGGAGGATCGCCGGCTTGCTCTCTGGCTGGCGACCTCGGCAGGTTTGCTGAATGCCATCGCCCTCGGGGCATTCGGTTTTTTCCCCTCACACATGACCGGCAACACCTCACAGTTATCCAGCGAAGTCTCTTCCACTGACCTGAGCGATATCATTTTCTTCGGCTCGATTATTCTCTCCTTTGTCGCAGGCGCCATTCTTGCCCGCATGATTGTAATATGGGGCATTATCCATAACGTCAGGCTGGTTTTTTGTCAGATCCTGTTTGTCGAGGGGATATTGCTGACCGGCGTCTCCTTCTACGAGATGTATTTTCATGCCCTCACCAGCAACCGCGAGATTATTCTTTTCCTGTGCGGCCTGATGGGCATTCACAACTCCACCTCCACGCAGCTTTCCGGCGGACGGGTGAGATCGACGCACATTACCGGCACGCTAACGGACGCGGGGATTTCCCTGGCCTCCGTAATGGTGGCGATGCTGCGCAGGGATTACTCCAAAGATACGGCGGCGCAAAAAAGTCAGCTGAAAACCCACTTAACCACCCTGTTTTCGTTTATTACGGGCGGTATCGCGGGGCTGCTGCTTTTCCGATGGATTGGCTTTAACGCCATGCTGGCGCTCGGACTGATGCTCGCCGTGGTCGCTATCGTTTCAATTATCACCGTCTCGACGCGCGTTCGACGGGTTCGCGCTACCGTCTGAGCGTTGCAGCTGCCCCAGCAGGCGCTGCATGTTGTCGTCGCAGGAGATCCCCTCCGGCCGGTTGGTGATACTCGCGACCAGCGTCAGCAATTCCCTGCGGTTTTCCTCAAGCTGCTTTTGCATCGCTTCTATTTCGGCAATACGCGTCTTCAGGGACTGGATCAGTCCCTCATGATCCCAGCGTTGTTGCGGCTGCGGCAGAAAGCGGCGTATTTGCTCGAGTGAGAACCCGGTACGTTGCGCGCTGTCGATGATGTTCAGCAGCGCTGCCGTCTCTTGAGAATACGACCGGTAGCCGTTCCCCTGCCTGACAGGGCGCGGCAGTAAACCTTCCGCCTCATAAAACCGAATACGCGACGGGGAAATACCCGTCATTTTCGACAGCTCGCCAATTTTCATTTCATCTGCTCTTACGCCTTGACCTTAAAGTTAACTTTAAGCTTAAACTTTTTATACGGTCAACCGGATCGTCATTTCATCAGGGAGCTCATATGCAAACTATTCTGGGTGCCAGCGGGCAAATCGCCCGTGAACTGACCCGCGAATTAAAACGCGCCTATACCGACGATATCAGGCTGGTCAGCCGCCATCCGCAGAAAGTCCACACCAGCGATATCACGGTTGCGGCCAATCTTCTGGATGCGCAGCAGACGCAGGAGGCGGTTAAAGGCAGCGACACAGTCTATTTTACCGCCGGTCTGCCGCCTGATTCCGCGCTGTGGGAGCGTCAGTTCCCAACCATGCTGGACAATGCCCTGGAGGCCACGCGAAAGGCTGGCGCAAGATTCGTCTATTTTGACAATACTTACATGTACCCCCAGAGCGACGTGCCACAAACTGAAGAGACGCGCTTTGCGCCCCGGGGACGAAAAGGCAACGTTCGTGCGATGATGGCCAACCGGGTGCTTGCCGAAATGCAGCGGGCCGACATTCCCATCCTCATCGGTCGGGCCCCGGAGTTCTACGGGCCTGAGAGAACGCAGAGCTTCACGAACACGCTCATTATCGACAGGCTGAAGCAGCACAAACGTCCGCGCGTTCCGGTACGTGACGATACGCTTCGCACCCTCATCTGGACGCCGGATGCCAGTCGCGCGCTTGCCCGGCTGGGCAATACGCCTGAGGCCTACGGGCAGACGTGGCATTTGCCCTGCTGTGACGAAAGGCTGACGTATCAACAGTTTGTCACTCACGCCTGCGATATCTTCGGCCAGAAGGCGGACTACGCCGTGCTGGGCAAGCTGGCCTTCGCCGCGACGGCGCTGTTTTCGCAGGGCGCGCGCGAAATGCGGGAGCTGTTGCCCAGATACGACGTTGACAACCTGTTTGATTCGACGAAGTTTAAGCGGCATTTTCCCGACTTTCCCGTCACTTCATACCGGCAGGGTCTTGAAAACATCTGGCAGGAATGGAGATCAAAAGCGCACAAAACAGCGTAAATGCACTGCCGCACCGACAGAGGTGCGGCCATTACTCGTGACAACGTCACTTTCACTTCTCGTCTTTAGGACTATTCTGTCTGCCCCTCAATCAGCCCTTACGCCATAAGGCTTAACCCGAGGTTGTCACTGTTTTCATAGGGTTACTGATTTTTCCCCTTCGCTGGAACCCTTCCCAAACGCTTGCTATAGGTCATCTACCCCTGCCGAAACATGGCATAACAACAGGCAACCGGTGGTTGCTATAACGCATGCGCACAGGGAGACACACCGCAATGCACCCATTACTCAAACGCTCGCTGCTGTTTGTCGGCGCCATTATTGTGGTTCTCGCCCTCCTCGTCTGGGGTATCGGGATGGAGACGATAAAGGCGCGTCAGGTTGACCTGATCTATCTCGGGCAACAGCATATGATTCTGGTTTTCTCGTCGATGTTTTTTGCCCTGCTGGTGGGTATTCCAGCCGGTATTCTGCTGAGCCGCCCGGCAGCGCGGGGTATCGCCGAATATGTGATGCAGCTCTTCAACGTCGGCAACACGCTGCCGCCGCTGGCCGTTCTGGCGCTGGCGATGGTGGTGATTGGCATTGGCGATACGCCCGCCATCATCGCCCTGTTCCTCGCCTCGCTGCTGCCGATCGTGCGTAACACCTACGCCGGGCTGTGCTCAGTCCCGCCGTCGTTGCTGGAAGCGGCAAACGGCATCGGGATGACCAAATGGCAGCGTCTGCGTCAGGTTGAGCTGCCTGCCGCCTGGCCGGTCATGCTCTCGGGGATCCGCATCGCCACCGCCATTAACGTCGGTACCGCGCCGCTGGCGTTCCTGATTGGCGCCAGCAGCTACGGCGAGCTGATTTTCCCCGGCATTTACCTGAACGATTTCCCGACCCTGATCCTCGGCGCGGCGGCCACCGCCCTGTTCGCCCTGATCCTCGATACCCTGCTGGCGGCGCTGGGTCGCGTGATGAGTCCACATCTCGCTCAATAACAATAACAAGGAGCTTTTATGAGACTGTTTTCCGGCCTGACGGCGCTGTGCGCCGCGGCGCTGTTCACCAGCCAGGCGATGGCGGCCCCGCTGATTCTGGCGACCAAGAGCTTTACCGAGCAGCATATTCTCTCGGCGATGACCGTGCAGTACCTGCAAAAGAAAGGATTCCAGGTGCAGCCGCAAACCAACATTGCCACGGTGATTTCCCGTAACGCGATGATCAACAAGCAGATTGATATGACCTGGGAGTACACCGGCACGTCGCTGATCATCTTTAACCACATCAACAAGCGCATGTCGCCGCAGGAGTCTTACGAGACGGTAAAACGCCTGGACGCGAAGCACGGTCTGGTCTGGCTCAAACCCGCCGACATGAACAATACCTACGCTTTCGCCATGCAGCGCAAGCGCGCCGAGGCGGAACATATCAACACCATGTCGGAGATGGTGGCGAAGATTGAGCAGGTCCGTAAAACCAATCCGGACAAAAACTGGCTGCTGGGCTTGGACCTGGAGTTTGCCGGGCGCAGCGACGGCATGAAGCCGCTTCAGGCGGCCTATAAGATGGAGCTGGACCGCCCGCAGATCCGTCAGATGGACCCCGGTCTGGTCTATAACGCGGTGCGCGACGGCTTCGTTGACGCCGGGCTGATTTATACCACCGATGGTCGCGTGAAGGGCTTCGACCTCAAGGTGCTGGAAGACGATAAAGGCTTCTTCCCAAGCTATGCGGTCACCCCGGTGGTGCGTAAGGACACGCTGGAGGCCAACCCCGGTCTGGAAGAGGCGCTCAACACCCTCTCGACCCAGCTCAACAACGACGTTATCACCGAGCTGAACAAGAAGGTGGATATCGACCATCAGTCACCGCAGCAGGTCGCCCGCGATTTCCTGCGTAGCAAACAGCTGCTGTAGGAGGCGCTATGGAGACGATTCACTACATTCTGGACAACTGGGATTACCTCTTAACCCTGACGCTGCAGCACCTGTGGCTGGTGGCGCTGGCCGTAGGCTTAGCCATCATCATCGGCGTACCGCTGGGCATTCTGATTGTCCGCCACAGGTGGCTGGCAACGCCGGTGCTGGGGATAGCCACCATCGTGCTGACCATTCCGTCTATCGCCCTGTTTGGCCTGATGATCCCGCTGTTTTCGCTGATCGGTCAGGGGATTGGTGCCCTGCCCGCGATCACGGCAGTGTTTCTCTACTCGCTGCTGCCGATTGTGCGTAACACCCATACCGCGCTCGACAGCCTGCCGCCGGGCCTGCGTGAAGCCGGACGCGGCATCGGCATGACCTTCTGGCAGCGGCTGCGCTGGGTCGAAATCCCGATGGCGCTGCCGGTGATTTTCGGCGGGATCCGCACCGCCGTGGTGATGAACATCGGCGTGATGGCGATTGCCGCGGTGATCGGCGCGGGCGGTCTGGGCCTGCTGCTGCTCAACGGCATCGGCGGAAGCGATATTCGCATGTTGATTGCGGGCGCGCTAATGATTTGTCTTTTAGCGATTGTGCTCGACTGGCTGCTGCATCGTCTGCAGGTGGTTCTGACTCCAAAGGGGATTCGATAATGATAAAACTGGAAAACCTCACCAAACAATTTTCACAGAAGCACGGCCAGACCTTTAAGGCCGTGGACAACGTCAACCTGAACGTGCCCGAAGGGGAAATGTGCGTCCTGCTCGGCCCGTCCGGTTGCGAGAAGACCACCACCCTGAAGATGATTAACCGCCTCATTACCCCCAGCAGCGGGACAATCCTGATTAACGGCGAAGACACCAGCGGGATGGACACCGTCACCCTGCGCCGCAACATCGGCTACGTGATCCAGCAGATTGGCCTGTTCCCGAACATGACCATCGAAGAGAACATTACCGTCGTGCCGCGCATGCTGGGCTGGGATAAAGCACGCTGTAAAACCCGTGCCGAAGAGCTGATGGATATGGTGGCGCTGGATCCGCATAAGTTCCTCAACCGCTACCCGCGCGAGATGTCCGGCGGCCAGCAGCAGCGTATCGGCGTGATCCGCGCCCTGGCGGCGGATCCTCCGGTACTGCTGATGGATGAACCCTTCGGCGCGGTGGACCCGATCAACCGCGAGGTGATCCAGAACCAGTTCCTGGAGATGCAGCGCAAGCTGAAAAAAACCGTCATGCTGGTGAGCCACGATATCGACGAAGCCCTGAAGCTCGGCGACCGTATCGCGGTATTCCGTCAGGGGAAAATCGTGCAGTGCGCCAGTCCGGATGAACTGCTGGCGAAACCGGCGAACGAGTTTGTCGGCTCGTTTGTCGGTCAGGACCGCACCCTGAAGCGCCTGCTGCTGGTCTCGGCGGGCGACGTCACCGACCAGCAGCCGACCATTACGGTGCGGGGCTCTACGCCGCTCCCTGAAGCCTTTGCGACCATGGATGATAATGACATTCGTGCCGTTACGGTGGTCGACGAGCACGGCAAACCGCTGGGCTTTGTGAAGCGTCGCGAAGCGCGTAACGCCAGCGGGACCTGCGCCGACATCCTGCATCCGTTCCGCATGACCGGCAAAGCGGAAGACAATCTGCGCGTGGTGCTGTCACGCCTGTATGAGAGTAATACCAGCTGGATGCCGATCGTGGATGAGGACGGGCGCTACAACGGTGAGATTTCACAGGACTATATTGCCGAGTACCTGAGTTCAGGGCGTACGCGCCGGGCGCTGAATATTCATAGCGACAGTTAACCTTTCAGGCCGGGCATTGCCCGGCTTTTCCGCACGCATACCTTTTGCTAACCCCACGATTTGCCGCCACAATATTGTATCTTTCCCGTTGACTCGCGACTCATGCAACGTCTTCATACGTACCCCGACATCCGCGCGATGTTTCGCCGACTGCTGATTGCCACCGTTACCGGCGTGCTGGCCGCGCTGGCCGTGGCGGTATTCCGCCACAGCATGTACCTGCTGGAGTGGCTGCTTCTCAGCAACGACAGCGGCAGCCTGGTGAATGCCGCCGCCTCGCTCTCACCCTGGCGGCGCGCGTTGACGCCAGCGCTGGGTGGTCTGGCCGCCGGGCTGCTGCTCTGGGGATGGCAGCGTCTGACTGCGCAACGGCCTCATGCCCCCACCGACTACATGGAAGCGCTGGAGACCGGTGACGGCCAGTTTGACTACGGTGCCAGCCTGGTTAAATCCCTTGCGTCGCTGCTGGTCGTTGCCAGCGGAAGCGCCATCGGGCGTGAAGGGGCGATGATCCTGCTTGCCGCCCTCGCCGCCTCCCTTTTCGCCCGGCGCTTTACCCCTAAATCAGAATGGAAATTGTGGATTGCCTGCGGGGCCGCCGCCGGGATGGCCAGCGCTTACCATGCTCCCTTGGCCGGAAGCCTGTTCATCGCTGAGATTCTGTTTGGCACCCTGATGCTGGCCTCGCTCGGGCCCGTGGTTATCGCGGCGGTGGTGGCGCTTCTCACCACGCAGCTTCTGGCGCCGGGTACCGGCACGCTCTACGCGGTCCATCTGAGCGGCATCCTCACCGCGGTCGATTATGCCCTGCTGGTCGCGATGGGGCTGGTGGCGGGTCTCTGCGGGCCGCTGCTGATGTGGCTGATGGCGTTCAGCCACGGTCTTTTCCTGCGCCTCAAGCTTTCGCCGCCGTGGCAGCTGGCGCTAGGCGGTGCGATCGTCGGGCTGCTGTCTCTTCTGACGCCGAAGGTGTGGGGAAATGGCTACAGCGTGGTTCAGGCTTTTCTGCTCGTGCCGCCGCTGCTGTCGGTGATTGCCGGGGTGTTTATCTGCAAACTGCTGGCGGTACTGGCGAGCAGCGGATCGGGCGCGCCGGGCGGGGTGTTTACGCCCACGCTGTTTGTCGGTATGGCAACGGGGATGCTGTTCGCGCAGCTGTTCGCGCTGTGGCTGCCGGGTTCTGAAACGGCGATTCTGCTGGGGCTGGCAGGAATGGCAACCCTACTTGCCGCGACCACGCATGCGCCCATTATGTCGGCGCTGATGGTCTGTGAAATGACCGGACAGTATTTTTTACTGCCCGGCCTGCTGGTCGCCTGCGTGCTGGCGTCCGTATTGTCGCGGACGTTACGCCACGACTCTGTCTACGGTCAACACGCCACCGAGGGCAGAGAGATCGATGTACTGCGCTAGCTCGCGCTGCTCGGCCCGTGGCAGATAAGGCAGCTCGCCCACCAGCGGTCCGGGCAGTTTGGTGCTCAGCACGTCGATGATCTCCGCGTAGTGCGCCAGGCCCGGGTTAATGCGGTTTGCTACCCAGCCAACCAGCGGCAGGCCGTCATTGGCAATCGCCTGCGCCGTCAGCAGCGCGTGGTTGATGCACCCTTCCTGGATACCCACCACCATCACCACCGGAAGCTGCTCCTGCACAACCCATTCAGACAGCGGGCGCAAATCATTCATCAGGCTGCGCCAGCCGCCCGTCCCTTCAACAACCACGTGGTCAACCTTCTCACTCAGGTTCGCCAGGCCGTCGGACAACAGGGGATAATTAATCAGGCCGCTGTGCGCTACGCTGCTCTCCTCTTCGCTTAACGCAATGGGATTGACCGCGTGATAGGGCAACTCCAGTGACGAGACGCTTTGCAGCACCAGGGCGTCTTTATTGCGCAATCCCTCTGGCGTCTCTTTACTCCCTTTTGCGACCGGTTTGTACCCTGCCACGCGTTTACCGCTTGCTGCCAGCGCCTGCAGCAATGCGCGGGATACGACGGTCTTGCCGACAGAGGTATCTGTACCAGTAACAAAGAAACGCTTAAGCATGACTCACTCCACCTCTTGGGTATGCTTCGAAAATATAAACCAGGTAAATAATTCAGTGGAGGAAGTCTACGGGATGCATGCGCTACCCGGCTTGAGATAGCGCAATTTTTCTTACATCTGCGGAAAAGAGTTAACCCTGTAACAGGCGGATCAACAGCGAGCCGTTATACATGGCATCTTTGACCAGCGCCGCGCCAGCCATCGTACCCTGGTTGGAAAACTGGGTGCTTTCTACCGCAATGTTTCGGCTGTAGGCGGGAAGTGACTGCTGCTGAATACAGGCCGTAATCGCCGGGAAGAGGATCTCCGCCGCCTGGCTGAGCGGTGAGCCAATGAGGATTTTTTGCGGGTTGAAGAGGTTCACCATGATCGCCAGAATGCGGCCAACGTTATTCCCCACCCCGGTAATGATGTCCTTCGCCAGCAGATCCCCCTGGCGCGCGGCGGCGCAGAGTGAATCCACCGTTAAGGGTTGTCCGTGCAGCGAGGAGCTCATGGACTGGCTGAGCCTGACCTGCGCCAGCTCCAGCACACTTTCCACGCTGGCAATGGTCTCCAGACAGCCGTGGTTGCCGCAGTAGCAGCGCTTACCGTACGGGTCGACCTGGGTGTGGCCAATTTCCACCAGGCTGCTGCTTCCGGCGTGGAGAAGACGTCCGTCGGTAATCACGCCCGCCCCGACGTTATGGTCGATGACCACCTGAATCACATCCCGCGCGCCGCGGGACGCGCCGAACAGCGCCTCCGCCATCGTCCAGGCGCTGATGTCATGCTGAATATAGACCGGCACGCCGGTATGGTTTTTCAGCACTTCGCCCAGCGGCATCTCTTTGACATCGTCGTAAAACGGCATGCGGTGAACAATACCATTTTCGGTATCAATAATGCCCGGCATGGTGATGGCAATCGCCGTTAAGCGTTCAAGCCGCTGCTGATGGCGAATAAAGAAGCGATCGATGTGCGAGACAATCGCGTCGAGGAGCGGTTCCTCCGCGTTGAGCGGCAGTTCAAGGCGGTCTTCCACCACCAGCTTGCTGCTCAGGTCGCGCAGCGCAAGGAAGATCTCGCCGCGGCTGATGCGCAGTGACAGGTAGTGCCATGCTTCCGTCTCAACCACCAGCCCGACTGCCGGACGGCCACGGCTGCCCGGCTCCTGAATTTCCGTCTCCTGAACCAGGTGCGCTTCCAGCATCTCGCGGACAATCTTGGTGATACTGGCAGGTGCCAGTTGTGCCAGGCGCGAAAGATCGATACGCGAAACCGGACCAAGCTGATCAATCAGGCGATACACCGCGCCAGCGTTGGTCTGCTTAATCTGATCAATATGCCCTGGCTGACTATCAGCAACCACCTCGTACTCCCTTATTTTCGAGCTTCGAAATAAACTGTTTGCTATGGTGAAGCACTTGCATGGCTGCCGTCAAATATTTACTTAGCCATGTGATTTACCGCACATTTTTGCCCCCTTTCCCCTGGAAATGCCGCCCGGCAGAGGCGCTTATTAACTGCTGCTTGAAGCGCTGTGCGGCATGGCTCTGCTCGCGGTGTTTTGACCAGACCAGCCACATTTCGGAAACGGCATCCTCTTCGGCAATGGTCACCCAGCGCATTTCGCGCAACTGGACCCGTTTAAAGGAGGCCGGAAGAATAGACACGCCCAGCCCGGCGGCGACCAGACCGATAATGGTCATCGCTTCCCCGACTTCCTGGGTGATGACCGGGGCAAGATCGTAGCGGCGCATCAGCCCCAGGATATCGTCATACAGACCCGTTCCGACCTGCGGGTCAAAAAAGACAAACGGCTCTTTTGCCAGCTCTGCCAGCGAAACCGCCGGACGCGACGCCAGCGGGTGATCGTGTGGGATCATGGCCATCAGCGGCTCGCGCAGGATCACCTCCCACGCGAGCGTATCCGGCAGCTGGGTGTTACGCATCAGTCCCAGATCCAGGGAACCTTCATTCAGCGGCGCAATCTGCTCGCGGGTGTTGATTTCGCGCGTCTGAATATGAACATCCGGGAAATGGCGGCGGAATGACGACAGCGTTTCCGAGACGGCGCTGATAAACGGTGCCGACGAGGTAAACCCGATCCGCAGCTCTCCGGCTTCCCCGAGATAGAGCCGTTCTGCCCGGGCGGCGGCGTCCTCGACCATACTCAGAATTTGTCGGCTGTCGTTCAGGAACTGCTTGCCCGCTGCCGTCAGGCTCACGCTGCGGTTGGTACGGGCCAGAAGGCGCGCCCCAACCTGCTGCTCCAGGATCTGAATCTGCTGGCTTAACGGGGGCTGAGAGATATTCAGCCGTGCCGCCGCGCGGCCAAAATGCAGCTCTTCGGCGACGGCGACAAAGTAGCGGAGGTGACGCAGCTCGATATTCATATTTTTAAAGTATCATTTGAGATTATTAATATATTAGACAGAATATTTACATTTTCCTACCCTGAAGAGGTGGTCATACCCGTCACCAGAAATCACGGGGATGTTTAAGCAAGGAAACTGTGTGAGTCGTACAACTACTATTGATATCGATCCGGCTAGAGATATCAATGATTTACCTGCATCATCGCAGCCGGTCCAGTTCATTAAACGTGGTACCCCCCAATTTATGCGCGTCACGCTGGCGCTCTTTTCCGCCGGTCTGGCGACCTTCGCCCTGCTCTATTGCGTTCAGCCGATCCTGCCCGTCCTCTCCCATGAGTTTGGCGTATCGCCTGCCAGCAGCAGCGTTTCACTCTCTATTTCTACCGGCATGCTGGCGATTGGCCTGCTCTTTACCGGGCCGCTGTCCGACGCCATTGGCCGTAAACAGGTGATGGTGACCGCACTGATGCTGGCATCGGTCTGCACGTTGCTCTCGACGATGATGACCAGCTGGCACGGTATTCTGGTGATGCGCGCGCTGATTGGGCTCTCGCTCAGCGGCGTGGCGGCGGTCGGGATGACCTACCTCAGCGAGGAGATCCACCCGAGCTTTGTTGCCTTCTCTATGGGGCTTTACATCAGCGGGAACTCGATTGGCGGGATGAGCGGACGCCTGCTTAGCGGGGTCTTTACGGACTTCTTTAACTGGCGTATTGCGCTGGCGGTCATCGGGTGTTTTGCGCTGGCATCAGCCCTGATGTTCTGGAAAATTCTGCCGGAATCGCGCCATTTCCGCCCGACCTCTTTGCGCCCAAAAACGCTGTTTATCAACTTCCGCCTGCACTGGCGTGACAAAGGGCTGCCGCGCCTGTTTCTGGTCGGCTTCCTGCTGATGGGCTCCTTCGTCACGCTGTTCAACTATATTGGCTACCGCCTGATGCTCTCGCCGTGGCATCTGAGCCAGGCGATTGTCGGTTTACTCTCGGTTGCTTATTTGACCGGTACGTGGAGTTCACCGAAGGCCGGGGCGATGACCGCACGCTATGGACGCGGCCCGGTCATGCTGTTCTTCACGGCGGTGATGCTGGTCGGCCTGCTGCTGACGCTCTTCTCCTCCCTGTGGCTGATTTTTGCCGGCATGTTGCTCTTCTCCGCGGGGTTCTTCGCCGCCCACTCGGTCGCCAGCAGCTGGATTGGTCCGCGCGCGCGTCGCGCCAAAGGTCAGGCATCGTCTCTTTATCTGTTTAGCTATTACCTGGGGTCCAGCATCGCCGGGACGCTCGGCGGCGTCTTCTGGCATAACTACGGCTGGAACGGCGTGGGCGGGTTTATCGCGCTGATGCTCTGTGCCGCACTGCTGGTGGGCGCAAGTCTTCATAAACGTCTGAGATAATATGCTTGCGGGCGGATGTCCGTTTCCCGAAAAACGGCACCAGCGTACTGGTGCCGTTTTTCGTTCAGGAATCCCAGGCCTGCTCTATCTTACCGGCTTCAAACTGCGGAGGCGGTTTTCGGAAACGGCGCGTGAGCCATGTCAGGTAAAGGATCCCCAGTGCCGCCCAGATGAGGCCAAGCGTCAGGGACGTCGCTTCGAGGTTTATCCACAGCACGCCGACCGTGACGGCACCAATGAGCGGCAGCAGGAGATAGTGGAACCGATCTTTCCACGTTTTGTTCATCCCCTTACGCCGCCAGAAATGGTTGTACACCGAGAGATTAACAAACGTAAACGCCACCAGCGCGCCGAAGTTGATCAGCGCCGTCGCGGTCACGAGATCGAAGTACAGAGCCGACAGCGCCACTATCCCAACCATAATGACGTTCAGGGCCGGCGTACGCCATTTCGGATGTACGTAGCCAAACACGCGCTCCGGAAAGACGTTGTCACGCCCCATCACATACAGTAAGCGTGAGACGCTGGCGTGCGAGGCCAGGCCTGAAGCGAGCGTATTCACAAACGTGGTACACAGAAACACCGACTGGAAGAGCTTGCCGCCCACGTACAGCGCGATTTCCGGCAGCGCGGCGTCCGGGTTCTTGAAGCGGGCGATCGTCGGGAAAAAGAGCTGCATGAAAAACGAGGCAACAATGAATATCAGCCCGCCATACAAAGCGGTGAGGAAAATGGCTTTGGGGATTACCCGCGCCGCGTTTGGCGTCTCTTCCGACAGCGTGGTGACCGCGTCAAAGCCGAGGAAAGAGAAGCAGACGATAGTCGCGCCGGTAATAATCGGGATCAGGTGCGCGTTCTCGCTGATAAACGGCTGGAGCGACCAGACCGTGCCGACGCCCTCCCCCTTGTGCAGGCCATGCACCACGAGAATGACAAACACCACCATGATGGCGACCTGCACCAGCACAAACAGGGTGTTAAAGTTGGCGACCAGATTCACGCTCTTCAGGTTCGCCAGCGTCAGGATCGTCACAAACCCCACCACCCAGACCCACGGCGGGACTTCAGGGAACAACGCGGAAAGGTAGATCTTCGCCAGCAGCACGTTAATCATCGGCAGGAAGAGATAGTCCAGCAGCGATGACCAGCCGACCATAAAGCCTAAGTGGGGGCCGATCGATTTCTGCGTGTAGGTATACGCGGAGCCCGCTTCCGGGAACTGCCGTACCAGTTTGCCGTAGCTGATGGCGGTAAACATGACGCCAGCCAGCGCCAGGAGATACGAGGCGGGCACGTGGCCGTTGCTGATACCGGACACAATGCCGAAGGTATCAAACACGGTCATGGGGGTGAGGTAAGCCAGCCCCATCATGACCACCTGCCAGAGCTTGAGGGAACTGCGCAGCCGGGTTCTTCCGGCCACACGCGGCGAGTCAAGAGAGGTGTTAGTCGCCATAAACCGTCCCCCCCATGCTTACCGTGGTTTGCAATCGCGCTGTCCTTAACGCAAACCTGCTTAGCAAAGGGGGAAGTTGTAAAGAACACACGCGATCGTACCAGCGCACCGTCTCTTTCTCGCACTCACAGCAGGCGCCTGACTGGCCCCCTTCGCCCTGCGGATAGTTGAACATCTGCATCATTTCCTACCTCGTCACACAGTGTCGTTAAGAAAATCCCTGCCGCCTGCGCTCCATAACGCGACTCCCGGGAGATAGCTGGCGTGCCAGCGAACAGTTAGGCCAGGCTCCGCGCAGGCCGTTGGGTGATACGTATGCGATAAAACAAAGCGGCCCCTTACCGGGGCACGTTATCAGGCGTTTTTCAGCATCCACTCAATTTCAGTTTCGGTAATCAGGCGTTCAAACTGCAGCAATTCATCATTTTTGCAGGCGTGATAGACGTGGCAGAAACGCTCGCCCAGCCGCTCGCGAAGATGATCGTTTTGCATAAATTCCCACAGCGCATCGCTCTGACGGATCGGGAACGGCAGTCCGTCCTGCTCCAGACCATTGCCTTCAACTTCTTCCTGCAGGGGTAAATCGTTATCCAGCCCATGTAGAATGCCGGCAAAAATCGCCGCCATCACCAGATATGGATTCGCGTCTGCTCCCGCCACCCGGTACTCGACCCGATGGTTATGGCGATCGCCGCAGGGGATGCGCAGGGCAACCGTGCGATTATTGTGTCCCCATGACGCCTGCGTCGGCACGTACATTCCCGGCTGGAAACGGCGGTAGGAGTTGACGTTCGGTGCCAGCAGCGCCATGGACGCCGGCATCAGATCGATCATCCCGGCCAGCGCGCGTTTCAGCAGCGCGGAATCCTCGCCGCTGGCGTCAGCGAGCACGTTTTCGCCTCTGTTGTTTTGCATGCTGATGTGGATATGCATCCCGCTGCCCGCATGCTCTTCATACGGCTTTGCCATAAACGTGGCGTGCATCTTATGTTTTTCCGCCATCTGCCTGACGAGACGTTTTAGCGCCAGTGCATCGTCGCAGGCATCGAGCACGTTTTCCGTATGGTGCAGGTTAATCTCAAACTGGCCCGGGGAGGCCTCGGCCACAGCCCCGTCGGCGGGGATCAGCTGCAGCTGCGCCAGCTCGTCAATATCGTTCAGCACGTCAGCAAAGTGGTTCAGGTTATCAACCGAGTAGACCTGACTCTGCGTGTTACGCACGTCGGTGCCCGGCGCACAGGGTGGCTGCAGATAGCCGTCGGCATCGCGTTTACGGTCAAGTAAATAGAACTCCAGCTCTACCGCTACCACGGGGAACAGACCGCGCTGGCGCAGCTGCTGCCAGAGTCGGTTGAGTACGTTCCGCGGCTCAACGTCAAAGGGAGCGCCATCTTCATCGACCATGGTGAGCTGCACCTGACCAATGTATTCCGGGTCGGCGGCGGACGGTGTCAGGGTGCCCGGTACCGGCACGCAGATACAGTCCGGCTCGCCGAGCTCCTGCCCCAGTCCCGCCTCTTCCACGACGTTACCCAAAATGTCCATGGCGAAAACCGATGCCGGGAAATAGCAGCCTTTTTCAAGTTTGCTCAGTCCGGCAACCGGGATGCGTTTGCCGCGAAAACAGCCGTTCAGGTCGGTCAGGAGGACGTCAATAAACTGGGTGTCAGGATACTTTTCTAAATAGCGCTTCACTTCCTGCGTAAAGGCGCTGCCCCGCCTCTCATCCGTGTGCTGCACAAAGTTCTCAACTTCTACGATATTGGTTTCCATGATTTACCACCGTTTTTGGGTTTTGCGTTCGCTGCTCAGGACTGTCAAATATAATGTCCACCCTATCGAATCTGTATGCAAACAAATTGTTTGTCAAATGTTAAATTAAGTTTGCAAAAGGCAGATCCCGTTGCTAGATTGAGAAAATATTGAACGAAAAGGCCGTTTCAGAGGTGAGAATGGCCTAAATTTAGTCCACTTTGTGAGGGCGATCATGGAAAATATAATGAACAAGCCAGTTATTGGCGTGGTGATGTGCAGAAACAGGCTTAAGGGTCATGAGACCCAAACCCTGCAAGAAAAGTACCTGAATGCCGTTATTAACGCAGGGGGCTTACCTATTGCCTTACCGCATGCGCTGGCAGAGCCAGAGCTAATGAACGCTCTGCTGCCAACCCTGGACGGGATTTACCTGCCGGGCAGCCCAAGTAACGTGCAGCCGCACCTTTATGGTGAAAACGGCGATGAGCCTAACGCCGATCCCGGGCGAGATCTTCTGAGTATGGCGCTGATTGCCGCCGCGCTCGAAAGGCGCATCCCCATTTTCGCCATCTGCCGGGGGCTGCAGGAACTGGTTGTTGCGACGGGAGGAACGCTGTATCGCCGCCTGTTCGAGCAGAACGACCTGCTTGAACACCGGGAGGATGCTGAACTGCCGGTTGAGCTACAATACGCCCCTTCTCATGAAGTTCAGGTTCAGGAAGGAGGACTGCTGTCTCAAATAATACCAGGCTGTAACAAATTTTGGGTAAACTCGTTACACGGGCAAGGCGCACGAACGTTAGGACCACGGCTCCGCGTGGAGGCCCGCTCGACGGACGGACTGGTCGAAGCGGTTAGCGTTCATGACCACCCTTTTGCCCTCGGCGTGCAATGGCACCCCGAATGGAACAGCAGCGAGTACGCCCTGTCACGCATGTTGTTTGAAGGTTTTATCACCGCCTGTCAAAGCCACGTTGCCGAGAAGCAACGGCTTTGACCACTATCGTAAAGGAAATGCAACTATGAGCGATGACGGACTGGCGCCAGGGAAACGTCTGTCAGAGATCCGCCAGCAGCTGGGTCTCTCGCAGCGGCGTGCCGCCGAACTGTCTGGGTTAACACACAGTGCCATCAGCACCATTGAGCAGGATAAAGTCAGTCCTGCCATCAGTACGCTGCAAAAGCTACTGAAAGTCTATGGGCTGTCGCTCTCGGAATTCTTTTCGGAACCGGAAAAACCTGATGAACCGCAGGTGGTTATTAATCAGGAAGACCTTATCGAAATAGGCAGTCAGGGGGTTTCGATGAAGCTGGTTCATAACGGAAATCCGAACCGTACGCTGGCGATGATTTTTGAAACTTACCAGCCTGGAACCACGACCGGAGAGAGGATCAAACACCAGGGTGAGGAGATCGGTACGATACTGGAAGGTGAAATATTGTTGACCATTAATGGCCAGCAATATCACCTGGTTGCGGGGCAAAGCTATGCCATCAATACCGGCATACCGCACAGCTTCAGCAACACCTCGGCAGGCATCTGCCGCATTATCAGTGCCCACACCCCCACCACGTTCTAATTACCACTCAGTCCCGGCGTAAGCACGCTTACGCCGGGAAATATAAAAACGATCGATGTCGGCATTCAACGGGTTAATTCCCGGGATGCCTCACGGCTTCGTATTGCCTGAAACGGCCATGCCTTTATTTATCTGATTGCGAAAGAAAGGAGTGAATATGCATTTTAAGCACCTGACTTACTGGCAGGATAAAGCAAAAAACAGCGCCATTGAGGCCCGGTTATTTATTAACGGTGCCTATTGTGACGCCGCCGATAATGCCACGTTTGAAACCGTCAATCCCGCTACCCGGCAGACGCTGGCGAACGTGGCCCGGGGCAAGCAGGCGGACGTGGACCGTGCAGTTCAGGCCGCGCGTGAGGTATTTGAGCGCGGTGACTGGTCACAGGCGTCTCCGGCACAGCGCAAGGCCGTGCTAAATAAGCTCGCCGATTTGATGGAACGCCACGGCGAAGAGCTGGCGTTACTGGAAACACTGGACACCGGTAAACCCATCCGCCACAGCTTGCGCGACGATATTCCCGGCGCGGCTCGCGCTATTCGCTGGTACGCCGAAGCGGCGGATAAAGTCTACGGCGAAGTGGCGCCTACGGGGCCGGGCGAGCTGGCGATGATCGTGCGCGAGCCCATCGGGGTTGTTGCGGCCATCGTCCCCTGGAACTTCCCGCTGCTGCTGGCCTGCTGGAAGCTGGGCCCGGCGCTGATCGCGGGCAACAGCGTGGTACTGAAACCGTCGGAGAAATCGCCGCTCTCCGCCCTGCGGCTGGCCGGGCTGGCGAAAGAGGCGGGCCTGCCGGACGGCGTGCTGAATGTGATAAGCGGTTACGGCCACGAAGCGGGCCAGGCGCTGGCGCTGCATCCGGAGGTTGAGGTGCTGACGTTTACCGGCTCTACCCGTACCGGCAAGCAGCTGTTGAAGGACGCGGGTGAAAGCAACATGAAGCGCGTCTGGCTGGAGGCAGGCGGCAAGAGCGCCAACATTATCTTTGCCGACTGTCCGGACCTGGACAAGGCCGTGAGCGCGACAGCCGCCGGGATTTTTTATAACCAGGGACAAGTCTGTATCGCCGGTACCCGCCTGCTGCTCGAAGACAGCATCGCCGATGCGTTCCTGGCAGAGCTGAAAGCGCAGGCCCGTCACTGGCAGCCAGGCGATCCGCTCGACCCCGACAGCACGATGGGCATGCTCATCGACGCTGCACACGCCGATACCGTCCACACGTTTATTCGCGAGGGAACCCGGAAAGGCTCGCTGCTACTGGACGGGCGGGAACAATCATGGCCTTCCGCAGTCGGTCCAACCATTTTTGTCGACCTCGAGCCCGACTCCCCGCTGTGCCGGGAAGAGATTTTCGGGCCGGTGCTGGTCGTTACCCGATTTAAAACCGAAGAGGAAGCCTTAACGCTGGCCAACGACAGTGAATACGGGCTTGGCGCGGCGGTATGGACCCGCGATCTCTCCCGCGCGCACCGCATGAGCCGCCGCCTGAAAGCAGGCTCGGTCTTCGTCAATAACTATAACGACGGCGATATGACCGTCCCCTTTGGCGGCTATAAGCAGAGCGGCAACGGTCGCGATAAGTCCCTGCACGCGCTGGAAAAATTTACCGAACTGAAAACCATCTGGATTGCCCTGGAGCCTCAATCATGACCGAACATACCACCAGCTACTACGCGGCCAGCGCGAACGCTTATAAACCTTTCCCGACGCTTAACGAGTCGATCAGCTGTGACGTATGCGTGGTGGGCGGCGGCTATACCGGCCTCTCCTCCGCGCTGCACCTCGCCGAAATGGGCTACGACGTGGTGCTCCTTGAAGGGGCGCGCATCGGCTTCGGCGCCAGCGGACGCAACGGCGGCCAGCTGGTTAACTCCTACAGCCGCGATATCGACGTGATCGAGAAAAACTACGGGCCCGATGCCGCCAGAATGCTCGGGAGCATGATGTTTGAAGGCGGGGAAATCATCCGGGAGCGTATCCAGCGCTATCAGATCCAGTGCGACTATCGTCCCGGCGGGCTGTTTGTGGCGCTAAACCATAAGCAGCTGGAGACGCTGGAGGAGCAAAAAGCCAACTGGGAACGCTACGGCAACACGCAGCTCGAGTTGCTGGACGCCAGCGCCATCCGCCGGGAGGTCGACAGCGAACGCTATACCGGCGCGCTGCTGGACCGCAGCGGGGGGCATATTCATCCGCTGAACCTGGCGATCGGCGAAGCGGACGCCATTCGCCTGAACGGTGGCCGGGTGTATGAGCAGTCCCCGGTGACCGCCATTCAGCACACCAGCCCGGCCGTGGTGAGCACGCAGCATGGCCAGGTGACGGCCCGCTACGTGATCGTCGCCGGGAATGCCTATCTGGGCAATAAGATCGAACCGGAACTGGCAAAACGCAGCATGCCCTGCGGCACTCAGGTGGTGACCACCGCCCCGCTGCCGGAAGAGGTCGTCCGCACGCTGATCCCCAATAACTACTGCGTGGAAGATTGTAACTACCTGCTGGATTACTACCGTCTCACCGCCGACAACCGCCTGCTGTACGGTGGTGGCGTCGTCTATGGCGCGCGCGATCCGGACGATGTCGAGCGCCTGGTGATGCCAAAGCTGCTCAAGACCTTCCCTCAGCTGGCAGGCGTCAAAATCGACTACCGCTGGACGGGCAACTTCCTGCTGACCCTGTCGCGTATGCCGCAGTTTGGTCGTCTGGATAAAAACATCTATTACATGCAGGGCTACAGCGGCCACGGCGTGACCTGCACCCACCTGGCCGGACGGCTGATCTCGGAACTGTTGCGCGGTGACGCTGAGCGCTTTGATGCGTTTGCCAACCTTCCGCACTACCCCTTCCCGGGCGGCCGCAGCCTGCGGATTCCATTCACGGCGATGGGCGCGGCGTACTACAGCCTGCGCGATCGTCTTGGCGTATGATCGTTTCGACAAAAGGGTATCTGACATGAGTAACCAGGAATTTCATCAGCGCAGACTTTCTGCCACCCCGCGCGGCGTAGGCGTAATGTGTGATTTCTTTGCCCGCTCGGCGGAGAATGCCACGCTTACCGACGTGGAAGGCAACGACTATATTGATTTCGCCGCCGGGATCGCGGTACTGAATACCGGCCATCGACATCCTGAACTGGTGGCCGCGGTGGAAAAACAGCTTCACCAGTTCACCCACACGGCCTACCAGATTGTGCCGTATGAAAGCTACGTTTCATTGGCCGAAAAACTTAACGAGCTGGCCCCGGTGCAGAGCCCGGCCAAAACGGCGTTCTTCACCACGGGCGCGGAGGCGGTGGAAAATGCCATTAAAATCGCCCGGGCCCACACCGGCAGACCGGGTGTGATTGCCTTCGGGGGAGGTTTTCACGGCCGAACCTATATGACCATGGCGTTAACCGGCAAGGTCGCACCTTACAAGCTGGGATTTGGCCCCTTCCCGGGGTCGGTTTATCACGTGCCGTATCCCTCCGAGCTGCACGGCATCACGACGCAGGATGCCATCACGGCGATAGAACGCCTGTTCAAAGCAGATATTGAGGCGAAACAGGTGGCGGCGATTATTTTTGAACCCATTCAGGGTGAAGGCGGATTCAACGTCGCCCCGCCAGAGCTGGTGGCCGCCATCCGCCGCATCTGTGATGAGCACGGGATTGTGATGATTGCCGACGAAGTGCAGAGCGGCTTCGCCCGTACGGGTAAACTGTTTGCCATGGAACACTACGCGGACAAACCCGACCTGATGACGATGGCTAAAAGCCTGGCAGGCGGAATGCCGCTGTCCGGCGTGGTGGGCCGCGCCGAAATCATGGACGCGCCGGCGCCCGGCGGTCTGGGGGGTACCTATGCAGGCAACCCGCTGGCGGTGGCCGCCGCGCACGCGGTGCTGAATATCATCGACAACGAGTCACTGTGCGCCCGCGCCCGTCAGCTGGGCGATCGGCTGAAAGCCACGCTGGAGGAGATTCAGGGCGCCTCCCCTGCACTCGTGGCGATAAGGGGAAGAGGCTCGATGATTGCGGCGGAGTTTTTCGATCCCGAGAGCCGAGAGCCTTCGGCCGCCATCGCGCAGGCGATCCAGCAAAAGGCGCTCGCCCAGGGCCTGCTGTTGTTGATCTGCGGCCAGTACGGCAACGTGATCCGCTTCCTTTATCCGCTAACCATTCCGGATGCCCAGTTCACCCAGGCGCTGGCGATCCTGCAACAGGTTATGCGCGATAAGTCCTGAGTGCCCACCGAAAACCGTCTCCCGGAATTCCGGCGACGGTTTCAACGGAGGAAATCGGCACAGATTTCCTCCGTGTGGGAAATGTTGGGGAAATGGGTCCGTTTCATTGTATGCTCCCTGAAACACATCCCTGGCATGAGGAAATAAGAATTGCAAAAAACATCAGCCTATCAGTCACTTGCGAAAACCTTCCAGCGTCTCTCCCGCTTCTCGCACCTCTCCTCCATCGCCAGCTGGGACATGTTCACCATGATGCCGCCAGGCGGCAGCGCCGCGCGCGGCGAGGCGCTGGCGGAGATGAGCGTCCTGCAGCACCAGATCCTGACCGATAAAAAAGTCGGCGACCTGTTAGCGGCAGCGGCAGGAGAAGATCTGAATGACGTCGAGCAGGCCAACCTGCGCGAAATGACGCGCCACTACCAGCAGGCGACCCTGCTGCCCGAATCGCTGGTGGAAGCCAAATCGCTGGCGGGCAGTAAATGTGAACACGCCTGGCGTACCCAGCGTCCCGCCAACGACTGGAAAGGTTTTTCCGCCAACCTGAAAGAGGTAGTCAAACTCAGCCGCGAAGAGGCTCGCCTGCGGGCGGAAGCCAAAGGCTGTACGCCTTACGACGCGCTGCTGGATATTTTTGAACCCGACATGACCAGCGCGCGTCTGGACATTCTGTTCGGCGATATGAAGTCCTGGCTACCGGACCTGCTGGCAAACGTGGTGGAAAAACAGGCTCAGCGCTCGTTCGTTCCCCCTCAGGGCCCCTTCCCGACGGCAACACAGCGTGAGCTGGGCCTGGAAGCCATGAAGATGCTTGGCTTCGATTTTAACGGCGGCCGCCTGGACGTGAGTGCGCACCCGTTCTGCGGCGGCGTCCCGGAAGACGTGCGTATCACCACGCGCTATGACGAAGATGAACTGCTCAGCGCGCTGTTTGGGGTGATCCACGAAACCGGACATGCCCGCTACGAACAAAACCTGCCGCGCGCGTGGGCAGGACAGCCAATTGCTCTGGCGCGTTCAACCGCGATCCATGAATCACAGAGCCTGTTCTTTGAAATGCAGCTGGGACGCAGTGAGGCCTTCCTCAAACATCTCCTCCCTGCGGTGCACGCCCGTTTTGGCAGCCAGGCGGCATTCAGCGAAGAGAACTTTATTGCCTGGAACCAGCGCGTGAAGCCGGGTTATATCCGCGTCGATGCGGACGAAGTGAGCTATCCGGCACACGTGGTGCTGCGCTATGAGATTGAACGTGCGCTGATCAACGGCGAGATCGAGGTGGACGATATTCCCGCCCTGTGGGACGAGAAAATGCAGGCCTGGCTCGGGTTATCCACCAAAGACAACTACCGCAACGGCTGTATGCAGGATATCCACTGGACCGACGGCGGTTTTGGTTACTTCCCATCCTATACGCTGGGAGCCATGTATGCCGCGCAGCTGTTCCATGCCGCGAAAACGGCGCTTCCGGGTCTGCAGACATCGATCGCTGAAGGTGATTTTTCGGCGCTGTTTGACTGGCTGCGCCAGAACATCTGGCAGCACGGTAGCCGCTTCAGCACGTCGCAATTAATCACCCAGGCAACGGGGGAAGATCTGAATATCCGTTACTTCCGCGAGCATCTGACCTCCCGTTATCTTTAATCCCTCTGCCGGAGCCTGCTCCGGCACTCTTCTCACCCTTTTCAATAAGAATATGATTTAGCACATATTGCCATGATTGCGCCGGGTGTATGAATGCGTGTCCTTCCGACACAATTAGACTGCTATCAGGCCAGGATTAAAAAAATAAAGGGATCAATGATGAAAGGCATAATGAAAACGATGTTAGCGATTCTGTGTGCGACCAGTTTAAGTACTTTCGCAGCCACGGATAATACCCCGCAAGACGCGTTCAACGATATTACCCGCTCTCTTGCAGACCTCCAGCCCATCACGTTTCAGGCTCCCGCTGAAAAATATAAGCTGCTGGTGTTTATTGATAATCAGTGCATTTACTGCAGCAATGTAGTGAAAAACGTTAAGCAATATACGGATGCCGGTTTGACGATGTCGTTTCTGACCGTTGCGCCCAGCGCCATTCGCGACTCGGTAATTGAAGATATGGGGCGCGTCTGGTGTTCAGCCGATAAGGTCAAAAGCCTGCAACAAGCGATGGCGGGATTTTTACCGAATAACGACACCACGACAGCGTGCTCCGATCTTATCGCGCGGCAATCTGCACTGGCAGAACGTTTGGGCATTAGCATCACCCCGGTAATGGTGGTTATTGAGCCTGAATCACGATCGATTATAGGCAGTCAGTCACCTGCGGCTATTCTGGCGACACTGAACAAATAACAGAGGCCTGTACGAGCAGCGGCGTTAGGCCTGTTCGTACATTCTTCTCCCCTCTGTACATTCCGTTACACGCCGATACCAATCACTCACGGAAACCTCGAATTTACAGGGATATAGTTATTTCAACGGCCCCGCAGTGGGGTTAAATGAAAAACCAAATTCGAGGGTATGAGAATGAATAAAGTATTAGCTCTGGTTGTTGCCGCTGCTATGGGTCTGTCTTCTGCTGCATTTGCTGCTGACACTACCGCAACTGCTGCACCGGCTGCCGCACCTGCTGCAACCACCACCGCTGCCCCAGCAAAAGCGGTTCACCATAAGAAACATCACAAAGCTGCAGCGAAAAAAGAAGCCGCTGCACCTGCAACCGCAGCACCAACCGAGCAGAAAGCTCAGGCTGCCAAAAAGCACCACCACAAAAAAGCCGCTAAACCGGCTGTAGAGCAGAAAGCTCAGGCTGCTAAAAAACACCACCACAAAAAAGCCGCTAAACCGGCTGTAGAGCAGAAAGCTCAGGCTGCTAAAAAGCATCACAAAAAAGCAGTAAAACACGAAGCTGCTAAACCAGCTGCACAGCCAGCTGCGTAAGAGTACAAGCTAAACCGTGCCCTTCGGGGCACGTTGGTAAACCGGCGCCGAACCGGAACAGGTTCCGCGCCGTTTTTTTTATCCGGAGGGCGTATGCTGCGACGCTATCGGTTTGAGCTGATTCTGATCCTGCTTATTTTATGCGCGCTCATCGCCAGCCATTTTTATCTTTCCTGATTGTAGCACGCTGATTTTACTCCCACTTTAGCGCTGTCCCGTCTATAGTATTTTCATAGGGTTCACTTTTAATAATCATAATTACCCCCACCAGAGTGTGATATGCGTAAATCTGTTGTGTTGTTACTGGGAACGTTTGGTCTTTTTTCTGGATTTTCACATGCGGATGATGGCGGTGATGACACCATTAGCGCGAAAGAGCTAAAGACGCTTTTTTTCGGTCATGACGATCGCACGCGCGTCGCCGATCCCACTCAGGCCCCCTGGGATGCTATAGGTCAACTGGAAACCGCCAGCGGTAACTTATGTACTGCGACGTTGATCACCCCGCAGCTTGCCCTGACGGCAGGCCACTGTCTGTTAACCCCACCAAACGGCAAGCCGGATAAAGCGGTTGCCCTGCGGTTTGTGTCGCAAAAAGGGACCTGGCGCTATGAAATCCACGGCATTGAAGGTCGGGTTGATCCCTCTCTTGGCAAACGTCTGAAACCGGATGGTGATGGCTGGATCGTGCCGCCGGGGGCTGCCTCATGGGACTTTGGCCTGATCGTTTTACGCTACCCGCCTTCAGGCATTACGCCGCTGCCGTTATTTGAGGGCGACAAAGCCGCACTCACCGCCGCGCTGAAAGCCGCTGACCGGAAGGTGACGCAATCGGGCTATCCTGTCGATCATCTGGATACGCTTTATACGCATACCGACTGTATTGTGACGGGCTGGGCGCAAACCAGCGTACTCTCCCATCAGTGCGATACGTTACCGGGCGATAGCGGCTCACCGCTGATGCTGAAAACAGATAACGGCTGGCAGCTGATCGGTGTGCAGAGCTCTGCCCCGGCGGCGAAAGACCGCTGGCGCGCCGATAACCGGGCCTTGTCCGTGACCGGTTTTCGCGACAAGCTGGAAGCGCTGGCGCAGCAGTAAATCAGCAGCGTCTGACCTTACGTAACGCTCTGATTGACTCAATCGGCATCGGCTGGCTGAACCAAAAACCCTGCAGTTGATCGCAGCCAGCCAGCCGCAGCAGTTTCATTTGCTTCTCGGTTTCCACCCCTTCTGCCACCACCGCCATGCCCAGCGCATTGGCGATCCGCACCGTGCCGCTCACCAGCGCGGCCGCCTGTTCATCGTGGTCCACCAGCCCGGCCAGGGATTTATCGATCTTGATGGTGTCGAAGTTAAAACGCCGCAAATAGCCAATGCTGGAATAACCAGTACCAAAATCATCCAGCGCCACCGCGGTGCCCAACGCTTTAAGATTGGCTATCGCCATGCGGGCACGCTCCGGGTTTTCCAGCACGTAGGACTCCGTGACCTCAAGCTGCAGTCGGTGGGCCGGAAAACGGGTGGTCTCCAGCACGCTGGCCACTTTTTCTTCAAAGGCGGGATCGCGAAATTGCGCGGGGGAGATATTTACGGAGAGCTTTAAGTCGCCGTACGGCTGCAGATCCTGGCAGGCCCGCTGCAACACAAACTGGCCCAGCTTGTAAATCAGACCGCTGGTCTCCGCAATGGTGATAAAAATATCCGGCCCAAGCGGCCCGTCCGGACGACGCGGCCAGCGGACCAGCGCCTCGACACTGCTCATTGTCTGGCTGTGGGCGTCAATAATCGGCTGATACCAGACATCAAACTCATCGCGTGCCAGACCGTCACGAATCTGATTTTCAATCGCCAGCTTGCGTTCCCGGACGCTGTTCAACTCCGCATCATAGTGGGTAATACGCCCTTTCCCGCTCATTTTGGCGTGATACATGGCAATATCGGCGCGGCGAAACAGTTCTGAGCTATTGCATTCAGTCAGGGTTCCGCTGGCGATACCGATACTGGCCCCGATATGGATGGTGCGTTCCCCCAGTTGAACCGGGGTGGTGAGAAAATCCAGCACCGAAACGGCAAAGGCGGTAGCCTGCGCCTCTGCATCATCACCGCCGATGGTCATGGCAAATTCATCCCCGCCCATCCGCGCCAGCATCCCGCCCGGCGGCACGCGTTCACTCAGCGTTTTCGCAATCGCCACGATGAGATCGTCCCCCACGCTGTGACCATAGATATCATTCACATCCTTAAAACCATCGAGATCGATAAACACCACGCTTTTGACGTCGGTATCACCGCGTAAACGCACCCGATCCAGCGCCTCGATGAGCGCACGCCGGTTAGGCAAGTGGCTTAGCCAGTCCGTTCTGGCAACCAGACGCGCCTGGCTTTCTCCTCGCGCAAGCTTGTACAGCCCCACGCTGCTCACCAGAATAAAGAGCAGGATCAGGGCCGACGCCAGCACCACAATCTGCCTGATATCAGAAGATGCCGCCTGGGCGGCCTGCGCCCCCGGAAGCCGCGCCTGCCAGTTAAGATAGCCCAGCAGCTCCCCAGCCGAACTGCGCAGCGGCATACTCAGCTCGTTAATTTTTTCCGGCGTAAAGTGAAGGTTATCGATCTGAAAGGTCGCTCCCAGGTCGGATAAGATTCTGGCGTTCAGATGACGGGTGATCACCAGATAGCGGCGTGTTCCGTCGGTAACCTGTAATCTTCCGACCATCGGGCGAATCAATCCAATGCCCACAAAAGCGACGCCGCTGCGTGTTTTGCTGATCCCGGCATAGATATTTTTATCGCTTGATAAGTCGCGCGCGTGCTGAGTAATAAGGGCTTTCAGCCCCTTACCGAAAAAATCGAGATTCGTCTCCTGAAAGGGCTGACTTTTAAACGATCCCCAGATGACATTGAAATGCTCATCCAGCACGAAGGTCCCGTCATAGAGGTTATTGATTTTAAAGCCAGCACCCCAGGTGTTATACAACCAGTCGGTATCGAGCGTGGGACGGTAGGCCTCCCGCACCGCATCGTCCCAGACGGCGTTATCCAGCACCAGCGAGGAGACGCGATTAACCGAGGTCTGAATAGCCCCCTGCACGGAAAGCGCCGTACGGTGTTCATCAATTTCGTTGGTTTTGGTGCTGATAAGATGCAGGGAAAGATAGAGCAGTGCGACGATGGAGATGATTAAGCCGATCCCCGCCATGAAGACCATGGCAAACAACGTTCTCGCATTGGGAATATTGCGCCAGCTTAATGTGCGATACATCAGCCATCCTCTTCATGTTTTGCTTTTCTAAGCGTAATACAGGCAGCGAATTTCGCTGCCTGTAAATCATGGTTTGAGGTCTGTCAGGCAAGTTTTATCATGATCATGCCGGCAAGCAGCAAGATGAGCCCCATCCAGCCCTTGTTATTTAAACGCTGGCCGAAGAGCACCCAGCCTGCGGCCAGCGTGGCGGCGATACCAAAACCACCCCACAGCGCATAGGCCACCGAAAGATCGATCCCTTTTACCGCCTGGGACAGGGCGCTGAACGCCCCGAGAACCGCGGCAATCGACATCAGGCCGTAGAGTTTACGGCGAAAACCATCGGAGAATTTCAGCAGAACGTTCGCCAGGATTTCCAGCACAATGGCGAGCCCCAGCCAGGCCGCATGAACCCATTCAAACTGTTGCATGGTTCTGCTCCTTCTGCTGTTTGCCAGGTTTTCGGGTACCGGATTTAATCAGCACAATACCCGCGACCAGCGTCGTTAACCCGGCGACCTTCATTGTTGTTAATGTTTCGTCAAATATCAGCACGCTGAACAGCGTAATCAACAAAATACCGATCCCTTCCCACAGGGCATACGCGACGCCCAGCGCAATTTTTTTCACCGCAAACGAGAGGAAAATATACGAAAGCGAAATCATCACCAGCATCAAAATAAAACCGGTGTTGCCATCGCTGACGCTAGCCCACTTCATCGACAGCGTGCCGGTAATTTCAGCGATAATAGCCAGGGCTAATAAAATCCAGTAAAACATGTTTTTCTCCTGCTTGAGAATATAATCCATCGTGGCCCGCTGCGTGCAGCAAACCCAAAAATACGAATTGAAATCAGTCAGCTAAGCGCTTAGCGCCAGCTCAGGCAGAAGAAATGACTATAGTGCGGTGCGCCAGTGTTGCTCACCAGAAAGCAGGCAGAAAGAGGTGGAGTATACAGCAGTATTGTTTGAAGAGTACGTCCTGAACATATTGTCCATAAAATTACAATTATCCGCGTTGTTGCTTCTCGTCTTTGCGGATGAAAATTGTCCTCGGTAGTTAAACACACCGAATTTGTACCATAAGCCAGGATTTTACTCAAAGTCTTTGCAATTCTTTACCCACTCCGTTTGATTTTGGTTAGTTTATTGCAATGCCTTTCACCTTTATTATAAATATAAAGAAAATTTCGGAGTCACCATGGCTAAACCCATCATTACCCTGAACGGGTTAAAAATTGTCATCATGCTGGGCATGCTGGTGATCATATTGACAGGCGTGCGCTTTGCCGCCGACATTATTGTGCCCTTTATTCTGGCCCTGTTTATTGCGGTGATCCTCAACCCGCTGGTTCAGCGCATGACGCGGCTACGCATTCCACGCGTGCTGGCTATCACGCTGCTTATCAGCATCATTATTGTGGCGATGGTACTGCTGGTGGCTTATCTGGGGACCTCGCTCAATGAACTGGCGCGAACGCTGCCGAAATACCGCTCTTCGCTGGCAATACCGCTGCTGCAGCTGGAGCCCTGGCTGCAACGCGCGGGTATCGAAGTCTCGGTTGAAGAACTGCTGAAATATATCGACCCCAATGCGGCGATGACGATCGTCACCAGCCTGCTGGCTCAGCTTTCCAATGCCATGACCTCCATTTTCCTGCTGTTTTTAACGGTGGTGTTTATGCTGCTGGAGGTGCCGCAGCTTCCTGCAAAGCTGCAGCAGATAATGGTCCGTCCGGTCGAAGGAATGGGGGCGATTCAACGCGCGCTGGACAGCGTCTCCCGCTATCTGGTGCTGAAAACGGCCATTAGCCTGGTGACAGGCGTTGTCGTCTGGGTGATGCTTCTGGCGCTGGACGTCCGCTTTGCGTTCGTCTGGGGGTTACTGGCGTTTGCGCTTAACTACATTCCCAACATCGGCTCCGTGCTGGCGGCGATCCCCCCTATTCTTCAGGTGCTGGTTTTCAGCGGGCTTTATGACGCGCTGATCCTGCTGGCCGGATACCTGGTCATCAATCTGGTGTTCGGTAACATACTGGAACCCCGCATGATGGGCCGGGGCCTGGGGCTGTCCACGCTGGTGGTCTTTTTGTCCCTGATATTCTGGGGCTGGCTGCTCGGGCCCGTTGGGATGCTGCTCTCCGTTCCGCTCACCATCATCGTCAAGATTGGTCTGGAGCAGACGGCGGGCGGGCAAAGTATCGCCGTGCTGCTGAGCGATATGAGCCATCACTAGCCGTCATTCCGCCATCGACAGGAGGGGCTTGCGGGTCCTTCCACCTTCACGATAAGCGCTGAGCGCCCTTCGCCACTCTGCCAGCGGGTACACCATAACGTCGCTGTACTCACTGTCGGGCAACCTCAGCCAGATGCGATCGAACTCCGCGCGCCACGCCTCAACGCTGAGCGCATCCAGACCGTTTCGGATATGGAACCACGCCACGCGCGGCGCAGGCCGCCGCTGTGTGAAGGTTTGCCCGGAGAGCAGCCCGTAGCAGACAAACATGCCCTGCTCGGGCATCACGCTGAGGATCGTTTCCGCAAGCGGCCCGCCGGTGGCATCGTAGACGATATCGCTACGGGCAGCGACGGTGCCGATTCTGTTTGCGTCATGCTGTGCGACAGGCGTGATGCCCATCGCCTCCAGTCGTTCAGCATGCACGGCAGAACGGTGAATGCCATACACCGCTTCCGCCCCCGCCTGACGCGCCCACTGTCCCAGCAGAATGGCGCAATCCGATCCGGCAGCCGTGAGCAAGACTCGCTTTCCACGCGGCGGGTAGCGGGTCAGCATCATCTGCGCCGCCAGCGGGTTAATATAGGCCCGCGCGGCCAGATGTGCGTCGACGGTGTCAGGAACGGGTATAGCATACTCTGCCGGGCATTCCACATAGCGCTGCCAGGTGCCCTGACCGCGCAGCGGCAGAACGCGCTTGCCCACCAGATGCTTAAACGAGGCGGGCGCCTCGGTGACAACACCGACACCTTCATACCCCGCAACCGCCGGTAACGGGGTTCTGTGGCGATAGGCACCGGTGATGGGGATAAGATCGGACGCGTTGACCGGAGAAAACAGCATCCGCACGCGGAGCTGTCCCGGCGCAAGCGCGCCCGGCGGCGCGGTTTCAGGTTGCAGAACAGATTCTGGCTCGCCAAACCGGCGATACCAGAGGGCCAGATTTTCCATTACGATCTCAAGGCTGCTAGCGGAACTACTCGCGCCAGCCCATTGCCGGTGCGACATGTTTGAGAATAGACTCAATCACGTGCGCATTATAATCCACACCCAGCTGGTTCGGTACGGTCAGTAAAAGCGTGTCCGCCTCGGCAATCGCCTCGTCCTTTTTCAGCTGTTCAACCAGCTTGTCCGGCTCCGCGGCATAGCTGCGGCCGAAGATGGCGCGCGTTTTCTCATCAAGATACCCCACGCTATCGCTGTCGTTGCGGCTGGCACCGAAATACATCCGGTCGCGGTCGTCCATCAGCGCAAAAATACTGCGGCTGACCGACACCCGCGGCTCGCGCGTGTGCCCTGCCTCTTTCCAGGCCTGACGGTACGCGCGGATCTGTTTTGCCTGCTGAATATGGAACGGCTCACCGGTTTCATCGTCCTTCAGGGTTGAGCTTTGCAGGTTCATTCCCAGCTTTGCGGCCCATACGGCCGTCGCATTTGAACCGGCGCCCCACCAGATACGCTCGCGCAGCCCTTCAGAATACGGCTCCAGGCGCAGCAGCCCCGGCGGATTCGGGAACATTGGCTGCGGGTTCGGTTTGGCAAACCCTTCCCCACGCAGCACCTCAAGCAGTACCTCGGTATGACGACGCGCCATATCCGACTCGTTTTCCCCTTCCTGCGGGACATAACCGAAATGACGCCAGCCATCAATAACCTGCTCCGGGGAACCACGGCTGATGCCAAGCTGCAGGCGACCGCCGGAAATCAGATCCGCAGCCCCCGCATCTTCGGCCATGTACATCGGATTTTCATAGCGCATGTCGATCACGCCGGTACCGATTTCGATGGTCTTCGTTTTTGCGCCAATGGCGGCCAGCAGAGGGAACGGCGAGCTAAGCTGTCGGGCAAAGTGGTGCACGCGGAAATACGCGCCGTCTGCACCCAGCTCTTCAGCCGCCACGGCTAAATCGATGGACTGCAGCAGCGTGTCTGCCGCCGAGCGCGTGCCGGACTGCGGTGAAGGCGTCCAGTGGCCAAAGGATAAAAACCCGATCTTTTTCATAACCATGTGTCCTGATAATGCGTTGCGTTCTGTCCACTTTACGCATTACCCGGTGAGAATAAATGCCGTTTATTTAACGGAGTGATTCAAATAAATTGACAGAATTGAGCGGGGCGTCATTACGCGCCATAATGGGATATAATATCCCCCACTTTTTTCATGGCAGGTAAAACCGGCAATGGCTCTGATCCCTAAAAACTACGCGCGGCTGGAAAGCGGCTATCGCGAAAAAGCATTAAAAATCTATCCATGGGTGTGTGGACGCTGCTCGCGCGAGTTTGTCTATTCCAATCTGCGTGAACTCACGGTTCACCATATCGATCACGACCATACCAATAACCCGGAAGATGGCAGCAACTGGGAGCTGTTGTGCCTGTTTTGCCACGATCACGAGCATTCGAAATACACCGAAGCGGATCAGTACGGCACCACCGTGGTCGCCGGGGAAGACGCGCAAAAAGACGTGGGCGTCGCCACGTTTAACCCGTTTGCCGATTTAAAAGCGATGATGGATAAGAAGAAGTAATCCTCTTCCCCTCGCTCACATCGTGCTCTGCGAATTTAAAATGTCCAGGTGATAGCGGCGGTTGCAGACCCCTCGTTGCGCCGCATCACGATCGGGCTGTCATTCGCACGATCGCTAAGCCAGGTATAGTCCGCGCTCAGGACCGTCCCCCAGTGAGCAGCGAACTGATGGCTCCAGGTCAGGCTGGTGTCGACGCCATAAAATCCACCCGGCGCTGAATAGCGGCGATATCCAGTGCGGCGGCTCCGCTGCTCGCTGACCCCATACCACGTATTCAGATAACGGCTGTCGCCAAACAGGGCCGCAGACTGCAAGGCGACCGTGTCCTGGTTATTTTGTAAAGGGATTAGCGTCACGGAGGCCTGATAGCTTACCCCCTGGCTGTCCGTTAACGGCAGCGTCGCTTTGCCTTCCATACTCAGCCATGGCTCGGTCTGCCAGCCTACGGCAAGGCCGGTATTCAGGGTGGCATCAATGTCCCCCATCCCTTTCAGATTGTTTGCCCCCTCACGCCAGCCAGAATTTTTCTCAGCCCTTCCAAAGTCGTAGCCCAGCGTGTGTTCGAAATACCAACCGCTGTCGTTTTGCAGGTCATATCCCACCCCTTTTTGCGCATCAATAAAGAAAGCGCCTTTACGACCCTGCAGCACCGGAACCACCTGCCACACCTGCTTGTCTGAGCCTGAGTAACGCGGGGCATACTGCCCTCCCAGCCCGACGGTTAAGGAATCGGACGCGGTGCCATCATCCGCCTGCACGCCAGACGTCACGACCATCAGAAGCGGGACGGACATATACAGGACTTTTTTTATCGCTATCATACTGCTCTCCATACAGACGCTGGCGTCTCCTGAGACAGGGACAGCCACACAATGTTGGCGCAGTATGATTTGGCTGAATCAATGAATCGTCGGGATAGTGTTAAGAAATGGTCAAGGTGAACGGATGTTATCCAGAAGAGTGCTGATTATTGAAGATGACGCCGACGCGGCTGGCGTGCTCGAAGCCTATTTACGGCGTGAAAATTACGACGTGACCATTACCGGGGACGGTCTTTCCGGGCTGGATATGGCGCAGCGGTGGAAGCCCGACCTCATCCTGCTGGACGTGATGCTGCCGGGACTTAACGGCACCGAGGTGCTGGCGGGCCTGCGTCGTAAAAGCGATGTGCCTGTGATTATGGTTACGGCCATGGGGGATACTCCCGATCGCATTGGCGCCCTGCGTTACGGTGCCGATGATTACGTTGTGAAGCCTTATCATCCGGGCGAAGTGGTGGCGCGGGTGCAGGCGGTGCTGCGGCGCAGCAGTAAAAAAGAGACAGACGAAGCGATCCTTCGCTGGCAAACGCTGGAGGTGGATGTCGCCGCCATTGTGGCGAGCGTGGATAACGGCGACGACGCCCCCGTGATGCTCGATCTTACGCCAACGGAATTCTCGCTTCTGGCAACGCTGCTGCGTTCTCCTGCGCACCCGTTCTCCCGCCAGTATTTACTGGAACACTGCTTGCCGGAAAGCGAGGCGCTGGAGCGCGTGGTGGACACCCATGTTTATAACCTGCGTAAAAAACTCGAAGCGGCGGGTATTTCCGGCGTGCTGATCAACGTTCGCGGCGTGGGTTACAGGTTCAGACAGCCATGATAAAAAACCGGCACTCCTCTCTGTGGCGCTGGATTTGCGCACGCATCTTAGCGCTGGCTATCGGCAGCGTGATCGTCATTGCCACCTGCATGTGGCTACGTTATGCGGTGCAGAACTACTGGATCATGGGCAGGATGCCGTCGGCGGTCCGGCAGGAGTTTCTTACGCTCAGCCAGAATCCGCAGGCCAATCCGGCCCGCTTCCACACGATTGTGGACACATGGTGGGGCCTGAGCTATTCCACGCCGTCTATCGCCTCAGCCGACTGGGTCACGGTAGCCCTGCTGGTGCTGGTAATGATCCCGTTTATTGTGGTAATGGGGCTAAAACACGCCCGCCCGCTGGCGCTACAGTTCAGCCGCCTTCGCGATGCGGCAAAGGATGTGGCCGACGGGCAGTTTGGCCGTCAGGCGGAACTTATCAAGGATGCACCGGCAGAAATGGTCAGCTTTGCGACCGACTTTAACTCTATGACGGGACAACTCGCCCGCTATGAGAAAGAGCTCCGCGCCTCGCACGTCGCGATGGCGCATGAGCTGCGCTCGCCCCTGACGGCCGCCATCGGGCGTCTGCAGGGCATGCTAGACGGCGTGTTTGATGCCAGCCCGGCGCAACTGGGCATGGTGATGAAACAGCTCCAGCACCTCAACCGCCTCACCGATGAGCTCCACCTTCTCTCTCTGGCAGACGCGGGTAACCTTGTGCTGGAGGACCAGCCGTTCTGTCTGGATGAGCTGATTCAGGAGCGGGCTGCCTGGATCATGCCCCAGGCGGATGCGCATCATTTCAGGATAACGCTGCGTAACCCGCACACCAGCCCCTTCCGGGGCGATGCGTTCCGTATGGGACAGGTCGTTACCATCCTCATGGAAAATGCGCTACGTTACGGACGCGAAGGCGGCCACCTTGAGGTGGCACTGCACTACGCCAGCGGGCATTACACCCTCGAATTTACCGATGACGGGCCGGGCGTATCGCCCCAGTTTTTACCGGAAATGTTTAAACGCTTTAGCCGCGAGGAGCAGTCCCGCGCGCGGCATTCCGGCGGCAGCGGCCTCGGATTGTCCATCGCCCGGGCTATTTGCCAGGCGCATGGGGGTGAGATTAGCGCGTCATTACCGGAAACCGGCGGCCTCGCGGTGCGCATTTTGTTGCCCTGGCATCCCTCCGATAATGAAAATTTCCACTCTTGATAAAGCCTTGACAGAACATCGAATCTTTCTCGACGTAGCGCGCATTTAATAACGCCATTCCCTTTATGGAGCGGCGTTATGTCAGACGAATTTTTTCTCTCCCTCCGCCACTGCCTGCATCATTTGTACGGCGTGGCGCGCACCCTTTCCTGGCTGCATTTTCTTCCCCTGGCCCTGCTTGCGCTGGCGATTTTTCCGCTGACCGGCTGCGGTGATAAACACGAAAACAAACCTGACCCTGTGCGAACGGTACGCTACGTCGTCGTTGGCACCGCCCACTCCCTTCCCGCGCTGGAAAGAACCGGTGAGATCCATGCCCACGATGAAACGACCCTGAGCTTTCGTACCGGGGGGCGGATACTGACGCGTAGCGTCGATATTGGTGACAGTGTCACCGCCGGACAGCTGCTGGCCACGCTTGACAATACGACCGGGCAAAACCAGCTCGACGGCGCTGAGGCCGATTATGAAGGCGCCAAAGCCTCAGCGCAGGTCGCCGCGCTTAACGTCAGTCGCATGCAAAAGCTCATGCCAACGGGTGCGATAGCCCGCACGCAGCTCGACAGCGCCCGTGCGGACTGGCTTGTCGCCCGCGCGCGCTTAAAAAGCAGCGAGGCCGCGTGGCGAAATGCCCGCGAAAGCCTCGGCTGGACGCGCCTGAACGCGCCACAAGCGGGCGTCATTACGGCCGTGAACGCCTCTGCGGGACAGGTGGTCAGCGACGGTCAGTCCGTGCTGACGCTGGCAACCGGGGAAGTCCGCGACGTGGTGTTTGATATTGCCGCGCCCGATACGATCCCGCCTCTGGATAAGGCGGTTTTGCAGGTTTCCCTGCTCAGCGCCCCGTCGGTACAGGCGTCTGCCCTACTGCGGGATATCACCCCGCAGGCCGATCCTCAGACCCGCACCTGGCGCGCCAGGGCCACCCTGCAAAACCCGCCGGCGGCCATGGCGCTGGGTGCCAGCGTTACCGTCACGTTGCCATCGTCAGCCCCGCACGGGTACACCCTTCCCGCGTCCGCGCTGACCCGAGCCGGCGACAAACCGGCGGTTTTTGTGATTACCCCGCAGTCGCGGGCGCAACTGCGCGTGGTGGTGCCCGCCAGCTATACGGCCACCTCTGTCATGATTGCCTCCGGCCTTGAGCCCGGCGACAGGGTGATTACAGCGGGCGTGAGCACATTACGATCCGGCGAGCCGGTGATTGCCGAAGAGATTCAGCCATGAACACAGGATCGGAAACCAAATTTAACCTCTCCGCCTGGGCGCTGAAGAACCAGCAGATGGTCAGCTTTTTCATGCTGCTGGTGATTGCGATGGGCGTGTTCTGCTATGAAAAGCTGCCGCGTAACGAAGATCCGGCATTCACCATTAAAACGGCCGTCGTCTCCGCGCAGTGGCCGGGAGCATCCGTGGCGGATACCACCCGCCTGCTGACCGATACGCTTGAAAAAAAGCTGCAGGAAACGCCCTGGCTGGACTATCTCGAAAGTGAAACCCGGGCCGGACGCACCGTTATCCACGTCAACCTCCGTGACGATACGCCCCCGCAAAGCGTGCCGGACATCTGGTATCAGGTTCGCAAAAAAATGCAGGACATCGCGCCGTCCCTGCCTGAAGGGGTGCAGGGTCCTGCCGTGGACGACGAGTTTGACGACACGTTCGGCACAATTTACGCCTTTATTCCCGACGGTTTCACCCTGCGAGAGGTGCGGGATCGCGCAGAGACAATACGGCGCGAGCTGATGTCCCTGCCGGATATGGGTAAAACCACCCTGCTGGGCGAACAGCAGGAGCAATGGGTTCTCGCCTTTTCTCCGGCGCGCCTGGCCGGTATGGGGCTGGATATTCAGGCGGTCGCCGACGCCCTCCGGGCGCAAAACGCCGTTGTCCCGGCAGGAACGATGCGTACCGGGCAGGAGAACATGGCGATAAAGGTCAGCGGGGCGCTCACGACCGAAGAGAGTTTACGCGCCGTCACGCTGCACGTTAACAATCGCTATATCCCGCTGACCGACATTGCCACCGTCACCCGGGAAATCGCCGAGCCACCGGCCCCGGCCTACCGGGTGAACGGCAAACCGGCTATCGGGCTGGCGGTCTCGATGGCGCCAACGGGCAATATGCTGCGTTTCGGTGCTGCGCTGAACGCAAAAATGGCGACCCTCAGCGCCGGGCTGCCGCACGGTATCGAGATGGTGAAAGTCGCCGATCAGTCAGCGGTGGTGAGTGATGCGGTAAGCGGGTTTATCCGGGTGCTTATCGAAGCCGTTGTTATCGTGCTGGCGGTCTCATTTGTCTCGCTGGGTTTACGGGCCGGACTGGTGGTGGCGACGGCCATCCCGCTGGTGCTCGCCATGACGTTTGCCGGCATGATGCTCGCAGGCATCGGCCTTCAGCGTATCTCGCTCGGGGCGCTGATCATTGCCCTGGGCCTGCTGGTGGATGACGCCATGATCGCCGTCGAAACGATGGTCTCCCGGCTGGAAGCCGGGGATTCCCGTCGGCATGCGGCCACCCATGCATTCAAAACGACGGCCTTCCCGATGCTCACCGGTACCCTGGTGATGATTGCCGGCTTTATTCCCGTTGGTTTTGCGGCCTCCAGCGCCGGTGAATACTGCTTTTCCCTGTTTGCGGTGGTGCTCATCGCCCTGCTCTGTTCCTGGGCTGTCGCGATCCTGTTTTCGCCGTTGACGGGGACGTGGCTGCTGCCGGAAAAAGTCAGACATCACGCGGCGGGACCGGGAAGGATCGCGCGCGGGTACGGCCGGCTTTTACGCCTGGCGCTCCGCCACCGGCTCTCCACCGTGCTGATTGCGCTTGCCGCGCTGGGGTTGTCAGCGTACGGCACGACGTTTATGCAGGGCGAGTTTTTCCCTGCCTCCGACAGGCCTGAACTGCTGGTCAGCCTGACGCTTCCGGCCAACGCCTCGCAGCCGGAAACCCTCAGAGAGGTGGAAAAGCTGGAAAAAGCGCTGGCCGACAACGGCAATATCGATCGCTTTTCGACGTACGTTGGCTCAGGCGCCATCCGTTTTTACCTGCCGATGGACGTGCTGCTGGAAAATGAAAATATCGCCCAGATGGTTGTGGTGGCTAAGGATCTTGAGGCGCGGGATCGTCTGCACGCACAGCTCAACACGATCCTGGCGACGCAGTTTAGCGACATCATCACGCGGGTGTCGCCCCTTGAGCTGGGGCCGCCCGTCGGCTGGCCAATCAAATACCGGGTGAGCGGGCCGGATTATCTGCAGGTCCGGGCGTTTGCGAACCGACTCACGGACGCGATTGGCCGCTCCCCGTACTCACGCGACGTTAACCAGACGGCCGGAGAGCCGGAGAGGGTCATCACCCTTAAGGTGAATCAGACGGCGGCCAGAGCAGCGGGAATATCGTCAGAAAGTCTCGCCCGCACGCTGAATACCGTCTGGTCCGGCAGCGTTGTCACGTCCATCAGAGATAACGACCGCCTTGTCGACGTGGTGCTCTGGGCCACAGACAATGCGCGCCACAGCACCGCCACCCTCTCCTCACTCACGATTCAGGGGAACGACGGTAAAAAAATTCCGCTCAGCGCCGTCGCGACGCCGGTCTGGGGCGTGGACGATCCGGTCATCTGGCGTCGCCAGCGCGTGCCCTTTATCACGGTGCAAACGGATCTTGCCCCGGGGCTGAAGGCTGAAGCGGTATCCGCGGCGCTGCGTCCGGCGGTCGATAAACTGCGCGCGAACCTGCCGGCAGGTTACGGCATTGAAGAAGGCGGCGCGGTTGCCGAATCGGATAAGGGGAACAACTCCGTCTTTACCGTTCTTCCGGTAACGCTGGTCATCATGCTGTTGCTGCTGATGCTTCAGCTGCGGCGATATTCCCGGATGCTGCTGGCACTCCTGATGGCCCCGTTTGGTTTACCGGGGATCGTGCTGGCTATGCTGCCCGGCGGAACGCCGATGGGGTTTGTCGCGCTGCTGGGCGTCATCGCCCTGGCGGGGATGATCGTGCGGAACGCGGTGATATTGATTAGCGAGGTTGACAGCAATCTTGCTCAGGGGATGACAAACGATGCCGCGATTATGGCGGCTGCGGAACACCGGGCCAGACCCATCTGTCTGACCGCCTGTGCCGCCATTCTGGGCATGATCCCCATTTCTCACCAGGTCTTCTGGGGTCCAATGGCCTATGCCATCATCGGCGGGCTGCTGGTTGCGACGCTGGTGACGCTGACCGTGTTACCCGCGTCGTTTAGCCTGCTGTTACAGTGGGGCGCTCAGCGCAAAGCCACAGAAGATGAACTGCGCTGAGGCTCCACCCTTGCCCGGCTGATTACGCGGCGGTCAGTGCAAAACGGTCCTTCAGGACATGGCGGATTTCATCCTCCGCCAGCTGCCGCGTTTCAGTGCCGTTCGCGGTGATGGTTTTCAGCATATCGCCCAGTAAAATCTGACGTCCTTCCGGGCTGTGCTGCACCACCACCCGCTTCTGCACAAAGATCGCATCCGGGTGCGTGGAGTTAAGGTAGTTGGCCGGGACGAAATCAATCCATTCCTGAGGCGCGAGATCAAAGCCGTATTGCCGGGCCCACTCCCCCTCCACCTTCGCCTCAAGCAGATATTCGCCCTCCGCACTGCGGCTTAGCCGAAACGTGTCGAAATCCTGCGTGATATCCACATCAAGCGTGTCCAGCGCCATTGGCGCACGAATGCCGTAGCTGCCGAACCCGAGGTCGCAAAGCCACTGTCGGCTCTCCACCTCGGCAATCAACGCCATATGGGTTTTCGGCCGCCGCGCGGGGTAGAACATCGGGCGCGCCGCCACGAAACGGTAAGGTATCCCTAACGCCGCCAGCGCCATGGCAAAAAGCCCGTTTACCTCGTAGCAGTAGCCGCCGCGCCCCTGCGTTAACACCTTATCGGCAATGTCGTCTGGCGCCAGCGAGACAATTTTACCCGCCTGTACGTCCAGATTCTCAAAGGGAACGGAAAAGAGCTGATGACGCATCAGCGCATGCAGGGTGGCCGTATCGGCCGCCGCCGGTCCGGTGTAGTTTATGCGTTTGAAATAGGTGGAAATGTTGAAATTATCGCTATGCATAATGCCTCCTTGTCCTGAACATGCCGGACACTATAGATGGCGCACATCATTGGCTGTATAGTCAGTTTTATCGAAAATTAGCCTGAACAGATACCCATGTCTGCTCCGTCCCAGTCGTCCCCACACTATCGCCGAATTGCCGAGATGCTGCGCCTCACGCTGACGTCTGGCGCGCTGCGCGCCGGTGACAGGATGATCTCCGCGCGTAAACTGGCCGAGCGCGAGCACGTTAGCCTTCCGACGGCGCTGGAGGCCCTTCGCTGCCTCGAGGCTGAAGGGCTGATCGTTGCGCGCCCGCGTTCAGGTTACTACATCCGCCAAACCAGCTTGCCACCGCGCGTGGAGCCCGCGCGCTCCCCGGCAGGCCCGGTCCCCGTCACCTTGTCCACCGTGGCCCGGTCGCTGTTCAGCAGTGCAGAAGCCCGACTGATACCGCTGGGCGCCGCCCTGCCCGATCCCGCGTGGCTGCCAGGAGACGCGCTGCAGCGGGCGTTACACTCTGCGGGCCGTCGTCTGGACGCGCATGGACAGAGCTACAGCCTGCCCCCGGGAAGAGCAGACCTACGAAGTAAGATTGCCGCGCGTTCTGCGCAATGGGGAGCCCGGTTCGGCGCGGACGATCTCATTATCACCTCGGGCGCGACGCAGGCGCTGCGCCTGGCACTTCGGGCCGTGTGTCAGCCAGGTGATGTGGTGGCAATTGAGCAGCCCGCCTACTTTGGCACGCTCCTGCTGCTGGAGGATTTAGGCCTGAAGGCCTTAGCGATCCCCACCGACCCTGTGGAAGGCCTGCTGCTGGAACCGCTGACTGACGCCATTCGCTGCCATCGCCCCGCTGCCGTCCTGGCCTCACCCACCGTGCAAAACCCGTTGGGTGCCAGCATGCCCGTCGCACGCAAGCAGGAACTGGTTGCCCTGCTTGAAGAGGCAGAAATTCCGTTGATTGAGGACGATGTTTACGGAGATCTGGTCGGTGAGGGGCAACGCCCTCCGGCCTGCAAGGCGTTCGACCAGAGCGGGAATGTGATTTACTGCAGCTCCCTGTCTAAAACGCTTGCGCCGGGGTGGCGAATCGGCTGGATTGCCGCCGGACGCTACCACACGCAGGTCTTGCAGGCCCGCATGGCCGGAGACTGGGCCGGTGCGCCGCTGCTGGAAGCCGCGACGAGCGAGATGCTGGCAAGCGGAGACTACGACCGTCACCTGCGGCGGCTAAAGCGGCGTATCGCAGAGGGAATAGCCGCCGTCGTGGCGCGGGTCGAGGCCAGTTTTCCCCCCGGAACCCGCGTTAGCGTACCCGCAGCCGGTTTCCTGCTGTGGGTAGAACTGCCTCAGCAGATCAACGCCCTGGAGGTGCATCGTCGCGCGCTGGCGCTGGGTATTGGCGTCAGCCCCGGTCCCCTGTTTTCTCCTGGCGCAGAACTCACGCACTTTCTGCGGCTAAACTGCGCAAACGAGCCGACGCCCCGCCTGCTCAATGCCGTAGGGCAGATTGGGGCCCTATGCCATGAACTGGCCGTTTTCACACCAGACTCTCCAGCCACTCGGTAAATACCCGCACTTTGCGGGAGAGGTGACGGTGTGGGTAGAGCAGTGACAGCTTGCGGTCCGGCGAGCGATAGGCTGGCAAGACCTCAACCAGCAGGCCGCGGTCAATGTAAGGCTGGAGAAAGAGATTCATCCCCTGCATTAACCCCAGCCCGGCCAGGCCTGCCGCGATGTAGGCCTCGGAGTTATCCACCACAAGCTTACCGGGCAACGTCATCTCCGCGACGCCTTCTGGCTTGGTAAACGTCCACGGATGAATATGTCTGCTGCTGGTATTAATCCAGTTGATGGCCTGATGTTTGCGTAAATCATCCGGCGTTTCTGGCGTACCGTGTTTTGCCAGCCAGGCCGGGCTGGCGCAGGTCGTGATTTTGATGTTCCCGATTTTACGCGCGATATAATCGCCGTCGTCCAGCTCTCCCACCCGCAGCACGCAGTCCAGGCCATCCCGCAGCATATCCCGACGGCGGTCAGAGCTGCTCAGAATGATGTCGATCTCAGGATGCTGACGATAAAAATCAGGCAGATTGGGTATCACCCGCAGCGTAGCAAAAGAGACCGGCATATCCACACGCAGCTGACCGTGTATTGCCCGGTCCGTACCAAACGACTCCAGTAATTCGTCCGCCTGCGCCAGCAGGGGTTTACTCTGGCGATAGAACGCCTCCCCATCCGGCGTCAGGCTAATCCGACGCGTTGTGCGCTGCAGGAGCCGCGTGCCGCTGTGTTGCTCCAGAAGCTGTAACGCTTTGGTGACTGCAGGGCGATGGACCTGCAGATTCTCCGCAGCCTGGGTAAGACTGCCTGACTCGACAATTTCAATAAAAATTCGAATAGATTCAAAGAGGTTTATTTGCATAAAGGATTTCAAACCGCGAACGGGATATTGTTATTGATTTTATAACAGTGATGAATCTTTTAGGCTATTTATCCTAACAATATTGCACCCTACACTCTCCTCCATTCAAACGTAAGGGAGAGTCTGCTATGAAAAATAACCGTATCTGTCAGATCCTGGGTATCGAAAAGCCTGTTATTCAGGGGCCGTTATCCTGGCTTACCGATGCCCGTTTAGTTGCCGCGGTCAGCAATGCCGGCGGGCTCGGCGTGCTGGGACCCAATGCAGGCTTAACCGCCGACACCGCGGTCTCCACGCCGGAAGCGACAGCCGAAAAAATGCGCGAAGAAATTCGTAAAACTAAACGGCTGACCGAAAAACCGTTTGGCGTGAACCTGATCCCCACCGCCGTTAATGACGTCTGGACTGGACCAATTCTTAAGGTGGTGAAAGAGGAAGGCGTCAGGGCCGTGGTGTATACAGGCTATGGGGAAGGCAGCATTATTCCCGCGCTGTTCAGTGAGTTAAAAGAGGCAGGGATCGCTATTATCTACCGCGACATCAATCCCACGCCGGAAAACACCCGTCTCGCAGAAGATCTGGGGGCAGACATTATCGTCGCCACCGGTTTTGATGAGGGCGGAACGTTACCCGCAACGGCGCTGGGCACCTTTTCCATCGTGCCGCTGATTGCCGATGCCGTGAAGCACATCCCGGTGATGGCCGCGGGCGGTATTACCGATAATCGCACCGCCAGAGCAGCACATGCGTTAGGTGCGGAAGGCGTGTTTGCCGGATCGGTCTTTATCAGTACCGAAGAAAGCCGCGTGCCGCAGGGGGTCAAAGAGAAAATTGTTGCCGCCAACGGCCTGGACTTGCTGCTTTTTCGCACCGTGCCCCATTACTACCGCGCGCTTCCCGGCAAGCTGGCGGAAAAACTGGCATCGATGGATAAAGCAGGCGCAAGCAACGACGCGCTGGGCAAGACGATGGGCGGATTACGGGGCCTGCGTCTGGGCATGCTGGAAAATAACACCGATGAAGGCTATATCGCGCTCGGCACGGGAATTGGGAACATCCGCAGCGTGAAAAGCGTGGCCGAGATCGTCAATCTGTTAGCGGTTGAGTAAGCCCTCGGCGTCCTGACGGTTATCAGGACGCCCTGTGTTTTCAGGGAATAATTCGCGCGGCTCTCAGTTGCGCAAACAGGCGGAAAAACATCTCATCGGTCGCCTGCATTTGCGTAAAGCCCGCCCTGCGCAGCTTGCTCCCGTCACCGAACATGTCGTAATCCCAGCTAAAGACAAAATCGGCAAACCGCCCGTCGCTTAGCTGCAAAATATCCGCTTCCACCAGCCGCTCTCCGGCAAGCTCGCGCCATACGCCGCGATAGTCGTTAAACAGCTGATGAAATGACAACCTCACCGGCGGCGCAGAGTCCAGTTCAAACCAGCGTGCGATGCGCGGCCACAGCTCGCTCCAGCGCCAGATATCGCCATTGTTTACGTTGAAGGCCTGATTCTGTGCCGCAGGTGACGTGGCGGCCCACAGCGTTGCCTCGGCCAGCAGCCCGGCGTCGGTATGGTCAACAATGCTGTGCCAGGTCTGTTCTGAACCGGGAAAACGCAGCGGTAAACCCAGCGCCTTACACAGGGAGGCGTACAGAGCGATGCTCAGCGCAAGATTCATGGCATTGCCCGGCACCGCGCTCCCCACCACGCCCGGCCTGATGGCATTCCAGTGCCAGCCTTTCCCCCGCTGAAACTGGCTGAGCCACGTGAGCTGCGCGGCGTTAAATTCGGCACCCGCTACGCCGGGATCGCTTTCCCGCGCCGGGGTTTTAAACGGCCCCAGATGCGCACCATAGACTTTATACCCCTGCATCAGGCTTACCGTCTGCAAAGTTGCCGTCTTTTCGAGGGTGCTGACCAGATTACGCAGCATGGTGACGTTCGGCTCAACCATGTCTGTCCAGTTCGCCGCGTTCGCCCAGGCGCTGTAAAAAATGTGGGTGACACCGTTCAGGGCGTGCAGCGCCCGTGTAGTGTCCTGCGCATCCAGTAAATCGACGTTCACCACGGGGATGCCGTCAGGATGAGATGCGGCATGGCGGCTAAGGCCGATCACCTCCCACTGATTGTTCAGGAGCGTGTTGACCAGCTGTCTGCCGACTATGCCGCTGGCGCCCGCGACCAGGGCGACGTTGTGTTGCTGCATCTTGTTCATGGTGTTTCTCCGCAAAGGGTGACAGACGCAGTGTGATATATTATTTTTTCTGGAGATATCCCCTGAAACCGATGGCACTTATAAGCAGAATCATTAAATGAATAATAAGCTCAATGCCATTTCTACCTTTCTGCGCGTCGCTGAAGCGGGCTCGTTTTCTGCGGCCGCCCGTCAGACCGGTATTAAGCAGTCCGCCGTCAGTCAACAGATCGCGGCGCTTGAGGAATCACTGGGTGTGGTACTGCTGCACCGTACGACGCGTAAGATGAAGCTGACCGAACAGGGTGAACGTTACCGGCGTGATATGCAGCTTGTGCTGGACGCCATGGGAGAAGCGGAGAGGCGTTTACATCCTGTCGATCATAGCGTTCAGGGACGCGTCCATGTCCAGTTACCGAGCGGCCTGGGGCAGATTTTTTTGCCGCATCTGCTGGCGCTGCAGCGTCTGCATCCCGAGCTGCAGCTGATGCTTTCCCTGGATGACCGCCTTGCCGATCTGGTGACGGAGGGCGTGGATGTCGCGATACGGCTGAGCAGTGAGCCCCCGCAGGCGCATGCGGCGCGCGTGCTGGGGCGTATTGAAACCAGGCTGTTTGCCGCCCCCGGCTTTCAGGCGGTACGCGCCGTCAGCGAGCTGGCGACGCTGCCACACGTGCGGTTCAGCGGCATTCCGCTGGGTGCTCCCCTGCGCCTGATGTCTGACGAGGAGACGGTCGAGGTCAACGTGAATACTGTTTTCCGTGCCAACACCAGCGACGCGCTGCTGCAGGCGCTGGAGTCCGGCATTGGTATCGGCGGTATGCAGCAGCCGCTCGTGACACGCGCGCTGCAAACCGGCACGCTGGTACCGGTGCTGCCCGACTGGCGGTTACCCGATCGCTTCCTCTATGCCGTCTATCCTGACGCCCGCTTTATTCCGCAGCGCGTCAGAAAGGTCGTCAGCGTGATTGAGCAGTTACTGCCTGAAATAATAAAGAAAAACTGATTGTTTCCGCCGTAAATCACGTGCATTTTTTAATCGCAAAGAATAGAGTGTTTTTACCGTATTCCCTCTTTCTGGAGCACGTATGCCGGATTACCGTTTTTTCCAAAAAGGCCCGAACCTCATTGCGATTGAGAGCGCAAACACCGATGCGGCCGCTCAGCTCATCGCTCAGGGGTTTGAAAAACAGTTTGAGGAGATCGGCGCTGCGGATGAAAAAGAGGCACTTACCCGCCTTGCGGATATCCGTAAAAATAATGAGATCGATCGCCATAACTTCCTGTCCGGAGCGGGCGAAATGCCGCTGATCGGCGTGCTGGCGGCTGCGGCAACCTGGTTGATGCAAAAGAAATAACGCAACCATCCTCTACCTCGCCACCGGCAAATCGGCGTACCGCGTCGTATAGGCCGGTGACAACATCTCTCGCTTCATTGCCCACGGTTTCTCAATCCCCTGCCCGGCGAACCATATCTTCCCTTTGCCGGAGTGATTTACGCTGTCGATCATCTCCATCAGCGCCGCGCTGTTGGCGCGCAGACGATTATCGTCAAACAAATTAAGCTGGGCGACGCCGCTGCTGAAAAAATCCGCCAGCATGACCCCGGCCTTCATATAGCGATACCCATCAAGCCATATCCGCCCCAGCGCCTCCGTGGCGGCGCGGATGATATCGCGCGAGTCATTGGTGGGCGTCATCAGGGTGACAGAAGCCTGATTGCCGTAATAAATTTCGTTGTCAGCGTGCGGGCTGGTGCGCACAAACACGCTGATAAAACGACAGTATTGATGCTCGCCGCGCAGTTTCTCTGCGGCGCGTTCCGCGTAGGCGCAAATCGCCTGATGCATCTCTTCGTATTGGGTAATGCGGTGTCCAAACGAACGGCTACAGATAATTTGCTGCTTCGTGGGGGTGTACTCTTCCATGTCAAGGCAGGGCTCGCCGCGAAGCTCGCGGGCCGTACGTTCCAGTACCACGTTGAAATGTTTGCGAATGACCCAGGTTGATGCTTCCGCCAGCTCCAGCGCTGTGGTAATCCCCATCGCGTTCAGTTTTTTCGTGATGCGCCGCCCTACCCCCCACACCTCCTCTACCGGCACCTTTGCCAGCAGTTTACGCTGCCGCTCCCGGCCTGAGAGATCGACCACGCCGCCGGTGCCCGCCCACCGCTTCGCCGCATAGTTGGCCAGCTTCGCCAGCGTTTTTGTCGGGGCAATGCCGACGCCAACGGTTAAGCCCGTATTTTTATAGACCTGCGTGCGCATCTGGTGTCCGAACGCTTCCAGTGCAAGGCAGTTACCGATCCCTGAAACGTTCACGAACGCCTCGTCGATCGAGTAAATTTCTATGGCCGGAGCGAGATCCGTCAGCGTCTGCATCACCCGACTGCTGAGATCGGCATACAGCGCATAGTTCGAACTAAAGACGTAAACCCGCGACGGATAGCCCTTCTCTTTGAATTTAAAATAGGGCTCCCCCATTTTTATGCCGAACTGCTTTGCCTCCGGCGACAGTGAAATAATGCAGCCGTCGTTATTGGACACCACCACGATGGGCTTCCCCTGCAGATCGGGGCGAAATACCTTCTCGCAGGAGGCATAGAAGCTATTCACATCAACCAGCGCGAACATGTTTATGCGTTTTAAGCGTGTGGGTGACGACGCCGAAGATCTGCAGCTCCTCTTCGGACTGAAAGGTAATCGGCTGATAGCGGGCATTATGTGGCAACAGCCTCAGAACCGGGCGGGTCTGTAGCTCTTTCACCGTAAACTCACCGGCGACCGACGCCACGACGATGTCCCCATGTTCGGCATTTAACGAACGATCGACCACCAGCAGATCGCCGTCGCCGATCCCCGCGCCAATCATGGAGTCTCCACTCACCTTGATAAAATAGGTCGCACTGGGGTGTCTCACTGCCAGCCGGTTAAGATCGAGACGATCTTCCACATAGTCCTGCGCCGGACTGGGGAAGCCACAGGCTACACGCTCTGCAAACAACGGTAATTCAATAGATTGGTTTGGATGATAAGAAAAGAGAGTGTCCATAGTGCCTTTCTCGCCAGATACTGTATATAAATACAGTATTACGGATTGTGGCCAGGGATCAAGGTCATTTCCGGAGGCGAACCCAAACGCGTTGAAGTGTCAGAAGATTTAAAACGCGCAAAGCCCGGAAGCACATGTCCGGCTTTGCGCCTGTGACGATCAGTCCATCAGCGTATTCAATGTTTCCAGTGCGTCAGGCGGCAGCTGCAGTTCCCCTGCCGCGAGGTTTTGCCGCAAATGCGCCACGGAAGAGGTGCCCGGGATCAGCAGGATATTTGGGGAACGCTGCAGCAGCCATGCCAGCGCAACCTGCATTGCCGTGACGCCCAGTGAATCCGCCACAGCCTTCAGCCCGGACGATTGCAGCGGCGTAAAGCCGCCCAGTGGGAAGAACGGCACATACGCAATCCCCTGCTGCGCCAGCAGATCCACCAGCGCGTCGTCACCCCGGTTCACAATGTTGTACATATTCTGCACGCACACCACCGGCACCAGCTTCCGGGCTTCCGCGACCTGGGTGGCCGTGACGTTGCTCAGGCCAATATGCCGCACCAGCCCCTGCTGCTGTAATTCGGCCAGGGTGGAAAGCGGTTCAGCAATCGATCCTTCCGCCGGCCCGTGTGCGCTAAACATGATCCGCAGATTCACCACGTCCAGCACGTCCAGCTGCAGATTACGCAGGTTGTCATGCACCGCCTGCGTCAGTTCCTGCGCGGAAAAGGCCGGCAGCCAGGCGCCTTTGTCATCGCGACGGGCGCCGATCTTGGTGACAAGCGTCAGATCGTCCCGGTACGGGTGAAGCGCCTCGCGGATCAGCTGGTTAGTGACATGAGGGCCGTAAAAATCACTGGTATCAATGTGGTTCACCCCCGCCGCCACCGCTTCGCGCAGCACCTCCAGCGCGGCCTGCTTATCCTTCGGCGGCCCAAAGACGCCAGGCCCGGCCAGCTGCATCGCGCCGTAGCCCAGCCGTTTCACCGTCCGCGTCCCGAGCGCGTACGTCCCGCTTTTATCAATGCTGCTCATGTTGACCTTCCTCATAAAAATGATCCGGATTTACAACAGGTTCCCTCAGGGAGCCCTTAGTTAAGCGCGAGTTAAATTAAAGTTTAAATTCTATACGACGATAGTATTGGTGTACCTCTGCATCCTTTCTAACGGACGACCGCTATGCTGAAAAATCTGCACGTGATTACCGGTATTATCTTTGCCCTCACCATATTCTGTCTGCTGCAAGTTGTCACGGGAGGGTTGTTCTACTCTGCCGTCAGTAACGATCGCCATAACTTCCAGAACTCCGGCGTGCTCAATGCCCAGCAGGAAAGCCTGAGCGACAGCGTGAACACGCTGGTGAAAACGCGCGTCACCGTCACCCGCGTGGCGATCCGCTATCTGAAAAACCAGCGTGACCCGGCTTCCCTGGCGGCGATCAATAAGCTGCTTGGCACCGCAGGCGACTCGCTGGCAAAAGCCGAAGCCTATAACAAAGAGTGGCAGAAACTGCCGCAGGTTAAGGGCCAAGAGGCGGCATTGACCGACGAGATGCAGAAATCCTGGAACCAGATGCACGAAGTGATGCGCTTATCGATTGAGTATCTGCGTGCCGATAACTATCAGGCCTATGGGGATCTGGACGCGCAGCAGGCGCAGGACGACATGGAAGCGGTCTATAACCGCTGGCGCGCCGAAAACAACACCCTGCTGAAGGCCGCAACCGAAGAGAACCAGAGCAGCTTCACGCAGATGCAGTGGACCCTGGCGGCAATTCTGCTGGCCGTTATCGCGGTTCTGGTGGTCATCTGGCAGGGTTTACAGCACCTGCTGTTAAAACCACTCCATTCCATTATGAACCATATTCGCGCCATTGCAGGGGGCGACCTGACGCAGGATATCGCAATATCTGGCCGCAACGAGATGGGTCAGCTGGCCGCTGGCCTGCATGAGATGCAGCAGTCGCTGGTGACCACCGTCAGCGCCGTGCGCGGAAGCACCGATTCCATCTACACCGGCGCAGGCGAAATTGCTGCAGGAAGCAACGATCTGTCCGCCCGCACCGAGCAGCAGGCCGCTTCGCTGGAAGAGACTGCCGCCAGCATGGAAGAGCTGACTGCGACGGTTAAACAGAACTCCGATAACGCCCGTCAGGCCACGCTGTTGGCGAAAAACGCCTCTGAAACGGCCGCGCGCGGCGGTCACGTCGTGGATAACGTGGTTCGCACCATGAACGAAATCGCCGACAGTTCGCAGCAAATTGCGCATATTACCAGCGTGATCGACAGCATTGCGTTCCAGACGAACATTCTGGCGCTTAACGCCGCGGTGGAAGCGGCACGCGCCGGAGAACAGGGGCGTGGTTTTGCGGTTGTTGCTGGCGAAGTCCGTACGCTGGCGAGCCGCAGCGCGCAGGCGGCGAAAGAGATCAAAGGGCTTATCGAGAACTCCGTCAGCCGGGTGAATACCGGTTCTGAGCAGGTCAGCGAGGCGGGCACCACCATGAAGGAAATTGTCGCTGCCGTCACCCGCGTGACCGATATCATGGGTGAGATTTCATCGGCCTCTGACGAGCAGAGCCGCGGTATTGAGCAGGTGAGCCTGGCCGTTTCGCAGATGGACAGCGTGACGCAGCAAAACGCCGCGCTGGTGCAGGAGTCCGCCACGGCGGCTGCGGCGCTGGAAGATCAGTCCGAGCAGCTGCGTCAGGCGGTGGCCGCGTTTCGTCTGAACGGCAAAGAAAAAGCGGTCGCTCCACGCCCGGCCAATCTGAAAACGCCACAGCTGCTGCGCCCGGCAACGACAAACGCCTCCACCGACAGCAACTGGGAAACGTTCTGAGTCTCAGGCGGGCGAGAATATCGCCCGCTAGCGGCTGCGCTTGGCGTGCCGCTCCCAGTTCTCCTGTTTTGCTTCATCGGATTTTCGCAGTGAAACGTAACATGCCCCGCTGCCGCCGTGATGCGGCAGCGCCACGCAGAAGGCCTGTACATCCTCGAACTCGGTTAACCAGCGCGCCAGGTAGCTGCGCACCACATTCGGATGCGAGTTCTGCTCCCGCCCTTTCCCGTGAATAATAATCAGGTTACGTAACCCGTCACGTCTGGCCTGGCAGATAAAAGAAAACAGCATCTGACGGCAGCGTTCGGCAGGCTGACGCAAGAGGTTTAAGCTGGCCTGGCGGGCATATTTGCCCGAGCGTAGCTTATCGATAACGCCCTGCTGCACCCCTTCGCGCTGGAACGCCAGCGGTTCTTCCAGGGGAAGAAGGTCAAGAAAATCGAGCGTCAGGAAGTTATCCAGCTGTTCACTATCCACCTCCTGTCGCGTCCGCGTATTGCGGCTGGGCTGCCAGTGAATATCCGGGCCACGCTTCAGCGGCTGGACATCTTCCATGGCGTCAAGAAAAAAGGATTTGTCGTCAGGGTTCATGGATATCCTCCGGCTACAACTGAGGACGGTACTATACCTGCGCCCGAGACAGGCCTCAATCACCGTTACAGGCCGTCGTGCGCAACAAATATTAACCTGATGAATATATATAGTATTTATAAAATAAACTTAAATATGACTTAACTAAAATTTCAGCAAAGATGAAATAAGTGATTTGTGTTAAATTTTCGTAAAATCAAACACTCAATATCCTTTCATTTTGCGGGAAAGGTGTTATACCTAAATATACCTGCTTCATGGATATAATACTCAGGATTGGCGAAAGGACGCACTGCTGTGTGTACTGGAGGATCTGTCTGATGTCGGGCAGATCCTGTTTTTTTATTATCTCACTTTCACGCCACGATTATTTTCCTCGCTTCCCGCCTGAACTGTGTAATTAATGATTCAGCCAGGGGCGTCTGACGTGAATCGCGGCGCTGAATTAAATAATATGCTGCTTTTGGAAGCGACTCGACAACCGGCAGCATGACCAGGCGATGCGCCAGCAGCGGGTCACACCCTAGCTCCTGCGGCAATATGCTTAGAAAATCACTTTGCGCAACCAGGCTAATACAGGAGGAAAAGGTTTCACAGACCACACCAATTCGCGGTATTTGCGAGCGATGGCTAAATACCTCTTCTAACTGCTTATAATAACTTCCCCGCGGGGTCGGCATTGTCCAGTTATAATGCAGAAGTTCATTAATAGACGTTGCTCCCGTCGCCGGATGCCCTTCCCGACAAAATACCGCAAACGGTTTTTCGAAAAGTTTTTCAAACGTAAATTCCTGGTCGTAAGGCCCCTGATAATAGGTATTGATGGTGAAATCCAGTTCGCCCTGGCGTAATTCATTGATCATCGATACCAGCTGCCCTTCCATAATCCGCACCTTGACCTGCGGATGCTGCGCGTGAAAGCGGGTAATGACGGCGGGCATCAGGCTGCGTGAAACGCTGGCCCCCATCCCGATGTTGATCTGCCCGGCCAGCTCCCCCTGCCGCTGACGAATGTCATCCTGCGCCGCGCGCAGCTCTTCCAGGATCAACCTGGCACGCTGGTAAAAACCCTCACCGCATTCCGTCAACGCGACGCCCTTACTCCTGCGCACGAAAAGCTGCGCCGCCATGCCCTCCTCCAGCTCTTTGATGGATTTGGTCAGCGCCGGCTGGGAAAGATTCAGCGTCCTGCTGGCACCGCGAATGCTGCCCTGACGCGCAACCTCAACAAACGCCCGGATTTGATGAAATTTAATCTGAAATGACATAGCCCGACCGATAACCGTTGTTTATCAGAGTAAAGAAACTGTCATCTACTTTAATGGAAAGGGATGTGCGAGGGTAATTCCTGAACGGTTAAAACTGTGAAAAATCGGTTAGTGATAAGTAAAAACTATCACAGCGTGAAGCAGTTCACATATTTTAATGATGACAGGAACAGATATGGACACACTGGCGCAGTACATCCAGACGTTAACCCCGCAGCTGAGCGCATGGCGTCGTGATTTTCACCATTTCGCGGAATCCGGTTGGGTAGAGTTTCGTACCGCCGCGAAAGTCGCGGAAATCCTGGACTCGCTGGGTTACGAACTGGCGATGGGGCGCGACGTGGTCGATGCCGAAAGCCGGATGGGGCTGCCCGATGCCGCTACCCTGGCGCATGAGTTTGCCCGTGCGCGGGCGCAGGGCGCGCCTGAGAAATGGCTGGCGCCGTTTGAAGGCGGCTTTACCGGCATTGTGGCCACCCTGAATACCGGCCGCCCTGGCCCAACCCTGGCGTTTCGCGTGGACATGGACGCCCTTGATCTCAGCGAAGCGCTCGACGACAGCCATCGCCCGTTCCGCGACGGGTTTGCCTCCTGCAACGCAGGAATGATGCACGCCTGCGCGCACGACGGCCACACCACCATTGGTCTGGGGCTGGCGCAGGTGCTTAAGCAGAATGAAGCCCGGCTGAACGGCACCATCAAGCTGATCTTCCAGCCCGCCGAAGAAGGTACGCGCGGCGCGCGCGCCATGGTTGCCGCCGGGGCGCTGGATGACGTGGACTATTTCACGGCTATCCATATTGGTACTGGCGTGCCTGCCGGAACGGTGATCTGCGGCAGCGATAACTTTATGGCCACCACCAAGTTCGACGTGAGCTTCACCGGCGTGGCCGCACACGCGGGCGGTAAGCCGGAGGACGGTCGTAACGCCCTGCTCGCCGCCGCGCAGGCCACCCTCGCTCTGCACAGTATTGCCCCGCACAGCGAAGGTGCCTCCCGGGTGAACGTCGGGGTGATGCAGGCGGGCAGCGGACGCAACGTGGTGCCCGCCAATGCTCTGATCAAAGTTGAAACCCGCGGCGAAACCGAAGTGATTAATCAATACGTCTTTGAACGCGCGCAGGCGGTGATTACCGGCGCGGCGGCGATCTACGGCGTGAACGCCGAGATGCGCCTGATGGGGGCTGCCACCTCCAGCGCACCGACGCCGGCCTGGGTGGATTATCTGCGCGAGCAGGCGAGTCAGGTTTCCGGGGTTGTTCACGCCATCGATAAGGTGAAGGCGCCAGCAGGCTCCGAAGACGCCACACTGATGATGGCCCGCGTGCAGCAGAACGGCGGCATGGCGTCCTATATGGTGTTTGGCACGGAGTTGAGCGCCGGACATCACAACGAAAAATTCGACTTCGATGAGCAGGTCATGCCTGTCGCCATCGAAACGCTGGCGCGAACTGCGCTCAATTTCCCGTGGACGCGAGGTGTGTAATGCAGGAGAACTACGCTTTTATTGCCGATGCGATCGACACGCGATGTCGGACGTTAACCGATATTGCCGATGCGATCTGGGATCGTCCCGAAACCCGCTTTGAAGAGTTCTGGTCCGCCGAACGGCTGGCCAGCGAGCTGGAAGCAGAAGGCTTCACGCTGACCCGCGAGGCAGGCGGTATTCCAAATGCCTTTATCGCCAGCTTCGGCAGCGGGAAACCGGTTATCGCCCTGCTGGGCGAGTACGACGCGCTGGCCGGATTAAGCCAGCAGGCACACTGCGCGACCGCGCAGACCGCCACGCCGGGAGCCAACGGCCATGGCTGCGGGCATAACCTCTTAGGCACCGCGGCGCTGGCGGGCGCGGTGGCGGTGAAAAGCTGGCTGGAGCAGCACGGCGGCAGCGGAACGGTGCGTTTTTACGGCTGTCCCGGTGAAGAAGGTGGCTCCGGGAAAACCTTTATGGTGCGCGAAGGTCTGTTTGATGACGTCGATGCCGCCGTCACCTGGCACCCGGAAGCCTTCGCCGGGATGTTTAACGTCAGCACGCTGGCGAATATTCAGGCCGCCTGGCGTTTTCACGGCGTGGCGGCGCACGCGGCCAACTCCCCTCACCTGGGACGGAGCGCGCTGGACGCCGTGACGCTGATGACCACCGGCACCAACTTCCTCAACGAACACATCATTGAGAAAGCGCGCGTCCATTACGCCATTACCGATACCGGCGGGATTTCGCCCAACGTGGTACAGGCGCAGGCCGAGGTGCTGTACCTGATCCGCGCCCCGGAGATGGCCGATGCGCAGCAGATCTACGAGCGCATCGAGAAAATCGCCCAGGGCGCGGCGCTGATGACCGAAACCACCGTCGAATGCCGCTTTGATAAAGCCTGCTCCAGCTACCTGCCGAACCGCACGCTTGAGGCGGCTATGTATCGCGCCCTGCAGCACTACGGCACGCCGGAGTGGACCGATGAGGAGCGAGAGTTTGCCCGCCAGATCCGCGCCACGCTGACGCCCAACGATCTGCAAAACAGCCTGAAAAATATTGCCGCCACGGGTGGCGAAGCGGGTAAAGCCTTTGCCCGTCGTCATCAGGCGACGCTGCTGGTGGATGAAGTCGCGCCCTACGCTATTACCGACAACGTGCTGGCGGGCTCAACGGACGTGGGCGACGTCAGCTGGAAAATGCCGGTCGCCCAGTGCTTCAGCCCCTGCTTTACCGTCGGCACACCGCTGCACACCTGGCAGCTGGTGTCCCAGGGGCGTACTTCCATTGCTCACAAAGGCATGCTGCTGGCCGGAAAAGTGATGGGTGCGACCGCGCTCAATCTGCTGCAGGACGCAGCGCTGCTGAACAAATGCCGTGAAGAGTTCGAACAACAATTACAAGAAAAACCGTACGCGTGTCCGATCCCCCAGGGCGTGACACCGTCACCTTTAAAATAAAAAAACACAACAACACAACACTCCCGAGGAACGCCCATGAGTATGTCATCCATACCTTCGCATTCCCCATCCGGTAAGCTCTATGGCTGGGTTGAAAGGATTGGCAATAAAGTGCCGCACCCTTTCCTGCTGTTTATCTATCTGATTGTGATTTTGATGGTCGCCACCGCCGTGCTCTCCGCCTTTGACGTGAGCGTGCGCAGCCCGGCTGACGGCAGCCTGGTGGCGGTGAAAAACCTGCTCAGCGTTGACGGACTGCACTGGTTTTTACCTAACGTCATCAAAAACTTCAGCGGTTTCGCCCCGCTGGGCGCCATTCTGGCGCTTGTGCTGGGCGCCGGGCTGGCAGAACGCGTTGGCCTGCTGCCCGCATTAATGGTGAAGATGGCTTCCCACGTCAGCGCGCGGTACGCGAGCTACATGGTGCTGTTTATCGCCTTCTTCAGCCATATCTCCTCCGACGCCGCGCTGGTGATCATGCCGCCGATGGGGGCGCTGATTTTCCTCGCCGTCGGGCGTCATCCCGTGGCGGGCCTGCTGTCGGCGATTGCGGGGGTGGGCTGCGGATTCACCGCTAACCTGCTGATCGTCACCACCGACGTGTTGCTCTCGGGCATCAGCACGGAGGCGGCGAAGACTATTGATGCGGCAATGCACGTCAGCGTGATCGACAACTGGTACTTTATGGCCTGCTCGGTCATTGTCCTGACGATTGTCGGCGGGCTGATTACCGATAAGATCGTCGAGCCGCGCCTGGGCAAATGGGAAGGCCGTAGCGATGAAAAGCTGGAGACCCTGAGCAAAGAGCAGCGCTTCGGCCTGCGCGTGGCTGGCGTGGTCTCGCTGGCCTTTATCGCGCTGGTGGCGCTGATGGTGGTCCCGGAAAACGGCATATTGCGCGATCCGGTTAAACATACGGTCCTGCCGTCACCGTTTATTCAGGGCATTGTGCCGCTGATTATCCTCTTTTTCTTTGTCGTTTCGCTGGCCTACGGTATCGCTACCGGCAAAATCCGCCGTCAGGGCGATTTGCCGCAGCTGATGATCGAGCCGATGAAGGAGATGGCGGGCTTTATCGTGATGGTGTTCCCGCTGGCGCAGTTTGTGGCGATGTTTAACTGGAGCAACATGGGCAAGTTTATGGCCGTGGGCCTGACCGACGCGCTGGAGGCTGCCGGATTAAGCGGCGTACCAGCGTTTGTCGGCCTGGCGCTTCTGTCATCCCTGCTGTGCATGTTTATCGCCAGCGGCTCCGCCATCTGGTCGATTCTGGCCCCGATCTTCGTACCGATGTTTATGATGCTGGGGTTCCACCCGGCTTTTGCCCAGATTCTGTTCCGCATCGCGGACTCTTCGGTTATTCCGCTGGCGCCGGTTTCGCCGTTTGTTCCGCTGTTTTTAGGCTTCCTCCAGCGCTATAAACCCGAGGCCAAACTGGGTACCTACTATTCGCTGGTTTTACCCTACCCGCTTATCTTTTTAGGGGTATGGCTGGTGATGCTGGTGGCGTGGTATCTTGTCGGCCTGCCGATTGGACCGGGGATTTACCCGAGGCTGAACTAAAGGAATGAGGATGCTGAGATTACTCGAAGACAAGATTGCGACGCCGCTCGGCCCGCTGTGGGTGATCGCGGACGAGCAGTTCTGCCTGCGCGCCGTCGAATGGGAAGAGCACAGCGACCGCATGGAAGAACTGCTTGCGATTCACTACCGCTCACAGGGATATGAACGTATCCGCGCCACCAATCCGGGCGGGCTGAGCGACAAGCTTGCGGCGTACTTCGAAGGCGATCTCAGCATCATCGATACTCTGCCGACCGCCACGGCGGGCACGCCTTTTCAGCGCGAAGTGTGGCAGGCGCTACGTTCGATTCCATGCGGGCAGGTCATGCATTACGGCCAGCTTGCGGAGCAGCTAGGCCGCGCAGGAGCAGCACGCGCGGTGGGTGCCGCGAACGGCTCTAACCCGGTGAGCATCGTGGTACCCTGCCATCGCGTCATTGGCCGTAACGGTACCATGACAGGCTATGCCGGTGGCGTGCAGCGAAAAGAGTGGCTGCTGCGTCACGAAGGGTATCTCTTGCTCTAGTTCCCAGGCTTTTTGTGCTTAATTTTCTACCGGTTAGGCTAAAAATCCATAATCAAGCTGTGGAATTTCAAGAAGATGGCGACACGTTGCCGTCTCTTGTCCTTATTGAGGGTTTGTCAGGCTTACGTACTTACCAAAAAGATGTTAAAATTGACCAATATCAATTAAGGCTTGAGCAAACCTATGATCCCGGAAAAGCGAATTATACGACGCATTCAGTCTGGCGGTTGTGCTATCCATTGCCAGGATTGCAGCATCAGCCAGCTCTGTATCCCGTTTACCCTGAATGAGCATGAACTCGATCAGCTTGATAATATCATCGAGCGCAAAAAGCCTATTCAGAAAGGGCAGACGCTGTTTAAAGCGGGAGACGAACTGAAATCGCTCTATGCTATCCGTTCTGGCACCATCAAGAGCTACACCATCACCGAACAGGGTGATGAGCAGATCACCGGCTTCCATCTGGCGGGCGACCTGGTGGGCTTTGATGCTATCGGCACGGGCCATCACCCGAGCTTTGCTCAGGCACTCGAAACCTCAATGGTTTGTGAAATCCCGTTTGAAACCCTGGACGATCTGTCCGGCAAGATGCCTAACCTGCGTCAGCAGATGATGCGTCTGATGAGCGGTGAGATCAAAGGCGATCAGGACATGATCCTGCTGCTTTCCAAAAAGAATGCAGAAGAGCGCCTGGCCGCGTTTATCTACAACCTCTCCCGCCGCTTCGCCGAGCGTGGCTTCTCGCCGCGTGAATTCCGTCTGACGATGACGCGTGGCGATATCGGTAACTACCTGGGTCTGACCGTGGAAACCATCAGCCGTCTGCTGGGTCGTTTCCAGAAAAGCGGGATGCTGGCCGTTAAAGGTAAATACATCACTATCGAAAACGGTGAAGCGCTGGCCGTTCTTGCCGGGCACGCCCGCAACGTGGCATAACTTTCCACCTGTTGATGACCAGACTGATAAATTCTTGTGATTTATTGGTCTGGTATAATCACTTTCGTTTCAAGATATTTTCACCGTAGTACGTCCCCACACAGCGCCCGAAAGGTTCTCGTTGAGGTTATGAATTGAGAGAAAGTTTGTTTTTCGTTTCAGTCGTGATCGCCTCAGTGACCTTTATCTTCATCTGGATCATGCTTGTCGGCCCAATGAAGGGGGAGGAAAAAACCTACGTTCAGGACTCCACGACCTTTGCGATAGCGGTGATGGTGCTGCTGTTTATTGCGTTTATCGCGGTGACGACCACAGTGCTTTTCCTCTGATAAATTTTCATGAATTATTGATCTGGCAAAACCTCCCCTCTGTTTCATTCAGGATATATAGGTTACTCTTTTAATTACAGACTGTGGTGACAGTAGTAAGGAGACCTGTATGGCCAAGTATCAAAACATGCTGGTAGCTATCGATCCGAATCAGGACGATCAGCCGGCATTACGACGTGCTGTGTATTTACATCAACGGATTGGTGGCAAAATCAAAGCGTTTTTGCCGATCTATGACTTCTCGTATGAGATGACCACCCTTCTGTCGCCTGACGAGCGCACCGCTATGCGTCAGGGCGTCATCAGCCAGCGTACCGCGTGGATCCGTGAACAGGCGAAGTATTACCTGGAAGCGGGTGTGCCCATTGATATTAAAGTGGTCTGGCATAACCGACCTTTCGAAGCCATCATCCAGGAGATTGTCGCCGGTGGGCACGACCTGCTGCTGAAGATGGCGCACCAGCACGACAAGCTGGAATCTGTGATCTTCACCCCGACCGACTGGCACTTGCTGCGTAAATGCCCTTGCCCGGTCTGGATGGTGAAAGACCAGCCGTGGCCTGAAGGCGGGAAAGCCGTTGTGGCGGTAAACCTCGCGAGCGAAGAGGATTACCACAATTCGCTGAACGAGAAGCTGGTGAAGGAGACCCTCCAGCTTGCCGATCAGGTGAATCATACTGAAGTGCATCTGGTGGGCGCCTATCCGGTCACCCCGATTAACATTGCCATTGAGCTGCCTGAATTTGACCCGAGCGTGTACAACGACGCGATCCGCGGTCAGCACCTGCTGGCCATGAAAGCGCTGCGCCAGAAATTCAGCATTGATGAGAAAATGACCCACGTGGAAAAAGGGCTGCCTGAAGAGGTGATCCCGGACCTGGCGGAACACCTGCAGGCGGGGATTGTGGTGCTGGGCACCATTGGCCGGACCGGTATTTCTGCCGCCTTCCTCGGCAATACCGCCGAACAGGTGATCGACCATCTGCGCTGCGACCTGCTGGTCATTAAGCCGGATGAGTACCAGACGCCGGTTGAGCTGGACGATCCGGAAGACGATTAACCAGCAAGATGAAAAAAAACCGTCGGGGAACCGGCGGTTTTTTTTGCCGGGTGGCGGCTTCGCCTTACCCGGCCTACGGGTTTGGTAGGCCCGGTAAGCTTGCACCACCGGGCTTTACCCTGTCAGAGTGATTTCAGAATCGCATCCACGCTGGCTTTGGCATCGCCAAACAGCATGTGGGTGTTCTCTTTGAAGAACAGCGGGTTCTGAACCCCGGCATAGCCGGTATTCATGGAGCGTTTAAACACAATCACGTTCTGCGCCTTCCACACTTCCAGAACCGGCATACCGGCGATTGGGCTACCCGGATCGTCCTGTGCAGCAGGGTTAACGGTATCGTTGGCGCCAATGACCAGCACGGTGTCGGTGTCGGCGAAATCATCGTTGATCTCGTCCATTTCCAGCACGATGTCGTAAGGCACTTTCGCTTCCGCCAGCAGCACGTTCATGTGGCCAGGCAGACGCCCTGCCACCGGGTGAATACCAAAGCGAACCTTAATGCCCCGCGCGCGCAGCTTCTCGGTGATTTCCGCCACCGGATACTGCGCCTGCGCCACCGCCATGCCGTAGCCCGGAGTGATGATCACGGAATGCGAGTTTTTCAGCATGTCTGCGGTATCTTCCGCAGAAATTTCACGGTGCTCACCCACTTCTTCATCCGCACTGGAAGAAGACCCATCGGTCCCGAAACCACCGGCGATAACGCTGATGAACGAACGGTTCATCGCCTTACACATGATGTAAGACAGGATCGCACCGGAAGAACCCACCAGCGCACCGGTGACGATCAGCAGGTCGTTGCTCAGCATAAAGCCTGCCGCCGCTGCCGCCCAACCGGAGTAGGAGTTCAGCATCGAGACAACCACCGGCATATCCGCACCGCCGATGGACGCCACCAGGTGCCAGCCGAACGCCAGCGCGATGATGGTCATCACCAGCAACGCCAGCACCTGCAGACCGACGCTTTCGGTACGCACGAAGACCACCAGCAGTACAAACGACACCACCAGCGCCGCCAGGTTCAGCTTATGACGGTTTGGCAGCATCAGCGGCTTAGAGGAGATCTTCCCGCGCAGTTTGCCAAACGCGACAATAGAGCCGGTGAAGGTCACCGCACCGATGAAGATACCGAGGAACACTTCCGTCAGGTGGATGTTTACCAGAATCGGTTCCAGGCCCGGTTCGTGATACAGGTAGCTGTTGAAGCCCACCAGCACCGCCGCCAGACCCACGAAGCTGTGCAGAATAGCGACCAGCTCCGGCATCTCGGTCATTTCAACGCGTTTCGCGAGGCGAATACCAATCGCGCCGCCGATGATCATCGCTACCAGGATCCACGCCACGTTGCCGGTATCCGGCCCGAAGATGGTGGCAATCAGCGCAATCGCCATCCCGGCGATACCAAAGTTATTCCCCTGCTGAGACGTTTCGTGTTTGGAAAGCCCCGCCAGACTGAAAATAAACAGGATTGCAGCAACAATGTATGCGGCTGTCACTAATCCTCCAGACATATGCTACCCCTTAGCCTTTACGAAACATTTTCAGCATGCGCTGAGTCACGGTGAAACCACCGAAAATATTGATACTGGCGATCAGCACCGCGATAAAGCTCAGGAAGCTGATCCAGCCGCCGTGACCAATCTGCAGTAACGCCCCCACTACGATGATCCCGGAGATGGCGTTGGTTACCGACATCAGCGGCGTGTGCAGCGCATGGGAGACGTTCCACACCACGTAGTAGCCTACGACGCAGGAGAGCGCGAAGACGGTAAAGTGGCCGAGGAACTCTTTCGGCGCGACGTCAGCCAGCCAGCCGAACAGAATAATCACCAGCGCCATGATCGCGTATTTGCGCCACGGAGAAGCCGGTTTGGCGGGCTCTTTAGGCGCGGGCGCCGCTTTCGCTGCCGCCTGAGGCTGAGCAGAAACCTGAATAGGCGGCGCAGGCCAGGTAATATCACCTTCACGGACCACGGTGACGCCGCGCACCACCACATCGTCAAAATCGACGGTGATGTTGCCGTCTTTCTCTTTGCAAAGCAGCTTCAGCAGGTTGACGAGGTTCGTGCCGTACAGCTGAGAAGACTGCGTTGGCAGACGGCCCGGCAGATCGGTATAGCCGATCACCTTCACACCGTTAGCGGTCGTGGTCACCTGATTCGGTACGGTATATTCACAGTTACCGCCGTTTTGGGCGGCCAGGTCGACAATCACGCTGCCCGATTTCATGGAGTCAACCATCTCACGGGTAATCAGCTTCGGTGCCGGTTTACCGGGGATAAGCGCGGTGGTGACAATAATGTCGACATCTTTCGCCTGGGCAGCGAAAAGTTCCATTTCGGCTTTGATAAAGGCTTCGGACATCACCTTCGCGTAACCGTCGCCGCTGCCTGCCTCTTCCTTAAAGTCCAGCTCTAGGAATTCGGCCCCCATACTCTGAACCTGTTCCTTTACTTCAGGACGGGTATCAAAGGCGCGTACGATAGCGCCCAGGCTGTTTGCCGCACCGATGGCGGCAAGGCCCGCTACGCCCGCGCCAATCACCATCACTTTCGCCGGAGGGACTTTACCCGCGGCGGTGATTTGACCGGTAAAGAAGCGACCAAATTCGTGGGCCGCTTCAACAATGGCGCGGTAGCCGGCAATGTTTGCCATGGAGCTTAGGGCATCCAGCGACTGCGCGCGCGAAATGCGCGGCACGGAGTCCATCGCCATCACGGTCACGCCACGGGCCGCCAGCTTCTCCATCAGCTCCGGGTTTTGCGCAGGCCAGATGAAGCTCACCAGGGTCGTCCCCGGATTCAGCAGCGCAATTTCACTCTCTTCCGGTGCGTTGACCTTCAGAATTACCGGCGACTGCCAGACGTCAGCACCGTCGACCACTTCTGCGCCAGCCTGGATAAAGGCCTCGTCATCGAAACTCGCCAGTTTGCCTGCGCCGCTTTCGACCGCGACCGTAAAACCCAGTTTAAGCAGTTGCTCCACCGTTTTCGGTGTTGCCGCTACGCGGGTTTCATTGGCTAACCGTTCTTTTGGTACCCCAATACGCATAGTTTTCCCTTCCATCGGTTTTTGATGATGGTTTATCGATAAATGCCCGCGGTTTGTATCAATTTTCGCCATCGCGCGAGCGACGAGATATGATTAACCCCGGAAAATAAAACAGTAACAAACTGTCTATAACCTACTGAAAATAGCGCCAGTGATCTACCGCCAGAAAACACTATTTCTTACTTTATCTGTGAAAAATAAGCGATCGGCGTCACTGACAGTGATATTTACCTTAAATTCATCGCCAGAACCGATAAATCGCGCAAACGAAGCGGTAAAAACATGATATAGCGCCATAAGAGAACAACTTGTTAACATTAAATTAACTTGTAAAAGTCATATGCTTTATCAGTTTTACTTGTCAAACGCGTGTTTTTTCAACATATCACTAAATGTTATCGAATAAGGTGATTCAGTAAGCACGGGCAGTGAAAAATGGCGCAGACAGCGACGGGTTTTAAATGCAATAATCGGGACAGTCTCAAATTAACAACAATACCAGTACATGGTTTGCGCAAGGCGAAGGATCATTTTTATGAAGCTTAAGAACACACTCCTGGCGTCCGCACTTCTTTCCGCGACCGCCCTGTCTGCGAATGCCGCAACAGAGTTAACGCCGGAGCAAGCGGCAGCGTTAAAACCTTTTGACCATACGGTCATTGTGGGTCGTTATAATTCTATTGGCGACGCCGTCGCCGCGGCATCAAAAGCTGCTGATAAAAACGGGGCTGCCTCGTTTTATGTCGTTGACCAGTCCGATTACGGCAACAGCGGTAACCAGCGCGTGACCATTGCGCTGTTCAAAGACAATGCGCCAAAAGCTGACGCACCGAAAAACCGCGTGATCAACGGTGTTGTTGAACTGCCGAAAGATCAGGCGATTGAGCTGGAACCTTACGACACTGTCACCGTTCAGGGCTTCTATCGCAGCCAGCCTGAAGTGAACGATGCCATCACCAAAGCAGCGAAAGAGAAAGGGGCCTACTCGTTCTTCATCGTGCGTCAGGTCGATGCTAACCAGGGTGGCAACCAGCGTATTACCGCGTTCATCTATAAAAAAGATGCGAAAAAACGTGTTCTGCAGAGCCCGGATGCCATCCCGGCGAATTCAGAAGCAGGTCGCGCGGCAATAGCAAAAGGCGGCGAAGAAGCGAAGAAAGTTGAAATTCCAGGCGTAGCAACGACGGCTGCCCCAAGCGCTGAAGTGGGCCGTTTCTTCGAAACGCAGTCCACGAAAGGTGGCCGCTATTCCGTTACGCTGCCGGACGGTACCAAAATTGAAGAGCTGAACAACGCCACTGCAGCGCAGATGGTGCCGTTCGACAGCATCAAGTTTACCGGCAACTACGGCAACATGACGGAAGTCTCTTACCAGGTCGCGAAGCGTGCGGCGAAGAAAGGGGCGAAGTACTACCACATCACCCGCCAGTGGCAGGAACGTGGTAACAACGTGACCATCAGCGCCGATCTGTACAAGTAACAAAATCGTTTACGAAAGGCGGCGCAATGCCGCCTTTTTTGTTACTTTTTTTGAATTTCTGCCACACGTCATTGCATGCTTTCGTTACACTCCGTAAAATCCCGCGCCTTAGTGTGATCCACCATTTTTATGCGCCTGAGCGAAATAATTATTCTGGATTTTGACCTTTCATAACAGGAAGCCAATGGAAAAGAAACTTGGCCTGAGTGCTCTGACTGCACTCGTTTTAAGCTCAATGCTGGGTGCAGGCGTATTCAGTTTGCCGCAAAATATGGCGGCCGTCGCGAGCCCTTCCGCGCTCATCATTGGCTGGGGCATTACCGGTGTCGGAATACTGCTGCTGGCCTTCGCCATGCTGCTCCTCACTCGCATTCGCCCGGACCTGGACGGCGGCATTTTCACCTATGCCCGTGAAGGCTTCGGCGAGCTGATTGGCTTCTGTTCCGCATGGGGATACTGGCTGTGTGCCGTTATCGCCAACGTCTCCTATCTGGTGATCGTCTTCTCGGCGCTCAGTTTCTTTACCGATACGCCTGAGCTGCGTCTCTTTGGCGACGGGAATACCTGGCAGTCTATTGTGGGCGCCTCGGTGCTGCTGTGGTTCGTCCACTGGCTGGTATTACGCGGCGTACAAACGGCCGCCAGCATCAATCTGGTGGCGACGCTGGCGAAATTGGTTCCGCTCGGCCTGTTTATTGTTCTGGCCTTTATTGCGTTCCGTATGGACGTATTCAAGCTCGATTTCAGCGGCGTTGCGCTGGGCGTTCCCGTCTGGGAGCAGGTGAAAAACACGATGCTGATTACCCTGTGGGTGTTCATCGGTGTGGAAGGTGCGGTCGTGGTTTCTGCCCGTGCGCGGAATAAACGCGATGTGGGCCGCGCCACGCTGCTGGCCGTACTGGCCGCGCTCGGGGTCTATCTGCTGGTGACGCTGCTGTCGCTGGGCGTGGTGGCGCGTCCTGAGCTGGCGGAAATGCGTAACCCGTCAATGGCAGGCCTGATGGTGAAAATGCTCGGTCCCTGGGGCGATGTGGTGATTGCCGCAGGACTGATCGTCTCCGTCTGCGGCGCTTACCTGAGCTGGACCATCATGGCGGCTGAAGTGCCGTTCCTGGCCGCGACGCACAAGGCGTTTCCACGCCTGTTCGCCCGTCAAAACAAAAACAGCGCGCCGTCGGCATCACTCTGGCTGACCAACATCAGCGTTCAGGTCTGCCTGGTGCTGATCTGGCTCACAGGTTCAGACTATAACACGCTGCTGACCATCGCCTCGGAGATGATTCTGGTACCCTATTTCTTAGTGGGTGCGTATCTGTTAAAAATTGCCACACGCCCGGCGCATTATGTCGTGGGTGTCGGAGCCTGTATTTACGGCCTGTGGTTGTTGTATGCTTCCGGACCTATGCATCTGCTGCTGTCGGTAGTGCTGTACGCACCGGGTCTGCTGGTGTTTATCTACGCCCGCCGCACGCATCAGCTGGAGAATGCGCTGAAACGCCGTGAGATGGCATTAATTGGACTGCTACTGGTTGCTGCCCTGCCGGCAACCTGGATGTTAATGGGATAGCATCGCCTTTCCCATTGTTGAACTGTAAAGGAGAATACGATGGGAAATGCACCGCTTCGCCCAATACTGATTACCGGTGGAGGCCGCCGTATCGGCCTCGCTCTTGCCCATCACTTTCTCAACCTTCGCCATCCTGTCATTGTCAGCTACCGTACGGAATACCCGTCGATTGAAGGGCTACGCAAAGCCGGTGCTGTCTGCATTCAGGCTGATTTTTCAACCGATGAAGGCATTCTGGCTTTCGCGGAAGAGGTGAAGTCCACCACGACGGGGCTGCGCGCCGTGATCCATAACGCCAGCGCATGGCGTGCCGAAAAACCCGGTGCGTCACTCAGCGAAACGCTCTCCGCCATGTTGCAGATCCACGTTAATACCCCTTATCTGCTCAACCATGCTCTGCAGGATCTGCTGCGCGGCCATGGGCATGCTGCGGGCGACATCATTCACTTCACTGATTATGTGGTGGAGCGCGGAAGCGACAAGCACATCGCCTACGCGGCCAGTAAAGCCGCACTGGATAATATGACGCGCTCGTTTGCCCGCAAGCTTGCGCCCGAGGTGAAGGTGAACGCCATCGCCCCGGCGATGATTTTGTTTAACGAAAACGATGATGCGGAGTATCGCCATCAGGCGCTGAATAAGTCGCTTATGAAAATCGCCCCTGGCGAGAAAGAGGTCATCGACCTCGTGGATTACCTGCTCACCAGCTGCTATGTCACCGGCAGAACCTTTTCCGTGGACGGCGGACGCCCGCTGCGCTAGTGAAAACGAATAACAACCAGAATTACGGAACCGGCGTTAATTTTGAAAGATTAATGGAAGGTTAAGGTTCCGCGGTGTATGTTGGCTTTTTTCACGAAAACAGACGCTGTATGAATAAGATTGTTTATGTTGAAGACGAACCCGAAGTCGGGCAGTTGATCGCCGCCTATCTGGGTAAACATGATATGGACGTCATTGTTGAACCTCGCGGCGATCGTGCCGAAGAGGTGGTCGTCCGTGAAAACCCCGATCTGGTGCTGCTGGATATCATGTTGCCAGGCAAAGACGGCATGACGCTCTGCCGTGACCTGCGCGCCCGGTGGGAGGGCCCTATCGTCCTGCTCACCTCACTGGACAGCGATATGAACCATATTTTGTCGCTGGAAATGGGTGCCAATGACTACATTCTGAAAACCACACCGCCTGCCGTCCTGCTCGCTCGCCTGCGCCTCCATTTGCGCCAGCACGCCAGCATCGAACGCGAAGCGCCCGCGGCGTCTCTGACGCCGCACAAAGCGATGCGCTTCGGTACGCTGTCTATTGACCCCATTAACCGCCAGGTACTGCTCTCTGGCGAGCTTATCGCCCTCTCCACCGCGGATTTTGACCTGCTGTGGGAGCTGGCAACGCACGCCGGGCAAATCATGGACCGCGACGCGCTGCTGAAAAACCTGCGTGGCGTGAGCTATGACGGAATGGACCGCAGCGTTGACGTGGCGATTTCGCGTCTGCGCAAAAAGCTGCAGGATAACGCTACCGAGCCCTACCGCATTAAAACCGTGCGTAATAAGGGTTACCTGTTTGCCCCCCACGCCTGGGAAACCTGATTCCGTTATCCGGTTAGCATAACATGCGCGAAATGAAGGCATTACACAGTGATACCCTCTCTTTCGCGCCTTTATTTATCCGTTTGCGCAACAATTAACTTGCTAAGCACGCGAACTATCCCATAATTAAACCTTCTACTGTCCTTTCTTCAGCTGGCACTGACCCGGCTACAACGCTTTCTCACCGTGAAGTTCTCACGAAACCTCTCCCATAAAATCTTGATATGAGGATTTAAGCCCATGAAATATGTATAGCTACAGTCAGGTAGAAGCCATCAAAACCAATCTTGAATGGATTGTTAATCAGGCAGCGCTTAGCCATACCTCTCCCTCACGCGCCGATCGGAAAGCGCTCTTTGATCTCCTTGAACTCATCCAGTCTTACGAAATACTTCTGGATTTAATTAATGAATTTGGAACTGTCGTGATTGATACGCACATTGCGGAAGGTCTGGCCGTAACGGAAACACTCATCGCCAAGGTAAAAAGAAGTGCGCACGCGATGTAATGCGCTTCACAGACATGAAAATATCGGCGGGTTTCATGTATATTCTGCACAAAGCGTTTCTTCGGTGAGATCCAATGAAAAAGCTGTTTGTGCAGTTTTATCTTTTGCTGTTTGTCTGCTTCCTGGTCATGACCATGCTGGTCGGGCTGGTCTATAAATTCACCGCCGAACGTGCAGGCAGGCAGTCGCTGGACGACCTGATGAAAAGCTCGCTCTATCTGATGCGCAGCGAGCTAAGAGAGATCCCGCCGCACGACTGGGCGAAAACCCTGAAAGAGCTGGATCTCAATCTGTCATTCGATTTACGCATTGAGCCGTTAAAAAATTTTGAGCTGGACCCACCCGCCATGCAGCGTCTGCGCGACGGGGACATCGTCGCGCTGGATGAGAAATACACCTTTATCCAGCGTATCCCGCGCAGCCATTACGTGCTGGCCGTCGGCCCGGTTCCCTATCTCTATTATCTGCACCAGATGCGCCTGCTGGACATGGCGCTGATGGCCTTTATCGCCATCTCGCTCGCGTTTCCGGTCTTTATCTGGATGCGCCCGCACTGGCAGGACATGCTGAAGCTGGAATCCGCTGCGCAGCGTTTTGGCGAGGGGCATTTTACCGAGCGCATTCACTTCGACAGCGGTTCCAGCTTTGAACGTCTGGGCGTGGCCTTTAACCAGATGGCCGATAACATCAATGCCCTGATCGCCAGTAAGAAGCAGCTGATCGACGGGATTGCGCACGAGCTGCGCACGCCGCTGGTGCGCCTGCGCTATCGTCTGGAGATGAGCGAAAATCTGACGGAAGCAGAGTCTCAGGCCCTTAACCGCGACATTGGCCAGCTTGAGGCGCTGATTGAGGAGCTGCTGACCTACGCGCGCCTCGATCGCCCGCAAAACGAGCTGAACCTCAGCACGCCAGATCTTCCTGCCTGGCTGCAAACCCACATTGATGACGTTCAGAGCGTAAACCCGCAGCGCACGCTGTTAACGCGCGTGACGCCGGGTGATTACGGCGCGCTCGATATGCGCCTGATGGAACGCGTGCTGGATAACCTGATGAACAACGCCATGCGCTACAGCGAAAGTACGCTACAGATTGGGCTGGATTTGCAGGGCAATCAGGCAAACCTGACGGTGGAGGATGACGGCCCGGGGATAGCTCCGGAAGCGCGAGAAACCGTGTTTGAACCGTTTGTCCGTCTCGACCCCAGCCGCGATCGCGCTACTGGCGGATGTGGCCTGGGGCTGGCGATTGTCTACTCTATCGCGCAGGCAATGGGCGGCACGGTGCATTGCGAGGAGAGCGAGCTTGGCGGCGCGCGCTTCTGCTTTAGCTGGCCGGTATACCATAACATCGCCCTTCCCGTTCCTGTCTGACCTAAACCGCACGCTGGCCTGACCCGGCGTGCTGTGCTATATGATAAGTATGTTGTAACTAAAGAGAGTGTTTATGGCCAATTACGATCTCCTCGAACGGCTGAACAGCACGTTTCGGGAAATAGAACACGAGCTCCTGACCCTGACCGAACGTTTGCAGACCTGCCGTCTGCTGGCCGGGCGCGTCTTTACCCTGCCCGAGGTAGCTAAAGGGGCAGAACACGACCCGCTGGACACCATCGAGGTTGAACAGCACATCGGCAGCGCCGCCCTTGAGCTGGCGCTGAAACACTATCGTCGCCTGTTTATCCAGCAGCAGTCTGAAAACCGCAGCAGTAAGGCGGCCGTGCGTCTGCCCGGCGTGATCTGCCTGCAAACCGATGCGACAACGCGCGAAGCGCTGGAAGCCCGGATTACCCATATCAACACCCTGAAAGCGGCATTTGAAAAGATCGTTACCGAAGAGTCCGGCCTCGCCCCTGCCGCCCGGTTTGAATGGGTGCACCGTCAGCTTCCTGGGTTAATTACCCTGAATGCCTATCGCACGCTGACGGTACTGCGTCACCCCGCTACGCTGCGCTTCGGCTGGGCGAATAAGCACATCATTAAAAACTTCACCCGGGATGAGATTCTGGCGCAGTTGGAAAAAAGCCTGAAGACGCCGCGCACCGTCGCACCGTAGTCGCGTGAGCAGTGGATTGAGCGCCTGGAGCAGGAGTACCACAGCATCGCCTCGCTACCGGTGGACACGCGCCTCAAGATAAAGCGCCCGGTGAAGGTGCAGCCTATCGCCCGCGTCTGGTATTCCGGTCAGCAAAAACAGGTTCAGTATGCCTGTCCGACGCCGCTGATTGCGCTCTTTGATGCCAATCAGGGGGCCATCGTGCCGGATATTGGTGAGCTTTTGAATTACGATGCGGACAATGTCCAGCACCGTTACAGACCTCAGGCGCAGCCGCTGCAGCTGATTATTCCGCGGCTGCACCTGTATGTGGCGGGTTGATTATTTCAGGCTGCCGACCATCGCTTCCGGGCGAACCCAGGCGTCGAACTCCGCCTCCGTCAGATAGCCCAGCGCCAGGGCGGAGGCTTTCAGCGTCAGCCCCTCTTTATGCGCTTTTTTAGCGATCTCGGCGGCCTTGTCGTAGCCGATATGGGTATTCAGCGCCGTCACCAGCATCAGGGATTCATTGAGCAACTGGTTGATACGCTCGCGATTCGGCTCAATCCCTACCGCACAGTGCTCGTTAAAGCTCTCCATCCCGTCCGCCAGCAGACGAATCGATTGCAGAACGTTGTGGATCACCATCGGGCGATAGACGTTCAGCTCGAAGTTGCCGGATGCACCGCCCAGGTTGACGGCCACGTCGTTGCCCAGTACCTGACAGCAGAGCATAGTCATGGCTTCACACTGGGTCGGGTTGACTTTGCCCGGCATGATGGAGCTGCCCGGCTCATTTTCCGGAATGCTGATTTCACCAATGCCGCAGCGCGGGCCCGAGGCCAGCCAGCGCACGTCGTTGGCGATTTTCATTAATGATGCCGCCAGCCCTTTCAGCGCGCCGTGGGTGTGGACCAGCGCGTCGCAGGTCGCCAGCGCTTCGAACTTGTTGGGCGCCGTGACGAACGGCTGCCCGGTGATGTTTGCCAGCTCCTTCGCCACGCGCACCGCGTATTCTGGATGGGTGTTTAACCCGGTCCCGACCGCCGTCCCGCCGAGCGCCAGCTCCGCCAGGTGCGGCAGACTGTATTCAATGTGCTTCAGGTTATGTTCCAGCATCGCCACCCAGCCGGAAATCTCCTGGCCGAGCGTCAGCGGCGTGGCGTCCTGCAGGTGCGTACGGCCAATTTTAACGATGTCGCGGAAGGCCTGCGCTTTCTCATTGAGCGTGGATTTCAGAACGTTGAGCTGCGGAATAAGCTGCTCGCGGATAGCAATCACCGCCGCCACGTGCATCGCCGTGGGGAAGACGTCGTTAGAGCTCTGGCTTTTGTTGACGTCATCGTTCGGATGGATCTTACGCTCCATGCCGCGCACGCCCCCCAGCAGTTCGCTTGCCCGGTTCGCCAGCACTTCGTTCATGTTCATGTTGCTTTGGGTGCCGGAACCGGTCTGCCAGATGGCGAGGGGGAATTCGTCGGGATGCTTACCCGCCAGCACTTCGTCGGCGGCGTTGATGATGGCGGTTGCCTTGTCTGCCGCCAGCAGGCCTAAATCCTGGTTCACTTTCGCAGCTGCACGTTTGGTGAGCGCCAGCGCCTGAATCAGCGAGACGGGCATTTTTTCAGTCGAGATACGGAAATGCTCCAGCGAACGCTGGGTTTGCGCGCCCCATAGCTTGTCGGCCGGGACGTCGATGGCGCCCATCGAATCTTTCTCATGGCGTACCGTGGTCATTACTTTCTCCTTGATAACAAAAGAGGGATTGCTCACATGCTTAAGGGATAAGTATTGATGACTTCTGAGAAACGTTATGGCGCTTTGTGCGCTCTTTTTGGTGTCGTGTGGCGGCTGCGCCTTACCCGACCTACGAGAATACAGGCCGGGTAAGCGTCAGCGCCACCCGGCAATTTACAGAATTACTTCACACACGCCGAACATTGGGACGACTGGATCTGCTTGAAGAAGTCGTTGCCTTTGTCATCCACGAGGATAAACGCCGGGAAGTCTTCCACTTCAATTTTCCAGATCGCTTCCATACCCAGTTCCGGGTATTCCACGCACTCCAGGCTCTTGATGCTGCCCTGCGCCAGCACCGCTGCCGGGCCGCCGATGCTGCCGAGGTAGAAGCCGCCGTGCTTGTGGCAGGCGTCCGTCACCTGCTGGCTGCGGTTACCTTTCGCCAGCATGATCATGCTGCCGCCGTTGGCCTGCAGCTGGTCGACATACGAGTCCATACGCCCTGCCGTGGTTGGGCCTAACGAGCCAGAGGCGTAGCCTTCAGGCGTTTTAGCCGGGCCAGCGTAGTAGATCGGGTGATCTTTAATGTACTGCGGCAGCCCTTCGCCATTGTCCAGACGTTCTTTCAGCTTCGCGTGCGCGATGTCGCGCCCCACGATAATCGTGCCGTTCAGGGAGAGACGGGTCGAGACCGGATACTGCGAAAGCTGCGCCAGAATCTCTTTCATCGGACGGTTCAGGTCAACGCGAACCGCTTCACCCTCACCTGCTTTACGCAGCTCTTCCGGAATGTACTTGCCCGGGTTGTTTTCCAGTTTTTCGATCCACACGCCTTCGCGGTTGATCTTGGCCTTGATGTTGCGATCCGCAGAGCAGGAGACACCCATACCGACCGGACAGGAGGCACCGTGACGCGGCAGACGGATCACGCGCACGTCGTGGGCAAAGTATTTGCCGCCAAACTGCGCGCCGAGACCCAGGTTACGCGCCTCTTCCAGCAGTTCCTGCTCAAGCTGTACGTCGCGGAACGCCTGGCCGTGCTCGTTACCTTCGGTAGGCAGGCCGTCATAGTATTTGGTTGAGGCCAGCTTGACGGTTTTCAGCGTGCTTTCAGCCGAGGTACCGCCAATCACAAATGCGATATGGTACGGCGGGCACGCCGCGGTGCCGAGGGTGCGCATCTTCTCAACCAGGTAGTTCTTCAGCTTGCCCGGGGTGAGCAGCGCTTTGGTTTCCTGGTAGAGATAGGTTTTGTTGGCTGAACCGCCGCCTTTGGCGATACAGAGGAATTTGTACTCATCACCGTCGACGCTGTAGAGGTCAATCTGTGCTGGCAGGTTGGTGCCGGTGTTGACCTCTTTGTACATGTCCAGCGCGGCGTTTTGCGAATAGCGCAGGTTGTCTTCGGTGTAGGTGTTATAAACGCCGTGCGCCAGCGCCGCTTCGTCACCGCCGCCGGTCCAGACGCGCTGGCCTTTTTTACCGACGATGATCGCCGTGCCGGTATCCTGACAGGTTGGCAGAATGCCTTTCGCGGCGATATCGGAGTTACGCAGGAACTGCAGGGCAACGTATTTATCGTTTTCGCTGGCCTGCGGGTCGCTCAGGATATCGGCAACCTGCTGCTGGTGCGCAGGGCGGAGCATAAACGAGGCGTCGTGGAAAGCGTGCTGCGCCAGCAGCGTCAGCGCCTGCGGATCGACTTTGAGGATCTCTTGTCCTTCAAACTCAGAAACGGAGACGTGATCGCGGGTTAACAGGTAATACTCGGTCCGATCCTTACTGAGGGGGAAAGGATCTTGATAATGGAAGGGTTTATTCGACATTGGTCTCTCACTTACTGCTTCGGTCTGTTTATTCAGGGCAGATGTTCCGCTGCCCGGCTTAAAAGCGAGTCAGCTTATCCTACACAATTTTTTAACAAAAACTGAGACTAGTACGACTTTTTACATCCACAGGTTACTTCCATGAGGTTTATTGCTTTAATACCCGGAGTTAATTCCACAATTGAATCAGGGCTTGATAATGCAAAAACTCATTAACTCAGTGCAAAACTACGCCTGGGGAAGTAAAACTGCGTTAACGGATCTCTACGGTATCGCGAACCCGAACAACCTGCCGATGGCAGAACTGTGGATGGGCGCGCACCCGAAGAGCAGCTCAAAAATTGAAGACGCCAACGGCCAGGTACGCAGCCTGCGCGACGTGATTGATGCCGATAAAGCCGCGCTGCTGGGTGACAAGGTCGCTCGCCGCTTCGGCGAACTGCCGTTCCTGTTTAAGGTGCTGTGCGCCGACCAGCCGCTCTCCATCCAGGTTCACCCGAACAAGCAAGCCTCTGAAATCGGCTTTGCGAAAGAGAACGCGGCGGGTATCCCGTTAGACGCCGCCGAGCGTAACTACAAAGATCCCAACCACAAGCCGGAGCTGGTGTTCGCGCTGACGCCGTTCCTGGCGATGAACGCGTTCCGCGAGTTTTCGGAGATCATTTCTCTGCTGCAACCGGTCGCGGGTGCCAACAAGGCTATCGCCCACTTCCTCGAAAACCCGAACGCCGACGCGCTGAGCCAGCTGTTTGCCAACCTGCTGAATATGCAGGGTGAAGAGAAATCCCACGCGCTGGCGGTGCTGAAAGCCGCCCTGGACAGCCAGCAAGGTGAACCGTGGGAGACTATTCGTCTGATTTCCGAATTCTACCCGGACGACAGCGGCCTGTTCTCCCCTCTGCTGCTGAACGTGGTGAAGCTGAACCCGGGCGAGGCAATGTTCCTGTTCGCGGAAACCCCGCACGCCTACCTGCAGGGCGTGGCGCTGGAGGTGATGGCCAACTCCGATAACGTGCTGCGCGCGGGCCTGACGCCGAAATACATCGACATTCCTGAGCTGGTTGCCAACGTGAAGTTCGTGGCGAAACCTGCCGCGGAGCTGCTGACGCAGCCGGTGAAAAACGGCGCAGAGCTGGACTTCCCGATCCCGGTTGAGGATTTTGCCTTCTCCCTGCACGACCTGAGCAGCGCCGAAACGTCGGTGGCTCAGGAGAGCGCGGCGATTCTGTTCTGCGTTGAAGGCGAAGCGACGCTGCGCAAAGGCGAACAGCGTCTGGTGCTTAAGCCCGGAGAGTCAGCATTCGTTGCAGCCAATGAGTCCCCGGTCAGCGTGAGCGGCACCGGTCGCCTCGCGCGCGTTTTCAATAAGCTATACCCTAAATAATTCGAGTTGCATGAAGGCGGCGACGCAGCGAATCCCCAGGAGCGTACATAAGTACGTGACTGGGGTGAGCGAGGAAAGCCAACGCACAGGCAACTTGAAGTATGACGGGTATTAGGGACTTACTGATTTTTTTAACAACTCTTGCTAAGCTAGTTGCAGGCTTAATATCTCCAGGCGGTTTTTACCGCCTGGTTTCATTTTAGGGATAGTCGCAATGAAAAAATCGGTCGTAGCGGTTGGAGTGATTGTAGCGTTAGGCGTGGTCTGGACGGGTGCCTCCTGGTTTACCGGGAAACAGCTGGAAGGCCGTCTGGCTGAAATGGTGGCGCAGGCTAACGGAGAGATTAAGCGCAGCGCGCCGGAAGCAGGTCTGGAACTGAGCTACCAGAACTATCACCGCGGTGTGTTTACCAGCCGTATGCAGCTGGTGGTGAAGCCAGTTGCCGGTGCTGAAAACGGCTGGCTGAAACCGGGCCAGAGCGTGGTGCTGGACGAGGTGGTGAGCCACGGTCCGCTGCCGCTGGCGCAGCTGAAGTCCTTTAACCTGATCCCGTCGATGGCGTCCGTTCATACCGTGCTGGTGAATAACGACGTCACCAAACCGCTGTTTGACCTGGCAAAGAATGAATCGCCTTTCGACATTAATACCCGAATTAGCTATGCCGGTGACACCCGTTCCGATATTGCGCTGAAAGCGCTGAACTACGAGAAAGAGAATGAAAAAGTCGCCTTCAGCGGCGGCCACTTCAAACTCGATGCTGACCGCGACGGAAACGTGTTCTCCCTGACGGGTGAAGCGGAGAGCGGCCTGGTCAATGCCGTGAACGAATATAACCAAAAAGTTCAGCTCACCTTCAGCAACCTGAAAGCCGACGGCAACAGCCGAATGACCGATTTCCAGGAGCGTATTGGCGATCAAAAACTGTCTCTCGATAAAGTCGCCATTGCGGTTGAAGGGAAAGAGATGGCCGTGCTGGAAGGCATGGACGTCAACGGCAAATCCGACGTTTCCAAAGACGGTAAGAGCATCAATACCCAGCTGGATTACACGCTGAAGAGCCTGAAAGTACAGAATCAGGATCTGGGCACCGGCAAACTGTCGCTGAAGATCGGCAATATCGACGGCCAGGCGTGGCACGAGTTTAGCCAGAAATACAGTAAAGAGAGCCAGGCGCTGCTGACCGATACCGCGCTGCAGCAGAACCCGGAAGTGTACCAGCAGCAGGCGATGGCGGTGCTGTTCAACAACCTGCCAATCCTGCTGAAAGGCGAGCCGGTGATAACCGTTGCTCCGCTGAGCTGGAAAAACAGCAAAGGCGAAACCAGCTTCAACCTGTCTCTGTTCCTGAAAGATCCGGCCACTGCAACGGGTGAACCGCAGACGCTGGCGCAGGAAGTGGATCGCAGCGTGAAGTCGCTCGACAGCAAGCTGACCATCCCGATGGATATGGCGACCGAGTTTATGACCCAGATTGCGAAGCTGGAAGGCTACGGCGATGAAGATGCCGGCAAGCTGGCGAACCAGCAGGTGAAAGGTCTGGCGGCCATGGGCCAGATGTTCCGCATCACCAAAGTGGAAAACAACACGATTTCCACCAGCCTGCAGTACGCCAACGGCCAGGTCACGCTTAACGGCGACAAAATGCCGCTGGAAGACTTCGTCGGTATGTTTGGTATGCCTGCTCTGGGGATGCCGGAACCGGCTGAACCGGCAGCGCCAGCCGAACCGGCGGCACCGCAGCAGTAAACGTCAAAACCCCTCGCATGAGGGGTTTTTTATTGCCGGGTCGCGGCGACGCTTACCCGGCCTACAATCGACCTTGTAGGCCCGTGCAAGCGCAGCGCCGCCGGGCGATGTGCAGCGGAGATTATTTCACCGTCACCAGCCGCGCTGCCACAATCTGGTGCCCGGCCTGCACATCCGCATTGTCGATGCGCTGCATGATCCTGTCCGCCAGGGTATAACCCATCTCCCGCGCTGGGGTGGTGGCCCAGACGATCGGCAGATCGTCGAGGGCGTTTTCCCCGACGTCGGCGAACGCCCCCAGCGCCACCTGGTGGCCGAAGAAGGTTTCCACCCCGCCCTCGCCGCTCTGACGCCCGGCGCGGATCAGGCCAAACCAGGCGCCCATAGCGATCACATCGTTATAGCAAATCACGGCGCTGATCGTCGGGCTGCTTCGCAGCAGCGCGCCTATCGCTTCCGCCGCCATCTTCTGGCTGGATTCACACTCCACGACCCACTCGCTGTGGAACGGCAGGCCGTATTTAATCAGCGTCGCGCAGTAGCCGCCTACCCGCTCGGCGCGGGTCAGGGACGAGCTTTTACCACCCAGCCAGGCAATACGCTGATGCCCGCGACGAATAAGATGCTCGGTCAACATTTGCGCGGCCTGCATGTTATCCGGGCGCAGCGTATCGGCTTCGTCGAGGTAGCTGGCGCGCGAGGCAAACACCAGCGGCACGCCTTTTTCGGCGGCGCGCTCGCACAGTTCGCTGCCCACGCCCGATGCCCCGGCGACGATCACCCCGTCCACACCCTGATTCAGCAGCATATCGAGCCGGGAAAGCAGCTGATCGGCCTCGCGACCGCCGTGAAGCAGAAAGACCATCCGCCCCTGCGCTTCAAGCGCTTCGGTTAACCCTGCGGTCAGCTCCGCATAGAAAGGTGATGTCAGATCGCGAACAATCAGGCCAATCACACCGCTTTGCCCGCCGCGCAGCGCCGACGCCTGACGGTTACGCACAAAGCCCAGCTGTTCAACCGCCTCGTTCACCCGCTGACCGGTGGCAGGAGAGATGCGCCCCTTCCCACTTAGCACCAGAGAAACGGTGCTGACGGAAACACCCGCCGCAAGCGCGACATCGTTGATGGTGATTTTTTTCGCTACAGCCATGTGTCGGCGTGACTCCCTGAAATGAGATCGGTAAAACGTTTTATCAATACGTTATCTTTATACTACCAGTCAAAGCCTGAGAATGTGATTTAGCGCGCACTAAACTTTGATAAAACGTTTTATCTTCTCGCAGCATTGAAGCAGACAAACTGATTTTAACAATAAAGGAGTCGTTTTATGACGGCGAAAGCAGCACAAAAAATATCGCTGTGGGAATTTTTCCAGCAACTGGGTAAAACCTTTATGCTGCCCGTGGCACTCCTCTCGTTCTGCGGGATCATGCTCGGGATCGGCAGCTCGCTCAGCAGTAAAGACGTCATCACGTTGATCCCGTTCCTCGGTACTCCCGTGCTGCAGGCCATCTTTATCTGGATGAGTAAAGTCGGCTCCTTTGCGTTTAGCTTCCTGCCCGTCATGTTCTGTATCGCTATCCCGCTGGGCCTGGCGCGCGAAAATAAAGGCGTCGCGGCGTTTGCCGGTTTTGTGGGTTACGCGGTGATGAACCTCGCGGTTAACTTCTGGCTGACCGCGAAAGGCATACTGCCGACCACCGACGCTGCCGTGCTGAAGGCCAACAACATTCAGAGCGTGATTGGCATCCAGTCTATTGATACCGGGATCCTCGGGGCGGTGATCGCGGGTGTGATTATCTGGATGCTGCACGAGCGCTTCCACAATATCCGTCTGCCGGATGCCCTGGCCTTCTTCGGCGGCACCCGCTTCGTGCCGATTATCACCCTGGTGGTGATGGGCCTGTTTGGTCTGATCATTCCGCTGATCTGGCCGGTCTTTGCGCTGGGCATCAACGGCATTGGCCGCATCATCAACGGCGCGGGAGATTTCGGTCCGATGATCTTCGGCACCGGCGAGCGTCTGCTCCTGCCGTTTGGCCTGCAGCACATCCTGGTGGCCCTGATTCGCTTCACCGAAGCGGGCGGGACGATGGAGGTGTGCGGCCACGACGTGAGCGGTGCGTTGACCATCTTCCAGGCGCAGCTGAGCTGCCCGACCACCCACGGCTTCTCCGAAAGCGCCACCCGCTTCCTGTCTCAGGGTAAAATGCCTGCCTTCCTCGGCGGCCTGCCGGGTGCCGCGCTGGCGATGTACCACTGCGCACGCCCGGAAAACCGTCATAAAATTAAAGGGCTGCTGATTTCCGGCGTGATCGCCTGCGTCGTAGGTGGTACCACCGAGCCAATCGAGTTCCTGTTCCTGTTCGTTGCGCCGGTGCTGTATCTGATTCACGCTGTGCTGACCGGTCTGGGCTTTACCGTGATGGCGGTGCTGGGCGTCACTATCGGTAACACCGACGGCAACGTCATCGACTTCGTGGTCTTCGGCATCCTGCACGGCCTCTCCACCAAGTGGTATCTGGTCCCGGTCGTGGCGGCAATCTGGTTCGTGGTGTACTACGGGATCTTCCGCTTCGCCATCACCCGCTTTAACCTGAAAACGCCAGGCCGCGATACCGATACGGCCACCAGCGTGGAACAGGCGGTTGCCGGTACCGTGGGCAAATCCGGCTACAACACCCCTGCCATTCTGGCGGCGCTGGGCGGTGCGGATAACATTACCTCGCTGGATAACTGCATTACCCGCCTGCGTTTGTCGGTGGCGGATATGTCAAAAGTGGATACCAACGCCCTGAAAGCCAACCGGGCCATTGGCGTGGTACAGTTAAATCAGCACAATTTGCAGGTGGTTATCGGCCCGCAGGTACAGTCGGTGAAGGATGAGCTGGCCACCCTGATGCGAACAGTAGAAGCCTGATGCCTCAGCCCCCTCTTATGAGGGGGTTTTACTTTAAGGATTAACGTCATGTTTGATTTTTCTACCGTCGTGGATCGACACGGCACCTGGTGTACGCAGTGGGACTACGTCGCCGACCGCTTTGGCGCAGCCGACCTGCTGCCCTTCACCATCTCGGATATGGATTTCGCCACCGCGCCCTGCATTACCGACGCGCTGCATCAGCGCATCAATCACGGCGTGTTGGGCTACAGCCGCTGGAAGAACGATGAGTTTCTCGCCGCCGTTGCGCACTGGTTCCAGCAGCGCTTTCACAGCAAGATTGAGACCGAATCGGTCGTTTATGGCCCTTCCGTTATCTACATGGTGTCAGAGCTGATTCGTCTCTGGTCAAACCCCGGCGACGGCGTGGTGGTACACACCCCGGCATACGATGCGTTTTACAAAGCCATTGAAGGCAATGCGCGTCATGTGGTGCCCGTAGAGATGGAAAAGCAGGCTGCAGGCTGGCAGGGAAACATGGCTGCGCTGGAAGCGGCCCTCGCGAAACCGGAAAACAAAATTTTACTGCTGTGCAGCCCGCAAAACCCGACCGGCAAGGTCTGGACGCGGGATGAGCTGACGCAGATGGCGGAACTGTGCGCACGCTATGACGTGGCGGTTATCAGCGATGAAATCCATATGGACATGGTGTGGGGAGAGCGTCGTCACACGCCGTGGAACGCGGTGGCGCGCGGCAAATGGGCGCTTCTCACCTCCGGCTCGAAAAGCTTTAATATTCCGGCGCTGACGGGCGCTTACGGCCTGATTGGCGATGAAGAGAGCCGTAACGGTTACCTCAGCGCGCTAAAAGGCCGGGACGGGCTCTCTTCCCCTTCCGTGCTGGCGCTGACGGCGCATATCGCCGCCTATCAGCAGGGGGAGCCGTGGCTGGATGCCCTGCGGGGTTATCTCGAAGATAATTTGTTGTATATCGCGCAGGAAGTAAACCGCGCTTTTCCGAAACTGAACTGGCAGCCGCCCGAAGCGACCTATCTGGCCTGGATCGATCTGCGCCCGCTGAACATTGACGATCGGACGCTGCAAAAAGTGCTGATCGAGCAGCAAAAGGTCGCCATCATGCCGGGATATACCTACGGCAAAGAAGGAAATGGCTTTGTTCGCCTGAATGCGGGCTGCCCGCGCAGCAAGCTGGAACAAGGTGTGCAACGCCTCATTGCCGGGATTAACACGCTCCTGTAATCAATTTGCGCAACGGAATATTCCCTTGCGCAAATAGCTTTTTACCCCGTTTTGTTTTTATAATATGGCGCACTTTAACCAGAAAAGAGTGCGACCATGATTGATACACGCCTGCCTTTAACTGATATTCATCGTCACCTTGACGGTAACATTCGTGCCCAAACCATCCTCGATCTTGGCCGCCAGTTCAATTTAACGCTTCCTGCTCAGACCCTTGAGTCCTTGATCCCTCACGTACAGGTGACCTCTAATGAACCGGACCTGGTCAGCTTCCTGAGCAAACTCGACTGGGGCGTGAAGATGCTGGCGTCGCTGGATGCCTGCCGCCGCGTGGCGTTTGAGAACATCGAAGATGCAGCCCGCAACGGCCTGCACTACGTCGAGCTGCGCTTCTCGCCGGGCTATATGGCGATGACCCACAACCTGCCCGTTGCAGGCGTGGTGGAAGCCGTCATTGAAGGTGTGCGCGAAGGGTGTAAAACCTTCGACGTTCAGGCTCGGCTGATCGGCATCATGAGCCGTACGTTCGGTGAAGCCGCCTGCCTGCAGGAGCTGGAAGCGCTGCTGGCCCATCGCGATGCCATCACCGCCGTCGACCTCGCCGGCGACGAGCTGGGCTTCCCGGGCAGCCTGTTCCTCTCCCACTTCAACCGCGCGCGCGATGCCGGCTGGCACATTACCGTGCATGCGGGTGAAGCGGCAGGCCCGGAAAGCATCTGGCAGGCCATCCGCGAGCTGGGCGCCGAGCGTATCGGTCACGGCGTGAAGGCGGTCGAAGATCGCGCCCTGATGGATTTCCTGGCGGAGCAGCGTATCGGGATTGAGTCGTGCCTGACGTCTAACATTCAGACCAGCACCGTGGCGACGCTGGCGCATCACCCGCTAAAAACGTTCCTCGAGCACGGCGTGCTGGCCTCGCTGAACACTGACGACCCGGCGGTTCAGGGCGTGGATATTATCCACGAGTACAACATCGCCGCACCGCAGGCGGGTCTGAGCCGCGAGCAGATCCGTCAGGCGCAGATCAACGGGCTGGAAATTGCCTTCCTGACGCCTGCTGAGAAGCAGGCGCTGAAAGATAAAGTGGCTCGCGGTTAACACCGTTGCCGGGTGGCGCTGACGCTTACCCGGCCTACAACATATTAAAAAATTATGCCAGACAGAGCGTCGCGCGATGTTTGGCAGATTCGATGCCCAACTCAATCAGCTCCATAATCTGAATCGCCTGGCTGGCCGGAACCGGATTCTCTCCCGTGCCGTTCAGCGCATCGCGGATAGCGGCATAATACGCCGGATAATTCCCCGGTATCGTCAGCAAGGTCTCCTCGACCAGCTCCTCGCCTTCGACCCGCGTTACCACGCCGTCGCGCATATCATAGCCCCAGTCTTCCTGCGGCAGACGTTCACCGTTTTTAAGCCTGTCTTCCTGCGGATCGAGACCAAACTTCACGTAGCTCCCGCGCGTACCGTGAATGATATAGCGGGCCGATTCTGCGGCCGCGACCATCGTGCCGTGCAGCACAATCCGCCGCTGCGGGTAACTGAGCACCGCGTGGAAGTAATCGGTTGTCTGCGCGCCGGGCCTGAGCTGGGCGAGATCGACCGTCATGCTCACCGGCAGACCAAAAAGATTGACGACCTGATCCAGCAGATGCGGGGCTAAATCGTACCAGATGCCGCTGCCCGGACCGGCCTGTTCGCGCCAGCGGTTTCTCACCTGCGGACGAAAGCGGTCAAAGTGCGATTCAAAAAAGAGGATCTCCCCTAGCGTGCCTTCACTGAGAAGCCTTTTTACCGTCAGAAAGTCGCTGTCCCAGCGGCGGTTATGGAACACCGACAGCAGCCTGCCCAGACTCCTTGCCAGCGCATCCAGCTCGCGTGCCTGTGACAGCGTCACGGTGAAGGGCTTATCGACCACTACGTGCTTACCGGCCTCCAGCGCGGCCTTTGCCAGCGGAAAGTGGGTGTCGTTCGGTGTGGGGATGACGATTAAATCAATATTCGGATCGTTGAAAAGGTGTTTAGGTTCAGAGACAACCGGCACGGAAGGCCAGTCGACATGGACTTTAGCGGCATCGCTGCTGGATACCGCCGCCAGCACCATCCCCGGCGTCCCGGCTATCAGAGGCGCATGAAACGTTTTGCTCGCGTACCCGTAGCCGATAACCCCGACGCGGATATTATCACTCATAGTGCCATCCTCTTTTATGACGTTCTTATTTCACACTGGCTAACCTGGCATGAGCACAGATTAATAATGTGCCCTATGACTTAAAATAGCAGGTTGTACGGGTTGTTTTTGTTACATAGTATTAACCTACTGATTTTGTTTAAGGGAACCGTTCCCAAAGCGCTTGCCGTCAGGGAGACGTCACTGTAACATTTGCGCCCTGTCTTTATGGATAAAGTACAATTACGCATTATGACGTCAATTATTAATCGAATCATTGAATTAGCGGGATGGATTGTCCTTGGAGTTTCGGTCATTTTGCTGGGCGTCGCCAGCCATATCGATAACTACCAGCCGCCGGAGCCTGTCACCATCGCCCAACCTAAGTAACCGGTTACTGCAATAAAGAGTGACATAATATGTCAGTTTCGTATTGCCAGCCCTGGTGAACACGGTTAACCTTCTCTTCCAGGCATCGTCTGATGCCTGAATTTCAGCAAAGAAAACTCCTAATTTCGTCGCGTTACCTGAGTGGGCTGTTTACGTCTTTATTAATCCGTTTATTATTCGACCGAATTACCTTAACTGGTATTACTCACTTTTATATGGAAACTTATTAATATGACAGTTCAGGACTATTTATTAAAATTTCGCAAGATCAATTCGCTTGAGAGCCTGGAAAAACTGTTTGACCATCTGAACTACACCCTGTCGGATAATCAGGACATCATTAATATGTATCGCGCCGCAGACCATCGCCGCGCGGAGCTGGTTTCCGGTGGTCGTTTGTTCAACGTCGGTGAAGTGCCTAAGTCTGTATGGCGTTACGTTTTATAAGAAAGTAGCCATCCGCGCGAAATGTTATATACTCTCCGCCCTGCAAACTGGCTGTACAACATTTCGCGCAGATTATGGGAGAGTTCATGACCGCAACGCCTGGAGAACGCATTGGAGGCTGGTTAATCGCCCCACTGGCATGGCTGCTGGTTGCCTTATTAAGCGCATCGCTTGCGCTGCTGCTGTATACCACCGCACTGATTACCCCTCACGCCATCCAGACCCTGATGTCGCAAAGCGTGCTGAATATTGCTTTGTGGTTTGTGTCGTTCGTTTTCGCGATTGGAATGTGGTACTACACGCTGTGGCTGACCATCGCCTTCTTTAAGCGCCGCAAGAGTGTGCCTAAGCACTACATTATCTGGCTGCTGATTTCGGTCCTGCTGGCGGTGAAAGCGTTTGCCTTTTCGCCCGTATCAGACGCGCTGGCCGTTCGTCAGCTGCTATTCCCGTTGCTGGCTGCGGCGCTGCTGGTGCCCTATTTCAAACGTTCGACGCGGGTGAAAAACACCTTCGTGAACCCGTAATAACCCTACAGATAACCTGTTGTCGCCTGCGTCGGTTTGTCCGATAATAGGCGGCTTTTTTATTTCAGGCTAAATAATGACCGATTACTTACTGCTCTTTGTCGGCACCGTGCTGGTTAACAACTTCGTTCTGGTGAAGTTCCTTGGCCTGTGTCCGTTTATGGGCGTTTCCAAAAAGCTGGAAACAGCAATGGGTATGGGGCTGGCGACGACCTTCGTGATGACGCTGGCGTCCATCTGCGCGTGGTGGATCGATACCTGGATCCTCATCCCGCTGGGATTAACCTATCTTCGTACGCTGGCCTTTATTCTGGTTATCGCGGTGGTGGTGCAATTTACCGAAATGGTGGTGCGTAAAACCAGCCCGGCGCTTTATCGCCTGCTGGGTATCTTCCTGCCGCTGATCACCACCAACTGTGCGGTTCTCGGCGTAGCGCTGCTGAACATCAACCTTGGTCATAACTTTATGCAGTCGGCGCTGTATGGTTTCTCTGCGGCAGTCGGTTTCTCTCTGGTGATGGTGCTGTTCGCCTCCATTCGCGAGCGCCTGGCAGCAGCGGATATCCCTGCGCCCTTCCGCGGTAACGCGATTGCGCTGGTGACCGCAGGTTTAATGTCTCTGGCCTTTATGGGCTTTAGTGGTCTGGTGAAGTTGTAATGAATGCTATCTGGATTGCCATCGCCTCTATCAGCGTTCTGGGGTTGGTGTTTGGCCTTATCCTGGGCTACGCCTCCCGCCGTTTTGCGGTAGAGGACGATCCCGTTGTAGAAAAAATTGATGAGCTTCTGCCACAAAGCCAGTGCGGGCAGTGCGGCTACCCCGGCTGCCGCCCTTATGCCGAAGCGGTAGGGGTTCAGGGTGAAAAAATTAACCGCTGTGCGCCCGGCGGCGAAGCGGTGATGTTGAAAATTGCGGCCCTGCTTAACGTTGACCCGCAGCCTGTTGACGGCGATGCGGACGTGCAGGAGCCGGTTCGTGCGCTGGCCGTGATCGACGAAGCCAACTGTATCGGCTGCACCAAATGTATTCAGGCCTGCCCGGTTGACGCCATTGTGGGCGCAACCCGCGCCATGCACACCGTCGTGGCGGACCTCTGCACCGGCTGTAACCTCTGCGTGGCCCCCTGCCCGACGCAATGTATCGAGCTGCGCCCGGTTGAAACGACTACCGAAAGCTGGAAGTGGGATCTTCAAGCCATTCCGGTTCGCAATATTCCTGTGGAACAACATGCTTAAGTTATTTTCTGCTTTCAGAAAAGAGAAGATTTGGGACTTTGACGGCGGTATTCATCCACCGGAGATGAAAACCCAGTCTAACGGCACGCCGCTGCGTCAAATTCCGCTGGCGACCCGTTTCGTCATGCCGCTCAAGCAGCACATCGGCGCTGAGGGTGAGCTGTGCGTGAAAGAAGGCGATACGGTTCTTCGCGGTCAGCCGCTAACCTTTGGCCGCGGACGTATGCTGCCGGTGCACGCCCCCACCTCAGGTAAGGTGGTCGCCATTGCCCCTCATACGGTGGCTCATCCGTCCGCGCTCTCAGAGCTGAGCGTGATGATTGAAGCCGATGGCGAAGACCGCTGGATTGACCGTGACGGCTGGAGCGATTACCGCGCCCACAGCCGCGAAGCGCTTATCGAGCGCATTCATCAGTTCGGCGTTGCTGGTCTGGGTGGTGCAGGCTTCCCGACCGGTGTCAAACTCCGCGGCGGTGGCGATAACATTCAGACGTTGATTATTAACGCCGCCGAGTGCGAGCCGTATATCACCGCCGACGATCGTCTGATGCAGGACTGCGCCGCCCAGGTGGTGGAAGGTATCCGCATCCTCGCGCACATTCTGCAGCCGCGGGAAGTGCTGATCGGTATCGAAGACAATAAACCGCAGGCTATTTCAATGCTGCGCGCCGTGCTGGCGGGCAGTCACGATATTAGCCTGCGCGTTATCCCGACCAAGTACCCTTCCGGCGGCGCAAAACAGCTGACGCAAATTCTCACCGGCAAGCAGGTCCCGCATGGCGGACGCTCTTCGGATATCGGCGTGCTGATGCAAAACGTCGGCACCGCGTATGCCGTGAAGCGCGCGGTGATTGACGGCGAACCGTTAACCGAGCGCGTGGTGACGCTGACCGGGGAATCAATTTCTCGTCCGGGCAACGTCTGGGCGCGTCTGGGTACGCCGGTGCGTCATCTGCTGGAACAGGCTGAGTTTTGTCCGGGCAGCGACCAGATGGTGATCATGGGCGGCCCGCTGATGGGCTTTACCCTGCCGTGGCTGGACGTGCCGGTAGTGAAAATTACCAACTGCCTGCTCGCGCCTTCTCCGACCGAAATGGGCGAGGAGCAGGAAGAGAAAGGCTGCATCCGCTGCAGCGCCTGTGCCGACGCCTGCCCGGCGGATCTGCTGCCGCAGCAGCTGTACTGGTACAGCAAAGGCCAGCTGCACGACAAGGCAAAAGCCCATAACCTGGCCGACTGCATTGAATGCGGTGCCTGCGCCTGGGTATGCCCTAGCAACATTCCTCTGGTGCAGTATTTCCGCCAGGAGAAGGCTGAAATTTATGCCATCTCCATGGAAGAAAAACGCGCGGCAGAAGCCAAAGCGCGCTTCGAAGCGCGCCAGGCGCGACTGGAACGCGAAAAAATCGCCCGTCAGGAGCGCCATAAGCAGGCCGCCGTTCAGCCTGCCGAGAAAGATCAGGATGCGATTAACGCCGCACTGGCGCGCGTTCGCGAGAAAAAAGCCACTGCGGCGCAGCCTGTGGTGATCCCGGCTGGCGAGAAACCGGACAACAGCGAAGCGATTGCCGCGCGTGAAGCACGTAAGGCCGCAGCGCGCGCCCGCCAGGCTGAAAAAGCGCAAACGGTCCAGGCAGAGGCGGAGATCGACCCGCGTAAAGCCGCCGTTGAGGCAGCGATTGCCCGGGCCAAAGCCCGCAAAGCCGGTGAGCAAAATGTAGTGGTCGAGCAGGAAGCCGTCGACCCTCGCAAAGCGGCCGTCGAAGCGGCGATTGCCCGGGCTAAAGCGCGCAAAACGGCGCAGCAGACACAAACCGCAGAACCCGAAGCGCCGGTCGACCCGCGTAAAGCCGCCGTCGAAGCGGCGATTGCCCGCGCTAAAGCCCGTAAAGCGGCGCAGCAGGATGAGCAACCGCAGGCCGCCAACGATGACCCGCGCAAGGCCGCCGTCGCCGCCGCCATTGCGCGCGTTCAGGCGAAGAAAGCCGCACAGCAAGCAGTTAACGAGGATTAAATGGTTTTCAGAATCGCAAGCTCCCCTTACACCCACAATCAGCGCCAGACATCGCGCATCATGATGCTGGTCTGCCTGGCGGCGCTGCCGGGCATTGCCGTTCAGTGCTGGTTTTTCGGCTGGGGAACCCTGTTCCAGATAATCCTGGGCTGCGCCAGCGCCCTGGCGGCGGAAGCCCTTGTGCTTAAGCTGCGTAAGGCGGCTGTCTCCCGCATTCTTGCCGATAACTCCGCGCTGCTGACCGGCCTGCTGCTGGCCATCAGTATCCCACCGTTCGCCCCATGGTGGATGGTGGTCCTGGGTACCGTGTTTGCGGTGATCATTGCCAAACAGCTGTACGGCGGGCTCGGCCATAACCCGTTCAACCCGGCGATGATTGGCTACGTGGTGCTGCTGATCTCCTTCCCGGTACAGATGACCAGCTGGCTGCCTCCGCATGAGATTGCTGCCACGGTTCCGGGCTTTATGGATGCCCTGCACGTGATCTTTACCGGCCATACGGCGCTCGGTGCGGATATGAACGCGCTGCGCATGGGCGTGGACGGTATCAGCCAGGCGACGCCTCTCGATACCTTTAAAACATCCCTGCATGCCGGGCACAGCGTTGAGCAGATCATGAAGTCCGCGATCTACAGCGGCATGCTGGCGGGTGCAGGCTGGCAGTGGGTCAACCTGGCGTATCTGCTGGGCGGCCTGTTCCTGCTGCAGCAGAAAGCCATTCGCTGGCATATTCCGGTCAGCTTCCTCGTGACGCTGGCGGTTTGCGCCACGCTGGGCTGGGTCTTCTCGCCTGAATCACTGGCCAGCCCGCAGATGCATTTGCTCTCCGGCGCGACCATGCTGGGTGCCTTCTTTATCCTGACGGATCCGGTGACAGCGTCCACGACTAACCGTGGACGTCTGATCTTCGGCGCGCTGGCGGGCCTGCTGGTATGGCTTATCCGCAGCTTTGGCGGCTACCCGGACGGCGTGGCCTTTGCCGTCCTGCTTGCCAACATAACCGTTCCGCTCATCGACTATTACACGCGTCCACGCGTGTACGGTCATCGCTAAGGGTTTCGCCATGTTAAAAACGATGCAAAAACACGGCGTCACGCTGGCTGTCTTCGCCGCGGTCCTGACGGGGCTGACGGCACTGGTTAATGCGCTGACCAAAACGACCATCGAAGAACAGGCCTCGAAGCAGCAAAAGGCGCTGTTCGATCAGGTGATCCCGTCCGATTTCTACGATAATGACCTGCAAAAAAGCTGCTTTGTGGTAGACGCGCCGCAGCTTGGGAAAGGCCCGCACCGCCTCTTTATCGCCCGCAAAGGGGATAAACCGGTCGGCGCAGTGATGGAAGCGACGGCGCCTGACGGCTATTCCGGCGCCATTCAGCTGCTTGTGGGCAGCGATTTCTCCGGCACCATACTGGGCACCCGCGTGACGGAGCACCATGAGACGCCGGGTCTTGGCGATAAAATTGAAACCCGTCTGAGCGACTGGATTTTGCACTTTGCCGGTAAGGTGATCCATGGCGAAGGTGACACCGCGTTTGCAGTGAAGAAAGATGGCGGCGAATTCGACCAGTTCACCGGGGCGACCATCACCCCACGTGCGGTGGTGAATGCCGTAAAACGAGCCGGGCTGTATGCTGAAACGCTGCCCGCGCAAATCAACAATCTTCCGGCCTGTGAGGAGTAATCATGAGCCAGGTTAAAGAGGTTATTGTCCAGGGGTTGTGGAAGAACAACTCCGCGCTGGTACAGCTTCTGGGCATGTGCCCACTGCTGGCGGTAACGTCCACCGCCACCAACGCGCTCGGTCTGGGTCTGGCAACCACGCTGGTATTAACCCTGACCAACCTCTCCATCTCTGCCCTGCGCCGCTGGACGCCGTCGGAAATTCGTATTCCGATTTATGTCATGATCATTGCGTCGGTGGTCAGTATCGTTCAGATGCTGATTAACGCCTACGCGTTTGGCCTGTACCAGTCGCTCGGGATCTTTATTCCCCTTATCGTCACCAACTGTATCGTTGTCGGGCGCGCGGAAGCCTTCGCGGTGAAAAACAGCCCCGCCATGTCGGCGCTGGATGGGTTTTCCATTGGCATGGGTGCCACATGCGCCATGTTCGTGCTGGGCTCGCTGCGCGAGATCCTCGGTAACGGTACGCTGTTTGACGGCGCAGATGCGCTGCTCGGCGGCTGGGCCAAAGCGCTGCGTGTTGAAGTGTTCCACACCGATACGCCATTCCTGCTGGCAATGCTGCCGCCCGGCGCATTTATTGGCCTTGGCATGATGCTGGCGATAAAATACCTGATTGATGAAAAACGTAAGCGCCGCGCGGCTGAGCGCAGCGTTCTGGAAGGGACACCCGAGAAGGCTTCATGAATAAAGAAAAGCGCATTGCGATCCTGACCCGTCTGCGGGACGAGAACCCGCACCCGACGACGGAGCTGAATTTTACCTCCCCGTTTGAGCTGCTGATCGCGGTGTTGCTTTCTGCACAGGCGACCGACGTGAGCGTCAATAAAGCCACTGCCCTGCTCTATCCGGTCGCCAATACGCCGAAGGCCATGCTGGAGCTGGGCGTGGAAGGCGTGAAGTCGTATATCAAAACCATCGGCCTGTTTAACAGCAAAGCCGAGAACGTCATCAAGACCTGCCGGATCCTGCTGGAACAGCACGGAGGCGAAGTGCCGGAGGACCGCGCTGCGCTGGAAGCCTTACCGGGCGTGGGGCGTAAGACCGCAAACGTGGTGCTTAACACTGCGTTTGGCTGGCCCACTATCGCCGTGGATACGCATATATTTCGCGTGTCTAACCGGACCAACTTCGCGCCGGGCAAAAACGTCGAGCAGGTCGAAGAGAAGCTGCTGAAAGTGGTTCCGGCAGAATTTAAGGTGGATTGCCATCACTGGCTGATTCTGCACGGCCGATATACCTGTATTGCCCGCAAGCCTCGCTGCGGCTCCTGCATTATTGAAGATCTCTGCGAATACAAAGAAAAAGTGTATCCCTGATCACCTCAATCCCATACTAAAGGAAGGGCTATCGAATGCTCTTCTTTTGGCCGTTACTTGTCCGTCTTTCGCTTACTCTGACCTGTCACTTGTTCGGTTGTTTAACGCTCAAACAGGTTAATACTTTTTTCATAGCCAAAAATTTCTATACATCTGTGATCGCGATCACCCTGATAACTTCATGTTGAATTTTTGTTGTCAAAATCGGCCTAAACCCTTTGTCTGACAACATACTCACCTCCCACCACCGAAGATAAGACCAGCTATTTTTCAGAATATGGGCTATATCACTGCGTAAAGCGACAAATAGCAGAACATATCGCCAAAAGCCGATCCGGACCGGTCATTACCAGTCGAAAAAACTACCTTTACTCATCGTATGAAATTTAACGCTGAATAACATTTGCATGAACCGACGATTATACCACTCCAGATATATGTAACAGATTATTACAAACGTATTGCCAGATGGGGCAGGATAGTGAACATTACCCGCCGTTTCTCCTCCCAATATAACTATAAGGCGTATGGACTACGGCCATCACGCTATGAACACCCCCATTAATATGGGATGTAAAAAAAGAGGTATATGTGTCTACTGCAAACAATAAACCAACAGATGAAAGCGTGAGTCTTAACGCTTTTAAACAACCTAAAGCGTTCTATCTCATCTTCTCTATCGAGTTATGGGAGCGTTTTGGTTATTACGGCCTGCAAGGGATCATGGCGGTTTACCTGGTAAAACAGCTGGGTATGTCCGAAGCCGATTCCATCACGCTGTTCTCTTCCTTCAGTGCTCTGGTGTACGGTCTGGTCGCGATTGGCGGCTGGCTGGGCGATAAAGTCCTCGGGACTAAACGCGTCATCATGCTGGGCGCCATTGTCCTGGCGATTGGCTATGGTCTGGTTGCATGGTCAGGGCATGATGCCGCTGTCGTGTATATGGGTATGGCGACGATTGCCGTCGGTAATGGTCTGTTCAAAGCGAACCCGTCCTCTCTGCTTTCGACCTGCTACAACAAAGACGATCCGCGCCTGGACGGTGCATTTACCATGTACTACATGTCCATCAACATCGGTTCGTTCTTCTCTATGCTGGCAACTCCATGGCTCGCGGCGAAATTCGGCTGGAGCGTGGCATTTGCACTGAGCTTCGTGGGTATGTTGATCACCGTGGTGAACTTCCTGTTCTGCCGCAGCTGGGTCAAAGACTACGGTTCAAAACCTGACTTCGAGCCTGTGCATATGGGCAAACTGCTGGCCACCATCGTGGGCGTTGTTGTCCTCGCGGCCATCGCCACCTGGCTGTTGCACAACCAGGGTATCGCACGTGCCGTTCTGGGCGTGGTTGCGCTGGGTATCGTGGTCATCTTTGCAAAAGAAGCATTCGCCATGCAGGGTGCGGCCCGTCGCAAGATGATTGTGGCGTTCATTCTGATGCTGGAAGCGATTATCTTCTTCGTGCTGTACAGCCAGATGCCAACTTCACTGAACTTCTTCGCCATCCGTAACGTAGAGCACTCCATTCTGGGTATCGCGTTTGAACCTGAGCAGTTCCAGGCACTGAACCCGTTCTGGATCATGATTGGTTCCCCAATTCTGGCCGCTATCTATAACAAGATGGGTGACCGTCTGCCGATGCCGCACAAGTTTGCGCTGGGTATGGTGCTGTGTTCTGGTGCCTTCCTGGTACTGCCACTGGGTACCAAATTTGCGTCCGACGCAGGTATCGTTTCCGTTAACTGGCTGATCCTGAGCTACGCGCTGCAGTCTATCGGCGAGCTGATGATCTCCGGCCTGGGACTGGCCATGGTTGCGCAGCTGGTTCCTCAGCGTCTGATGGGCTTCATCATGGGTAGCTGGTTCCTGACCACTGCCGGTGCGGCAATCATCGCGGGTAAGATTGCTAACCTGATGGCTGTTCCGGAAAATGTAACCGATCCACTGCTTTCCCTGAACGTCTACGGTACCGTGTTCATGCAAATTGGTATCGCGACTGCGGTAATTGCCGCTCTGATGCTGCTGACAGCGCCGAAACTGAACCGTATGACTCAGGACGACGACAAGACCGCTAAAGCGACAAACACCGCTACCGCGTGATTTCCGTGAGAAACAACTGACCAGAAGCCGCTAATGCATTAGCGGCTTTTTTTTTATCCGTTTGCGCACTAACATAGCTGAAACCTCAGCAAAAAGGAGTTACCGATGAAACTGTTCTACAAACCGGGTGCGTGCTCTCTTGCTTCCCATATCACCCTGCGCGAGAGCGGCAAAGATTTCACGCTGGATGGCGTTGACCTGATGAAAAAACGTCTGGAAAACGGCGATGATTTTCTTGCCATCAACCCGAAAGGACAAGTTCCGGCGCTCTTGCTGGATGACGGTACTCTGCTGACCGAAGGCGTGGCGATTATGCAGTTCCTGGCCGATAGCGTACCCGATCGCCATCTGCTGGCGCCGGTCAGTACCATTTCGCGTTATAAGACGCTGGAATGGCTGAACTACATTGCCACCGAGCTGCACAAAGGCTTTACCCCTCTGTTCCGCCCGGATACGCCAGAGGAGTTCAAACCGACCCTGCGCGCCCTTCTTGAGAAAAAGCTGCAGTACGTTAACGCATCGCTGAAAGACGATCAGTGGATTGCGGGTCCGCGCTTCACGATTGCCGACGCATACCTGTTCACCGTGCTGCGCTGGGCGCGCGCGGTTAAGCTTAACCTGGAAGGGTTAGACCATATTGCAGCGTATATGAAACGCGTGGAAGAGCGTCCTGCGGTGGCTGCAGCGCTGAAAGCGGAAGGGTTGAATTAACCGAGCAGACTGTGTTGCCGGGTGGCGCTGACGCTTACCCGGCCTACGAATTCCGTAGGCCCGTGCAAGCGCAGCGCCGCCGGGCGGTGTTTAAAGCTGGGTTGCGCTGAAATAGTGCTCCGGCTTCGCGATACGATCCTGTGCCGCGACCACCTGCAGTTCATATTCCTGCATCTCTTTCGTCGCAATCATGATTTCGTACACCGCCGCAGTAACATGCTCGAGCGCGTCGCGCATTGTCGCCCCTTGCAGTAATTTCACCAGCAGCAGACCGCTGGTGACATCTCCGACCCCAACCGGCTGGCGCTGGCCAAAATCCACCAGCGGACGGCTGATATGCCAGGCGTCATCTTTCGTTACCAGCAGCATCTCAAAACGGTCCTGGCTCAGCCCTGCGCGCGCAAGATGTTTTACCAGCACAACGTCAGGCCCCAGCGCGATAAGCTCGCGGGACGCGCTTACGGCCTCTTCTACGCTGTTAACCGGACGCTCGCAGAGAATTTCGAGTTCGACCAGGTTTGGCGCAATGATATCGCTGGCGGGCAGCGCGTGGCGGACGTGAAACTCTGCAACGCCCGGCGCCACGATGCAGCCTTTCTCCGGATGGCCCATGACGGGGTCGCAGAAGTATTTTGCCGACGGGTTGGCGGCTTTCACCTGGCGCACGATACCGAGGATATGCTCCCCCTGCTCCGCTGAGCCGAGGTAACCGCTCAGCACGGCGTCACAGCGTTTGAGCTGGTCGATATCGGCAATACCCTGCACAACCTCAGTGAGGTGCGAAGGCGGCATCACGCAGCCGGTCCATTTGCCGTATTGCGTGTGGTTAGAGAATTGCACGGTATTAAGGGGCCAGACGTTGACGCCGAGGCGACGCATCGGGAATTCCGCGGCGCTATTGCCCGCGTGTCCAAAAACAACGTGGGACTGAATGGCGAGGATGTTCTTCATTTTTTTCTTACCAAACCCTGAAAAAACAAAAGGGGCGTGGTTTCCCACGCCCCTGAAGACTGTTAATTACTTCCAGCAGACAAGGCAGTAATTTTTCTTGCCGCGACGCAGCAGCGTGTAGCGACCATACAGACGATCGCCGTCAACGAAGGTGTATTCCGGGTCGGCCTGCTTCTCACCGTTGATGGTGATAGCGTTAGACGCGATGGTTTTACGCGCCTGACCGCGGGAAGGCTGGAGCTCGGAGTCCACCAGCGCCTGCATCAGGTCAGCCCCTTTTTCCATCTCAACCATCGGCACACCGTCCTGCGCCAGCTGTTCGAAGTCTGCTTCGCTCAAATCGCTCAGGGTACCGTTGAACAGGCTTGCGGTAATGCGTTTTGCCGCGGCCAGACCTTCTTCACCGTGAACCAGTTTGGTCACTTCGTCCGCCAGCACGTACTGAGCGCGCGGTGCTTTACCGCTGTTCTTGTCTTCTTCTTCCAGCGCGTTGATCTCTTCAATGTCCATAAAGGTGAAGAACTTCAGGAAGCGGTAAACATCGGCATCCGCCGTGTTGATCCAGAACTGGTAGAACTTGTACGGGCTGGTTTTCTTCGGATCGAGCCACACCGCGCCGCCTTCGGTTTTACCAAATTTGGTGCCGTCGGCTTTGGTGATCAGCGGAACGGTCAGACCAAAGACCTGATTCTGGTGCAGGCGACGGGTCAGGTCGATACCGGAGGTGATGTTACCCCACTGATCGGAACCGCCAATCTGCAGGGAAACGCCGTGCAGTTTGTTCAGGCAGGCAAAGTCATACCCCTGCAGCAGGTTGTAGGAGAACTCGGTAAAGGAGATACCCTGGTCGTCGCGGTTCAGACGCTGCTTCACGGCCTCTTTGTTAATCATCTGGTTAACAGAGAAGTGCTTGCCGATATCACGCAGGAAGGTCAGCACGTTCATGCTGCCAAACCAGTCGTAGTTGTTCGCGGCAATGGCGGCATTATCACCACAGTTGAAGTCGAGGAACGGTGCAACCTGTTTGCGGATCTTATCTACCCACTCCTGCACGGTATCTTCGGTATTCAGTTTACGCTCAGCGGCTTTAAAGCTTGGGTCACCAATCAGACCGGTCGCGCCACCCACCAGGGCAACAGGCTTATGGCCCGCCATCTGGAAGCGTTTCAGGCATAACAATGGAACAAGATGCCCCAAATGCAAGCTGTCAGCGGTGGGATCGAAGCCGCAATAGAGCGCGATCGGGCCTTGCGCCAGTCGCTCTGCTAACGCTTCCTCGTCCGTCACCTGGGCCACGAGGCCCCGCTCTTGCAATTGTTTAATCAAGTTACTGCTTGCCATCAAATTCTCCATGTATAAACGACTGCACCTTTGCCGGTACACGACTTTTCGCCTGATGCGAAAGGACCATAGAATAAAGCGCAAGCGCGGTGTGCGCTAGCGCTTAAATCAACAAATTTCGGGGATTACGGTGCCAGTCTGTCGATTTTCCAGCCGCCATTCTCGCGCTGGTATAAAAAGCGGTCGTGCAGGCGGTGTTCGCCCCCCTGCCAGAACTCCATCTGCTCAATCGGGATGCGGAAACCACCCCAGAAGCTTGGCAGGGGAATTTCACCCTGCTGGAACTTCTGCTTCAGCTCCAGGAATTTACTTTCCAGCACGCCGCGGGCGGAAATTCGGCTGGACTGTTTTGATACCCAGGCGCCAATCTGGCTGTCACGCGGGCGGCTGTGGAAATACTTCACCACTTCCAGCGTCGAGAGACGTTCCGCTTTGCCGGTAACCATCACCTGACGCTCCAGCATGTGCCACGGGAACAGCAGGCTGATGCGCGGATTATTTTCTAAATGGTGCGCTTTGCGACTGCCAAGGTTGGTATAGAACACCAGTCCTTTCTCGTCATAATGCTTGAGCAATACGATGCGCTGATACGGTTGACCGTTTTCATCTACCGTCGCGACAACCATGGCCGTTGGATCGGCGAGTTTCGCTTCGCAGGCCTGTTTCAGCCAGCGTTCAAAAAGCACGAGGGGTTCAGCGGGCAGATCCTGGCGACGCAGGCCGCCTTTGGTGTATTCACGGCGCAGATGCGCAATTTGCTGCAGTTCATCGTTATCTGACATGGCGTTAGCTGACATTGAGAGTGGGTGGCGCTATTGTGCGCCGCCCCTGTAAAAATCTCAACGCTTCGGGTTTTCGAGCTGGCAATTGTTCAGCACAATGCGGTCGCGTTTGTAGACCGTGGCGCTGTCGCCTTTCGACCAGAAGACGTAAATACCGTCGGAGTAACGTGCACCGGAGGCCGACATACCCTGTTTCAGCGTCAGCAATTTATTGTCGTAAACAAAGCTGGCCTCCTGACGTGGATTATTCAGCTTCACGGTCAACGGTTTTTCGTCGCAGCGATACTCCAGCGTATCGGTCTGCATGCGCTCAAGGAACTGGTTATAGACGCTGCATCCTGACAGCAACAAAGGGGCGGCAATAAGAAGAAGTTTTTTCATGGGCGTATTCCGAAGACTTTCCTGGTCCTGGAGGGCATGGCTGCCCCCCTGTTTCGTTCCATTCTAACGACGACGCGCCGCGCTGAATTTCAGTTAACTCTGATTATGACGAGGATTGGCCGGGAAAATCGCGCCAAGGACGCTCGCTTCACGCGCACCGGTTACCGACGGCAAGTTGCCCGGCAGTCCGGCAATGGTGCGCCAGGCAAGCCAGGCGAAGGCCAGCGCCTCCATATCATCACCGCTGATGCCAGCCTCATCGGTCGTGGTCACTTCGGTACCCGGCAGCAGCCCGGCAAGACGCGCCATCACCAGCGGGTTGCGGCTTCCTCCGCCGCACACCAGCAGGCGCTCACACCCACCGCTGAGCAGAACCTGTTCGGAGATCGACACGGCCGTCAGCTCAGCAAGCGTCGCCTGGACATCCTGCGGCGCGAGCGCCGGGAATGGCGCCAGCTGACGCTCAAGCCAGCCCAGGTTGAAGTATTCACGCCCTGTGCTTTTCGGTGCCGGTAAGGAAAAATACGGATCGCTCAGCATGGACTGCAACAGCGGTAGAATCACTTTCCCCCCGCTCGCCCACTCCGCGTTTTTATCATATGCTTGGCCGCACTGACGCCAGATCCAGGCATCCATTAACATATTGCCCGGGCCGGTATCGTAGCCGCGGACCGGCTGTCCCGGGATAAGCATCGACAGATTGGCGATCCCACCTATGTTGAGCACCATGCGCCGCTCTGAAGGGTGCGCCAGTAACGCCTGATGGAACGCGGGCACCAGCGGCGCGCCCTGTCCGCCAAGGGCGATATCGCGACGACGGAAATCGCCTACTACCGTCACGCCCGTCTTCGCCACAATCTGGTTGTTATCGCCGATTTGCAGAGTATGCGGGGCCTCTCCGATGGGCTCATGCCAGACCGTTTGTCCGTGACACCCGATGGCCACCACATCCTGCGGGCGAAGATGTTCTTTTTGCATCAAAGCCTGCACCGCATCCGCAAACAGCGCCCCCAGGCGAACATCAAGTTGTCCAAGCTGGGAAAGGGTCAGCTGCTGCCCCTGACAGATACTCAGAATATCCTCTTTCAGTGAAATGGGAATTGGCCAGGTCAGGCTCGCCTGCTGCGCCACCATGTTTTCGTCAATGGCGGCCAGAACGACATCTACCCCATCCAGACTGGTGCCTGACATCACACCAATGTAGCGACCCGATTTCATGCGCTTTCCTTACGTTGCGTGGGCTAAGGATATCCACTCAACCATAAACGGCGCCGCTTTGCCATCCGGCAATAATATTTTTTAACAATGTCAGACGGGTAACACAGGCGGACCCTGTTTATGTCTCGTTAAGTCAAATTCAAGTACAATTTTCCTATTGTTAATGCAAAGATATGAACTATGGCTCCTTATGCCATATAATTTAGCCATAACGGATGCCCTCAATCGGGCGTTTTTGGTGAACAGGAGATTCAAATGATTTTACGTGTACTGGGCGTTTCGCTGATTGGTTTAACTCTGGCTGGCTGTGTGAATGACAGTTCACTTTCTGGCGACGTTTACAGCGCTTCTGAAGCGAAACAGGTTCAGAACGTGACTTACGGTACCGTTGTTAACGCACGCCCTGTACAGATTCAGGGTGGCGATGAAAACAACGTGATGGGCGCAATTGGCGGTGCCGTCCTGGGTGGTTTCCTGGGTAATACCGTCGGCGGCGGCACGGGTCGCTCTCTGGCAACAGCCGCAGGTGCCGTTGCGGGTGGCGTAGCCGGCCAGGGCGTTCAGGGTGCAATGAACAAAACTCAGGGCGTAGAGCTGGAAATCCGTAAAGACGACGGCAGCACTATCATGGTTGTTCAGAAACAAGGCAGCACCCGCTTCTCTGCAGGCCAGCGCGTTGTGCTGGCGAGCAACGGAAGCCAGGTGACCGTTTCCCCACGTTAATTAAAAGTGGATGTGGTCCTCGGGCCACATCCATTTACAATATATATCACTCTCACAAATATAATTACAAAATACATTCACCTCATCCATTATTAATCACGCCTTATATTGTTTCTGCGCAAAGTATTTATTGCACTAATTGATTAGACTCTTCGCAACCACCTTCTCTTTATTCATTATAATTTGTAAAAATTCTATGCTTGCGAATCGTCGCGCTCTAACGAGCCGTTATATTACGTTCTGTCTCGGTTGCCTTGTTGTTATCGGGATATTACACGCGCTGTTTTTAAAACTCGTTGAATGGGTTCCGTCCTTTTCACCGCTTTTATTCCCTACGCTCACCATTTTTCTTCTGGTGTTTCACTTGTTTATTGCCTGTTTTATGGCGATGAAATACTGGTGTGACAAAAGACGACTGTATCTGGTCGCAATCGCCTTTGCCTTTGCCGGGTCCGCACTGCTGATGGTCGGAACGCTGACCAGCTTCCCCGCCTGGCTGGATCTCTATCAGTTCAACGTCGTGAACTACAACGATGCGATGATCTACTATATGTTCCGCCACTTTTTAATGGCGGTGCTGTTTATCGTGGCAGCAATACTCTATCCCATGCGCGATTACCCTCTTTCACGGCTGGCGCATATCTCAATTGTGAGCGGCGCGTCTCTTTTTACCGCCTGTGCAGTGGGACTGGCCTGGATATATTCCAGCCACTCGCCCTTGTTATCCATTGACCTGGTTGATAATGAAACCCGGCAGTTTATGGTCCTCTGGAGCCATTGCATTAATATATCTTTAATTGTTTTCTGGGTGATAACATTAGTAGCGCTGATGTTTGTCACGCGCGTGCGCAATTTATTCTGGGTAGGCGGAAATTTTCTGTGCGTTTGCTATATCGTCACGCTTTCAATGCTGTTAGCGGGTGGACATGCCGAAGATATCTCCTGGTACCGCGCCCGGTTATTTGAAACTGTCGCCACGCTGCTGATTATTTTTGTTCTGCTTTACGATGTCTTCAGACTGTATCGCGACTCGCACGTAAAATATCAGCAGTCCTATCAGAACTCGATCCGCGACCCGCTCACGCGCCTTTATAACCGCAGCTATTTTTATGAATCGTTAAACCAGTCGCTGGATATCGCCAGGCCCAATCGCCCCGTTTCCGTCATCGTCAGCGATCTTGATCGCTTCAAACGCATTAACGACACCTACGGACATCTCCAGGGCGATAAAGTCCTGCAGTTTGTCGCCAACCTGCTAATGGATTCCGTGCGCCCGCAGGACATCGCGGCCCGTATCGGCGGTGAGGAGTTTGTGCTGATGCTGGCCAACACGTCGTCAGACTCCGCGTACCAGGTGGCCGAGCGCATACGCCTGAAGCTAAGCAGCTTTGATAAAACCAGCAGCGGCGGTCAGTTGCCGGAGCCCATCACCATCAGTATGGGGGTGTTTACGGCAACGTCATCAACGATAACCGCAGAAACGTGCGTGGAAAGTGCCGACAAGGCGATGTATGAAGCGAAGGAGACGGGTCGTAACCGTGTGGTCGTCTTTAAGTAAAAAAAAGGCCTTGCTGCTGCAAGGCCTTAGTGTTTGTCAGTCTCGCGACTGCAGTTCATGGATGTTTTGCTCAAGGCGCCCAATGAGGCTGATGAGCATTTCCAGTTCCGCCGGTGAAACGCCTGAGAGGATTTCACCGCGCGTCCTGGTAATCACGGCTTCCATTTCCGTGATGATAGGCGCCGCTTTTTCGGTGAGTTTAATCCGTTTCGCACGACGATCGCTCGCGCAGGTTTGCCGCGAGATCAACCCCTTTTCTTCCAGCTGGTCAAGCGTGCGCACCAGTGACGGTTGCTCAATGCCTATCGCTTTTGCCAGTTGAATTTGCGACTGATCGGGCGGCAGCTGATGAATGTTGTGCAGCGTGACCCAATGCGTCTGTGTGAGTTCCAGAGGTTTCAGGCGATGGTCAATCAGAGCACGCCAGACGCGTACCAACCTTGCCAGATCAGAACCTAATGGCGATTCCAATTTCATCTCCTTATAATTAGCTTGCTAAGTTATTATACTGATTTTAGAATAGTGTGCAGCAATTGTATTGCCAAAACAAATGCAATACTGCATTCATCGAACTTAAAAGTATGACTTACACTGAATTGTGATGCTTCATCATACTATGACAAGCCAACGCGGCATTCTGTTCACTGCAAAGGATTTCTGCCCGTGACGTTTTTTCATCGCTCAGAGGGGTTACCCCTTCAGGACCTGATCTTCGGTGCGTCAGTCTACTTTCCTCCCTTGTTTAAGGCCGTGCTGGTGGGCTTTATTCTTTGGCTCATCGCGCATCGTCTGCTTCGCGACTGGATGTATTCCGGCGAAATCTGGCATCCCATGCTGATGGATCTTTCCCTGTTTGCCCTCTCCGTATGTCTGGGCCTTGCTGTCTTGATGGTGTGGTGACTATGCCTCTGAAAACGCTGAAATACTTTTCCACCCTGTTTGTCCTCGCCCTCGCGCTGGTTGCGGGCTGGTGGATGTGGAATTTTTATATGCAGTCGCCCTGGACGCGTGACGGCAAAGTTCGCGCTGAACAGGCCAGCATCACCCCTCAGGTATCGGGAAGTATCACGACGCTACTGGTTAAGGATAACCAGTTCGTCAAAAAGGGAGATGTTTTATTCCGAATTGACGACACCCCGTACCACATTGCGATTCTGAACGCCGAGGCGCAGCTGGCGAAAGCCCAGTCTGACCTGGCAAAGGCCAACAACGAGGCCAACCGCCGCCGTCACCTGTCGCAAAACTACATCTCAGCGGAAGATTTAGACACCGCGAATATCAACGTTAAGGCCATGCAGGCGAGCGTCAACGTGGCGGAGGCGACGCTGAAGCAGGCGCAGTGGCAACTGACCCAAACCGTGATTACGGCACCGGTCGATGGATGGGTGACCAACCTCTCCGCCCGCGTGGGTAACTACGCCACTACCGGCCAGCCGGTTTTTGCCCTCGTCGACAGCCACTCCTTCTACGTCGTGGGCTATTTCGAAGAGACCAAGCTTCGCCATATCCGCGAGGGATCGCCCGCCGCGATTACGCTTTACAGCGGCTCGAAGAAGTTACAGGGTCACGTATCCAGCATAGGCCGGGCCATTTACGATCAAAGCGTTGAAACGGATTCCGGCCTGGTGCCGGACATTAAGCCGAACGTACCCTGGGTGCGCCTGGCCCAGCGCGTTCCGGTTCGCGTAGAATTTGACCGTTTACCGCAGGACATTACCCTGGTCTCCGGCACTACCTGCACCGTCTCCATCGGAAACCGGTGATGAAGCTGCCGGCACTCTCCTGGCACAACACCCCGTGGATGAAAGCGACGCGTCCCCAGTGGCGCTACGCGCTGCGTAACGGCATTGCCATGTGCCTGGCGTTGACCGTCGCCTACTACCTGAACCTGGATGAACCCTACTGGGCGATGACGTCTGCCGCAGTGGTCAGTTTTCCTACGGTCGGCGGGGTGATCAGTAAGAGTCTTGGACGCATCGCCGGCAGCCTGCTGGGTGCCACGGCGGCGTTAATTATCGCCGGCCATACGCTGAACGATCCGTGGATGTTCCTGCTGAGCATGGCGGCGTGGCTGGGGTGCTGTACCTGGGCCTGCGCCCATTTTACCAATAACGTCGCCTACGCTTTCCAGCTGGCGGGCTATACCGCCGCCATTATCGCCTTCCCGGTCGTCAACGTACTAGACACCACCGAGCTGTGGGATATCGCGCAGGCGCGCGTCTGCGAAGTCATTGTCGGGATCCTCAGCGGCGGCTTCATGATGATGATCCTCCCCAGCACCTCCGACGGCACCGCGCTCATCACCGCCCTCAAGACCATGCACACCCGGCTGCTTGAGCACGCGAGCCTGCTGTGGCAACCGGATACCAGCGATGAGATCCGCCTCGCGCATGAAAAGGTGATCGGGCAGATCCTGACCATGAATCTGTTGCGTATTCAGGCGTTCTGGAGCCACTACCGCTTTCGTCGTCAGAACACCCTGCTAAATTATTTACTGCACCAGCAGCTGCGTATGACCAGCGCCATCTCCAGCCTGCGCCGGATGCTGCTCAACTGGCCGACGCCGCCGGAAAACACCCGTGCCGTCATCGAAACGCTGCTCGCGGCCCTTGCGCGCCCGGATGCGGACATCTACACCGTTGCGAAGATCATCGCCCCGCTCGCCCCGGTTGATGAATACGACTATCGCCATCGCGCCTTCTGGCAGCGTCTGAATTACTTTTGCCGACTGTACCTGCGCAGCAGCCGCTGGATTAACGCGGTTGAGAATGCCACGCCGGTCACGGAGTTCAACGTGCCCGGGAGCCCGGCTCTCGCCCGCCATACCGACTACCTCGAAGCGCTGTGGAGCGGTTTTCGCACCTTCTGCGCGCTGATGCTGGTGGGGGCGTGGAGCATCACCACGCAGTGGGAGTCCGGTACGGCGGCCCTGACGCTTGCCGCCATCAGCTGCGTGCTTTACTCCGTCGCGGCCTCGCCGTTCAACTCGCTGACGCTGCTGCTGCGCACCCTGGTGCTGCTGTCATTGTTCAGTTTTGTGGTGAAGTTTGGCCTGATGGTGCAGATAAGCGATCTGTGGCAGTTCCTGCTGTTTTTGTTTCCCCTGTTAACCACCATGCAGCTTCTTAAGCTGCAAATGCCAAAACAGGCGGGCCTCTGGGGACAGCTGATTGTCTTTATGGGCTCGTTTATCTCCGTGACCAATCCGCCGGTGTACGATTACGCCGATTTTCTCAATGACAACCTGGCGAAAATCCTTGGCGTGGGGCTGGCGTGGCTGGCTTTCGCGGTATTGCGTCCCGGCTCCGATGCTCGCAAGAGCCGCAGGCATATCCGGGAGTTACGCCGGGGGTTTGTAGACCAGCTCAGCCGTAAACCGCATCTGGGTGAAAACGAGTATGAATCGCTGGTGTATCACCACGTCAGCCAGCTGAATAACAGCCAGGACGCGCTGTCCCGACGCTGGCTGCTGCGCTGGGGCGTGGTGCTATTGAACTGCTCGCACGTGGTCTGGCAGCTTCGCGCGTGGGAAACGCGTTCCGATCCACTGTCGCAGGTTCGTGATGTGTGTATTTCCCTGCTGCGCGATGTAATGAGCGAGCGCGGTGTCCAGCAGCGGCCGCTGGCAGCCACGCTGAATGAACTGCAGCGGATCTGCGATACGCTTGCACGACATCATCTGCCCGCCGCCCGTGATTTGGCCTCGATAATCTGGCGGCTGCACTGCTCGCTGTCGCAGCTGGAGCAGGCCCCACCGCCGGGTACGATTGGGGATCAGATCACGCCGCAGGCATAGCGCGCCCCGCCGCCGCCTAGCGGTTTAGGCTGATCGGACATATTGTCGCCGCCAACATGGATCATCAGCGCTTTGCCTTTGACTTCATCCAGCTTTTTCAGACGCGGCGCGACAACGGGATCGGTGGCTTTACCGTCGTTATTGACCACCAGCACGGGCAGATCGCCTAAATGCCCCATTCCATCCGGGCCTTCATGCTTGCCAGTATGCTGCGGATCGAGGTGACCCCCTGCCGCTTCTGCTGCCGACGCTTTGCCCTCTTTTAATGCGGGCTGACAGCTGCCTTTGGCGTGAACATGGAAACCATGCTCACCGGGAGGGAGTGCTTTGAGGTTGGGAGCGAACTCCAGCCCTTTGTCGGTTTCCGTGATTTTCACCGTGCCGATGGACTGACCCACACCCTGAGAGGTGACGAGATTCATTTCCACTTCGTCGCTGGCTGCCTGCGCCCCTGCGCAAACAACCAGCGTGACCATTGCCAGAGCAAAACGCTTCATAATGACCTCCGCGGGTTATTTTTTGCCCCTTAAGTGTATACCAGAGGCAAAGATTTCACCGGAAAGTCACCTTCTGGCGGTTTATGGCACGTCGTAGCCCAGCGCGGCTTTGCGGATGCGGAACCACTGCTGGCGGGTCATCTGCAGCTCTTCAGCGGCCAGCGCAGACCGCACGCGCTCAATCTTGCCGGAACCGATAATGGGCAGCGGTTTTGACGGCAGACGCAGGATCCACGCGTAAACCACCTGCTCGATGCTCTCCGCGTTCAGCTCGCGGGCGATGGTTTCAAGCTCGTTGCGCAGCGGCTGGAATTCATCATCATTAAACAGGCGTCCGCCACCCAGGCACGACCAGGCCATCGGGCGGATGCGCAGCTGTTGCAGCTGGTCGAGCGTGCCATCCAGCAGCAGCGGCTGGTGTACCGGGGAGATCTCAACCTGGTTGGTAGCGAGGGTAAACGGCAGGCGAGACTGAAGCAGTGCAAACTGCGCCGGGGTAAAGTTGGAAACGCCAAAGTGACGCACTTTCCCACTCTGATGCAGGTTCAGGAAGGCTTCCGCCACCTCATCGGCATCCATCAGCGGATCCGGACGGTGGATTAACAGCAGGTCGATACGATCGGTCGCCAGATTGACCAGCGACTGCTCGGCGCTCTTGATGATATGCGCGCTGTCGGTGATGTAATGACCGATGGCGTGTTCTGGTTTTGCCGTGGTGGCAATTCCACACTTCGTGACGATCTCCATGCGATCGCGGAGTGCCGGAACCAGCTTGAGCGCCTCGCCGAACGCGGCCTCGCACTGGTAGCCGCCGTAAATATCCGCATGATCGACCGTGGTGATGCCCAGATCGATATGCTCTTCAATAAAGCTCGCCAGCTGGAGGGGGGACATATTCCAGTCCATCAGACGCCAGTAGCCCATCACAAAACGGGAGAATTCTGGCCCCTGGGGGGCAAGGGTAATTCGCTGAACCATAACATTTTCCTCAAGGACGTGATGTCATGAGTATACGCAATTACCGTGTTAAAAAAGTGAAGGTTGCTGGGGTTCTTCGGTCTCACCGGCTTTGTTTGCGCGTATTTTGCGCAGAAGACGCTGACGGCAGAGGCGTAATACCTCCTGCTTCTGCGTGTCGCTAAAGTTTTGCCAGTTAAAACGCTCATCGCGGGTACGCATGCACCCGCGGCAATATCCGCGTTCATCCACCTGACAAATCCCCCGGCACGGGCTCTGGATGGGGAAAAACTCCAGCTGCTCTGCCACACTCACCTCCAGATAACCACTCTCACCTACAGTGAAGACGCTAAACGCGCCACGTGCAAGGCCTGTACCACAGATTTGTGGCATTAAGGTTTCACTAATCTTCCCTCTTTATACTCGGCCCATTATGATAATGACAGGTTCATCGATCGATGTGGTTAATCAAAAAGTTACAATGTAACGACATTAAATTTACTCTGGGCTGTGCACTCTTCTTTACGCTAATCAACGGGCTGTTTATCCAGCGCAGCTGGGCCATTATTGCCCCTGCGCACCTGCACGACATCCTCTTTGCCGCGTCCGTACCGCTGGTGCTGTTTTGCGGCTGGGTGATTGTTTTTAGCCTGCTTAATATTCCCTATATCCGTAAGCCGCTGCTGATCGTCTTAACGATCGGCTGCGCCGCGGCAACTTACTTTATGTACACCTACGGCGCGGTGATCGATCAGAACATGATTGTGAACGTGTTCGAAACTAACTCGCAGGAAGCGACGGCCCTGGTGACCCCGCAGATGATTCTGTGGATTGTCATCGCTGGCCTCGTGCCTTCCGTGGTGCTGGCGTTGACCCGCATTCGTACCGGAAAATGGTGGTATGCGCTGCTGACGCGTGTTGCCGCGATGCTCGGCGCTCTGCTGGTGATTATCCTGATTGCCGCGCTGTTTTATAAAGACTACGCGTCGCTGTTCCGCAATAACAAAAGCATCGTCAAAATGGTCACCCCGGCGAACTATGTCAGCGCTGTGGTGAAGTACAGCAAAATGCGCTGGTTTGCTGGCGATCAAACGCTGGTGCGTATTGGTGAAGATGCCCACAAAGGGCCACTGATTACCGGTCAACAAAAGAAAACCGTTCTGGTACTGGTCGTTGGGGAAGCCTCTCGCGCGGCGAACTACTCCCTTAATGGTTACGATCGTGAAACGAACCCGGAGCTGAAAAAGCAGGATGTGATTAACTTCCCGCAGGCTTCCTCATGCGGCACCGAAACCGCGGTTTCCGTGCCGTGCATGTTCTCCGGCATGACGCGCAGCAAATACGATGCCGACCTGGCTCACCATCGCGAGGGGCTGCTCGACGTGCTCAAGCATGCGGGTGTCAACCTGCTATGGCGCGACAACGACGGCGGCTGTAAAGGCGCCTGCGATCGCGTGCCCCATACCGACATGACGCAGTGGCAGTTGGATCAATTCTGCAAAGACAAATCCTGTATTGATGATGTGAATTTCTACCGTCTGGACAACGTGCTGGATGGTCTAAAGCAGGACACGGTACTGGTTATCCACCTGATGGGAAGTCATGGTCCGGCGTACTATCGCCGCTACCCGGACAACTTCCGTAAATTCACCCCAACCTGCGACACCAATGAGATTCAGGATTGCGATCATCAGGCGCTGATGAATACCTATGACAACACTATTCTCTACACCGACAGCATGGTCAGCAAAACCATTGATGCGCTGAAAGCCCGTCAGGCGAGCATGAACACCGCGCTGATTTATCTCTCCGATCACGGTGAATCACTGGGTGAAAGCGGTATTTATCTGCACGGTACACCGTACATGCTGGCGCCGGAGCAGCAAACGCATATTCCATTTATGTTCTGGCTGTCACCGGATTACGCGAAAAACTTTGGCATCAACGAACAGTGTTTGCGTGACCATGCAGCAAAAAATGCGGTTTCTCAGGACAATTTGTTCTCGACCGTGCTGGGTATGATGGACGTGAAATCAACGGTTTATCAACAGCAGCTGGATATACTGAGCGCATGTCGTCAGTAAACTCGCTTGCATTAGACCGAACGGTCTATTAGAGTGCGGCCATGAGCAGAAATACTGAACACGATACCCGCGAACATCTACTGGCGACCGGCGAGCAACTTTGTATGCATCGCGGGTTTACCGGTATGGGGTTGAGCGAGTTATTAAAAACCGCTGAGGTACCGAAAGGGTCGTTTTATCACTACTTTCGGTCCAAAGAGGCCTTCGGCGTAGCGATGCTGGAGCGTCATTATGCTGGCTACCACCAGCGTCTGGCGACCCACTTTGCATCGGGTGAAGGTAACTACCGGGATCGTGTTCTGAACTACTATCAGGAAACGCTGAACCAGTTCTGTCAGCAGGGCATTATCAGCGGTTGTCTGACCGTTAAACTGTCTGCAGAAGTGTGCGATCTTTCTGAAGATATGCGCACAGCGATGGATAAAGGTGCCCGCGGCGTGATCGCCCTGCTGGCTCAGGCGCTGGAAAAAGGCCGCGACGAAAAAACGCTGGCCTTTACCGGCGACCCCTTGATGCAGTCTCAGGTGCTCTATTCCCTCTGGTTAGGGGCCAACCTGCAGGCAAAAATTTCGCGCAGTGCCGTGCCGCTGGAAAGCGCGCTGGCACATGTGAAAAACAGCATTACTGCGCCTGACGTATAATGGGCGCTTTTTATTTACCTTATTACTAGTCGACTGGTCTACTCAGGAGTCTTTATGTCAGCTGAAAAACTGTTTACCCCATTGAAAGTGGGTGCCGTCACGGCGCCAAACCGCGTGTTCATGGCTCCGCTGACCCGTCTGCGCAGCATTGAGCCGGGTGACATCCCAACCCCACTAATGGGTGAATACTATCGTCAGCGCGCAAGCTCTGGCCTGATCATCACCGAAGCCACGCAGATTTCTGCTCAGGCTAAGGGTTATGCGGGTGCGCCGGGTCTTCACAGCCCGGAACAGATCGCCGCATGGCAGAAAATCACCGCGGGCGTCCACGCTGAAGAAGGTCGCATTGCGGTCCAGCTGTGGCATACCGGTCGTATCTCTCACAGCAGCATTCAGCCTGGCGGCCAGGCACCGGTCTCCGCTTCGGCCCTGAGCGCCAATACCCGTACGTCCCTGCGCGATGAAAACGGCAATGCGATCCGCGTGGATACCTCTATGCCGCGTGCGCTGGAGCTGGACGAAATCCCGGGGATTGTTAACGACTTCCGCCAGGCCGTGGCAAACGCCCGTGAAGCCGGGTTTGATCTGATTGAGCTGCACTCCGCGCATGGCTATCTGCTGCACCAGTTCCTGTCGCCGTCGTCTAACCATCGCACCGACCAGTACGGCGGCAGCGTCGAAAACCGTGCCCGTCTGGTGCTGGAAGTGGTGGATGCGGTATGCAAGGAGTGGAGCCCGGATCGTATCGGGATCCGCGTTTCCCCAATCGGGTCTTTCCAGAACGTCGACAACGGCCCGAACGAGGAAGCAGATGCTCTGTACCTGATCGAAGAACTGGCTAAACGTGGCATCGCTTATCTGCACATGTCCGAGCCTGACTGGGCCGGCGGTAAGCCTTACACAGATGCTTTCCGTCAGAAAGTGCGCGAGCGCTTCCACGGGGTGATCATCGGTGCAGGCGCCTATACCCCGGAGAAAGCCGAAGACCTGATCGGCAAAGGGCTGATTGATGCTGTCGCGTTTGGCCGCGACTACATCGCCAACCCGGATCTGGTTGCTCGTCTGCAGAAAAAAGCAGCGCTCAACCCGCAGCGCCCGGAAAGCTTCTACGGCGGCGGCGCGGAAGGCTACACCGACTACCCTTCTTTGTAATCTCGCCATTGTTCATTGATAGCGGCGATGCTTCGCCGCTATACTAAAACATCGTTTCTGTTCAAAAAGACAGTCTATTTCATTGGTTAATGAGGAAATTATGCGCCTACTTCACACCATGCTGCGCGTTGGCGACCTGCAACGTTCTATCGATTTCTACACTAACGTCCTGGGCATGAAGCTGCTGCGCACCAGCGAAAACCCGGAATACAAATACTCGCTGGCGTTCGTGGGTTACGGCCCGGAAACGGATGAAGCGGTGATCGAGCTGACCTACAACTGGGGCGTTGACAGCTATGAGCTGGGCACGGCCTACGGCCACATCGCGCTGGAAGTGGACAACGCGGCCGAAGCGTGTGAGCGCATCCGCAGCAACGGCGGTAACGTCACGCGCGAAGCGGGTCCGGTAAAAGGTGGCACCACCGTGATTGCGTTTGTCGAAGATCCGGACGGTTACAAAATCGAGCTGATTGAAGCCAAAGACGCCGGTCGCGGTCTGGGCAACTGATCCCTCAGGGCGCAACGTGCGCCCGTAGTTTTACTGCATCCCCCCGCAAAATTTGCCATAATGCGCTCTGCTTTTTCCCCATGTAAGAGACCCTGATGTCCGATAACGCTCAATTTAGCGGTCTGTGCGACCGTTTTCGTGGTTTTTATCCCGTTGTCATTGATGTAGAAACAGCCGGATTTAACGCTAAAACCGATGCGCTGCTCGAAATTGCCGCCATCACGCTGAAGATGGATGAACAGGGCTGGCTTACACCGGACACCACGCTGCATTTCCACGTTGAACCTTTCGAAGGGGCAAACTTACAGCCGGAAGCGCTGGCGTTTAACGGTATCGATCCGCATAACCCGCTGCGTGGTGCAGTAAGTGAATATGACGCGCTGCACGCCATTTTTAAAATGGTGCGTAAAGGCATGAAAGAAAGTAACTGCAGCCGCGCCATTATGGTGGCCCATAACGCCACCTTCGATCACAGCTTTACCATGGCCGCTGCCGAGCGCGCGTCGCTTAAACGCAACCCCTTCCACCCTTTTGTGACCTTCGACACCGCCGCGCTGAGCGGCCTGGCGCTGGGACAAACGGTGCTATCAAAGGCCTGTATTACGGCGGGCATTCCGTTCGACGGCACGCAGGCGCACTCCGCGCTGTATGACACGGAGCGTACCGCAGAGCTGTTCTGTGAGATCGTCAACCGCTGGAAGCGTATGGGCGGCTGGCCGCTGCCGAAGGGTGATGAGGACGAGCACCAATCGTAGGTCGGGTAAGCGCAGCGCCACCCGACAAAAAAAAAGCGACCATATAGCGGGTCGCTTTTTTTATTTGCGCAGAGAAAATTACTCTGCGTCCGGCTCTTCCGTTTTGTACTTCGCTGCCGTCTCTTTGATCAGCTGCTGCAGTTCGCCGCGCTGATACATTTCAATCAGGATATCGCAGCCGCCAACCAGTTCACCGTCTACCCACAGCTGTGGGAACGTCGGCCAGTTCGCGTACTTCGGCAGTTCAGCGCGGATGTCAGGGTTCTGCAGGATATCAACGTAAGCAAAACGCTCACCACAGGCAGACAGCGCCTGAACCGCTTGCGCGGAGAAGCCGCAGCTTGGCAGCTTTGGAGAACCTTTCATATACAGCAGAATCGGGTTTTCAGCGATCTGGCGCTGGATTTTTTCAATAGTGGTGCTCATGTCTTGCTTCCTTTAACTTCTGTTACGGCATTCGTCTGACATTGTAGCGGTTCAGACTGGCATCGGAAAATAACATTTTTGTCACGTTTATACATTCTACTCCGAGTCAGGAAAAGTTGCATTGCAAATGGTGTTTACCCCTGCGGCGGTCAGGGTTTTGCTTAGGGAATGGGCAAATGAGCGACAGAACGATGAATTTTTTTGCACTTGCTTACGAAACACGATTGTAGATTGAAAAATGCTATTAACTTTCTGGCTTTTTATAGATTAGAATCGACGGGCTTTGTAAATCACACGCGGGTATTATTGATGACCTGCATTTATCAGGGGACTGCCCAGTGGCGCGGATAAATAAAATCTCGATCACGCTCTGTGCTTTACTGTTTACTTCACTCACTTTCACGCCAGTGGCAAACGCCTCTCAGCAGGCGCGGCATTCTGCTGTACAAAAAAACCATCTGGTGAAAGCCACAGAACGTAAGAAAAAAACCACCGCTAAGAACGACAAGAAAAAAACACCGGCTCAGACGAAACAGACCGCTTCCAGCAAGACGAAAACCAAACCTTCCCGTACTGCCCACTCCGCCAAAAGTAAAGCTTCGCAAACCGCCGCTAACCTTGTTACTGAAAAATGCATCACGCGTAAAGGCCACAAGGCGAAATGCACGAAGGTCACGAAAATAGCGGAAGTGCATAAGGTGCGCGTACAGAAAGCGCAAAAAACCGCGATGAACAAACTGATGGGGCAGATTGGCAAACCCTATCACTGGGGTGGCAGCTCGCCGCGTACCGGCTTTGACTGCAGCGGCCTCGTCTATTACGCCTATAAAGATCTGGTCAAGTTCCGCATTCCTCGTACCGCTAATGAGATGTACCACCTGCGCGATGCCTCACCGGTTGACCGCGGTGAGCTGGAAAACGGCGATCTGGTGTTCTTCCGCACTCAGGGTCGCGGCACGGCTGACCACGTCGGCGTCTATGTCGGTAACGGAAAATTCATCCAGTCACCGCGTAGCGGCCAGGATATTCAGATCACCTCTCTCAGTGAAGACTACTGGGTACGCCATTACGTCGGCGCACGTCGCGTGATGACGCCGAAAACCATTCGCTAACCCCTGCCCTGCCACACCCGTGGCAGGGTAAGTTCCTCTTTTGCATACCCTTTCAATTTGCTATCCTGTCCTTGTTGTCTGTGTGGTTATTGGCAACGCAAAATACAATAAGGAGAGAAGCAATGTCGTTCGAATTACCTGCACTACCGTATGCAAAAGACGCCCTGGCACCGCACATTTCTGCGGAAACCCTGGAATATCATTACGGCAAGCATCACCAGACGTACGTCACTAACTTGAACAATCTGATCAAGAGCACCGATTTTGAAGGCAAAACGCTGGAAGAGATCGTCCGCAGTTCAGAGGGTGGCGTATTCAACAACGCGGCTCAGGTGTGGAACCACACCTTCTACTGGCACTGCCTGGCGCCAAACGCCGGTGGCGAACCTGCCGGTGAACTGGCTACCGCTATCAACGCCGCCTTTGGCAGCTTCGCGGATTTCAAAGCGAAATTTACCGATGCAGCCATCAAGAACTTCGGTTCGGGCTGGACGTGGCTGGTTAAAGAGGCGGATGGCAAACTGGCTATCGTGTCCACCTCTAACGCAGGCACTCCGCTGACCACCAGCGCTAAGCCGCTGATGACCGTGGACGTATGGGAACACGCTTACTACATTGATTACCGCAACGCGCGCCCGAACTACCTGGAGCACTTCTGGGCACTGGTTAACTGGGACTTTGTGGCGAAGAACTTCGCCGCGTAAGAGACACGCAGAAGGGTTCGCCCTTCTGCGTTTTTGGTTTATTCCGCAGCGCAGGCTGCTTCAGGCTGTTTACGACCCGACATCATCACCAGCAGCAGGCCGAGCGCGGCAATAATCGCCCCCATCACCGGCACAAAGCTGTACCCCAGTCCCCCTGAAATCACGGCCCCACCGGCCGCCGCACCGAGCGCATTGCCCAGGTTGAAGGCGCCGATGTTGACCGACGATGAGAGGCCCGGCGCTTCATGCGCAACACGCATCACGCGCATCTGCAGCGGCGGCACCACGGCAAAGGTGGCGGCTCCCCAGACGACCATCGCGATCGCGGCGCCAAACTCATTACGCGCCAGCCACGGAATGGCAATCATGATGACAATCAGCAGGGTTAAGAAGCCCTTCAGCGTGCCGCTTACGGAACGGTCGGCAAATTTCCCACCGAGATAGTTGCCAATCGAGAAGCCCACGCCAATCAGTACCAGCATCGCGGTCACAAAGAGAGGCGTTGCGTGGGTGATGTCATGCAATACCGGTGAAATATAGGTGTAGAGGGTAAACATCGCCCCTGCCCCCAGCACGGTGGTGAGCAGCGCGGAGAGCACCTGCGGGCGCATCAGCACCGACAGCTCTCTGCGCACGTCAGGACGTTCACCCGCGCTGCCTTTCGGCAGGGAGAAGAACAACGCCACCATTGCGACCACGCCCAGTCCAGCCGTCGCCAGGAATGACATCCGCCAGCCAATAACCTCGCCCAACCAGGTTGCCGCAGGCACCCCGCCAATGTTAGCAATCGTTAGCCCCATAAACATGGTGGCTACGGCGCTGGCCTGCTTATGTTTTGGCACCACGCTGGCAGCCACGACCGATCCCAGCCCGAAGAACGCGCCGTGGTTAAGGCTGGTCAGAATGCGTGACAGCATCAGCGTGGTGTAGTCCGGCGCAATGGCCGAAAGCACGTTGCCCAGGGTGAAAATCGCCATCAGGAAAATCAGCGCATTGCGGCGCGCGCGGTGCGAAAGGAGAAGCGTCATCAGCGGCGCCCCCACCATCACGCCGATAGCATAGGCGCTGATTAACATCCCTGCCGCAGGGATCGAGACGTCCACGCCGCGGGCGATGACGGGCAGTAACCCCATCGGGGAGAATTCAGTGGTGCCAATCCCAAAAGCGCCAATCGCCAGGGCCAGCAGGGGAAAATTGATTTTCATGCGTCAACTCCGGATGCCGTGTCATGTGGTGACACAGAACAAAGAAGCGGAAAGCATGACATCAATCACAAAAAATGAGAAGTTAACAAAATGGCAAAAGATTTTTGCCAGAGAAGTAACAATCGGGTCGATCGGGAGGGAGAAGGCTCTCCCTCCGCGTAAATCAGTGCAGCGCAGCCGTCAGACCGGCCGCGACAATCAGAGCCAGCACAATAACGGTGGTGAACAGCGAAAACTTCAGATCGGAACTCATCAATTTTTCTCCTTTTAATCCCCCCACGAAAAGTGAGCCTGCTCATTTTTGCATAATTTACGTCAAAAATCTTCCTGGATTTAGGCTGATAAACACTTTACCTCTTCCCCTTTTCATCAAGATAGGACAAAATTCCACGCTAAATTTATTAGCGTACCGGCCATTGACCCCCTCCTGACGTCCCGTGTCGTTTTCCCGGCGTGCCGCAATTCAAGATTGCGTGATAAGGGTGAGAGAAGGCAAACGTTTACCTTCAAGTTTTTCAGGAGTTTAGGATATGGTCTGGAGTGACATTTAATGGCAACAATTAAAGACGTAGCAAAACGCGCAAACGTTTCCACTACAACCGTATCACATGTAATTAACAAAACCCGCTTTGTGGCGGAAGAGACGCGCAACGCCGTCTGGGCAGCGATCAAAGAGCTGCACTATTCGCCAAGTGCGGTTGCGCGCAGCCTCAAGGTTAATCACACCAAGTCCATTGGATTGCTGGCCACCAGCAGTGAAGCGGCCTATTTTGCCGAGATCATTGAAGCGGTTGAGAAAAACTGCTTCCAGAAAGGTTATACCCTGATTCTGGGCAACGCGTGGAACAGCATTGAAAAACAGCGCGCCTACCTGTCGATGATGGCGCAAAAGCGCGTTGATGGCCTGCTGGTAATGTGTTCCGAGTACCCGGAATCCGTGCTGTCGATGCTCGAAGAGTATCGCCATATTCCCATGGTGGTCATGGACTGGGGCGAAGCGCGCGCGGATTTCACTGATTCCGTTATCGATAATGCCTTTGAAGGCGGCTATATGGCCGGTCGTTATCTGATCGAACGCGGTCACCGCGAGATTGGCGTGATCCCCGGTCCGCTGGAGCGCAACACCGGCGCGGGCCGTCTGGCCGGTTTTATGAAAGCGATGGAAGAAGCGCTGATCAACGTGCCGGAAAACTGGATTGTGCAGGGCGACTTTGAGCCGGAGTCGGGTTACCGCGCGATGCAGCAGATCGTTTCCCAGCCACACCGTCCGACCGCCGTTTTCTGCGGGGGTGACATCATGGCAATGGGCGCGCTCTGCGCTGCCGACGAGCTGGGTCTGCGCGTCCCGCAGGATATTTCCGTGATCGGGTATGACAACGTGCGTAACGCGCGTTTCTTCACGCCAGCGCTGACCACCATTCACCAGCCGAAAGATTCGCTGGGCGAAACGGCCTTCAATATGCTGATGGACAGGATCGTCAACAAACGTGAAGAGTCGCAGTCCATTGAAGTTCACCCGCGTCTTATCGAACGCCGTTCCGTTGCGGACGGTCCGTTCCGCGACTACCGTCGTTAATCGCTTTACGGGGCCAGCTATGCTGGCTCCCGTAACCATTCCCGGTTTAGCGTTTCGCTGTCTCCCAGATAATCCAGCAGCCAGGCCATCGCAGGCGAGACATCACTTTGCTGCCAGGTCAGGCAGCAGGCCGCATCCGGGAACGGATTCTCCAGCGTCAGCTCAACCCACTCTCCGGTATCGATGCGCGGACGCGCGAAATGAACGGGCACCATCGCGACGCACAGTCCGGCGCTGAGGCACGTCGCCGACGATTCCCAGTCAGGGGCCACCACCCGCCGCTGGTTGTCCAGAAGCCAGGTGATACGCTTAGGCAATGAACGGGAGGTATCCTCCAGCACCAGCGACGGCCAGTTGCGCAGCGTATCATCGCTGAGCGGCCCCTCCATCGCCGCCAGCGGATGATCGCTTGCCACCACGCACTTCCAGCTCAGCATCCCCATATCGCGAAAGGCGTAACGTCCCCCGACCGGGATCGCCTGCGTGGCCCCGATTGCCATCTCTGCCCTGCCGTCCGCCAGCGCATCCCAGACGCCGTTGAACACCTCCTGCGAGACCCGCAGCTCGACATCTGAAAAATGACGATAGAAATCGACGATCATCTGCCGGGTACGTTCCGGCTTAACGATGTTATCCACCGCGATGGAAAGATGCCCCCGCCAGCCGTTAGCGATCTGCTGACACTGTTCGCGGGTGATCTGCATTTTTTTGATAACAGAACGCCCTTCCTTCAAAAACCACGCCCCTGCGGGCGTTAATTCCACATCACGATGGCGCCGCTCAAACAGCGGAACCGCCAGCCACTCCTCCAGCTGACGCACCGTGTAGCTGATGGCCGAAGGGACGCGGTGCAGCTCCTGCGCTGCACCGCTAAAGCTGCCATTACGCGCGACAGCATCGACCACTTCAAGAGAATAATCTGACCACATTTTCTGCCTGCAAAAAATTTGAATGCACCCGCCAAATATTAGCGTTTCACAAGCGGCTTTGCACTCCCTACACTCTGCGCCAACGTACACCTGCCTCCTCAGGAGAATAAGAGAATGCAACCCAGGAAAGGATTTTTAGTCTGGCTCGGCGGCTTAAGCGTGCTGGGCTTTTTGGCCACCGACATGTACCTGCCCGCGTTTGCCGCGATGCAGGAAGACCTGCAAACCCCTGCGGCGGCCATCAGCGCCAGCCTGAGCCTGTTCCTTGCCGGTTTCGCTTTCGCGCAGCTGCTTTGGGGACCGCTCTCGGATCGCTTTGGTCGTAAACCGGTACTGCTGCTGGGTCTGGCCATTTTTGCCGTGGGCTGCCTGGGGATGCTGTGGGTGCGCGATGCCACCTGGCTACTGGTGCTGCGCTTTATTCAGGCCGTGGGCGTCTGTGCTGCGGCGGTGACCTGGCAGGCGCTGGTGACCGACTACTATCCGGCTAACCGCACAAACCGTATTTTCGCCACCATTATGCCGCTGGTGGGTCTTTCCCCTGCCCTGGCTCCGCTGCTGGGCAGTTGGATCCTCGCACACTTTGACTGGCAGGCCATTTTTGCCACGCTGTTTGCCATCACGCTGGTACTGATGCTGCCAGCGTTTGCCCTCAAGCCCGCGCATAAAAAAGAGGCGCATGCGGATGCGAAGCCGATTACCTTCAACTCCCTGCTCAGCACCAAAGCGTATCGCGGGAATGTCCTGATTTACGCCGCCTGTTCGGCCAGCTTCTTCGCGTGGCTTACCGGCTCGCCGTTCATTCTGCACGATATGGGCTACAGCCCGGCAGCCATCGGTTTGAGCTATGTTCCGCAGACTATCGCCTTCCTGGTGGGCGGGTACGGCTGTCGCGCGGCGCTGCAAAAATGGGAAGGTCAGCAGATGCTGCCATGGCTGCTAGTGCTGTATGCGCTGAGCGTCATCGGCACCTGGGCCGTCGGGTTTATTCCGGGCGCGGGCCTGGCTGAAATTTTGATCCCCTTCTGCGTGATGGCCGTGGCGAACGGGGCGATTTACCCGATTGTTGTAGCCCAAGCGTTGCGTCCGTTCCCGCAGGCGACAGGCCGCGCCGCCGCGCTGCAAAATACCCTGCAGCTGGGTCTGTGCTTCCTGGCAAGCCTGGTAGTCTCGGCGCTGATTGCGACGCCACTGTTAACCACCACCAGCGTGATGCTGGTCACCGTTGCGCTGGCGGTGATGGGCTATCGCATGCAGGCCTCCGCGCAGCGTGAGCAGGATAGCGGCGCTCAGGTGGAAACCTCGCATGCCTGATTGCGCCAGAAATCATGTTACATTTCAGTGATTAGGTTGCTAACAATTTTCTATTGAATCACCAAATTTTGAGGCCTATACTAAATTTGGTTCGATTAAATACGATAAATATTAAGTGTTAACGGGAGCCGGAGCGCTCCCGTTTTACCATGGAAGGCATTTCGGCAAGGGTTATCTCCCTTCCTCTGTTCTACGTCGGATATTAGCCTCGCGGTATTTACCGTGAGATTTCTCACAAACCAAAAAAAGCGTCTACGCTGTTTGAAGGTTCTGATCACATCAGGGTGATGGAGAAGCTATGAGTTCATCGTGTATAGAAGAAGTCAGCGTTCCGGACGATAACTGGTCCCGGATCGTCAGTGAACTGTTAGGTCGAGCAGGCATCACTATCAATGGATCATCGCCATCCGATCCTCAGGTTAAACATCCCGACTTTTTTAAACGCGTATTGCGGGAGGGATCGTTAGGCCTGGGAGAAAGTTATATGGACGGCTGGTGGGAGTGCGAACGTCTGGATACCTTTTTTGCCAGCGTGCTGCGTGCCGGTCTGGAAAACCAACTCCCGCGTAATCTGAAAGACACCCTGCGTGTCGCCTCTGCCCGACTGTTCAATCTGCAAAGTAAAAAACGCGCGTGGATCGTCGGCAAAGAGCATTACGATCTCGGCAATGACCTGTTCAGCCGTATGCTGGACCCGTTCATGCAGTACTCCTGCGCCTACTGGAAAGACGCGTCGACGCTTGAGGAAGCGCAGCAGGCAAAGCTGCGTCTGATTAGCGAGAAGCTGCAGCTACAGCCCGGCATGCGCGTGCTGGATATCGGCTGCGGCTGGGGTGGGCTGGCGTATTTTATGGCGAAGCACTATGGCGTCAGCGTAGTGGGCGTGACGATTTCCGCGGAACAGCAAAAAATGGCGCGGGAGCGCTGCCAGGGTCTCGATGTGGATATCCGGCTGCAGGATTACCGTGATCTGAATGAACAGTTTGACCGGGTCGTTTCCGTCGGCATGTTCGAGCACGTCGGGCCGAAAAACTACGACACCTATTTTGAGGTGGTGGATCGTAATCTGAAACCGGACGGCATCTTCCTGCTGCACACCATCGGCTCTAAGCGGACCGACAATAACGTTGACCCGTGGATCAATAAATACATCTTTCCGAATGGCTGTTTACCGTCCGTTCGCCAGATTGCCAACGCCAGCGAATCCCATTTTGTGATGGAAGACTGGCATAACTTTGGCGCGGATTACGACACCACGTTGATGGCATGGCATGCGCGTTTTCAGGAGACCTGGCCTGAGATTGCGGGCAACTATTCTGAACGATTCAAACGGATGTTTAGCTATTATCTGAATGCCTGCGCGGGGGCGTTTCGCGCACGGGATATTCAGCTCTGGCAGGTGGTATTCAGCCGGGGGATTGAACACGGACTGCGTGTCGCACGCTAAAAAATAACCCCGGATATCCGGGGTTATTTTTTATTCTTCTTCAGTGGTCTTTATTATTGCGGCTTCTTTTGCTGCCAGCACGCGCTCAACCGTATCCACCACCGCCTGGGTTTGCGGATCGATTTCGATATTCACGCGATGCCCCAGTTTTTTGGCGCCCAGCGTGGTGCGCTGCAGCGTTTCAGGAATTAAATGCACGCAAAAACGCGTTGGCGTCACTTCCCCCACCGTCAGGCTAATCCCATCGATGCCAATAAATCCTTTATAGAGGATGTATTTCATTAATGACGGATCCTGCATTTTAAACCAGATTTGACGGTTATTTTCCGAGGTCACGATTTTTGCCACTTCCGCGGTGGTCATGATGTGGCCGGACATCAGGTGGCCGCCAATCTCATCGCTGAACTTCGCCGCGCGTTCAACGTTGACGGTATCGCCCACAGCCAGCTCGCCCAGGTTGGTGATGCGCAGCGTCTCTTTCATTAAATCAAAGCTAATCTGGTTGCCGTTAATTTCGGTCACGGTCAGGCAGCAGCCGTTATGCGCAATCGACGCACCGGTTTCAATGCCCTCAAGCATATATTCCGGCAGCTCAACAACATGAGTACGGAAATTAGGTTTTTCATCAATGGACACCACTTTGGCGGTGCCCTGCACAATACCAGTAAACATGCTTACAACTCCTGTTTTTTCCGGACGGTGGTGACACCGTTTAATCCCACCACAATAACAGTTGGAAAAACAGGTTGCCAGCGGAGCGCATTTTCTGGCGATTTTTTCACTAGATAAATAGCTAAAGCCCGCTACAATAGCTGGCACCCCCCTGCATTTTCTTCTCGCTGCCCGTTTCGGCGGCTTTTTTAGTCTCTCAAATAACAACAAAATAAAGGTGTTCACGTGCAGAAGTACATGAATGAAGCGCGCCAGTTATTGGCACTGGCTATACCAGTGATCATCGCGCAAGTGGCCCAGACCGCAATGGGATTTGTGGATACGGTAATGGCAGGTGGCTACAGCGCCACCGATATGGCGGCCGTGGCTATCGGTACGTCAATCTGGCTTCCGGCCATCCTGTTCGGCCACGGTCTGCTGCTCGCACTCACGCCTGTTATCGCTCAGCTCAATGGCTCGGGTCGTCGCGAGCGCATTGCCCATCAGGTCCGTCAGGGGTTCTGGCTGGCAGGGTTTGTCTCCGTGCTGATCATGGTCGTGCTCTGGAACGCGGGCCATATCATCCGCGCTATGCATAACATTGACCCGGCCCTGGCGGATAAAGCCGTGGGCTATCTGCGTGCCCTGCTTTGGGGTGCGCCCGGCTACCTCTTTTTCCAGGTAGCGCGTAACCAGTGTGAAGGCCTGGCGAAAACCAAGCCCGGGATGGTGATGGGTTTTATCGGGCTGCTGGTCAACATCCCGGTTAACTATATCTTTATCTACGGTCATTTCGGGATGCCGGAACTGGGCGGCGTCGGCTGCGGCGTGGCGACAGCAGCCGTTTACTGGGTGATGTTCTTCTCGATGCTTACCTTCGTGAAGCACGCCCGCTCCATGCGCGACATTCGCAACGAGAACAGATTCAGCACGCCGGACTGGAGCATCATGACGCGTCTGGTGCAGTTAGGGTTGCCGATTGCCCTTGCGCTGTTCTTTGAGGTGACCCTGTTTGCCGTGGTTGCCCTGCTGGTCTCCCCGCTGGGCATTGTGAACGTGGCCGGGCACCAGATTGCGCTGAACTTCAGCTCCCTGATGTTCGTCCTGCCAATGTCGCTGGCTGCGGCAGTGACGATTCGCGTGGGCTTCCGCCTGGGACAAGGTTCGACGCTCGATGCGCAAACCGCCGCGCGGACCGGACTGGGCGTCGGCGTCTGCATGGCCATTTGCACAGCGCTTTTCACCGTGGCGCTTCGCGAGCAGATTGCCCTGCTCTATAACGACAATCCGGAAGTCGTTACGCTGGCATCGCACCTGATGCTGCTGGCTGCGATTTACCAGATTTCGGACTCCATCCAGGTGATTGGCAGCGGCGTGCTGCGCGGTTATAAAGACACGCGCTCCATTTTCTTTATCACTTTCATCGCCTACTGGGTGCTGGGTCTGCCGTGTGGTTATATTCTGGCCCTGACCGACCTTGTGGTTGACCGCATGGGACCGGCGGGGTTCTGGATGGGCTTTATCATCGGCCTGACGTCGGCGGCGATTATGATGATGATGCGCATGCGCTTCCTGCAGCGCCAGCCATCAACGATCATTTTGCAACGCGCTGCCCGTTAAATACGCAGTAGCCGCCACCCGGCGGCTACTTTCTCTTCACTTTGCGCGGTAATACAGCAATCGCGTGAAATCAGAGAGAAAATTGCATTTTCCCTCTTGCCACCTCGGTGCTGTGCCGCTAATATTCGTCCCCGTTGTCACCGACAACACGTTGCGTTCATAGCTCAGTTGGTTAGAGCACCACCTTGACATGGTGGGGGTCGTTGGTTCGAGTCCAATTGAACGCACCATTCTGCGTCCGTAGCTCAGTTGGTTAGAGCACCACCTTGACATGGTGGGGGTCGGTGGTTCGAGTCCACTCGGACGCACCATTTCAGTCCTGAAATGGTGCAAATTCTCCTCTGATAGCCTGAATTTTCCTAATCCTTCATTTTCATTACTGTTCTCCTGCTACGCTTTTCTCATGGAAAAAAGAGAGGACAACCGTCGATGAAGAAAATCGCCATTATCGGTTCCGGCCCAACAGGGATTTATACCTTTTACGCCCTTCTTAAAAACCCGCAGCCGCTTTCGGTCTCCGTCTTTGAACAAAGTGATGAAGCGGGCGTGGGTATGCCCTATAACGACGACGATAACTCTCGTCTGATGCTGGCAAATATCGCAAGTATTGAAATTCCGCCCATTTTTATGACCTACCTCGACTGGCTCAAGGGCCAGAGCGAAGCCCATCTGGCACGCTTTAAGGTTGATAAAGCCCGCCTGCATGACCGACAGTTCCTGCCCCGGCTCCTGCTGGGTGAGTATTTCCGCGACAGCTTTCGGTCCATCGTAAAAGAGGCGAAAAAACGGGGATTTCAGGTTGAAGTCCATAAATCCGCCCAGGTCACCGATATCGTGCCCTCGAAAGAAGGCGTTACGCTTTCCGTCAACGGCAGCGCCTTTCCTGAACGCTTCGACCTCGCGGTTATCGCCACCGGCCACGTCTGGCCAGAGGAGGATGAAGCCACGCGCACGTTCTTCCCCAGCCCGTGGTCCGGTCTGATGGACGCCAGTATTCCTCCCTGTCGCGTCGGTATTATGGGGACATCGTTAAGCGGTCTCGACGCGGCCATGGCGGTCGTAATGCAGCACGGTGCGTTTCGCGATGATAAATTTGTACTGAATAAAGGCAGCGAGGCGCTGAAGATTGTCCTGATGTCCCGGACGGGCATTCTGCCGGAAGCCGATTTTTACTGCCCTATTCCTTACGAGCCGCTGTCGATATTGAACGAACGCGTGGTGGAAAGCGAGATTGCCAAAGGACCGGATGGCCTGCTCGATCGTATCTTTGTTCTGATGGTCAAAGAGCTTCAGCTTGCCGATCCGGCGTGGTGCGAAAAAATGTCTCTGCATACGCTGAATGCGGACACCCTTCGTGAGGCATGGTTTGAGGATCGTAAACGGCACGGTCCCTTTACCTGGGCGGAAGATAACCTGAAAGAAGTTGAGAAAAATAAACGCGAACGCCGTACCGTGGCCTGGCGCTATACCGTGCTTCGGCTGCATGAAGTGGTTCAGGAGATCGTTCCCCATCTCACCGATCGAGACGTTGAACGCTTCAAACAGGGGCTGGCTCGGGTATTTATCGACAACTATGCCGCCATCCCTCCGCAGTCTATCCGCAGGCTGCTCGCACTTCGCGAAGCCGGCATCATCAGCGTGGCCGCGCTCGGTGACGACTACACGCTCGACGTTGGCAGCGATCGAACGGTGATAACCACACAAGAGACCGTCTATCGTTTCGAGGTGTTTATTGACGCGCGCGGACAAAAGCCGCTCAAAACGAAAGATCTGCCCTTCCCAACGCTGCGAAAACAGCTGGAAGCGATCGGCGATGAGATACCCGATATCGGCGAGGATTACACCTTAAAAGCGCCTGACACCGTTCGCGGGCGCATCACCTTCGGTGCGATACCGTGGCTGATGCACGATCGTCCCTTCGTTCAGGGGCTGGCGGAGTGTGCAGAGATTGCAGAGGCGATGGCGAAAGCGGCGGAAAAACCCGCGTCGGGGGTGCGGCGGAGATTACCCTATTTTGAAAACTGACAGGGCGTCCGTGCCCTGCTGTCGCGGATTACTCGAAGAAGACTTCCGGGTTTTCCGACAGCGAAACGAAGGTTTTCGTCTCTTTATTCAGGGCGAGGATTTCGCCGCTTTCAATGTCGTACACCCAGCCGTGCAGTCGAATGGAGTTATTACGCAGGCCCACCGCGACGGAAGGATGGGTCTTAATGTTGCTCAGCTGCGCAAACACGTTCTCCTGCACCATCGCATTGACCTTATCGATCGGCTTATCCCAGGTTTTTTTCTCCACCACGGCTTTCGCCGCGTCGGAATAGCGCAGCCAGTGTGACACGGCAGGCATCGGCTCCAGGTTCGCGTTATCGGCAATCGCCTTCATCGCGCCACAGTTGGAGTGACCACAAATCACGATATCCGTGACGCCCAGCGCCACGACGGCGTATTCGATGGTAGCGGACACACCGCCTGGCTCCGGTCCGAACGGCGGCACGATGTTACCAGCATTACGAATGACAAAGAGTTGTCCTGGCTCTTGCTGGGTGACAAGTTCCGGGACCAGACGGCTGTCGGAGCATGAGATGAACAGCGCTTTGGGATTCTGGCTGGACGCTAAACTGCGGAAGAGTTCTTTACGTTGCGGGAAAATCTCTTTTTGAAAGCTGAGAAAACCTTCAATGATATGTTGCATAGCAATGTCTCTTTTATCTGTTTTAGTTTAGGTATGATCGAGATCACACTCGTAAAGTTTACCCATCGTGGTTTACTTCAGACAAGCAATATATTTCTGGCCCGAGCGCTGCACAATTTCGTCCGCGTTAGCGAGGATGTTCTGTCCTTCGAACGCGCCGTACAGACGTTCAAACGTTCTGCCTTCCAGATGATTCACGACCGACGCCACGGTGCGGGCCGGCAGCGGAAGATAGTTCGGGTAGCTCCACATAAACGAGACGGCGTCTTTACCCGGCGTGACCTGCAGAATATCGCCCACCAGCAGCACCCCGTCCCCCTCCTGCCAGTGCAGCACCGTTCCCCCGGCAAAATGCCCCCCCAGACGCAGCAAGGTGACTGACGGGAAAATCTCCAGCGCATCCCCCTCCCAGAAATGAATGGCCGGGCTGTCGCGCATCACCCACTCGCTGTCGCTGGCGTGCAGGTACACCGGCGCATCATATGCCGCAGCCCACTCCTGCATCGTGGTGTAATAGTGCGGATGTGAAATCGCAATCGCGCTGATGCCGCCGAGGGCGGTAATGAGCGTTTTGGTTGCGGGGTCGAGGTTGGCGATACAGTCCCAGAGAATATTGCCGTGGGGCGTTTGCAGCAGCAGCGCCCGCTGATTGATCGCAAACGCCGGGACCGTTTTGATCCCAAACAATCGCGGCTCCAGTTGCTGCCATTTGTTGCTATGCGTGGCGGTGACGGTATCGAGATCGGTCCACGCCTGCCCCGTGATGGGTACATACTGGCGTTCATCCTCGCAGATCGGGCATTTCTCAGGCCGTGTATCGTAAGCCGTTCCGCAGGTTTTACAGAGTGTAATCATGTGCTCTCCTCAGCGATAAAGCACTGAGTATGGCAGGGATTATCCTTATGTGCTGCGAGGTACATTGCTGGCTTTTTTTGCCCTATACTGTGCCAGTATCGAAAACTGAACAGAGCAGGTGCAACATGGAAATTGATCTCGATAATTTAGTCTTTAACGGTCTGGATGAAGCAGAAGAGCGTAATGCGGAACGTCTGGACGACGCGGATAAAAAAGCGCAGGCGATTGTCGCCGACGACGACTGCGGCGACGCCTGCAAGATCTGATTAAAAAGCACCGGCAAGCCGGTGCTTTTTTTTTATTTTTTTAACCCGTCGATAGCAGCCTGCGCGCAGGCTTCATCAAGATGACCGCCCGGCGCACCGCCGATACCAATTGCCCCGATTGTTTCATCGCCCTCTTTCACCGGCAAGCCCCCCGCCAGCAGCAGGAAACCCGGAATGTCACGCATGTTTTGCGCACCGGCGTTGCTCTGCGCCGCTTCCATCACCTTACCGGACGCATTCTTTGCGCTAAGCGCCGTATAAGCTTTCATTTCGCTGGCTTTTACCGTGTGAGGACCGGCATTGTCCGTGCGCTGTACCGCTTTCACCACGCCCGCGCGGTCAACAACGGTGACGGTCACCTGATAATTTTTTGCCGTACAGGCCTGAATGGCGGAGGTTGCCAGCGCATTCGCCTGCGCCAGTGAGAGATTCTTTTGATTCAGCGTATCGGCCTGTGCCGCCAGACTCAGGCTACCCGCGGCCAGTGCCGCAACCATCATTATTTTTTTCATCGCACTTCCTCGCGTGTTGAGAGACACCCAGAGGTTACTCAGCCGCACGATGAAACGGTATTCGGTTGATTACGCACTCATCCTGGTAGTTTTACGGATTGCAATTTATCGTATTCCCGGATTGCCTGGACTAAGCTATTGACGCCAAGCCGGGTAAATGCCGATGCGCGGTGCGCCTCTACCGTACGCGGCGAGAGGTTCAACCGGGCAGCCACCTCTTTGTTGCTGAGCCCTTTCATCAACTCACCCAGCACCTCATGCTCACGCGCGGTCAACTGCGCGAAACGCGCCGCGATCCGGGTTGTTTCCTGCCAGTCGGCAAAGCGGCGCTGGCTCTCCTCGAAGGCCAGGCCCACGGTTTCGATAAGCTTGTCGGCATCCAGCGGCTTGGTAAAAAACTCAAAGACGCCGTTACGGAATGCCCGGCGACAGGCGTCAACCGAACCGTGTCCGGTCATGATTATCACCGGCAGCAGGGGCCAGGGCCATTGGCCCTCTTCAAGCCAGGCGAGTCCACCTTTACCTGGCATCCGCATATCCAGCAGCATACAGCCCACCAGCGCGGTCTCACGCGCATGGGCAGCGGTAAAAGCATCGACGCTTTCAAACGTTCTGACCGGCCAGCCCATGCCTGAAAGCAAAAACGCCATCGACTCCCTGATGGATTCATCGTCATCAATCAGCCAGACTGTCTTATCCATCCGTAGCCTCCTTTCCGTGCGTCAGTTGTAGTTTGATCTGCGCTCCGCCCTGCGGAGCATTACCCAACGTAATCGATCCATTCATTCGCGTCATCAATGACTCCGTTAAGGTCATCCCCAGCCCTATTCCCTCCTCTCTGCCGCTGTAAAACGGCATGAAGGCATTTTGTAACGCCTCCGGGCTAAAGCCTGGACCACCGTCAGTCACGGTAATCAGGATACCGCGCGCATTTTTATGACTTTCAATCTTTACCCAGCCAGCTGCAGAGGCCTGCTGCGCCTGAATCGCATTGCTGAGCAAATTATGCAGCACCTGCTCCAGCCAGAGACGATCGGCCAGAACGGTTGTCGCCCCCGGGGCAAACATATGGCTGACCGTGATATGTTCGGCCCTGCGCTCATGCTCAAGCAGGTTCACCACCTGCAGCCAGCACTGTGCCAGGTCAGTTTCGCGCAGGGATACTTTCTCCTGCACTACGTGTTCGCGAAAGCGGGTCAGCAAGGCGCTAATTCGCTGCATTTGCGTCAGCGCGGCCACTAACGCCTGCGACACCGCGGGCCCGTTGTCCTGCTGCAGCTGGCGTTGCGCCCCCTGGATCCACGTCTGTGCGGCGGTAAGCGGCTGGTTAATCTCATGCACGATACCGGCGGTGATCTCTCCCAGGGTATTCAGTCTGGCGTGCTGGTAATAGAGCGCCCTTTGCTCGGCCTCTTTCCGCGCTTTACGCTGCCAGAGCACCACGCTCGCCAGCGCAATCACTATCCCCCAACCGATAAACAAGATGGGATACATCAACCCGTTAACGGCGAGCCAGTCTGGCCGGGAATCGGCTTCCAGCGTAAAAGGTTGATTATGCTGCGGGAAAGCACGTTGCCAGTGCCAGAAGGCATCAGACGCTGGCTCGTCGCCGTTTGGCATAAAACGGATCCCGAGATGAGTAAAGGGATGGTGCGCATTCAGGATCGGGCCGAGATCCACCAGCACGCGGATCTGACGCCAGGGATTGTAAAGCCAGTACTGTATCTCGTGGGCAGGTTCAACCCGTGGCGCATCAAGCGGGCGTCCGGAGGTCTTTTCCAGGGCAAGAAGCTGAGGGAATTTTTTGCGCAGGGTGGCAATATTTTCATCGCCATTCAGAAGTGGCAATACGGACTCATTTTGCGTCAGTACCGCGCTTAACTCAGAGAAGAGTGCTGCAAACTCGCGATCGCGCTCCCAGAACTGGCGGCGAATTTGTTCGGCATAGAGCAGGACGCCGCTGATGAGGCAGACTATCGTCCAGACAATAATGCCGCGCTTTAAAAAGGGGTTCTTCATTCCGTTAACTGAGCAGACTCAACCATCTGTCAACATTAACAGCTATCCGGCGTCAGAACAAAATGCAGCACACCTCGTTCCAGTACGTTTCGCGCGTGCGGCGCAGTTCAGCGTGACGTTTTATCATGGAACCACTCCGGGTCAATGTTGGCAACGTCTACGCCATACAGGCTGGCGACAGGCAGTATTGACTCAAGAACACGTTGCGTGCTGTTCTCCGCATTCACTGGTCGGGTCGCAAAAAACCGCCGTAACGTGCTGATCCACTTTTTCATCGTCTTACCCTCTCTCGCCGTGTCTGACCTCAGTTAAGCACTCAAATGCCGCGCGGGTGAAATACCAAAATCCACTGTCCATGTGCAGGATTTGCAAATAGCCTCCCGTTCTTTTCACGCTTCATTAACACCTTGTTCACTAATGCTTTTTTGCTCAAAGCAAAGAACGATTTCTTATTTGGCGATAGCTTTCGCTTATGGGAGCGTAGCGGGGTAAAACAAAAACAACGGGATGGCGTATGACTATGGCAGCAAACATGAAAGGGTTTACCAAACGGACACTGGTTCTGGGATTACTGGCGGCGGGGAGCCTGCTTTCAGCGCAGGCACAGGCCGATCAGCTGGCGGATATTAAGGCCGCAGGGGTGGTGAAAGTCGCCACGTTTGACGCCAACCCGCCGTTTGGCTCGATTGATGCCAAAACGCACGAGATCGTGGGTTACGACGTGGACTTCGCCAAAGCGCTGGCAAAATCGCTCGGCGTGAAGCTTGAACTGGTTGCCACCAATCCGGCCAACCGTATTCCGCTGCTGCAGTCCGGGAAAGCAGACCTGATCGTGGCAGATATCACCATCACCCCGGAACGCGCGCAGGTGATTGATTTCTCGACGCCTTACTTCGTCACCGGCCAGCAGTTCCTCGTTCCGGTGAAATCACCGGACAAGCTCGATGACTATAGCCGGGCGCGCATTGGCGCGGTCAAAGGCACGACGGGCGAGCAGGCGCTGCACCAGCGTTTCCCGCAGTCCCGCGTCCTCTCTTATGACGACATTCCCCTGGCGCTGACCGCACTGCGCAATGGCAACGTCCAGGCCATTACCCAGGACAGCACCATTCTGGCCGGTCTGCTGGCGCAGGCGCCGGATAAAGCGAACTTCAAAATCCTGCCCGATCTGCTCAGTAAAGAAGAGATTGGCGTGGGGGTGAAGAAAGGTGAAACGGCGCTGCTGAAGGCCGTTAACGACGAGCTGGTTAATCTCGAGAAGAACGGTCAGGCAGCAAAAATCTACGATGTCTGGTTTGGCCCAAACACGCCTGCCCCGCAGCCTCGCGCCTTTAAAATAGAAGCCAGATAATTATGCTCTCAGGTTTATTTTCACACTCCGCGGCCGGTGCCGCGGATTTTTCACATCTGGAACAGGCCAGCGTCGAGTTTCGTCATGTGGACAAACGCTACGGTGACCATCAGGTTTTAAACGACATTAATCTCACCATCACGCCCGGTGAAGTGGTCGCCATCCTCGGCCCGTCGGGTTCCGGTAAATCCACCCTGATTCGTCTCATCAACCAGCTTGAAACCCTTAGCGGCGGGGAGATTCTGGTCGATAACAAGCCTACCGGAAAGCTCTCCGGTACCGGGCTGCGTCAGCTGCGCAGCCGCGTGGGGTTTGTGTTCCAGCAGTTCAATCTTTACGCCCATCTCACCGCCAGCCAGAACATCACCCTGGCCCTGGAGCACGTTCACGGCTGGAAGCCACAGCCTGCCCAGGCGCGCGCGCTGGCCCTGCTGGAGAAGGTCGGGATGCTGGAAAAAGCCCATCATTTTCCGGCAGAGCTTTCCGGCGGGCAGCAGCAGCGCGTCGCGATTGCCCGTGCCCTGGCCTCTTCACCCCAAATCATCCTGTTCGATGAACCCACCTCGGCGCTGGATCCGGAGATGATTGGTGAAGTGCTGTTTGTGATGAAAGCCCTCGCCCACAGCGGGATCACGATGATTGTCGTAACCCATGAGATGCAGTTTGCCCGGGAGATAGCCGACAGAGTCGTCTTTATCGACGGGGGGCAAATTCTGGAAATTGCGCCGCCGGCGCAATTTTTCAGTCGGCCCTCGCATCCGCGCGCGCAGCGGTTCCTGCAAAAGGTGCTCAACCCGCTGCATCAGGAGCATCTGTAATGCCCGCGCTCGACTGGCAGGGGGTACTGACCGGACAGCCTCTGCAGTGGATACTCTCCGGATTCCTCACCACCCTGTGGGTAACGCTTGCCGGGATGATGCTGGCCAGCCTGCTCGCATTGCTCTTTATGCTTCTGCGCCTTTCCGGCGGACGCCTCGGGAACGCGGTCGTTAGCAGCTGGGTGTCGCTGTTTCGCAATACGCCGCTACTGGTGCAGCTGCTGTTCTGGTATTTTGCCGCCTGGAACGGTCTACCGCAGGCGTTCCGCGACGCGGTGAACGCGGATCACAGCTGGTCAATTCTGCCCGGCGACGTCTGGTGGTTTACGCCCGAATTTTTATGTTCTGCCTGGGGGTTGGGTGTCTTTACCTCGGCGTTTTTAATTGAAGAGGTGGAGTCGGGCTTACGTTCCGTGCCTGCCGGACAGCGGGAGGCAGCGCTCGCTCAGGGATTCTCCGCGTGGCGCCTGTTTCGCTACATCCTGCTGCCGCAGGGGCTGGCCAACGCCTGGCAGCCGGTCGTTGGCCAGTACCTTAATCTGATGAAGCTCTCCTCGCTCGCCAGCGGGATTGGCTTCGCCGAGCTGACCTATCAGGTCAGGCAGATTGAGAGCTATAACGCGCACGCGCTGGAAGCATTTACCTTTGGAACCGCACTCTATCTGCTGACCGGCCTGGTCATGGGGATGGTGCTGGTTCGCATTGGACCTGAAGCGAAACGTAAACGCCCAAACGTCGCCACCTCAGGGAGTGAAAAACATGATTGCCGGACTTAATGTCATCACCGATAACCTCGATTATCTGCTGTGGGGACGCGCGGCAACGGGTGAACCGGGGGGCGTATTGCTCTCGTTGATGATGGCGATTGGGGCCGCCGTCATTGCTCTGCCCGGTGGGATAGTGCTCGCGTGTCTGGCCTGGCGCTTTACCGGGCTCGTGCGCAAGACCCTCTTTTTGTGGGCAGAGCTGATTCGCGGTATCCCGCTCATCTTCGTAATTTTCTGGATGTGGTATCTCCTGCCGCTCATTACCGGGGGCGATCTGCCGGGGGCGCTGACCGTCACGCTGGCGCTGGCCTGGTTTACGGCGGCTACCGTAATGCACTCGGTACTGGCCGGACTTAATGCGCTACCGTCCGGGCAGTACGAAGCCGCACTGTCACAGGGATTCAGCACGCAGCAAACCCTGTGGCGCGTGCTGCTGCCGCAGGCGCTGAGGAACATTCTGCCGTCGCTGGTGGGGATTTTTATCAGCCTGCTGAAGGATACGTCGTTGGCGTTTATCGTGAACGTACCGGAACTGACGACGGTGGCGGGACAGGTCAACAACCGGGTGCAAATCTACCCGGCGGCCATTTTTATCTTTACGGGCGTGGTCTACTACCTGCTCTGCTGCTCGCTCGAGCAGCTTGCGAAGCGCTTGCGCTTTACCCGGCCAGCGCTTTAACCACCGTTTCCATCGCTTCGGTTGTCAATTCACTGCGTTTCACGCGCTGGTTCGCCAGCGCGGTACGCAGGACTCCGGCAATGACAATATGCTTTGGCTCCTGCCCTAAATCACGCATCTCAAGCACCACCTTCCCGACCACCCGGCACATCTCCTGGTACAGCGCTTCATCTTTGGTCACATTACCCATCGTCATCACTCCATTGCCTGTTAAACGTTGAGCTTAAATGATTCTCCAGCCGGATACAAAAAAGAAGCCCGGCGAGAGACTCGCCGGGCTTCATCTGTAAAATCAGTAAATTAGTTGTTTACTGGAATGACCGCGCCTTTGTACTTGGTGCGGATCCAGTCCTGAATCTCTTTTGAGTGCAGAACGTTCACCAGCGCGACGATGTCTTTCTTCTTCTCGTCACCGCGATGCACGGTGATGATGTTGGCATACGGGTTGTTTTCACCGCTCTCAACCGCAATCGGGTCGTGAACCGGATCCAGACCCGCGTCAATCGCATAGTTGGCGTTAATCACCACCGCGTCGCCTTCGTTGTTGTTGTACATCTGCGGCAGCAGAGACGCTTCAACGTTAGGCGTGAACTTCAGCTTTTTCGGGTTCTCGACGATATCGCTGATGCGCGCGGTCACTTTATCGATGCCCGGCTTCAGCTTGATCACGCCCTCTTTTTCGAAGATAGAGAGAATACGCCCCTCTTCAGAAACCGCGTCACGCATGATGATTTTGCCGCCTTCCGGCAGGTCTTTCAGCGACTTGTATTTTTTGGAGTAGATGCCGATTGGCTCAATGTGGATCGCGCCCGCACTGACAAAATCGTAGTCTTTATCGCCCGCATGATCTTTCAGCACGCTGTTCAGGTAAGGAATGTGCTGGAAATAGTTCGCGTCGATGTCATGACCCGCCAGCGCGGTGTTCGGCAGAATGTAGTCCTGGAACGGTTTAATCTCCAGGTCGATCCCCTGCTTCGCCAGAATCGGCTTTGCCTGCTCCAGAATTTCGGCGTGCGGCGTGTTGGATGCGCCCACGGTCAGGGTGTCAGCCCAGGAAGCGAAGCTCAGGGCGCTCAGGGTTGCGGCGGCGATCAGTGTCAGTGTCTTTTTCATGATGTGGTTCCTGTGTGTATTTATTAGCGTTTATCTAACAGTGAAGTAATGACATCGCCGCAGAACTGGATAATGAAAACGATGATTAAAATGGTCACCGTTGCCACCAGCGTGACGTCACCATGGTTGCGCTGGAATCCTTCCAGATAAGCCAGATTTCCCAAACCACCGGCGCCAATCACCCCCGCCATTGCGCTGTAGCTCACCAGCGCAATGAGCGTCACCGTAATACCTGATACCAGTGCAGGTGATGATTCCGGCAGTAAAACCCGAAACACTAACGTGCTCAGTCGTGCGCCCATCGAGCGCGTTGCTTCTATAACGCCTTTATCCACTTCACGCAGGGCGATCTCCACCAGGCGTGCGTAGAACGGTGCGGCACCCACAATCAGCGCCGGCAGCGCCGCGTTGGCACCAAGGATGGTGCCGACGACGGTCTTGGTGAACGGGATCAGCAGGACAATCAGAATGATGAACGGAATCGAGCGGAACACGTTCACCACAATCGAAATGACGCTGTAGACCGTGCGGTTGTGGAACAGCCCGCCGCGCGCGGTTAAAAACAGCGCCAGACCCAGCACGATACCCAGTACAAAAGTCGCCACGCCGGACAGCGCGGTCATGTACAGCGTCTCCAGCGTCGCCGCCCAGAGCTGGTCCCACTTGAGATGCGGAAAGAGATCCTCAGCCATGTTTAATCACCTCGCCTTCAATATCGCTGTGCTTCAGGTCGGCGAGGATATTGTTCAGTTGTTCATCGGATGCCACTACATGTACCCAGAGCTGGCCAAACACGCCGTGGGCGGTTTGCGTCATTTTCCCGTGCAGGATGTTAAACGGCAGGCCATAGCGCAGGGTCAGTTCACCCACGATCGGCTTATGCGTGCTGTGCCCGGTAAAGGTCAGTCTGATGACCGTACCTTCCAGATCGTTTGCCAGTTCGGTATTGAACGTTTCTTCTTCAGCGTACTGGCTCACCTGACGGACAAACTGCTGCGTAATCGGCTGCTGCGGATGGGTAAAGACGCTCAGCACGTCGCCCTCTTCCACGACTTTACCATTCTCCATCACCGCCACGCGGTCGCAGATTTTGCGCACCACATGCATCTCGTGCGTGATCAGCACGATGGTCAATTTGAACCGGCGGTTAATATCCAGCAGCAGATCGAGGATCTGATCGGTGGTCTGCGGGTCAAGCGCGGAGGTGGCTTCATCGCAGAGCAGCACGTCTGGGTTATTGGCCAGCGCGCGGGCGATGCCGACGCGCTGTTTCTGGCCGCCACTGAGCTGAGACGGGTAGGCATGCTCGCGACCTTTCAGGCCGACCAGCTCCACCAGCTCGGCGACGCGGGCGGTGATTTTTGCTTTCGGCACGCCGGCAATCTGCATCGAGAACGCAATATTCTCGCTGACCGTGCGCGACCACAGCAGGTTGAAGTGCTGAAACACCATGCTGATTTTCAGGCGCGCCTGACGCAGCGCTTCACCTTTTGCCGCCGAAATGTCCTGTCCATTAATGGTGACGCTACCGGCGCTGGGTTTTTCCAGGCCGTTGAGCAGACGAATCAGCGTGCTTTTACCTGCCCCGCTGTAACCGATAATCCCGTATATCTGTCCCTGTGCTATCGTCAAATTGACGTTATCAACGGCTGTGAGTGCCATCTTTCCGTTGTCAAAAACCTTCGAAATATTGCTCAGTACAATCATTCTTATTCGTTATCCGTGCCGCCCATGGCGGTTTAGCAGTATGGATGTCCAAACGATAGTAAACAGGCGTTATCAGCTTTTAAATGAACAAAAAAGAATTTGTTATATCTTTCGGAAATAAACAGCGGATTTACCGGGTGGGATGCATTTAGACCAATTTCAGCAATGATTATCTGCCGGATGCATATCTGCTGGCGAATGCCTGCGAAAAACGGTCGTTTTTTCAGCATTTCATGCCAATATAGCCATCCTCACATCCAGACAACTTTACGTCTTGCTGTCCTGACTTCCAAAAATGACATTTATATTCCTTTCTGATCTAAAGAGCAGTGAATGGTTCTTTATTGAGAAAATTTCACCGCCCTATCATCCCGTCATGACATCCAGAAAGGAAAACTTCATGACGATTTATCACTCCGTCACTGAACTGATTGGTCGTACCCCGCTGATCCAGCTGCATAAGCTTGATACCGGTCCCTGCTCGCTGTTCCTGAAGCTGGAGAACCAGAATCCGGGCGGTTCGATTAAGGATCGCGTTGCGCTGTCGATGATTAACGAAGCGGAACGCACCGGGCAGCTGCAGCCGGGCGGCACGATTATTGAGGCCACGGCGGGCAATACCGGCCTCGGTCTGGCCCTGATCGCCGCCCAGAAAGGCTACTCGCTGATCCTGGTGGTGCCGGACAAAATGAGCCGCGAGAAGATTTTCCACCTGCGGGCGCTGGGTGCCCAGGTGGTACTGACCCGCTCCGACGTCAACAAGGGCCATCCTGCCTATTACCAGGATTACGCCCAGCGTCTGGCGAACGAACTGCCCGGCGCGTTTTACATCGACCAGTTCAATAACGAAGCCAACCCGCTGGCGCACCGCACCACCACAGCGCCGGAACTGTATGAACAGCTTGACGGCAGGATCGACGCCATCGTGGTGGGCGTCGGCTCAGGCGGCACGCTGGGCGGCCTGCAGGCGTGGTTCGCCGAGCACTCTCCGCACACGGAGTTTGTCCTGGCTGATCCGGCCGGTTCCGTTCTGGCCGACCAGGTGGAGACCGGACGCTACCACGATGCGGGCTCCTGGCTGGTTGAGGGTATTGGCGAAGACTTTATTCCGCCGCTGGCCCACATTGAAGGGGTGAATCGCGCCTGGCGTATCACCGACCGGGAAGCGTTTACCACCGCGCGCGAGCTGCTGAAAACGGAAGGCATTCTGGCGGGCTCCTCCAGCGGCACGCTGCTGGCGGCCGCGCTGAAGTATTGCCAGGCGCAGACCGCGCCGAAGCGCGTGGTGACCTTCGCCTGTGACAGCGGCAATAAATATCTCTCGAAGATGTTCAACGATGACTGGATGCGACAGCAGGGACTCATCACGCGCCCCCAGGCCGGCGATCTCTCTGACTACATTGCCCTGCGCCACGATGAAGGCGCCACCGTCACCGCCGCCCCGGACGACACGCTCTCCACCGTCCTGGCGCGGATGCGCCTGTATGACATCTCCCAACTGCCGGTGCTGGAGAACGGCAAGGTGGTGGGCATTATCGACGAGTGGGATCTCCTGCGGCACATCGGCGGCGACGGCGATCGCTTCGCGCTTCCTGTGACGGCAGCCATGACGCGTCAGGTGGAATTCCTGGATAAACACGCCCCGGAAAGCGCCCTGAACGCCATCTTCGACCGCGGTCTGGTGGCCGTGATTAATGACAACGACCGTTTTCTCGGTCTGATTACGCGCAGCGACGTTCTGACCGCCTGGCGCAACCGTCTTCAGCAATAAAGGAATCAATGATGAAAAATCTGGCCACCCTCAGCGTACACAGCGGCGAATTTAACGACCAGCACGGCGCCGTCATGCCGCCGATTTACGCCACCTCGACTTTTGCGCAACCCGCGCCCGGCGAGCATACCGGCTATGAGTACTCCCGCAGCGGCAACCCTACCCGCCATGCGCTGGAAACGGCGATTGCCGAACTGGAAGGCGGCACGCGCGGCTACGCCTTTGCCTCCGGTCTGGCGGCCATCTCCACGGTGCTCGAACTGCTGGATAAAGACAGCCACATCGTTGCCATTGATGACGTATACGGCGGCACATACCGTCTGATCGAGAACGTGCGCAAGCGCAGCACCGGCCTGCAGGTCAGCTGGGTTAAACCGGACGACTTAGCCGGGCTTGAGGCCGCCATTCGCCCGGATACCCGCATGGTGTGGGTCGAGACGCCAACCAACCCGCTGCTGAAGCTGGCGGATCTGGCGGCCATCGCGGCAATCGCCCGTCGTCATAATGTCATCAGCGTGGCGGATAACACCTTCGCGTCGCCGGTGATCCATCGTCCGCTGGAGTCGGGTTTCGACATTGTGGTGCACTCCGCCACCAAATACCTTAACGGCCATTCTGACGTGGTGGCCGGGCTGGCGATTGTCGGGGACAACAAGGAACTGGCGGATAAGCTGGGCTATCTGCAAAACGCGGTGGGCGGCGTACTGGATCCGTTCAGCAGCTTCCTGACGCTGCGCGGTATTCGCACGCTTGCGTTGAGGGTCGAAAAGCACAGCACCAACGCGCTGGCGATTGCGCAATGGCTCGATCAGCATCCTCTGGTCGAAAAGGTGTTCTATCCCGGCCTGGAATCACATCCGCAATATCAGCTTGCCCGTACGCAGATGGCCCTGCCCGGCGGGATGATTTCTGTCGTGGTCAAAGGCGATGCGCAACGCGCCACCGAGGTGATTCGCAACCTGAAGCTGTTTACCCTCGCGGAAAGCCTCGGCGGCGTGGAGAGTCTGGTGAGTCAGCCTTACAGCATGACGCACGCCTCGATTCCGCTGGAGCAACGTCTGGCAAACGGCATTGTGCCGCAGCTGATCCGTCTGTCAGTCGGGATTGAAGATCCCAAAGACCTGATTGCCGACCTCAGCCAGGCGCTGCAGAAATAAGCAAATGGCGGCAGGTCCCTCACCTGCCGCCACAAGTTGTCATCATGGCTTAACGCCTTGATAACAATATTATGAGAAACAGCACAGATTATTTCTGAAACACCGTTTCCATTTTCCTTTTATCTTAAAATCAGCGTATAATGCGCGCCAAATCCCTGGTGAATGGTTTCAGCGCTTGGAATACAAAAAACAACGTACAACTTCTCCACTCCTTCGTTGGGCTGTCACTCAGGCACACTTTCTTCTGCACGCTCATTTGATGTCTCCTATCCTTAGTGCGTGTCATATACTCTTTTGCAACACAGGTTTGACTCCGCGGCAGTGCGCCCCCGGAGCGAGATTTCCATATCCTTCCCAACTTAAAGACTAAGACTGTCATGAAAAAGACGAAAATTGTTTGTACTATCGGCCCGAAAACCGAATCTGAAGAGATGCTGACCAAAATGCTGGACGCCGGCATGAACGTGATGCGTCTGAACTTCTCCCACGGTGATTATGCAGAACACGGTCAGCGTATCCAGAACTTGCGCAACGTAATGAGCAAGACCGGTAAAAAAGCCGCGATCCTGCTGGATACCAAAGGTCCAGAAATCCGTACCATCAAACTGGAAGGCGGTAACGACGTCTCTCTGAAAGCGGGCCAGACCTTCACCTTCACCACCGACAAAACTGTTGTCGGCAACAGCGAAATCGTTGCAGTGACCTACGAAGGCTTCACCAGCGATCTGTCCGTCGGTAACACCGTGCTGGTAGACGATGGTCTGATCGGTATGGAAGTCACCGCGATCGAAGGCAACAAAGTTATCTGTAAAGTGCTGAACAACGGCGACCTGGGCGAAAACAAAGGCGTTAACCTGCCGGGCGTTTCCATCGCGCTGCCAGCCCTGGCTGAAAAAGACAAACAGGACCTGATCTTCGGTTGCGAGCAAGGCGTTGACTTCGTTGCTGCCTCCTTCATCCGTAAGCGCTCCGACGTGGTTGAAATTCGTGAGCACCTGAAAGCCCACGGCGGCGAGAAGATCCAGATCATCTCCAAAATTGAAAACCAGGAAGGCCTGAACAACTTCGACGAAATCCTCGAAGCGTCTGACGGCATCATGGTTGCACGTGGCGACCTGGGCGTAGAAATCCCGGTCGAAGAAGTGATCTTCGCGCAGAAGATGATGATCGAGAAATGCGTGCGCGCGCGTAAAGTGGTTATCACCGCAACGCAGATGCTGGACTCCATGATCAAAAACCCACGCCCAACCCGCGCTGAAGCAGGCGACGTGGCAAACGCCATCCTCGACGGCACTGATGCCGTTATGCTGTCCGGCGAATCCGCGAAAGGTAAATATCCGCTGGAAGCGGTGTCCATCATGGCCACCATCTGCGAACGTACCGACCGCGTTATGAAAAGCCGTCTGGACTACAACAACGACAGCCGCAAACTGCGCATCACCGAAGCAGTATGCCGCGGTGCTGTAGAAACGGCTGAGAAACTGGAAGCACCACTGATCGTGGTTGCCACCCAGGGCGGTAAATCTGCTCGCGCGGTGCGTAAATACTTCCCGGATGCGACTATCCTGGCACTGACCACCAACGAAACCACTGCCCGTCAGCTGGTGCTGAGCAAAGGCGTGATCCCTCACCTGGTGAAAGAGATCGCGTCTACGGATGATTTCTACCGTCTGGGTAAAGAAGTGGCGCTGGAGCTGGTGGATCGTGGTCTGGCACAGAAAGGTGACGTTGTGGTCATGGTTTCTGGTGCGCTGGTACCAAGCGGAACCACCAATACTGCATCTGTTCACGTGCTGTAATAATTCCCGAACGAATTAATTTTGATAAAAAGCGCCCGCCGGGCGCTTTTTTTATTCCTCGCATTAGCCAAAGTCATTCAAATTGCAAATCGGGTTTTTCTATTTAATTGCGAATTATCTAAGATGAATCCGATGATAAATGCCTTTTTTTACTTAGATTTTTGCCCGAAAAGGGCTGATTCGATGCTTCTTTGAGCGAACGATCAAAAATAGGTGTATTCCCATCAAAAAAATATTCTCAACCCAAAAAACTTTGTGTAATACTTGTAACGCTACATGGAGATTAACTCAATCTAGAGGGTATTAATAATGAATCGTACTAAACTGGTACTGGGCGCGGTAATCCTGGGTTCTACTCTGCTGGCTGGTTGCTCCAGCAACGCTAAAATCGATCAGCTGTCTTCTGACGTTCAGACTCTGAACGCTAAAGTTGACCAGCTGAGCAACGACGTGAACGCAATGCGTTCCGACGTTCAGGCTGCTAAAGACGACGCAGCTCGCGCTAACCAGCGTCTGGACAACCAGGCTACTAAATACCGTAAGTAATAGTACCTGTTAATAAAATGGCGCACATTGTGCGCCATTTTTTTTGCCTGCGTCAAACCACTACTGCGTCACCTTCTCCCCTTCATCTTCCGCTACCGCTGCGGACACCCGACTGTTCTGCACCGACAACACGCTATTGCTGGCTGACGGGCCGCTGCCTGACGACACGATAACCGGGATCCCGGCGCGACGTGACAGGGCTTTATCAATCAGCGCCTTATCGCTTCCCGCCTGAGAAACAAAGGTCGCAAAGTCTGCGGAATGGGTAATGGGCGAGACCTGCGGGTTTTCTCCCTCAGCCTGCGCCAGCGGGCGGTGGACTTCAATATAGCGTTTACCATCCGGCTCCACAGAGAACTTAACGGGTTCATTGATGATCTGTACCCGCGTGCCCACCCGCACCTGTTCGAACAGGGCTTTAATGTCTGGGGCATTCATCCGCATACAGCCGGAGCTGACCCGCAGGCCGACGCTGTCCGGTGCGCTGGTGCCGTGGATGAGATATTCCCCATTACCCACGCCTAAACGTAGTGCGAAGCGTCCCAGAGGGTTATTTGGCCCGGCAGGCACCACCGGAGGTAATTTAATTCCCTGCTCCAGAGAGCGTGCTCTGATACCCGGCGTAGGTGTCCAGGTGGGATTCGGGATTTTCTGGCTCACGCGCGTGGTCGTGACCGGCGTTTCCAGCCCCAGCTGTCCGATGCCGAGCGGAAAGACCTGAACGATGTTTTCTCCCGGCGGGAAGTAGTAGAGCCGAAGCTCAGCGAGGTTGACCACAATGCCCTCGCGCGGCGTGTCCGGCAGCAGCATCTGCGAAGGGATGGTAATCACGGTTCCCGGCGCAGGGTTAACCGGCGCAATGGTATTGTTCGTTTCCAGGATCACCTGTGCCGCCGTATTAAACCGACGGGCGATGGTCTGCAGCTTATTATCCCCTTCCTGTATCGTGTAGGTTTGATTTTGCCCAATCAGACGACTGCCTGCGGGCGGCAACGGATAGTCCATCGCGCGGGCCGAATTAAGGGCGCCGAGCGAACTGAGGAGTAATAGAGTTATTAGAGACGCGCGCTTCATGCTGAGATTCCTTATTCACTGACAGAACGCCAGAAAGCTGAAAAACCAGCGAGGCGGGAACCACCTCGCGAAACAGAATGAATGCTGTTCTGTAAGTCTAGCTAAGGATTGCAGCTTTGGCGCGGATGGCGCGAATCATCGCTTCCAGTCCCTGGGAACGAGACGGGGTGAGGTGTTGGGTCAAGGCCATTTTTTCAAACCACGGGCGGACATCAAACGCGACAATATCCTGCGCCGACATCCGGTGATAAAGAATAAAGACGACCGCAATAAGCCCTTTTACAATGGCCGCATCGCTGTCGCCGTGCAGTTCGATAGTGCCGTCATCCGACTGCGCCATCACAATCCACACCTGGCTCTGACAGCCCTGAATACTGTTCTCCGGGGTATGCGCCTCTTCGCTGAGCGGCGGCAAGCGCTGTCCCAGCTCAATGATATAGAGATACTTCTCTTCCCAGTTTGCGCAACGCGAGAAGTTACGCAGCAGTTTATCTTTGTCCGGCAGTTCCGCCATCTTTCGCCTCTCTGTTAGCCCAGCAGCTGATGAATGCGCTTAAGCCCCGCCACCAGCCTGTCGACCTCTTCCGTTGTGTTGTACATCACCAGCGACGCGCGGCACATTGCCGGTACCTGGTAAAACGCCATCAGCGGCATGGCGCAGTGGTGCCCGGTACGGACCGCCACGCCGTAGTTATCGAGGAAACTGCCCACGTCATAGGCGTGATGTTTCCCGAGATTGAACGCGATTACCCCTTGCCGGTCGGCAGGCCCGTAGAGGGTCAGATCCGGCACGCCGGCAAGCTCCTCAAGCGCATAGTGCATCAGCAGCTGTTCGTACTCCTGAATGCTATCAAGGCCGATTGAGGAGACATAAGAAATCGCCGCTCCTAAACCGATAATCCCACCGGTGTTGGGCGTGCCCGCCTCAAAACGCCACGGCGCGCGCGCATAGGTGGTGCCTTCCGTCAGGCTGACGGTGGCGATCATCGACCCGCCCCCTTCCCACGGCGGCATCGCCTGCAGGATATCTTCTTTCACATACAGCACGCCAATCCCGGTCGGCCCGTAGAGCTTGTGGCCTGAAAAGACGTAGAAATCGCAGTCCAGCGCCTGGACGTCAACCGCGTGATGCATCACCGCCTGGGCACCGTCAATCAGCACCTTTGCACCTGCCTGATGGGCCTTTTCGACGATATCTGCCACCGGGTTTTCCGTCCCCAGCACGTTGGAGACCTGGGTGACCGCCACCAGCCGCGTTTTATCGTCAAGCAATGCGTCTAGCTGCTCGAGCTGCAGCGTCCCGTCGGCATTTAACGGGATCACCCGCAGTTGCGCACCCACGCGCTCGCAGAGCATCTGCCACGGCACGATATTGGCGTGGTGCTCCATCTGGGTGATGATGATGTTATCCCCCGCGTGAACCTGAGCGTTGCCCCAGCTGTTAGCGACAAGGTTAATCCCTTCGGTGGTTCCGCGCACGAAGACCAGTTCTTCCGGCGAGCGGGCGTTAAGGAAGGCGGCCAGCTGCGTACGCACGTTTTCCATTCGCTGGGTCGCCTCGGCGCTCAGGGTATGAATACCGCGATGCACGGCGGCATAGCCGTGGCGATAAAACTCGGCTTCCGCATCCACCACCTGATTCGGCTTCTGTGCGCTGGCCGCGCTGTCCAGATAGGCCAGCGGCAGACCGTTTACTTCACGGGTCAGAACCGGGAAATCTGCCCGTACTTTCTCGACGGGAAAACTCATGCTTCGCCTCCAGGCAGGCGCTGACCGATCCGATCCAGCACCTGCAGTTTTAACTGACCATCGTGCAGCGCTTCCGTCAGTTCGGCGGCAAACGCGTAGATAATCATTTTCTGCGCCGCCTGCTGGTCGATGCCGCGCGAGCGCAGGTAGAACATCTGCTCGTCGTCGATTCGCCCGACCGTCGCACCGTGGCTGCATTTGACGTCGTCGGCGTAGATCTCCAGCTGCGGTTTAGTGTCCACTTCCGCAAGGCGGCCTAACAGCAGATTATTGTTGGTCATCTGCCCGTCGGTTTTAATGGCGTGCTGGGCCACGTTAATCAGTCCGTTAAACACCGCGCGGCCTTTATCACTGACAATGGTTTTGTGCAGCTGGCGGCTGTTGCAGTAGCCTTTGTTGTGCTCCAGCCAGGTGCGCGTGTCGCACACTTCCGATTTAACCGGCATCGCCAGGCTGTTGATGCGTAGCGTGGTGTTTTCACCGTTAAGCTGCGTGCTGGTGTTGTGGCGCAGCACCGCCCCGCCGAGCAGGAAGCTGTGGCTGTACGCCGCGGCATCCTGGCCAAGGACAATGTCGTTATGGGCAAAGTGGTGGCTCTGCGCATTCTCAAACGCCAGCTTGATATGGTGAAGCTGCGCATTCGCGGCAACATTCATCGTCAGACGCGACCCGGTAAAGTGACGCGTCTCATTGAGGCTGACGTAATGTTCGATGACCGTGGCCTCCGTCCCCTCCGCCAGCTCCAGATGGTGGCGATAGTGCGCGGTATTGATTTCATCGCCGTCCAGCCCCTGAGTGATGTGCATCAGCAGCAGCGGTTTTGCCGGACGCTGGTTACGCTTCACGCGGATGTGCGTCACGCTGCGGGCCAGACTCTCGGTCAGGTGCAGGAAGACCTCAGGCTGAACCGGGGCGCTCAGGCGCTGGCGATCGTCGTTTATCTCAATCTCAAAGCCGCTCTCCTGAACCGTGTCGCTCAGTTCCGGACGGAACTGACCGTCGACGAACACCAGGCGCAGGGCATCGACACGCAAGGCCAGCGCGTCGCGCTGTACTGGGGTGAGATCCGCCAGACGAGTCACAAACTCGGCGTTCAGAAGGCCATCAAGCGGGGTGTATTTCCAGTTCTCGTGCTTACGCGTCGGCAACCCGAGACGCAGCATTTGCTGGAGATGCTGCTGCGCCTGCTCGGAGCGCGTGCCCCCCTGGGCTTCAAACAGCCGGTGCCACTGCTGGAGCGCATTACTGCTGTTCGGTAAGCCAGCCATAACCCTGCTCCTCCAGTTGTTTAACCAGCGTGAAATCACCGGATTTCACAATACGTCCCTGGTAAAGCACGTGGACGTAATCCGGCTTGATGTAGTCCAGAATGCGCTGGTAGTGGGTGACGATAATGAACGAGCGCTTGCCGTCGCGCAGGGAGTTCACTCCGTCAGCGACAATCTTCAGGGCATCGATGTCCAGACCGGAGTCGGTCTCATCCAGAATGCACAGCTCGGGTTCCAGAACCGCCATCTGCAGAATATCGTTACGCTTTTTCTCACCGCCGGAAAAACCAACGTTCACCGAGCGGATCAGCAGATCTTCCGGCATTTTCAGCAGCTTAATCTTCTCTTCCATCAGATCCTGGAAGTCGAAGCGGTCCAGCGCCTCCAGCCCACGATACTTACGCACCGCATTCAGCGCCGTCTGCAGGAAGAACTGGTTGCTGACGCCCGGAATTTCGACCGGGTACTGGAAGGCCATAAAGATGCCCTCGCCCGCACGGTCTTCCGGCGACATCTCCAGCAGATCTTTGCCGTTAAACTCGACCGAGCCGTGGGTCACCTCATAATCTTCGCGCCCCGCCAGCGTCGCAGAAAGGGTACTTTTCCCGGAACCGTTCGGCCCCATGATGGCGTGGACTTCCCCCGGCTTGACGTCAAAATTGAGGCCACGCAGGATGGCTTTGTCTTCTACGCTGACCTGTAAATCTTTAATGCTTAACATGTGCTTTCCTTAACCGACGCTGTGTTCAAGACTAATGGCGAGGAGTTTCTGGGCTTCAACGGCAAATTCCAGCGGCAGTTCAGAGAACACATCCTTACAGAAGCCGTTAACGATCATCGAGATGGCGTCTTCTTCGCTGATCCCGCGCTGCAGGCAGTAGAAGAGCTGATCTTCCCCTATCCGCGACGTGGTCGCCTCGTGCTCCAACTGGGCCGTGTTATTACGGCATTCGACGTACGGGAAGGTATGCGCCCCGCAATCTGCGCCAATCAGCATCGAGTCACACTGGGTGAAGTTTCGCGCATTGGTGGCCGTCGGCATGATTTTCACCAGCCCGCGATAGCTGTTCTGGCTGTGACCGGCGGAGATGCCTTTCGAGATAATGGTCGATTTGGTGTTTTTACCAATGTGGATCATCTTGGTGCCGGTATCGGCCTGCTGATGGCCGCTGGTGAGCGCCACCGAGTAAAACTCGCCGATGGAGTTATCCCCGCGCAGAATGCAGCTCGGGTATTTCCAGGTGATGGCCGAGCCGGTTTCGGACTGGGTCCACGACATCTTGCTGTTTTCGCCTTCACAGAGCGCGCGCTTGGTGACGAAGTTCAGAATACCGCCGGTATTGCCGTCGCCCGGGAACCAGTTTTGCACCGTGGAGTATTTCACCTCGGCATCTTTGTGGATGATGACCTCCACCACCGCCGCGTGCAGCTGGTAGCTGTCGCGGACCGGGGCGGAGCACCCTTCTATATAGCTGACGTAGCTGCCTTCATCTGCGACCAGAATCGTGCGTTCGAACTGGCCGGTTTTTTCGGCATTGATGCGGAAATAGGTGGAAAGCTCCATCGGACAGCGCACGCCTTTCGGCACGTAGATAAAGGTGCCGTCCGAGGCCACCGCCGCGTTAAGCGCTGCAAAGAAGTTATCGTTTGAAGGCACTACGGTCCCGATGTACTTTTTCACCAGTTCCGGATGATCGTGAATCGCTTCGCCGAAGGAGCAGAAGATGATCCCCTGCTCTGCCAGCTTCTCGCGGTAGGTGGTTGCCACCGAGACGGAGTCGAAAATGGCGTCCACCGCCACCTCTTTCCCCTCACGCACGGGCACGCCCAGCTGATTAAAGGCTTCTTCCACCTCTTTGCTCAGAAAGCTGTTCTCCGCGCCGGTTTGCTGCACCGCGCCGGGCTGCGAGGCGCAGGTGTCGTCACAGCTGCCGCAGGAGGGCGCAGAGTAGTAGCTGTAATCCTGATAGTTCAGCTTGTCATAATGCGCTTTCAGCCAGTGCGGCTCTTCCATTTCCAGCCAGGCACGGAAGGCGCTCAGGCGAAACTCCAGCATCCACTCCGGCTCGTTACGTTTCGCCGAGATCGCCCGCACGACATCTTCATTAATGCCTTTTGCCAGCTCATCGGTCTGCAGCTGGGTGAAGAACCCCTCTTTATAGTTGAGGTGCCCACCGCTCCAGGTATTTACTTCACTCGTTGCTTCAGTATTACGAGACATAGTTCCGCCTATACCCCAAAGCTTTCGCCGCAGCCGCATTCGTTCTGGGCTTTCGGGTTATGAAATTTGAATAACTGGTTTAAGCCTTCGCGGACGTAGTCCACTTCGGTACCGTCAATAAACGGCATGGCCTGCAGCGCGACGTACAGTTTCGCGCCGTCGGTCTCGAATACCAGGTCATCTTTCTCGGGTTCGGTGACGGTATCGAGCACGTAGCCAAAACCTGCGCAACCGGTCTGTTTGACACCCAAACGCACGCCGAGGATCTCGGGCTTTTTCGCCACCAGCTCGTGAATATGTGCCGCCGCCGCTGGCGTGAGCGTTAACCCGCGCCAGGCAAAATCGGCTGGATTAAAGGTTTCTGAATGCAGTTCCATAGGTCCACCTCATCTGATAAGCCATCAGGGCATAACACCATGTTAGTGATAACGATTATCACTTCAACCCTCTGTCAGCAGGGGCATTCGGCTAAACCGCCCTTTTTGCCTACTTTTATTAAGCATAGACCCTGTGGCAGGATGCAGGCAGGATGGATTTAATTGTTCAATGCATTGATTAATAATGCATTTCGTTGTGGAATTTTTGACGGAGAGGAGAAAAGTAAAATATGCATCGGAAATGCCTATTTTTGAGATAGCTTTTGCACAGAAAGTGACAAAAACAAAAAAAGGCCCTCAAGGCCTCTTACACTCAGTGATGAAATGAGACAGCAAACCCCTGCTCACGCCAGTGGTCAAGCTGTTCCTGCTGGCGAGGCGTTGGGGATTTCCCCGTCCAGACAAAGATTTTTTGTCCCGGGAAGAGTTCAGGACGCGGCGAGTCAATGGGCTCTGCCAGCACGTCAATGTGCCAGCCCTTTTGCGACAGGCGCGCGGCTTCCAGCCACAGGTGGGTGCGGTCATCACATTCCCAGCCAATCAGGAGCGCGTCTTTGCCGGCTTTTTTGCGGGACTCCGCCAGGCTTGCAATCGCAAACTCGATCAGTACGCCGTCAAACAGGCTCGCCATGTGACGCACGGTATTTTGATCCTGGTTCATACGCTGACGGACGGGAGAGATAATATTGTCAATCAGCGCATCCATCGCGTGATCGCGGCGGAATTCACCTATTTTGGCCCGCAGCTTTGCAGGACTGGCGTAGCGCAGAACGGTCATCATCTCTTCCTGGAATGAGACCCAGTTGCCCTGCGTCAGCACTTCCTTGTTTTCCAGCAAGGCTTTAACTTTTCCGACCGAAACGCCGCTTTTCATCAGGCGTTTGATCTCTTCAATGCGCAGGATATCTTCATCGTCAAACTGACGATGACCCCCTTCACTGCGCTGCGGCTTCAATAATCCATAACGGCGCTGCCAGGCACGCAGCGTAACGGGGTTGATACCGCATCGTTCGGCCACTTCGCCGATACTGTAATAGGCCATTAACTCCCTCACGCTCAGAACTTCCATACCTAACTGCACCAACCTTATCAGATTGTACACATCATTTGTATAACTAAGACCGCATTTTGAACGGGTGAACGGGGTTCTTTTCCATCCACCTGTTAATACATTGTTGTATAAAATTTGCCGTTCGTACAGTTAAGTCTGCCGGATTGTGTACAGCTTTATCCGAAGTCGAACTTTTTCTCCGGCCACGCAATCGCGGGAATACCCCCGTGTCGTGGGCTAGCAAAAAGATGTCCCTGGAACTGGGAAATCCCCGCGGACTCCAGCCACATCCACTCTTCCGCCTTCTCTACCCCAACAGCGCAGAACTGGATCTCAAGCGAGGAACAGCATTTGATAATCGCCTGAATAATGGCCTGTCGGGGGCCACTTTTATGCACGTTCGCGACCAGATCGCGATTAATCTTAATTCTGTCCGGCTGGAACTGGGCCAGCAGCTGCAGCCCGGCAAAACCGGCACCAAAGTGATCGATCGTCACGCTGATACCCGCGCTTTTTAGCTGCCTGACCGAATCCGTGAATTCATCAAAACGAGATATAGCTTCGCTCTCGGTAAACTCCACCACGATTTGTTCGGGTACAAACCCATTTGCCTCAATCGCGGTGAGCAGGAAATCCACGGCGTTGGGAATGTTGACCAGCGTCATGGGCAGCAGGTTCAGGGATAACGTCTGGTCCTGTAGCCCCAGCGCGCTGGCCATAGAAAGTGCCACCTGCTTGCTTTGCAAATCAGACGTGTACACTTCGTCACGCGGGCGGCTGGCGAAATAGGCCCCCGGTGAGTCACCGTCAGGAGTGCGCAGAAGCGCCTCCCAGGAGACAACCTGCTGCATAAACGGGTCGACTATCGGCTGGAACGCAAAGCTGCAATCCGCCCCTTTCGCAACCACTTCGGGCTGCGCGGACAGGCGCGTTTCTTCGCGAACGAATTCCCAGGAATCCGCAGGCGGCAGTTCAAAATAGTTCGCTTTTTCCGTGGCCTCAACAAAGGTGCGGAAAAACTGCAGCGGGCGGTCGTTATAGGTCAACTGGTAGCGTGTCGTCCCCTTATTGAGCACCTGCTGCAGTACCTCGTCCCTGTCGAAGTGGCGCAAGTCAAAAAGCTCCATGCCCACGTTGCCAAAACGCCGGACAGGGCCGTGATCGCGCATTAACTCGACCACGTTATGGTGGCGCGGGTCGTTGCAGATCTGCTCATAGATAGCAGAAACCTGCTCCACCGGCCCTTCAAGCAATTGAAAAAAGTGTGTGCCGTTAAACAGCAAGATCCCCGTGACATTGGATTGCCGATTTTTACGATTTGCAGCAGCGACCATTGATTCCAGCGCTTTCACCGGAACGTCCTCGCAGATATGACTGCGGTAAATGATGGTTGTGAGCATGCTTTTCCTGGGGTTAGGGTTTTGGCCACAGTAGACGTGGGTAATTTTCACTTATAGCACATTAATTGCCTGACAAATAATTTACATCTCAATCATTTACGGCAGTTGATGGGACCGTTCTTCTCGATTGTATAACTTACCAGCGCCCGACCTTTTTGTACAATATATCCTGTCACATTACCGATTCATGACAAGTCAGTAACACAATGAAAATAAAGTGATTTATAAAATATATCATAAAAACATTAAAAATCTGTACATTTTATATGTACAGATTTAGGAATTGTGTATACCTTAATTGTAACGTTAGTGATTACAAAATTTTACAGGAGCGAAACATGCAGCAGAAAGGTTACGCCACAGATTCCGCAGCAGCAATCGCGCAGTACTTCGAAAAAGCCGCGCTCCCTACCCAGCAGGAGACGCTGGGCCAGGTGGTTGTAGAAATTCTCAGCGACGGGCGAAACCTTAATCGCAAATCGCTCTGTACCAAACTGCTCAGCCGCCTCGAAAAGGCCGATGGCCCGGAAGAGGAAGAGCATTACCACATGCTGCTTGGTCTGCTCTTCGAACGGTAACGTGATGAATAGCAGTGACGCAGACCGACTGATCGACACGCTTATCGGTGAAGCCGTTCTTTCTCTTCTGAAAGAGCGGGGGCCAGTGACAACCGAAGGATTGCTGCAGCGTCTGCGGGTAATGAAAGAGCATGAAAAGGATCCCCGGCGGCGGGAGACACTTGCGGTGGTGATTGCCGATATCGGCTCAAACAGCATCGCCTTTACACGTCGCAGAACCGCGCAAGGACGAACGAACAGAGAGGGACCTCTCAACGATAACCGAGACAATGTAGTGCCGTTATTTGGAAGTGGAAAACCGTCCGACCCCAAAAAAATACATTGACTGCAATTTAACAGCTACGGTGAGAACAAATGAGACAAAATATTCAGCTTCAACCCGAATACCATTCTGCTTTTTTAGACAGTGCGCTGTCGGAATATTTCCGTCACGCAGGCGATCGTTTTGCTGAAGAGTCCGCTGTTTTTTCTACTGCAGTACGCTGTGTTCTGGCCTCCGAAGGTCATCTGTCCAATAAAGCGATCATCCTCTGGCTCATTCAGACGCTGGAAGCCACTAACGACGTGGTTCAGGCGGATGTGATTCGTAAGACGCTGGAAATCGTGGTGGGTTACACGATGGACGATCTCTAAGCTCCTGCTCGCTACGCCCCTAACGTGTCATCGTCAAAACTGACGATCGGCCTGACGATGACACGCGTCTTTCCCGCTTAACACCCTGTAAAACCAGCAAAGCCAACCTGGCACGGTTCCTGCTTAACACCGTTTACGGGACTGGGTTTTCCAGTCAACTTTGCTTCATTTCTTAACAGGTCTGTTATTGATGAAAAAGATCGCCAGCGTCTGCCCCTACTGCGGTGCAGGCTGTAAATTAAACCTTGTCGTTGAAAATAACCGTATCATCCGTGCCGAAGCGGCAGAGGGCGTCACAAACCAGGGCACCCTATGTCTGAAAGGCTTTTACGGCTGGGACTTCCTTAACGATACCCGTCTGCTCACCCCTCGCCTGACCCAGCCGATGATCCGCTACCACAAAGGTGAGGCATTCACCCCCGTAACCTGGGAAGAGGTAATCCGCTATACCGCCCACAGGCTCAGCAGCATTAAAGCGCAGCACGGGCCCCGGTCGATCATGACCACCGGCTCCTCCCGCGGAACCGGCAATGAAACAAACTATGTGATGCAAAAATTTGCCCGCGCGGTGCTGAACACCAACAACGTGGACTGCTGCGCGCGCGTCTGTCATGGCCCTTCCGTGGCCGGTTTACAGGAAACGCTCGGCAACGGCGCCATGAGCAACTCCATCAACGATATTGAAAACTCAAAATGTCTGCTGGTGTTTGGCTATAACTGCGCGGACTCCCACCCTATCGTCGCCCGGCGCGTGCTGAAAGCGCGTGAAAACGGCGCGAAAATTATCGTTTGCGATCCGCGGCGCATCGAAACGGCGCGCATCGCCGACCAGCATCTGCAGCTGAAAAACGGCAGCAACATGGCGCTGGTGAACGCCTTCGGCTACGTGCTGCTGGAAGAGGAGTTGTACGACAAAAGCTACGTGGCGCGCTTTACGGAGGGGCTTGAGGCCTACCGCCAGACGGTGAAAGACTATGCCCCGGAGAAGGTTGAGCATCTTACCGGCATTCCCGCCCGCGACGTTCGCCAGGCGATGCGCACCTTCGCGGCGGCCCCTTCCGCCACCGTGATGTGGGGTATGGGCGTGACCCAGTTTGGTCAGGCTGTGGATGTGGTCAGAGGGCTTTCCAGCCTGGCGCTGCTGACCGGTAATCTCGGTCGCCCTGCCGTCGGCGTCGGGCCGGTGCGCGGTCAAAATAACGTCCAGGGTGCCTGCGATATGGGCGTACTGCCGAATATGTTCCCCGGCTATCAGGATGTGACCGATCAGGCGGTCAGGCAGAAGTTCGCCGACGCCTGGGGGATTGACGTCAATAAAATGGACGATCGGGTAGGGACGCGCATTACCGAGGTGCCTCATCTGGCGCTGGAAGGCAAGGTCAAGGCCTACTACATCATGGGGGAAGATCCGCTTCAGACCGAGGCCGACCTCGGTCTCGTTCGCAGCGGTTTTGAGGCGCTCGACTTTGTTGTGGTTCAGGACATCTTTATGACCAAAACGGCAGAAGTGGCGGACGTTCTGCTCCCTGCCACCTCCTGGGGTGAGCACGGCGGCGTCTTTACCTGTGCCGATCGCGGGTTCCAGCGTTTCGGCAAAGCCATTGAGGCCAGCGGCAACGTGAAGCGCGACTGGGAGATCATCAGCCTGCTCGCCACCGAGATGGGCTACCCGATGCATTATGACTCCAACCAGCAGATCTGGGATGAGATGCGCGAGCTGTGCCCGCTCTTCTTCGGCGTGACGTATGAAAAAATGGGCGAGATGGGCCACGTGCAGTGGCCGTGCCCGACGCTGGATCATCCGGGCACGCCTTACCTGTACAAAGACAATCAGTTCGATACCCCAACCGGTAAAGGGCAGCTCTTTGCCGCACCGTGGCGCGCGCCGGCGGAAACCCCGGATGCAGATTTCCCGCTGGTGTTGTGTACGGTACGCGAGGTGGGACACTACTCCTGCCGCTCGATGACCGGGAACTGCGCTGCGCTGCAGAGCCTGGCCGACGAGCCGGGTCGGGTGCAAATGCACCCGGCCGATGCGGAAAAACTGGGCATCAAGGAGGGTCAACTGGTCTGGGTACGTTCACGTCGCGGCAAAGTGATTACCCGCGCCAGCATCAGCGAGCGTATCAACAAGGGCGCGGTTTATATGACCTATCAGTGGTGGATTGGCGCCTGCAACGAGCTGACCCAGGATAATCTCGATCCCATCTCCAAAACGCCGGAAACGAAGTACTGCGCGGTGCAGCTGGAGGCGATTGAGGACCAGCGCTGGGCGGAGGACTATGCCGCGTCGGCGTATCAGTCCATGAAATCGCGGCTGATTAGTGCGGTGAATGTCTGAAGAAAATATCGGGTGGCGTAACCGCCACCCGACAACAGACGATGATTTGTAATCAATCAGGGCTCACCATAAAGGAAAACGCGCAGCTGAAGCCCTGTATCATTGCTTCCCCGATCGCTGTGACTGAGCCAGGCACCTGACGAAACCGTAACGACATTGTTGAGCGGGATCTGCCAGACTGTCTCGACCCCTTTCAGCGTCTCATTACGTGGATAAGCCTGGTTAAACGACTGCGACGTACGGTTCAGTCGAGCCCTCACGCCACGCAGGCTTAGCCGCTGGTCGCTCTCAAATACCCACTCCACGCGAGCCGAGAACTGCGTGCCGTCACCACCCATCGCATCCGCCAGCGGCCAGCCCTGCTGATAAAAACCGCCGTGATAGCAGTAGTGATAATAGATCACTCCGGTCTCTTTCATTTGCGAGCGCGTATCCGCCGCTTCCAGAGACCAGTTCATCTGGCTATTTCCCCATACATTATGCCCTTCGATCCCCCCCAGCCAGGTATTATGGGATGGCAAAAATCCCGCTTCATCATCGCCCACAACCTGGCCGTACAGACTCACCGGAATATCTAACAGACTGGCAAAATGAACGCGAAAATCAATGCCGCCAAGCTGGTCTCCCGGATCGCTTTTCTGGTTTCCGGTATTATCCTGCCCAAATAACGCATCCCGGAAGGACGCGTAGTTTTCCGGGCGCCCCTTTCCACCCCACATGATCACGCGGGAAAAAGCCAGTTCCAGCACGTTACCCGGCGCAAAGGCCACTCTGGCTCCTGAAAGCTTCGGCTGCGCCGGGCGAGAATATTGTCGAATCTGTCCCGTAAAAATTTGATATTGCCATTCTCCCAACCATGCAAGCCAGGGGCTCTCGAAGGGATACAGCTCATCACGCTGCATCATCAGCCCCACCACCGGACGTGCTGCATCAGAGCGGATCAGACTGGCATCATTTCCAGGGCCCCACCACTGAGGGATCTCACCGAAGCTTAACCACTGGTTAGCCAGACGCAACGCCGCATAGCTGCCGTTTGGGTTAACGCTGGACGCGTCAGCGATCCATTGTCTTCTCTCTACATTCCCCTTCAGGGTAATATCCCAGTAATTATCATTCATATTGATAGCAGTGCTAAACGACTGCCCCGCCGAATGCTCTGCGCCCATATCCGCCGGGAACACGTTGCGTCCAGTCGCGGCAAAAGCAGAAACCTGTACCGACGATTTGAGTTGCTGTAGCCGTGTTTGAATCCGATGAATAACCCGCAGATTAACGGGATCCTGGCTGGAGCGTAGCGTTAACAGCGCACTTTGTATTTCCGCCTCACTAAGGGGCCATGTTGAGAGGTCCAGACGTATTAATTTTCGGTCTGACAACCATGCCAGATCGTCACGCAGGGAGCGGTCGTTAACCACCAGACCCGCAGAAAATGCCGGGCAGGAAAAAAGACAGAGGGCAAGCGCCACTGTGTTATTAGCGAAACGAGACAACATATCAATCCTGGATATTATCGATTCAGATACTGGTGAAATATATTTACCCAGCTATTCTTCGCAGCAATTCTGTTAAGAAGCTTTATTAATTCATAATCGCTTCGCAAATTGAATTTCTGCATCAGCATATATTTATGCGTAAAAACCGTTTTATCACTGATGCATAGCTCATTCGCTATATCGGTCACCGACAGCCCCTTAAACAAGCCAATCATAATGCGAACCTGTTGGGGTGATAATGTTTTTTGCTGACACTCGAAACAAGAAACAGAAGGTCGCCGACATTTATTTAACAAGGTTACCTGCCAGGCGCTAAAGAGCGCAAGACGTACCTGCGACAAAGGCGCTCTTCTTGAAATGAAAATAATATCCTGAAAACAGGATGGCAGTGCTTTTATCCGGGCATCATCTTCTACAATACCGATGATGATTCCATGCTGGCGCGCCTGTAATTCGGGAAAACAGGTAAAGTACTCTCCCTGGCACAACGAGAGCACAATGACATCAGCCGCTCTGATGCGATCCGCTGTAAAATCAAATGTAAATGTAACGTCCTGCTGTGCGACATGAGAGAAAAAATCCTTAAAAAAATACTGCAAGCCACACTGAAATAATATATCAGTCTCGCTTATTAAAATATTGACCATTTTTATGCCAGAGCATCGTTAAAATAAATAGTAAAGGAAGCGTTTTCTTTTGCTTACAAGTCAGTCATCACATGGCACTCAATTTTCGCAAACGAATTATCGTTTTGATCCCAGTCAGCAGTTTTGATAACCGGCTCTTTAAAGGCCCACATAATAGACATCAACAGGACCAGTACGATACATCCCTTTAACAAAAAGCGGATAAAATACATGTCATCTCCATCAGTCAAAATCGTATCAGTTATATTGCATGGTAAGAACAACAACCGCGCTAATCGTCCCGGGCGTTGCACCACCCGCAACCGATTTAACCCTCGCCTGCATGGGTAACGTAGCCGTTCTGTCTGCAGCAATATTTTGAGTGATGCTTGATCCCGTCCCGATGAGCGCATCGCTGCCCATCTCCGTCATAGCGATAGCAACGTTTTCTGCCGTACCGCTATTCTTGTAGTAGCCGACGCCGGCAACAGGATCGGGTGTTCCGCTAAAAGTTGCCGTTACACTGCGGGTGCCCACAGGACAAAGGGTGAACAACAAATTAAACGCAACCGGATCGGAGAGGGATCCCGGCGTCACCATGTTTGTGGCCTGAATATTGCCGAGATTAACATCCAGATTGTTATTTCCCCCATTGAATACGCAGGGAGAGGCAATAATCTTGCCGGTGACGCTGACGTTTACGCTATCCGCTGCAATAACATTGCCGCTTATTACTGCCGCGATGAACGCTGCCGTGCGCATTATATTCATCGTCATCCCCTTTACTGGTAGGTCAAATTTAAGGTTGCTGACGCATTTGCGGTGCCGGGTTCTACCGTCGTTTGCGTCTGGTAATAACGCGCCGTTAATGGGAACGCTTCCTGCCCCCCTGCCGCAAGCTTCAACGGCAAACGCGAATTCAGGGTGAGAGGTGTACCGTTATAGAGCAACTGAACGCCAACCCCTTTCGCCGTGCCGGTGTTACCCTGCCCCGTAAGCGCGAGCACGCTGGTTGTTGCAACGTCAGGGTTCTGAATGCCGCTGAGTGATACGTTGACGTTAGCCCCCGCATCGCAGTTAAGCCCGAGATTTTGCGTATTTTGAGCGCCAGTCGGTGTGGTGCCTATCGTTGAGCCAAAAACTGCGGCAGAAATATCGCCTATCGGAAATGTCAGTTGCGGTGTTGTAATATTGCAGGCCAGTACATTAATGGTTCCGCCCAGCAGGGTGGTCGTCAGGCCATCACGGTAAACGCCGTCACTGCCCTGCAGCATCACTACCCCCAGCACGCCCGGCGTCAGCGACCCCGACGAGACCGGTCCGGTAACGATAAGTTCTATTTTACCGCCCCACCATTCGACATAACTTGCCTGCGCATTATAGGAAAAGGTATTGGCCGGGTTTTCAAAATAATTACCCGACGAAAAACGCACGCCTATACCGTTTACATTCGTGTTATAAACATGATTACCGTAAGCACTCGGTGTCGCATTCAAATACCGCATGCTAAAACCCAGCATTAATGGATTGGCACACCCCGTTAAATAGGAACCGGTTATTGTCGCGTTTCGCGAAAATAATACGGTTCCAACGGCCACGTCACGTTGAACCGTAATAGTGCCGATGGACAAAGTTGATTCCTGCGGCGTAATCGTCGTGCAGGTTCCTGCATGAGCACTGTTCCAGCCTGCTGCGATACACAGCAGGAATATGATGTTAATTAAGCGCATGTTAAAAAACCCTAAAGACAATTGACGTTAATTTCGGTAATTCCCCCCGCCGACGGCTGCGGGGAAAGCACGTAAGGTGCGCGGCATTGCCGTTCGCTTTCCGCTCCCCACGTGACGAAGACGGTTCCCTGAGTATCCAGGCCGGTGAGATAAGCCTGGCCTTTATCGCCAACAATAACGCTGCTGCCGTCGGCGTCCTTCAGGCTTGCCATCGCGCCAAAGGGAACAAACTGGCCGTTATGCAGTAAATTAAATAACACCCGCCGCCCCACCTTCGCCTTATAGTCGGCCAAAACGATCGCGCCACGCGTCGGCGTCACCGTCCGGGTATTAATATCCAGCTCAACATCATCCGGCAGACTTTCCGGGGCAAGGGTGATGTCATTTTTACGGTATACGGAGAGATTGCTGACCACCGTATATCCGCGGTAATCTGTTTTAACGCCCGCCTGATTGCGGATATCGACACCGTGTGCGCCCGGCGCGCTAATCAAAACATTGGTCTCGCCCAGGGGTTGCGAAAGCGTGATCCCCTCTCTGTGAGCAAGAATGCCCCCTTGCAGGCCGTAGTTAAGGCGCTCGCTGTTTTTATCGTAGCTGTAGCCCGCTGTCGCTTCGCCGTAGGTTCCCTTATAATCACCGTTCAGATTGCCCGTGTAGCCGACACCGTCCGACCCAAAGCCTTGCTGCACGTTCCAGTTCAGGGCGTGGTTTTCCAGCGCTACGCCGTTCAGGCCGATGTTGTGGGTGGTGCCGTTATTCTTGCTGGCGCTTACGCCATAGTTAGCCCAGGTCTGCGGCAGAAACTTCTCCAGCGGGATACTGACGTTAAAGGCCAGCAGCTGATCTTTGTCATACCGTTTATTGTTATCATATGAACCCGCACTGCCGTTTTTACTGTAGGTCCAGGTGAGTCCGTAACTGATGTTGTGCCAGTAGTTGTTGTAGCCCAGGCTGTATGACGCCATCGTTTTACCCGAATTCCAGTAGTCTTCGCGGGCCGCGCTCAGCGTCAGCGAGCCAAGATCACCGCCCAGCGTCTGGCTCATCGTCAGCTCGGCCCGGTTGCGGCGTCGATCCTGAAGCGCGGAGCTGTCACCGTACGAATCAAGGATCTCCTGCATACCGTAGTAACCGCTGGTCGAGTAGCGGTAACCCGCAATCGAGAAATGGGTTCCGGTCCCCACAATGTTTTTGCTGTATCGCGCACGCCAGGACTGGCCATTGGATTTCTCACCGCCCTGCGGGGTGGACCAGGCCTGGGTCATATCCGCAGAAATAGCGCCGAAATCACCCATGTTTTTTCCAAGCCCGGTGGCGATCGACTGATATTTACTCGACTCCTGCAGCCCGCCATACAGCGTTAGCCCATACGGCAGACCATAGATCCCGGTGATTTGCCCGAAAGGTGTCTTATCGACGCTGCCGTTATAAGAACGGTATTGCCCTCCGGTTACTGCATACTTGAGCCGTCCTTCGCGCTGTAAAACCGGTAATGACGCGTACGGGAGGGTGAAATGTTGCTCACTGCCATCAGCCTCTTTAACGGTGACGTCCAGATCCCCGGCGCCGCCCGTGGGGTACATATCGGTAATCTCAAAAGCGCCTGGCGCCACGTAGGTCTGATAAATCTGATAGCCGTTCTGCCGCACCACCACCTGGGCATTGGTGCGCGCGATCCCCCGCACCACGGGTGCATAGCCTTTCAGCGAATCCGGGAGCATGTCATCATCCGAAGCCAGCTGTCCGCCGCGAAACGGCATACTGTCGAACACGTCGGCTGGCGCGGAGCTATCCCCCAGGGTGAGCTGCGCTTTGAGCGGAATAATGGCCCGCTGCGCATAGGTGTAGACGGTATCCCATTTGTCCTGACCGGTTTCATCCCGCGACCAGGTGGTGTAATTTCGCAGTCGCCACGGTCCAACGTTGAGACCCGGGCGCAGGTTGGCATATTGACTGTTGCTGTTTTTACTGCCGTTTTGTTTTGCCCGGCTGTTTGCGCCGCTCAGGCTGTAATTCAACATGGCGGCGGCGATCCCTTCATCCCATAGCGCTGGCGAGACATACTCGCGTGCCGGCATATCAATGGCGGCCTGAGGAATGCTGACGATCAGTCGCTGCGCGGCAAACTGAAAATCCGTGCTGGCGTGAGGAATAGCCTGAAGGTTGACACAGGACGCGTCCTTACTGGCTAAGTCGGGAAAAAGCGCGGTTTTGACGCCCCATCTGTTGAGCTGTTCAATACTCAGACAAGGCTTAAGGCTATCGCCCTCTTCCCCACTTTTTACTGCGGTAAAATCAATATCGCTGGTCTCGATGAGTTGGTCGTCAAGGATGATGTCAACGTGGTATTTCCCTGGTGCCTGCGAACCTGATTCAAAAGCAGATAAATCAGCTTTACCCGTGCCCGGGTTGTCCAGTTCAACCAGCTCGGCGTTGAACGAATCACGGGCATAAACAGTCTGCATTGCATTTACCAGCGCAAAGGCGATACAGATCGCCAGACGCGCAGGCTGCATTTTTTTAGTTTTCGTTGCCATCATCATTAATCTGACCTGATATGAGGATCGCCGCTTTTGATGAATTAAAAGCTGGCCTGATACATTCTTCCGGGGCTGCCGTAATCATTAATGACTTTGAATGTAATGTGGTTACCATTGGCACCTGCGGGTAAGCTAAATACCGCCGTTGCACCCGGTGCCACCCAGGAGACCTCATCCAGTTTTTTATCACCGACGCTTATTTCATTAAAGTTGATGACATATTGCGTTGGATTGGTGACCATGAGCTTATTCCCGCTACGCGACCAGGTTAATTTATTCGCTTGTTCTTCCGGCGTTGATCCCTTCAGACCTGACGGGCGATAAATAAGCTTGATGCGCGTTTTGACAGCAATTTGCAGTGAGTTTTCCTGTTTTGAGGCAGACGGTATGGCTTTAATATTCAACCAGAAAAGACTTTCTTTATCCTGGGGTAGTGAACCCGAGAGTAAAATACGTTCAATGTTTTGCTGCCCGCCATCCAGTCGATATAAAGGCGGCGTTACAATAAAAGGTGCTTTATTAGCATTACCCTCTGGCATGTCAACCCAGGACTGGATTAAATAAGGCACGCTATCAGCATTATTGATACTGATTGATGCCTCTTTTTTCCCACCATCAAAAATAACGCGGGTACCGCCAATAATGACCCCGGCATAAGCGTTCGAAAACGATGCTGTCAGGGCGGCCGATATGAGCAGGGCCTTGCTAATAAAATGCATGTTACACCTCTTGAAACACGGGGGCAGAAACTGCCCCCACGCAGAACGTCATGGAACCGACTCGTGTTCTGCTTAATGACTAGTTATAAACAACGGAGAAATTTGCCACGGAGTTTGCAGGACCGGCCGTCACCGATGCCGCCGTTGAAATATACTGCGCGTAGAAATTCAGCGTATTATCGGCGGTGCCGCTTAGCACATAGCTATAGCTGTTACTGCCGTGCAACGGCAGATCCGCTTTATCAGCGGTCATCAAATTAATAGCAACACCCGTTGCCGCACCGGCGACGGAGGTATCAATAGCGAGCAGATCGGCGTTAGTCAGATCGGGCGTACCGTCAAAACGGACTTTGGCACTGTTGACCGTAACCGGGCAGTTCTTCAGGACGATGTCGAATTTCGTTGCCGCAGTGCGGGAGCCTGTTGCCGGAAATTCTGTTTTATTGTAATCGCCTAATACCACCACCTGATTTTGAGAAGCAACCGCGACATCGCAGGCAGAATCCAGGATGTTACCGTTAAAATTAACGGTCCCTGCAGCAGCGAGTGCATTGCTCATCATTAAGGCAGAACCTGTCGCAACCATCGCTAAAATAATGTTCTTTTTCATAAGCTTCATTTTCCTGTTTACGGGATAACTTTATTTATTATTAAAACGTACGCAGCAGAAAGTTGATAAATAAATCGCAGTGGATTCATCTTCTTTTTAATTAACGCTATAAGGTCTTTCTGACTGGCTGATTAAAATTTATATAATCATTTTGGTGAATACAACTTTTTGATGGTCTAGCAGTAGACTCTGATTTAACGTAATTTCAACATTTCTTTCAGGATACGCTTACGTCTTATTTCCTGGTCTATTAGTAGACTTGATCGTCTTTATGTTTTCATTCAAGGGGTTAGATATCAGATGCTCAACGGTCTACTTTTGGACCTTGCCGAAATATTCCCTGACTCCTTCATTTTTAAGATAATTCTCCAGGTAGATCAAAAAACGATCAGACCCGTAGTCGCTGTGAGGTATCTTATGAATACGCGTTTAACCACACCATTGAATAACCACGAATCAACCGTTCTGGGTTTAAAACCGTTTATCCATATCGATACCCTGATTAAATCAGTGCTGCCTGCTGCGAACAGAATGGTCATCTGTCGGGGAGAAACCGTACATTATTATAAAGATGATGTGCGCCAGTGTTTTTTACTTCTCCAGGGGAGTGTGGCGCTTCATCGTCGCGGCGACGGTATTGTTTTAAACTCTGAATCTGCGCCTTTTATTCTTGGCGTCAGCAGCCAGTTTTCTTCGGAACATCTGTATGTCAGGGCCCTTGAGACGGCAGAAATCGCCCGCGTGTCGCTGGAGACGTTTAATCAGATTGTTGCGCAGCAGGATTTATGGGAGCACTTTTCAAAGCTGCTAATTTATACGGCCTCACGGGTGTATGAGCACTGCGCGCAAATATCGCAAATGTCTGCCTACGACATCATTCGCTTCCAGCTTGTTGAACTCATGCAGGAGCCCGATGCCATACGGAAAAATACGACGGCCGCCGCGTACATCAAAAGCAGGACGTATCTTTCACGTAGCGGAATTATGCGTATTCTGGCAGAACTGCGGACCGGAAAGTACATCACCATGGAACGCGGGGTGCTGCTTGACATTCACCATCTGCCGCGAAAATATTGATAGCCAGCGTGCCTGTACCCGGGAGAAGCGCTATAATTAGCCAGGTTATTTTTAAGGTTGTCGGCTGCCATGTCCCTTCCAGAAAAGTCTCAACGGGGTTCTCCCTACGCGCAAGAGCTTATTTCACACCTGTTGCCTGATTGCACAACGCGACATACCGCCCGCGGAGAGCGGCTGGACCTGCAAATTAACGGTCAGGGCATGTGCTATTTAATTCTCGAAGGAACCATCGCCATCTACAGAAGAAGCGATGACATGATGCTGTCTACGGCTCGCAGTCCAGCCGTGTTCGGCCTCGCCAACCTGACCGACATCTATTTCAATGATTATATTAAGACCGTCAGCCCTTGTCTGATAGGGACGCTCACCACCGAGCGGGTGAATGAAATTATCAAAGAGAAGGCGCTATGGGGACTGCTTTCTAAACAGCTCATCTTTGTGTATAGCCGTCTTTATAACAACGTGATGCCGCAGGGCGCGCCGACGGCGTATGAGATGATTCGCCAGCAGCTGGTCAAGCTGATGGAGGAAGATGAGAGTTATCGGCTCAGCGTGACGGCGGAAAGGTATATCAGGGAGAAAACCCAGCTCTCCCGCAGCGGCGTGATGCGCATTCTGGCGGATTTAAAAACCGGCGGATTCATCGAAATGGAAGAAGGCAGGCTCATCAAAATCAATAAACTCCCCGCTCGATACTGAATGTCAGACACAAAAAAGGCCGCATTCGCGGCCCTTTTATTCTCATGTACTCAATGGACGTGAACGCCCAACCGCCAGGCAAAGTAGATCTCTTCTTTCAGCTCATTTGAAGAGAGCGCCAGCAAATCTGTAAATTCCAGCTCAAGCTGTTTCAGCTTTTTCAGGTACTGCGCCGGAGACAGGTTGCTCTTATCGCGACGTAAATATTCAATTGCCAGCTGTGTTGGGGTTATTTCAGTATCCATGATGTCCTCGCTTATGTACAAAACCTGACCAGTATACCACAACGTACTGGCTAGTTTTTGACCAAAGGCAAGACATCTGAAAACTTTACACAACCGCCGTGGTCAGCCGCGACGAGCAGCACAGGCGATCCTGCTCATCGAGAATATCTATTTGCCACACCTGATGGCGGCTTCCGGCGTGCAGCGCGCGGCAAACACCGCGCACGCGTCCGCTGCGCACCGAGCGAATGTGGTTAGCATTCACCTCAAGTCCGACAACCTTCTGCTCCCCTTCGGTGCAGAGATACCCCGCCACCGAGCCCAGCGTTTCAGCCAGCACGACGGACGCTCCGCCGTGCAATAAACCAAACGGCTGGTGGGTACGACTATCGACGGGCATGGTGGCCTCAATCTCATCGTCGCCAATGCGGATAAACTGGATATCCAGCAGCCCCACCATATTCCCCTCGCCCATGGCGTTCAGCGCCTGCAGCGTCACGGCACGTTTCCAGATCATCCAATTATCTCCAGTAAAGCCTGCAATGGGTGACGTACACCGTTGCCTTCTACCCGTTTTACCTGGCTGCGGCAGGAGTAACCCGTCGCCAGACAGCGGTTTCGCGGCAAACGCTGCATCGCCTGATGCCAGGACAGCTCATAGATGCCGAGCGAGTTGGCGTGGTTTTTCACTTCGTGTCCGTAGGTGCCGGCCATCCCACAGCAGCCTACGTTGACGCTCTCCAGCTTCGCACCGAAGCGGGCAAAAACAGACGCCCACTGCGCGGGGGCACCCGGCAGCGCGGTCACTTCCGTGCAGTGACCGAACAGATACCACGGTTCACCGCTGACATCCTGTACAGCTTTGCCTTCCAGGGCCATCGGCAGCCACTCGTGGACCAGCATCACATTGAAGTCGCCGCGCTTATCGCCCAGGGTCTGCTTGTATTCATCGCGATAGCATAGCACCAGCGCCGGATCGACGCCGACCATCGGTATCCCGAGTTGCGCCACGCGATTCAGGAAGTCAGACGTTTTCTGCGCGGTCTTCGCAAAGCGGTTCAGGAAACCTTTAATATGCTGCGCCTTGCCATTCGGGGAGAACGGCAGCACAACCGGCTGGTAACCCACTTTCTCCGCCAGACGGACGAAATCGGCCACAACCTGCGCATCGTAGTAGCTGGTGAACGGATCCTGCACCACCAGCACCACCTTCGTTTTTTGCTCAGGCGTGAGTGCCTCCAGTTGCTCCAGGGTCATGTTCGCCGAGCGATGCCCGACGAGCTGGCGCTGCAGAGACGGCACCGACAGCAGCGGCAGATCGACCATGCCGATATGTTTTTCTGAGAGCTTGCGCACCAGCGGCTGGTTGATAAAGAAGTTGAAGGTCTTCGGCGCGCGCGCCATCAGCGGCGCGTAGCTTTCCACCGTCGCCACCAGATGGTCGCGCACCGGGCGGAGGTAGCGGGTGTGATACAGCTGCAGGAAGCGCGAGCGGAATTCCGGCACGTCGATTTTAATCGGGCACTGGGTGGAGCAGGCTTTACAGGCCAGACAGCCGGACATCGCCTCTTTCACCTCATGGGAGAAATCATACTCGCCCTTGTTGGCATGCCAGCTGTTGCGGGTGCGCTCAATCAGCGAACGCAGGCTAGCCCGTTTTTCCGGCAGCTCCTGCTCCAGCCTCAGCGGATCCACCCCGCGGTCGGCCAGCAGACGCAGCCACTCGCGCACCAGCGTCGCCCGCCCTTTTGGCGAGTGGATACGGTTGCTGGTGATTTTCATCGACGGGCACATCGGGCTCTTCACATCAAAGTTGAAGCACAGGCCGTTGCCGTTGCACTCCATCGCGCCGCGCCAGGAGGAGCGCACCGCAATCGGGATCTGCCTGTCGTACGTGCCGCGCTTGACGGCATCCACCTGCAGCATTGGCGCGTCCACGCCTTCAGGCGGGCAGATTTTGCCCGGGTTGAGGCGGTTATGCGGGTCGAAAGCCGCTTTCACCTTGCGCAGCTCCGCGTAGAGCTGTTCGCCGAAGAATGCCGGGCTGTATTCCGCGCGGAACCCTTTCCCGTGCTCTCCCCAGAGCAGACCGCCGTATTTGGCGGTTAAGGCCACCACGTCGTCGGAGATCTGCTTCATCAGGATCTCCTGCTGCGGGTCGCACATATCCAGCGCCGGACGCACGTGCAGTACCCCCGCATCGACGTGGCCGAACATGCCATAGCTCAGGCCGTGGCTGTCCAGCAGGGCGCGAAACTCAACGATGTAATCCGCCAGATGCTCAGGCGGCACGCAGGTGTCTTCGGCAAAGGGAATCGGCTTCGCCGCCCCTTTCGCATTGCCGAGCAGGCCCACGGCTTTTTTACGCATCCCATAGATACGCTCAATCCCGGCCAGATCGTTACAAAGCTGCCAGCCGATCACGCCGCCCTGACCCTGCGCAATCAGCTCGTCCAGACGCTGGCAGAGCGTGGTGACCTGGCGCTCAATCAGCTCCGCATCATCGCCGGCAAACTCCACGATATTGAGACCGAGCATCTCTTTATCCGGCACGTCGGTAATCAGCTCGCTGACGGAGTGCCAGACAATGTCTTCCCTGGCCAGATTAAGCACTTTGGAGTCGACCGTTTCCACCGACAGCGCTTTCGCTTCCACCATAAACGGCGCATTGCGCAGCGCGGAGTCGAAGGAGTCATACTTAACGTTCACCAGACGACGCACCTTCGGCAAGCGGGTGATATCCAGCCGCGCCTCGGTGATAAACGCCAGCGTCCCTTCGGAACCGGTCAGCACGCGGGTTAAATCAAACTGGGTCAGGTCGTCGTTAAAGACGTGACGCAGGTCGTACCCGGTCAGGAAGCGGTTTAGTTTGGGGAACTTATCGAGAATAAGCTGGCGGTTGTCCCGGCAGCGTTCCAGCACGGTACGATAGATGCGCCCGCTGGCGGTGTTATCTTTACCCAGCGTTTCCGCCAGTTCGACCGGCATCGGCTGGGTATCGAGGATATCGCCGCCCAGCAGAACGGCACGCACGCCCAGCACGTGATCGGAGGTTTTACCGTAGACCAGCGAGCCCTGACCGGAGGCATCCGTGTTGATCATCCCGCCAAGGGTCGCGCGGTTACTGGTGGAAAGCTCCGGGGCGAAAAAGTAGCCGTAAGGCTTGAGATACTGATTAAGCTGATCTTTGATAACGCCCGCTTCGACCCGCACCCACCCCTCTTCCGGGTTGATCTCAATGATGCGGTTCATATAGCGAGACATATCAACAATGATGCCCTGGTTCAGCGCCTGACCATTGGTCCCGGTGCCGCCGCCGCGCGGCGTAAAGACCAGTGAAGCAAAGCGCTCCTGCGTCGCCAGCCGGGCGATAAGCGCCACGTCGGCCGTTGAACGAGGGAAAACCACGGCATCGGGAAGAAGCTGGTAAATACTGTTATCGGTCGCCATCGTCAGCCTGTCGGCATAGTTCGTGGCGGTATCACCTGTAAAACCCTGTTGCTCCAGTGCTTGCAAAAAATTAAGCACCAGCTGAACGACGCCAGGTGCCTGAGAAATCTGTGGGATCATGACTGTCGACCCTAATTAGAGTTGTATGAAATCGTTTGCGTGTATCTTAAAAGTTTTATCACATTTTTTTCTTATAATCTCTGCTGAATTACAGGCAAAATCCGCCTGTCAAAAACCGCCGAGATCATCAATGATTAGAGAGACGCGGTTTTCCGTTCCCGCCAGTCGTACTGGCGTTCTTTTAAGGAAAGTTTCATTTATGGTCAATCTTCGCCAGCCCAGGGATGTTGCGCAAATTTTACTGTCGGTGCTGTTTCTGGCCCTCATGATTATTGCGTGTCTGTGGATTGTTCAACCCTTTATTCTCGGCTTCGCCTGGGCCGCGACCGTGGTCGTGGCCACGTGGCCTCTGCTGCTGCGTTTGCAGAAGCTGCTGTTCGGCCGCCGCGGGTTAGCCGTGCTGGTCATGACGCTTCTGCTGTTCCTGCTGTTTATTATTCCGATTGCCCTGCTGGTGAATAGCCTGGTGGATTCCAGTGGCCCGGTTATTCGCGCCATTAGCAGCGGCGACGTGACGCTGCCGGATCTGGCCTGGCTGAACAGCATTCCGGTGGTGGGAGCCAAGCTCTACAGCGGCTGGCATAGCCTGCTGGAGATGGGCGGCAGCGCGCTGATGGCAAAAGTCCGCCCGTACATTGGTACCACGACCACCTGGTTTGTCGGTCAGGCGGCACATATCGGCCGGTTTATGATGCACTGTACCCTGATGCTGCTCTTCAGCGCCCTGCTCTACTGGCGCGGCGAGCAGGTCGCTTTAGGCGTTCGTCACTTTGCCACCCGCCTGGCGGGCAAACGCGGTGATGCTGCGGTACTGCTGGCTGCGCAGGCCGTGCGCGCGGTTGCGCTGGGCGTGGTGGTCACCGCGCTGGTGCAGGCGGTGCTGGGCGGTATCGGTCTGGCGATTTCCGGCGTACCGTACGCCACCGTATTTACCGTTGTCATGCTGATGACCTGTCTTGCGCAACTGGGGCCGCTGCTGGTGCTGGTTCCCTGCATTATCTGGCTGTACTGGACGGGTGATACCACGTGGGGAACGGTGCTGCTGGTCTGGAGCTGCGTGGTCGGCACCATGGATAACGTCATTCGTCCGATCCTCATCCGCATGGGTGCAGACCTGCCGCTGATCCTGATCCTCTCCGGGGTCATTGGCGGTCTGATTGCCTTTGGCATGATTGGCCTGTTTATTGGCCCGGTGCTGCTCGCCGTTACCTGGCGCCTGTTCTCCGCCTGGGTGCATGAAATTCCGCCTCCGGGAACAGACCCGGACGTGATTCTGAGCGAACTGGAAGAGCTGGAAGAGAAGAACACGCATTAAGTTTTTTGCCGGGTGGCGCTAACGCTTACCCGGCCTACATTCCCCCTCACAATACTTTAACGCTGCTAAAGTATTTATTCGTTGCACACTGGTCAGACCCGCCGTTTCTGCATTAAACCCGCGATTAACCTCAAGAAATCTTTACGCCTCTTTAACTATTGAGACGAATCTGATCGACGCTAAAGATCACAATGCCTACTATTAGCTCACGGTTATAAATCAACACCTTGATTTATAAGCATGGAAATCCCCTGAGTGAAACAACGAATTGCTGTGTGTAGTCTTTGCCCATCTCCCACGATGGGCTTTTTTTTATCCTGACTACGCGCGTGTCACCTTACAGGTACTGAGCATCCGCCACTCGGCAGGCAGCACGCGGGTTTCCCCGGTTACCCTGACCGTCACCCTCTCGCGGATATCCGCCGACGATGCGCCAACCTGCAGTTCAAACTCGCCCGGCTCAACGATGCGTTTCCCGTCCCGGCGGGTAAAGTTGAACATCTCAACCGGTAGCGTAAAGCTGAGCGTGGCGGTTTCGCCCGGCGAGAGCGTGACGCGCTGGAAGGCCTTCAGCTCCTGGAGCGACCGAACCTGGGTGGCGACCTTATCCCTGACGTAAACCTGCACCACCTCGCTGCCGCTACGCTCTCCGGTATTGGTGATATCCACACTCAGCGTCACCTCGCCGTCGACCGGCACGCTGCTTTCCGCTACGCGGGCAGCCCCCCAGCTAAACGTCGTCCAGCCGAGGCCGAAGCCAAACGGGTAACGCGAACCGAAGTGGAACGCAAACGGCGTGCCGCCGCTTTTGAGCTTGTGATTGTAGTAATACGGCATTGCCCCGGCGCTTTTCGGCACGCTCACCACCAGACGCCCCTGCGGCTCCGCCCGCCCCGTCAGCACGTCCGCAATCGCCCAGCCCCCTTCCTGCCCCGGCGCCCACGCCATCAGCAGCGCCGCGACGTTATCCTCCAGCCCCTGAAGGTTGTACGGACGCCCGCCGGTCATCACAACAATCACCGGCTTGCCCGTCGCCACCAGCGCCTCCAGCAGCTGTTGCTGCACGCCCGGCAGATTCAGGGAGTCGGTGTCGGAACCTTCCCCCACGGTACCGCTCTGGAACAGCCCGGCGAGATCGCCCACGCAGGCGACCACCACGTCACTCTCCTGCGCCGCGTTCACGGCCTCGGGGATCAATGCGGTACTCTGCGAGACCGGCGACTGCTGCATCGGTTTGCTGCCGCTGTCGCCAGGGAAGACCGGCGCGCCCGCCATCCGTTTTTCGATGATGTGACACCCTTTGGCATAGCGGACGTTCGATGCCCCGAGATACTGCTCCAGCGCCGCACGCGGGGTCGTGACCTGCAAGGTCTCTTCCACCATATCGCTGATGATCAGATGCACCGGGAAGCTATAGCCGCTGAGCAACGCCAGCGGATCGTCTGCCGTCGGCCCCACCACCGCCACGCGAGGTTTGCCGCCGAGCGGTAAAATGCCGTTGTTTTCCAGCAACGTGACCGATTTTGTCGCCACCTCCCGTGCGGCCTGGCGGGTCAAGTCATTTTGCAGATCGATACCGTTTTCATCCGCGTACGGCTTTTCAAACAGCCCCAGGCGGAATTTTTCCGTCAGTACGCGTGCCACGATCTCATCCACTTTGGTCATAGAAATCAGCCCGCGCTCAACGGCGTCCGCCAGATGGCGCGCGCAGTCGTCTTTTGGCAGCTCAACGTCCAGCCCGGCGTTGAATGCCAGCGCGGCGGATTCGGCCGCATCGTGGGAAATCCCGTGATGCTGGTGCAGCAGGCTGACGCCGCCGTAATCCGCCACAATAATCCCGTCGAATCCCCACTGTTCGCGCAGGACGGTAGTCAGCAGGAAGCTGTCGCTGTGTCCCGGCTGGTTATCAATATCGTGATAGGCGGGCATGACCGACCCGGCATTTGCCAGCTTGACAGCCATTTCAAACGGCAGCAGGAAGGTATCGTTCAACTCGCTGAACCCAAGGTGCACCGGCGCGTGGTTGCGCGCCCCTTCGCTAAACGAGTGGCCAACGTAATGTTTTAGGGTCGCTAGCAGGTCGCGCTTATCGCCCTGTAAGCCCTTCACGTAGGCGGTCACCATCACCCCCACCAGCCACGGATCTTCGCCGAAGGTCTCTTCGGTCCGCCCCCAGCGCACGTCGCGGGACACGTCCAGCACCGGGGCCAGCCCCTGCTGGCAGCCGACGGACCGTGCCTCTTTACCGATCTGCTCTGCCGCGCGCTGCACCAGTTCCGGATCCCAGGTAGAGCCGTAGTTCAGCGACGACGGGAACAGGGTGGCGTCTTTACACAGCAGCCCCACCAGACACTCTTCATGAAACAACGCCGGGATGCCGAGGCGCGTCTCTTCCATCATCATCCGCTGCAGGCGGTTCGCGGCGCGCACGCCGGTTTTCGCATCAACGATGTGGGTACCCAGCGGACGGGTGATCTGCCCGACGCCCAGCTTCAGCCGTTCGCTCAGCGCGGCCTGCTCGCTCACGCCGGCGAATTCATCGCTCAGATCGCTGCGCTCGCGGTGGTTGCCGTTTTCATCGAGGATCAGCCAGTACGCATGCATCTGGGCGAACTTCTCTTCCGGGGTCATACGCGCCAGTAAATCGGCGACGCGCTCGTGCACGGGACGTCCCGCGTCCTTATAGATAGCAGTCATATTTTACTCCTGTAGTGCGGAAGGGGTTGCCGGGCTGAGCTGCCCCGCGTCGGGTCTTACCTCACGTTTGCTGGCCAGCTCCCGGGCGATGGAATCCACCAGCCGGCTGTTGAGCTTGTAGATGGCAAGCAGCGCGACCATGCAGAGGAACAGCGCGCACGGGATAAGGGTGAACAGCGCGTTAATCGTAGAGAGGACGTGGGGTGCCTGAGTTGCCTGTCCCGGGGCGTAATCCACCATGCCAAGCACCCAGCCGACCACCGCCCCACCCAGCGCCAGACCGAATTTGATGGCAAACAGCGCGGTGGAGAAAACCAGCCCGTCCAGGCGACGACCGCTGCGGTGCTCTTCGTAGTCGACCACATCGGAGAACATGGTCCACTGCAGCGGCGTGGTCAGGTTTTGCACAAAGCTAAAGACGATGTTGAGGCCAAAAATCAGCCACACCTGTGAAGGCGGCAGGAAGAAAATCAGCGCGCCGAAAATGACGAAGGAAATAATGGTCCACTGATAGGCGCGTACGCGATCAAATTTCCCCAGCAGCCGTTCAGATAATAAAGCGCCGCTTAAGGAGGCGACCATTCCGGAAACAATAAAGGCAAAAACCAGATCCGGACGCAACAGCACGTAGTTCACGTAATACATCGTGGCGGAACCGCGCGTCACCACCGCCGTTAACAGCAAAATATTAAACAGGAACACAATACGCCACTGGCTGTTACCGGCCAGCAGTTTTAAATCGGTCAGCATGGAGCCGGAGGTATCATTGCGCGGCGAATAGCGCTCTCGGGTCATCAGGAAACAGCAGAAAAAGAGCACAATGCCCAGCAGCCCCATCAGGCTCATGGCATAGAAATAGCCTTTCTGCACGTTGCCCTGGCCTAACAATGAAACCAGCGGCAGGGCGATGACCGTCACAATCAACCCGCCGATAAACGACAGGCCAAAGCGCCACGACTGCAGGGAGTGACGCTCGCGCGGGTCTAACGTCAGCGCGCCAGGCATGGCGCAGTAAGGCACGTTAATGGCGGAGTAAATCAGGCTTAAGATCGCGTAGGTCAGGCAGGCATAAACGATTTTCGCCGTCGGTCCCACGTCCGGTACATAGAAAGTGATAAGGCAGCTTACGCCAAACGGAATGGCGAACCACAGCAACCAGGGACGGAAACGACCGTGACGCGTCTGGGTGCGATCCACCAGGGCGCCAATGCACGGGTCGACAAACGCATCGACCACGCGCACCACTAAAAACATGGTGCCCATAATCGCGGCGGGCAGCCCAAAAACGTCCGTATAGAAATAGGCGAGAAATAACGTTGCCGTTTGCCAGACCAGCGCGCTGGCCATATCACCTAAGCCATAACCTATTTTATCTTTGGTACGCAATACAGAGGAGAGTGTCATTGTTATTTGCCTTTTTATCAGGTTAAAACGTATTTCAACCAGTTGCGCATCATCTGAAGGGAAATGCGCATGTAAGGCTCAAGTATTAGCAACGGTTTGCGCGCTAACAATTGTCTAAATTGACAGGCAAATTATGATATTTGGTTTTTTACTTTATTTGTGATGGGGAGCAAATAAGAGGGAGAAATAAAAAAGGCGAGGAATAATATCCTCGCCTTTTCGGGTCAGCGCGGCGTTACTTGTTCAGTTCCGCCAGGCTCAGCCAAGTTTGCACCACGGTGTCCGGGTTCAGGGACAGGCTATCAATCCCCTCTTCCATCAGCCATGCGGCAAAGTCTTCATGGTCGGATGGACCCTGACCACAAATCCCGACGTATTTACCCTGCTTCTTCGCCGCGCGGATGGACATGGAGAGCAGCGCTTTCACCGCCTCGTTACGCTCGTCGAACAGCTCGGAGACCACGCCGGAATCGCGGTCCAGACCCAGCGTCAGCTGCGTCATGTCGTTCGAACCGATAGAGAAGCCGTCGAAGTGCTCCAGGAACTGCTCGGCCAGCAGGGCGTTGGACGGAATTTCACACATCATGATGATCTTCAGCCCGTTCTCGCCGCGCTTCAGCCCCTGACGCGCCAGCTCGTCCACAACGGCTTTCGCCTGATCTACGGTACGCACGAACGGGATCATGATCTCCACGTTGGTCAGCCCCATGTCGTTGCGCACGCGCTTCACCGCCTCACACTCCAGCGCGAAGCAGTCGCGGAAGCTGTCGGACACGTAGCGTCCGGCCCCGCGGAAGCCCAGCATCGGGTTCTCTTCTTCCGGCTCGTAGCGCTCGCCGCCGACCAGGTTGGCGTATTCGTTAGACTTAAAGTCAGACAGACGCACGATCACGCGTTTCGGATAGAAGGCGGCGCCCAGCGTCGCGATCCCTTCGGTCAGACGGCCGACGTAGAACTCTTTCGGCGAGTCGTAGCCTTTCATCATCTCGCGGATTTCGTTCTGCAGCTTCGGATCCTGATCGTCAAACTCCAGCAGCGCACGCGGGTGAACGCCGATCATACGGTTGATGATAAATTCCAGACGCGCCAGGCCTACGCCTTCGTTCGGCAGGCAGGCGAAGTCGAACGCGCGGTCCGGGTTACCGACGTTCATCATGATCTTCAGCGGCAGGTCCGGCATGGTATCCACGCTGGAGCTCTTCACGCTGAAGTCGAGGATATCGGCGTACACGTAGCCGGTATCGCCCTCGGCACAGGAGACGGTCACGTTCTGTCCGTCCTTCATGCGCTCGGTGGCGTCACCGCAGCCGACAACCGCAGGGATACCCAGCTCGCGGGCAATGATCGCCGCGTGACAGGTACGGCCGCCGCGGTTGGTGACGATAGCCGCCGCTTTCTTCATGATCGGTTCCCAGTCCGGGTCGGTCATGTCGGTCACCAGCACGTCGCCTGGCTCAATGCGGTTCATCTCGCTGATGTCGTGGATCACTTTGACCGGACCGGCACCGATGCGGTGACCGATGGCACGGCCTTCCGCCACGATTTTGCCCTGGGCGTGCAGCGTATAACGCTCCATCACCTGACCGCGTGAGCGGACGGTTTCCGGACGCGCCTGCACGATAAACAGCTTGCCGGTGTTCCCGTCTTTCGCCCATTCGATATCCATCGGACGGCCGTAGTGTTTTTCAATCTGCACCGCCTGCTTCGCCAGCTCCTGCACTTCGGCGTCGGTCAGGGAGAAGCGGTCGCGCTGTTCCTGCGGTACATCTTCAATTTTAACCTGCTTGCCATGCTCCTGGGTCGGGGCATAGATCATGCGGATTTTTTTCGAGCCCATGGTGCGGCGCACCACCGACGGACGGCCAGCGGCAAGCGTAGGCTTGTGGACATAGAATTCGTCAGGGTTTACCGCGCCCTGCACGACCATCTCACCCAGCCCCCACGCGGAGGTGATAAACACCACCTGGTCGAAGCCGGATTCGGTATCAATGGAGAACATCACGCCGGATGAGCCCACGTCCGAGCGCACCATGCGCTGCACGCCAGCGGAGAGCGCGACGCCGCGATGGTCGTAGCCCTGGTGTACGCGATAGGAGATGGCACGGTCGTTGAACAGGGAAGCAAACACGTGCTTCACCGCCACCAGCACCGCATCGTAACCCTGGACGTTCAGGAAGGTTTCCTGCTGCCCGGCAAACGAGGCGTCCGGCATATCTTCTGCGGTCGCAGAGGAACGCACGGCAAAGGAGGCCTGCGCATCGTCAGCAGAGAGCTGGTTGTACGCGTCGTGAATGGCTTTTTCCAGTTCCGGCTGGAAAGGTGTGTCGATGATCCACTGGCGGATCTGCGCCCCGGCTTTGGCAAGCTCGGTGACGTCATCAATATCCGTTTTATCCAGCAGGTCGTAAATGCGCTGGTTAACACCGCTCTGGTCTAAAAACAGGTTAAAGGCATCGGCGGTGGTGGCAAACCCGTTCGGTACGGAGACACCCATACCCGACAGATTTGTAATCATTTCACCCAGGGAGGCATTTTTGCCCCCAACTCTGTCTACATCATTCATGCCGAGTTGGTTATACCAAAGCACCAGCGGTGACGAGCCATTGTTGGACATCGAAACAATCCTTTTGTGATATTTGATCGGAGTAAGTAACACCTGACTACGTATTTATACTGGCATATTTATTAGCGCTAAAAAAACGGTGAATCGTGTAAGCAATTTAAAATTTCAACTTTTCGGATACTTTCCCACCAGGCATTAACCCGATGATTCCTATATTTTCAGCCAGAAACCCCAAAAATAAAGTCGCTATTTGAAAAATGAAATCCACTTTTCAGGAAAATCAAAAATGCCGTTTCATTTATAATTAAGATAAGTTCTTTGCTGTGTAATTTACTTTTTTAATTTATGCTTTCAGACAATTAGGTCTGATATTCAGGGTGAGTAAAATGGATAGTGCTGTCGATCGCCACGTTTTTTATATTTCTGATGGTACGGCGATCACCGCCGAGGTCCTGGGCCACGCGGTGATGTCGCAGTTTCCCGTTTCGATAAACAGCATCACGCTGCCGTTTGTCGAAAACGAGAGCCGCGCCAAAGCGGTGAAGGACCAGATTGACGCCATATACCAGCAGACCGGCGTCCGCCCGCTGGTGTTCTACTCGATCGTGATCCCCGAGATTCGCTCCATCATTCTGCAAAGTGAAGGCTTCTGCCAGGATATCGTGCAGGCGCTGGTGGCTCCGCTGCAAAGCGAACTTAAGCTCGATCCGACGCCTATTGCCCACCGCACCCACGGGCTGAACCCCGGCAACCTGACCAAGTACGACGCGCGTATCGCCGCCATTGACTACACCCTTGCACATGATGACGGTATCTCTCTGCGTAATCTCGACCAGGCGCAGGTGATTCTGCTTGGCGTGTCGCGCTGCGGCAAAACCCCGACCAGCCTCTATCTGGCGATGCAGTTTGGCATTCGCGCCGCAAACTACCCGTTTATCGCTGATGACATGGATAACCTGGTGCTGCCTGCCGCCCTTAAGCCGCTGCAGCACAAGCTGTTCGGCCTGACGATCAACCCGGAACGCCTTGCAGCCATCCGCGAAGAGCGCCGCGAGAACAGTCGCTACGCCTCTATGCGCCAGTGCCGGATGGAGGTCTCCGAAGTGGAAGCGCTGTACCGCAAAAACCAGATCCCGTGGCTGAACAGCACCAACTATTCGGTTGAAGAAATTGCCACCAAAATTCTCGACATCATGGGGCTTAATCGCCGCATGTACTAATATGCTAGTACATTAACTCAGATTCAGGTATCATCATCTGCAACCACGGGGCGGTGTCGCCCCGAACTTGAAATCAGCAGGGATTGGTTTAAGGTGATGCCCATCACTTCCCGGTAGTCTGCCGATGAAGCAAAAATTTTCTGAGACATTCCATGAATAAAACCGATGAACTCCGCACTGCGCGCATTGACAGCCTTGTCACGCCGGCTGAACTGGCCCAGCGGCATCCTGTTTCCGCCGCCGTCGCGGAACACGTGACGGCTTCCCGCCGCCGCATTGAAAAAATCCTCAATGGTGAAGACAAACGTCTTCTGGTGGTGATTGGTCCCTGCTCCATCCACGATCTGGATGCCGCGATGGATTATGCAAAACGACTTCAGGGACTGCGGGATAAGTACCAGCATCGCCTTGAGATCGTCATGCGCACCTACTTTGAAAAACCGCGCACCGTGGTGGGCTGGAAAGGGCTGATTTCCGATCCTGACCTCAACGGCAGCTATCGCGTTAACCACGGTATCGAGCTGGCGCGGAAGCTGCTTTTACAGGTCAACGAGCTGGGCGTGCCGACGGCGACCGAGTTTCTCGATATGGTGACCGGGCAGTTTATCGCCGATCTGATCAGCTGGGGCGCGATTGGCGCACGCACCACCGAAAGCCAGATCCACCGTGAGATGGCCTCCGCCCTCTCCTGTCCGGTCGGCTTTAAAAACGGGACCGATGGCAACACCCGTATCGCGGTTGATGCCATCCGCGCAGCCCGTGCCAGCCACATGTTCCTGTCGCCGGATAAAAGCGGTCATATGACCATCTACCAGACCAGCGGTAACCCGTACGGGCACATCATTATGCGCGGCGGCAAGAAACCCAATTACCATGCACAAGATATTGCGGCGGCCTGTGAAACGCTGGCCGAGTTCGACCTGCCGGAACATCTGGTGGTGGATTTCAGCCACGGCAACTGCCAGAAGCAGCATCGCCGCCAGCTGGACGTCTGCGATGAGATCTGCCAGCAGATCCGCAGCGGTTCAACCGCCGTTGCAGGGATTATGGCCGAGAGTTTTATCAAAGAAGGCACGCAGAAAATCATTGCCGGACAGCAGATGGTGTACGGCCAGTCGATCACCGACCCGTGCCTGAGCTGGGAAGACAGCGAACTGCTGCTGGAGAAACTCGCAGCAGCCGTGGACACACGCTTTTAACATCCTGCCGGGTGGCGCTGCGCTTACCCGGCCTACGATTCTTGCCGTTGTAGGCCCGGTAAGGCGAAGCCGCCACCGGGCTTTTCATTGCACAATATTGATCCTCTCACCCTTTTTTCACAAAAATGCTTGCCGTGAATTTGCAGTTTATTGATAATGATTATCATTGTTACATTGATTGTTATTTATAAACATTATGTCACGTACGGATAACAGCGCGGCAACGCCAGCAAAAACAGACACAGCACCAGCCCCTACCGAGCGTCGGATTGAAAGCAAAACCCTGCTCGGCGATGAGGGCCGGGTCATTATCGAGCATGACGGTCAGCGCTATCTGCTGCGCCAGACCCATGCCGGAAAACTGATCCTCACAAAATAAACAACACAAAAAACTTCGCCAGCCACCCAGGTAAACCCCAGGCAGCCAGCGCTTTTCACTTCTTATGGAGAGTTGCTATGCCACACCTGCCTTCCGCATCTTTACGTCCGTCACTTCTGGCGCTGGCGATTGTCAGCACCCTGCCGGGCGTCGCGTTCGCCGCCACAGACGACATTACCGTCACCGCCACGGGCAACGCCCGCAGCGCCTTTGAAGCCCCCATGATGGTGAGCGTGATTGACGCCAGCGCGCCGGAGAAACAAACCGCCAGCTCGGCGGCCGACCTGCTGCGTAACGTCCCCGGTCTGACGCTGGACGGCACCGGGCGCACCAACGGGCAGGACGTCAACCTGCGCGGCTATGACCGTCGCGGCGTGCTGGTGCTGGTTGACGGCGTGCGCCAGGGGACCGATACCGGCCACCTGAACAGCACCTTCCTCGATCCGGCACTGATTAAACGTATCGAAGTGGTTCGCGGCCCGTCGGCCCTGCTGTACGGCAGCGGCGCGCTGGGCGGCGTGATTTCCTATGACACCGCCGACGCCAGCGATCTGCTCGAACCGGGTAAAAACAGCGGCTACCGCGTGTTTGGAACAGGCGCGACAGGCGATCACAGCCTCGGGATGGGGGCCAGCGCCTACGGCCGCACCGACACCCTGGACGGTCTGGTGGCCTGGTCCAGCCGGGATCGCGGCGATATCCGCCAGAGCGACGGAGCAACCGCCCCTAACGACGAATCCATCAACAACATGCTGGCGAAAGGCAGCTGGAAACTCGACCCAGCCCAGACCCTGAGCGGCTCCCTGCGCTACTACAATAACGCCGCTCAGGAGCCGAAAAACCCGCAAACCACCGGGGCGGACAGCAGCAACCCGATGACCGATCGCTCCACCATTCAGCGTGACGCGCAGGTGGGCTACCGCATCGCCCCGGAAGGTAACGACTGGCTGAACGCCGACGCGAAAGTTTACTGGTCCGAAGCGCGCATTAATGCCCAGAATATCGACAGCAGCGGCGAGTTCCGCAAGCAGACCACCAAAGGCGGCAAGGTGGAAAACCGCACCCGCCTGTTCAGCGACACCGTTGCAGCACACCTTCTGACCTACGGCGGAGAATACTATCGTCAGGAGCAGCATCCGGGCGGGGCAACCACCGGCTTCCCGGAGGCGAAAATCGACTTCAGCTCCGGCTGGCTGCAGGATGAGATCACCCTGCGCGATCTGCCTGTTACCCTGCTGGGCGGCACGCGCTATGACAACTACCGCGGCAGCAGCGACGGCTACAACGATGTGGATGCCGATAAGTGGTCATCCCGCGCCGGGTTAACCGTCAGCCCGACCGACTGGCTGATGCTGTTTGGCTCTTACGCGCAGGCCTTCCGCGCGCCGACCATGGGCGAGATGTATAACGACGCCAAACACTTCTCCATCGGCCGCTTCTATACCAACTACTGGGTGCCGAACCCGAACCTGCGCCCGGAAACCAACGAAACGCAGGAGTTTGGTTTTGGCCTGCGCTTTGACGATCTGATGCTTGCCAACGATGCGCTGGAGTTTAAAGCCAGCTATTTCGATACCAAAGCCAAAGACTATATCTCCACCACCGTCGATTTCGCGGCGGCAACCACCATGTCTTATAACGTCCCGAACGCCAAAATCTGGGGCTGGGACATGATGGCAAAATACTCGGCCGACCTCTTCAGCCTCGACCTGGCCTATAACCGCACGCGCGGGAAAGACACCGATACGGGCGAGTACATCTCCAGCATCAACCCGGATACCGTCACCAGCAAGCTGGACGTTCCGGTGGCGCAAAGCGGGTTCTCCGTCGGCTGGATTGGGACCTTTGTCGATCGCTCAACGCATATCAGCAGCAGCTACAGCAAGCAGCCGGGCTATGCGGTCAACGACTTCTATGTCAGCTATAAGGGCCAGGAACGGCTCAAAGGCGTGACCACCACGCTGGTACTCGGCAACGCCTTCGACAAAGCGTACTGGTCACCTCAGGGCATTCCGCAGGACGGCCGTAACGGGAAGATTTTCGTAAGCTATCAGTGGTAATTCCCTTCGGGGCAACTTTTCAGAAGGAAGAGACAATGAATCACTACACGCGCTGGCTTGAGCTAAAAGAAGCCAATCCGGGTAAGTACGCGCGCGACGTCGCGGGGTTAATGAACATCAGTGAAGCAGAGCTGACCTTTGCCCGCGTGGGTCACGACGCCTGGCGACTGCGCGGTGATATCCGCGAGATCCTGGGCGCGCTGGAGGCGGTGGGCGAAACCAAATGTATCTGCCGCAACGACTACGCCGTTCACGAACAGGTCGGGAACTTCACTAACCAGCACCTGAACGGCCACGCCGGGCTGGTGCTGAACCCGCGCGCGCTGGATCTGCGCCTGTTCCTCAACCAGTGGGCGAGCGCGTTTCACATCAGTGAAGCCACCGCCCGCGGCGAGCGGCAGAGCATTCAGTTCTTCGATCACCAGGGCGATGCCCTGCTGAAGGTCTACGCCACGGATAACACCGACCTTTCCGCCTGGGGCGACGTGCTGACCCGCTTTATCTTTGCCGACAACCCGCCGCTGGCATTGAAGATGGCCGATGCACCGGCTCATGCTGAAAACGCGGATGCCGCGCTGGTAGACAAAGAGTGGCGCGCCATGACCGACGTTCATCAGTTCTTCAACCTGCTCAAGCGCCATAACCTCAGCCGCCAGCAGGCGTTTCGCCTGGCGGCTGACGATCTGGCCTGCCGGGTAGAAAACACCGCGCTGGCGCAGCTGCTGGAAACGGCGCGCCGGGACGGTAACGAAATCATGGTCTTCGTAGGCAACCGCGGCTGCGTGCAGATTTTCACCGGCGCGGTGGAAAAGCTGACGCCGATGAAAGGCTGGCTGAACATCTTTAACCCAACCTTTACCCTGCATCTGCTTGAAGGCTCCATTGCGGAGACGTGGGTCACGCGCAAACCGACGGCTGACGGGCATGTCACCAGCCTGGAGCTGTTTGCCGCCGATGGAACGCAAATCGCCCAGCTGTACGGCCAGCGTACGGAAGGCGAACCGGAGCAGAGCCAGTGGCGCAGCCAGATTGACGCCTTAACGGCGAAAGGGCTGGCGGCATGAAACGATGGCTTGCCCTGCTCGGCGCCCTGCCCCTGCTGGCGTCTGCTGCGCCGCAGGAGAAAATCGTTACCCTCGGCGGCGACGTCACCGAGATTGTCTACGCCCTCGGCGCGGCGTCTTCGCTGGTGGCCCGCGACAGCACCAGCCAGTGGCCGCAGGCGGCGAATTCACTGCCTGACGTGGGCTATCTGCGCCAGCTCAATGCGGAGGGGATTTTGTCCATGCGCCCCACGCTGGTGCTGGCCAGCGCCCAGGCACAGCCGTCTCTGGCGCTAAAGCAGGTTGAGCAAAGCCACGTCCGGGTAATCGCTGTTCCTGCCGGTAATGACCTGAACGTCATTGACGAAAAGGTGCGGATCGTCGCTGAAGCGACGCACCGAGAGGCCGAGGGAGAGGTCCTGCGCAGCACGCTGCGCCAGGTGCTGTCGGCGCTTCCCACGTCACCGCTCAATAAGCGGGTGCTGTTTATTCTCAACCACGGCGGGATGACCGCCATGGCTGCCGGACAACAGACCGGCGCGGACGCGGCCATTCGTGCGGCGGGTCTGCAGAACGCCATGCAGGGGTTCACCCGCTATCAGCCGCTGTCTCAGGAGGGCACGATCGCCAGCCAGCCTGACCTTGTGGTGATATCGCAGGACGGGATCAACGCCCTTGGTGGTGAAGCGAATCTGTGGAAACTGCCCGGTCTGGCGCAAACCCCGGCAGGACGGAACAGGCAGGTGCTGGCGATTGACGATATGGCGCTGCTGGGCTTCAGCGTGCGAACGCCGGAAGCCATCCGGCAGCTGCGTGCCAAAGCGGAGCAACTGCCCTGATGTCCCGGCGGATAGCCTTATCGTTATGGATACTGACCGCGATCCTGACCGTCATGACGCTCGCAGCGACCGGGGTTGGGGCATTACACCTGCCGGCCAGCCTGCTGTGGGACGGTAGCGACGAGGCGCTGCGTCAAATCTGGCTGACTATCCGCCTGCCTCGCGTGCTGCTGGCGCTGGCGATCGGCGGTTCACTGGCGCTGGCAGGCTGCGTGATGCAGGGGCTGTTCCGCAACCCGCTGGCGGACCCGGGCCTGCTCGGCATCAGCAGCGGCGCGGCGCTCGCCGTTGCGCTATGGGTGGTGCTTCCGCTCTCGCTGCCTGCCCTGGTAATGCTGTATGCCCCGATGCTGGCGGCGTTTCTCGGCGCGCTGGCCGCCACCGTCGTGATTTTCCTGCTCAGCCGGCAGCGTGACGCTTCCCTGTCGCGCCTGCTGCTGGTAGGCATTGCCATCAACGCCCTGTGCGGCGCGGCCGTCGGCGTGCTGTCATGGCTCAGCAATGATGCCCAGCTTCGCCAGCTTTCGCTCTGGGGAATGGGCAGCCTCGGCCTGGCGCAGTGGTCAACGCTGCTGGCCGTCGCGTCGCTGATGCTCCCCACCGCGCTGGCGATCTGGCGTCTGGCAGGCGCCCTGAATTTGCTGCAGCTGGGCGATGAAGAGGCGCACTACCTCGGCGTGGAGGTTGCCGCCGTGCAGCGGATCCTGCTGCTGTGCAGCGCCCTGCTGGTGGCCGCCGCCGTGGCGGTCAGCGGCGTGATCGGCTTTGTCGGCCTGGTGGTGCCGCACCTGGTGCGCATGTGGCTGGGGGCCGACCATCGGGCCGTGCTCCCCGGCTCGGTGCTGGCCGGTGCGCTGCTCCTGCTGGTTGCCGATACGCTGGCGCGCAGCCTGGTCGCCCCGGCGGAAATGCCGGTTGGCTTATTGACCAGCCTTCTCGGCGCGCCGTGGTTCCTGTGGCTTATCTTTCGTCGCGGAGGTGCGCATGGCTGAGCGCTATTGTGCAGAAAACCTTGTTTTTCGCGTCGGGCAGCGCACGCTGATTAACGACGTGTCGCTGACCTTATCTCAGGGCGAGCTGGTGGCGCTGATTGGCCCCAACGGCGCCGGAAAATCAACGCTATTGCGGCTGCTGACCGGCTACCTTAAACCTGCGGGCGGACGGTGCAGCCTGGCGGGCACACCGCTTGCGGCCTGGCAGCCGGACAGGCTCTCCCGCTACCGGGCGGTGATGCGCCAGAACACGCAGCTCGGATTTGACTGGCCGGCTGAGGCGGTGGTCGGTATGGGGCGAGCGCCCTGGACCCGCACGCCAGAAGCGTCGGTTATTGAGGAGGTTATGGCCATCACCGGCTGTTTACCGCTGGCGGGCAGGCAGTTTGCCGCACTCTCCGGCGGCGAGCAGCAGCGCATTCAGCTCGCCCGCGCGCTGGCTCAGCTCTGGTGCGACGGTGCGCCGCGCGGCTGGCTGTTTCTTGATGAACCCACCTCTGCGCTGGATCTCTATCACCAGCAGCATCTCCTGCGCCTGCTGAAATCCCTGACCAGCCGGGGACATCTGCACGTTTGCACGGTGCTGCACGACCTCAACCTGGCAGCGCTGTGGGCGGATCGCATCCTGCTCCTGCACAGCGGCAGGATCGTGTCCCAGGGAGAGCCGGAAACCGTTTTGCAGGCCGATGCGCTGGCGCGCTGGTACGGCGCACAGGTTCACGTCGGCAGGCACCCGGCTCACGCCGCACCGCAGGTGTTTCTCGCCCCTTAATCGGGCTGGTAAAAATCCTTCAGCGTTTCCAGCAGGGCATGCGCCGCTTTTGAAAGCTGCGTGTGCCCGGGATGGATCACTCCGATACACTTTTCAATAGGCGGGCTGTCCAGCGGAATACAGACCGCGCCCAGCGACGCCATCTGCGTCTTGCACAGCGCCGGGACGGCGCTGCCGCCCAGCCCGCTTGCGACCATCCGCCCGACCGTCACCAGCTGATGGCTCTCCAGCGCGACGTCCAGCTTTCTGCCGCTTCGCGCCAGCTCCTCTTCCATCATCAGACGCACCGCAGAGGGGCGCTGCAGGGTGATGAAATCCAGCGTCAGCAGCGCTTCCCATGTCAGGCGTTTTTTGCCCGCCAGCGGGGAATCTTTCGGCACAATGGCAACAAACCGGTCGAGACCCAGCGGGGTAAACAGCAGGTTGTGCGTGGGCGCGGGCTCAAAGGCGATGCCCATCTCGACCCGCCCTTCCCGCACCATCTCAATCACCTGCTCGTTAATCACGTCATGCACGGTGACGTTGATCCCGGCATGGCGATCGCGAAACGCTTTTAGCACCTCGGGCAGAACATTCGCGGCAAACGACGGCATCGCCGCGACAGAGATTTTACCGCGCTGCAGGGTAAAGCACTGGTGCATTGCCTCTTCGACATTATCCCAGTCGGCAAGCAGCTGCCGCGCCATCGGCAAAAACGTCTCGCCCTCCTGCGTCAGCGCGACCTTGCGCGTGCTCCGCTGCAGCAGCGGTCCGCCCAGCGCATCCTCCAGCGCTTTAATCGTCAGACTCAGGGCCGGCTGGGAGAGATTCAGCCGTTCGCTGGCGTGGGCGAAATTCAGAGTGTGAGCTACCGCTAAAAACGCGCGTAACTGTTTGACACTCATTCTCATTTTTCATCCTGTTAACTAATTGAAAAAATTTAGTTAACAGGAAATTAATAAAAAAACCAAATGAGTGGGTCACAAATTCAAAATTAACAAATGAGTCGCCGCCCCTAATGATACCGCCACGGTTAAGAGGAGGAATGACGATGGCGGGACTGGATAAGCGCGTCGACAGCTATGCGCAGGCGCTGGATGGGCTGACGGACGGGATGACTTTGCTGGCGGGCGGCTTCGGCCTGTGCGGGATTCCGGAGAACCTGATTGCAGAGGTCAGACGCCGTCAGGTGAAAGATCTGACGGTGGTATCAAACAACTGCGGCGTGGACGGTTTCGGTCTCGGGCTCCTGCTCGAAACGCGGCAGGTTCGCAAAGTGGTGGCCTCTTACGTCGGCGAGAACGCGCTGTTCGAGCGGCAGGTGCTGAGCGGTGAACTGGAGATTGAACTCACGCCTCAGGGCACGCTGGCGGAAAAGGTGCGCGCGGGCGGTGCGGGTATTCCGGCATTTTACACGGCTACCGGCTATGGCACCCCCGTGGCTGCTGGCAAAGACGTGCGCCAGTTTGCCGGTAAGCACTACATCCTCGAAGAGGCCATTACCGGTGATTTCGCGCTGATCAAGGGCTGGAAAGCGGACTGGTACGGCAACGTCGTCTACCGGCATACCGCGCAAAACTTTAATCCGCTGATGGCAACGGCGGGCAGGATAACGGTCGTCGAGGTGGAAGAGATTGTTCCCCCGGGCGAGCTGCCCCCGTCGGCCATTCATACCCCGGGAATTTACGTCGACAGGCTGATTGTCGGCCAGTTTGAAAAACGCATTGAACAGCGCACGCTGCGCACGGAAGGAGTGTGACGATGTTAACCCGTGAACAGATGGCCATGCGAGTCGCCCGCGAACTACGCGACGGGTATTACGTCAACCTGGGGATTGGTATCCCCACCCTGGTGGCGAACTACATTCCGGACGGGATGGATGTGATGCTCCAGTCGGAAAACGGACTGCTGGGGATGGGGGCTTTTCCTGACGAGCAGAGCCTCGACGCCGACATGATCAACGCCGGTAAACAGACCGTGACCGCACGGACAGGCGCGGCCATTTTCGACTCGGCCCAGTCGTTTGCGATGATCCGCGGCGGCCATGTTGACCTGACCGTGCTGGGCGCGTTTGAGGTGGACGTCGAGGGCAATATCGCCTCGTGGATGATCCCCGGAAAGATGGTGAAGGGCATGGGCGGCGCGATGGATCTCGTCGCCGGGGCGCAGAACATCATTGTGGTAATGACCCACGCGTCAAAAAGCGGTGAGTCAAAGCTGCTGTCGCGCTGCACGCTGCCGCTCACGGGCGCGGGCTGCATCCGCCGGGTCTTAACCGACCTCGCGCTGCTCGAGATCGCGGACGGCGCGTTCATCCTGCGGGAATACGCCCCCGGCGTCAGTATCGACGACATTGCGGCTAAGACCGCCGGGAAATTAATTGTGGCGGACGACGTTCGCGAGATGCGCTTCAGCTGAGGGCTCACGATGAAAGAGGTCATGATTGTCGGGGCAACGCGAACCCCCATTGGCAGTTTTCGCGGATCGCTATCTTCCCTTTCAGCGGTTGAGCTGGGGGCCATAGCGGTGAGTCGTCTGCTGGAGAACAGCGGTCTTCCAGCTGAGACGATAGATGAGGTGATTTTCGGTCAGGTGCTGACGGCGGGATGCGGACAAAACCCTGCGCGCCAGACGGCCATCAACGCCGGATTGCCCGTCTGCACTCCAGCAACAACGGTCAACCTGGTCTGCGGTGCGGGCTTGAAAGCGGTGCAGCTCGCCGCGCAGGCGATCCGCTGCGGCGACGCGGATGTGGTTATCGCTGGCGGTCAGGAGAGCATGAGCAATGCCCCTTATCTGCTGGACGGCGCACGTTCAGGGCTGCGTTTTGGCCATACGGGCCTGCAGGACAGCATGATTACCGACGGTCTGTGGGACGCGTTCAACGATTACCACATGGGGAGCACCGCTGAAAACGTCGCCCGTGAGAATGACATTTCCCGCGAGCAGCAGGACGCCTTTGCCGCCCGGTCGCAGCAAAAAGCGGCCGCCGCCATCGAAGCGGGTCGCTTTGACACCGAGATAGCGCCGGTGACGGTGAAACAGGGTAAAAAACCGCCGCTTATCGTCAGCCGTGACGAACAGCCCCGGCCAGGGACCAGCGCTGAGCAGCTTGCGCAGCTGCGCCCCGCCTTTTTGCAGGAGGAAGGCACGGTCACGGCGGGAAATGCCTCCACGCTCAACGACGGCGCCGCTGCGGTGCTGCTGATGAGTGGTGAAAAGGCGCGGGAGAGCGGGTTGCCGATCCTCGGTCGCATCGTGAGTTACGCCGTGACGGGCGTTGACCCGTCGGTGATGGGCATCGGTCCGGTCAGCGCCTGTCAGACCGCGCTGGCGCGGGCGGGCTGGACGCTCGATGACGTGGACCTCATTGAAGCCAATGAAGCCTTTGCCGCCCAGGCGCTGGCGGTGGGCAAGCAGCTCGGCTGGGATGCGCAAAAGGTGAACGTTAACGGCGGCGCTATCGCCCTCGGTCATCCGATTGGCGCCTCCGGCTGCCGCATCCTCGTGACGCTGCTGCACGAAATGCAGCGCCGTGACGTTAAAAAAGGGCTCGTCACCCTGTGCGTAGGCGGCGGGCAAGGCATTGCCCTGACCGTTGAGCGTTAAACATCTCGTTGGTACCCGAATAATAATGACAGTGAGGAGTCGTGATGAGTGTATTAATTGCCCTGGCGGCGCTGGCGCTGCTGATGCTGGCGGCCTATCGCGGATACAGCGTGATTTTGTTTGCGCCGATTGCGGCGCTCGGCGCCGTGCTGCTGACCGACCCGGGCGCCGTCGGCCCGACGTTTACCGGCCTGTTTATGGAAAAAATGGTCGGCTTCGTCAAGCTCTACTTCCCGGTTTTCCTGCTGGGAGCGGTGTTTGGCAAACTGATTGAGCTTTCCGGTTTCTCACGGTCCATCGTCGCTGCGGCGATTCAGATCCTCGGCCGTCGCCACGCGATCCCGGTAATTGTTCTCGTGTGCGCGCTGTTAACCTACGGCGGCGTGTCGCTGTTCGTGGTGGCGTTTGCGGTTTATCCGTTCGCCGCGGAATTGTTCCGCCAGAGCGGCATCCCTAAACGGCTGATACCGGCCACCGTGGCGCTGGGGGCATTTTCGTTTACCATGGATGCCCTGCCCGGCACGCCGCAGATCCAGAACATTATCCCCACCAGCTTCTTTGGTACCAACGCCTGGGCCGCGCCGTGGCTGGGGCTGATTGGCTCGCTGTTTATTATCTGTTTTGGCCTGCTCTGGCTGGAGCGCCAGCGTCGTAAGGCGCTCAGCAACAACGAGGGTTACGGCACGGAACTGAAAAATGAACCGGAGACGCCGGACAACATTAATCTCCCTCACCCGCTGATTGCTATCTCCCCGCTGCTGGTAGTGGGCATACTGAACCTGCTGTTTACCCGCTGGATCCCCGGCTGGTACGGCACGACCCACGAGCTTACGCTGCCAGGTCTGGCGAAACCGATTGTGACCGAGGTGAGCAAGATCACCGCCATCTGGGCCGTGGAAGCGGCACTGATCTCAGGTATCGTGCTGGTGCTGATTTTTGGCTTTCGCAATATCCGGGGGCGTCTGGCTGAAGGCAGTCGGACCGCGGTGAGCGGTGCCATTCTGGCGGCGATGAATACCGCCTCGGAATACGGTTTCGGCGCGGTTATCGCCGCCCTGCCCGGTTTTCTGGTGTTATCTCACGCGCTGGCGGCCATTCCGAATCCGCTGCTGAATGAAGCCATCAGCGTGACGGTGCTTGCGGGGATCACCGGCTCGGCGTCCGGCGGGATGAGTATTGCCCTCGCCGCCATGGCCGACTCGTTTGTCGCCGCCGCCCACGTCGCCAATATCCCGCTTGAGGTGCTGCACCGCGTGGCCTCAATGGCGAGCGGCGGTATGGATACGCTGCCCCATAACGGCGCGGTGATTACTCTGCTGGCGATTACCGGCCTGAGCCATCGCCAGGCCTACGGCGGCATTTTCGCTATCACCATCATTAAAAGTCTGGCAGTGCTTTTTGTCATTGCCGTGTTCTATCTGACCGGCATTGTGTAAGGAGAGAAAGATGAATCTGAACGGTAAGACCGCACTGGTGACAGGCTCGACCAGCGGCATTGGTCTGGGGATCGCCCGCGTGCTGGCGAAGGCCGGGGTGCAGCTGATCCTCAACGGTTTCGGCGACAGCGAATCAGCACGAGAAGAGATTGCGCAACTGGGCAAAAAGCCGGGCTATCACGATGCAGACCTGCGTGACGTGCTGCAAATTGAAGCCATGATGCGCTACGCCGAATCGCAGTTTGGCGGCGTGGACATTCTTGTCAACAATGCCGGGATACAGTATGTCGCCCCGGTTGACGCGTTTCCGGTGGAGAAATGGAACGACATTATCGCCATTAATCTCTCCTCGGTGTTTCATACCAGCCGGCTGGCGCTGCCCGCCATGCGCGAAAAAAACTGGGGGCGCATCATTAATATCGCCTCCGTTCACGGGCTGGTCGCGTCAAAAGAGAAGTCGGCCTACGTGGCCGCCAAGCATGGCGTAGTGGGCTTTACAAAATCGCTGGCGCTGGAAACAGCGCGCACCGGCATTACCGCCAATACGATCTGTCCCGGCTGGGTGCTGACGCCTCTGGTGCAGCAGCAGATCGACAAACGTATCGCTGAGGGCGTACCGCCGGAGCAGGCTCGCGATCTGCTCCTTGCAGAAAAACAGCCTTCGGGCGAGTTTGTCACCCCGGAGCAGCTGGGCGAACTGGCGCTGTTTTTGTGTAGCGACATCGCCGTGAACGTTCGCGGCGCCGCGTGGAATATGGATGGCGGCTGGGTCGCGCAGTGATGTTCAGGCCGGGTTAGGCGACACCGCCGCCCGGCAAAAATCGCTAGCTTGAGCAGCTGACCTCCAGCCGCTTGCCCCAGTCAGGCGGGCGGCTGACGTAGTCGTCGTCCCGATCGGCAAACGGCGTGCGCAACGCCACGTGCAAACGGTGTAGCTCGTCGTACTCGCCCTGCTCTGCCTGCTCAATCGCCCGCTGCGCCAGCCAGTTGCGCAACACCATCGCGGGGTTCGTGGCGTTCATCTGCGTCTGGCGGGCGGCGTCATCCACCTGCTCCTGCTGCAGCCGCGTGCGGTAGGATGCAAACCAGTCGTCAAACGCCTGTCTGTCAATAAACTCATCGCGCAGCGGCGAGGCGGCGCTGTACTGCTCCGTCTGCCCCAGCATCCGGAAGGTGCGCGTGTAATCGCTGCCCTCGCGCGCCATCAGGGCAAACAGGCCATTGAGGATGTCGTTATCGCCCTTCTCCTGCGTCACCAGCCCCAGCTTGTTGCGCATCAGCGTGCCATATTCCCGCAGCAAGATCTCCTGATAGCTGTCGAGGGCATCATTCAGGGCATCAACGTCGATAAACGGCGACAGGGTTTGTGCAAGCCGCTGCAGGTTCCACAGGCCCACCGCGGGCTGATTGTCAAAACTGTAGCGCCCCTGATAGTCGGAGTGGTTGCAGATGTACCCAGGCTGATAATCATCCAGGAAGCCAAAAGGACCGTAGTCAAAGGTCAACCCGAGAAGCGACATGTTGTCCGTATTCATCACGCCATGGGCAAAGCCTACCGTTTGCCAGCGGGCAATCAGGGTTGCGGTACGAGCCACCACGTCCCTGAACCAGAGAACGTATTTATCCGCCTCGTCCTGCAAATGTGCCCAGTGGTGACGAATGGCAAAGTCAGCCAGCTGGCGCACCTTTTCCGGCTCGCGACGATAGTAAAAATGCTCAAAATGACCGAAGCGCAAATGGCTTTGCGCGATACGCATTAGCATTGCACCCTTTTCCACGGTTTCACGCATAACCGGGGTATCGCTGGTCACGATCGACAGCGCGCGGGTGGTGGGGATACCCAGGGCATGCATCGCCTCGGAGCCCAGGCACTCGCGAATCGTTGAACGCAGTACCGCGCGCCCGTCGCCCATCCGCGAATAGGGAGTCAGGCCGGCGCCTTTCAGGTGCCAGTCAACCGTCTCCCCGTTGGGAAGCTGTTGTTCGCCGAGCAGGATCCCCCTGCCGTCGCCCAGTTGTCCCGCCCAGACGCCAAACTGATGTCCGCTATAGACCTGAGCCAGAGGCTGCATACCGGCAAGAAGCGTTTCACCGCCCCAGACGCCAGCGCCCTCTGAACGCTGAAACAGCTCAGGCGGAATAGCCAGTTCTTCAGCCAGCAAATCGTTATGCCAGATAAGGCGTGAATTGTGTAACGGTGTAGGTTTGAGTGCGGTATAAAAGCCAGGCAACTCGTCATGCCAGTGAGCAGTAAAAGACAGGGTCATAAGTCCTCCTGCTTTTAGTGTAGAGGGTTTACCCGGACTTAAACACGGGCGAAAGCAAGGGTTATCGCTGCTGAACCAGCGTAGTGACGTGTTCTGCAGAGACGGCTGGCCAGAGAGCCCCCTGCATTGCACCAAAATTGAAGGACAAAACGCGCTGCAACAGGCCGTGGTCGTCAATGCCCGAGACAATCACTGACTGGCAGTGCTGCGTGATTTGCCAGAGGATGGCGCGCATAAAAGGCTCAAAAGAGAGCTCCAGGGCACGCTGCTGAATGAATCCTTTATCAAGAATGACCCGTTTAAATAATCCATCATAGACCGCTTTGAGCGAGGCGGCGCCTGCACCAAAGTTTGCCAGGACCAACGGGAAATGGATTGCCATTCTCGCCAGCTGCAGGTCGTCCTTTCCGTTATTTAAACCTGGATAATTCTCATTAACAGTAAACTCAAGAAACGGATAACGCTCAAGGATTGAAACAGCGTTTCCATTACTTAATAAAAATTCAACTATTGCAGGTGTAATATTGATCCATGCAATTAACTGATGCTGAATAAAAAACAGTTTACAGGTATCAAGCAATTGCAGTTTTTCGTCAAACAGCGCTAACTCTTCAGCCGCTGAAAGCCGAGGGATAACAAGCTCAGTGGGGATCCGCACATTGCTGCCGACGCCAGTAAAGTTAACCAGAATTTCTAAACCTTTCAGCTCACCTGCGCTATTACGGGCAGGCAGAAGCAGCAGTTCAGACTGGTAAGCATTATCTAGCGTAATAATCATTGCACTCGCCCCGCATTAAAGATGAGAGAGGACATCCTGGAGCAATTGCCGACACAATTCCACTGTCTTGATTTTAATAAGATTAATTTCATTAGTTCCGTATTAATTTTCAGATTTATCCCTGAATCTAAAATAATTTTATCCTGGTTGCAGAATAATAGCCAGTTTTAGATAAAACAGACACATGCAGGATTCGCTAATTTTAGGTAAATTTAACTTTAAGCATCTTATTTGAGAAAAAACGGCATGATTTATTCTTACCATGCCGTCATAAGAGAAGTATCCGACAAAGACTATATACGTCGTGCCTGCCAGAAATTTTTACGCCAGTAAACATTATCAAGAGAGGAGCGCATCACCCCGCGACTGGTCGAGGCGTGAATGAACTGATTGTCTGTATCATATATGCCCACGTGAAGACCGCTTTCACCCGAACCAGTTTTGAAGAAAACCAGGTCTCCGGGGAGAAGATCGTCTTTATCAATTTCAGTGCCGATTTCTGCCTGCTTGCGCGTTTCGCGCGGAAGCTGTAAATCAAACTTATCGCGAAACGTCATCAGAACGAAGCCGGAGCAATCCACACCGCCGCGGCTCATGCCGCCGTAGCGATAAGGCGTGCCGCGCCAGTTGCTCAGCTGATCGTTAAGGCTGGCAATAACGGTGATCGAATCTGAAAGCCGTGGGTTAGGCGGCGGCGCACGATGGCTACTGCATCCCGCAAGAAAGAGTGTGGCCATCAGGAGAAACCAGAATCGCATTTTCAGACGAATCCTCTGCTTTTATTGTTCTTTTCGTAATTTAGCGTGCAATTGTGCTCACAGGCAAGAAACGGTTACACCTGCCCGGTAGAAATCAGCATCTTATGTCCTTCTATATCCAGCCTGCGGAACGACATGTTATACGCGCGGGCAAGATGGGGTGGCGTAAGAACCAGATCCCGCGCACCGCTGGCAATCATCTTTCCCTTCGAGAGCAGCCATACCCGGTGGGCATGACGCAGGGTGTGGTTGAGGTCATGGCTGCTCATCACCACGGCAATGCCTTTTCGGCTCAGGGTGCTTAACAGCGTATCCAGTGCCGCCTGCTGCGCCACGTCCAGACCGCTCATGGGCTCATCGAGAAGCAGCATCCGCCCGTGAGGATTGCCGGCCGGGTGGATTTGAAGGATGACAGCCGCCAGGCGAACCCGCTGCCACTCTCCGCCGGAAAGCTGGCTGGCGTGCCGGGACAGTTTATCTTCCAGCCCCAGAGCCGCGGCCACGTCCGTCAGCAGTGACGTTTGTTGTTTGTCGTGCAAATGCAGCATCAGATAGTGCCAGACCGGCATCGCAAAGGGCGGCATCTGCTGCTGCACGAGGTAACTGCGCCGATGCGCCAGCGAGACCGGCGACCAGTCGGCGAGCGTATGCTCCAGCAGCGTTATCTGCCCTTCTCCGTTGGTCATGCCTGCCATCCGTGCCAGCAGCGTACTCTTCCCCGCACCGTTTGGCCCGACGAGATGCAGAATTTCTCCCGCATTGACGGCACCGGATATCGCCTCCAGACGCCCCTTCTCGGCAACGTCCGTGAGCTGCATCAGCAATGACATTATTTCGCCAGCGCCAGCTTGATCGATTCCATGAGGATCGGATCCTCAGGGGTCATATCCGGCGAAAAGCGCTGAACGACCTGGCCGTCGCGACCAATCAGGAATTTTTCAAAATTCCACAGGATATCGTCCGGGTAAAGCGGCGCGCGGCCTTTGCTGGCCATGCGTTCATAAAAACCGCTTCCTTCCGGCGCAACGGCCTTCGGCGCGGCAGCAATAAGCTTCGCATACAGCGGATGGCGGTCTTCACCGTTGACATCGATTTTGCTGAACATCGGGAACGTCACGCCATAGGTGGTGCTGCAGAAGGTTTTGATCTCCTCTTCGCTGCCCGGCTCCTGGCCGAGGAACTGGTTGCACGGGAAGCCCAGAACGGTGAAACCGCCTTTCTCCCAGGCCTTCTGAATGTTTTCCAGCTGCTCGTACTGCGGCGTCAGGCCACATTTGGATGCCACGTTGACGACAAGCAACACGTTGCCTTTGTAGCCTTCCAGCGTGGTTTTCTCGCCGTCAATGGTGGTCACTTCAGTATTCAGGATAGTTGACTGCATAGCATTCCCTCAGGTTGTCTTACGGCTAGTTGATTTAACGTCCAGCTTTTAATAGTAGCCAGATAAAGACCGGCGCGCCCAGCGTGGCGGTCACCACGCCAATCGGCAGCTCTGCGGCCGTCAGGGCTAGCCGGGCGATGATATCGGCCACCAGCAGCGTGACGGCCCCGGCGACCGCCGAGGCCGGAAGCAGAGTCCGATGGTCCGTGAGGCCACACAGACGCAGCATGTGCGGAATAACCAGCCCGATAAAACCGATCGCGCCCGCCAGGGCCACGCTGACGCCAACCAGCCAGCCAATGACGATCACCAGCACATTACGCCAGAACCCAATCGGCATGCCGAGCTGGCGGGCAGAGGTTTCACCCAGCGCGAGCATATTCAGCGGCTGCGCCTGCAGGGCAGCCCACACGATGACCGGTACCAGCAGCGCCATCAGCCAGCCCTGATGCCAGTCAACGCCCCCAAAGCCGCCCATCATCCAGTACATCAGCTGACGCAAGTCAAAGGATGTTGAGAAGTAGACCGCCCAGGTCATCAACGCGCTACAGATGATCCCCAGCGCCACGCCAGCAAGCAGCAGACGGCTGGTCGATAAGTGCCGTCTGGCGAAGCGAAGAAGGATCGCTGTGATCAGCAATGCGCCGAGAATAGCGCTCAGGCTAATACTCCATCCGGAGAGTTCTCCCCCGCCCAGCATCACCGCCGCAATCAGCCCCACGCCTGCCCCGTTCGACACGCCAAGCAGCCCGGGCTCCGCCAGCGGATTATCGAACAACGCCTGCATAATGGTGCCGCACAGCGCCAGCGCGGCCCCCACCAGAACCACCGCGACGGTGCGCGGCAGGCGAATTTGCCAGACGAAGAGCTGCCCGTCTGGCCCCCACCAGCTTTCAGGCCCTATCCATCGGTCTCCGGCACAGAGGCTCACGGCCGCGGCGACAATGAGCAATAGCACCAGCAAAAGCAGGCGACGCTTATCGGAACGGTGCTGGCGATGGGCATAATCAAGCATGTGTACGGTTTTAGTAGCGTGAGATGTAATTGATTTTACGGCGGGTTTGCCGGAGAGCGCAAAGAAAAAAGGCCGCGTGGGCGGCCTTTTTAGTTAGTTCATATTACTCTGCTTTGGGCGTTGCGTTTTCGACACGGCTTTTTAACTTCTGGCCGGGTCTGAAGGTCACCACGCGGCGGGCTGTAATGGGAATATCTTCCCCCGTCTTCGGGTTGCGGCCCGGACGTTGGTTTTTGTCTCGCAAATCAAAATTGCCAAAACCGGAGAGTTTTACCTGCTCACCATTTTCCAGAGCACGACGGATCTCTTCGAAAAACAGCTCTACCAGCTCTTTGGCATCCCGTTTGCTAAGCCCAAGCTTATCAAACAGATATTCTGACATTTCAGCTTTTGTAAGCGCCATAGGTTCAATCCCTCAATGATGCCTGGAATCGCTCTTTTAATGCCTCTACACATTTGGCGACGGTAGCGGCAATCTCCTCTTCTTCGAGTGTACGGCTGGTATCCTGAAGGATAAGGCTAATAGCGAGGCTCTTGAAACCTTCTGCTACGCCCTTGCCGCGGTACACGTCAAATAAGTTTACGCCAACTACCTGATTTACGCCAACTTTCTTACATTCGGCCAAAATATCTGCTGCGGGCACATTTTCCGCGACCACAACCGCGATATCACGGCGGTTTGCCGGGAAGCGGGAGACGTCCTGAGCCTGAGGAATAACGCGGTCAGCCACCGGGTTCCATTCCAGCTCGAACACGATGGTACGGCCGTTCAGGTCCAGCTTGCGCTCCAGCTCAGGGTGAACAACTCCAATAAAACCAACGCGTTTGCCGTCTAAATAGATAGCTGCGCTCTGGCCCGGATGCAGTGCCGGGATGGCTTCTGCGCGGAATTCAATTTCAGATAATTTACCGGTCAGATCCAGAATTGCTTCCAGATCGCCCTTCATATCGTAGAAATCAACCGTGCCTTTTGCCAGGTCCCAGTGCTCTTCATAGCGGTTGCCGCTGATGGCGCCAGCCAGCATGAGATCCTGACGGATGCCTAAATTTGCCTGATTATCCGGTACAAAGCGCAAACCGCTTTCGAAAATTCGCACGCGGTTTTGCTGACGATTCTGGTTATAAACGACAGTGCCCAGCAGGCCCGTCCACAGAGACAGACGCATCGCGGACATTTCGCTGGAGATTGGGCTTGGCAGGATCAGCGCCTCCTGGCCCGGGTGGATCAGCTGCTGCAGCTTTGGATCCACAAAGCTGTAGGTGATCACTTCCTGGTAGCCTTTGTCATTCAGCATGGTTTTCACACGCTTCAGGGACAGGTCGGCTTCACGGTGGGTGCCCATCACCAGACCTGCCTGGACAGGCTCGTCAGGGATGTTGTTATAGCCGTAAACGCGGGCCACTTCTTCCACCAGATCTTCTTCAATTTCCATGTCGAAACGCCATGATGGCGCAACGGCTTTCCACTCGTCCTGGCCTTCGGTCACTTCGCAGCCCAGACGCGTCAGGATGTCGGTCACCTGCGCATCGGCAACGTGGTGACCAATCAGGCGATCCAGCTTACTGCGGCGCAGGGTAATGGTGGCACGCTTCGGCAGGGTCGCTTCGTGGGTGACGTCGATAACCGGGCCCGCTTCACCGCCGCAGATATCGATCAGCAGGCGAGTCGCACGTTCCATCGCTTTATACTGCAGCGCCGGGTCAACGCCACGCTCGTAGCGGTGAGAGGCATCGGTATGCAGGCCGTGACGGCGTGCGCGACCGGTGATAGAGAGCGGGCTGAAGAACGCGCATTCCAGCAGGACGTTTTGCGTCTCGTCGTTCACGCCTGAATGCTCGCCCCCGAAGATACCGCCCATTGCCAGCGCTTTGCTGTGGTCAGCAATCACCAGGGTGTCGGCGTTCAGTTTCGCTTCGCTGCCGTCCAGCAGAACCAGGGTTTCACCCTCTTTCGCCATGCGCACAACGATGCCGCCGTCGATACGATCTTTATCGAACGCGTGCATTGGCTGGCCCAGCTCCAGCAGAACGTAGTTAGTCACGTCAACCACAGCGTCGATAGAGCGGATACCGCAGCGACGCAGCTTCTCTTTCATCCACAGCGGGGTTGGCGCTTTTACGTTAATGCCTTTCACCACGCGACCGAGGTAGCGCGGGCAGGCATCCGCAGCGTCAACCTGAATAGGCAGCACGTCACTGATGGTCGCTTCAACCGGCGCAATGTCCGGCGCATTCAGTTCGGTCTGGTTCAGCACGGCAACATCGCGCGCCACGCCGATGATCCCTAAGCAGTCGGCACGGTTTGGCGTGACGCTGATTTCGATGGTGTTGTCATCAAGCTTCAGGTACTCACGGATATCGGTGCCAATTGGCGCATCCAGCGGTAGCTCAATGATGCCGTTGTGGTCGTCGGAAATACCCAGCTCGGAGAAGGAGCACAGCATGCCTTCAGACGGCTCGCCGCGCAGCTTAGCCGCTTTAATTTTGAAATCGCCCGGCAGCACCGCACCGACGGTCGCCACCGCCACCTTCAGGCCCTGGCGGCAGTTTGGCGCACCGCAGACGATATCCAGCAGACGGTCACCGCCCACGTTCACTTTTGTTACACGCAGTTTGTCAGCGTTAGGGTGCTGACCGCACTCTACCACTTCGCCGACGACCACGCCGTTGAATGCACCTGAAACCGGCTCAACGCCGTCCACTTCCAGACCCGCCATGGTGATCTGGTTAGAAAGCGCTTCGCTGTCCAGCGTGGTGTTCACCCACTCGCGTAACCACAGTTCACTGAATTTCATTGTTCTGTCCTGCCCTTATTTAAACTGTTTGAGGAAACGCAGATCGTTTTCGAAGAATGCACGTAAGTCGGTCACGCCGTAACGCAGCATAGTCAGACGCTCCATGCCCATGCCGAAGGCAAAGCCGGAGTAAACTTCCGGATCGATACCCACGTTGCGCAGCACGTTTGGATGCACCATGCCGCAGCCCAGCACTTCCAGCCATTTGCCGTTTTTACCCATCACGTCAACTTCTGCAGACGGTTCGGTGAACGGGAAGTAGGAAGGACGGAAACGAACCTGCAGATCTTCCTCAAAGAAGTTGTTCAGGAAATCGTGCAGCGTGCCCTTCAGGTTGGTAAAGCTGATGTTTTTATCAACGATCAGACCTTCCATCTGGTGGAACATTGGGGTGTGGGTCTGATCGTAGTCGTTACGATAGACGCGGCCCGGCGCGATAATGCGAATTGGCGGCTCCTGATCCTTCATGGTACGGATCTGAACGCCGGAGGTCTGGGTACGCAGCAGACGCGTAGCGTCGAACCAGAAAGTGTCGTGGTCAGCGCGTGCCGGATGATGGCCAGGAATGTTCAGGGCGTCGAAGTTATGGTAATCATCTTCGATTTCCGGGCCAGTCGCCACGGTAAAGCCGAGCTCACCGAAGAAACTTTCAATGCGATCGATGGTGCGGGTAACCGGGTGCAGACCGCCGTTTTCGATACGGCGACCCGGCAGAGAAACGTCGATCGTCTCTGCGGCCAGACGCGCATTCAGCACCGCGCTTTCCAGCTCGGATTTGCGCGCGTTCAGCGCCTGCTGTACCTGCTCTTTGGCTTCGTTAATCACCGCACCCGCTGCCGGGCGTTCTTCTGGCGGCAGCTCACGCAGGGTTGTCATTTGAAGGGTCAGGTGCCCTTTCTTCCCAAGATATTCGACGCGGACATTGTCTAACGCGGCAACATCTGAGGCCTGATTAATGGCGGCTGTTGCACTGGCAACCAGCTCTGCGAGATGTGACATGATTTTCCTCATTATGTCGGTGCAGACACCGATTTGGTGGAGTTATTCTCTCAAATTCAGGCACAAAAAAAGCCTCCATCGGGAGGCTTATCTGGCGCTGTTTTTCGTTTCATCTTTCACGCGCTAGCCTCCTGAAATCAGGTGCTAAAGTAAAAGAAGAAGCGGAAAATAGCAGCATTCATGCTTGCGTTACCTTGTTGGGTAAAAACCGTTAAGACCTTATTCAAAAGCCTGGACGGATAAATGTCAATCTTCTGATGGTGTTAAATGAAAAGAGGGAGCAAAGCCCCCTCTTTCAACTGGCTTATGCCAGTGCTGCTTTCGCTTTTTCGACCAGAGCGGTGAACGCTACTTTGTCGAATACTGCGATGTCAGCCAGGATCTTACGGTCGATTTCAACAGAGGCTTTTTTCAGGCCGTTGATGAATTTGCTGTAAGAAATACCGTTCTGACGTGCTGCTGCGTTGATACGCGCAATCCACAGTTGACGGAACTGACGCTTACGCTGACGACGGTCACGGTAAGCGTACTGACCTGCTTTGATAACAGCCTGGAAGGCAACGCGGTATACGCGTGAACGCGCACCGTAGTAGCCTTTAGCTTGTTTCAAAATTTTCTTGTGACGTGCACGTGCAATTACACCACGTTTTACGCGAGCCATATGTGCTCTCCTGTATCTATATTCTTAGTAAAAAAATTAAACGTTAACGGCTTATGCGTACGGCAGGCACGCGATAACCAGACCCAGATCGCCTTTAGAAACGAGGCCTTTTGGACGCAGGTGACGTTTACGCTTAGTAGATTTTTTGGTCAGAATATGACGCAGGTTTGCGTGCTTACGCTTAAATCCACCACCACCGGTTTTTTTGAAGCGCTTAGCAGCACCGCGTACGGTCTTAATTTTTGGCATCTTAATAACTTCCACTTCGCATTGTTAAATAAACGAAACATAGGCGAACAAAACCTATGAAACCCGAAGGCTCCACAGATTTTGCTGCTTGAAGGCCTTACTGTTTCTTCTTAGGAGCGAGCACCATGATCATCTGGCGGCCTTCGATCTTCGTAGGGAAGGATTCGACTACTGCCAGTTCACTCAGATCGTCACGGACGCGGTTAAGCACTTCCATACCAATCTGTTGGTGGGCCATCTCACGACCGCGGAAACGCAGTGTGATCTTGGCCTTATCGCCATCTTCCAGAAAGCGAATCAGGCTGCGGAGTTTTACCTGATAATCGCCATCGTCGGTACCAGGACGGAATTTGATTTCCTTAACCTGGATAACTTTTTGCTTCTTCTTCTGTTCCTTAGAAGACTTACTCTTTTCATAAAGGAACTTGCCGTAGTCCATGATACGACAAACTGGCGGTTCGGCGTTAGGGCTGATTTCAACTAAATCTACTCCAGCTTCTTCAGCCTTTTCGATTGCTTCTCTCAGACTCACAATCCCCAGCTGCTCGCCTTCCAGACCTGTTAAGCGAACTTCCTGGGCGCGAATCTCGCCATTGATACGATTCGGACGTGCCGTTTGAACTCGTTTTCCGCCTTTAATACCTTATTCCTCCAGTTGTTGAAGACTGCGGCTGCGAATCTCTTGTTGCAGCTTCTCAATCACTTCACTTACGTCCAGGCTGCCCAGGTCTTTACCACGGCGGGTGCGAACGGCAACTTTGCCTGCTTCCACCTCTTTATCACCACAGACCAACATATACGGGACACGACGTAAAGTGTGCTCGCGGATTTTAAAGCCAATCTTCTCATTTCTCAAGTCTGCTTTTACGCGAATGCCCGCATTTTGTAGTTTCTGCGTCAATTCTTTAACGTAATCCGCCTGAGAATCGGTAATGTTCATCACCACGACCTGCACTGGCGCAAGCCAGGTTGGGAAGAAGCCAGCGAACTCTTCGGTCAGGATGCCGATGAAGCGCTCCAGAGAACCGAGAATTGCGCGGTGAATCATTACCGGTACCTGACGCTCGTTGTCTTCGCCAACATAAGAGGCGCTTAAACGCTGCGGCAGGGAGAAGTCCAGCTGTACAGTACCGCACTGCCAAGCTCTGTCGAGGCAGTCATACAGGGTAAATTCAATTTTCGGGCCGTAGAATGCGCCCTCGCCCAGCTGGTATTCGAACGGAATGCCGTTCTCTTCCAGCGCCACGGCGAGATCCGCTTCTGCGCGATCCCAGGTCTCATCGCTACCGATACGTTTTTCCGGACGCGTTGAGAGTTTGACCACGATCTTCTCGAAGCCAAAGGTGCTGTACATATCGTAGACCATACGAATACAGGCGTTAACTTCGTCACGGACCTGATCTTCAGTACAGAAGATATGCGCATCATCCTGCGTAAAGCCACGAACACGCATCAGACCGTGCAGCGCACCTGATGGCTCGTTACGGTGACAGCTACCGAACTCCGCCATACGCAGCGGCAGGTCGCGGTAGGATTTCAGACCCTGGTTGAAGATCTGAACGTGGCCCGGGCAGTTCATTGGCTTGATGCAGTATTCACGGTTCTCAGACGAGGTGGTGAACATCGCATCTTTGTAGTTGTCCCAGTGGCCGGTTTTTTCCCACAGCACACGGTCCATCATGAACGGGCCTTTCACTTCCTGATACTGGTACTCTTTCAGCTTGGAGCGTACGAAAGTTTCCAGTTCACGGAAGATAGTCCACCCGTCGTTATGCCAGAACACCATACCCGGCGCTTCTTCCTGCATGTGGTACAGGTCAAGCTGCTTGCCGATTTTACGGTGGTCACGCTTCGCCGCCTCTTCCAGACGAAGCAGGTACGCGTTCAGGGCTTTTTTATCGGCCCACGCGGTACCATAAATACGCTGCAACATCTTGTTGTTGCTGTCGCCACGCCAGTAGGCGCCTGCGATCTTCATCAGCTTAAAGTGATGACAGAAGCGCATGTTCGGCACGTGCGGTCCACGGCACATGTCGACGTATTCTTCGTGATGGTACAAGCCAGGCTTGTCATCATGCGAAATGTTTTCGTCAAGAATAGAGACCTTGTAGCTCTCGCCGCGCTTCACGAAGGTTTCACGCGCTTCGTGCCAGCTGACTTTCTTCTTGATGACGTCATAGTTGGTTTCGGCGAGCTCGTGCATGCGTTTTTCGAGCGCGTCGATATCTTCCTGAGTCAGGGTGTGGTCGAGGTCAACGTCGTAGTAGAAACCGTTGTCGATAACCGGACCGATCGCCATTTTGGTGTTTGGCCACAGCTGTTTGATGGCATGGCCTAACAGGTGCGCGCAGGAGTGACGAATGATCTCCAGACCTTCTTCGTCTTTCGCGGTGATGATGGCAAGCGTCGCATCGTTTTCGATCAGATCGGAGGCATCCACCAGCTCACCGTTCACACGGCCAGCGATAGTCGCTTTCGCGAGACCAGGACCAATGTCCAGGGCAACATCCATTGGGCTAACAGCACGGTCGAAATGGCGTTGACTGCCATCAGGAAGAGTAATTACAGGCATTTTATATCCTTATTTGCAGTGATGCCCCACACATAAGAGCATATACAAAGAAAATAATCGTGATTTGACAATAGATTACGACACCATCTGACCAACAATCGTCAAATTGGTTCGTCATCATTCACCTGCCGAATTCAGATTAATGTGGATTTACGGCAAGCGACGTAATGTTAACACTAACGCAAAGGAGATTGCACCCTCTGCGGCCAGATTGATGGGCTGGCACTTTCGTACGAATTTGCAGGTTGCTTCTCCCCTGCGCTCGCATTTCGAAGATGCTGAGCTACTCTTGAACAGGTCCTTAAACCCAAAGGTGCATACCATGAACGTATCCAGCAGAACGGTTGTGATATTGAATCTCCTTTCCGCCACAGGTTTATTGTTGATTCTCGCCGAACGATTCCACTGGTTCTGAGCCGTACCCTGCGCTGGCATAACCCAATCGATTCCGAGAAGGGGCATATTTCGGCCCTGTTTGGTAGACTGTGGGTATCAACGAACAAGGATTAGGTTATGCCAACAAAACGATTTGCCGTAAAACACTGGAAAATGGTGCTGGTGCTGATTGCCATCTGCGGCGCAATGCTGCTACTCCGTTGGGCGGCAATGATTTGGGGCTAGGGGCGAAGACAGGTCATCAGAAGGGACGTCAAATAGCCACAGACAATAAACGGGCCGACATCAACATCGGCCCGCTTTTATTACATTCTGTAACCCAGTGAAACCGTGGTTCTGCGGTCGGTATGATCCGGCGCAGATTCTGGTGGTGAAGAGTTCCAGGTCACGTTGTAGGCGACTTTCAGACCAAAGTGTTCGTTAATGGCCACGTTCAGCGCCGTCTCAGAGTTCAGCGTCGTGTCGTCGGCACCAAATACGGAAACACCCTGGGTAAATTTGGTGTTGTCAGTCATCTGCCAGGCATAGGTACCGGAAGCGTAACCGAGCGGTTGGGTTTTGGTATCGCCATTGGTGTACTCGTCATAACGCACACCCGGACCGAATTCAAAACGGAGGCTGTGTACCGGACCGTTCAGGAACTGGCGACCATAACCGGCGGTGAACACATCGCGCTGTCGATAACCGTTGTAACGGTCAGTTAACCAGCTTGCCTGTCCAAACAGGTAGTCATAGTCGGTCATGTTGTAACGGCTACGTCCGCCTACCGCATATTTCTCGGAAGAACGTTCGTCATTAGCGGAAGTGTTGCTGGCATTACCCCACAGAGACCAGGCGGTGGTGTTGCCGTACCAGGTGAGCGTACTGTCCGCCGTCAGAGAAGAGCTTTTCGTGTTACCGGATTGTGCCAGGTATCCGGCGTTGAGGTTACCTTCAAACGGTTTTTTCGCGGTGGAAGGATCGTCCATGACAGTAAAAACGGTATCATCAGCGGTCGCGTTCATAGCCGCAAACACGCCACCCGCCAGCATCAGTGCAGCGGGCACTGTCTTTAAAAGCTTCATTTTATTAAGGAGTCCGTACAACAAAAAAAGAGACCACACGGTCCCGGAATCTTTCTTGAGGATCAATGACAAGGCGTCCAGAGAAAGGTAACAAATTATAAAAAGCCGCAAATAACATAGCAATGTTTTCTTATTTCATTTTTTGAATAAGAACGATCTCAAAAAGCGTTTTATTTTATATATCCCCCGTCTCACTTTTTGTCAGTATTCATATTTAAAATCATACTGTTATTTACATTGCCTTCCTGTCAAATGGTGCCAGGCTAATAAGAACCCATACTAAAAGGAGGTAATGATGGTTTCTATCTATACCCTGACGCTCTCCCCTTCCCTGGATTCCGCCACCCTGACGCCGCAGATTTACCCGGAAGGTAAATTGCGCTGTAGCGCCCCGGTATTTGAGCCCGGCGGCGGCGGGATCAACGTGGCGCGTGCTATTACCCACCTCGGCGGCAAAGCTACGGCAATTTTCCCCGCAGGCGGTGCCACCGGTGAACATCTGGTCTCTCTGCTGGCAGATGAACAGGTAGCCGTAGAGACCGTCGAGGCCAAAGACTGGACGCGGCAAAACCTGCATGTCCACGTGGAGTCCAGCGGCGAGCAGTACCGTTTTGTCATGCCGGGTGCGAAACTTAGCGATGACGAGTTTCGTCAGCTTGAAGAGAAAGTGCTGACGATAGAGAGCGGCGCGCTGCTGGTGGTAAGCGGCAGCCTCCCGCCCGGCGTCAGCACGGAAAAATTAACGGCGCTGATTCAGGCGGTACAGAAACGCGGCATCCGCTGCATTGTTGACAGCAGCGGCGAGGCCCTGCAGGCGGCCCTGGTGCCGGGCAATCTTGAGCTGGTCAAACCCAACCAGAAAGAGCTAAGCGCGCTGGTCAACCGCGAACTGACGCAGCCTGATGATGTTCGCACCGCCGCGCAGGAGCTGGTACGCAGCGGCAAAGCGCGACGCGTAGTCGTTTCCCTTGGTCCTCAGGGGGCGCTGGCCGTCGATGAAACGTCGTCCGTTCAGGTTGTCCCACCGCCGATGAAGAGCCAGAGCACGGTTGGTGCGGGCGATAGCATGGTAGGCGCGATGACGCTAAAACTGGCGCAGGGCGCGTCACTGCTGGAGATGACGCGCTACGGCGTGGCGGCGGGTAGCGCCGCTACCATCAACCAGGGCACGCGTCTCTGTTCGCTGGCCGATACGCAAAAAATCGTCGATTACCTGTCCCGAAATTAACCCCTGTTCCCCTTCATCCTTATGGAGGGGAATGTCCGCTCTGAGTCGCCAAACGCAAACTATCGACTATGCTAAGAAAACTTCCATGATAACAATGAGGTGAATTATGAGCAGTGGTGACATCACACGTTACGTCGTGACCATCAACCTTCATGAAGCATCGCTGACCGAGCTGAATGAACTCAACAATGCTTTCACCCGGGCTAATTTTCTCCTCACGCTCACGGATGACGAGGGCAATATTCATGATTTAGGCACCCTGGCATTTGGTCTCATCGGCGCCCTGAGCCAGGAAGAGGTTCATGCGCTGGCCGCCAGTCTGGTAGAGAGCGTGACCGACAAGCCTGCCGAAATTGACGTGAATACCTGGGAAAGCTGGCGGAAAAAAGAACAATAAGTGCGCTGTATGAATTTAAACCGCTCAGGTGTGCGTTAGTTCGTATTTTTTTACCGCAGTTATGCGCTAACTTTATGATCTGGCAGACAACATGGGAGAGACAACATGTGGCAGGCTATCAGTCATCTTTTACGTGAGCAGCTGGGTGAAGGTGAAATTGAACTGCGTAACGAACTGCCAGGTGGTGAGATCCACGCCGCGTGGCATTTACGCTACGCAGGACGCGATCTTTTCGTTAAGTGCGATGAGCGAGAGCTGCTTCCGATCTTTACCGCCGAAGCCGACCAGCTGGAGCTGTTGTCGCGCAGTAAAACGGTGACGGTCCCGCAGGTGCTGGCCGTCGGTAGCGACCGCGATTACAGTTTTCTGGTCATGGAATATCTCCCCGCCCGACCGCTGGATGCCCATAATGCGTTTATCCTCGGCCAACAGTTAGCGCGCCTCCATCAATGGAGCGACCAGCCGCAGTTTGGTCTCGATTTTGACAACGATCTATCTACCACGCCACAGCCCAATGCCTGGCAGCGTCGCTGGTCGACATTTTTTGCCGAGCAGCGCATTGGCTGGCAGCTTGAGCTGGCCGCCGAGAAAGGGCTGGAATTTGGCAATATTGATGCCATCGTCGAGCACGTTCAACAGCGTCTGGCCTCCCACCAGCCCCAGGCGTCTCTGCTTCACGGCGATTTGTGGTCCGATAACTGCGCGCTGGGTCCCAATGGGCCCTACATCTTCGACCCGGCCTGCTACTGGGGTGACAGAGAGTGCGATCTTGCCATGCTGCCGCTTCATCCGGAGCAGCCGCCGCAAATATACGACGGATACCAGTCTGTTTCCCCCCTGCCGCCCGGTTTCCTCGACCGCCAGCCGGTGTATCAGCTTTATACGCTGATGAACCGTGCCATTCTTTTTGGCGGAGAACACCTGGTTAACGCCCAGCGGGCACTCGAGCGTATGCTTGCCGCCTGAGACGCGAACGGGTGGCCTTGCCGCCACCCTTATCGCTTACAGAAAACCGAGCAGTGAGAAGAAGAAGTATCCCGCCACAATGATGATCACGGGAAGGATATAGAGCGGGAAAATTTGCAGGAAAATGGTGTGACGCGGCACAACAATGCGGGATTCAATCTGCTCCCGGCTCATGCCTTCCGGGCCTTTGGCCTGCTCCAGAATCAACTGATCCTCAACGCCTTCGCGTAAAAAGCGCGTCTGACGGCTCATTCTCGCGCCAGAGGCCTGCAGTGCCAGCGCGACGAAGATCAGGGCGTATATCACCCAGAAGCCGATATTCAGCTGTTGATGAAAATCCGGGGTGGGTGAGTTAAACCAGAAAACATTCAAAAATGGCGTATTAAAACGCATCATCTCAATCATGACATGAGCGAAATCAAGCATTACCGCATTGATACCCGGCTGTTTTTCGCTGTGATCGTACATAAATTTGAGTACAGAAATCAGCGTAGAAATGACGGCAGGAATAAAAATCACCCAGCCAGCAATACGTTTTAAGACCGCAATGCGTCCAGCTTGTTGATACGTCATCAGTTCCTCTTCATAAAGACGCGTTATTTGTGCCTAAGTCTACCTGCTGGCCATCAATTTCGCCCGCTCTTTAAAAGCAATATGCTAAATTGCAGATTGTGCTTAGCACGTATCGTCTGTCGAACACCCTGGATAAGGAGACGTTGTGATGTCGACACCGCGCCAAATTCTTGCCGCAATTTTTGACATGGATGGATTACTGATCGATTCCGAACCGCTGTGGGATCGCGCCGAACTGGATGTGATGGCCAGTCTGGGCGTCGATATCAGCCGCCGTAATGAACTACCCGATACGCTGGGCCTGCGCATCGATATGGTGGTTGACCTGTGGTTTGCCCAACAGCCGTGGGTGGGTCCCGATCGCAATGAGGTGACCGCACGCATTATCAGCCGCGCCATTTCTCTGGTGGAAGAGAGCCGGCCGCTGCTGCCCGGCGTACGTGAGGCTGTCGCGCTGTGTAAAGCCCAGGGGCTGAAGGTTGGCCTGGCTTCCGCTTCACCGCTGCATATGCTGGAAAAAGTGCTCACGATGTTTGAACTGCGCGACAGTTTTGACGCGCTGGCGTCCGCTGAGAAATTGCCTTACAGCAAGCCGCACCCGCAGGTCTATCTGGACTGTGCCGCTAAGCTCGGCCTGGATCCCCTCAGCTGCGTTGCGCTGGAAGATTCCGTTAACGGCATGGTGGCCTCTAAAGCCGCGCGGATGCGCTCCATTGTGGTGCCTGCGGAAGAAGGCCGCCACGATCCCCGGTTTGCGCTTGCCGACGTGAAGCTACATTCACTGGCAGAACTGACGGCGCGCCACCTGCAGGGCGGTTAACGCCCTACTTCGGTTTGTGACAAACAGTTACACCGTCACCTCTTCCGCCTACTGTATAAAAACCCTATACTGTATGAATTGACAGTTTCGTGGGTTTTATCATGACGGCGGAAGGCCACCTGCTTTTTTCTATTGCGTGCGCAGTATTTGCCAAAAACGCTGAACTTACCCCCGTGCTGGCACAGGGGGACTGGTGGCATATTGTCCCTTCCGCCGTATTGACCTGTCTGCTGCCCGACATCGACCACCCTAAATCCTTCCTCGGACAGCGTCTGAAATGGGTGTCGAAACCCATCGCCCGCGCGTTTGGTCACCGGGGGTTTACGCACAGCCTGCTGGCCGTGTTTGGCCTGCTGACGCTGTTCTATTTAAAAGTGCCTGAAAGCTGGATAGTCCCGGCCGATGCCATCCAGGGGATGGTGCTGGGCTATTTAAGCCATATTCTGGCCGATATGCTGACGCCTGCGGGCGTGCCGCTGCTATGGCCCTGCCGCTGGCGTTTCCGTTTTCCCATCCTCGCACCGCAGAAAGGTAACCAGCTTGAGCGGGTATTATGCATGGCGCTGTTTGCTTACGCCGTCTGGATGCCGCAAACCTTGCCCGAAAACAGTGCAGTTCGCTGGTCATCACAGATGATTAATTCGCTGCAATTTCAGTTTAATCGCTTTATTCATCACCAGATTGAACAGTAAACCGACAAACTTATCCCATTTGTCATAACCCATTCCATTTGGATATAAGCGCTACATCACACTTCTGCTAACCTTCCGCCAACAGGATCGGTAAAAACCGACCCAATAATAAATCAGGAGAACGGGGATGAATTTTCCACTCATCGCGAACGTCGTTGTGTTCGTTATATTGCTATTGCTTCTCGCGCAGGCGCGCCACAAACAGTGGAGCCTGGCGAAAAAGGTGCTGGTTGGTCTGGCCATGGGTGTCGTATTTGGTCTGGCATTACAGGCAATTTATGGCTCCGATAATCCAGTTCTGAAAGATTCCATTCAGTGGTTCAATATTGTCGGTAACGGCTATGTCCAACTGCTGCAGATGATCGTTATGCCGCTGGTGTTCGCCTCTATTCTGAGCGCCGTGGCCCGCCTGCATAACGCCACTCAGCTAGGAAAAATCAGTTTCCTGACCATTGGTACGCTGCTTTTCACCACGCTGATTGCCGCGCTGGTGGGTGTGCTGGTCACCAACCTGTTTGGCCTGACCGCAGAAGGTCTGGTTCAGGGTACCGCTGAAACAGCACGTCTTACCGCGATTCAGACCAACTATGTGGGTAAAGTGGCTGACCTGACCGTGCCGCAGATGGTGCTCTCCTTCATTCCGAAGAACCCGTTTGCTGACCTGACCGGTGCGAGCCCAACCTCGATCATCAGCGTGGTTATTTTCGCCGCGTTCCTGGGCGTCGCGGCGCTGAAGCTGCTGAAAGACGACGCGCCAAAAGGCGAACGTGTTCTGACCGCGATTGACACCCTGCAAAGCTGGGTGATGAAGCTGGTTCGTCTGGTTATGCAGCTCACCCCTTACGGTGTGCTGGCGCTGATGACCAAAGTGGTTGCCGGCTCTAACCTGCAGGACATCATTAAGCTGGGCAGCTTCGTTGTCGCCTCGTATCTCGGCCTGGGCATTATGTTTGTGGTGCACGGCATCCTGCTGGGCGTGAACGGCGTCAGCCCGCTGAAATACTTCCGTAAGGTCTGGCCGGTGCTGACCTTTGCCTTCACCAGCCGTTCCAGCGCCGCGTCTATTCCGCTGAACGTTGAAGCGCAAACCCGTCGTCTGGGCGTGCCTGAATCCATCGCCAGCTTCTCTGCCTCCTTTGGTGCCACCATTGGTCAGAACGGCTGTGCGGGTCTGTACCCGGCGATGCTGGCCGTGATGGTCGCGCCGACGGTGGGTATCAACCCGCTGGATCCGGTATGGATCGCCACGCTGGTCGGGATTGTTACCGTAAGCTCCGCAGGCGTTGCGGGTGTTGGCGGTGGCGCAACCTTCGCCGCGCTGATTGTGCTGCCTGCGCTGGGTCTGCCCGTAACGCTGGTCGCCCTGCTGATCTCCGTTGAGCCGCTGATCGACATGGGTCGTACCGCGCTGAACGTGAGCGGCTCCATGACCGCCGGTACGCTGACCAGCCAGTGGCTGAAGCAGACCGACAAAGCGATTCTGGAAAGTGAAGACGACGCCGAGCTGGCGCACCGTTAATCACGGTAGAAATAAAAAAACCGCCATCAGGCGGTTTTTTTATGGCTGTTATTCTTCAACCTCTTCATCCTGGCGGATCTGCATCGCCCACCGCTGTGCGGACTCCGGCACCGTAAACGTGGGAGAGCGACGGAAATGTTCGCCGATCAGCACAAAGGCCACGTATTTCCCCCGCAGCAGCCAGACATCACGAAAGCCCTCCACTTTCAGGGCATGGTCAGGCGGCGCGGGCTCAACGCGGGGCACATAGCTAATAACCTGGCGGTTTTGTTGACGAAGAGGTTTCATAAGCGACGGATTCACTAAAGCAAAATTCTTGAAGCAGGAAAATTCTATGATAGCCGATCCTGCTGCCTTCCGTCGCGCTCCGAGTGGGTGAGATGGCTCCTTTCGCTAATCACGGCATGTGAAAACTCTTAGTTCGCGAACCATGTCGCGACATTGTTCTATCCTTAATAGGGTTTTTAGCAATGGATAAAGGAGAAGCGTGCAATGTCGAACAAAGATAAAACACATCAATCACCGATTCATGGCACTGAAGAATCTCAACCGGGTATGGACTCTCTCGCCCCTGCAGACGGCTCTCACCGCCCCTCCCCTGGCCCCTCAGCACCGGGCGAACAGCCTACCGCACCGGGAAGCATGAAATCGCCGGACACGGGAAACGAGAAGCTGAAATCTCTTGAACCACACCGTAAAGGCGGCGACGGTTTTGCGCTCACCACCAATCAGGGCGTGCGTATTGCTGACGATCAGAACTCCCTTCGCGCAGGCGCACGCGGGCCAACCCTGCTGGAAGACTTTATCCTGCGGGAAAAAATCACCCATTTTGACCACGAGCGGATACCGGAACGCATCGTCCACGCGCGCGGTTCCGCTGCGCACGGCTACTTCCAGCCCTATAAGAGTCTGAAAGCGATCACCAAAGCGGATTTCCTCTCCGACCCGGATAAAATTACCCCGGTGTTTGTGCGTTTCTCCACCGTGCAGGGCGGCGCAGGTTCGGCAGATACCGTCCGGGATATCCGCGGCTTTGCCACCAAGTTTTATACCGAAGAGGGTATTTTCGATCTGGTCGGCAACAACACCCCGGTGTTCTTCATTCAGGACGCGCATAAATTTCCTGACTTTGTCCATGCGGTAAAACCGGAGCCCCACTGGGCCATACCGCAGGGACAAAGTGCGCACGACACCTTCTGGGACTATGTCTCCCTGCAGCCTGAAACCTTACACAACGTGATGTGGGCGATGTCAGACCGCGGCATTCCGCGCAGCTATCGCACCATGGAGGGGTTTGGCATCCATACCTTCCGTCTGATCAACGCCGAGGGGAAAGCCACGTTTGTCCGCTTCCACTGGAAGCCTGTCGCGGGTAAAGCCTCGCTGGTATGGGACGAGGCGCAAAAGCTGACGGGGCGCGATCCGGACTTCCATCGTCGCGAGCTGTGGGAATCCATTGAAGCGGGCGACTTCCCGGAATACGAACTGGGCCTGCAGCTCATACCGGAAGAGGACGAATTTAAGTTCGATTTCGACCTTCTGGACCCGACGAAGCTGATCCCGGAAGAGCTGGTGCCGGTGCAGCTGGTGGGTAAAATGGTGCTCAACCGTAACCCGGATAACTTCTTTGCCGAAAACGAGCAGGCCGCGTTCCACCCGGGGCATATCGTGCCGGGGCTGGACTTCACCAACGATCCGCTCCTGCAGGGACGTCTGTTCTCCTATACCGATACGCAGATCAGCCGTCTGGGCGGGCCGAACTTCCACGAAATTCCGATTAACCGCCCAACCTGCCCGTACCACAATTTCCAGCGCGACGGGATGCACCGTCAGGATATTGATACCAACCCGGCGAACTATGAGCCGAACTCCATTAACGATAACTGGCCGCGTGAAACGCCTCCCGGACCGAAACGCGGTGGATTCGAATCGTATCAGGAGCGTATCGATGGCAATAAAATTCGCGAGCGCAGCCCCACGTTCGGTGAGTATTACGCCCACCCTCGCCTGTTCTGGAACAGCCAGACGCCGATTGAGCAACAGCACATCATCGGCGGCTTCAGCTTTGAGCTGAGTAAAGTGGTGCGCACCTACATTCGCGAGCGGGTGGTCGATCAGCTGGCGCATATTGATATTCAGCTTGCCCAGAGCGTCGCGGATAACCTGGGCATTACGCTGACCGACGAGCAGCGTAACCTTGCTCCGCCGAAAGAGGTTAACGGCGTGAAGAAAGATCCGTCGCTGAGCCTGTATGCCGTGCCGGGCGGCTCGATTAAAGGCCGCGTGGTCGCCATCCTGCTGAACGACAAAACCCGCGCCAGCGACGTGCTGGGCATTATGCAGGCGCTGAAAACCCAAGGCGTGCATGCCAAACTGCTCTATTCCCGCATGGGTGAAGTGACGGCTGACGATGGCTCAGTGCTGCCGGTGGCCGCAACCTTTGCCGGGGCGCCATCGCTGACCGTCGATGCGGTGATTGTGCCGTGCGGGGATATTGCCAGCCTGCTGACCAACGGCGACGCTGTGTATTATCTGCTGGAAGCCTATAAGCACCTGAAACCGATCGCGCTGTCCGGCGACGCGCGACAGTTCAAAGCGCAGCTGAAGGTGGCCGAGCAGGGTGAGGACGGGATTGTCGAGGGAGATAACGTTGACGATGCGTTTATGACGAAGCTGTTTGATTTGCTCGCCGCACACCGCGTCTGGTCGCGCAGCAGCAAGATCGATCAGATTCCGGCGTAAAAAAGCCGGGTGGCGCTTGCGCTTACCCGGCCTACATTCGATTGGTTTTGTAGGCCCGGTAAGGCGAAGCCGCCACCGGGCTTTATTTCACAGATCCCCAAACGTCCCCAACCGATACCCGCGCTCGGCAATCGCATACTTCAGCGACGCCGACGTCAGCACGTCCAGCTCCGCCAGGCGCGGCCAGCAGTAGGCGCTTTTCCGCACGGTGTTATCGACAAAAGCCGGATGCGCCATCACTTCTACCGACTTTTCCCCCCGCGCGGCGGAATCGTCCAGCACCTTCAGGAACAGCGCTTCGTCGATCTCGTCGCCGTAAAATGCGCTGCTGAACCCCTCAGTGGTTGTCACGTCGCAGTCGGGCACGCCGCGCGCCTCCCTATCCACGCGCATCGCCACGCCTTTGCGCTGGGCAAACCCGGCGACAATCGGGAAAATCGCCGGGATCATATGCACGTGGTGATGGCTGTCGATATGCGTCGGCGCCTGACCAAACACATCAACGAAGCGGTTGAACTGACAGTCCAGCTCGCGGGCAATCTCTTCGAGCGGCAGAGCATCCTGCTCCGCCAGTTCCCAAATCCACTTTCCAAGCTGGCCATCGCGCGTCAGGCCCGGCATTGGCGAAAGCGGCATCCCGAGCGTCAGCACAAAATGCATGCCGACGCCCAGCGCCGGCACCTCGCGGCTCAGCTGCGCCGCGTGTTCAACCGCCTCACCATTCACCAGTGCCGTGGTAGAGGTCACAACCCCCCGGCGACAGGCTTCAATAATGCCGTAGTTCTGGCCTTTCGAGAGACCAAAATCATCAGCATTAACGATCAGCAGGTTTTCCATTGTGCGTCCTCTTAGTGGTGTTTGAACTTCAGCTTCTCGATCGTGGCGGCAAAATTCGGCAACCATTTTTCATGTGCCAGGATCATCTCGCTGGCCAGTTGCTCCGCATCGCGGTCTGAATGCACCAGCGGGCTGAGGTTCAGCGCCAGCAGCACGTCATTGAGCTCGCCGCTCAGCGCAGCGTTGCTTGCCGCCACCTCAAAGCCTTTGATGGTGTGGATCAGGCCCATGACCTTGTCATCGAAGTGGGTGATGCGTGGATGCGGTTTAGCGCCCTCGCGTCCCAGGATGCAGGTCATCTCGACGGCCCAGTCCGCCGGGATATTGTCGATATGACCGTGATGCGGCACGTTGACATAGTGTTCCGCCTGCTTGTCGTTGTAGATGGCGTTGATCACTTCACACGCCGCATCGGAGTAGTAGGCCCCGCCGCGCTGCTCCAGTTCTTTCGGTTTGACGTTCAGGTTCGGGTCTTTATACAAATCGAACAGCTGCTTCTCGACCTTCTGAACGATCTGCGCGCGCGCGCCGCCCTTATAGTACTCGCCCATTTCGATGGCCAGCATCTCTTTCTGCTTGAAGTAGTAAAGCAGGTACGAGCACGGCAGCAGGTTCAGCGAGCGGATCAGCCCTTCGCTGAACGGCAGGTCAAAGATGTTTTTCACGGATGCCGCCGTCAGGCGACCGGAAGCCACGCCGTCGAGGAGCTCGGCAAAGCGCGATTTTCCGTTCACGATGACATCTTTAATAAACACCATGTGGTTCAGGCCGAACAGATCGATGGAGAGATCGTCGCTGTCGGTCAGCGCCAGCACGTCGCGGATAAACATCTTCATGCCGATCGGAATGTTACAGACGCCGATAAAACGTTTGAAGCCGGTATGACGATAGACCGCTTCAGTGACCATCCCGGCCGGGTTGGTGAAGTTAATCACCCACGCGTTCGGGCAGATCTCCTGCACGTCTTTGACGATGTCGAAAATGACCGGGATGGTACGCAGACCTTTAAACAGGCCGCCTGCGCCGTTGGTCTCCTGCCCCAGATAGCCATGGCTCAGCGGAATACGCTCGTCCAGCTCGCGAGCCTTCAGCTGGCCAACGCGCAGTTGGGTGGTGACGAAATCCGCATCTTTCAGCGCCAGACGACGGTCCAGGGTTTTATGCACGGTCAAAGGCACGCCCGCTTTTTCCACCATGCGCTTGCACAGGTCGAAAATAATATTCAGCTTCTCCTGACCTTCCTCAACGTCCACCAGCCATAATTCGCTGACCGGTAATTCATGATAACGTTTCAGGAAACCTTCAAGTAGTTCCGGGGTATAGCTGCTGCCGCCACCAATGGTTACGACTTTTAATTTCTTCTGCATAATATCTCCCTTAGCGTATCAGGTTAATCGCCTGCAAGGTATAGCGTACTCTTCCCGCTATTTGGGCAAGCCATTAAAGCAATATTTGTGGCGGGTAATCCGCCGAAAGTTAATTCATTACCGTTAAATTCTTCCGGTAACTGTTCGGTGTGAATGACGTCAATTTTTTAAAGGTCTTAATAAACAGGCTGGGACTGCTGTATCCTGACTCGTACGCAATATCGGTGACAGAATAGTTGGTAATTTCCAGCTGTTTTTTGGCAAAGTTAATGCGGATTTCATTAATAATTTGCACGGGCGTTTTACGATAATAGCGCTGCGTTGCACGGGTCAGATATTCCTGGGATTTGCCCGACAGCGACACCATATTTTCCAGCGCATTTTCGCTGAACTGGCCTTTATCGTGCATCAGCTCAACGGTGCCGCGCAGCCATTGCGGAATATCATCCGTCACCTGCTGCTCTTCACGATGATGGCGCAGCCGGTTCATCACGTAGAAGGTCACCGTTTCAATAAACTCATCAAATTCATTGTCGCGGAAGTTAAGCGAAGCGATAACCGTCTCAATCCAGGTCATGAACTCGTTTTTGACCCGATAGACCTGGGAGGCAACGAAGCAGAACGGCACCAGCGGCAGATAGTGCTTCTCGAAGAAACGTCTGCTGACGCCCACATTCAGAATGCGGGTGGCACCAAATTCGTAAAAGCTCTGGTGATAAGACCCCATCGGCAGGAAGACAAAATCCCCTCGCTCAAGCAGGACGCGCTTACCGTTGATCTCCTGGTAGTAGCGACCGGTCAGAACAATCGTGAACTCGTAGTAGTCATGCTGGTGCAGACCACTGGCGCTCTCCGTTTTGTTGTAGATAACCACATGAAAATTTTTGCCATTAAACAGCTGCTGTTCAAGTGCGGTTTTAATTTCCATCGTGCTGACCTCCTGCTGCTCAGTCTGACTTACTGCATCTTCTCGTGAAGCTCAATGAGCTCCGCCACCAGCTCACGCGCCAGCATCGAGGTCATCAGGTGATCCTGCGCGTGGACCAGCACCAGGCTGACCTTCATCTTCCCTTCGCCCTGATCGCTTTCAATCAGCTTTGTCTGCACCAGGTGCGCTTCATTCAGCGCCGTGCGGGACTGTTCCATCATGGTTTTCGCGGCGGCGAAATCCCCCTGCTTGGCCTGCTTCAGTGCGGCATAGGCCAGGCTGCGGGCCTGTCCGGAGTTGATGATAAGCCCCATCACCACTTCTTCAAGATCGTTCTCGGCGGCTTCGTCTGCGACAATACTATCCAAATCTAACATGTTTAAGCTCCTTGTGGCTGGCGCGGGCTTCCCCGCGCCGGTCAATCTTAGAATTTCAGTGAGAGGGCAATATCCTCTTCGCTCTCTTCTTCATCAATGATGGTGGCGGCTTTGTTGGCAATCGCCACGAACGGCATGTACAGCAGGGTGGCAATCCCGAGGTTGAATATCGCCAGCAGGAAGGCTGCGACGCTGCCGTTGGTGTTGAAGAAGGCGCCCAGACCTGCTGGCATGGTCCACGGTGCAATGTTGGTAATCGGTGGAATGATGCCCATGTAATACGCCGTCAGGGTGATAGCGGCCAGCAGCGGCTGAATCAGGATGAACGGAATGAACATTACCGGGTTCATGATGATTGGCAGACCGAACAGAATCGGTTCGTTAATCTGGAAGATGCCTGATGGCAGCGCCAGCTTCGCGACCTGACGGTAATCAGCACGACGAGAGACAATAAAGACCGCGATGATCAGACCCAAGGTCGCCCCGGTACCGCCCAGGAAGATATAGGAGTCAAGCATCGGCTTCGCCCACACATGGAAGGTTTTACCGGCTGCCAGCGCCGCGTCAACGGAGCCGTACTGCTGGTAAAGCGCAACGTTTTCCAGTGCCCAGGGGGTCATAATCCCGCTGTCCAGCGCGGCCAGTGCCAGTGAACCATGCACGCCGAAGAACCACAGCAGAGAGGTGAAAATCACATACGCCCAACCGACCACGCCACCCATCGACGCCAGCGGCGTAGAGATAGAGTCCATGATGATCTGGTGGAAGTTTGTGCCCCAGTGGGAGAGCGCCCAGGCGATAATCCCCATGATAGAGAGAATAATGAAGCCCGGAATCAACGCGGAAAATGAACGGGAAACGGAAGCCGGTACGCTATCCGGCAGGCGGATAACCCAGTTGCGACGGATAATAAAGGTGAACATTTCTGCCACCACCAGGCCGATAACAATACCGGAGATAATATTGGCCCCACCCAGCCAGTTGGCACCGACGGCATAGGCTTCACCCACGCTGTAAGGCGTGACGGTCATAAAGGCAGCAACGGATAATAACCCGGCGGCCAGCGGATCGACTTTACGCTCTTCTGCCAGTGCCATCCCAATAAAGAAAGGCGCCATCAGCGACATAATCCCCAACGTACCGTTATAGACGTTGCCGCCGATGGCTTTAAAACCATTAAGGGTTTCAATAGTGGAAGCGTCTAACCTAATTCCTAATGAATAAAAGAAGGAACCTTCACCAAAGCTCAGAAAAACGTTGTTAATTAAAACGAACATGGCCCCGGCCAGCGTCAACGGCATTAATTTAATAAAACCGTTTTTGATGGCATTAACGTGAGGCTGCTTTCCTATTTTAACAGCAAAAGGAAGGAGTACCTTTTCAAGTGAAGCGATGACTTTACTCATAGGAAAATACCCTTAAATGCCGTAACGCATGTTACGGCGTATTGTGTGTGAAATAACTCTTTGACGGGAAAAATAAAAATTAATTAGCAGCTTTTTTAATGGCTGCCACAGCAGCTTTAAGAACACCTAAACCATCAATCTTGCCGTACAGCCCCGAGTCGATCACTTCGACAGGTTTATTCGGTAACAGTCGTTGAATTTCGGGCAACATATAGGCAATTTGCGGCCCCAGTAAAACGACATCGGCTGTCTGGCCTTTTTCGCCCGCCAGCGTCTCTGGAAACGCTTCAATCACCACAGGGACTTCATACTTTTCAGCCTGCGCACGCATCTTTGACACCAGAAGCGAGGTTGACATGCCCGCTGAGCAGAACAGGTAGATATGTTTCTTTTCCATCGTGTTTTCCCTCTTGTATGACTACCTGCCATCGCGCTATCACTCGACTCGCTGTCCCGGCAGACAGGTAGCTTGCGTACTGTTGTTTATCGTTGGAGTGAGTATACGCAATGGTACAGACAGGGGATAATTCTGGATAGACTCAAATTGTCTCTCATTGACCTGGCTTGTTGACTCCCTTCACATTTCGGGCAAATAATTCGCGCAAAGAAATAAGATTTACGTATGCATAAAAAAACCGGCCCCTGGGCCGGTTTGTTAACATCCTCAGGCAAGGAGGGTTACTGCGCCTTAGGTGCCTGCGGATCGGTGTCGTATTCAGCACAGGTCTGATAGCCGGAGTTGATCACATGACCGGTATCATCCAGCGCGACAAAGTAGGTTTCTGCCTTACCATCACGTTGACCCAGGATATAGGTCTGGCAGGTCCCTTTCGCATGAATCATGGTCACTTCAGAAGAAGGTTTACCGGCAATCGCGGCCACCTGCGAACGGGTCATCCCTTTTTTAACGTCTTTTACTACGGGCTGCGTAAACTGATCCTTGGTGCGATCGTAAGCCGTACACCCTGCCAGCATAGTCAGTACCGCCGCTGCGCTAAGAATTCCTGCTACGTTCTTGTTCATATTCCGTCCTCTTGTTTATCAGCGTGTTATCTAAGCATGGGATAAAAAGTACTATTGTTCAACTTTGTGAGTTACGCCAGACGAATTTCGGAAAATTCTAATAAAACAACGATAACCTGCTAAATCGGCGCAAATTAGCGCACTCGAAACTGTGATCCTTGTCGTTTCTCGCCCAAAGGGTTAGTTTTAACAGCTAACACATTCTGTTTATGTACTGCATATGGAGGGCGTGATGGCTCTGCAACAAGAGATTATTCAGGCACTGGGCGCGAAGCCCACGGTAGATGCACATGAAGAGATCCGCCGCAGCGTGGATTTTTTAAAATCGTACTTAAAAAAGAACGCTTTCCTGAAATCCCTGGTGCTGGGCATCAGTGGCGGCCAGGACTCTACCCTGACCGGTAAACTCTGCCAGATGGCAATTTCAGAGCTTCGCGAAGAGACGGGCGATGAGACGCTGCAGTTTATCGCGGTGCGTCTTCCTTATGGCGTGCAGGCGGACGAGCAGGATTGCCAGGATGCCATTACCTTCATTCAGCCTGACCGCGTGCTGACCGTGAATATTAAGGGCTCGGTGCTGGCAAGCGAGCAGGCGTTACGCGAAGCGGGCATTGAGCTGAGCGATTTTGTTCGCGGCAACGAAAAAGCCCGCGAGCGCATGAAAGCGCAGTACAGCATCGCCGGGATGACCAAAGGCGTCGTCGTCGGCACCGACCATGCGGCAGAAGCGATCACCGGCTTCTTTACCAAATACGGCGACGGCGGCACCGACATTAACCCTATCTTCCGTCTGAACAAGCGTCAGGGTAAGCAGCTGCTGGCCGCGCTGGGCTGTCCTGAGCATCTGTATAAGAAAGCGCCGACAGCGGACCTTGAAGACGATCGCCCTTCCCTGCCGGATGAAGCGGCCCTTGGCGTCACCTATGACAACATTGATGATTATCTGGAAGGCAAAAAGCTGGATGAAGGTACCGCGAAAATCATCGAAGGCTGGTACCTGAAAACCGAGCACAAGCGCCACACGCCAATTACGGTGTTTGACGATTTCTGGAAATAAACGTTTCTCCGCAAATTTATGCAAGCAGAGGACAATCCCCTCTCCCCTATGGGGAGAGGGTTAGGGTGAGGGGCAGCCGCCACCCGGCTCTTTTTTAACCACCACACTCCTGCTACACTGTATACCTGAACAGTATATGGAGCAGTATGTGAGCAGGCGTCAATCCGCCCCGCGTCTTGAGTTTGAAGCGGCGGCTATCTACGAATATCCCGAGCACCTTCGCCCCTGGCTTGAAGCATTGCCTAAACAGCCGGGCGTGTACATCTTTCACGGCGAAAGCGACACCCTGCCGCTCTACATCGGCAAGAGCGTTAACATCCGCAGTCGGGTGTTATCCCATCTTCGCACCCCGGACGAGGCCGCCATGCTGCGCCAGTCGCGACGCATTACCTGGTTCCAGACGGCCGGAGAAATGGGCGCGCTGTTGCTGGAGGCGCGGTTGATAAAAGAACAGCAGCCGCTGTTCAACAAGCGTCTGCGCCGCAACCGTCAGCTCTGCTCCCTGCAGATCAGCGAGGGCAAGCCGCAGGTCGTCTACGCGCGCGACGTCGATTTTTCTCATGCCCCGAATCTCTATGGGCTGTTCGCCAATAAACGTGCCGCACTTCAGGCGCTGCAGACGCTGGCGGACGAGCTCCAGCTTTGCTACAGCCTTTTGGGCCTGGAGGCAACCACCCGCGGACGCGCCTGTTTTCGATCCGCGCTGAAGCGCTGCGCCGGCGCCTGCTGCGGGAAAGAGAGCGTTGAGGCGCATCACGCCCGGCTCCTCAGCGGTCTGGCGGCCATCAGCGTGAACTGCTGGCCGTGGGAAAGCGCCGTTGCGCTAAAAGAGGTGGGCGAGACAATGACCCAGTATCACATCGTCAACAACTGGCTCTGGCTGGGCGCCGTCGACGACATCAACGACGCGGCAACCCTGCTGCGCACGCCCGCCGGATTTGACCACGATGGCTACAAAATTCTCTGTAAACCGGTCCTGGCCGGTAAGTTTGAGATCATTGAACTCAATGGCCTGGCAGCCATGTGATTTCGCTGAACAATAAGGTACCCTGAGCCTCCAGCAGACGCAGCGTATGGGTACCCTCCTCCCAGCTGGCGCCCTGATCGGCCGTCAGCAACTTATCACCCAGCTGCCACGCCCCGCTTAACACAAACACCACGCCCCCGCGTGAGCCAAAGGTGGTAAAGGTACGGTCAGCGACGCGCACCTTCGCCTGGCAGCAGTCGCGCCGGGTCATGATGTTAAAGTCCATCGCCATCCGCCCATCACTCAGCAGCGCTTTCACCGGCAAATCGCCGGCAAAACTGTAGGGCTGATGGTGCTTCAGGGTATGGAAGAACGCCTGACCGGCATCCAGCGTCACCTCTCCCCCTTCCAGCAAGGTGATCACCCGATCGACGCCGGGAAACGAGGAGAATTCGCCGTTGCTGGCAATAGTCGCGATACTGGCACGCCAGTGAAAATCCCGCGTCGCGGGAGGGAAGCAGCAAATCTCACGCGTCTCGCCAGCGCCATTGCGCCACAGGCTGACCGGCATCTTACGGATATCAAAGAACTCCATCACCACTCCTGAATGGCACAACCCGTGCCAGGGCAAGGATATCGCTATCGTTGCTGTCTTGTTTGTTATCGTTGGGTATTCACAGAAACAGTATCGGCAGCAGAGCGGGCAGGCCTTAGCGCGACGTTAATAAAAATGCTAACGCCATGACTCTACAAACATTCTCTGAAGCGACTACAGGAGGATACCGCGCTGGCGGCGGCAGGCAAGAGGGCAGGAAAGAAAAACCGCCGGTCCTGTCCACAGCGATTGCGCTTTTGTGGACAGGATCCCGGCGGTCTTAAGAGTGTGAACCGATTATTCGGTTGGTGCTGGCATTTTACCTTCCATCGCCGGACGTTCTGTCAGACGCTTCTCAAAATTCGCATTAAATTGTTTTTTCTGTTCCGGGGTCAGAATGTTGTAGATCTTGTTCTGGGTTTCCATGTGAGCCAGCATGCGGGCTTTGTGCTGCTCGGCCATTTTGTCGATCTGCGCTTCGGCTTTCGCCTTGTCGAAGCTGTCGCTGGCGATGATGTCATGCATCGCACGACGCTCTTCCAGCGGAGGACGTTTCATCTGGTCGCGTTCGCCTTTACGGATATCGCGGATCTGCTGTTTCTGCGCATCCGTCAGGTTGAGATCCTTAAACATCATCATCTCGTTGTGCATACCCGGACCTTTATGATGCATCATCATTTTGCCTTCAGCAGGCGCGGCAGTGGTGGTGGTCGCAGTATCTGCGGCGAACGCCATGCTGGTAGCGCCCAGAGCCAGGGTAGAAGCAACAAACAGTGCAGTAAACTTACGCATAATTTATTTCCTTTCTTTCAGTTATTCTTCGGCGCTATGCCGTGTTGACGAGATTAACTTTACGGGGTTTATCGTCAATTAGTCAGAGCAACAGTAAAACAATGAAAGTGTAAAAAACAAATTTTCGCCAAATGTGGAGGAAATAAGGATAAAGCGTGGAGAGTTGCAACAAAAAATATTCAATGCGATGATTTTAAAGCGATTTATCAGAATTATAACGGAGTGAAGGTGAATAATAAAGCAATTCACCAGGAATATTCTGCAAAACAAGCGCAAGCGCTTTAATCGTTAAGAAAAGTTTTTTACTTCCCCCTCCCGAATGATGAGAGGGGAAAGGTTCAGGATATTTTTTCCAGCATCAGCCCGGCCCGCAGGCCAAACGCGACGGTGGGGTTAGGGAATAAAACATACTCGGTGGTTTTCTGCACCTCGTAACGCTCCTCGCCATCCTCGGCCAGCAGCGCCCCTTTGCGAAACGGGGTGAAGTTCAGAGTATGCGCGGCCATATGCAGCAGGAAGGCATCGCTGCGGCGTGTGATCTGCTGTACGACCCGGTACCGCTCAACGGGTTGATGCGCGTGCTCGGGAGCCTTTCCTCCCAGCAGCGCCCGAAGGGCGAGATGCGTAGGCGCAAATCGGGTGAGATCGTTCTGGCCAAACGGCAGCGCTTTCCCCAGCTCCAGCGTACAGGACAACGCACCAAAGTTCTCACAGGTGAAGTGCGTAAAGGTTCCGCCCGGCGACTGGTGAAAGACCAGCGCCTCCAGCCCGGCGTCTCCCAGCCAGCTAAGGAAATCTTCCTCCCACGGCTGATTGCGCTGCGGCAGCACGCCGAAGCGAACATGGTAAGACGCGCGGATTGCCGTATGCAGATCCAGATGCCAGCGCACGGGCCCCGCAGCGGCAAAAAACGCGGTCACGACGCTCTCCAGCCACGCTGCCCGCGCCGTTTCATCGCTCTGCGGAAACTGCGCCCAGCGCCCGCCGAACATGCGGTTAATGTCGCTGACCAGATACCGTTTGTTTTGCGCCAGCGCAGGCGGATTGCCGAGCACCACCAGCACGCGGCACGTCAGGGCGATCTCACCGCGATACAGCGCGCGCAGCAGCAGATCGACAATCTCAACGGGTGCCGTTTCATTCCCGTGAATGCCCGTTGAAAGCAGCAGCGAGAGATCGCTTTTTGCGGTCGGCGTCAGCTCAAGCACCCCGCGCCCCAGCCACCGCCAGCGAAATGAGGGGCCGTCCCCCTCTTTCTGTTCCGGCGTCTCATTGGCCAGGGTCAGCGCCAGTAAATTTTCCATATCCACTCCTTTAGCGCTGGAACGGGTAAACCGATCCCAGCTGCAGGATTGTCGATAACGCGTCCAGCGCCTCGCGTCCTTCACGCAGAAGCTGCGGGTCAACCAGATCCGCCTGCGTTAGCCGATCGCGATAGTAGCGATCGACCCAGTCATTCAGCCGCGTAAAGAGCGTATCGTTCATCATGACCGCCGGGTTAACCGCCTGCATTTCGTCCTGGGTCAAGACCACGCGCAGACGTAAACAGGCTGGGCCACCGCCGTTGGCCATGCTTTCGCGCAGATCAAACACGCGCAGTTCGTCAATCGGGTTATCGGCCTTCACCAGCTCGGTCAGGTAGCGCCACACGCCCTGATGATCCCGGGATTCCTGCGGCAGGACCAGCATCATGCTGCCGTCATCGCGGCTCAGCAGCTGGCTATTGAACAGATACGTTTCGACCGCATCCTGCACACTCACCGCCTCCGTTGGCACCTGAATTGGCGTGAAGCCGCGCACGCGCTCATGCAGCGTGGCGAGCAGCTTCTCCTGATGGGCAAACGCCTGCTCGTGGCAGAACAGCACCTGGCGGTTGGAAACGGCAATCACGTCGTTGTGGAACACGCCCTGGTCGATCACATGCGGGTTTTGCTGGGCAAAAATCACCTGGGAAGGATTGACCTGGTTCAGGCGGGCAACCGCCTGGCTGGCCGCCAGCGTCTGACGCGCAGGATAACGGGTTGGCGCGGCGTGGCCCCCCTCTTCTCGCCCGTAGATAAACAGCTGCAGGCCCGGGTCGCCATAATCGCCCCCCAGGCGGTTATGGTTGGCCGCGCCTTCGTCGCCAAACATCGCCACCTGCGGCAGAGCCTGATGTACCTCAAAATGGGCGTCATGGTTGAAAATGGCGCGCAGCACGCGCTCGGTGGTTTCCGCTTCGGTGGCGCGGTGGAATTTATTGTTCAGGTTCGCCACCGTCAGATGAACTTTGCCATCCAGCGTATCGGCTGACGGCGCGACGGTCGCGGCGTTGGCCACCCACATCGAAGAGGCCGAACTTGCCGCCGAGAGCAGGTGCGGCGTCTGCGTACCCGCTTTTTCAACCACCTGCTCATCGGTGCCGCTAAAGCCGAGCTGACGCAGCACCGCCACGTTCGGACGCTCCTGCGGCGGGATCACCGCCTGCGGGAAACCGGCATCCGCCAGCGCCTTCATTTTTAGCAGCCCCTGCTTCGCCGCCAGTTTCGGGTTCGAGACCTGAAAGCGGTGCTTCGTCGAGGCTTCATTACCAAAAGAGAGACCGGCATAGTGGTGCGTCAGCCCCACCAGCCCGTCAAAATTAACTTCACGCGCTTTCATGACGATCCCCTCCGGTAAAATCCAGCCCCGGATTAAGCGTCTCCGGCAGCGTCAGCGCCGGGGTTTCCAGGCTCGCCATCGGCCACGCGCAGTAATCGGCGGCATACCACGCGCTGGCGCGATGGTTGCCCGATGCGCCCACGCCGCCGAACGGCGCGGTGCTCGCGGCCCCGGTCAGCGGTTTATTCCAGTTCACAATCCCGGCGCGTGCTTCCAGCAGCAGTTGCTCAAACTTCTCGCGATACGGCGAAATCAGCCCGCTCGACAGGCCGTAGCGGGTGTTATTGGCCATCGCAATGGCCGCATCAAAATCGTCGTAGCGCCAGACGCACAGCAGCGGGCCAAAGACCTCTTCATCCGGCACGTTGCTCGCGCCGCTCATCTCAACGATGCCCGGCGTCAGCAGCGAGGTACCCGGCTGAACCTGCTTCGGCTCGAGCAGGGTTTTCGCGCCGCGCGCAACGTGGTCCTGCCAGGCCTTCAGCACGTTCAGCGCGGCCTGTTCGGAAATCAGCCCGCCGATAAACGGCTGCGGATCGGCATTCCACGCGGCAGGCACCAGACGCGCGCTCACTTCTACCAGACGCTTCAGGAAGGCATCCCCCTGCGCGCCCCGCTTCACCAGCAGGCGGCGGGCGCAGGTACAGCGCTGTCCGGCGGTAATAAAGGCGGACTGAATCGTCAGGTGCACCGCGGCGTCGATATCATCCGGGTCTTCCACAATCAGCGGGTTGTTGCCGCCCATCTCCAGCGCCAGAATTTTTTCCGGCTGCCCCGCCAGCTGGCGGTGCAGCTGATAGCCCGTCCCGGCACTGCCGGTAAACAGCAGGCCGTCGATATCGCTCAGCGCGCTCAGCGCCTGGCCGGTTTCACGTCCGCCCTGCACCAGGTTCAGCACGCCCGGCGGCAGGCCGGCCTGTTCCCACAGCTTAACCACCGCCTCGCCGGTTAATGGCGTGAGCTCGCTCGGTTTGAAAATAACGGTATTGCCCGCCAGCAGCGCGGGAACAATGTGGCCATTCGGCAGATGCCCCGGGAAGTTGTACGGACCAAACACCGCCAGCACGCCGTGCGGACGGTGGCGCAGCGTGGCCGCGCCGTCCGGCATCTCGGTGTGCTGTTCGCCGGTACGGGTATGGTACGCCTTGACCGAAATGGCGATTTTATTGATCATCGCCGTCACTTCGGTTGCCGCTTCCCAGCGCGGTTTACTGGTTTCAGACGCGATGATGCGCGTCAGCTCGGCCTTGTTTGCCTCCAGCAGCCCGGCAAACTTTTCAACAATTGCCTGGCGCACGGCGAAAGGCTGTTTTGCCCACGCCGGAAACGCACGGCGAGCGGCATGGCAGGCCTGTTCTACCTGCGCGGCGCTGGCGTCATGCCCCTTCCAGAGCACCTCTTTTCCAACCGGATTGGTCTTTACGCGCTGTTCGCCTTCGCCCGTGACCCAGTCACCGTTAATCCATAATGTCATGCTGTTTTCTCCTCAGGGCAGAGACGCACCAGGCGAACCTTATCGCCGGCGTTACATTTCAGGGCATCGAGCTCAGCAGCCGTCAGCACCAGACGTTCACATTTCGGGTTGGTTCGCACCAGCATGGCGCGGAAGTTGGCGTAATTTTCGTTCGCCACCAGGCATGCGGGCCAGTCGCCCGGCGCGGGCTGGCCTTCAGAGACCTCAACCAGCCGGCTTTTACGGATTGCGCGCACGCGGTCGATATCGCACTCAAGCGTAGGCCCGCCGTCAAAGATGTCGACATAGTTGCGGTAGCGGAAGCCTTCTTTCTCCAGCACCGCGCGGGCGGGGGCGGTTTGCGGATGCACTTCGCCGATCACCGCCTGCGCTTCCGGGCTGAGGAAATGGGTATAGATAGGATGCTTCGGCATCAGTTCGGCAATAAAAGCTTTCTGGCCGGTACCGCACAGGTAGTCCGCCCGGCTGAACTCCATCGAGAAGAAGCGCTCGCCCAGGCTCTCCCAGAACGGCGAGTAGCCGGTGTCGTCGATCACGCCGCGCATCTCTGCGACCACTTTTTCGTTAAAGCGATCGCGGAAGGCGGCCATAAACATAAAGCGCGATTTGGAGAGCAGATAGCCGTTGCCCTCTTTGCGCCACGCCGGGTCGAGGAACAGCGTGCACAGCTCGCTGGCCCCCGTGTGGTCATTGCAGAGAAACAGCGTGGGCAGCGCGTTATAGACGTTCAGCTCTTTCGAGGCGTGAACCATGGTGCCGACGCGGTAGTTGTACCACGGGTCGTTAAGCCCGACGGCCACTTCAATGGCGCAGATCCCTGCCACGGTTCCCGTGTCGGTGTCTTCCAGCACGAACACGTACCCCTGCTCGCTTTTTGGCAACGTCCCCTGCCAGGTTTGCAGGGCGCGCTCGATGCGCGCCGACAGCGTTTTTTCATCGGCAGGAAGCGAGGTCAGCCCGCCTCCCGTCTTACCGGCAAGCTGCATGAGTCCGGCGAGATCGCCACGCTCAACGGGACGGATGACCATCATGATGACACCCCGGATTTCACTTTTTCACACGCCTGCGCAAAACGGTCCAGACCGGTTTGCACCTCTTCCTCGCTGACGATCAGCGCAGGCGCAAAACGCACCACGTTGGCACCGGCAATCAGCACCATCACGCCCACTTTTGCCGCTTCCTGTGAAATAAGTTTAGCTTTCCCGGCAAACTCAGCGGTGAGTTCGCAGCCGATTAACAGCCCCAGACCGCGAATTTCTTTAAACAGCCCCGTTTTGCTGTTGATGGCATTCAGACGCTCGACAAACCAGTCGTGACGCTGCTTAACGCCTTTCAGCACCTCAGGGGTGTTAATGATATCGAGAACCTGTCCGGCAACGGCGGTAGCCAGCGGGTTGCCGCCGTAGGTGGTGCCGTGGGTGCCCACGGTCATTACGCTGGCGAATTTATCGGTGGTCAGCATCGCCCCAATCGGGAAGCCGCCGCCCAGCGCTTTGGCGGTCGAAAGCACGTCCGGCGTCACGCCGTAGTGCATATAGGCATACAGCTCGCCGGTGCGGCCCACGCCGGTCTGCACTTCGTCGAAAATCAGGACCGCATCGTGACGATCGCATAGCTCGCGCAGCCCCTGCAGGAAGGCTTTTTGCGCCGGAAGCACGCCGCCTTCGCCCTGCATCGGCTCGACGATCACCGCGCAGGTGGTATCGTTAATCAGCTCGCTGGCGGACTGCAGATCGTTATAGATGCCGTGGCGAATATCCGGCGGCAGTGGTGCGAAATCCTGCGAGTAGGAAGGCTGACCGCCCGCGCTGACGGTAAAGAGCGTGCGCCCGTGGAAGGCATTTTTAAACGCCACGATGCCGCTCTTGTGGGTACCAAATTTATCGTGCGCATATTTGCGCGCCAGCTTCAGCGCCGCCTCGTTGGCTTCCGCCCCCGAGTTACAGAAAAAGACTTTTTCGGCGAACGTCGCGTCGATCAGTTTTTTGGCCAGGCGCAGCGCAGGCTCGTTGGTAAAGCCGTTGCCGGTATGCCAGAACTTCGCCGCCTGGTCGTTCAGCGCCTGACGCAGCGCCGGGTGCGCATGACCCAGCGCGTTGACCGCAATCCCACCTGCAAAGTCGATGTACTCTTTACCCTGCTGATCCCACAGGCGCGAGCCTTCCCCACGAACTGGAATAAAAGCCGCCGGAGCGTAAACCGGCATCATCCATTCATCGAAATTTTCACGCGTAATTGACAGAGACATAGCGACCTCATCCGGTAAATAAAAGGTTATTTGAATGTTAAATAATTGAGTGTTTGCACTGTGAATGTAGATTGCAGCCTTCGTGCCAGCCAGCGATAAAAATGCATAAACGGGTTGAGGGGACAGAATATCAATAAGTTACAATATGGAGTTATTCACTGTTCGTGCATAAAAAGTGAATATTTTTACGACAAGCGGCGCTTTGCCGCATGAAAATCAGAAAGAGTATGCACAGGCCAAATATAATTCTGGAATTGTGATCGCTCGCGAAATTTATCGGTCATTTACGCCCTGTTTGGGGGCGAAGCGCGTCAGAATGGTGCAAATATTGCACCACCGGCATTATCTGTCGCAGTTATTGGTCGAACCCGGTAACAGTTGACGCAAATTCTGCTACCATCCATGCACTATTCACCTTGCACTGGCAGCGACTATGAAATTTGTCTCTTTTAATATCAACGGCCTGCGTGCCCGTCCTCATCAGCTTGAAGCTATCGTTGAGCAACATCAGCCAGATGTGATCGGCCTGCAGGAGACAAAGGTTCACGACGACATGTTCCCCCTCGAAGAGGTGGCGAAACTCGGCTACAACGTCTTCTATCACGGTCAGAAAGGACACTATGGGGTCGCGCTGCTCACCAAAGCACCGCCGGTTTCCGTGCGTCGCGGCTTCCCTGGCGACGGTGAAGAAGCGCAGCGTCGCATCATCATGGCGGAAGTGCCTTCTGCGCTGGGGAATATCACGGTCATTAACGGGTATTTCCCGCAGGGTGAAAGCCGTGACCATGAAACCAAATTCCCGGCCAAAGCGAAGTTTTATCAGGATCTGCAGGACTTCCTGACAACCGAACTCAAAAAAGAGAATCCGGTGCTGATCATGGGCGACATGAACATTAGCCCGACGGATCTCGATATCGGTATTGGCGAAGAGAACCGCAAACGCTGGCTGCGTACCGGCAAATGCTCCTTCCTGCCGGAAGAGCGTGAGTGGATGGAGCGCCTGCTGGGCTGGGGCCTGGTGGATACCTTCCGCAATGCCAACCCGGAAACGCAGGATCGCTTCTCCTGGTTTGACTACCGCTCAAAAGGCTTTGACGACAATCGTGGCCTGCGTATAGACCTGCTGCTGGCCAGTTCGCCGCTGGCCGAGCGCTGCATCGAAACCGGGATCGACTATGATATCCGCAGCATGGAAAAACCGTCCGACCACGCGCCGGTGTGGGCTAAATTCAAGCTGTAATGACGCGTGAACATTCGAAAAATCGCTTTCCTGTGCGCCCTTCTGGGCGCATTTATTCTGACGTTTGTCATGCTTCCCCCGGGAACCCTCTCCCTGGAAGGGATTAAAACTCACCAGCAGGCGTTACTTTCCCATGTCGACCACGCGCTGCTGCGCAGCGCGCTGATCTTTTTTGCGCTCTATGTGGCGGTCTCCGCCCTGTCGATACCCGGCGCGGCGATCCTCACCCTGCTGGGCGGGGCGTTATTTCCCCTATGGGAAGGCACCGCGCTGGTCTCGTTTGCCTCCACGCTCGGGGCCACGCTGGCCATGCTCGCCAGTCGTTATCTGCTGCGCGACGGGGTCCAGCGGCGGTTTGCTCAGCAGATGAAAACGGTGAACGCCGGTATGGCGCGTGACGGAGCGGGCTATCTTTTTGCCCTGCGACTGATGCCGCTGTTCCCGTTTTTCCTGGTGAATTTGCTGATGGGGCTGACCCGGATTGACGTATTTCGCTACTGGTGGGTCAGCCAGGTCGCCATGCTGCCCGCGACGGTTGTCTTTCTGAACGCCGGGCGCGAGCTGGGAAAAGTGGCGTCGCTGCGCGATATTTTGTCGCCGGGCATGGTATTCGCCTTTACACTACTGGGGTTATTACCGCTGGTCACCCGCCGGCTGTTTTCCCGTTATCTCCCGTCTGCTAAAAAGTGAGGCATTATGCGCCGTGTGCGTTTTTGCGCGTTCCTGATCGGTCTGCTGCTGGCAGCCCCTCTCTCTGCCGCCGAAAGCTGGCACGCTATCCAACAACAGGCCAAAGGCCAGACCGTCTGGTTTAACGCCTGGGGCGGCGATCCGGCGGTCAACCGCTACCTTGAGTGGGTCAGCGGTGAGATGCAAACGCACTATGCCATTACCCTCAAAATCGTCCCGCTGGCGGATGCCGCCGACGCGGTAAAACGTATTCAGACCGAAGCCGCCGCGGGGCGTATGGCCAACGGCTCGGTTGACCTGCTGTGGGTTAACGGCGAAAACTTCCGCATGTTAAAAGAAGCGAACCTGCTGCAAACCGGATGGGCGCAGACGCTGCCAAACTGGCGCTATGTCGATACCCGCAAGCCCGTTACGGAGGATTTTGCAATTCCCACAGACGGCGCGGAATCCCCGTGGGGCGGTGCGCAGCTGACCTTTATCGCCCGCAAAGCCAGCATGCCGACGCCGCCGGAGGATCCTCAGGCGCTGCTGGCTTACGCGCAGCAGCACCCGGGCAAGGTCAGCTATCCTCGCCCGCCCGATTTTACCGGCACGGCATTTCTTGAGCAGCTGCTGCTGACGCTCACCGATCGCCCTGAGGCTTTACAAAAAGCACCCGATGAAACGTTTGACCACGTTACCGCGCCGCTCTGGGCCTACCTCGATAAGCTGCACCCGCTGCTGTGGCGCGAAGGCAAAGACTTCCCCCCTTCACCTGCACGGATGGATGCCCTGCTTGCCCGCGGCAGTCTGAACCTGTCGCTGACATTTAACCCGGCCCATGTGCTGCAGAAAGTGGCGAGCAGCGAACTACCCGCCGACAGCTACAGCTTTGGTTTCCAGAGCGGGATGCTCGGCAACGTCCATTTTGTGGCGATTCCGGCCAATGCCAGCGCGAGCGCGGGGGCGAAAGTGGTCGCTAATTTCCTGCTGTCACCGCGGGCGCAAATCCGCAAGGCCGACCCGGTCATATGGGGAGACCCAAGCGTACTGGATGTGAAAACGCTGCCCGAGGGTGAAGCCAAACAGCTGCTCGCCCACACGCCGCAGGAGCTGCCGAAGGTGCTTGCAGAGCCGCAGTCAGCCTGGGTGAACGCGCTGGAGCAGGAATGGCTGCGTCGTTACGGCACCCGCTGAGCGGACTTGTCTGGCTGGCGATGGCGGTGATTTATCTGCCGGTCCTGCCCGCCGGCGCCATGCTGCTTACCCCGGCGTTTTCGGTGACAAACTGGCAGCGGCTGCTGAACGATCCGCAGCTACCTCAGGCGACCGTCGCCACGCTGGTCTCAACGCTCATCGCCACGCTGGGGACGTTGCTGATTGCCCTTTTCCTCGTCAGCCTTCTGTGGCCTGGTAAGCGCTGGCGACGTCTTACGACCCGCCTGCCGTGGCTACTGGCAATCCCCCATGTGGCGTTCGCCACCGGCGCGTTACTGCTGTTTGCCGAGGGCGGTCTGTATTATCAGATCTGCACCGTCTGTTCTCCGCCGTTTGACCGCTACGGCGTCGGTCTGGGCCTGACGCTCGCGGTCAAAGAGAGCGCGTTTGTCCTGTGGGCCATTTACGCCGTCCTGCCGGAAAAACGGCTCGCACTGCAGAAGATCGTCCTGCAAACCTTTGGCTATGGGCGTTTTCAGACGCTCAGCTGGCTGATCCTTCCGGCGATTGCGCCCGTTCTCGGCGCGGTGATGCTGGCGGTGCTGGCGTGGTCGCTGTCGGTCGTGGACGTGGCGATCGTGCTCGGGCCCGGCAACCCGCCTACCCTGGCCGTGCTGGCCTGGCAGTGGCTGAGCCAGGGCGACGCCCAGCAGCAGGCAAAAGGGACGCTGCTGTGCCTGCTTCTCCTCGTGCTGCTGGCCGCGCTTGCCGCACTTGGGTACGGTTTATGGAAGGCATGGCGCCGCAGGGTTCCGGACCTCAGCGGGACACGCCGCAGGTCTGAGCGCGTTCTGCCTGAACGTACACTCAGCGGCTTTCTGCCCGCGTGTGGCATTCTGTGCGCCGCGGTGCTGCTGATACTGGCACAGCGGGACGACGTGGGTCCCGTGGGGACCAGCCTTTCCTTCGGGCTGCTTTCGAGCCTGATCACCCTGCTCATCAGCGTTCTCTGGCTGGAATGGGGCCCGCAGCGCGGGGCGGTGTGGGTGTGGTCACCGCTCGCCCTTCCGGCCCTCCCGCTCGTCACCGGGCAATACTTTATTGCTTTGCATCTGGGACTCGACGGGAACTATGCCGCCGTGCTCTGGAGTCACCTCCTGTGGGTATTACCGTGGACGCTGCTGGTGCTGCAACCCGCCTGGCGGCGGATCGATCCCCGACTTGTTCTTACCGCCAGAACGCTCGGCTGGCGACGGGAAAAAATATTCTTGCTGCTGAAATGCCCCCTGCTGGTGCGCCCTGCGCTGCTGGCCTTTGCCACCGGCTTTTCCGTCAGCATGGCACAATACATGCCGACGCTGTGGCTGGGCGCGGGGCGTTTCGCCACGCTGACCACCGAAACCGTCGCGCTCAGCAGCGGAGGCAGCATCCCGATTCTCGCTAACCGGGCGCTGGGATTACTGCTGGTCACGGGCACGGTGTTTGGTCTTGCCGCCCTGTTATCCCGGCTCGCGGGCCGCTACCGTCAAGGATTACGATAATGCTGAAGGTAAAAGATCTCACCATCGAACCGCTTTTCCGCGAGGTCAGTTTTTGCGTGCCCCGCGGGGAGATCGTCACCCTGATGGGGCCGTCCGGCAGCGGAAAATCGACCCTATTTGCGTGGATGGTCGGCGCGCTGTCAGACGATTTCCAGGCACGGGGCGAACTGTGGCTCGACGCGCGTCGCTGCGACGGACTTCCCGTGGAGTCCCGCGGGCTGGGTATTCTCTTTCAGGACGCGCTGCTGTTCGACCCGTTCAGCGTCGGGCAAAATTTGCTGCTGGCGCTGCCTGAACGGCTCGCCGGGCGCGCGCGTCGGGAAGCGGTCGAACAGGCGCTGGATTCCGCCGGGCTGAGCGGTCATTACGCCAGCGATCCGGCCACCCTTTCCGGCGGGGAGCGCGCCCGGGTCAGCCTGCTGCGGGCCCTGCTCGCGGAGCCGCAGGCGCTGCTGCTGGACGAACCGTTCAGCCGCCTCGATAAAGCGTTGCGGGCCTCATTTCGGGCATGGGTGTTTGACGCCGTCCGCGCGCGCAATATTCCGGTGGTGCTGGTCACGCACGATGAAGACGATATTCCGCCCGGCGGCGAGCTGATTGAGATTTCTCGCTGGCAATAATGTGCTAACGCAATGTTTTCCGATTCGGGAGAGACGACAATGCCCCCCTCTTTTACTGACGTCAGGTTATTCGATGAAACGTGTTTCTCAACTGACCGCGCTGGCCCTGCTCTGCGGCCTCGCTTCTTTTTCCTCGCTGGCGGCTGATATGCCCAACGCCATCACGCTATCTCAGCTTCAGGCGCAGCACGGCACGCCTGTCGACACCCGCGCCAGCGCGTTTTACAACGGCTGGCCGCAGACGCTCAGCGGCCCCTCCGGGCATGAACCCGCCGCACTCAACCTTGCTGCCGCCTGGCTTAGCGCCATGAGCGACGAGCAGATTGCGCTTTGGGCAAAACAACATCAGCTTACACCTGCAACGGCCATCGCCCTGTACGGCGACGAGAACGATAACCTGGCGGTGAAAGCCCGCCTGGAGAAAGCCGGTTACCGCCACGTTTCGCTGCTCAGCGACGCACTGCAGACACCCGACCGCCTTCAGCGCCTGCCTCATTTTGAACAGCTGGTTTACCCGCAGTGGATCCACCGCCTCCAGCAGGGTAAACCCGTGACCGCCGCGCCGTCGGGTGACTGGAAAGTGATCGAAGCCGCCTGGGGCGCACCGAAGTTTTACCTGCTGAACCACATTCCCGGCGCGGGCTACATCGATACTAACGAAGTGGAAAGCGAGCCGCTGTGGAATAAAGTCTCCGACGACAAGCTGAAAGCGATGCTGGCGAAGCACGGGATCCGCCACGACACCACCGTCATCTTGTATGGTCGTGACGTTTACGCCGCCGCGCGCGTGGCGCAGATTATGCTGTATGCGGGCGTGAAGGATGTGCGTATTCTCGACGGCGGCTGGAAGGCGTGGTCAGATGCAGGCCTCCCGGTTGAGCGCGGCACGCCCGGCAAAGTGACGCCAGCCCCCGATTTCGGTGCGCCAATCCCCGGCCAGCCGCAGCTGATGGTCGATATGGAACAGGCGCGCGGGATGCTGCACCGTCAGGATGCCTCCCTGGTCAGCATTCGTTCGTGGCCGGAGTTCATCGGCGAAACCAGCGGCTACAGCTACATCAAGCCAAAAGGTGAAATAGCCGGTGCCCGCTGGGGTCATGCGGGCAGCGATGCTACCCACATGGAGGATTTCCATAACCCGGATGGCACCATGCGCAGTGCGGACGACATCGCCGCCCAGTGGAAGCGCTGGAATATTCTGCCGGAACAGCACGTCGCGTTTTACTGCGGCACCGGCTGGCGGGCGTCCGAAACCTTTATGTACGCCCGGGCGATGGGCTGGAAGAATATCGCCGTCTATGACGGCGGCTGGTACGAATGGAGCAGTCACCCGCAGAACCCGGTGACAACCGGTGAGCGCGGGCCTGAAAGCGCGCTCTAAGGGTTGAGTGACTTCAGCGTCACGTAGCCGCTCCAGACGCGCGTTGTGGTGGTCAGCCAGCACAGCGCGCCAAATACCCACGCGAAAAGCGTGAAGTGCACCGGGAAGAGGCAGCACAGCACAAACAGCGCGATGGTCTCCGTCCCTTCCGTTAACCCGCCGATGTAATAAAACGACTTGTGCGCATAGCCGGGGTTGTCGATGTCGTGTTTCGCGGCCAGCGCCGCAAACGCCAGAAAACTGCTGCCGGTACCAATAAACGCAAACAGCAGCCAGGCGGCCGCCAGCGCATTCTCTGCGGGAGCAGCGAGCGCAAAGCCAAACGGCACCAGGGCGTAGAACAGAAAGTCGAGCGCGATATCGAGAAATCCTCCCGCATCGGTCAGCCCTCTGCGGCGCGCCAGCGCCCCGTCCAGACCGTCCAGCAGGCGGTTAAGCACGATGGCGACCAGCGCAGCAGGATACCAGCCGAGGGCCAGAAACGGCAGCGCCAGCACGCCAATGGCAAACCCGGTAAGGGTTAATCCGTCGGGCGTAATGCCCGGTTTGTCCAGCACGGAAACCAGACGATTCAGAACGGGCTTTACCCGCGGGTGCAGGTGACGGTCAAGCATGAGGCGTCTCATTAAACGTGGCGCACAGCCCCTGAGCCGGAATATCCAGCGCGGCATTAAAGCGGGCGGAGAGATTCTGAAAGGCAATGAGCGCCGTCATCTCGGTGATGGCGTCATCCGTAAAGTGGCGCTTCAGCGCCGTTCTGATGGCCTCATCCGCCCGGGGCGGCGTGGCGGTCACCGCCTCGGCGTAGGCCAGCGCCGCGCGCTCCTGCTCGGTGAACAAGGCGGAACCCTGCCAGTCGCTCACGGCCTGCACCTTATCCAGCGCGTCGCAGCGCTCGGCCAGCCGCAGGCTGTTGGCATCAATACAGAAAGCGCAGTGACAGAGCTGGGACACCCGCGTCATGAGCAGCGAACGAAGCACGGGCGTCAGGCGCGCGCGACGACGCTCCAGAAAACCGACAAACAACGCCACCAGCCAGAACAGACGCGGCATGCGTCCCCACCAGCGAGTGGGATTCAGCACCGCGCCAAAATGCTTTTTCTGCATGGCGGCAATCGGTTTAAGGCTGGCGGGAAGGGATTCGATAGGGGCAACCCAGGCGGTGGTCTCTTTCACCTGATTCTCCTGATTACTGGACTCTGAGAAAGGGCACGATAATATGTCTTTTTTCGCTATCAATTATTGACGACCATGCTGAAAACACTCGATGTCGTTGCCGCTATCATCGAAAAAGACGACAAAATTTTACTTGCGCAGCGCCCTGCCCACGCCGACCAGCCGGGCATGTGGGAATTTGCAGGCGGCAAAGTCGAGGCGGGTGAAACCCAGCCCGAGGCGCTTATCCGCGAGCTGCGCGAAGAGTTGGGTATTGAAGCGCTGCCTGCGCAATATGTTGCAAGCCACCAGCGCGAAGTCTCGCAGCGGTTAATCAACCTGCACGCCTGGCACGTTCCTGCGTTTAGCGGCGAGCTCACGGCTCACTACCACAGCGCGCTGGCGTGGTGTACGCCGGAAGAGGCGTTTGGCTACGCCCTTGCCCCCGCGGATATTCCGCTGCTGGAAGCGTTTATTGTTTTACGCGACGCCAGACCAGCGGGTTCGTGCCGATAACGCGCTCGTCGCGCTGGCACTGCAACAGCACGCCGTCTGCTTTCACCACGGCCCCTTCCGAGTAGTTCTGATTCTGATAGATACAGCACTGATTGCAGGGCTGCACTGTTTGATTCTGGCCGCTGGAGCTAAACACTTCCGGCGGCACATTCACTTCCACATCCGGACGAATGCGGTCAGCCTGCGCGCCAGCAGTGAAGATCAGACATAACGCGGTGAGTAGATAACGGTTCATAGACACATCTTCCTGTTGTTCCTTGATAATGACTATAACGGTAAACCAGAGCGGAACCTTTAATTTATCTCTTCATCGCTTTTGGTTATGACGCAGCACATGTCATTAATTTCCCTTTCGCCCTACATTTCTGCTTGCCACACAAAGCAGTACGGGTGGTATAGTCAAAAAAACAACACAAATCGCATAAGTAATACACATAAAATACGATAAGAGGTTCTTATATCTATGGATCAGACACGCTCTCTGGAAAGTTTCCTTGCCCATGTTCAGCAGCGCGACCCGCACCAGAGCGAGTTCGCGCAGGCCGTGCGTGAAGTGATGACCACACTGTGGCCCTTCCTTGAACAAAACCCGCGCTATCGCCAAATGTCTCTGCTTGAACGCCTTGTCGAGCCAGAGCGCGTGATCCAGTTCCGCGTGACGTGGGTGGACGATCGCAATCAGGTGCAGGTCAACCGCGCGTGGCGCGTGCAGTTTAACTCGGCCATTGGCCCGTTTAAGGGTGGCATGCGCTTCCACCCGTCCGTAAACCTGTCAATTCTGAAGTTCCTCGGCTTCGAGCAGACCTTTAAAAACGCCCTCACCACGCTCCCGATGGGCGGCGGGAAAGGCGGAAGCGATTTCGACCCGAAAGGCAAAAGCGAAGGCGAAGTGATGCGCTTCTGCCAGGCGCTGATGACCGAACTCTACCGTCACCTCGGCCCGGATACCGACGTGCCTGCCGGTGATATCGGCGTCGGCGGACGTGAAGTGGGCTTTATGGCCGGGATGATGAAAAAGCTCTCCAACAACAGCGCCTGCGTCTTTACTGGTAAAGGGCTGTCGTTTGGCGGGAGCCTGATCCGCCCGGAAGCGACCGGGTACGGCCTGGTTTACTTCACCGAGGCCATGCTCAAGCGCCACGGTTTAGGCTTTGAAGGCATGCGCGTCGCGGTGTCCGGCTCCGGTAACGTGGCGCAGTACGCGATTGAGAAAGCGATGCAGTTTGGTGCTCGCGTGGTAACCGCCTCTGACTCCAGCGGCACGGTGGTGGATGAAGCGGGCTTTACGGCAGAGAAGCTGGCGCGCCTGTGTGAAATCAAAGCCAGCCGCGATGGCCGCGTGGCGGATTATGCCCGGGAGTTTGGCCTGACCTACCTGGAAGGAAAACAGCCGTGGGGCGTGCCGGTGGATATCGCCCTACCGTGCGCCACGCAGAACGAGCTGGACGTTGAAGCCGCGCGCACGTTGATTAGCAACGGCGTAAAAGCGGTGGCCGAAGGGGCGAACATGCCGACCACCATCGACGCCACGGACCTGTTCCTTGAGGCGGGCGTGCTGTTTGCACCGGGCAAGGCCGCTAACGCAGGCGGCGTGGCAACCTCCGGCCTCGAGATGGCGCAAAACGCCGCGCGTCTCGGCTGGAAGGCAGAAAAAGTGGATGCGCGCCTGCACCATATCATGCTGGATATTCACCACGCCTGCGTGGAGTACGGCGGTGAAGCGTCGCAAACCAACTACGTGCGCGGGGCGAATATCGCCGGATTCGTGAAGGTGGCGGATGCGATGATTGGGCAGGGTGTGATTTAAGGTTTATATCGTGCGGCCGGGTGCCCTCACCCCGGCCCTCTCCCACAGGGAGAGGGAGAAAACCGGGCGTATCAGGCCGCGCTTTTCTTCTTTTTAAACGGTTTCTTCGCCCCCGCGCCTGGTGCAACCATCCCTCTGAAGCGCTTCACCGGCGTGCTGCGCGCCTGATCGATCAGCTGGTAAAGCGTCCCCACCAACGGCTGCATAAAGTCCTGATAGCGGCACTGCTTCTCGCTGATCTGCGTCAGCACCGATTCCCAGTGCGCGGTCATGTCCGGCCTGGCGGCCAGCTCCGGCAGGGAATGAATCAGCGCGCGTCCCGGCTCGGTCGAATGGATATAGCGCCCCTTTTTCTCAAGAAAACCGCGCTTAAAGAGCAGCTCGATGATCCCCGCGCGGGTTGCTTCCGTACCCAGACCGTCGGTGGCGCGCAGGATCTTCTTCAGATCTTTATCCTGCACAAAGCGGGCGATCCCGGTCATCGCCGACAGCAGCGTCGCATCGGTGAAATGGCGCGGGGGCTGGGTCTGACGCTCAACCACTTCGCCCTTCTCGCACAGCAGTTCGTCATCTTTAGCAACCACCGGCAGCGGCGTGCCGTCGTTCTCCTCGTCACGCTCTTTATTCCCCAGCAGCGTGCGCCAGCCTGCTTCTGCAAGGAAACGGGCTTTAGCAATAAATTTCCCTTTCGCGATTTCCAGTTCAATTACGCATTTGCGGAACACCGCGTCCGGGCAGAACTGCATCAGATACTGACGGGCGATCAGGTTATAGACCTTCGCTTCGTTGTCGGCCAGGTTGACGCTGCTGGCACGCGCCGTCGGGATAATCGCGTGGTGGGCGTCCACCTTTTTATCGTCCCAGCAGCGGTTATGGGTGTCCGGGTTCACCACCGGCTGCGGCAGGAGATCCGGCGCGTGCACGCTAATGGCGTTCATCACCGAATGACGTCCGGCAAAGTGCTCTTCCGGCAGATAACGGCTATCCGAACGCGGATAGGTGATCAGCTTGTGGGTTTCATAGAGCTTCTGGCAGATGTCCAGCACGTTCTGCGCGCTGAGGCCAAAGCGCTTCGCGGCCTCAATCTGCAGGGCCGACAGCGAGAACGGCAGCGGCGCGGGTTCTGATTCCCGTTTATCGTTATAGCTGGTGACGATAGCCGGCTGTCCGGTAATACGGTTAACCACATGATCCGCCAGCGGGCGGTGCAGCAAACGCCCCTCTTCATCCTGATATGACTCGCAGGCATCGCTCGGCTGCCAGACGGCGGTAAAGCGCTCGTCTTTAGGCGTGACGATATGCGCTTTCACCTCAAAGAAATCTTTAGCGACGAAATTCTCAATCTCTTCGTCACGACGCACGACCAGCCCCAGCACCGGCGTCTGCACGCGCCCCACTGAAAGTACGCCCTGATAGCCCGCATTACGCCCAAGAATGGTGTAGGCGCGGGTCATGTTGATGCCGTACAGCCAGTCGGCGCGTGCGCGGGCTAAAGCCGAGACGCACAGCGGAATAAACTCGCTGTTGGCGCGCAGGCGCGAAATGGCTCGCTCCACCGCCTGCGGGTTAAGGTCGTTGATCAGGCAGCGCTGCACCTGCTGGCGCTTTTCCGGCGCCAGCTCCAGATAGTCCAGCACCTCATCCACCAGCAGTTGCCCTTCCCTGTCCGGGTCACCCGCGTGCACGATTTCAGCGGCTTCATGCAGGAAGCGCTTGATAACGTTCAGCTGTTTGGTGACCGAAGGCCGGGGCTGCAGGCGCCATTTTTCCGGCACGATGGGCAGATCGTTTAAATTCCAGCGGGCGTAGCGGCTGTCATAGACATCCGGCTGCGCCTGCTCAAGCAGGTGACCGATACACCAGGTGACCACCTGCCCGTTACCGCATTCGATAAAACCGTCGCCTTTGCGATGCGGCTTAGGCAGCACGTCGGCGATGGCACGGGCCAGGCTCGGCTTTTCGGCAATAAACAACCGCATCGAATTAACGGATCTCAATCATCGGTCGGCCACCGCGCGCGGTCACCAGCTCGCCGATCGCCGTCAGGGTGATGCCGAACTCGGCGGCGGTCGCCTGAACGTCAGCTTCTGACTCCGGCGTCACCGCCAGCAGCAGGCCGCCGGAGGTTTGCGGATCGCACAGCAGGTTGCGCCACTCCTCAGGCATTTCGCCCATCAGGTGACCGTAGCTGGCGAAGTTGCGCTGGGTACCGCCCGGGACCGCGCCCTGAGCAATATACTCCTCCACACCCGGCAGCTTCGGCACGTCCTGATACCAGATCTGCGCCTGCACGCCCGCGCCCTGACAGACCTCAGAGAGGTGTCCCAGCAGACCAAAACCGGTGACGTCGGTCATCGCCTTCACGCCGTCGATATTGGCGAATGCCGCACCGGCGAGGTTCATCTGGCACATCACTTCCGTTGCCAGACCTTTGTGCTCCGGTTTCAGCAGGGACTTTTTCTCGGCGGTGGTCAGCACGCCAATGCCCAGCGGCTTGGTGAGGAACAGCTTGCAGCCCGCCTGCGCGGTGCTATTGCGCTTCACGCGTTCGGTCGGCACCACGCCGGTGACGGCCAGGCCGAAGATCGGTTCAGGTGCATCAATAGAGTGACCACCGGCCAGCGCAATCCCCGCCTGCTGGCAGGCAAAACGGCCGCCATCAATCACTTCACGTGCCACTTCCGGCGGGATGGTGTTGATCGGCCAGCCCAGAATGGCAATCGCCATGATCGGCTTCCCCCCCATGGCGAAGATATCGCTGATGGCGTTGGTGGCCGCAATGCGACCGAAGTCGAACGGGTTGTCGACAATCGGCATAAAGAAGTCGGTGGTGCTGATAATGCTGGTGCCGTTACCTAAGTCATAAACTGCAGCATCGTCACGCGTTTCGTTGCCGACAAGCAGGTTCGGGTCGACAAACTTCGCCTGTTCACTGTGCAGGATGGTCTCCAGCACTTTCGGGGAAATTTTACAACCGCAACCGGCTCCGTGGCTGTACTGCGTTAAACGAATGGTTTGCTCGCTCATGGACGTCTCCTGTCATCTCAATCGCGCTATGGTAGCGCTCATTCCATAAAGAGGTAAGTATGACTGTCTGAATTCTGCGGCAGATGCTCAGAATCCAGACAGTTTAGCGTGCGTTATCAGAAGAGGCTGACGAAAGGCGTGGCGTCCGGCACGCTGATGGTGCTGGAGGCTTTAAGCTGCGGGGTGCCGAGGTAGAGGAAACCGACAATTTTGTCATGCTCACCGCAGCCAAAACCGTTACGGACCGCCGGGCTTTCGGTCAGCGCACCGGTGCGCCAGATACCGTTGAAGCCTTGCGCGACGGCGGCCATTTGCATTGCCATCACCGCACAGCCCGCGGACATTTCCTGCTCCCAGACCGGCACCTTATGGCCCGCCTGACATTTTGCCACGACGGCAATGATCATCGGGGCGCGGAACGGGGCATTGCGCGCTTTGTCGATCCCCTTCTCATCCTGCCCTGCGGCCACCGCCCCCTGCTCCAGCAGCTGGCTGAAACGATCGCGTCCTTCGCCTTCAATTACAAAGAAGTGCCACGGCTGCAGTGTGCCATGATCGGGGGCACGCATGCCGGCACGCAGAATGTTCTCCAGCTGCTCGCCTGCCGGGGCAGGTTCGGCCAGACGGGAAGCGCTACGGCGGTTAACAAGCAGTTCGAGTGCGTCCATTGGTTAACTCCTTTCTTGAAATTTACTCACAAAATTAACACGGCGGCAGATTTTGTTACAGCCTGGCAGGCGATTCCTGCTGACAAGTGGCGGTTGGGTCATTACGATAACCCAACATTACCGTCCAGTGGCGACGGAAACAGTCATTTTCTGGTTAGGGAGAATACATGCGAACCCTTTGGCGAATCTTTGCCGGTTTCTTTAAATGGACGTGGAGACTGCTCAACTTCGTCCGCAACCTGGTGATGAACATCTTCTTCATCTTCCTGGTTCTGGTTTGCGCGGGCATCTGGATGCATATCAGTAACGCGAATCAGGCGCAGCATTCAACGCGCGGCGCGCTATTACTCGATATCACCGGCGTTATCGTTGATAAGCCGTCCACCAGCAGTCGCCTGAGCGTGATTGGTCGCCAGCTGTTTGGCGCAACCTCAGATCGTCTGCAGGAAAACTCCCTGTTTGATATCGTCGATACCATCCGCCAGGCCAAAAACGACCGTAACATCACCGGGATCGTGCTGGATCTGAAAGATTTTGCCGGAGGCGATCAGCCTTCAATGCAGTACATCGGTAAAGCGCTGCGCGAATTCCGCGACAGCGGCAAGCCAGTGATTGCCGTGGGCGACAGCTACAGCCAGGGGCAATATTATCTGGCGAGCTTCGCCAATAAGATCTGGCTCTCCCCGCAGGGTACGGTGGATCTTCACGGCTTTGCCACCAACGGCCTGTACTACAAATCGCTGCTCGACAAGCTGAAGATCACCACCCACGTCTTCCGCGTCGGTACCTATAAATCCGCCGTTGAGCCGTTTATCCGCGACGATATGTCCCCTGCCGCCCGCGAAGCGGACAGCCGCTGGATTGGCGAGCTGTGGCAGAACTATCTGGGCACCGTTGCCGCCAACCGTCAGATTACGCCTGAGCAGGCGTTCCCGGGCGCGAAGGGCGTGCTGGAAGGCCTGCGTAAGGTTGACGGTGATACCGCGAAATATGCGCTGGATAACAAACTGGTTGATGCCCTGGGCACCAGCGCCGAGATTGAAAAATCCCTGAGCAAGCAGTTTGGCTGGAGCAAAGAGGATAAAAACTACAGCGCCATCAGCATGTATGATTACTCGACGAAAAAGCCGGATGACAGCGGTGACAGCGTCGCGGTGGTCTTTGCCAACGGTGCGATCATGGACGGTCAGGAGACCCCGGGGAACGTGGGCGGCGATACTACCGCGTCACAAATCCGCGATGCGCGCCTGGATCCGAAAGTGAAAGCGATTGTCCTGCGGGTCAACAGCCCTGGCGGCAGCGTGAGCGCCTCCGAGGTGATCCGCGCTGAACTGGCCGCGGCGCGCGCCGCCGGCAAGCCGGTCGTCGTCTCAATGGGCGGAATGGCCGCCTCCGGGGGTTACTGGATCTCAACGCCAGCCAACTACATCGTGGCTAACCCAAGCACGCTGACCGGTTCGATTGGTATCTTCGGGGTGATCAACACCGTAGAGAACAGCCTGGATTCCCTGGGCGTGCATACCGATGGCGTAGCGACCTCTCCGCTGGCGGATGTGTCGGTGACCAAATCTCTGCCGCCGGAAGTCTCTGAGATGATGCAGCTCAGCATTGAGAACGGCTATAAACGCTTTATCACCCTGGTCGCAGACTCGCGTAAAAAAACGCCTGAGCAGATCGACCAGATTGCGCAGGGCCACGTCTGGACCGGTCAGGATGCGAAGAGCAACGGACTGGTGGACAGCCTGGGTGACTTCGATGACGCGGTGAAGAAAGCCGCCGAACTGGCGAAGCTGAAGCAGTGGCATATCGAGTATTACCAGGACGAACCGTCGTTCTTCGATATGGTCATGGACAGCATGTCCGGCTCGGTACGCGCCATGCTGCCGGAGGCGCTGCAGGCTTACCTGCCTGCGCCAGTCGCCACGGCGGCAAAAGCGATGAAGGCAGAAAGCGATAAGCTTGCGGCCTTTAACGATCCACAGAGTCGTTATGCGTTTTGCCTGACCTGCGCGAACGTCCGTTAAAAACCGTCCCCTCTTCCCGCGAAGAGGGGATTTTTTTCTTTTGAAGAACAAGAACTCACTACCATGCAGAAGAAATCGATTTATGTAGCCTACACTGGCGGTACCATCGGTATGCAGCGCTCCGAAAACGGCTATATCCCCGTCTCCGGCCACCTTCAGCGTCAGCTTGCGCTGATGCCAGAATTCCACCGTCCGGAAATGCCTGACTTTACTATCCACGAATACGAGCCGCTGATGGACTCCTCCGACATGACGCCGGAAGACTGGCAGCACATCGCGGATGACATTAAAGCCCATTACGACCAGTACGACGGCTTCGTGATCCTGCACGGTACCGACACCATGGCGTTTACCGCCTCGGCGCTCTCCTTCATGCTGGAGAACCTGAGCAAGCCGGTTATCGTCACCGGGTCGCAAATCCCGCTGGCGGAGCTGCGCTCCGACGGGCAGATCAACCTGCTGAACTCCCTGTACGTGGCGGCGAATTACCCGATCAACGAAGTGTCGCTGTTCTTTAATAACCGTCTGTATCGCGGCAACCGCACCACCAAAGCCCATGCCGACGGTTTTGACGCCTTCGCCTCCCCTAACCTGCAGCCGCTGCTGGAGGCCGGGATTCATATCCGTCGTCTGGGAACCCCTCCTGCGCCGAACACCGCCGGCGAGCTGATTGTGCATCCGATTACTCCGCAACCGATTGGCGTGGTCACCATCTATCCTGGTATCTCTGCGGACGTGGTGCGTAACTTCCTGCGCCAGCCGGTGAAGGCGCTGATCCTGCGCTCCTACGGCGTGGGCAATGCGCCGCAGAACAGTGAATTCCTGAAAGAGCTTCAGGAAGCCAGCGAGCGCGGAATTGTGGTGGTGAACCTGACCCAGTGCATGTCCGGTAAAGTGAATATGGGCGGCTATGCCACCGGCAACGCGCTGGCGCATGCGGGGGTCATCAGCGGCTTCGATATGACCGTTGAGGCAACGCTGACTAAACTTCACTATTTACTGAGTCAGGATCTGGACATTCAGTCCATTCGCAGCGCGATGATGCAAAACCTGCGCGGCGAGCTGACCCCGGACGAATAAGGAGTGCTCATGAAGCAACGCGCCCTGCTACTGGTCGATTTGCAAAATGATTTCTGCGCGGGCGGTGCGCTGGCCGTCGCTGAAGGTGACAGCACCGTTGACGTGGCCAACACGCTGATAGACTGGTGCAAAGCCCGCAGCGAAGCGGTTGTCGCAAGCCAGGACTGGCACCCGGCGTACCACGGCAGCTTTGCCAGCCAGCATAACGTCGAGCCTTTCACTCAGGGAGAGCTCGACGGGCTGGCGCAAACCTTCTGGCCGGATCACTGCGTACAGCAGACGGAAGGCGCGGCGCTGCATCCGCTCCTGAATCAGAAAGCCATCGACGCGGTGTTCCATAAAGGTGAAAACCCGGCTATCGACAGCTATAGCGCGTTTTTTGATAACGGGCATCGCCAGAAAACGGCGCTGGACGCGTGGTTACGTCATCACGAAATCACGGAGCTGATTGTGCTGGGGCTGGCGACGGACTACTGCGTGAAGTTCACCGTGCTGGATGCGCTCCAGTTAGGTTATACCGTCAGCGTCATCACCGACGGCTGCCGCGGGGTGAACATTCACCCGCAGGACAGCGCTCAGGCGTTTATGGATATGGCTGCGGAAGGCGCGACGCTGTATACGCTCGAAGACTGGCTGGAGACGCAGGCGTAAGCCTTTTAAGCCGGGTGGCGCTGACGCTTACCCGGCCTACCTTTCCCCGTAGGCCGGGTAAGCGTCAGCGCCACCCGGCAAAACTCCCCCTCCGATCCCTCATAAAGTGAACTCCCTCGCATCCTCAGCGAAGCGGCAATGCTATTCTCTTTAGGCTGTTTTTTCGCCACGCCTTTTCCGTGGCGTGGTTAATTTTATTAAGTCAAAGAGGAACTTGTATGAAACGTTTGCCCTTGCTGGCAGCATTACCCCTGCTTTGCGCGTCAGTTGCCTCCGCCAGTTCCCTGATGTCCGTGGGCTACTTTAACGGAGGTGGCGATGTCACCGCCGGACCGGGTGGCGATATCAACAAACTGGACGTTCGCCAGATCACCCACCTGAACTACTCGTTTGGTCTGGTCTATAACGACGAAAAAGACGAAACCAACGCCGCGCTGAAAGATCCGGCTAAGCTGCATCAAATCTGGCTATCGCCAAAAGTGGCGTCCGATCTGGCCTTAATCCCCACTCTGCGTAAGCAAAACCCGAACCTCAAAGTGCTGCTTTCCGTCGGCGGCTGGGGCGCGCGCGGCTTCTCTGGCGCAGCGGCAACCCAAGAGAGCCGCGCGGTGTTCATCCGCTCCGCACAGGAAATTGTCGAAAAATACGGCCTGGACGGGATCGATCTCGACTGGGAATATCCGGTCAACGGCGCCTGGGGGCTGGTGGCCAGCACACCTGCCGACCGGGGTAACTTTACCGCCCTGCTGAAAGAGTTGCGCGACGCGTTCGGGCATAAAAAACTGGTCACCATTGCGGTAGGCGCGAATGCGGAAAGTCCGAAAAGCTGGGTGGATGTTAAAGCCATTGCGCCCCTGCTCGACTACATCAACCTGATGACCTATGACATGGCGTACGGTACGCAGTATTTTAACGCCAACCTGTATGACTCCACCACCTGGCCGACGGTGGCCGCCGCGGACAAATACAGCGTCGATTTTGTCGTGAACAACTATCTGACCGCCGGACTGAAGCCGCAGCAGATGAATCTCGGGATTGGTTTCTATGGCCGCGTGCCGAAACGCGCCGTAGAGCCGGGGATCGACTGGACTAAACAGGATGCGCAAAAAAATCCTGTCACCCAGCCCTACTTCGGGCCGCAGGAGATCGGGTTGTTCAAGTCACTCGGCTATGACCTGACCAAAGATACCTACGTGAAGTACAACGATATCGTGAAGAAGCTGTTGAACGATCCACAGAAACGCTTTACCGAGCACTGGGACGACCAGGCAAAAGTGCCGTGGCTGTCGGTGAAGGGTGCCGATGGCAACGCGCTGTTTGCGATTTCGTATGAGAACCCACGATCCGTGGCGATCAAAGCGGACTACATCAAAGAGAAAGGGCTCGCCGGAGCGATGTTCTGGGAGTACGGGGCTGATGACAACAATCAGTTAGCGAAACAGCTGGCGGCGTCGCTCGGGATCCCGCATACGCATAAGTAGTAAGACAATCAAGCCCTCTCCCCGTGGGAGAGGGTTGGGTGAGGGCATCAACCCGCACCGTTATTGCATTTTCATCGTCGCAATCGGCTTCGGCGTGATGCCAAAGTCTTCTTTCAGCTCACGCTTGCTCTTCATCACCATCTGGCCCTGGGTGTCGATCGTCATGTGCTGCGCGTCGGTGTTATTGCGCGCCTGCCACAGCATCACCAACTGCAGGCTGTTCTCTTTTTGCTCCGGGGTCAGCGCGACGCCATCGGGCCATTTTCCCAGCTCTACGGCGGTCACCAGACGATGATAAATCTCCGGCGTCATCCCGCTAATCATGTCTTCAATATTCACAATCCTGCCCTTTCAAAGGAATAATTTGCTGAATCGTTTTTTCAACCCTTCACCTGGTCGCCGTTTTCGTCGTCAGTGAAGCTCATTGAGGCTGAATTCACGCAGAAACGCTCGCCCGTGGGCTGAGGGCCATCCGGGAAGACGTGCCCAAGGTGCGCATCGCAGTTGCCGCAGCGAATTTCCGTGCGCACCATGCCGTGTGACGAGTCGGTCAGGTAGCGGATGGCCTCATCGCTCACCGGCTCGTAAAAGCTCGGCCAGCCGCAGCCAGAATCAAATTTCGTTTGTGAATTAAACAGGGGCGCATCACAGACCAGGCAGTGGTAGACGCCGTCCCGCTTGTTGTGCAGTAAACGCCCGGTGAACGGCGGTTCCGTCCCGTGATTCTGCGTCACGTAAAACTGCATTTCTGTGAGGTTTTTTTTCAAATCTTCAGGGTTACGTTGGTTCGACATATGCTTACATCTCGCTGTAGAAACAGACATCTTTTAACCCGGATTCTAACAAAACATTAACACCCTTGCGTGCACTTTTGATCTAAACTTATGTGTCGCGAAAAGGCGGTCAGGCAATTGTGATCATGCTCACATTTTTATCCTGCGAGGCCTTTAAAATCCCGGCGCAGCCCCCATATGGGTGCAAGCTCAAAGGGAAAGTGAGGCGAGTCAGTCGCACAAACGTTAGTCACAGGATTGATTTGTCGCAATGATTGACACGATTCCGCTTGACGCTGCGTAAGGTTTTTGTAATTTTACAGGCAACCTTTTATTCACTAACAAATAGCTGGTGGAATATATGACTATCAAAGTAGGTATCAACGGTTTTGGCCGTATCGGCCGTATTGTTTTCCGTGCTGCTCAGAAACGTTCTGACATCGAAATCGTTGGTATCAACGATCTCCTGGACGCTGAATACATGGCGTACATGCTGAAGTACGACTCAACTCACGGTCGTTTCGACGGCACCGTTGAAGTGAAAGACGGCCACCTGGTTGTTAATGGCAAAACCATCCGCGTTACTGCTGAAAAAGACCCAGCTAACCTGAAATGGAACGAAATCGGTGTTGACGTTGTTGCTGAAGCAACCGGTATCTTCCTGACCGATGAAACTGCACGTAAACACATCACTGCGGGTGCGAAGAAAGTTGTTCTGACTGGTCCTTCCAAAGACAACACCCCAATGTTCGTTCGTGGTGCAAACTTCGAAACTTACGCTGGCCAGGATATCGTGTCTAACGCATCCTGCACCACCAACTGCCTGGCACCGCTGGCTAAAGTTATCAACGACAACTTCGGCATCATCGAAGGTCTGATGACTACCGTTCACGCAACCACCGCTACTCAGAAAACCGTTGATGGCCCGTCTCACAAAGACTGGCGCGGCGGCCGTGGCGCGGCACAGAACATCATCCCATCCTCTACCGGTGCTGCTAAAGCTGTAGGTAAAGTACTGCCAGAACTGAATGGCAAACTGACTGGTATGGCGTTCCGCGTTCCAACTCCTAACGTATCCGTTGTTGACCTGACCGTTCGTCTGGAAAAAGCTGCTTCTTATGAAGAAATTAAGAAAGCAATCAAAGCTGCTTCCGAAGGCGCAATGAAAGGCGTTCTGGGCTACACCGAAGACGACGTTGTATCTACCGATTTCAACGGCGAAGTGTGCACTTCCGTGTTCGATGCTAAAGCGGGTATCGCACTGAACGACAACTTCGTTAAACTGGTATCCTGGTACGACAACGAAACTGGCTACTCTAACAAAGTACTGGACCTGATCGCTCACATCTCCAAATAAGTTGAGATGAGTGCTTGATCCAAAAAGGCGACTTCGGTCGCCTTTTTTTATTTATAAGACAGAGGATTGCTTAATGATTAATAAAATTTTTGCACTTCCGGTAGTCGAACAGCTTACCCCTGTGCTCTCCCGCCGTCAGATTGACGGTGCCGACGTTATCGTCGTTGACCATCCACGCGTTAAAGCCTCCGTGGCGCTGAACGGCGCCCACCTGCTCTCCTGGAAACCGGAAGGTGAAGCCGAAGGCTTATGGCTGAGCGATGCGACCTCCTTCAAAAAAGGGGCAGCGATCCGCGGTGGCGTGCCGATCTGCTGGCCATGGTTCGGCCCGTCCGCACAGCCGGGTTTACCGTCTCACGGTTTTGCCCGTAACCAGCAGTGGACCCTGAAAGCGCACAACGAAGACGACAACGGCGCCGTGCTGACCTTTGAGCTGCAGGCTAATGATGAAACCCGCGCCCTCTGGCCGCACGATTTCACCCTGTACGCCCGCTTTAAGCTGGGTAAAACCTGTGAAATCGAACTGGAAGCCCACGGTGAGTTTGAAACCACCGCAGCCCTGCACACCTACTTCAACGTGGGTGATATCGGCGCAGTGAAGGTGAGCGGCCTTGGCGATACCTTTATCGACAAAGTGGATAACGCCAAAGAAGGTAAACTGAGCGACGGCATACAGACGTTCCCTGACCGTACCGACCGCGTCTACCTGCACCCGGAAGCGTGCAGCGTGATCCACGACGGCGCGCTGAACCGCGGCATTGAAGTGGTCCATCATCATCACAGCGACGTGGTGGGCTGGAACCCGGGCCCGGCGCTGTCCGTCAGCATGGCCGACATGACGGATGAAGGGTATAAAACGTTTGTCTGCGTGGAAACCGCCTGCGTGAGCACCCCGCAAAAAGCGAGCGACGAAAAACCGTCTCGTTTAGGGCAGACGATCCGCATTGTTAAGCGATAATTTTTCTGCACCACATCAAAGCAAACGGGGCGCACGCGCCCCGTTTTAATGCATCAATTGCACGATATTAGTGCGCAATCAGAACTTGTAGCTCACACCGACAGAGAAAATACCTGCCCAGGACTTGTCGACCATCGGGCTATCCTTCACTTCGTCGCTCAGACGCTCATAGCGGCCGGTACCGTACACGCTCCAGTCGCCGAGGAAGTTGTAGCTCGCGGTCAGCTCCAGGTACGGATCCCAGCCGTCATCTGCGCTGTAGCTCTTCAGACCACTGCGGCGGGACTCGTTTTTAGACACGCCATAGTAGTAGTCGTTGTAGTTCTCGCTGTTGTACTGCACACCAATACCCGGCGTCAGGGTCAGACCACCGTTGGTATAGCGGTACAGCCACGCCAGATCCCAGATAAAGCCGTTGCTGTTATCGAGCGTATCGCCTGCCAGGGCCGTACGCAGGAAGCCATACTGGGTGTTATGCACGTATGAGAGGCCGGCCATCATCGAGCTTTTGCGCTTGTCGAGCTGGCGAAGCGCGTGGCTGTCGCTGTCACCCGGCTTGAAGTGCGTCGGATCATAGTAGGCCATGATGGAGAGCTTATCGGCCGTATCGTTCCAGAGATAGTAGCCGCCGCCGAGCCCGCGGAACCAGACGTTATCGCCTTCATAGGTGATAACGGGAACAGGATAAACGTCACGGTCATACTGTTTGTACGGGCTGTTAATGACGCCAACACCCGCGCCAACCGTCCACTGACTTTCCGCCTGTGCGGTGTTCACTGCGGTCGCGGCAAGGATGCCTAATGCCAGAAGTTTGAGTTTGGTCACAATCCATTCTTTCCTGTAGTCAAATAATCAGCGGATGAAGTGTAACCGCCATTCCCGTACATCCCAAAATTTTTTGCCTGCTAATCAGTCTGATTAACCCATTATTTTTAACTTATCAGATGACAGCCTGCTTTCATTTATATGACCGCTGAATGAAAAACGTGCATTTGTCTTATAACGACAGTGGAAATTTTTGGATGAGTTATTGATATGTCATTGAAAGTAGATTTTCTGGGCATGCAAGTTTTGCAAATGCCATCTACGCTTTAATTTAAGAAGAGTTTTCCTGAACACCTGCGGTTCTTAGCGTCTGACCTGGCACACAGGTTGCTGCTTTGGCAGTGAGGTGCGAGAGATTCTCTTCCGGGAGCCTCCACTACTCATACGAACGGCTCTTATCCTGTGCTAAAAAACGAAAGGACGGCATGCCATGAATATATTCGATCACTATCGCCAGCGCTATGAAGCTGCCAAGGACGAAGAGTTCACACTGCAGGAGTTTCTTACCATCTGTCGGCAAGATCGCAGTGCCTATGCCAATGCGGCAGAACGGCTATTGATGGCTATTGGTGAGCCAAACATGGTTGACACTGCCCTGGAGCCTCGGCTTTCCCGTCTCTTTTCGAATCGGGTGGTCGCCCGATATCCGGCGTTTGAAGAGTTCTATGGTATGGAAGATGCCATCGAACAGATTGTCTCCTATCTGAAGCATGCCGCTCAGGGTCTGGAAGAGAAGAAACAGATCCTCTATTTACTCGGCCCCGTGGGCGGCGGTAAATCCTCGCTGGCGGAACGCCTGAAGTCGCTGATGCAGCGCGTGCCTATCTATGTGCTGAGCGCCAACGGTGAACGCAGCCCGGTGAACGACCATCCGCTGTGCCTGTTCAATCCGCAGGAAGATGCGCAGATTCTGGACAAAGAGTATGGCATCCCGCGTCGCTATCTCGGCACCATCATGTCGCCGTGGGCGGCAAAACGCCTGCACGAGTTTGGTGGCGATATCACCAAATTCCGCGTGGTGAAAGTCTGGCCGTCTATCCTTGAACAGATCGCCATCGCCAAAACGGAACCCGGCGATGAGAACAACCAGGACATCTCGGCGCTGGTGGGTAAAGTCGACATCCGTAAGCTGGAAAACTTCGCGCAAAACGATCCGGATGCCTACGGTTACTCGGGCGCGCTGTGCCGCGCGAACCAGGGGATTATGGAGTTCGTCGAGATGTTTAAAGCGCCAATCAAGGTGCTGCATCCGCTGCTGACGGCGACTCAGGAAGGCAACTACAACGGGACGGAAGGTATCTCCGCCCTGCCGTTTAACGGGATTATTCTCGCCCACTCGAACGAATCTGAATGGGTGACCTTCCGTAATAACAAAAACAATGAGGCCTTCCTTGACCGCGTGTACATCGTCAAGGTGCCTTATTGCCTGCGGATCTCCGAAGAGATCAAAATTTACGAGAAACTGCTTAACCACAGTGAGCTGGTGCATGCCCCCTGCGCGCCCGGCACGCTGGAAACGCTGTCACGCTTCTCCATCCTTTCGCGTCTGAAAGAGCCGGAAAACTCCAGCATCTATTCGAAAATGCGCGTCTATGACGGTGAAAGCCTGAAAGATACCGACCCGAAAGCGAAGTCGTATCAGGAATACCGCGACTATGCCGGGGTTGATGAGGGGATGAACGGTCTTTCCACGCGCTTCGCGTTTAAGATCCTCTCCCGCGTCTTTAACTTCGACCATGCGGAAGTGGCGGCCAACCCGGTTCATCTGTTCTACGTGCTGGAACAGCAAATCGAGCGCGAGCAGTTCCCGCAGGAGCAGGCTGAACGCTACCTTGAGTTCCTCAAAGGTTACCTGATCCCGAAATACGCCGAGTTCATTGGCAAAGAGATCCAGACGGCCTACCTGGAATCCTATTCAGAGTACGGGCAGAACATTTTCGACCGTTATGTCACCTACGCTGACTTCTGGATCCAGGATCAGGAGTACCGCGATCCGGATACCGGCCAGCTGTTTGACCGTGAATCCCTGAACGCGGAGCTGGAAAAAATCGAGAAGCCTGCCGGGATCAGCAACCCGAAAGACTTCCGTAACGAGATTGTGAACTTCGTCCTGCGCGCCAGAGCGCATAACAACGGGCGCAATCCGAACTGGACCAGCTACGAGAAACTGCGCACGGTCATTGAGAAGAAAATGTTCTCCAATACCGAAGAGCTGCTGCCGGTGATCTCGTTTAACGCCAAAACCTCAACCGATGAACAGAAAAAACACGACGATTTTGTCGACCGTATGATGGAAAAAGGCTACACCCGCAAACAGGTCCGCCTGCTCTGCGAATGGTACCTGCGCGTGCGTAAATCGTCTTAAAACAAGTGCCCGGCGGCGGTTAGCGCCTGCCGGGCCTACAAAATGCAAGTTGGCAAATGCAGTACGGGGGGTATATGACCTGGTTTATTGACCGGCGTCTTAACGGCAAAAACAAGAGCACGGTGAACCGCCAGCGCTTCTTGCGTCGTTATAAAGCGCAAATTAAACAGTCTATCTCCGAGGCCATCAACAAACGCTCGGTGACCGACGTCGACAGCGGCGAATCTGTCTCCATCCCCACCGATGACATCAGCGAACCGATGTTTCATCAGGGGCGAGGCGGCCTGCGCCATCGCGTACACCCAGGTAATGACCACTTCGTTCAGAACGACAGAATTGAGCGCCCTCAGGGCGGCGGCGGTGGTTCAGGAAGCGGTCAGGGACAGGCCAGCCAGGACGGTGAAGGCCAGGACGAATTTGTCTTCCAGATTTCGAAAGATGAATATCTCGACCTGCTGTTTGAAGACCTGGCGCTGCCGAATCTGAAAAAGAATCAGCATCGTCAGCTTAATGAATATAAAACCCATCGCGCGGGCTATACCGCCAACGGCGTACCCGCCAATATCAGCGTCGTGCGTTCGTTGCAGAATTCGCTGGCGCGACGCACGGCCATGACGGCAGGCAAACGTCGCGAACTGCGCGAGCTGGAGAGCAGCCTGAAGGTGGTGGAAAACACGGAACCGGCGCAACTGCTGGAAGAGGAGCGCCTGCGTAAAGAGATTGCAGAGCTGAGGGCGAAGATCGAACGGGTACCGTTTATCGACACCTTCGACCTGCGCTACAAGAACTACGAAAAACGCCCTGAGCCCTCCAGCCAGGCGGTGATGTTCTGTCTGATGGACGTGTCCGGCTCGATGGATCAGGCAACCAAGGATATGGCGAAGCGTTTTTATATTCTGCTCTATCTGTTCCTGAGCAGAACCTATAAGAACGTGGAGGTGGTCTATATCCGCCACCACACTCAGGCGAAAGAGGTGGATGAGCATGAGTTCTTCTACTCGCAGGAGACCGGCGGGACCATCGTCTCAAGCGCCCTGAAGCTGATGGATGAAGTGGTGAAAGAGCGTTACGACCCGTCGCAGTGGAATATTTATGCCGCGCAGGCGTCGGACGGCGATAACTGGGCCGACGACTCACCGCTGTGTCATGAGATCCTGGCGAAGAAAATTCTGCCGGTGGTGCGTTACTACAGCTATATCGAAATCACCCGCCGCGCGCACCAGACCCTGTGGCGGGAGTATGAACATCTGCAATCGATGTTCGATAATTTTGCCATGCAGCATATCCGTGACCAGGATGATATTTATCCGGTGTTCAGGGAGCTGTTCCACAAGCAATCTTCTACCAGCAACGCATAATCAAACAGCCAGCGAAAGCGCTGGCTGTTTTCTTTCGACCCCGCTCATCCCGTGCTAATGTAGAACGCTGCATACTGGCTTATCACCGGGAAATCGTTATGACTGACGACGTTATTGGAACAGGAACCCACCAGCAGCTCATTACCTTACTCACGGAGCAGGGCGCGCGGTTTCGCGTCATGGAGCACGAGGCGGTCGGGAAATGTGAAGCGGTAAGTGAAATTCGCGGAACCGATCTGCGGCAAGGCGCCAAAGCCCTGGTCTGCAAGGTGAAGGGAAACGGCGTAAAAAAACACGTTCTGGCGATCCTCGCCGCCGATCTGCAGGCTGACCTGAGCCAGCTTGCCAGCCATTTTGGCGGGCTAAAGGCCTCCCTCGCCAGCCCGGCCGAGGTCGATACCCTGACCGCCTGCGTTTTCGGCGCTATCCCGCCCTTTAGCTTCCATCCTGATTTGGCGCTGGTTGCCGACCCGCTGCTGTTCGAGCGTTTTGACGAAATCGCGTTTAACGCTGGCCTGCTGGAGAAATCCGTGATTATGGATACCCAGGATTACCTGCGCATCGCCCGTCCTGAGCTGGTAACTTTCCATAAAGCGTAACTACAATGGCTGACGCCCTGTCAGCCTTTTCGTTCCAGAAACAGCACGGAGGCAATGAGAATAACGGCAATAGCGAAAAACGATGAGGAGATAATCAGCGTTTCCACAAACATGTGATCGTTCATGATGGCGACCCCTTTTGCGATATCTGCCTCCGTTTTAATCCGCGTAAATGACAAGGTTATGACAACAATAAAATCTTTTAAAACTGTCCTGCGTCGCGTTTGCGCGTACAGTAAGCAGGTTAATTATTCTGGCAAGGATTCCCTATGTTTGACCCTACTCTGCTCATTCTTCTGGCACTCGCCGCGCTCGGCTTTGTCAGCCATAACACCACGGTCGCCATCTCGATTCTGGTGCTTATTATTGTTCGCGTGACCCCGTTAAATACCTTTTTCCCGTGGATAGAAAAACAAGGCCTCACCATCGGGATAATCATTTTAACCATCGGGGTAATGGCGCCCATCGCCAGCGGTACGCTTCCTGCATCAACCCTGCTGCACTCATTCGTAAACTGGAAATCGCTGGTGGCGATCGCGGTGGGGATTTTTGTGTCGTGGCTGGGCGGTCGCGGCGTCACGCTGATGAGCAGCCAGCCCTCGCTGGTGGCGGGTCTGCTGGTGGGCACCGTGCTGGGCGTGGCGCTCTTCCGCGGCGTGCCGGTCGGCCCGCTGATTGCGGCAGGCCTTGTCTCGCTGTTTATCGGGAAGTGGTAGTCAGGCTGGCCATATAACGCGCTGGCGTCTGGCCCAGTCCCTTTCTGAACATGGTGATAAACGCGGTGGTCGAGTCATAGCCCAGTGACTGGGCCACCTGCTGTACCGATTTCCCGCCGATCAGGTGCTGTAACGCCACGATCAGCTGCAGCTGGTGACGCCAGCGACGAAAGCTTAAACCGGTCTCTTTCACCACCAGCCGCGCCAGGCTGCGTTCGCTCATGGCAAAATGGCTCGCCCACTGCGCCAGCGTCTGCCAGGCGGCGGGCTCTTCCGCCATCTTCTCGCTCATCAGTCGAATTTTAGGATGGGGCGAGACGGGCAGCTGCAGGTGCTCCTGTCGCTGGAGCGGCAGCTCGTCGAACAGCACGTCCACCAGGCGCGACGTGGTCGCAAGAGGGAGCTGCTCACGCGATTTTTCCGCCAGGGATAAAATCAGCTCCCGCACCAGAGGAGAGATTTTCAGGGTACAGCAGCGTTCGGGCAAGCTTGCCGCCCCCGGCTCAATAAATAAAAAGCAGAGCTGCGCGCCCGGCGTGGCTCTGTTGCTGTGCGGCATCTGGCCGGGGATCCAGACGGCATACTGGGGCGGAACCATCAGCATCGCATTTTCCACTTCGCAGGTGATTGCGCCGCCAAGGGCCAGAATCAGCTGCCCCTTACGGTGATGGTGCCGGGGAATATATTGTTCCTCCGCCACCACCTGAATACGAAATGCGACGGCCGCATCGTACTGGCTATCAGGATCGTAGCCCTCCAGTCCCAGACCAATCATCAGTTTGTCCGATATTAGCGATAAACTGTCATTTTAGCCTGATTTCAACCGCTGAGAAAATCGGTATTGTGTGCCCTCGCTTGAACGTATGAGAACATAATGACTACTGCTATTCGCACCTCAGGAAAACACGGCGCGCTGTTGATTGCAGGCATCCTGATGATTGCCACTACGCTTCGCGTCACCTTTACCGGCGCAGCGCCGCTGCTCGACACTATTCGTCTTGATTATGGCTTAAGCACGGCGCAAACCGGTCTGCTGACCACCTTGCCCCTGCTGGCTTTCGCCCTCGTCTCGCCGCTCGCCGCAGGCGTTGCCCGACGTATCGGCATGGAGCGCAGCCTGTTTATCGCCCTGCTGCTGATTTGCGCCGGAATTGCGGTTCGCTCTCTGCCTTCCGCCGCGCTGCTGTTCATCGGTACGGCAGTCATTGGCTGCGGTATTGCGCTCGGGAACGTGCTGTTACCCGGATTAATTAAGCGTGACTTTCCGGGCCAGGTGGCGAAGCTCACCGGTGCTTATTCCCTGACGATGGGCGTCTCGGCGGCGTTTGGTTCAGCGATGATTGTTCCCCTGGCGCAGGGGAACGCGGGCTGGCATGGCGCCCTGCTGATGCTGATGGCGTTTCCGCTGGTCGCGCTGCTGCTCTGGTTACCCCAGTGGCGTCAGAAACACGTTGCAGCGGTAACGGGCGCTGGCGCGCTGCATAATCGCGCCATCTGGCGCTCGGCGCTCGCCTGGCAGGTGACGCTCTTTTTAGGGATTAACTCGCTGATTTACTACGTCATCATCGGCTGGCTGCCGGCGATACTGCTGAGCCACGGCTACAGCGAAGCGCAGGCCGGCTCGGTGCACGGGCTGCTACAGCTGGCCACGGCCGTGCCGGGGCTTGCCGTGCCGCTGATCCTCCACCGTCTGAAAGATCAGCGGGCCCTTGCAGGCGCAGTGGCGCTGCTGTGCGCGATAAGCGCGGCGGGATTATGGTTTATGCCAGGCATGGCGGTGATGTGGACGCTGGTGTTTGGCTTTGGCACAGGAGCAACGATGATCCTCGGCCTGACGTTCATCGGTCTGCGCGCCAGCTCCGCGCACCAGGCTGCGGCGCTGTCCGGCATGGCGCAGTCGATTGGCTATCTGCTCGCCGCCTGCGGCCCTCCGCTGATGGGGAAAATTCACGATAGCGCAGGAGACTGGCGGATCCCGCTTCTGGGCTGCGCCCTGGCCGCGGTGATAATGGCCCTCTGCGGCATCTTAGCCGGGCGAGACCGGGAGATCGCGCCCCGTTAAACAGTGTGGCAGACCCTCGGGTCTGCCTTTTTTAACCCCGGGCCGCGCGCAGCATCGCCTCCACCAGCACGACCGGACGTCCTTCCAGCGCACCACGCTCGTGCTGGAATAAGGTGATCACGAAGAACGGGTGCGTGACCAGTTCTGCGGCACGAATTTCTCCCTGGTCGTCCCAGCCCGTAACATGCATATCACCGCTTTCCAGCGCCTGCGCAAACGCCGGCGACACGCCATAGTTACAGTGATACCCCTCTTCAATTTCCGGTTTGCCGTACGCTTTGGCGATCAGCGTATTTTTGCGCAGTTCAATCGCATCGGTTTTTTCCACCAGCGAGCAAGTCAGCGGCGCAATCACCATGGTGCCTTCGGTATCCGTCTCAGCGTGTGCCGCATCAGCCCAGCCCAGCACGTTTCGGGCATACTCAATCAGCGCATGCTGGAACCCGCCGCAGGTGCCCAGGAACGGGATGCTGTTTTCACGGGCATAGCGCGCGGCGATAAAAGCGGCCTCGGTGTTTTTATAGGGGCTGGCGGGTACCAGCCAGATGGCATCGTAGCCCACCAGATCTTCAGGGCTTGTCAGCTCCGTGGTGGCAAGCCAGTCGTAATCGGCGGTGAGGTCAAGCACTGCGGCGGCGTCGTCAATGGCCAGCGGGATCGCCTGATGCGCAATTACACTGGGATTGTAATCGCCAACCAGCGCAATGCGCAGCGTCGTTTTAACCGGGAGGTGTTCCATGAAAGGTTCCTTATGCCAGAGTATTATCAGATAACATAAGGAACCTCAGACTACCGATCTTTTGCAATTATCACAATACCTTAAATTGGGAGGGTGGAATCATGATTCAATGCAAACGCGTGTACGAACAGGCAGGCCCTGACGATGGCTATCGGGTACTGGTGGACAGGCTGTGGCCGCGCGGTGTTAAGAAAACGGACCTCGCGTATGACGAATGGTGTAAAGCGCTCACGCCCTCAACTGAATTACGCAAGGCCTTTCATAGCGAAACCATTGATTTCGCCGCCTTCAGTCAGGCCTATCGGGAAGAGCTGGCGCAGCATGCTGACGAGGGCGTGCGTCTGGCAACGCTGGCGCACAGGCAGACCGTCACCCTGCTCTTTGCTGCCAAAAACACGGAGCAAAATCACGCCCTGGTATTAGCCGACTGGCTGCGCCACCTGTGATCAGCCGATCGCCAGCTCATCGAGGATTTGCGGCGCTTCATCGGGGGTGAGCGGCATCAGATGTTCGGCGCGGACAAACGCAAAGCCGTGCTGGTTATCGAAGGCGTAGACATCCCCCGTCACCAGCCAGAGCGCGCGATCGGCGGTGGTCGGTAATTGCGTCATCACGCCGTTGACCGGGTTAACGAAGCGCAGGCCAGGCTGGCACAGGCCAAACAGCTCAACAGATTTACCAATATTTCGACGGCCTGACGCCGTGCGGGCACCCACGATCATCGCCATGCTGCCCGGTTTTAGCTGAAACATACTTCTCTCGCGGAAACGAACGCCAGAAACTGGCTAAGATTAATCCTAAAGAGAAGTGTATCGCAGGCGGTATCCGTCTGTCACCTGGTGGGTTGCGGATGATCGCGACGATAGAGCGTCCATTCATCGATCACTTCGCCGCCCGGTAATTTGCACTCGGTGCGAACGCCCTGCGGACTTTGAACCGGGATCTGTTCCCCGCCTTTCTTCAGGCAGTAGACGGAGGCCGGGTTCGCCATACCGATAACGTGCGGCGGTTTCGGTGCATCGGGTGGCGTGGTTTTTGCGGTGCAGGCGGCCAGGGGAAGCGCTAGCGCCAGAAGCAGAAATCTCATCTCATTGATCCTTGTGACATCATGACAGTCTAAGGGTAACGGGTCATCGCCGCGTTCTCCATGATTTCTCCATTTTAACTGCACTTTTCAGCACTATAGTGTGGCATGTTCTCGATATGACCAGAGAACATCATTCCGTAATCAAGATGTCTTTGCCCCGGTCTCAACAACGGGGCTTTTTTTCTATCCTGCTGCCCGCTCCCTGCATATATTAAATTTTCTGTATTCATGTTTTACTATGCCAGAAGCCTAAAAACTCAGCATAACATGCAGATGCAGACGTCTTCTGCCTGGGAGTCATTCTACGTCATGTCGGATCTTATCCTCGCTCGCGTTTCAGAAACCCTTGCCACCGAGCAATCCCTTGAAAGCCTCGTTCGCCAGCTGCTGGAGATGCTGGAGATTGTCACCGACATGGAGTCGACCTACCTGACGAAGGTGGATATCGAGGCGCGGCTGCAGCACATTCTCTATGCCCGCAACAGCAAACAGATGACGATCCCGGAGGGGCTGAGCGTCCCATGGGATGAGACGCTGTGCAAGCGCGCGCTGGACAGTGACACGATGTTCAGCAACGACGTGCCCGAACGCTGGCCCGAGTGTGAAGCTGCAAAAGCGCTTGGCATTACCACCTACATGAGTATTCCAGTCCATCTTGCGGATGGTTCACTTTACGGAACGCTCTGCGCCACCAGCACGGCCAGAAAGCCGCTGAGCGAGCGCGGTGAACAGGTTCTGAAGCTCTTCGCCGGGCTGATTGCCCAGTCCATTCAGAAAGAGTCGCTGGTGACCCAGCTTCGCGAAGCCAATGCGGCCCTCATCGCGCACTCCTATACGGATGCCCTTACCGGTTTACCCAACCGTCGCGCCATTTTTGAAGATCTGACCACCCTCTTTTCTCTGGCCCGGCACCTGAAGCGTAACGCCATCATCGCATTTATCGATCTGGATGATTTCAAGCTGATTAACGATCGTTACGGCCACGAGGCTGGCGACCAGTTTCTGATAGAAGTGGGCAAGCGTTTGACCGAAGAGAAACAGCAGGACGATATTATCGGTCGTCTGGGGGGTGATGAATTTCTGGTCGCGTCGCTGAGCCAGCCCCACCAGGACGGGGATAACGCGCAGCTTACGTTGCTCAAAACGCGCCTCAGCGCCTGCATCGCCGGCGAATACTGGCTGGGCAGCGTTCATATTATTTATCCGGGCGCCAGCTTCGGCGTTATCGAAGTGGACCCTGCCGCAACCGATCCTGACAGCGCGTTACGCGCCGCGGATGTGGCGATGTATCAGGAGAAGAAAGGAAAAAGCAAAACACGCTTTCTCACCATGGATTAACCCCGTACACTCTACGGCGTTATTGAAACCGAAACAGGTGATGGTATGAGAATAGGGATCCTTTTCCCGGTCGTTATATTTATAACGGCGGTGGTTTTTTTAGCGTGGTTTTTTGTCGGCGGCTACGCGGCTCCGGGGGCATAAATGCGGAAGACAACCGTCATTATGCTGATCGTTGCCATTGCGGCGTTTGCCGGCACGCAGCTTGGCTGGTGGTAAACCCGATACGTAAAAAGGCCGCCATCCGGCAGCCTTTTTCATCGCTTTCAGAACTTAGCTTTTGATCTTTCTGTAGATAAACAGAACAACCAGCGCACCGATCACCGCGACGGCGAAACTGCCGAAGTTAAAGCCATCGACCTTGCCAAAACCGAACAGCGTACTGATCCAGCCGCCGACTACCGCGCCGACAATACCCAGTATTACGGTGACGATAAATCCACCGCCATCTTTGCCCGGCATGATCCACTTCGCCAGAATACCCGCAATAAGCCCAAAGATAATCCAGGATAAAATTCCCATAACTTTCCTCTCTGTATGGTTTTTGTCATTAAATCAACGACACAAAAAAGAATAGCACAGGATCTGAGAAAGGAAATTTGTGATAAGCATCACTCTATGTGGTTTTTCTCCTGTCATACCCCAACAAACGCGTACCGGTTACGTCCCGCGCGTTTTGCCTGATAGAGCGCCTGGTCAGCGGCGATAATGATATTCTGCTGGCTGCCCGCGATGTCGACGGCACGTGCGGTAGAAATTCCGACGCTGACCGTTACCCGCCCAAAGGGGCTAAAGGCATGGACGATTTGCAGCGAGAACACGTTGCGAATAATCGTCTGGGCCAGACGAAGCGCTTCCTGGATGTCCGTATCAGGTAATATCAGCGCAAACTCCTCTCCGCCGTAGCGCGCCACGATCTGATTACCACGAGTAAGACTCTCCCTGAGACTGTTTCCCAGCAGCGCCAGACAGCGGTCCCCTTCCGGATGGCCGTAGTTATCGTTGTATTTTTTGAAGAAGTCCACGTCCACAATCAGTATCGAAATCGGTGCATCATGCGCGGCACAAAGCGCGATTTCCGAGAGGATTTTTTCATCAAAAATGCGACGGTTGTAAAGCCCGGTCAGCGCATCCTCAGAGGCGATAATCTTCAGCGCCTTGTTATCTCTGGTTTTTCTGGATAAGTCGGAATACAGGAAGTATGACGCGACGATGAGTATCGCCGTGAACACGAAAATGAGTACCGCCAACTGAATCGCCTGCTTGCGCCAGGGTGCAAGGGCCTCATCAATGCTGACGGCCACGGTGGTGACCAGCCCGTAGCGTCTGTTTTTCTCATAGGCATAAATGCGTTCGATCTTATCAAACCGCGAAATGGAACTGGCTATCCCGGTATTTTGTACCTTGAGGTATTTCCTGAAGAGCGGTGAATCGGAAACAATCGTGCCAATATAGGTATTTTTAAAAGGATAACGGACCAGCAGCACGCCTGACTCTGTTGTTAAGCCAATGACGCCCGCGTGACCAATATTAATCTGCCCGTAGAGCGCGAGAAAATTTTCGATACCCAAGGTCACCACCACAACACCGTTAAATGCCCCGGTGTGGGTTTCAAGGCGCCGACTAATGGTGATGACCCATTTACCATTGGTTCTGCTGACTACGGGCTCGCCAATAAAAATCTGCTGATTTTTATTTTCCTTGTGATAGATAAAAAATGACCTGTCCGATCCTTTGCGTGGGCCCGTAAAAGTTTCGTGCAACGCGGTAAAGATATCGCCCTGAGCATCGTAAACAACTACATTATTAATCTGGGTAAGGAGATTATCCTGATTATTTATCATCCGCTGAATATGGATCGCCTGCTGCGGGGTCATACCATAAATTTCGATTATGTCGGAAACGGTAGTAATTAACATTTCACTCTGGCGCATGATCCCCTCGGTGTACACATCAAGGGTATGGCTCAGGTTAGCGACGCTGGTATTAATTTGCTGGATTGACTGCTGTCTGGACGTGGCAATTTGGACGGCAAGCGACAGCGAGATGATCAATGAGACAATGATGACGGTAATGGTTGTTGTGTAAAAAGTATTTTTCACATGCACGAGCTTTTCCACCTTATCACGCCTGACATCCCTGGCTGACAACTCTTGTCACTGTAACAAAGCTCAGGATAAGAGGAAAATGAATTGCACTTAAGCATGCAAGAGAAGCTCGTCGTAATTTCGTTTTACAAACTTACCGTCTCCCGGGGCTTAGATAAAATGACTTTAATAAAATCGATATAGGAGACGGGCTTACCAAAATAATAACCCTGTAACAGCGTAATCTCATTACGGTTGAGATACTCCAGCTGCGCTTTCGTTTCTACGCCTTCAGCCACAATGCGTAATGAGAGTTTTTTCGCCAGGTCAATGACGCAGTCCAGCAGGATCGTTGAGTCTTTTTCATCTGAAACCCGGTTCACAAAGCTTTTATCAATTTTAATATAATCAATGGCAAGCGCATTAAGGCATGAAAGACCTGAATAGCCGGTACCAAAATCATCCAGTGCAATGACAAAACCGGCGTTATGCAGCATGTTAAGGTTTTCCACCAGGTGAGGATTATCGATCAGCGGCTCACGCTCGGTCACCTCGAGAACCAGTTTGACTTCTTTACCCTGAAACCCCTTCCCGAATACACGACAGTCACCGATGAAGGATGGCGCATTGATGTGTCTGGCGCTGATGTTCACCCCAATATGAAACCCGTCCGGGAGCTTAGGCAAAAGCGGCTTAAGCTGCATCACCACTTTCGCCATCAACCCTTTGGTTAGCGGAATAATCAAACCGCTACGTTCAGCAATCGGAATAAAGACATCCGGTGGAATAAAGCCTGACTTTGGATGCTTCCATCTTGCCAGGACTTCAACGCCATACAGCCCGCCGGTATCACCGTTCACGATCGGCTGGTAATACGGCACGATCTCCCCCTGCAAAATGGCCTTACGTAAGTCGTCTTCAAATGAGGTGCTTTTCCCCTTGTAACGGCGGATCAAAATGCCCACCGCCACTGATAGCACGAGAATCAGTAGTATCAGGCTCCATCCCTGTTGCAGTAGCCGCGTCAGGCTAAAAAAGGCAGGCGGTTGCCAGGCCAGACTAAAGGGGAATTGTGTAGATGCCGTAAGTAACCCCGTCCACGAGGCCGCTTTCCAGCCGGTGACATCACCGTTGCGCCCAAGCATGCTATTGCCGACAACCAACCCCAGATCAACGCCGTTTGATGCGTTCGCGATGACGTCCTGCAAATGTGCATCACTGACGCTGACGATGACACGCCCTCCCGCGATGGGCATCTGGAAGACAAGCACCGGGACGCCGTTCACCAGTCGATTGCCGGGCAGCAGCATTAATTTATGTTCAGGTAACGTCTCCGGATGCACAATCAATACGCCATTCCCGGGAAGGGAAGTACAGATGATTTTACCCTGCTGCTGGATCATGATGGCGCGCAGATGCGGTTTTAGCGCGGCTTCTGTCCCCAGCGCCAGCTGTCCGCTGCTGGTACACCCCTGCTCCGCAACGCGCTTCGCCGTGCTGGCCGCACTGACGGCTTCCGCCAGAATATTTTCTATTTTTTGGGTGCTTGCCATGGCGGTATGACTATTATTAGCCTTCGCCATCTGCCATAGCTGCCAGTTAATAATCAGAATGCCGCTCAGAAAAAGAAACAAGGCACTCAGAATAGGGATCATCACGTTGCGCACGATGTTTTCCTTAATAGAAAAAACAAGCATCGATGTTCTGGAAGAAGAGCCTGTACTTACCCGGTATTGCTTATAACAATGAAAATAGCTTAGCTGAGAATTGTCTTAAAAAACTGATACTTTCGTATGAGTTCACCTGCCCGAATTTGATCACCTGACGTGATTATCAGGCTTGTGCCTTGCCCTGGCTGTGTTAAGATTTGTCAAATCAGGGAGCGGACAGGATAACTGGAAAATGAAAAAACTCGTTGCCGTTGCGATCGTTTCAACGCTCCTGGTCATCCTGTCTCTTTATGCGGTCAATGCTGTTATCGTGGGGCAGCAGAAGAGCAAACAGCGTGAGATATCCCTTACCCTATTACATTATTCGGAAGACCTGTCCCAAAGCATAGCGCTGGCCCTTAAAAGCATTACTACGCAGGGATGTGATAAAACCAGTCTTGATAGTTACAGACAAATAACGCTGAATAACTATTATTTCGACGATATTGGTTTTATCGAGAAGGGAAAAATAGTCTGTACTGCTTTTTGGGGTAAACTTGCAACGCCCATAGCGCTTCCTGCGGAACTGCATAAAACGCCGAGAGGCTTTCTTCTGGCGCAGTTTTCCAGAAAAGATTTTTTCACGGGCAATGCGGCAATTTATAATAATATTATTATCTTCACCACTCGCTATGCTTACGATAAATTCACCCCGGTTACGGCAAGCTATTCCCTGAGTACCACCACCAAAGACTTCGGCAGAACCTTTTTTACGACCTCCCCTGAGCTAACACAGCAGAGCTGGCTGCATTCGTCGTTGTTTACCCTGACCCTGACGCAGTGCAGCGCCTTCTGGGACCTGTGCGTCATCGTGAAGCATCACGATGCAGGGCTGGCCTCGTTACCCCTGTTTATCTTTTCGTTTCTCACGGTCATACTCTTTTTTATCTGGGTCGCGATAACGTTATTTATCTTCCGTATCTATGAAGACCGTTTTTCTCTGGAACGTACGCTGATCAAGGCCGTCCTGACCAATACCATCAGCGTTAACTACCAGCCTATTATCCGCATTCACGATCAAAAAATCGTGGGTGTAGAAGTTCTGTCGCGATGGCGCGACCAAAAGCATGGGGACGTCTCTCCGGAGCTGTTTATCCCATTAATAAAAAAAATCGGTCTGTATAAAAAATATTATAATAATATTATCGAAAAATCCCTCTCAGAAATTGCCCCGCTGGCGATTAAGCATCAGCTGATCGTCTCCATTAACGTTGGGCGGAAGGAAATTGAAGATGGGCAGTTCATTAACATTTTGCGTCGAGCGTGTTTAGCCAATCACTTTCCCCTTTCTCTGATGAAGGTCGAACTTTCTGAGAAAGCCGTTTCCACGGCAGATATCCTCGAGGGGTTCTGTCAGGAGCTCAAGTCGCTCGGCGTTAAAATATCAATAGATGATTTTGGCGTGCAAAATTCAAACCTCGCCCGCCTGTCGTTGCTTGAATATGATGAGATTAAAATCGATAAGTCACTGGTGGATGGCATCAGCGAACATTATAAGCAAAACATCTTTGCTATCTTCAGCGATGCCCTCGCGAAGTTGAATAAAACGCTTGTTTTCGAGGGCGTGGAAAATGAAGTTCAGTATCGCTTTATTGCGAGCCGATATCCCGATGCGCTGATTCAGGGATGGTATTTTTCAAAAGCACTCACCCGGAGCGAGCTGGCGAAACGACTCACCGGTGTTGCACCGTAACCAGAAGCCTGGCATGACCTTTTTTTAGATTTGGCGTTTCCATTTTTTACGCAAAAACATATAGTCGTCACAATCAGATGGTAGATTCCCCGGAAACACACTCTTATTTTGGTTAAAAACGTGAAATTATCCTTACTTTTTCCAGTGGTACTCTTTTTTCTGACCGTGATTTTCGTGCTGTTTATCGACAAACCTGCTTCGCATATTCTGCGGAAAAAATGCATGTGGTCCGATAGCGTGATGCTGAGCTGTATCGCAAAGCATCAGCATAACGGTTTTTAAAGAAGACTATTCATTTCCCCACTGATTGAGGAAATTCGCAATATCATCAATACGACCCGCACGGATCCCGGCCTCAGCGGCCATCTCCTGCTGAGCCTCCTCGCTGATCTCCTCATTATTCGATAAACGGGTGAGCAGCAGCTGGAAATAATGTGCCAGCACGTCGAGTTCTGACTCCGCAACTTTCTCTGCGGCTTCCGTCGCATACTCCTCGGCAATGTCATAATATTTCAGTGGGATATCGTTATTCATAACAGTCTCGTCTCTGGCCTTTAAGGGTAACGTCAAGATTATATCGGACGCGTTATCTCAACCATAGCATTGCTTCAGATAAGTAACGCAAGCAGCGCAGCGAGTGCGGGCACGGCCTGTACATACAAAATTTTTCGGCTGGCGGTAGCCGCGCCAAAAAGTCCGGCAATCAACACGCAGGCCAGGAAGAAGATGGCCACCTGAATCCCCTTTTCGCCGAGCCAGAGGCTCCAGAGCAGGCCGGCCGCCAGAAAACCGTTATACAGCCCCTGATTTGCAGCCAGCACGCGGGTGTCGCGCGCAAAGTCGGGACGCAGATTAAAGGCCTTGTGCCCTGTTTTGGTATTCCACAGGAACATTTCCAGCACAAGAATGTAGAGATGGATGAGTGCAACGACAGCGATAAGGACAGTGGCTAGCATCGTGTTGTCTCCCGCAGGCAGAGGCAAAAAAAACGGGAACCCTCAGGCCCCCGCTCTTGTTTAACCCAGAATCTGGATTACATGTTCGCGATAATCGCGTCGCCAAACTCTGAACATTTCAGCAGCTTAGCGCCTTCCATCAGACGTTCGAAATCGTAAGTTACGGTTTTCGCGTTGATCGCGCCTTCCATACCTTTAACGATCAGGTCTGCGGCTTCGAACCATTCCATGTGGCGCAGCATCATCTCTGCGGACAGGATGATAGAGCCTGGGTTCACTTTGTCCTGACCTGCGTATTTTGGCGCAGTACCGTGGGTCGCTTCGAACAGGGCGCACTCGTCACCGATGTTCGCGCCAGGGGCGATACCGATACCGCCAACCTGTGCTGCCAGAGCGTCAGAGATGTAGTCACCGTTCAGGTTCATACAGGCAATCACGTCGTATTCTGCAGGACGCAGCAGGATCTGCTGCAGGAACGCATCGGCGATCACATCTTTAATGATGATCTCTTTGCCGGTGTTCGGGTTCTTGATCTTCTGCCATGGGCCACCGTCGATCAGCTCACCGCCGAACTCTTCTTTCGCCAACTGGTAACCCCAGTCTTTGAACGCGCCTTCGGTGAACTTCATGATGTTGCCTTTGTGAACCAGGGTCACAGAGTCACGGTCGTTGGTGATTGCATATTCGATAGCTGCACGCACCAGACGCTTGGTCCCTTCTTCGGAGCACGGCTTAATGCCGATACCGCAATGCTCAGGGAAGCGAATTTTCTTCACGCCCATCTCTTCGCGCAGGAATTTAATCACTTTTTCTGCGTCAGCAGAGTCCGCTTTCCATTCGATACCCGCGTAGATGTCTTCTGAGTTTTCGCGGAAGATAACCATATCGGTCAGTTCAGGGTGCTTAACCGGGCTAGGGGTGCCCTGATAGTAACGAACCGGACGCAGACACACGTACAGGTCCAGCTCCTGACGCAGTGCCACGTTCAGGGAACGGATACCGCCGCCAACTGGCGTCGTCAATGGGCCTTTAATAGCAACGCGGTAGTCGCGGATCAGGTCCAGCGTTTCTGCTGGCAGCCAGACGTCCTGGCCATAAACTTGAGTAGATTTCTCACCGGTGTAAATTTCCATCCAGGAAATTTTACGCTCGCCTTTGTAGGCTTTCTCAACAGCGGCATCAACCACTTTCAGCATTGCCGGGGTAACGTCTACACCGATACCGTCACCTTCGATGAACGGGATAATCGGATTGTGAGGAACGTTAATCTTGCCGTTTTGCAGGGTGATCTTTTTACCTTCCGCCGGAACAACTACTTTGCTTTCCATTAACCTCTCCTTCGAGCGCTTCTGGTTGTTACTGATCTTATGTTAATAAATTGTAATGAGCCCTTCGATAGTACCTGATTGTCCTGCGCCATGAAAGGTCTTCGTTATTAGGCTATAATGCGGCAATTGATAACGCCTGAAAATACCATGAAGAAAACTTCTTTTACAAAACACCGGGTTGAGCGATTCAGCTCGCGACAAGCCGCCAGAAGACCGCAGGAAACCCAGCCGAAGCGGGTTATTTTGTTCAATAAACCCTACGATGTTTTGCCGCAGTTTACCGATGAAGCCGGGCGCAGCACGCTGAAGGACTATATACCTGTTCAGGGCGTCTACGCCGCGGGCCGTCTGGACCGCGACAGCGAAGGCCTTCTGGTCTTAACCAACGACGGCGCCTTGCAGGCGAAGCTCACGCAGCCCGGGAAACGCACCGGTAAAATTTATTTCGTCCAGGTCGAAGGCGAGCCGGACGAAGAAACGCTGGAAAAATTACGCAGCGGCGTGACGCTGAACGACGGCCCCACCCTGCCCGCAGGTATTGAACGCGTGAATGAACCGGAGTGGCTGTGGCCGCGCAACCCGCCGATTCGCGAACGCAAATCCATTCCGACAAGCTGGCTCAAAATTACCCTTTATGAAGGCCGCAACCGCCAGGTTCGCCGCATGACCGCGCACGTCGGCTTCCCTACCCTGCGTCTGATTCGCTACGCTATGGGCAGCTACACGCTGGAAACGCTGGCAAACGGCGAATGGCGAGACGTCACCCCTTAAGGAGTCACTATGTTTAAACCTCATGTCACGGTTGCCTGCGTGGTCCACGCTAAGGGTAAATTCCTTGTTGTCGAAGAGAGCATTAACGGCAAAGCGCTGTGGAACCAGCCTGCCGGGCATCTTGAAGCCAATGAGACCCTGCTGCAGGCCGCGAAACGCGAGCTGTGGGAAGAGACCGGCATTCACGCTGAACCCCAGCACTTCATCCGTATGCACCAGTGGATCGCGCCCGATCACACTCCGTTCCTGCGCTTTTTATTTGCCGTTGAGCTTAGCGAAACGTGCGCCACAGAGCCGCAGGATGACGATATCGACCGCTGTCTGTGGGTCACTGCCGACGAGATCCTGAACGCGCCAAACCTGCGCTCGCCGCTGGTTGCGGAAAGCATTCGCTGCTGGCAGTCTGCTGGCCGCTTACCGCTGGATGTCATCGGCGCATTTAACTGGCCGTTTACAGAGGGTGCCAATGGTGGGGGGGCGTGATAGAATACGCCGCCTTGAAGTTCAATGTCGTGAGTATTCCATGTCAGATAATAGCCAGAAAAAAGTGATCGTCGGCATGTCCGGCGGTGTCGATTCCTCCGTTTCCGCCTACCTGTTACAGCAACAGGGCTATAAGGTGGAGGGCCTGTTCATGAAGAACTGGGAGGAAGATGATGGCGAGGAATACTGCACTGCCGCTGCGGATCTCGCCGACGCGCAGGCCGTATGCGACAAGCTCGGCATTGAACTGCACACCGTTAACTTTGCCGCAGAATACTGGGACAACGTTTTTGAACTGTTCCTCGAAGAGTACAAAGCGGGCCGCACGCCGAACCCGGATATTCTGTGCAACAAAGAGATCAAATTTAAGGCCTTCCTCGAATTCGCTGCAGAAGATCTGGGCGCAGACTACATCGCGACCGGTCACTACGTGCGTCGTGCAGACGTGAATGGCAAAAGCCAGCTGCTGCGCGGTCTGGACGGCAATAAAGATCAAAGCTATTTCCTCTATACGCTGAGCCACGAGCAAATCGCCCAGAGCCTGTTCCCGGTCGGCGAGCTGGAAAAGCCGCAGGTGCGTAAAATCGCCGAAGAACTGGACCTGATCACCGCGAAGAAAAAAGACTCTACCGGCATCTGCTTCATTGGCGAGCGCAAATTCCGCGATTTCCTGGGACGTTACCTGCCCGCACAGCCGGGTAAAATTGTCACCGTCGACGGTGAAGAGATTGGCCAGCATCAAGGGCTGATGTACCACACGCTCGGCCAGCGTAAAGGCCTGGGTATCGGCGGAACCAAAGAAGGTAGCGAAGATCCGTGGTATGTTGTCGACAAAGACGTCGAAAACAATATTCTGGTTGTTGCCCAGGGTCACGATCATCCGCGTCTGATGTCCGTTGGCCTTATCGCCCAGCAGCTGCACTGGGTCGATCGTGAGTCGCTGAAAGGCACGCTGCGCTGCACGGTGAAAACCCGCTACCGTCAGACTGATATTCCTTGCACCATTACCGCGCTTGATGACGATCGCATTGACGTGCGCTTCGACGAGCCGGTCGCCGCCGTCACCCCGGGTCAGTCTGCTGTCTTCTACAGCGGTGAGATCTGCCTGGGCGGCGGGATCATTGAACAGCGCCTGCCGCTGCCTGCTGTTTAATACGATTGCACACATAAAGGAGACCGTGTGGCGAAGAACTACTATGACATCACCCTGGCACTGGCGGGAATTGGCCAGTCAGCCCGTCTGGTGCAACAGCTGGCGCATCAGGGTCATTGCGATGCTGACGCCCTGCACGTTTCACTCAACAGCGTTATCGATCTCAACCCCGGCTCGACCCTGGGTGTGTTCGGCGGCAGTGAAACCAATCTTCGTCTCGGTCTTGAAACCCTGCTTGGCATGCTTAACGCCAGCAGCCGTCAGGGATTAAACGCGGAGCTGACCCGCTACACGTTGAGTCTGATGGTGCTGGAGCGTAAGCTGAGCGCAGCAAAAGGCGCGCTCAATACCCTGGGCGATCGTATTGCCGGGTTACAGCGTCAGCTCGACCATTTTGATCTGCAGTCCGACACGCTGCTCAGCGCCATGGCCGGCATTTATGTTGACGTCATCAGCCCGCTGGGCCCGCGTATTCAGGTCACCGGATCCCCTGCCGTGCTGCAAAGTCCGCAGGTACAGGCAAAAGTGCGTGCGTCCCTGCTGGCTGGGATCCGCGCCGCTGTGCTGTGGCACCAGGTTGGCGGTGGCCGCCTGCAGTTAATGTTTTCTCGTAATCGCCTGACCACTCAGGCAAAACAAATTCTTGCTCATTGTTAACCTCCCGGAGTTGCGAATTATGGAATTATCCTCACTGACCGCCGTATCCCCTGTCGATGGACGCTACGGCGATAAAGTCAGCGCGCTGCGCGGGATCTTCAGCGAATATGGTTTGCTGAAGTTCCGTGTTCAGGTTGAAGTACGCTGGCTGCAAAAGCTGGCCGCCCAGGCAGCAATCAAGGAAGTTCCTGCTTTTGACGAAAAGGCAAACGATTACCTTGATAAAATCGTTGCTGAGTTTAGCGAACAAGACGCCGCGCGCATTAAAACCATTGAACGCACCACCAACCACGACGTGAAAGCGGTTGAATACTTCCTGAAAGAAAAAGTGGAAAGCGTCCCTGCACTGCACGCCGTGTCTGAGTTCATTCACTTCGCCTGTACCTCTGAAGACATCAACAACCTGTCTCATGCGCTGATGCTCTCCACCGCGCGCAAAGAGGTGGTGCTGCCTTACTGGCGTAAAATCATCGACGCGGTAAAAGCGCTGTCCGTGGAATACCGCGACATTCCGCTGCTCTCCCGTACCCACGGCCAGCCAGCCACCCCATCCACGATGGGTAAAGAGATGGCGAACGTCGCGTACCGTATGGAGCGCCAGTACCGTCAACTGGAACAGGTTGAGATCCTCGGCAAAATCAACGGCGCGGTCGGTAACTATAACGCCCACATCGCCGCTTACCCGGAAGTGGACTGGCACCAGTTCAGCGAAGAGTTCGTGACCTCTCTGGGCATTCAGTGGAACCCGTACACTACCCAGATTGAGCCGCACGACTATATCGCCGAGCTGTTTGACTGCATCGCGCGCTTCAACACCATTCTGATCGATTTCGATCGTGACGTGTGGGGCTACATCGCCCTGAACCACTTCAAACAGAAAACCATCGCCGGTGAAATCGGCTCTTCCACCATGCCGCACAAAGTGAACCCAATCGACTTCGAAAACTCCGAAGGCAACCTGGGTCTGGCGAACGCCGTGCTGCAGCATATGGCGAGCAAACTGCCGGTATCCCGCTGGCAGCGCGACCTGACCGACTCCACCGTACTGCGTAACCTGGGCGTGGGCATTGGCTACGCGCTGATCGCGTATCAGTCCACCCTGAAAGGCGTAAGCAAACTGGAAGTTAACCGTGACCGTCTGCTGGACGAGCTGGATCACAACTGGGAAGTGCTGGCGGAGCCGATTCAGACCGTGATGCGTCGTTATGGCATCGAAAAACCGTACGAAAAACTGAAAGAGCTGACCCGCGGCAAACGCGTTGACGCCGAAGGCATGAAGCAGTTTATCGACGGTCTGGCGCTGCCGGAAGAAGAGAAAACTCGCCTGAAGGCAATGACTCCGGCGAACTACATTGGCCGCGCCATCACCATGGTCGACGAGCTGAAGTAACGCCCCTCTCCCCCTTTTCGCCCGAAAAGGGGGATGCTTTTCCCCGGTTTACTCAATGTTTATCCCCACAACAACATAATCAGCGTTAAACTATTCATACCAATTATTTAGGGAGAAGAGATGATGCGCGTACTGGTTGTTGAGGATAACGCATTGCTACGTCATCACCTGAAGGTTCAGCTTCAGGAGATGGGACATCAGGTGGACGATGCTGAAGATGCAAAAGAAGCCGATTATTATCTCAATGAACACCTGCCGGATATCGCCATTGTCGATTTAGGGTTGCCTGACGAAGACGGTCTGTCGTTAATTCGCCGCTGGCGCAGCCATGATGTTTCTTTGCCGGTCCTGGTGCTGACCGCCCGTGAAGGCTGGCAGGATAAGGTCGAAGTGCTCAGCGCGGGTGCGGATGACTACGTCACCAAGCCGTTCCATATTGAAGAGGTGGCGGCCCGCATGCAGGCACTGCTTCGTCGCAACAGCGGGCTGGCGTCTCAGGTTATCTCCATCCCGCCTTTCCAGGTCGACCTCTCCCGCCGGGAATTATCCATCAATGATGAAGTGATCAAGCTCACCGCCTTCGAATACACCATCATGGAGACGCTGATCCGTAACAACGGCAAGGTAGTGAGCAAAGACTCCTTAATGCTCCAGCTCTATCCTGATGCTGAACTGCGTGAGAGCCATACCATTGACGTACTGATGGGACGTTTACGTAAGAAAATTCAGGCGCAATATCCACAGGATGTGATTACTACCGTCCGTGGCCAGGGCTACCTGTTCGAATTACGCTAAATGAGACGGATCTTGCGCCATATTTTGCCCCTCTCGCTGCGGGTGCGCTTTTTACTGGCAACGGCAGCCGTCGTGCTGGTGCTGTCGCTCTCCTACGGCATGGTGGCCCTGGTGGGCTACAGCGTCAGCTTTGATAAAACCACCTTTCGCCTGCTGCGTGGCGAAAGCAACCTGTTTTATACCCTGGCGAAGTGGGAAAACAATAAAATCACCGTCGAAATGCCGGAAAACCTCAATCAGCAGAGTCCCACGCTGGCCCTGATTTATAACGAAAAGGGGAAGCTACTGTGGGCGCAGCGTGATATCCCGTGGCTGGTCAAAAGCATTCGTCCGGACTGGCTCAAAACCAACGGTTTTCATGAAATTGAAGCCGATCTCAACACCACCAGCTCGCTGATCCGTGAAGATCGCTCCCTGCAGCAAAAGCTGAACGAGATCCGCGCCGACAACGCCGAAACGGAGATGACGCACTCCGTCGCGATTAACCTCTACCCGGCGACGCTGAACATGCCGCAGCTGACCATCGTGGTGATCGACACCATTCCGGTCGAGCTGAAGCGTTCTTATATGGTCTGGAGCTGGTTCATCTACGTTCTGGCGGCGAATCTCCTGCTGGTGATTCCGCTGCTGTGGGTGGCGGCGTGGTGGAGCTTGCGCCCCATCGAATCACTGGCGAAAGAAGTTCGTGAACTGGAAGAACATCATCGCGAAAAGCTTAACCCGGAAACCACGCGTGAGCTCACCAGCCTGGTGCGTAACCTCAATCGCCTGCTGAAAAGTGAACGCGAACGCTACGATAAATACCGTACCACCCTTACCGACCTGACCCACAGCCTGAAAACCCCGCTGGCTGTGATGCAAAGTACCCTGCGTTCAATGCGCAGTTCGAAGCTGAGCGTTGACGATGCCGAGCCAGTGATGCTGGAACAGATCAGCCGTATTTCACAGCAAATTGGCTATTACCTGCATCGCGCCAGCATGCGTTCAGGAAGCGCACTTCTGAGCCGCGAGCTGCATCCGGTAGCGCCGCTTCTGGATAACCTCACGTCCGCCCTCAACAAGGTGTATCAGCGTAAAGGGGTGAACATCAGCCTCGATATCTCGCCAGAGATAAGCTTTGTGGGTGAAAAAAATGACTTCATGGAAGTCATGGGTAACCTGCTGGATAACGCCTGCAAATACTGTCTGGAGTTCGTGGAAGTGTCTGCGCGTCAGACGGAAACTGAACTGCATATCATCGTTGAGGATGATGGCCCGGGGATCCCGCGCAATAAACGTGACGTGGTGTTCGATCGCGGTCAGCGCGCCGATACGCTACGTCCAGGCCAGGGCGTAGGATTAGCCGTCGCGCGCGAGATTGTCGATCAATACGACGGGAAAATCGAAACCAGCGAAAGCCTGCTGGGCGGCGCCAGAATGGAGGTCATTTTTGGTCGCCAGCAGCCCACATCGAACGATAGTTAACCCGTTATGTGAAAAATGCGAGGATCTCGCAGCCGGGGGGCTGAGCTTCCGTTATAATCCGAGTCAGTAAGAGCCTGCGGAATAAAAAAATATGGATTATCACTTAACACTTAACTGGCCCGAGTTTATTGAACGTTACTGGCAGAAACGCCCGGTGGTTCTGAAGCGCGGGTTCAGCAACTTTGTCGACCCCATCACGCCTGACGAACTGGCCGGCCTGGCCATGGAAAACGAAGTCGACAGCCGTCTGGTCAGCCACCAGGACGGGAAATGGCAGGTTAGCCACGGTCCTTTCGAAAGTTACGATCACCTCGGTGAAAACAACTGGTCGCTGCTGGTGCAGGCGGTCAACCACTGGCACGAGCCAACGGCCGCCTTAATGCGTCCGTTCCGCGCCCTGCCCGACTGGCGCATGGACGATCTGATGATCTCCTTCTCCGTTCCTGGCGGTGGCGTCGGTCCGCATCTGGACCAGTACGACGTGTTTATTATTCAGGGTACGGGCCGCCGCCGCTGGCGAGTGGGCGAAAAAGTGCCAATGAAGCAGCACTGCCCGCATCCGGACCTGCTTCAGGTTGACCCGTTTGAAGGGATTATCGACGAAGAGCTGGAGCCGGGTGACATTCTCTACATTCCGCCGGGATTCCCTCACGAGGGCTACTCGCTGGAAAACTCACTCAACTACTCCGTAGGGTTCCGCGCGCCAAGCGGCCGCGAGATGATCAGCGGATTTGCCGACTACGTGCTGCAACGCGAGCTGGGCAGCTATCGTTACAGCGACCCTGATGTGCCTGCGCGCGAGCATCCGGCCGATATCCTGCCCGCAGAGCTGGATAAGCTGCGCGGCATGATGCTGGATCTGATTAACGAGCCGGAGCACTTCAAACAGTGGTTTGGCGAGTTTATCAGCCAGTCGCGTCACGAGCTGGACGTTGCGCCGCCGGAGCCGCCGTATCAGGCTGACGAGATTTATGATGCGCTCCAGCAGGGCGATAAGCTGGTACGTCTGGGCGGATTACGCGTGCTGCGCATTGGTGAGGACGTGTTCGTCAACGGCGAGAAGCTGGACTCACCGCACCGTCCGGCGCTGGAAGCCATTGCCAGCCATCTGGTGCTGACTGCCGACACCTTTGGTGATGCGCTGGAAGACCCATCCTTCCTCGCGATGCTGGCCGCGCTGGTCAACAGCGGGTACTGGTTCTTTGAGGACTGAGTCGCTGTAATGCCCGGTGGCGCTTCGCCACCGGGCTTTTTCTTACCGCTTCGCGGTCAACTCCGCTATCCGCACAATCACCTTCACCGCCTTTTCCATCCCTTCGAGCGTCACAAACTCATGCTTGCCGTGGTAGTTATAGCCACCGGTAAACAGGTTCGGGCACGGCAGCCCCATAAACGACAGCTGAGAACCGTCGGTGCCGCCGCGAATCGGCTTCAGCTGCGGTTCAATATCGCAGTCGCGCATCGCCTGCTGGGCGATATCGAGAATATGCGGATGCGCCATCACCTTCTCGCGCATGTTGTAATAGCTGTCTTCGATGATGAGTTCAATGTAGCAATCAGGGTGTAATCCTTTACCCACCTTCTTGGCGATCTCCATCATCTTACGCTTGCGCGCCTCAAAGGCTTTGCGGTCGAAATCGCGGATGATGTAGTGCATCTGCGCGCTGTCCACGGTGCCTTTGATGCTGGTCAGGTGATAGAAACCTTCATACCCATCGGTCTGTTCGGGGCTCTCTTCCACCGGGACTTCCGCATGAATTCGCGATGCCAGCGACAGCGCGTTCACCATGACGCCTTTCGCCGAACCGGGGTGAACGTTATTGCCGACAATTTTGATCGTAACGGACGCGGCATTGAAGTTTTCATACTCCAGTTCACCGACGCCGCCGCCGTCAACGGTATAGGCCCACTGCGCGTTAAAGGCCTCCACGTCGAAGTGCTTCGCCCCCTTGCCGACCTCTTCGTCCGGCGTAAAGGCCACGCGGATATCCCCGTGTGGGATGTTTTTATCCTTTAGCACCGCCAGCGCGGTCATGATCTCCGCGATCCCCGCTTTATCATCCGCCCCCAGCAGCGTTTTGCCGTCGGTGGTGATCAGCGTCTGACCCAGCAGCTGGTGCAGCACCGGGAACATGACGGGCGAGAGCACTTCGTCGCCAATGCCCAGCGCAATGTCGCCGCCGCGGTAGTTTTCCACAATCTGCGGGTTCACATGTTTACCGCTAAAATCCGGAGAGGTGTCGACATGGGAGATAAAGCCAATCGCCGGAATGTCACCCGGGACATTCGCCGGCAGCGTTCCCATCACAGTGCCTTTCTCGCTTAACGTGACGTTGACCAGCCCCATGGCGTCAAGCTGCTCTTTGAGCAGATTTAATAACTTCCACTGGCCTTCGGTGCTCGGCACCTGGCGAACACCCGGCTTAGATTGGGTATCCAGCGAAACGTACTGTAAAAAACGCTCAAGTAATTTATCCATGCAGTCACCCTCACTTTTTGTGACAACATTATCAATAAGCATCAAAACGCAAATATTGCGTCAGGTCACTTTTATCCCGCAAACGAGAATATTTTCCGTTTATATCGTTATGCGTTAGTAAATGTAGCTTATGAATCAGTGACAAGGATTGGCGATTGCAGGGGATTGCCGTAGAATGTCCGCCCTCATTACGAGTCACCAAGGTGGTTACACACAAACCCCGCTTCAGTCTGCTGCCTGAGGCGTCTATATGGGACAGCGCAAAAATTGAATACACAAACCCGTTCACCGCTGGTGAAACTGGAACGAATTCGTAAAAGTTTTGATGGCAAAGACGTCATTTCCGACCTCACTCTCACCATCAATGACGGTGAGTTTCTGACGCTGCTTGGCCCTTCCGGCTGCGGCAAAACAACCGTACTGCGCCTTATCGCCGGGCTGGAAAGCGTCGATAACGGCCATATCCATCTTGAAAACCAGGACATCACCCGGGTTCCTGCCGAAGATCGCCACGTCAATACTGTCTTTCAGAGCTATGCCCTCTTCCCGCACATGACCGTGTTTGAAAACGTGGCGTTCGGCCTGCGGATGCAAAAAACCCCGGCGAGCGAGATCGAACCGCGCGTCACCGACGCCCTGCGCATGGTACAGCTTGAGACGTTTGCCCAGCGTAAACCCCATCAGCTTTCCGGCGGCCAGCAGCAGCGCGTGGCCATCGCCCGCGCCGTGGTCAACAAGCCACGCCTGCTCCTGCTGGATGAATCCCTCTCGGCGCTGGATTACAAGCTGCGCAAGCAGATGCAGAATGAGCTCAAAGCCCTGCAGCGCAAGCTCGGCATTACCTTTGTCTTCGTCACCCACGATCAGGAAGAGGCCCTGACCATGTCCGACCGCATCGTGGTGATGCGTGACGGTAAAATCGAGCAGGACGGCACGCCGCGTGAAATCTACGAAGAGCCGAAGAATCTGTTTGTCGCCAGCTTCATTGGCGAGATCAATATCTTTGACGCCACGGTGATTGAGCGTCTGGACGACCAGCGTGTGCGCGCCAGCGTCGAAGGACGCGAGTGCAATATCACGGTGAATTTCCCCGTAGAAAAGGGACAAAAGCTCAACGTTCTGCTGCGCCCGGAAGATCTGCGCGTCGATGAAATTCACGGCAATACCGAGGCCGAAGGGTTAATCGGCTATATCCGCGAACGCAACTACAAAGGGATGACGCTGGAGTCTGTCGTCGAGCTGGAGAACGGCAAAATGGTGATGGTCAGCGAATTCTTCAACGAAGACGACCCTGACTTCGACCACTCTCTCGACCAGAAAATGGTTATCAACTGGGTAGAAAGCTGGGAGGTTGTGCTGGCTGATGAAGAACACAAGTAAGTTCCAGAATGTGGTGATTGCCACGATCGTCGGTTGGCTTGTGTTGTTTGTCTTTTTACCCAACCTGATGATCATTGCCACCAGCTTCCTGACCCGCGACGACGCAAGCTTCGTTTCGCTGGTCTTTACGCTGGACAACTACGCGCGCCTGCTCGATCCGCTCTATTTTGACGTACTGCTGCACTCGCTCAATATGGCGCTGATTGCCACGATTGCCTGCCTGGTGCTGGGATATCCCTTCGCGTGGTTTCTCGCGGGCCTGCCGCAAAAGGTGCGCCCCCTGCTGCTATTTTTACTGATTGTTCCCTTCTGGACGAACTCGCTCATCCGTATTTATGGTCTGAAGATTTTCCTCAGCACAAAGGGTTACCTGAATGAGTTTCTGCTGTGGCTGGGGGTGATTGATACGCCGATACGCATCATGTTTACCCCGAGCGCGGTGATTGTCGGCCTGGTCTATATCCTGCTGCCGTTTATGGTGATGCCGCTCTACTCCAGCATTGAGAAGCTGGATAAACCGCTACTGGAAGCGGCAAAAGATCTGGGTGCCAACAGGCTGCAGACCTTTATCCGTATCATTATTCCGCTGACGATGCCCGGTATTATTGCGGGCTGTTTGCTGGTGATGCTCCCGGCGATGGGCTTGTTCTACGTTTCTGACCTGATGGGCGGGGCGAAAAATCTGCTGATCGGTAACGTGATCAAGAGCCAGTTCCTGAACATTCGCGACTGGCCGTTCGGGTCCGCCACCAGCATCACGCTGACGGTGGTGATGGGTCTGATGCTGCTGGTCTACTGGCGCGCCTCACGGCTGCTGAATAAAAAGGTGGAACTCGAATGATCGGTCGACTGCTTCGCGGCGGTTTTATGACCGCCATTTACGCTTACCTGTATATCCCGATCATTATTTTGATCGTGAACTCGTTTAACAGCTCGCGCTTTGGGATTAACTGGCAGGGCTTTACCACCGACTGGTACAGCCTGCTGATGAACAATGACAGCCTGCTTCAGGCCGCTCAGCACTCGTTGACGATGGCGATCTTCTCCGCCACCTTCGCGACGCTGATTGGCTCGCTCACCGCCGTCGCGCTGTACCGCTATCGCTTTCGCGGCAAACCGTTCGTCAGCGGCATGCTGTTTGTGGTGATGATGTCACCGGACATCGTGATGGCCATTTCGCTGCTGGTGCTGTTTATGCTGCTGGGCGTACAGCTTGGCTTCTGGTCGCTGCTGTTTTCCCATATCACCTTCTGCCTGCCGTTTGTGGTGGTGACCGTCTTTGCGCGCCTGAAAGGGTTCGACGTACGCATGCTGGAGGCTGCGAAGGATCTGGGTGCCAGCGAGATGACCATCCTGCGCAAAATCATCCTGCCGCTGGCGATGCCTGCCGTGGCGGCCGGATGGCTGCTGAGCTTCACCCTGTCGATGGATGACGTTGTCGTGTCCTCCTTCGTGACCGGGCCGAGCTATGAAATTCTGCCGTTGAAGATCTATTCGATGGTGAAAGTCGGCGTCTCACCGGAGGTGAACGCGCTGGCGACCATTCTGCTGGTGTTTTCGCTGGTTCTGGTGATCGCCAGCCAGGTTATTGCTCGTGATAAAACAAAATCTCAGGGGACAATGAAATGAAAAAAATGCTCGCCGCTGCGGCGCTGGTGCTTGGCATGGGTGTCGCGCACGCTGATGACAGCAAAACGCTCTACTTCTACAACTGGACCGAGTATGTGCCGCCGGGCCTACTGGAACAGTTCACCAAAGAGACGGGCATCAAGGTGATCTACTCGACCTACGAGTCGAATGAAACCATGTATGCCAAGCTCAAAACCTACAAAGACGGCGCGTACGATCTGGTGGTTCCTTCCACCTACTTTGTCGACAAAATGCGCAAAGAGGGCATGATCCAGAAGATCGATAAAACAAAGCTAACTCATTTTTCAAACCTCGATCCGGAGATGCTCAACAAGCCGTTCGACCCGAATAACGACTACTCCATTCCGTATATCTGGGGGGCAACCGCGATTGGCGTTAACAGCGAGGCCGTCGATCCGAAAACGGTGACGAGCTGGGCCGACCTGTGGAAACCGGAGTACAAAGGCAGCCTGTTGTTAACCGACGACGCGCGTGAAGTGTTCCAGGTGGCGCTGCGCAAGCTGGGCTACTCGGGCAACACGACTGATCCAAAAGAGATTGAAGCGGCGTATACCGAGCTGAAAAAGCTGATGCCTAACGTGGCGGCGTTCAACTCTGATAACCCGGCTAACCCGTATATGGAAGGCGAAGTGAATCTGGGGATGGTGTGGAACGGCTCCGCGTATGTGGCCCGCCAGGCCGGTACGCCGCTTGAGGTGGTCTGGCCGAAAGAAGGCGGGATCTTCTGGATGGATAGTCTGTCGATTCCGGCCAACGCGAAAAACGTTGAAGGGGCGCTTAAGCTGATTAACTTCCTGCTGCGCCCGGACGTGGCGAAACAGGTTGCCGAGACGATTGGCTACCCGACGCCAAACCTCGCGGCGCGCAAGCTGCTGAAGCCTGAGGTGGCTAACGATAAATCGCTCTACCCGGATGCCGAAACCATCAGCAAAGGTGAATGGCAGAACGATGTCGGTGACGCCAGCCGCCTCTACGAAGAGTATTACCAGAAATTTAAAGCGGGCCGCTAACCGGTATCGCGTTCTTCCTCACGCCGCCTGCGCGGCGTGAGGGGGAATTAACTGACCGCATTCTCTCCTGCCCAGATCGTCGCCTTTCTCATCGCCTCCACCACCTCCTCATCCGACAGACCCAGCGCCTGACGAACCCGGGTCGCCTCGTCCCACTGCTGCTGTTCATAGTAACGGCAAAGGCTCACCATATCGGCTAGCCGTCCCTCCTGGTCGCACAGCGCGTTGCTCACGCTCTGCGGCACCGCAATTTGCTTCATCAACTCGGCCATCGGCAGCTCAAGGAGGGTATCGAGCAGAGAAAACAGGCCGCACATGAACGCATTTTCAGCCAGCGCCGGTTCTTTCATCGTCTCTGCGATCAGTTCACAGAACTTACCGCGCATCATACTCAACGGGTAAAGCTCGCTGACGGTATCATTGCCCGCACTGGCGAGGACCACGACGGCAACAAACCGCCTCAGCTGGTTTTCCCCGAGGTATCTGAGCACCTCACTCAGGGTTAACTTGCTGAAATTACAGGCGCCCACATGCTTAAACGCCGTATGCTTCATGTAGCGCATGATTTTATAAGAGAGCGTGAGATCGGTTTTTATCAACGACTCGACGATCCGAAAATCAGGTTTATTGCGTCCGACCTCCATTTGCAGCCGAAAAATCGCCAGCTGATTTTGCGACAGCCGTTTATATTTAATGACCTCCGGACGGCAGAAAAAATAGCCCTGAAACAGCGAGAATCCCTCCTCCTTGTATTGGTTGAATTCCTCTTTAGTCTCAATTTTTTCAGCGAGATATTTAATATGTCCGGTCAGGTGTTTACGCGCTTTCAGATACGCTTTAATTTGCGCTAAGGTGTAATTTCTGACGTCGAATTTCAGGATTGAAATATAGGGTAAAAATGCATCCCATTCTGGTGCAAGGGTAAAATCATCAAGCGCAAACTGATAGCCATGCGCATTCATCTCCCTGACGGCCTGCAGCAGCTCGGCCCCTGGCACAGCATCTTCAAGAATCTCAATGACCACGCTCTCTTTATCCAGCGCTTCACCACTGCGGTCAATGACCATTCGCGACGGGAAATTAATAAACGACGTATGCGCCCCGGCGATGCGCTGGGACGGCACGCATAAAAACTGATCGGATATCATTCTGGACGTGGCATATTCCGCCGACACATCCGGAAAACGATTTGTCATCCCGTCTCTGAAGAGCAGCTCATAGGCCACCGTATTCATTTCAGGGTTAAAAATGGGTTGTCGCGCAATAAACCCGTACATATCCCATCCTCCTCTACCACTTAATATTTATTAGCATCCTCTTTCTACACGATGATAACGAGCATTATCGAGCGCTATTTTGATTGAATGCACAAAATAAAAGCATCCACACTAATTAACTGGATTTACTATTCTGGAATTTAAATTAAATATACCCGGCGCTCTACAGAAAGAAGGAAATATATCCGATAAGGAATATGTGCCTGCCCGACACGCACAACATTACGGGAGATGAGAATGAAAGACGCCATGGTCCGAAGATCTAAAATAAGAGTCAAGACGTTGATGCTATTGTCCATTTTCCTCACCGTGACGGTGGGCTTTACGGCAACGATCGGGTTTATGATGTGGCAGTGGATGGCGCAGCAGGAGGTGCTGGCCAAAAAACATATCCGCCAGATTGCCGAGGTGCAAGCTTTACAGGTCAGCAAACAGCTGGATTCTGCCCTGACTGCCGCCCGGGACATGGGCAACAGCGCGCTGGCGCTGCGCGAGGCGGGGGTATTCGATCGCCAGAGCCTGAACCAGCTGCTCATCCACTATCTGTCGGCTCATCCCCAGTTTCTCTCTATGTCGATGGCCTTTGAGCCCAACGCGTTTGACGATAAAGATGCCGCCTTTGCCGGTCAGAGCGGTGAAGATCCTGCCGGACGCTACGCCCGCTACGTCGACCACGACGCTACCGGCAAACCGGCCTTACACCTGCTGACGGACATCGAAACGCCCGGCAGCGGTGATTATTATCTGCTGCCGAAACAGCGGCATAAAGATGTGATCATCGAACCCTATATTTACCCCTACAACGGCGTGGACGTGATGCTCACCTCGATTGCCGCCCCCATCATGCGTGACGGTCAGTTTCTGGGCTCGGTCACCTCTGACTTCTCGCTCGCCACGCTGCAATCGACGATCGGCGCGATTAAACCGTGGAACGGCACAGGCTACGCCCTGCTCCTCTCCGCGGGTAATAACGTGGTGTCCAGCCCGGACAAGCGCGCAGCAGGCAAGCCTTACGCCGGTCAGATTGCCGGTCATGACGTCACCCGGATAAACGATCCGCTGCTGAAGGAAGATGTGTTTATCACCTGGCAGGACATCGCCGTCGGTAATAGCCAGACGCCGTGGAAGCTCGCCATTATCACCCCGGTCAGCGAAGTGATGGCCGAAGCGCGCGCATTTTTGCTGAAAGCCATCATCCTGATGGTGTTAAGCATCGTGGCGGTTAGCCTGGTGATGGCGCAGATCTTTACCCGCAAGGTTGACCGTCCGGTGGGGGGAGAACCTTCCGAGGCCGCCGGGATCGCCCTGGCCGTCGCCCGGGGGGAGCTGAACAACACCATCCCGGTTCGCTCCGGAGATACCCACAGCATTTTTTATGCCCTGCACACCATGCAGATGCAGCTCAAGCGCATCGTCGACAATATCAGCGAAGCAAGCCATTCCGTGCACGGCGGGACCAGCGAAATTTCGGCGGGCAACCTTGATCTCGCCTCGCGAACCGAAGAACAGGCGGCGGCGATTGTTGAAACGGCAGCCAGCATGGAAGAGATTTCGGTCACGGTGAAGAATAACGCCGACAACGCCCACAAGGCGACGACGCTGACCGATCGCGCCGCGAGCCTCGCCGGGCATGGCGAAACGCTGGTGAACGACGTAGTCGTGGTGATTGGGGAGATTGACGAGAGCGCGCGTAAGATCGGTGAGATTAACAGCATCGTCGATGGCATCGCCTTCCAGACCAATATCCTGGCGCTGAATGCGGCCGTTGAAGCAGCGCGTGCCGGCGAACAGGGGCGCGGTTTCGCGGTAGTCGCAGGTGAAGTGCGCAATCTTGCCCAGCGAAGCGCTAACGCGGCCAAAGAGATCTCTCAGCTGATTGCCGAGTCCTCAGGCCGCGTCAGTAAAGGCGTTGAGCTGGTCAATGAGACCGGCGTAATGATGAAACAGGTGATTGAGGCGGTGTCGCACGTGCATCTGGTCATCAACGATATTGTTCAGGCACTGGACGAGCAGAACCGCGGGATTAGCCAGGTCAGCACTGCCGTTAACCAGATGGACAGCACCACCCAGCAGAACGCCTCTCTGGTTCAGCAGATCTCAGCGGCGGCGCTCTCGCTGGACGAGCAGGCTAAATCGTTGGAGAAGACGCTGGCGTTCTTTCATTCTTAAATAAAAAGGCACCCGTCCAGCGGGTGCCTTTTCACGCGATTCGCGTTACAGGCCTTTCAGCAGCTTGTCGACAAACTCCGGGACAACCGTGCTTGCCAGACCGTAGTGTTTCTCTTCAAACTCGCTGCCCACCTGGCTTGGCTCAAGGTTGAGTTCAACCGTATGCGCACCGTGCAGTCGCGCTTCGTGGACAAACCCCGCCGCCGGATAAACGTGGCCGGATGTGCCGATGGCGATAAACACGTCGGCCATCGCCAGCGCGCTGTAGATCTCATCCATTCCCAGCGGCATTTCGCCGAACCAGACCACGTGCGGTCGCAGGCGCGACGGGAACTGGCAGCAGTGGCACTTATCCTCCGGCAGCACGTCTTCTTTCCAGTCAAGCACCTGACCGCTCCAGGCGCAGCGAACCTTGAGCAGCTCACCGTGCATATGGATGATGTTCTTGTTGCCGGCCCGCTCGTGCAGGTTGTCGATATTCTGCGTTACCAGCAGAAAACGATCGCCCAGCGCCTCTTCCAGCTTCGCCAGCGCCAGATGCGCCGCATTAGGCGCAACGTCAGGCTGCTGAAGCTGACGACGGCGGGCGTTGTAAAACGCCTGCACGAGATCCGGGTCGCGGGCAAAACCTTCCGGCGTGGCGACATCCTCCACGCGGTGCTCTTCCCACAGCCCGTCCGCCGCGCGGAAGGTTCGAATTCCTGACTCGGCGGAGATCCCCGCCCCGGTCAGCACCACCACTCTGGGTTTATCCATCGCTTCTGGCATTATTCTGTCTCTGAAAAAGATCCGCTGGCGCAAGCGCTCACGTAAGCGGCGTTTGTTTTTGCGAAAACGGCTGAGTCGACCCTGGCGACGCGACAGCATAGAAACCTCGTAAACTAATCGGTGAGATGAAGGAATGCGGCTCCGCGCATGCCTCCTGCGTCCCCGTGTCGCGCGCGTTCAATACGCGGCACGCGGGCAACCGGCAATAAATGTCGGGGCAAACGCCCGGACAACCGTTCCGTAATCGCGGTAAAGTTTGAGAGCCCTCCCCCGATCACCAGCAGATCCGGGTCGACGATGGTGAGAATATTTCCCAGACACACCGCCAGCAGATCCAGATAGCGCTCGACGTGCTCGCGCGCCTGCGCATCCCCTTGCTCCCACAGGGTAATGATTTGAGGGGCCTCAAGTTTCTGATGATAGAAGTGTTCGTAAAGCCATGCAAACCCGCGGCCGGAAAGGTAGTTCTCAATACAGCCGTGCTGGCCACAGCCGCAGCGGGTCAGCGGGAAATCACGCCCCACCACCTCGAGAGCATCCACCGGCAGGCGGATATGGCCAAACTCGCCAGTAATGTAGCTGCGGCCGGTGATGGGCTTACCGTTGACGACGATTCCCCCGCCGACGCCGGTACCGAGGATCAGCCCCATCACCAGCGGATAGCGACGGAATTCATCATCCCAGGCTTCAGAGAGCGCAAAGCAGTTGGCATCATTGTCTAAACGCACGTCGCGTTCAAGGAGGGCAGAGAGATCGGCGCGCAGCGGTTTACCGCTGGCGGCAGGCACGTTGGCCGCGTAAAGCGTACCGTCGTCGGTTTCGGGCATGCCCGGAATACCGATGCCGACGCTGCCTTTCACGCCGAAACGTTCATCCGCCTGCGCCACCAGCGAGGCAATGGCGGTTAAAAAATCGTCGTAGCTTTCGCGCGGCGTGGGAACGCGGGTTTCCCACTGCAGTTTGAGGTCTTTATCAAACGCGCCGAGCGCAATCTTGGTGCCGCCAATATCAAATCCATAATACATAACGCATTCCTCTTTCGATCTGGCGACCCGAAAGCCGCTAGATCATGACGTAATTACTGGCCACTTAATACCCTCGCCGGATCAATTCGGCTTGCGCGACGCGCCGGATACCAGCTTGCCAGCAGACTCAGTAAAAGTGCTGTAAGCAGCACATAAAAAACATCCAGCCAGTGCAGTTCAGACGGCAGGAAGTCAATAAAATAGATATCACCCGACAGGAACTGGTGACCAATAAGTTTTTCAATCCCGTTGATAATCGGCGTCAGCTGCAGGGAAACCACCACGCCAATCACCACGCCGCACAGGCTGCCGAACAGCCCCGCCAGCAAACCGTACCAGACGAAGATGGCGCGAATAAGACCGTCTTTCGCCCCCAGCGTACGCAGCACGGCGATGTCGCCGCTCTTGTCCTTGACCGCCATCACCAGCGTCGAGACGATATTAAAGCACGCCACACCAATCACCAGCACCATCGCCAGATACATAATGGCGCGGATCATCTGGATATCACGGTACATATACCCGTAAGTGCCAATCCAGCTTTTGATGTAGACATAGTTATTGGTCACGCTGCCCGCGTCGCGTACCAGCTTGTTGGCGTTAAAGACGTCGTTTACCTTAATGGCAATACCCGTCACGCTGTCGCCCATGTCGAGATACTGGCGCGCATCTTCCATCGGCACCATCGCAAAGCTGTGGTCAAGCTGACCGCTCAGTTGAAGAATACCGGTGACGTGCAGGCGCACGCGCTTAGGCTGCTGCAGTTTGTGGTCAGCGCTGGCGTTCGGGATCATGATTGACACCCAGTCGCCCTGCTTCACCTTCAGGGCATCGGCCACGCCTTTACCCATGATGATCTGCTGCTCGCCCGCCTTGAAGTTGGCCCACGCGCCGTTCTGCACATAGTTTGGCAGCGCGCTGAGGCGCGCTTCCTGGACGGGGTTGACTCCTTTCACCTGAATGGCGCGCAGGTTTACCCCGCTCTCCACCAGCCCGGTAAAGTTAATATAGGGCGCGGCCGCGGCGATGCCCGGCACTTTTTCAACTTTGGCGAGCGCATCGCTCCAGTTCGTCCATGGCTGGTTAACCGGTTCGATCTCCCCGTGCGGCACGACCGCCAGAATGCGGTTATTCAGCTCGCGCTCAAAACCGTTCATCGCGCTTAAGCCGACAATCAGCACCGCCACGCCCAGCGCAATGCCGATGGTCGAGATGACGGAGATCAGCGACACCATGCCGCCGCGACGGCGGCCGCGGCTAAAACGTAAACCGATGAGTAACGATAACGGTGACGCCATTACTCTGCTCCCATCAGGGTCAGTTCCGCGTTCAGATGGCCGTCGCGCATCTCAAGCTGACGCCCCATGCGTTTTGCCAGCTGCAGATCGTGGGTCACCACCAGAAACGCGGTGCCCTGTGAGGCGTTTAGCTCGCCCAGAAGCTGGAAAATACTGTCCGCATTGCGGGCATCCAGGTTACCGGTAGGCTCATCCGCCAGCACCAGACGCGGGTTGTTGACCAGCGCACGGGCAATCGCCACGCGCTGACGCTCGCCGCCGGAAAGCTCAGAGGGACGATGGTTGCCGCGATGGCCCAGCCCTACCGCTTTCAGCATGTCGCTGGCGCGAGCGTTAATTTCTGCCGGTTTCTTTTTGCCAATCAGCAGCGGCATCGCCACGTTTTCCAGCGCCGTGAAATCCGGCAGCAGGTGGTGAAACTGGTAGATAAAGCCCAGCTCGCGGTTGCGTAGCTCAGCCTTCGCCGCTGAGGACATTTTGCTCATCGGCTGGCCGGAGAAAATCACGTCGCCTTCGGTTGGCGTATCCAGCCCGCCCAGCAGATGCAGCAGCGTACTTTTGCCCGAGCCGGAGCTGCCGACAATCGCCATCATCTCGCCTTCACCCACGCTAAAGCTCACATTGTGCAGCACGTCGGTTTGCACAGTGCCTTCCTGATAGCGTTTGGACAGGTTGTCGCATTGCAACAGGATCTTATTCATAACGTAAAGCCTCAGCGGGTTGAGTGGCGGCGGCGCGCCAGGAAGGATAAAGCGTAGAAAGCAGCGCAATGGCCATCGCGGCCAGCGCAATACCGACCACCTGCAGCGGCTCGATAGCCACCGGCAGCGCCGCGCCGTCAAGCAGCGCGCCGATGATCGGCATTAAGTTATTGAGCTGGCTGGCAAGCAATGCCCCCAGCACGGCGCCGAGCAGCGCGCCGATGATACCGGCACTGGCCCCCTGCACCATAAACACCGCCATGATCTGGCGCGGCGTGAGCCCCTGGGTTTGCAGAATGGCAACTTCGCCCTGCTTCTCCATCACCATCAGGCCCAGCGAGGTAATGATGTTAAATGCGGCCACGGCCACGATCAGGCTCAGCAGCAGCCCCATCATGTTTTTCTCCATCCGCACGGCCTGGAACAATTCGCCTTTGCGCTCGCGCCAGTCCTGCCATTTGGTGCCGTCCGGCAGTTTTTGCTGGCTGAGGGTATCGACCTTCAGCGGTGCGTCGAGCCACAGGCGCCAGCCGGTGATATTCCCCGCCGGGTAGCGCATCAGGCGTGAAGCATCCTGAATGTTCACCAGCATCTGGTAGCCATCGACTTCGCTGTTAGCGGCAAAGGTACCAATCACGTTGAACAGGCGCTGGCTTGGCAGGCGTCCCATCGGCGTAAACTGGCTGGCAGAAGGCACCATCACGCGCAGCTGGTCGCCACGGTTGACGCCAAGCTGGCCGGCAAGCTGTTCACCCAGAATCACATTGTATTTTCCGGCCTCCAGATCGGTCTGCTTCACGTTAACCAGATATGGTGTCAGCGGATCGTTTTGCGCCGGGTCGATACCCAGCATCACGCCGACCGCCACGCTGCGGGCGCTTTGCAGCACCACGTCACCGGTGGTCAACGGCGCAACGCGCGTGACGCCCTGTAACTTCGCCGCGCTTTCCGGCAACTGCTGTGGGTTAACCGAACCGTTAGTCGATGAGAGAACGGCCTGGGGCATCAGCCCCAGGATGTTGTTTTGCAGCTCGCGCTCAAAGCCATTCATGACGGAAAGCACCGTCACCAGTGCCATCACGCCAAGCGTAATGCCAATAGTCGAAAGCCAGGAGACAAAGCGACCGAAGCGGTCCGCGGCGCGCCCACGCATGTAGCGTAAGCCTATGAAGAGTGCGACAGGTTGATACATGAAATCCGTCTGTTTGCTGATAGCAGACCCACGAGTATATAAGCGAATCCGTTAAGCGTAAATGACTGAAACAGTAAGCTTTGGTAATCATTTTTCCGAAAAATTCAGATAAATCAGGGTGCTATTATCTGAATACTCACCTCGCAACCTCCACCTTTTCCGAAAAACCTCCTGATACAGACTGTTACCCATTACATCCTGGTGTCGTTTTACAACAATTGCTCGTTCGTTTATGGCAATAAGGTAGTGGCGAACAATGAAGCAAAAAGCATTATGGATTAACCAGATAAAAGGGCTGTGTATCTGCCTGGTGGTTATCTATCATTCGGTTATCACGTTTTATCCGCATCTGATCGGGCTGCAACACCCGCTCTCCGGCCTTCTCGCCAAATGCTGGGTCTATTTTAACCTCTATCTCGCACCGTTTCGTATGCCGGTCTTCTTCTTTATCTCCGGCTACCTGATCCGTCGTTATATCGACGAGGTGGACTGGCGAACCAGTCTCGACAAGCGGATCTGGAGCATTGTCTGGGTGCTGGCGCTGTGGGGTGTCCTGCAATGGCAGGCGCTGACCCACCTGAACGCCTGGCTAGCGCCCGAGCGTGAGCTTGCCACCTCGTCGAACGCGGCCTACGCCGACTCGCTCTCAGGATTTGTGCAAGGCATGCTCACCGCCAGCACCAGCCTGTGGTATCTGTATGCCCTGGTGGTCTACTTCACGCTGTGTAAACTGCTGAGCCGCTGGAAGCTGCCGGTACTGGGGCTGCTGGCGCTGGCAAGCATCGCGATCAACTTCCTGCCGCTGCCGTGGTGGGGAATGAACAGCGTGGTACGCAACATGATCTACTACAGCCTCGGGGCGTGGTATGGCGCAGCGCTGATGGCGTGGATGAAAAGCGTCAACCTGCGCCGCATCTGGCTGGCAACCGGCGCTTTCGCCGCCGTCTCCGTGGTGCTGTGGTTTGCTAACGTTCCGCTGCTGCTCTCATTGCTGTCGATTGTGTTGATCATGAAGCTGTTCTATAGCCTTGAGCAGCGCTATGCCGTTCACCCGAACAATCTGCTGAACGTGATTGGCTCAAACACCATTGCGATTTATACCACCCACCGCATCCTGATTGAGGCCTTTAGCCTGTTCCTGATCGGCGAGATGAATGCCGCTTACTGGCCGGTCTGGGCCGAGCTATCCCTAATTCTTGTCTATCCGTTTGCCAGCCTGCTGATCTGTACCCTGGCCGGACTCGGGGTGCGTAAGCTCTCCACCGCGCTGTTTGGCGACGTTTTCTTCTCTCCTCCCGCTACGCTGACCCTGTCACCTTCAACGCGTTAATGCCCTCTCCGCCCCCGTTTCGGGGGCGTTTAGCCCTGCCGTGCGGTTACGATTTGCTTATGTAAAACGATCGAGGATAATAAAGACATTGCGTATCAGTGATATGCCCCAATACTGTTGGTATATCCATAAGAGACTCTGACATAGCCATGCCTGAACACTATCGTTATTCCTTGCCTGTCAAAGCGGGCGACCAGCGCCAGCTGGGTGAACTCACTGGCGCAGCGTGCGCCACGCTGGTGGCGGAAATCGCCGAGCGTCATCCAGGCCCGGTGATTCTGGTTGCCCCGGATATGCAAAACGCCCTGCGCCTGCACGACGAAATTCGCCAGTTCACCGATAATCTGGTGTTCAGCCTGGCCGACTGGGAAACGCTGCCGTATGACAGCTTCTCTCCGCATCAGGAGATTATCTCCTCGCGCCTGTCGACGCTCTATCAACTCCCGACCATGCAGCGCGGCGTGCTGATTGTGCCGGTGAACACCCTGATGCAGCGCGTCTGTCCGCACAGCTATCTGCACGGTCACGCGCTGGTGATGAAAAAAGGCCAGCGACTGTCCCGTGATGCCCTGCGCGCGCAGCTTGACGGGGCCGGTTATCGCCACGTCGACCAGGTGATGGAGCATGGGGAATACGCGACCCGCGGCGCGCTGCTCGACCTTTACCCGATGGGCAGCGACCAGCCGTATCGTCTGGACTTTTTCGATGATGAAATCGACAGCCTGCGCGTCTTCGACGCCGACACGCAGCGCACGCTGGAAGAAGTGGAGTCCATCAATTTACTGCCCGCGCATGAGTTCCCCACGGACAAAACCGCTATCGAACTGTTTCGCAGCCAGTGGCGCGATAAGTTCGAGGTGAAGCGCGACGCGGAACATATTTATCAGCAGGTCAGTAAAGGCACGCTGCCTGCCGGGATCGAATACTGGCAGCCGCTGTTCTTCAACGAGCCGCTCCCTGCCCTGTTCAGCTACTTCCCGGCGAATACGCTGATTGTTAATACCGGCGATATCGACGCCAGCGCCAGCCGCTTTGAAAGTGAAACCCGCGCGCGCTTCGAAAACCGGGGCGTTGACCCGATGCGCCCGCTGCTGCCGCCGGAAGCGCTGTGGCTGCGCACCGACGAGCTCAACGCCGAGCTGAAGCGCTGGCCGCGCATGCAGCTGAAAACCGATTCGCTTGCCGACAAGGCCGCCAACACCAACCTCGCATTCCGGACGCTGCCGGACCTGGCCGTTCAGGCGCAGCAGAAATCCCCGCTGGATAGTCTGCGCAAGTTTCTGGAGTCCTTTACCGGCCCGGTGGTGTTCTCCGTTGAGAGTGAAGGCCGCCGCGAAGCGTTAGGTGAACTGCTGGGACGCATTAAGGTGGCGCCGAAGCGCATCCTGCGCCTGAGCGAAGCGACCGGAAACGGTCGTTACCTGATGATTGGCGCCGCCGAGCACGGTTTTATCGACACGCTCAATAACCTGGCGCTGATTTGCGAAAGCGACCTGCTGGGCGAGCGCGTCGCACGCCGCCGTCAGGACAGCCGTCGGACCATCAACCCGGACACGCTGATCCGTAACCTGGCCGAGCTGCACCCGGGCCAGCCGATTGTTCACCTGGAGCATGGCGTTGGACGCTATCAGGGGATGACCACGCTGGAAGCGGGCGGCATTAAAGGTGAATACCTGATGCTGACCTACGCTAACGACGCCAAACTGTATGTTCCGGTGTCGTCCCTGCATCTGATCAGCCGCTACGCGGGCGGTGCCGAAGAGAACGCGCCGCTGCACAAGTTGGGCGGCGATGCCTGGGCGCGCGCGCGCCAGAAGGCCGCGGAAAAAGTGCGCGACGTGGCCGCCGAGCTGCTGGATATTTACGCCCAGCGCGCGGCCAAAGAGGGCTTCGCCTTTAAGCATGATAAAGAACAGTACCAGCTGTTCTGTGACAGCTTTCCGTTTGAAACCACGCCTGATCAGGCTCAGGCTATTAACGCCGTGCTGAGCGACATGTGCCAGCCGCTGGCAATGGACCGCTTAGTCTGCGGCGACGTTGGCTTCGGCAAAACCGAAGTGGCGATGCGGGCCGCTTTCCTTGCGGTCGAAAACAACAAGCAGGTGGCGGTGCTGGTGCCGACTACCCTGCTCGCTCAGCAGCACTTCGACAACTTCCGCGACCGCTTCGCCAACTGGCCGGTTCGCATAGAGATGCTGTCGCGTTTTCGCAGCACCAAAGAACAGACCCAAATTCTGGAACAGGCCAGCGAGGGTAAAATCGACATTCTGATCGGCACCCACAAGCTGCTGCAAAGCGACGTGAAGTGGAAAGATCTGGGGCTGCTGATTGTCGACGAAGAGCACCGCTTCGGGGTGCGTCATAAAGAGCGCATCAAAGCGATGCGCGCCGACGTCGACATCCTGACCCTGACCGCAACGCCGATCCCGCGAACCCTGAACATGGCGATGAGCGGCATGCGCGATCTGTCGATTATTGCCACGCCACCGGCGCGCCGTCTGGCGGTGAAAACCTTTGTCCGCGAGTACGATAATCTGGTGGTGCGTGAGGCCATTCTGCGTGAAGTGCTTCGTGGGGGGCAGGTCTACTACCTCTATAACGACGTGGAAAATATCCAGAAAGCGGCGGACAGGCTGGCGGAACTGGTACCGGAAGCGCGTATCGCTATCGGTCACGGGCAGATGCGCGAGCGCGAGCTGGAACGGGTGATGAACGACTTCCACCACCAGCGCTTTAACGTGCTGGTGTGCACCACCATCATCGAAACCGGGATCGACATTCCGACGGCAAACACCATCATCATTGAACGCGCGGATCACTTTGGTCTGGCGCAGCTTCACCAGCTGCGCGGTCGCGTCGGGCGTTCACACCATCAGGCCTACGCCTGGCTGCTGACGCCGCATCCGAAAGCGATGACCACCGACGCGCAAAAGCGTCTGGAAGCCATCGCCTCGCTGGAAGACCTCGGCGCAGGCTTTGCGCTGGCCACGCACGATCTCGAGATCCGCGGTGCCGGCGAACTGCTGGGTGAAGACCAGAGCGGCTCGATGGAAACCATCGGCTTCTCGCTCTATATGGAGCTGCTGGAGAACGCGGTTGATGCCCTGAAGGCCGGACGCGAGCCGTCGCTGGAAGACCTCACCAGCCAGCAGACCGAGGTCGAGCTGCGTATGCCTTCCCTGCTGCCGGATGATTTCATTCCAGACGTGAATACCCGACTCTCATTCTACAAACGAATCGCCAGCGCGAAGAAGGAGAACGAGCTGGAAGAGATCAAGGTTGAGCTGATCGACCGCTTTGGTCTGCTGCCCGATGCGGCGAGAAATTTGCTGGATATCGCGAGACTGCGCCAGCAGGCGCAGAAGCTGGGGATTCGCAAGCTCGAAGGCAATGAAAAAGGCGGCGTGATTGAATTCGCCGAGAAGAACCACGTCAACCCGATGTGGCTCATCGGCCTGCTGCAAAAACAGCCGCAGCATTTCCGTCTGGATGGCCCAACCCGTCTGAAATTTACCCAGGAGCTGACGGAGCGCAAAACCCGTATGGACTGGGTGCGTAACTTTATGCGTCAGCTGGAAGAGAACGCGATCGCATAACCTCCCTTCCCCTCTTAACTAAGGAATTTCATGTAGTTTATTAACCGGAAGCGATGAAAGTTGCTTCCGGAAAATGAATAGCTTACAGCGACACCCTGGCACGTTCACAGGTCATGTCGTTACAGAGTACTAAGGAACATAAAGTGAACGGAATGACCACCAGAGTCGTATGTTCCCCCTCATCCCAGCCCTCTCCCTCAAGGGAGAGGGGGTCGTCCGTGCAGGCATTATTTTATGGGGATCCCTTCCCCTGTTAGCCCAGTGCTACGGGGGGACAATTTACAAACTCTTTGCACTTCACCCGATCTTCCCGACATACCCATTCGCCATAATTATGTTTAACGCCTTATAAAACAATAACCTTATCATTTACATGGATTATGGTGATGATGACCTCTTCGCGTTTTACTCGCTGGTTAACCCTGTTTGCGCTGGCAGCCACCGTCGCGGTTGCGCTTCCTGCTCGCGCAAACACCTGGCCCCTTCCCCCTCCCGGCAGCAAGGTGGTGGGTGAAAACCGCTTTCATGTGGTTGAAAATAATGGCGGTTCTCTGGAAGCGATTGCCAAAAAATATAACGTCGGTTTTCTGGCCCTGCTGCAGGCGAACCCCGGCGTCGATCCTTACGTCCCGCGCGCGGGCAGCGTACTGACCATCCCGTTACAGACTATCCTGCCGGACGCCCCGCGCGAGGGGATGGTGATAAACCTGGCCGAGCTGCGTCTGTACTATTACCCGCCGGGTAAAAACGAAGTGACGGTCTACCCTATTGGTATTGGTCAGCTGGGCGGCGACACGCTGACGCCGACGATGGTCACCACCGTCTCGGATAAACGCGCGAATCCAACCTGGACCCCGACGGCCAATATTCGAGCCCGTTATAAAGCTCAGGGCATCGATCTTCCAGCCGTGGTGCCGGCAGGCCCGGATAACCCAATGGGACACCACGCGATCCGCCTGGCAGCCTACGGTGGTGTTTACCTGCTGCACGGCACGAATGCGGACTTTGGCATCGGCATGCGCGTCAGTTCCGGATGTATTCGTCTGCGCGATGACGATATCAAAACGCTGTTTAACGTCGTTACACCGGGAACCAAAGTGAATATTATCAATACGCCGATTAAGGTTTCTGAGGAGCCGGGCGGCGTGCGGCTGGTCGAAATTCACCAGCCGCTATCGAAAAACATTGGCGATGATCCGCAGACGCTGCCCATTAACCTGAATGCCGCGATGGTAAGCTTCAAAACGAATGCGAATACCAACAGCGTGGTGATGGAGCGCGCGATGGAGGCCCGGTCAGGCATGCCGACCGATGTCACCCGGCATCACGATGTAATCCAGCAATCGATGTAATCCAGCAATCGATGTAATCCAGCAATCGATGTAAATCATAAATAAAAAAAACGCCCTGCTCAGCAGGGCGTTTTTTTATTGCAGTGGCATAAATGAGGGTTTATGCCCGGCTTATTTGTAGATGACAGCCGTGCCGTGCAGGGTGTTAGGACCGGTCACAGAGGTGATGCGGTAAGATTTTGCACCCATCTCTTGCGCTTTTTGCGCCAGCTGATCTTCCAGTGAACCCAGGTTAGTCCCGGCAGACGCAGAGATCGTCCCGACTTTATGCTGATCGACCGGAGTGGACTGTACCTGTACAGCAGCAAAGCTTGCGAAAGAGAGTGAACTCAGGACAGCAGCAGCGATGAGGGTTTTTACGTTTTTCATGATGTTTACCTTTAGCAGATGAATTTGGAGGTCGTTATCTATTTAGTTAACGATCGATAGGTAAATCATAAATGTGATCCAGGTCACGCGTCAACATAATTTTATAACGACCACTAACTTAATTTTAAAGTTGTTATTTTTCATATAGATATGATTAATATATTTTTAAGCATTCAGCACTGGTGGTGGGTTGCGTTTATTTTTATAATGGCTATTCACCAAACCAACAGAGGACCAACGGCACATGACAACCGATGTCACGAGTTGTGCGAAGAAAAGCCGTGGCCGACCAAAAGTGTTTGACAGGGATGCAGCGCTTGATAAGGCCATGACTCTCTTCTGGCAACATGGGTATGAAGCAACCTCGCTTTCCGATCTGGTAGAAGCTACCGGAGCCAAAGCGCCGACGCTGTATGCCGAATTTACCAATAAAGAGGGGCTGTTCAGGGCGGTGCTGGACAGATACATTTCGCGCTTTGCGGCGAAACATGAAGCCCAGCTATTTTGTGAAGAGAAAAGCGTCGAACAGGCGCTTCGGGATTACTTCACCGCCGTCGCGACCTGCTTCACCAGTAAAGAGACGCCTGCGGGCTGCTTTATGATTAACACCTCTGCCACCCTGGCGGCGTCCTCGAAAGAGATTGCCAATACGGTGAAATCGCGTCATGCCATGCAGGAGGAGACGCTCAGCGCCTTTCTGGCTCAACGCCAGCAGCGCGGTGAAATCCCTGCGCAATGCAACCCTCAGCTGCTGGCGCAATACCTGAGCTGTATTTTGCAGGGGATGTCGATCAGCGCCCGTGAAGGGGCTACGCTGGAAAAACTGCAGAATATTAGCGAAACCACGCTGCGACTGTGGCCTGAGCTACTGAAAATCTGAAGCAAAAAAAAGCTCCTCAGCCTGAGCGCATGAGGAGCTAAATTCAGAGAACATCTTTTTTACACTTTGTTATTCAGAACCAGCTGGCCATTTCCATCCAGTGGAATTTGCGTGCCCGGGTCTTTATCCATGCGGATTTTGCCCTGCTGATCGCCAATTTTGTACGTCACGTCATAGCCCAGCATTTTTTCCGACTTGTCATAGACGGTTTTGCAGCGTTGCTGAGTCGTGGTGTAGGTATCATTATCCTGCATCGCGCCCTGTACCTGGTTACCGGCATAGCCGCCACCCAGCGCACCGACCACGGTCGCCACATCTTTACCCCGGCCGCCGCCGAACTGGTGACCAATCACGCCACCCGCTACCGCGCCCAGAACAGAACCGGCAATGCGGTTTTCATCCTGCACCGGACGACGGTGCGTCACGGAGACGTTACGGCACTCCTGACGAGGCGTTTTTACCGTTTCTTTAATCGGTGTAGCAGAAACCACCTGCGCATACTGCGGGCCGCGATCTAATACGTTGAGACTGGCAACGGCAGCCACACCTAACGCAGCCGCGACGCCAATCCCTATACCCGCCAACATTGATTTATTCACGGGACTTCCTCCTTTGTTGCTATTGGTAACAATTTTGCAATGGAGGCACGGCTTCGCCAATAAGATAAAGGATCAAAAAAGGGGCGTTGAGAGGAGATATATTGTATTTAGGAGAACTCTTAAGCACTCAAACTGTGATCTACAGCATGAAATGCTAAAAACTCCCTCCGGAGGACCCGGAGGGAGTGAAAGATTAGTGCAGCTTCAGACGCGGACGGATCACGCGGTTGATTCTGCCCACCAGCATCATCAGCCCGGTTTTGAAGTAGCCGTGCAGCGCAATCTGGTGCATGCGGTACAGGGAGATATACACGAAGCGGGCAATGCGCCCTTCTACCATCATTGAGCCGCGCATCAGGTTGCCCATCAGGCTGCCGACGGTAGAGAAGTTTGACAGAGACACCAGAGAACCATGGTCTTTGTAGACATAGGCCTTCATTGGCTTGCCTTTGTACTGCGCCAGAATGTTGTGCAGCACCAGGCTTGCCATCTGGTGAGCGGCCTGCGCGCGCGGCGGCACGAATCCACCTTCAGGACGCGCGCAGGAGGCACAGTCACCGATAGCAAAGATTTCAGGGTCACGCGTGGTTTGCAGCGTTGGCTCGGTGACCAGCTGGTTAATGCGGTTCGTTTCCAGACCGCCGATCTCTTTCATAAAGTCAGGCGCTTTGATACCTGCCGCCCAGACCATCAGATCCGCTTTGATATACTCGCCGTCTTTGGTGTGCAGGCCGCCTTCGTCGGCGCTGGTCACCATGGTCTGCGTCAGCACCCGCACGCCCAGTTTGGTGAGCTCATTGTGCGCCGCACCGGAAATACGCGGAGGCAGCGCAGGCAGAATGCGTTCACCCGCTTCGACCAGCGTGACGTTCAGCGCTTCGTTAGTTAACCCTTTGTAACCGTAGCTGTGCAGCTGTTTCACTGCATTGTGCAGCTCCGCAGACAGCTCAACGCCCGTCGCACCGCCGCCAACAATGGCGATATTCACCTTACCGTTCGCACCCATATTGCTGGTGTACTTCAGGAACAGGTTCAGCATTTCCTGATGGAAACGACGCGCCTGGTGCGGGTTGTCGAGGAAGATACAGTGCTCTTTCACGCCCGGCGTGTTGAAGTCGTTGGAGGTACTGCCCAGCGCCATGACCAGTGTGTCGTACGGCAGCTTGCGCTCAGGAACCAGCAGCTCCCCTTTTTCATCGCGCAACTCTGCCAGGGTGATGGTTTTGCTTTCACGGTTGATGTCCACCACCGAGCCCAGCTGGAACTGGAAATGGTGGTTGCGCGCGTGCGCCAGATAGCTGAGCGCGTCCACGCCCTCGTCCAGAGAACCGGTCGCCACTTCGTGCAGCAGCGGTTTCCACAGGTGGCTGTGGTTACGATCCACCAGCGTAATTTTGGCTTTTTTACCGCGACCCAGCTTCTTGCCCAGCTGTGTAGCCAGCTCCAGCCCGCCAGCACCACCGCCTACAATCACTATCTTTTTCAATGGCGTAGTCAACGTGACCCCCTCAAATTATTAACCAATTGTTAATTAAAAGTTATAAAAATAACCCTTAATTAACAACAGGTTACAGCACTGAAACCATTCAGGTGCATTGAGAATACCACGTCAGGCGCATTGGTCATACCAAAATTGATATGCATCAAGTTTTGATGGCTTAAAAGTAGACAATTCTGGTCAAAAAGAAAGCCCGGTACGCTTTCGCGGCCGGGCTTTGATGCCTGCGGATAAGGGATTAACCCAGCGTTTTAAACGCTTTGATACGCTGCAGATGCGGGGAGATGTTCTTGAACTTGTGGGTCTGTTCTTCGTCCCAGACGATCTCATAGTAATGATGCAGCAGTTCTGCTGCCCGATGGCTGTTGAGCGCTTCATCATTACGTGAAAGGATCACCAGGCAGCGGTCGCGGTTTTTCTCACGAAAATTGCTGACGCACTTGGTCGCAATATCGACATACTCTTCCGGGCGGTCAATTTTGCCTTCCATGTTCTCGTTCGGGAACAGGTTAGGATTGAACACCACCTGGCGAATGTCGCACAGGAAGCCAATCCGCTCCGCCCAGTAGCCACCCAGCCCCACGCCGCAAATCAGCGGGCGATCGTCGACGTTGAGCTGCAACATCTTGTCCACCTCTTTGAGCAGATGCTGCATATCATGCTTCGGATGGCGCGTGCTGTAGCTGATCAACCGTACATCCGGATCGATAAACTGCAGCTGCAGCACCTTCTCATGATTACCAGGACTGTTTGAGTCAAAACCGTGTAAATAGATGATCATCGTCTTCTCACCACGCTACGCCTTCCGGGAGGGTTTACAGGCTGGCTTTATGTGCCTGCCAGCGCTCATTCAGGTCTTCAAGCCGGGCGTTGACCGTCTTCCAGCGCGCCGAATCCATCAGCTCCTGACGGCTAAATGAACCTTTATGATACAATTGTGTAACACGCTCTGCATTGATCGGCGACAGGTTATCCAGCACGCTCACGGCACCTTTACGATTATTGCAGACCAGGATCATATCGCAACCTGCATCCAGCGACGCCTGACCGCGTTCAGCGTAGCTGCCCATGATCGCCGCCCCTTCCATGGATAAATCGTCAGAGAAGATCACGCCATTGAAGCCCAGCTCCTGACGCAGAACGGTTTTCAGCCAGTGCGGAGAGCCGCTGGCAGGACGCGGGTCAACGTCGCTGTAAATCACGTGCGCAGGCATAATGGCATCAAGCTTGTTGTCGGTGATAAGCGACCTGAACACCGACATATCTTTGGCGCGAATTTCCGCTTCCGGGCGCGGATCGCGCGGGGTCTCTTTGTGTGAGTCCGCCGTCACCGCGCCGTGACCCGGGAAGTGTTTCCCGGTGGTTTTCATTCCGGCATCGTGCATACCGTCGATAAACCGGGTCGCCATGGCCAGCGCAATACGCGGATCTTCATGGTATGAACGCTCGCCAATGGCGGCGCTGATATGCCCCACGTCCAGAACCGGGGCAAAACTGATGTCGATATCCATGGCGATCATTTCGCTGGCCATCAGCCAGCCGGCCTCCTGCGCCAGTTTCCCCCCCTCTTCCGTCCCTAACAGCGCGGCAAAAGACTGGGCAGCCGGCAGGCGGGTAAACCCTTCGCGAAAACGCTGCACGCGGCCGCCTTCCTGATCGACGGCGACCACCAGATGATTGCGCGACGCGGCGCGGATCTGACGCACCAGCTCACGCAGCTGCGCCGGATCGTGATAGTTGCGGGTAAACAGGATCAGGCCACCCACCAGCGGATGCGCCAGAATTTCACGCTCCTCCGCATCCAGCTCAAACCCTTCTACATCCAACATGACTGGACCCACATCCACCTCTCTTATCCTTTCGTTTGTAACTGACGCCAGGCATCGTCTGCCAGCGCAATAAAGTGTTTGTCTCTTGACTGCCGATAGCGCATTTCAAACCAGCCAGCCATTAACATGACGACCCAGGGTCGCCAGCATCTGACCTGACGCCTCAGCGCCTCGGGGTCAATATGTGCCACCTGGGCGTAGTCCCTGATGAGCATTTGCCGCGCGGCGTCACTCTCCGTCCAGACTGCCGCCAGCTCCAGTGCCACATCGCCATCTCCGGCATACTCCCAGTCGATAAGCCTGATGCCCGCTGGCGTATGAACAATATTCCCGGCATGAACATCCATGTGCAGCGGCGCGAGCCGAATCGGCTGCGGCTCGCCCGTTTTACGCAGCCGCTTGAGATGTGCCAGCCACATTGGGGTGCGTCTGCCAGGCTCGGCCTGCTGCCAGTAGCGTTCCAGCAGCGGGTATAACGTGATTCGCCATCCCAGACGTGGCTGCCGGTGCAGATGATACAGCATCGCCGCGAGCGCCGGCGTGTCCGGTAACGCGCTTTTAACGTCACCGTCCAGATAGTCGACGGCCATCCAGCCCTGTCTGAAAAAACGGGGGGCTGGCACGAGATCTGACGGAAGACGTCTCAGGGCACGAAACTGACGACGAAAATGGGAGGCAGGCGCGTAGGGATCGTGATTCTGCCGCAAGACCAGACGGTGTTCGCCCTGCGCTATAATGCAACTCGCGCCGCCAAGCCCGGAGTGGGCCTGCGGCGCGATAAGGCGGTACTGAGGAAAATAGCGCGTCAGAATCTCTTCACGCGTGCTGTCATTGTTGCGTAACCGCACCTTTACCTGACCAGATAATTTCGCCTGTCTGAACCAGCATCAGCTGCATCTGCAGGGCTGGGGTATTCACGTTACCGGTGGCGTTAGAGTAAAGCACATACTGTGCGCCAACGTTACGGGCAATGCCGATCGCCTTGCTGCGTGTGCCGAGACTATCCTGCGGCGACAGGCCCAGCTGCTGTTTGGCTACCGCGAGCTGCTGAGCCGAGACCAGCGTAAACTTGCCGTTGTTAGCCAGAGCATTGCGCAGGGTTTCTGTCGCTTCGCCCGCGTTCAGCGAACCGTTGGTACGGTTGTTGACGCTGTCGACCAGCAATACGCTGCCCGCCGTCACGCCCTGCGCCTGCAGCATTTTACCGACCATCGGCTGCATTGCCCCATTCCAGTCGTAGTGGCGCACGCGCGGTGCAGGCTGCGACGTCTGGTCCGGATGCTCAATCGGGCCAGGCTGCGCCGGTATAGACGGTACGGACGGCACGGTTGGCTGCGGCTGCGTTGGCTGCGTCGACTGTTCTGTGCCCGGTTTCGCCTCTTCCACAGGCGCAGGCTGTTCAGTTCGGGTCACACACCCCGCCAGGAACAGCGCGAAAGCTGTCACGAGCGCATAGCGGCTCAAGTTTTTAATCAAGGTTCACCCCTCAGAGATAAAGATAAAGTCTCACCTTATGCGCACCCAGATAGTTGGCGCTGCCATAGAGCGTTACCGACGACCTGGCCGGAATGGTGACGCTGCGCGGCGCCTCCAGCGGATGCATTTCGAGACCTCTTACGTCATACCAGAAAAAACGGTAGTGGACCGTCACGGGTTCGTGTCTTTCATTAAAGAGCGTTGAGGAGGCAGATGAGTTGATTTCACTGATGGTCAGCGCGGGCTGTTGCGCCGTGATGCCCGCGGCAAGCACGGAGGATTCCATGACCAGCGTCTGTTCATCGTTCACGGGGATCGCCGGGCGCGTGCTGCACCCCACAATCATCATCGTCACTACCAGCGCTGCAATACGCCCTTTACGCATGTCAAAGACCTTTATGTGCCAGCATCGGCCCCAGAGGACGTCCACCCAGCAGATGCATGTGAATATGATACACTTCCTGGCCACCATGACGATTGCAGTTCATGATCAGACGGTAACCGTCTTCTGCAATCCCTTCCTGTTCAGCGATTTTCGCGGCCACCGTCAGCATACGACCTAACGCCACTTCATGCTCGGTTTTTACGTCGTTTACAGTCGGAATCAGAATATTGGGAATGATAAGGATGTGCGTCGGGGCCTGAGGGGAAATGTCCCGGAAAGCCGTCACCAGTTCATCCTGATAGACGATATCCGACGGAATTTCGCGACGGATAATTTTACTGAAAATCGTTTCTTCAGCCATGACCTTTTCCTTTTTTGTTTAATCTGGCGCAATGCGTCCGCTGTAAACACACTCCCGGGATCGGTGTGTGACACAATTCAAGAGTATGAGCGAGTTTCTCCTGTCCTTTCAACCTCCTCCCTCGATTTCTTTCCTGAATGTTCATCAGCTGAGTGAAGAGTGACCGCTTGCGCGTCTCAGTGGCGTTTTTTACGACACAAATAAAAAAGGCAGCCATTCGGCTGCCTTAGTCTCCCCAGGTCACAACTTAGTTGCTGCGGATGTACTCATCCATTTCGGTTTTCAGGTTATCGGATTTGGTACCGAAGATTGCCTGTACACCAGAACCTGCAACAACTACGCCCGCTGCGCCCAGTTTTTTCAGACCCGGCTGGTCTACTTTCGCGACGTCGGCAACGCTCACACGCAGACGAGTGATGCACGCGTCCAGGTTAGTGATGTTCTCTTTACCACCGAACGCAGCAACCAGTGCAGGAGCCATTTCGCTGGTCGCGCCAGCTTTGCTGTCTTCTGTCGCATCTTCACGGCCTGGGGTTTTCAGGTCCAGTGCTTTAATCAGCACGCGGAAGATGGTGTAGTACACAACTGCGTAGCACGCACCGACGATTGGGAACAGCCACAGTTTGCTGCTGTTACCGGACAGAACGATGAAGTCGATCAGGCCGTGAGAGAAGGACGTACCGTCACGCATACCCAGCAGAATACAGATTGGGAACGCCAGGCCTGCCAGAATCGCGTGGATAACGTACAGGATCGGCGCAACGAACATGAAGGAGAACTCGATCGGCTCGGTGATACCGGTCAGGAACGAGGTCAACGCTGCGGAGATCATGATACCGCCCACTTTTGCACGGTTCTCTGGCTTCGCAGAGTGCCAGATAGCAATCGCCGCGGCAGGCAGACCGTACATTTTGAACAGGAAGCCACCAGACAGTTTACCTGCAGTTGGGTCGCCCGCCATGTAACGTGGGATATCGCCGTGGAATACCTGGCCTGCTGCGTTGGTGAATTCACCAATCTGCATCTGGAATGGAACGTTCCAGATGTGGTGCAGACCGAATGGCACAAGGCAACGCTCGATGAAGCCGTAGATACCAAACGCCACAACCGGGTTCTGGTAAGCAGCCCACTGAGAGAAGGTCTGGATAGCGGAGCCGATTGGTGGCCAGATGAAGGACAGGATCACGCCAGTGAAAATCGCTGCCAGACCAGAGATGATCGGAACGAAACGCTTGCCCGCGAAGAAGCCCAGATACTCAGGCAGCTTGATGCGATAGAAGCGGTTGAACATATACGCTGCAATCGCACCGGAGATGATACCGCCCAGAACACCGGTGTCCGCCAGGTGTTTCGCGGCAATCTCTTCTGCCGGTAAATGCAGAACCAGCGGCGCAACCACAGCCATGGTTTTCACCATGATGCCGTAGGCAACCACTGCAGCCAGCGCAGAAACGCCGTCGTTATTGGTGAAGCCCAGAGCCACACCGATCGCGAAGATCAGCGGCATGTTAGCAAAGACAGAACCGCCTGCTTCGGCCATCACGTGGGACACTACGGCTGGCAGCCAGCTGAAGTTTGCAGAACCGACACCCAGCAGGATACCTGCAATAGGCAGTACGGATACTGGCAGCATCAGCGATTTACCGACCTTTTGCAGGTTAGCAAATGCATTCTTAAACATAATTGAGAGTGCTCCTGAGTATTTGTGCTTTTTTTACGCTTTCACGCATTGGCCCGGGGGGAGTACCGTGCCGTGGACAGGACATCTAAGCGCCCTTTATTTATTACACAGAGTAAAATAATTCCCTCTGAGTTTGTTTGACGGCTATCACGTTTCAGCTTAAGGCGGTCGAAAAACTTTCAGTTATTTACAAAAAGCATGTCCGGATGTGTCTAAAAACACCCTCACCGCCCCAAATGAGGCGGTGAACTTTACTCGCTTTACTTATTAATTACGAGCCTAAAAAAAACAGGTGTATCAGACAGATTGCAGGCGGGCGGGGTCGATATGGAACAGCGTGGAGAAGTTTTCCGTCGTCACGCGGGCCAGCTCATCAATGCTGACGCCCTTCAGTACGGCCATGTACTCAGCCACATCTCTCGTCATAGCGGGCTGGTTCTCTTTACCGCGATGCGGTACCGGTGCGAGATACGGAGAATCGGTCTCCACCAGAATACGATCGAGCGGAACATAACGTGCAGCATCACGCAACTGCTCAGCGTTACGGAACGTCACGATCCCCGAAAACGAGATATAAAACCCCAAATCAAGCAGCTTACCCGCCGTTTCTCTGTCTTCTGTGAAACAGTGTAGTACGCCACCGCAATCCGTCACGTTTTCTTCCCGGAGGATCGCCAGGGTATCCGCACGCGCGTCGCGGGTGTGGACGATAACCGGCTTGTTCAGCTCCCGGCCAATGCGAATATGGTTGCGGAAGGACTCCTGCTGACGCGGTTTGGTTTCCGGCGTGTAAAAATAGTCCAGCCCAGTTTCCCCCATCGCCACCACGCCCTCTTCTGCTGCCAGTTGGCGCAGATCCTCAACGTCGTACGCCTCGTCCTGATTCAGCGGATGCACGCCGCAGGAGAACACCACGTTATCGCGAACGCCCACCAGCTCACGCATGGAGCGGTAGCCCGGCAGCGTGGTTGCCACCGCAAGACAGAATTTCACATCGCGGGCAGCGGCTTTTGCCAGCACGTCATCCACGTTTTTATGCAGGGATTGATAATCCAGGCCATCAAGATGGCAGTGTGAGTCGACTAAAAACATAATGTCTCTCTCAGAGATGGGAAACAGGCGGTGTGACGCCGGGTTGCAGGTAATGTTCGATACGCAGTAACTGGTCGGTCAGTAAAAGCTCGCGATTAAGGCCCGTCACGCTTAAAAGCTGTTCTCGGCTCTGGCAAATTTCATGAAGCATCGCATGAAGAATCGTCCCTGAGAGGCGGTTCGCCAGCGTATTCACCAGCGACCACGCATCCGGGTTGGTCAGAAGCGTTGCCCCTTGCTGAGTTTTGAGTGCATCCAGCAGCAACGAGGCCAGCCAGTGCAGACGCTCAACGACCCGATCGCTGTTAAGCGCAGGCAATACGCTTAGCCAGTCGTGATTATTCAGTGCCGTTTCAACAGCCCGGCAGAGCGTTTCTCGCTCTGACCAGACGTCAGGCTGCAGTAATGCCAGCGCCGCCGCGGGCGCGCCGCTGCTCAGGCGCAAGGCGGTCAGCGCACTCTCAGGTGACGTTGTCACCTCACGCTCAAGCCAGCTCAGCGCCCACGATTCCTGGGGCACCGCCAGGTGATGAAGACGACAGCGGCTACGCAGCGTCGCCAGTAATCGTCCCGGGTCACGACACGAGAGGAAAAACCACGTTTTAACCGGCGGCTCTTCCAGGGTTTTCAGCAGGGCATTAGCCGCCGCCTCGGTAAGCTGTGTGGCGTCTTTAAGCCAGACCACTTTAGCGCCGCCCAGTCGCGCGTGCTCGTACAATTTTTCACTGACTTCCCGCACGGCATCGATGCCGAGCGCGCTTTTGCCCTTCTCAGGCTCAAGGGTGTAGTAGTCAGGATGCGTGCCCGCCTGCATCAGCTGACAGCCACGGCATTTACCACAGCTCTTGTGCCCTTCCGGCTGCTGACACATCAGAAAACGGGTGATGGCATAAATCAACGCATCATCACCCATCCCTGGCAATGCCTGAATCAGTAACGCATGATGCCCCCGACCCGCCTGATAGCTGCCGATCAGCTGTTCAAAGTGTGGGCGCAACCATGGATACCATTTCATGCCTGCTGCTCCTGCACCCACTGCGTAATGGTATGCTGAATGTCACGCGTGACGTCGTCCAGGGACTGCGTCGCATCGATGGTACAAATTGAGCTGTCCTGTGCGGCAAGTTCAAGATAGCGCGCACGGGTGCGGTTAAAGAAATCAAACGACTCTTGTTCAATGCGGTCCAGCTCACCGCGCGCGCGGGCACGCTTGAGGCCCACTTCCGGAGTCACATCCAGATAGAGCGTCAGGTCGGGGCGAAAATCCCCCAGTACGGCATTACGCAGCGTGGCCAGCATGGTCTGGTCGATACCACGTCCTCCGCCCTGATACGCCTGAGTCGACAGATCGTGACGGTCACCGATCACCCACTTGCCGCCGGCCAGGGCAGGTTTAATAACCGTCTCAACCAGCTGAACGCGCGCCGCGTAGAACATCAGCACTTCGGCTTTGTCAGTGATAACTTCGTCGCCGACGGATTTAATATCCAGCACCAGGCTGCGCAGCTTTTCAGCCAGCTGCGTGCCGCCCGGCTCGCGGGTAAATACCATGTCCGCCACGCCAAGCGCTTTTAGCGTATCCACCACCACGTTGCGGGCGGTAGTTTTACCCGCCCCTTCGAGTCCCTCAATGACAATGTATTTACTGCGCATTTTTTTCCTTAAGTGCCTTCAGATAGTCCTGAACAGAGCGATTGTGGCTGGCAAGGTTGGTGTTAAAGGTGTGTCCCCCTTTTCCATCAGCCACAAAATAGAGATACGGTGTTTTTGCCGGATGCGCAGCGGCTTTAAGCGACGCTTCGCTCGGCGTGGCAATCGGACCTGGCGGTAATCCGCTAATCACGTAGGTATTATACGCCGTTGGCGTCTCCAGATCTTTTCTTGAGATCTTGCCGGCATAGCTCTCTCCCATGCCGTAGATAACGGTAGGGTCGGTTTGCAGACGCATGCCGATGCGCAGACGGTTGATAAATACTGACGCCACTCGATCGCGCTCGGCGGCAACGGCAGTCTCTTTCTCGATAATTGAGGCCATGGTGACAAACTGGTTTTGATCTTTATACGGCAGCCCGTCCATTCGCCCTTCCCAGGCGGCATCCACGGCGGCGACCATTTTTTTGTGCGCCCGTTTAAGAATCGCCACATCGGTCGTGCCTGCCGTGTACATCCAGGTGTCCGGCCAGAACCAGCCTTCCACCCACTCAGGATGCTCAAACTTGAGCACGTCGGCCACCGTCTGGTAGCTGTCATCCTTTAGAGTATGTTTGATATACGGTGCATCGCGCAGCTGTTTGAGGTAATCGCTCAGGCGCATCCCTTCCACAAATCGCAGGGGGAACTGGGCTTCCTTGCCGCTTTCCAGCAGCTGCAGCATCTCTCTGACGGTCATTCCCGGCGTAAAGCGATAGGTACCGGCTTTGAAATGTGACAGCTCAGGCTCCACGCGCAATAACCACTGGAATACCCGTGGACGATTGATAATCTTGTCGCCATAGAGCTGTTCCCCAAGCGCCTGGCGGCCGGTTCCCGCTTTCAGGGTAAAGATCGTTTCGTCTTTAACCAGGATCTTGCTGTCAGCCAGCTGGCGAACTTTCCATACGCCAGCTCCGCCAGCGACGCCCAGCGCAACGATGAGGATAAGGACAAAGCGCAACATTTTTTTCATGACTATCTGGTTTGCTCACATATCGGGGCTAAAAACTGAAACAGCTCGCGCGAAGACCAGCGTTGTTGGCCATACGCACGGACGGGTACAACAGGCATCAGCGCATTGCAGATGATGACTTCATCGGCAGTCTGTAGCGCGGCTTCTCCTGCGCTAACTTCGACAACGCGATAGCCAGAGCGTGCCAGCTGTTGCAGACAAAACTGACGCATTAACCCGTTTACGCCAGCGTGTTCCAGCGACGGAGTGAACACCTCTCCCCCCTGCCGCCAGAGTAAATTAGCCGCACAGCATTCCGTAATGAACCCTTCGCTGTCAAGAACCAGCGCCTCATCGGCGTCCGTCTGTTCAAGATGAGTACGAATGAGCACCTGCTCGAGGCGATTGAGATGCTTAAGCCCGGCCAGCATCGGGTTCCGTCCCAGTCGAACCGGGCTCAGCGTCAGCGTGACGCCGTCTTCTCGCCAGCGAGAGTAATGCGCAGGATAAGCAGAAACGGAGAGAATACGCGTTGGGTTGATACACGATGCGGCGCTGTAACCCCGGCCACCACTGCCGCGGCTGATGATGACTTTGAGTACGCCGGTGTCCTTCCCGGTTGCCAGCAGGCACATTTCCTGGCGCAGTGTGTCCCAGTGCGTAAAGGGGATCATTAACTTTTCACAGCCATGCTGCAGACGTCGAATGTGCGCCTCCAGCAGGCAGACATCGCCATCCAGAATACGCGCCGTCGTAAAGCAACCATCACCGAACTGTATCGCCCTGTCGCTGGCAGGCAGCGTGTCCTGCTCAAGGCCATTGATTAAAAACATGGTGGCTCCTTATGCGTGGGCATTTAGTCTGGCAGGATGTCATGCAGCCGACAAGAAGATTAGGCTTAATAAAAAAGGCCCGGCAAGCGGACCTTTTTAAAAGCTATCGGGACGTCAGGATCAGATCTTTTTGAAGATCAGAGAACCGTTGGTACCGCCGAAGCCGAAGGAGTTACACAGGGTGTACTCCATACCGCTAACCTGACGCGCTTCGTGAGGAACGAAGTCCAGATCGCAACCTTCATCCGGGTTATCCAGGTTGATGGTTGGCGGAACAGCCTGATCGCGCAGCGCAAGGATGGAGTAGATTGATTCTACTGCACCCGCCGCACCCAGCAGGTGACCGGTCATGGACTTCGTGGAGCTCACCATTACGCGGCTGGCAGATTCGCCGAAGATAGACTTAACCGCCTGAGCTTCAGCTTTATCGCCTGCTGGCGTAGAGGTGCCGTGCGCGTTCACGTAGCCAATTTGTGCTGGGGTAATACCCGCATCACGGATCGCGTTTTCCATCGCCAGCGCAGCACCCGCGCCGTTCTCAGGAGGAGACGTCATGTGGTAAGCATCGCTGCTCATGCCGAAACCAACGATTTCAGCATAAATTTTCGCACCGCGTTTTTTCGCGTGTTCGTACTCTTCCAGTACGATCATGCCCGCCCCGTCGCCCAGCACGAAGCCGTCACGGTCTTTATCCCACGGACGGCTCGCCGCCTGCGGGTTATCATTACGGGTAGACAGCGCACGCGCCGCACCGAAACCGCCAACACCCAGCGGGGTACTGGCTTTTTCAGCACCGCCCGCAACCATAGCATCTGCATCGCCGTACGCAATAATGCGCGCGGCCTGGCCGATGTTATGTACGCCAGACGTACAGGCGGTGGCGATAGAAATGCTTGGCCCACGCAGGCCAAACATGATGGTCAGGTGACCTGCCACCATGTTAACAATCGTGGACGGAACGAAGAACGGGCTGATCTTACGCGGGCCGCCATTCATCAGAGATGTATGGTTTTCCTCGATCAGGCCAAGACCGCCAATCCCGGAGCCGATAGCGGCGCCGATACGGGTTGCGTTCTCTTCCGTAATCACAAGGCCAGAATCCTGCATGGCCTGAACGCCAGCGACAATTCCATATTGAATGAAGGCATCCATCTTGCGCTGTTCTTTGCGCGAGATGATCTCTTCACAGTTAAAATCCTTTACTAAGCCAGCAAATTTCGTTGCATAGGCGCTAGTATCGAAATGGTCGATTAGGCTGATGCCGCTCTGACCGGCAAGGAGAGCTTTCCAGGTGGACTCTACGGTATTGCCGACAGGAGACAACATGCCAAGTCCGGTCACAACTACACGACGCTTAGACACGTTTGTCCTCCAGGGAGGGATAAAAAAAGAGATTCGTGGGACTAAAAAAGATAAAACTCAGGCGGTCGAATGACCGCCTGGAGATGTTCACTTACGCCTGGTGACCGTTGATGTAATCAATGGCAGCCTGAACGGTGGTGATCTTCTCAGCTTCTTCGTCCGGAATCTCAGTATCAAACTCTTCTTCCAGAGCCATTACCAGCTCAACGGTGTCAAGAGAATCTGCGCCCAGGTCTTCAACGAAGGAAGCGGAGTTCACAACTTCTTCCTGCTTAACGCCCAGCTGTTCGCCGATAATTTTCTTAACGCGTTCTTCGATAGTGCTCATACTCTTAAATTTCCTATCAAAACTCGCTTTCGCGATGGTTTTCGTAGTGTATAAAATGTTGAAAAATTTGCAACTAAATCCCGGCAGTTCGTACCACGATTTTACGTTATTTTGAGGCCATTCGCCCTAATAACGCAAATATTTTTCATCGTGGTTAAACCATATACATCCCGCCGTTGACGTGGAGGGTCTCACCAGTGATGTAACCCGCTTCGTCAGAGGCTAAAAATGCAACCGCACTGGCGATTTCTTTAGGGTCGCCAAGACGACCCGCCGGAACTGCCGCCAGCGTACCCGCACGCTGCTCATCAGTCAGCGCACGCGTCATGTCCGTTTCAATAAAGCCCGGAGCAACAACGTTTACCGTAATACCGCGGGACGCAACTTCACGCGCCAGCGACTTACTGAAACCAATCAGACCTGCTTTCGCCGCAGCGTAGTTAGCCTGACCAGCATTTCCCATGGTACCAACCACAGAACCGACAGTGATAATACGACCATGACGCTTTTTCATCATAGCGCGCATTACCGCTTTTGACAGACGGAATACAGATGACAGGTTGGTTTCGATGATATCGTTCCACTCGTCGTCTTTCATTCGCATTAACAGGTTATCGCGAGTGATCCCGGCATTGTTTACCAGAATATCCACTTCGCCAAACTCTGCGCGAATATTTTCCAGAACAGATTCGATAGATGCAGGTTCAGTCACATTCAGTACCAGACCTTTACCGTTTGCACCCAGATACTCGCTGATGGCCTGAGCGCCATTCTCGCTGGTTGCTGTTCCAATCACCTTCGCGCCGCGCGCAACCAGTGTTTCAGCAATTGCACGCCCGATACCGCGGCTTGCGCCAGTGACCAGGGCGATTTTTCCTTCAAAACTCATGGTATTCCTCTTTTATTGCGAGAGTGCCGCTGACATCGCTTCCGGCTCGTTAATCGCCGAGGCTGTCAGGGTGTCAACAATACGTTTTGTCAGACCGGTGAGGACTTTCCCTGGGCCGACTTCATACAGATGCTCAACGCCCTGAGAGGCCATAAACTCAACGGTTTTGGTCCACTGTACCGGGCTGTAGAGCTGGCGAACCAGTGCATCACGGATAGCTTCCGGCGTGGTTTCGCATTTCACATCGACGTTGTTCACAACGGAAATCGTCGGTGCGTTAAACGTAATTTTTTCCAGCTCAACCGCCAGTTTCTCGGCGGCAGGCTTCATCAGCGCACAGTGAGAGGGCACGCTGACCGGCAGCGGCAGCGCACGCTTAGCACCCGCTGCTTTACAGGCCGCACCCGCACGTTCAACCGCTTCTTTATGACCGGCAATAACCACCTGGCCCGGCGAGTTGAAGTTAACCGGAGAGACCACCTGGCCTTCAGCAGATTCTTCACATGCTTTTGCAATTGCAGCGTCATCCAGACCGATGATGGCAGACATACCGCCCGTGCCTTCCGGCACCGCTTCCTGCATGAATTTGCCGCGCAGTTCCACCAGACGTACCGCGTCAGCAAACGCGATCACACCGGCACACACCAGCGCAGAGTATTCGCCCAGGCTGTGACCCGCGAGCAGCGCGGGGGCTTTACCGCCCTGCTGCTGCCAGACACGCCACAGCGCAACGGACGCGGTCAGCAGCGCGGGCTGGGTCTGCCAGGTTTTGTTCAGCTCGTCGGCCGGACCCTGCTGGGTCAGCGCCCATAAATCATAACCCAGTGCATCAGAAGCTTCACGGAAAGTCTCTTCAATGACCGGATAGGTTGCTGCCATTTCAGACAACATCCCAACGGTTTGAGAGCCCTGGCCCGGGAACACAAAAGCAAATTGCGTCATTTTTTATTCCTTATCCTAGAAACGAACCAGCGCGGAACCCCAGGTGAACCCGCCACCGAAGGCTTCAAGCAAGACCAGCTGGCCCCGTTTGATTCGTCCATCGCGTACCGCTTCATCAAATGCGCACGGTACCGACGCCGCAGAGGTGTTGCCATGACGATCCAGCGTCACCACAACGTTATCCATCGACATGCCCAGCTTTTTCGCGGTCGCGCTGATGATACGCAGGTTCGCCTGATGCGGCACCAGCCAGTCGAGCGCGGAGCGTTCAAGGTTATTCGCTTCCAGCGTTTCATCAACGATGTGCGCAAGCTCAGTCACCGCCACCTTGAACACCTCGTTCCCTGCCATAGTCAGGTAAATCGAGTTGTCCGGATTAACGCGATCGGCGTTAGGCAGGGTCAACAGTTCGCCGTAGCTGCCATCAGCATGCAGATGCGTCGAGATGATACCCGGCGCTTCGGACTGCCCCAGCAGCACCGCGCCCGCACCATCACCAAAAATAATGATCGTTCCACGATCGGTAGGATCGCAGGTGCGCGCCAGCACGTCAGCACCGATCACCAGCGCATATTTAACGGCACCGGATTTCACGTACTGATCGGCAACGCTCAGCGCATAGGTGAAACCTGCGCACGCGGCAGCGACGTCAAACGCCGGACAGCCTTTAATGCCGAGCATGTTTTGCACCTGGCACGCCGCGCTTGGGAAAGCGTGCGTGGCAGACGTCGTGGCGACCACGATCAAACCAATCTGTTCTTTATCAATGCCCGCCATTTCGATAGCACGCTGTGCGGCTTCGTAACCCATGGTCGACACGGTTTCGTCTGGCGCGGCAATACGACGTTCACGGATACCTGTGCGCGTGACAATCCACTCGTCAGATGTATCTACCATTTTTTCCAGATCGGCGTTGGTACGCACCTGTTTTGGCAGGTAGCTGCCGGTACCTAAAATCTTCGTATACATGTACGCTCAGTCACTTTTAGCTAATACAGATTCCAGGCGAGCGGCAATCCGCTGAGGGACTTGTCGCTGCACCGCCTGCACTGCCTGTTCAATCGCGACAGCAAATGCTCGCTGATTGGCGGCGCCATGACTCTTAATCACGATGCCGCGCAATCCTAACAGACAGGCGCCATTATACTGGTCGGGGTTGAGGTGACTGAATCGCCGCGTCAGGCTCTTTTGTAACCAACGCTTCAATAAAATCAGCCACCAGGCGCTTTTTTTGCCTTCTCCCTGAGATTTCAGCAGAGAAAGAAACATGCGCACGACCCCTTCCATGGTCTTCAACGTTACGTTTCCGGTGAAGCCATCGCACACCAGAACATCCGTTTTCCCCGTCAACAACTCATTGGCTTCGAGATAACCAATATAGTTGATGGAGGGAACCTGTTTGAGCAATTCAGCCGCTTCGCGAATGCTGTCCAGGCCTTTGGTCTCTTCTTCACCAATGTTCAGTAACGCAACACGGGGAGTGTTGATCCCGACGACTTCTTCTGCCAGCACCGATCCCATCACGGCAAACTGAGCCAGCATAGTACTATCACAGTCGACGTTAGCGCCCAAATCGAGCACCACCGTCTTGCCCTTCTGCTGATGCGGTAACACCGTCACCAGCGCCGGACGCTCAATACCTTCAATAGGTTTGAGCAGTAATTTCGACAGCCCCATCAGCGCGCCGGTATTCCCCGCGCTGACGCAAGCCTGAGCTCGCCCTTCTTTCACCAGCTCCAGCGCTACCCGCATAGAGCTGCCACGACTATTGCGAATAGCCTGCGAAGGTCGGGCATCACTGGCAATAACTGACTGCGCAGGAATAATCTGCAGACGCGAACGTTGTTCAAAGTCAGCTTTTGCGAGTAATGGCGTGATTGCGTCGGGATTGCCGACTAAAAGAAGTGTGAGTTGCGAATTAGAATTCAGTGCCTGCAATGCTGCAGGCACTGTCACGGAAGGGCCAAAATCTCCCCCCATGACATCTAACGCCAGGGTTAGACGTGTCAAGGTATCGTCGCAGCCTGGTTCGGTAAATTCCCCGTTTGCACGGGGAAATCCTCACTAAGCCTAATCACGCTTGCGCGTGATTACTTAGTGATAACCTTGCGGCCGCGGTAGAAACCGTCAGCGGTGATGTGGTGACGCAGGTGTTTCTCACCAGAAGTCTTGTCTACAGACAGGCTGGTAACTGCAGTCAGCGCGTCATGGGAACGACGCATGCCACGTTTGGAACGGGTTGGTTTATTCTGTTGTACGGCCATGGACCTTACTCCTCAATTACTTACGCTTTAAGCTGGCTAATACGGCAAATGGGTTTGGTTTTTGCGCTTCATCAGGCAGTTCCCCAAAGACCATGTCCGCCTCGGACACTTCACAGTGTTCAGAATCATGCACCGGAACCACTGGCAAGGTGAGGATGATTTCATCTTCAACCAGAGCCAGAAGATCGATTTCACCGAATTCGTTAACCTCAATCGGCTCATACGCTTCCGGGAGTGCTTCAGCCTGTTCGTCAGAACGAACCGGACTGAAACAATACGTTGTGTGAACATGCTGTACAAACGGTTTCCCGCAACGCTGACACTCGAGCGTTACCGTCACCTTTGCATCACCGGTTAAAACGGCGAGACGCTGGTTGTCGATAGCGAACGACATGGAGCATTCTACATCACTGTCCACACTGACTACGGATTCGGCAATACGCTCAGCCTGATCGGAAGTATAGATACCTTCATAATCGAGGCGTTTTTGAGCCGTACGAACCGGATCAAGAGTCAGGGGTAATTTTACCTTTTGCATAGGGCGCGCATATTAACTTTGTAACGTCATAGAGTCAAAGAAAAAGGCAACCAGAGCTGCCTTTTCCCAATTATTCGCACACATTGCGGCCTGTAGTTTAAAATGGCTGGCATCGATACGCTATATCTGGTGATAAAAATATGCCAAATCTCGTCCTTGCTTCCACGTCTCCCTACCGCCGAATGCTGCTGGAAAAGCTCGGGATCCCGTTTGAATGCGCCGCGCCAGAGGTTGATGAGACGCCACAGCCGGGCGAGTCACCGCGTCATCTGGTAACGCGTCTTGCTAAAGAGAAAGCGCAGTCGCTGGCCGCACGCTATCCTTCGCATTTGATTATAGGCTCCGATCAGGTTTGCGTGCTGGACGGCGAAATCACCGGCAAGCCCCATACGGAGGAGAACGCCTGCCAGCAGCTTCTGCGCGCGCGAGGCACTATCGTGACCTTTTATACGGGCCTGGCGCTCTATAACTCCGCCACCGGTCATCTGCAAACGGAGTGTGAACCGTTCGACGTACACTTCCGCCATCTCAGCGAGCAAGAGATTGTGGATTATGTGCGTCGGGAACGTCCGCTGAACTGTGCGGGGAGCTTTAAAAGTGAAGGATTGGGGATTGCGCTGTTCGACAAGCTGGACGGTCGCGATCCCAACACGCTGGTGGGGTTACCGCTGATTGCCTTGTGTCAGATGTTAAGACGAGAAGAGTGTAATCCGCTGATCATGTGACTTTTGCCCAGCGGCGCTTCGCTTGCATGGGCCTACGGGTTTTGTAGGCCGGGTAAGCGCAGCGCCACCCGGCACAAAATCAGCCGCGCAAAACCTTAAGACAGCGTTTCAACTGCTCATCCAGCGGCGCTTCAATACGGATGACTTCACCGGTATTCGGATGGGTAAACTTCAGCGCTGCCGCATGCAGGAAAAGACGCGACAGTCCCGTCCCCGCCAGCTGCTTATCAAACTCGCGGTCGCCATAGCGGTCATCAAAGGCGATGGGGTGCCCTGCAAACTGCGTATGCACGCGGATCTGGTGGGTACGACCGGTCACCGGACTGCAGCGCACCAGCGTGGCAAACTCATAGCGCTCTTCAACCTTAAAGCGCGTCTCAGACGGTTTCCCTTCCTGGCTCACGCGGACAATGCGTTCACCGCTTTGCAGAATGTTCTTCAGCAGCGGCGCCTGCACCACTTTTACATGGGACTGCCACTGGCCGCGCACCAGCGCCAGATAGTCTTTCTGCATCCCTTTTTCACGCAGCTGTTCATGCAGCGAACGCAGCGCGGAACGCTTTTTCGCCACCAGCAGTACGCCTGAAGTGTCGCGGTCAAGACGGTGCACCAGCTCAAGGAAGCGCGCTTCCGGACGCAGGGCACGCAGCCCTTCAATCACGCCGAAGCTCAGACCGCTACCGCCATGGACTGCCGTTCCTGACGGTTTATTGAGCACCAGAATGTGGTCATCTTCGTAAAGGATGACGTCGCTCAGGGCAGCCACTTTCTGCAGCTTTGGTGAAACGGTCTCTTCTTCACGCTCTGCCACGCGCACTGGCGGAATACGCACTTCGTCACCGGCTTCGAGTTTGTACTCGGGCTTCACGCGTTTTTTGTTAACCCGCACCTCGCCCTTACGCAGGATGCGATAAATCATACTCTTTGGCACACCTTTCAGCTGGGTGCGCAAAAAGTTATCGATACGTTGCCCCGCGTCATCTTCGGCGATGGCAACCATTTTTACGGCTGGAGTCTCTGTTTTCATGGGTGGCGATTCTAAATATCGTCAGCCATTAGCGCCACTCATTTTTCTATGCTTATATTTACTTTTATCCGGCCTGCTCCCCGTTTCGCGCAACCGATTTGGTGGTTATTAAACCAATCGCCATTCTGAAGTGAAGAAACTGTGAGTAACCGGGTGATAATTGGTAAAAGTCATCTTGCTATAACCCGGCGAGCAGTGGAATAATGAGGCTGTTTTCCGTGTTAAATCCTGGTTAAGTAAGGATGTTGACGGAATGACCAATTTTGTCTGACCGATCATCCACGCAGCAATGGCGTAAGACGTATTGATCTTTCAGGCAGTTAGCGGGCTGCGGGTTGCAGTACTTCCCGGTATAAGGATTGTTCTCTGGAGAGTTCTACCCAGGCAATTCCCCTGATAATTGCGCTGTGTTTCCGTATGAAATACAGGCAACCGACACTCTGCGCCTCTTAAGCGAGCGACAACCGTGAGGTTGGCGACGTGAACAGACACGAGGCCATCGGTTCATACCCCGGAAAGCGTCACCTTGCCCGCAGCTTTGTCGTCAATGTAAGAATAACGAGTAAGTTACGATGAAAAGAATGTTAATCAACGCAACTCAGCAAGAAGAGTTGCGTGTCGCCCTTGTGGATGGGCAGCGCCTGTACGATCTGGATATCGAAAGTCCTGGACACGAACAGAAAAAAGCGAACATTTACAAAGGTAAAATCACCCGCATTGAACCAAGCCTTGAAGCTGCATTTGTCGATTACGGTGCTGAGCGTCATGGTTTCCTCCCTCTGAAAGAAATCGCCCGCGAATATTTCCCTGCAAACTACAACGCCCATGGCCGACCAAACATCAAAGATGTTCTGCGTGAAGGTCAGGAAGTTATCGTTCAGATTGATAAAGAAGAGCGTGGCAACAAAGGTGCCGCACTGACCACCTTTATCAGCCTGGCAGGGAGCTATCTGGTTCTGATGCCTAACAACCCGCGTGCGGGTGGCATCTCTCGCCGTATCGAAGGTGATGACCGTACCGAGCTGAAAGAAGCGCTGGCAAGCCTCGAACTGCCTGATGGCATGGGTCTTATCGTGCGTACCGCGGGCGTGGGCAAATCAGCCGAAGCGCTGCAATGGGACCTGAGCTTCCGTCTGAAGCACTGGGAAGCCATCCAGAAAGCAGCGGAAAGCCGCCCTGCTCCGTTCCTGATCCACCAGGAAAGCAACGTGATCGTGCGTGCCTTCCGTGACTATCTGCGTCAGGACATCGGTGAGATTCTGATCGATAACCCGAAAGTGCTTGAACTGGCGCGCCAGCACATCGCCGCGCTGGGTCGTCCGGATTTCACCAGCAAAATTAAACTGTACACCGGTGAAATCCCGCTGTTCAGCCACTATCAGATCGAATCCCAGATTGAATCCGCCTTCCAGCGTGAAGTGCGTCTGCCGTCCGGCGGTTCTATCGTTATCGATACCACTGAAGCGCTGACCGCTATCGACATCAACTCCGCGCGTGCAACTCGCGGCGGCGATATCGAAGAGACCGCCTTCAACACCAACCTAGAAGCCGCTGATGAAATCGCCCGCCAGCTCCGCCTGCGCGACCTGGGTGGTCTGATTGTTATCGACTTCATCGACATGACCCCTGTTCGCCACCAGCGTGCGGTAGAAAACCGTCTGCGCGAAGCGGTGCGTCAGGACAGGGCGCGTATCCAGATTAGCCATATCTCACGCTTTGGCCTGCTGGAGATGTCCCGTCAGCGTCTGAGCCCGTCGCTGGGTGAGTCCAGCCATCACGTTTGCCCGCGCTGCTCCGGCACCGGTACCGTGCGTGATAACGAATCGCTGTCCCTCTCTATTCTGCGTCTGATTGAAGAAGAAGCGCTGAAAGAGAATACCAAAGAGGTGCACGCGATTGTTCCTGTGCCAATTGCCTCCTACCTGCTGAACGAAAAACGTGCTGCGGTAAGTGCTATTGAAGCGCGTCAGGGCGGCGTTCGCTGCATCATCGTGCCAAACGACCAGATGGAAACTCCGCACTATCACGTGCTGCGTGTCCGTAAAGGTGAAGAGACGTCCACGCTCAGCTACCTGCTGCCGAAGCTGCACGAAGAAGAGATGGCCCTGCCTTCCGATGAAGAGCCAGCCGAGCGCAAACTGCCTGAGCAGCCTGCGTTAGCGACCTTTATCATGCCAGAAGCCCCACCGGAAGCGGCCCTGGAAAAACCTGTGGCTAAACCTGAAGCGCAGAAACCAGCAGCAGCGAAAGCCCAGCCGGCGCAGCCGGGTCTGCTGAGCCGCTTCTTTGGCGCGCTGAAGAAGATGTTTGCTGAAGAAGAAGCTCAGCCAGAACAGCCGAAGGAAGAGCCAAAAGCGGCCAAGCCTGAACGCCAGCAGGACCGCCGTAAGCGTCAGAACAACCGCCGCGATCGTAACGACCGTAGCGATCGTAATGACCGCAGCGAGCGTCGTGACAACCGCGACAACCGCTCTGAGAACAATGAAGGTCGTGAGCAACGCGAAGACAACCGTCGCAACCGTCGCGAGAAACAGCAGCAGAATGTTGAAGATCGTGAAATTCGCCAGCAGGCGGGCGATGAGTCTGAGAAGAGCAAACAGCGTGACGACCAGCAGCCGCGCCGTGAACGCAACCGTCGCCGTAACGACGAGAAGCGTCAGGCACAGCAGGAAGTCAAAAACCTGAACCGCGAAGAGCCTGTTGAACAGCAGGACGGCGAGCAGGAAGAACGTACTCAGGTTATGCCGCGCCGTAAGCAGCGCCAACTTGCTCAGAAAGTCCGCTTCGCCTCCGAGGCAACCGAAGAGTCAACCGTTGTCGCAGTTGAAACCCGCGAGAACGCAACCGGCACTCAGCTGGCGAAAGTTGATCTGCCAGCGGTCGTTGAAAACAACGTTGAGCAGGATGAAAACGGTGAAAACCGTGATAACGCCGGTATGCCGCGCCGTTCACGCCGTTCCCCACGTCATCTGCGCGTCAGCGGCCAGCGCCGTCGTCGCTATCGTGACGAGCGTTACCCAACTCAGTCGCCAATGCCGCTGACCATTGCCTGTGCTTCGCCAGAAATGGCTTCCGGCAAAGTCTGGATCCGCTACCCGGTTGCTCGCCCGGAGCAGGTTGTTGAAGAGCAGCCTGTAACCGAAGAGGTGATTGCACCTGCGGCAGCGGTAGAAGACGTTGTGACTGAAGCGGCAACCGTGGTTGAACCTCAGGTTGTTGAAACGGAAGCACCTCAGGCAGTTGAAGTCGAAACCACTCATCCGGAAGTAATTGCCGCGCCGGTTGATGCCGCACCGCAGCTTATTGCTGAAGAAGATGTCGTGGTGGCTGAGGAAGTTGCTGAAGAAGCTGAACCTGTAGCCGCAGTGGAAGACACCGCTGAAGCTATCGTTGAAACCACCACTGAAGAAGTCGTTCAGGACGTTGAGATTGAGGTTGAACCGGTTGTTGAAGAACCGAAAGCGCCTGAAGTGAAACCTGAACCGGTTGTCTCTGCGCCAGCTGCTGCCCACGTGGCGACAGCACCGATGACCCGCGCTCCGGCGCCGGATTACGTGCCAGAAGCTCCGCGTCACAGTGACTGGGTACGCCCGGCATTCAGCTTTGATGGTAAAGGCGCTGCTGGCGGCCACAGTGCAACGCATCAGGCGACTGCACCGGCAACGCGCCCGCAGTCTGTCGAATAACGACGCTGAAAGTAAAAAGCCGACCTTAGGGTCGGCTTTTTTTATGGCTGCTGCACGGGCCTTCTCATCCCGGAGACCTCCGGCATGACCTGCCGCATCAGCTCCAGAAAACGCCGCAAGCGTGCCGGATAATAACGGGACCAGGGGTAAACCAGATGCACCGGCAGCGCCGCTGGCTGCCACTCCGGCAGCAAATGCACCAGCCGCCCTTCCCGAATATCATCCTGTACCGTCCAGCTGGATACCACCGCCACACCGAGACCGGTGAGCACCGTATTGCGTGCGACATACAGGCTGTCGGTGCTGAGGCGTGGCGTAATAGCAATCCGCGCGGTGGCGGGCGAGGCATCGTGAAAAAGCTCCACGTGGCGCTGGTAGAAAGAGCTGATCGCTATCCAGGGAAACTGCTGCAAATCCTCCGGCGTGGTAACCGCTGGAAAACGGGCCAGCAGTGCCGGAGAAGCGACTACCGAGCGCGGCACTTCCGCCAGCAGCACGGATACGGTCGCCGGATCGACCTCCACGCCCACCCGAATAGCACAGTCAAGGTTGTCGCCGAGGAAGTCAGCTGACCGATCGTTGAGCATCCACTCAATCGAAAGCTGCGGGTAGCGTTGCAAAAATTCGGTTACGGGTTTCAGAAGCTGATCCTGACCAAACGCGTGGGGTGCACGCACCCGCAGCACGCCTACGGGCTCATCTTCCGTCTGCCCCACCTCATCTTCCAGCGCCAGCCAGCTGTCAATCACCCGACGAGCGTGCTGGTAGCAGCGTTCGCCATCATCCGTCAGCCGCGTCGTGTGGGTAGTGCGCAGTATCAGGCGCACGCCCAGCATGGTCTCCAGCGACTGTAGCCGTCTGCTCACCGTGGCCTGGGTGGTGGCCAGCTGCCGTGCCGCCGCAGAGAGGGAACCCGCCTCCACTATCCGGACAAACGTCCGCATTAGCTCCACCCTGTCTATACGCTCAGCTCTTTTCATTACATTTTCACTTATACGTTAAACGTATAAGCGTTTTACCACCGGGCCCGCTACCGTCGCAAGGCATACTGATAAAAAATAGCCGCACACGACGAATGAGGAACAACTTATGAACACAACAACGACTCCCCATGCTGTAAGCCGCTGGGTGATTTTTATGCTAGCTCTGGGGGCCGGTTTCAGCGTGGCATCAATCTATTACGCGCAGCCCCTGCTGCCGCTGATGGGTGCCGATCTGCATCTGAGCATTGAAGGTATGGGTCTGGTCCCAACGTTAACTCAGGCAGGCTATGCGCTCGGTATCCTGTTCCTGCTTCCCCTGGGCGATCGCCACGACCGCAGGACGTTAATTCTGATTAAAAGCGCAGCGCTGGCGCTGTTTCTTCTCGGCTGTAGCCTGACCGGGCAGATCCATTCTCTGCTGCTGGCAAGCCTGCTCATCGGCATGGCCGCCACCATGGCACAGGATATCGTCCCTGCTGCGGCGATTCTTGCGCCAGAAGGTAAACAGGGGAAAACCGTGGGCACGGTAATGACCGGGCTGCTGATGGGTATCTTATTATCAAGAACCGTGAGCGGCGTAGTGGGCGAAGCCTTTGGCTGGCGCGTCATGTACCAGCTGGCGGCGGCGAGCATTGCGTTCATCGGGGTGATGATGTGGTTTGTGCTTCCCCGTTTTGCCATTCACTCCACGCTGAGCTACCCCGCGCTGATGCGCTCAATGGAACATCTGTGGCGTCGTTATCCGGCGCTGCGCCGCGCGGCGCTGGCTCAGGGTTTTCTGTCGATTGCCTTCAGCGCCTTCTGGTCAACGCTCGCGGTCATGCTGCTGGAACGCTATCACCTTGGCAGTGCCGTAGCGGGTGGGTTTGGTATTGCGGGTGCCGCCGGTGCATTAGCCGCCCCGCTGGCGGGGGGTCTGGCGGACAAACTGGGCGCAGGAAAAGTCACGCAGCTTGGTGCCGTCCTTGTGACCGTCTCATTCGCCCTGATGTTCCTGATGCCCGCGCTGAGCGTTCATGGACAGCTGATGCTGATCGCCGTCTCTGCCGTCGGGTTCGACCTGGGTCTGCAGTCCAGCCTGGTCGCTCACCAGAACCTGGTCTACAGCCTTGAACCGCAGGCGCGTGGTCGTCTCAATGCCCTGCTCTTTACGGTGGTCTTTATCGGGATGGCGCTGGGCTCCGCACTAGGCAGCAATATCTACTCGCTGGCTGGCTGGACGGGTGTGGTCGCGCTGGCCACCGTCTGTGGCGTCATTGCGCTGGTCATCCGTCTGATAGAAAGCGCGCGTGTCGCCTCCGTACCGGCAGAAGCCGCATAAAAAAATGCCCAATCCAGACGGATTGGGCAGTAAAACATGCCCAGTTTCAAGACATGTTCCAAGAGGTCAAGATGTTATTTGTTCAGCTGGAACAGAGACATGCCCTGCATATCGCTAAACGCTTTATAAGACGCCTGCAAGGCCGCCTGCTGCATGGTGTAAGAGGAAATCGCTTCGTTCCAGTCGACATCCACCAGATCACTCATCTGCTTAGTCTGACCCAGAGCGCGGTCATCTCCCAGCGTATCGAGTTTTTCCAGCTCGTTCATCTTGGTTCCCACATCCGCAACGACCGTCAGGACGTTGTTCTGGGCGTTTTTGATGCCGATCTGCGCATTGGCAATCACCTGATTTTGCGCCGTTGCGGCAGCCGGATCGTTCTCAATCGGTGTCTTCAGGGACGCAATGGCAGAATCCAGGATTTTGAACATGTTGGTCTGGCCATATCCACCGCCCGGCAGCTGTTCCGCATTACTGGTAATGCTTTCGAAAATTTGCTGTCCGGTATGGCTAATGGTCATATTTCGCGCCGTATCAACCTGCTGCGAGATGGCCTCTGCGCCGCCGTTATAATCCCCGGTCACGGCATCAAACGGTGCGCTCTCGGTTTTGTATCCCGCAAAGATAAAGCGACCATTGCCATCCGTCGTGTTGGCCAGGTTCATCAGCTGATCGCGGATCCCCTGGATATCGGTCGCCAGAGAAAGACGGTCGTCATCGCTTAATGTGCCGTTCGACGCGTAAACCAACTTCTCGCGCACGCTTGAGATTGCGGTGTTCACCTGGGTTAACACGTTATCTTCCAGCGAGACCTTCTGCGTTGCAAAGGTACGCGCAAGCGCGAACTGGCTGTTTTGCGACTGAGATTGCGACAGAACGATGGCCTGCGACGCGGCGATAGGATCGTCCGAAGGACGGTTAACGCGCTTACCGGTGGACATTTGCTCACCATAGCTCAGCCATCTGCTCTGGGAATCAGTGATCCCGCGCATGTTCTGCTCATACATCATCTGGGTGCTAATACGCATTATTCACCTCAACCTTAACGAATGTTGATAATTGCATCGAAGAGCGTACTGGCAGTCTGGAGAACCTGGGCGTTCGCCAGGTAATACTGCTGATAACGCTGCAAATTGCCATACTCTTCGTCGAGGTTTACCCCAGAGATGGTCTGCTGCTGCTTGATTAACTGCGTTTCCACATTGGCTTTCGTCTGGCTGCTCACCTTCAGTGACGCCGTGGTGCTACCGACGGTACTGACGAGAGAAGCATACGCATCGTTGAAGGTTTTATTTCCACCCACCACTTTGCCGTTTTGCAGATCGAGCAGTTTCTGGCCGTTACGGTTGTCACTTTCGCCGCCGTTCTGTACCGACGCCATCGCCAGTTTGGACTCGTCGCTGATCGCCAGATCCATGTTCATGATGACGTTGGAAACCGGCTTCACGGTGAAACTGTCTTTGGTATTTGCCGTACCGCTCACGTTGACGTTAAGGCCATCAAAAGACAGATTACCGCTGGCATCCGGGCTCATCGTAAAACTGGTTTTGTCTGATGTGCGGGTGACCGTCCAGTCAGTGCCGTTAAACTGCAGCTTATAGTCAGTCGCCTGGACCTGTTTGCTGTCCGCCACAGAGGCCGTAACAACCGCCGATCCGCCGTTCTTGCTGTTGGACAGCACCGCAGGAGAACCAAAGTTGAACAGCTTACCGCCCGCATCACCGTTTGCATCAAAACCAGCTTCATGCTGCGTGTTCATCGCATCGGCAAAGGCCAGCGCCATCTGGTTCAGAGTGTTACGCGCTTTATCCAGATCTTCATTACGGAAGGTCAGTAAACCGCCTAAAGAACCGGTGGTGATAAATTTCTCGGGGATCTCAATATTACCCGCCACGTCATCGACGTAGGCGATGGTCGTACGCGCCGGATCGGCGCTGGACTTCACGGCAGCCAGCTGGCTGGCTTTGCTGCCCTGCACCAGGCTGTAACCATTGCCGAGAGAGATATTAAACGTGCCGCTATCCTGTACGGAGACTTCCACGCCCACGATTTTGTTCAGTTCAGTCACGAGCTGATCGCGCTGGTCGAGCAGGTCGTTAGGCGAAGCCCCCGCGCCAACGCCAGTCAAACGAGAAATCTGATCGTTCAGATTCGCAATCTGCGTCGCGTAGTTGTTGATCTGAGATACGCTGCTTGAGATGGCGGTATTCACCTGCGTATCCTGGTCACGAAGATACTGATCGTTGGTTTTAAACTGATTGACCAGACCGCCCGCTTTCCCCAGCACCGTCTGACGTGCAGCCGGATCTTCCGCGTTGCTCACCAGCGTTTGCAGACTCTTGAAGAAATCCTGCAGGGTGGTGGAGAGCGAGTTGGTGGTATCGGAGAGCACATCGTCAATTTTTGACATCTGCTGATAGCGCGTCGTCAGACCGCTGCTCTGCGTCTGCGCGGCGCGCAGCTGGTTGGTGATGAAGGCGTCATACTCACGCTGGACACCGGAGACATAGACCCCGTTACCCACCCAGCCACCGCCGGTCAGCGTGCTGTTAGATGCGCCCAGCACCGTGGTCTGGCGGGTGTAACCTGCCACGTTATAGCTTGAAATATTATTACTGACGGTATTGAGTGCCGACTGAGCAGCACTGAGGCCACTCATGGCACTGTTAATCAAACTGGACATGGGGGTTCCTTTTATACGTTCAGACACGAGTCCTGATGAAGGTTATCGGCAACCTCCACCGGGACTTGAGAACTTTCAGAACAGATTTTCGATATCTGTGCTATAGGCTTTGCTGACCTTCTCGCCCATGGATTTCAGCTGCTGGATCATGCTGGTGAGCTTACGTGCATAGTTCGGGTCAGTCGCGTAGCCCGCGTTTTGCAGCGCCTGAGCACCCTGCTCCGCCGTCGCCGCCTGCGTAACGGCGGTATAGCGCGGATTTCGGCTCAGCAGGCCAACATAATCGGACAAGGCTTCCAGATAAGAGCTGTAGACGCGGAATTTGGCTTTGACCTTCACCGCCGCACCGTTCTCGTATTCGGTGGTCGTGATCTCCGTTGTCGGCCCCTTCCAGCTGGAGGTGGCCTTCACGCCGAAGATGTTGAAGCTCGGCTCGCCGTTTTCCTTGCGGATCTGACGCTGACCCCAGCCCGACTCCAGCGCGGCCTGCGCCAGAATCAGGTGATGCGGCACGCCGCTCTGTTCGCTGGCAAGGCGCGCAGGCAGAGAAAGCTGCGCCAGGAAGTCTTTGCTGTCACCGGAGAGCGGCTCATCGCCGCTGCTCGTGGCTTTTGGCATCGCTTTACGCACCAGCTGCGTCAGGGCCTGGTTCTGATAGCTGGTCACCGTTTCCAGGTCGAACTTCATCGGCACCTGCTGAGGCTGCTCCTGAGGCTGAATGCCCTGCGCGGCTTCGGTCTGTTTGACAATCATGTCAGCCAGACCGAGGCCTTTACCCGCAGTCATCTGCTGCGCAATCTGCTGGTCATACATGCTGGTGTAGAGACGCGTTGAATCACTGCTGAACATCCCGTCTTTCGGCAGGGTTTCGCGCATGCTTTTCAGCATCATCTGTACAAACATCCCTTCCACCTGGCGGGCGACCGGGCGGATATTCGCCGCCGGGTCTTTACCTGCTTTGGTTTTCAGTTCGTTGAGCGACTGGGCGTCCCAGGCTGCACTGGTCAACAGTTTGCTATCGGTCAGCATTAGATGATTTCCAGTTTGGCGCGCAGGCAGCCCGCGCTTTGCATCGATTGCAGGATGGACATCAGATCCATCGGCGTTGCCCCCAGGGCATTCAGGGCACGCACCACGCTGTTCAGGTTGGCGCTGGAGCGCACGCTTTGCAGTGACCCGCCGCTCTGACGCATATCAATTTGCGTTTGCGGCGTCACCACCGTCTGACCGCCACCAAATGGCGTATTCGGCTGGCTCACGTTCGCGGAGCGGTTTACCGTCACGGAGAGGTTCCCCTGCGCCACGGCGCAGCTGTCGAGCGACACTTCCCGGTTCATGACCACCGAGCCGGTACGGGAGTTGATGATCACCTTCGCATCCTGGACCGGAACGTTCACTTCCATATTCTGGATGTCTGCCAGCATGCGCACCTGGTTGCTGCTGCCGGTGGAGGTACGGATCTGTACGGTGCGCGCATCGAGTGCCGTTGCGTTACCGTAGCCGCGGCTGCGGTTGATGGTATCGGCAATCTGCTGCGCCATCGTGAAGTCTTCATTATTGAGCTGCAGGTTAATGGTATTGCCCGCGCCAAACTGGGTCGGCAGTTCACGCTCAATGATCGCCCCGTTGGTGATACGTCCACCGTTGAGCTGGTTCACCTGCACGCTGCTTCCGCCTGCGGATGCACCCGCACCGCCGACCAGAATGTTCCCCTGCGCCAGCGCATAGACCTGGCTGTCGACGCCTTTCAGCGGGGTCATCAGCAGCGTACCGCCGCGCAGGCTTTTGGCGTTACCCATTGAGGAGACCACCACGTCAATGGTTTGTCCCTGGCGCGCAAACGCCGGGTAGGACGCGGTAACCATTACTGCCGCCACGTTTTTCAGCTGCATGTTGGTTCCCGCCGGCACGGTAATGCCGAGCTGGGAAAGCATGTTGTTCAGGCTTTGGGTGGTGAACGGCGTCTGGGTCGTCTGGTCACCGGTACCATCCAGACCCACCACCAGACCGTAGCCGATCAGGGAGTTTTCACGTACGCCCTGAACGCTGGTGAGGTCGCGAATACGGTCAGCCTGGGCAAACGTTGCCACCAGCGCAAGCGCCACGGCGAAGATCGATTTAAACATGGGTCACCTCGCTTACATCGGCGATAAATTAAGGAAGAAGCGCTGCAGCCAACCCATATTTTGCGCTTCATTGATATAGCCGTTACCGACGTACTCAATGCGCGCATCCGCCACCTGGGTGGACGGAACGGTGTTGGTGCCGCTGATGGTGCGAGGGTTAACCACGCCCGAGAAGCGAATGAATTCAGTGCCCTGGTTGATGGCGATCTGTTTTTCACCCACAACATGTAAGTTGCCGTTAACCAGTACCTGGTCAACCGTGACCGTCAGCGTACCGCTGAAGGTGTTGCTGGCGTTCGCGCCGCCTTTGCCGTTAAAGGTGTTGCCGCCGGACGCGTTCACATCAGCACGCGCGTTGCCGAACAGCCCTTCGAGATAGCGTGGCACGGTATCGAAGCCAAAATTGGTTTTGCCATCGCGGCTGGCATTCGCCGACGAGCTCTTGCTCGCGCTGACGTTTTCCTGCAGCACAATGGTCAATGTATCGCCGACGTTACGCGGGCGGCGATCTTCAAACAGCGGCTGATAGCCGTAATTAATCGGCTGCGCGGTCTGGAAAATGGAGCCGTTTACCACTGGCGCAGGGCCAGGAACGGGCTGGGCAGTCGTCGCACCCTGGACCAATGGTTTGGTCGGGATCAAAGCACACCCGCTGAGGGTGACAGCCAGAACAGTCAGTATCGGATAACGAAACGCCGCGTTTTTTTGCATTGCCTTCATCTTCGAAAACAGGGAGCCGGCGCGGCGTTTACCGCACCGGGCTACACCTTAGAGTTGCGTCAGTTTCTGCAGCATCTGGTCGGTCGTCGACACTGCTTTACTGTTAATTTCATACGCGCGCTGAACCTGGATCATATTCACCAGCTCTTCCGCCACGTTCACGTTGGAGGTTTCAACATAGCCCTGGTACAGCAGGCCCGCACCGTTCAGGCCTGGGGTGCTCTCATTTGGCGTACCGGAGGATTGCGTTTCGGTGTAGAGGTTCTCACCAATGCTTTCCAGACCGGTATCGTTCATGAAGGTGGTCAGGTTGAGCTGCCCAACCTGAACCGGCGCGGCCTGTCCCTGCTGGGTCACGCTGACCACACCGTCACGTCCGATGGTGATGCTCAGGGCGTTGGCCGGGATGGTGATCGCAGGCTGGACCTGGAAACCGCCCGCCGTCACCAGCTGGCCGTTCTGATCGACCTGGAACGAACCGTCGCGGGTATAAGCAGAGGTCCCGTCAGGCAGCTGCACCTGGAAGAAGCCCTGCCCTTTGATTGCCACGTCTTTACTGTTGTTGGTCTGAGACAGGTTGCCCTGACTGTGCAGACGCTCGGTGGCCACCGGGCGAACACCGGTACCGATCTGCAGGCCCGAAGGCAGCGTCGTCTGTTCAGAAGACTGCGCGCCCGGCTGGCGGATGGTTTGATAAAGCAAATCTTCGAAAACCGCGCGCTGACGCTTGAAACCATTGGTGCTCACGTTTGCCAGGTTGTTGGCAATCACATCCATATTGGTTTGCTGGGCGTCCAGGCCTGTTTTCGCGATCCATAAAGAACTGATCATAAGGAGTCCTGTTAACTCATAGCCAGAAGTTGGTTAGCCTTGCCCGCGTTTTCATCCACGCTGCTGATGATCTTCATCTGCATTTCAAAGCGGCGGGCGCTGGCGATCATGTCGGTCATGGCTTCGACCGGCTTGACGTTACTGCCTTCCAGAACGCCGGACATCACGCGGATGCTCGGATCGGCCTGTAAGGTGGCACCCCGCGTCGCCTGCGCCGCCTGGGTCAGACGGAACATGCCGTCGTCGCCACGCTGCACCTCTTTGCCTTCCGCTTTGACCAGCTTCAGACGACCGACGGGCGCAACGGTATTGGCCGGGTCGCCCGGGTTGAGCGCCGAAATGGTGCCGTCCGCAGCGATAGTCAGCTCAGAGCCTTCCGGTACGGTCAGCGGACCCGCTTCCCCCATCACCGGATGCCCCTGAATCGTCAGCTGGCCCGTCGCGCTCACCTGGATGTTCCCGTTACGGGTATAGCCTTCACTGCCGTCCGCCGTTTGCACCGCCAGCCAGCCGTCCTGCTGCAGAGCCACGTCCAGCGGGCGTGAGGTGTAATCCATCTGCCCTGGCGTCATATCGGCGCCAGGGGTCGATGCCGTCACCAGCGTTCGGGTCGGCAGGGAAAGCCCTTCTACCGGCACCGCGCGCAGCGCATTAAGCTGCGCGCGAAAGCCCGGCGTTGAGGCGTTTGCCAGGTTGCTGGCGGTAACGGCCTGCTGATTGAGCGTCTGACTTGCCGCGCCCATCGCGGTATATATTGCGTGATCCATTGCGCTTTCCTGTTAGCCGCTTAACGCAGGTTAACCAGCGTGTTGAGGATCTGGTCCTGGGTTTTGATGGTCTGCGCGTTCGACTGATAGTTACGCTGCGCGACGATCATGTTCACCAGTTCTTTACTCATATCCACGTTGGAAGCTTCCAGCGCGCCGTTGGTCAGCTTGCCAAAGTTACCGGTGCCTGCGGTACCCAGCAGCGCCACGCCAGAGGACTGGGTGGCAGACCAGACGTTATCGCCTTCTGATTTCAGACCTTCGTTGTTGGCGAAGTTTGCCAGCACGATCTGACCCAGAACCTGAGACTGTTCGTTAGAGTAGCTTCCCACCACGGTGCCATCGTCGTTGATCTGGTAGCTCACCAGATCGCCTGGCTTGTAGCCGTTCTGATTGGTAGCCACCACGCTGTTCGCGCCGGTGTTCTGCTGCATGGAGTTCTGGAAGCTCAGGGAGAAAGTCGCCGCCGTCGCACCGCTGACGGAGCCCGTGGTGATGTTAATGGCCGGCGTGGCGTTTGGCGCTGCGCTCAGCACACCCGCCGCGTCGTAGTTATACACACCCGCCAAGTTACCGTTCGCATCAAAGTTCATCTGCGCCGCTTTCGTCGCAGCAGAACCCGCTACGCTGCCGTCCTGAGTGTAAAGGTCCCATTTGTTGTCAGCCGTCTTAACGTAGTAGACGTACATGTTATGGGCGTTACCCTGGCTGTCGAATACGGTCACGGTCCCTTTTTTGTTGTAGGTATCCGGGTTAGTCGCATCGAAGGGAGCGGTTTGAACAGGATCGGTTGAGTTCAGGTTGATCTGCTGCGTCGCGGTGGTGGTCGATTTCGCCGCCATCAGGGTATTCGGGATGGTAATTGCCTGAGGGTTCGCACCGGTCTGAACGGTAGGCGGCGTTCCCGCTACCGGGTAGCCCGTCAGCTGCATGCCCTGCATGTTCACCAGCGTACGGTTTTCATCCAGCTTGAACTGGCCGTTACGGCTGTAGAACACAGAGCCGTTGGAATCGACCATACGGAAGAAACCGTTCTGGCTGATGGCAACGTCCAGACCGCGACCGGTGTTGGTGGTGGTGCCGTCGCTAAAGTCCTGAGTGATGCCCGCAACTTTCACGCCCAGGCCGACTTTGGAACCGGCAAACATGTCTGCAAAGGATGCAGAACCGGATTTAAAACCATAGGTCGCGGAGTTGGCGATGTTGTTGCCAATGACGTCCAGGTTGGTGGCCGCAGCATTCAGGCCGCTGACCGCTTGAGAAAAGGCCATGACTTACTCCTGATAAGTGTTAAGGCTTAGATAATCTGCCGAACTTCGTCGAGTGTGGTGGAACCCGAGGTTCCCAAATCCAGTTTGTTGCCGTCGCTTCCTTTAATCACGCCCTGGACCAGCGCGAACTGCAGCGGCTGCGCTACCAGCTGGGTCGTCCCGTTGCTGGCGCTGATTGCCACTTTGTAGGATCCGTTTGGTGCTTTGGTGCCGTCGGTCAGGCTGCCATCCCAGGTAAAGGTGTGAACGCCCGCCTTCAGCTCGCCGATATCAATGGTGCGAACCACCACGTTATTGGCATCCGTGATCGTTGCCGTCACCTTCTCAGCCGGCTGCTGGAGCTCAACGCCAAACGGCGTGGTCGTCGTGGTGGTATTGCCGTCGGTGGTGCTGGTGCCTGCCAGAATCGTGGTCCCCGGGATCATCACCCCGTGGCCAATCAGGCTTGCCGCCTGCAGAGACTGGGCGCTGTTAATCTGCCCAGAGACGGAACCGAGGGTGGTGTTCAGTTTCTCAATGCCGCTCACGGTGCTGATCTGCGCAAGCTGCGTGGTCAGTTCGTTGTTCTGCATTGGGTTGGTGGGATCCTGGTTCTTAAGCTGCGCCACCAGCAGCGTCAGAAAGCTGCCCTGAAGATCGGCGGCGTTACTCCCCGTCAGGGAGTTAGAACCCGTCGTACTCTTTGTGTTGTTAACACCCGAGTTCGTAGGATCATTCACATTTACGGCGATGGACATGCATGTCTCCTTTACTGGCCGAGAGTGAGTGTTTTGAGCATCATGCTCTTCACGGTATTAAGCACTTCGACGTTGGCCTGGTAGCTACGGGAAGCCGACATGGAGTTCACCATCTCACCCACCACATCCACGTTTGGCATCTTCACGTATCCGCTGGCATCTGCGAGCGGGTTACCCGGCTCATACACCAGCCTGTCAGGCGCCTGGCTCTCTACCACATCAGACACCTTCACGCCGCCCGTCGCCGCGCCCGGCGCAGCATCGACCTGAAAGACAACCTGTTTGGCACGATAAGGCTGGCCGTCGGGTCCGGTGACGCTGTCGGCGTTTGCCAGGTTACTGGCAGCCACGTTCAGGCGTTTGGACTGCGCGGTTAACGCCGAACCGGCAATATCAAAAATATTCAACAAGGCCATCTATCAGTTCCCCCCCTGCAGGACGTTCATCATGCCTTTGATTTGTCCGCCGAGTACGGTCAGGCCCGTCTGGTATTTCAGGCTGTTGTCGGCAAACTGCGTACGCTCCCGGTCCATATCCACGGTGTTACCGTCGAGTGAGGGCTGATCGGGAATGCGGTAAAGTAAATCGGTCGCTGGCGCGGTCATCGCCTGAGCAGGAATATGGCGAGAGGATGTCATGGCAAGTGCAACACCCGTTCCTTCGGCACGTCCACGCTCCATCACCTTTTTGAGTTCACTGGAAAAATCAATATCGCGCGCCTGAAACCCCGGGGTATCGGCGTTAGCGATGTTGGCGGCTAAAATCTCCTGCCGCTGGGCGCGTAAATTGAGCGCTTCCTGCTGAAAACGTAACGCGGCGTCGAGTTTATCGAGCATGTCTCCTCCGCTGATGGCAAAATTTCAGTTCACAGCTTAAATCTCACCCGGTCTCCCCTATCGACGGAATAAGCGCAAAATGCGTCGCTATTTATTGCGTTGATGCAAAACCACTGCAGGTAGAATTCATTCAACTCTGGAAACGGTGGAACTTGCGATGCAAACGTTAAAACGTGGCCTGATGGCAATTTTCTGGCTGTTTAGCCCGCTGGTGCAGGCTGAAGGCTTACAGGATCAGTTGACGGCTTTCTTTGCTGAGAAGCTGGCAGGCTTTAGCGATGACGTTACCGTTACCGTGCGCACGCCACCGAATCTGTACCCGACGTGTGACCAGCCTTCGTTCAGCGTGGTGGGGTTCACAAAGCTTTGGGGGAATGTGAACGTGCTGGCACGCTGCGCCAACGAAAAACGCTATTTACAGGTTGCAGTTCAGGCGACGGGCAATTATGTTGTCGCCGCCGTGCCCATTGCGCGCGGCAGCGTACTGCAGACGAACAGCGTGACGTTAAAACGCGGCCGTCTGGATCAGCTGCCTCCACGCACCATGCTGGAAATAAACCAGGCACAGGACGCCGTCAGCCTGCGTGATGTTGCACCAGGCCAGCCGATACAGCTCTCAATGCTGCGCCAGGCATGGCGGATAAAAGCGGGCCAGCAGGTGATGGTGGTGGCCAACGGAGAGGGCTTTAGTATCAACAGTGAAGGGAAAGCGTTAAACAATGCCGCGGTGGCGCAAAACATCCGCGTCAGAATGTCATCAGGCCAGGTGGTGAGCGGAACCGTCGATTCTGATGGGAATATTCTGATTAACCTATAATCTTTTTAAAGATTTCGCGGCGCGTGCCGATAAATATTCCACTAATGATGATGTCAGGCGCAAACGCCGCGAACCCTCGATGAGGACAACACTATGAGCATTGATCGTACATCAGCCCTGAAGCCGGTAAGCGCTGTACAACCTCGCGAAACGAATGACACTCCTGCGCAGAAAACGCGTCTGGAAAAACCGTCAACGTCCAACAGCACCAGCGTGACCCTGAGCGATGCGCAGGCGAAACTGATGCAGCCAGGCACCAACGATATCAATATGGAACGTGTTGAAGCGCTGAAAACGGCTATTCGTAACGGTGAACTGAAAATGGATACCAGCAAGATCGCTGATGCCCTGATTCAGGAAGCACAGAGTTTCTTACAGAGTAACTAACCGTATGAGTCGACTGTCAGAAATACTGGATCAAATGACGGTTGTCCTGAACGACCTGAAAACGGTAATGGACGCTGAACAACAGCATCTCTCTTCCGGTCACATCAACGGCAGCGCGCTGCAGCGTATTACTGAAGATAAGAGTTCGCTTCTGGCGACGCTGGATTATCTGGAGCAACAACGCCGCGCTGAGCAGGATCCGAAGCGCAGCGCCAATGACGATATTATTGAGCGCTGGCAGACCATTACCGAAAAAACCCAGCACCTGCGCGATCTTAACCAGCATAACGGCTGGCTACTGGAAGGTCAGATTGAGCGTAATCAGCAGGCACTTGAGGTGTTGAAACCGCATAAAGAAACCGGACTGTACGGTGCGGATGGTCAGACAGCGACTGCGCGTATTGCGGGTGTGAAAAAGATTTCGATTTGACGCATCAGCGACAAATCATGCAGTGGGGAGCACCATAAGGTGAACTCCCCTTTTGGCGTTTATGCCGTCCGACGGGCAAACTCTTTCACTTTGAAGCCCAGCACCGCGAGCGTGGCAAAGTACGCCACCACCCCGACGCCCACCACGGCCATCAGCCGCATCAGACGGTAGGGCATGGTGCCCTGAGACCACTCCGGCATCACGTACATCATGCCGAGCAGCGCGGCAGACATCACCAGTACCGCAATGATCAGACGCACCAGGAAACTTCCCCAGCCCGGCTGCGGTGTAAAAATATCCTGCTTGCGCAGCTGCCAGTACAGCAGTCCGGCATTCAGACAGGCCGCCAGACCAATCGATAATGACAGGCCCGCATGCTTCAGCGGACCAATAAACGCCAGGTTCATCAGCTGCGTCATAATCAGCGTCACAATGGCAATTTTCACCGGCGTTTTGATGTCCTGACGCGAGTAGAACCCGGGCGCCAGCACCTTGACGACGATCAGCCCCATCAATCCGACCGAGTAGGCAATCAGCGCGCGCTGGGTCATGGCGGCATCAAAGGCGGTGAATTTCCCGTACTGGAAGAGCGACACCGTCAGCGGTTTGGCCAGAATACCCAGCGCCACCGCGCTTGGCAGGGCCAGCAGGAAGCAGAGACGTAACCCCCAGTCCATCAGGCGGCAATACTCATCATGATTACCGCTGGCAAAACTTTTCGACAGCGACGGCAGCAGGATGGTCCCCAGCGCCACGCCCAGCACTCCGGACGGGAACTCCATCAGACGGTCGGCGTAGTACATCCAGGAAACCGAGCCGGACACAAGGAACGAGGCAAAGATGGTGTTGATAATCAGCGAGATCTGGCTGACGGAGACGCCGAGAATAGCGGGCCCCATCTGCTTGATGACGCGCATCGCCCCGGCATCTTTGAGATTGATGCGCGGCAGCACCAGCATGCCGATTTTTTTCAGATGCGGCAGCTGATACGCCAGCTGCAGCACGCCGCCCACGGTGACCGCCCAGGCCAGCGCCAGCACCGGCGGGTTGAAGTGCGGCGCAGCGAACAGGGCAAAGCCGATCATGCTGACGTTGAGAAACGTCGGCGCAAACGCCGGAACAGAGAAGCGGTTCCAGGTATTCAGGATCGCCCCCACCAGCGAGGCCAGCGAGATCAGCAGAATATAGGGGAAAGTAATGCGCAGCAGCTGCGAGGTCAGCGCAAATTTGTCGGCCGTATCGGCAAAACCGGGCGCGGTCACCATAATCACCCACGGCGCGGCCAGCATCCCGAGTACCGTCACCACCGCCAAAGCCAGCGTCAGCAGCCCGGAGACATAAGAAACAAAGACGCGCGTCGCGTCTTCACCCTGCTTGCTTTTATATTCCGCCAGGATAGGCACGAATGCCTGGGAAAACGCCCCTTCAGCAAAAATACGACGCAGCAGGTTCGGCAACTTGAACGCGACGAAAAAGGCGTCCGTGGCCATCCCTGCACCAAATACCCTTGCCACAATGGCGTCGCGCGCAAAACCCAGCACGCGGGAAAACATGGTCATCGAGCTGACGGCCGCCAGCGATTTTAATAAGTTCATTAACGTGAATTTCCAGAACCATACGGATTTGTAAGCCGGGTAAGCGTAAGCGCCACCCGGCAAAGCCAACAAGCGGCGCTTAGTCTAACCGGATTTCAACGAATTACTATCCGCAGATGTTACAGCGAGTTATTCGCTCATGGCCTCGCGCCAGAGCCTTTCCACAATGCGCTGCGCCATAATGGCCTGCTCACCGGACGTTTCAGGAACCGTCTGATTTTGCACGCAGGTGATAAAGTGGCGGGCACAACCGGCAAAACCGCGCTGTTCAAGCGTGCTCTGCCAGCCAGGGGCAGGAAGCGTCACCACGCCGCTGCCCTTCTCTTCCCGCCATTCACGCATGTCGGTTATGTCGTACAACGCGCCGTCGGTGACGGCCTGGACGGATTCACGCTGACTTCCCGCACGACGATGCATGCTGGTGGTGATCTGCAGATGGTCAATCGCGAAATGATGTTCGGCGTAGACCATTTCGCCCTGCTCGTTCGTCAGTAGCGTGCCACTTTGCAGCTGTGCATTGCCGCTGGCGAGCCACAGCGCCGTATCCACAACGTGCAGATAGTCATCCAGCAGCGTGAAACGCAAATCGTTTGGCCCAATGCTGTCGGTACGGTGCTTATCCATCCGCAGCGAGGCGAGCGTGCCCGACTGCGCCTTCAGCTGTTGATAAAGCGGCGCAAAGCGGCGGTTGAAACCCACCATCAGCGTCAGTTTTTTGCGCGCGGCCAGCTCAATCAGCCGTTCGGCATCCTGAACATTTTCAGCCAGCGGTTTATCCACGCAGACGTGAACCCCCAAATTGAGCAGCTCGCTCACCACCTGATAGTGGGTTGCCGTTGAGGTATGCACAAAAACCGCATCACACTCGCGGGCCAGATCCGGCAGGGAGGCAGCATACGGCATGCGCCAGGTTTCGCAGATACGTTCTGCCTTTTCTCGGGTGGGTGACCATGCCCCTTGCAGGGTCCAGTCCGTCGCCGCACCTAAAACAGGCAGCCAGGCTTTTTGCGCGATGCCGCCCAGCCCCACCACGCCTACGCGTAATTTTTTCACCGTCAGTCTCCCAAATGTGCCAGCAACGCATCCAGACGCTGTTTCAGCCCGGCGACCTCATCTTCCAGCGCCTCTACGCGGGCAACCAAATCGTCATCTCCAGCACTAATATCGGTTGCGCTGGATTTAACTGAAATATCAACTTCACCACTGAACAGATGCATATAGCGGCTTTCGCGTTTTCCCGGCTCTCGCGCCAGACGCACCACGTATGGGCCGTCTTCGCGAGAAGCCAGCCCTTCCAGGGTCTGCTCGACCTCCTGCATATCGCTGAACTCATGCATACGGGAAGCGCGCGTGCGCAGCTCTCCCGGTGTCTGCGCCCCGCGCAGCAGCAGCGTGGTGATGACCGCCACTTCCGCACTGCTCAGCTTCAGGTCGCCAAATTCGGAGTTACAAAAGCGCTGTTCGTATTTGGTCACGCGGTTGCCGAAGCCGCTGACGGTACGCAGATAGTGGCGTTTTACCAATGCATCGAGCACGTCCTGAACCTCATGCTCGCTGAGGTTCATCACCGGCTCGCGGTTGGTCTTCTGATTGCAGGCCATGGTCACGGCGTTGACGGAGAGCGGATACTGCTCCGGCGTGGTGACCTGTTTTTCGAGTAAGCACCCAATCACGCGCGCTTCTGTACCGTTTAGCTGATACTTCATCTTTTCTCCTTAACGACCTGCGGTCCAGTCCCGGGTGGTTAACGCCGTCAGAACGTGGTCGCGCCATTCTCCGTCTATCAGCAGATAGTCTTTGGCGTAACCCTCTTTCTCGAACCCTAAACGCGCCAGCAAATTGCCGCTGCGCTGATTATGCGGCATATAGTTCGCCATGATGCGATGGATATGCTGCGTGCGCTGCATATAACGGATCGCTACCGTCAGCGCCTCGTACATCAGCCCCTGCCCCTGCCATTTCTGACCGATGGAGTAGCCAAGGTAGCAGGCGTGAAACGATCCCCGCACCACGTTTGAAAAATTGGCGATCCCGATAATCTCTTTCTCTTCAGGATCCAGCAGCGCGAAATAAAACGCGCTGCCCTGCTTGTGAAATTCCGTAATCATGCTGAGGCGCGCCTGCCAGCCGGAAGGGTAACAATGGCTCTCATCCCGAACGGGTTCCCAGGGTTTTAAAAACTGGCGATTCTCGGCGTAATAATCCGCCAGACGCCAGGCATCACGCTCATGCACCAGACGAACGACCAGCCTGTCCGTTGTCAGACGCACTTTTGGCACATTACTGCGATAGCCAAACATCGATACCACTCCTTCCCGTCACTTCAGCTTACCCATTAGCTTTACTATACCTGCGCCTGCGCCGTCTGTGAAAACAGTGACATACCATTTTGCCCTCTTTTCATTATTTTCGATGAGAACTCTCTATCAAAGCACCCTTTTGATAAAAAAATATTGTCACGCCCGGGGGTGGGAAAAAACGCGGCGACACCGCAGAATGTTAGCGTGCTCACCTTCTTATTTTCCCTGGAGGGAAAATGTCCCGCGTATCACAGGCCAGGAGCCTGGGTAAATATTTCCTGCTCGTCGATAACATGCTGGTCGTGCTCGGCTTTTTTGTCGTTTTTCCATTGATATCGATCCGATTTGTCGATCAAATGGGCTGGGCGGCATTAATGGTTGGCATTGCCCTGGGGTTACGCCAGTTTGTCCAGCAGGGTCTGGGCGTCTTTGGCGGGGCCATTGCCGACCGCTTTGGCGCTAAACCGATGATCGTGACCGGTATGCTGCTGCGCGCGGCAGGCTTTGCCACGATGGCTGTCGCCCAGGAGCCCTGGCTGCTCTGGTTCTCCTGTTTCCTCTCCGGTATCGGGGGCACGCTGTTCGATCCGCCACGCACCGCGCTGGTGGTGAAGCTTATTCGCCCGCAGCACCGCGGCCGTTTCTTCTCGATTCTGATGATGCAGGACAGCGCCGGGGCGGTTGTCGGCGCTCTGCTGGGAAGCTGGCTGCTGCAGTATGACTTCCGTCTGGTCTGCGCGGCTGGGGCGGTGCTCTTTATTCTGTGCGCGCTGTTTAATGGCCTGTTCCTGCCCGCCTGGAAACTGTCGACGGTCAAAGCACCTGTCCGGGAAGGGCTTGGCCGCGTCCTGCGCGACAAACGTTTTGTCACCTATGTGCTGACCCTGACGGGCTACTACATGCTGGCTGTGCAGGTCATGCTGATGCTGCCGATCATGGTTAACGACATTGCTGGCACGCCTGCTGCCGTTAAATGGATGTACGCCATCGAAGCCTGCCTGTCGTTAACGCTGCTTTATCCGATTGCCCGCTGGAGCGAACGGCGTTTTCGTCTGGAGCATCGCCTGATGGCCGGGCTGTTCCTGATGACGCTGAGCATGATGCCGATCGGCCTGGTGAACTCTCTCCAGCAGCTGTTTACCCTGATTTGCACCTTCTATATAGGGTCGATCATCGCCGAGCCTGCCCGTGAAACGCTGAGCGCCTCCCTTGCGGATGCGCGTGCGCGCGGCAGCTATATGGGTTTCAGCCGGCTGGGGCTGGCGCTTGGTGGCGCATTAGGTTACGCCGGAGGCGGCTGGTTGTTTGATGCCGGCAAAGCGTTAAACCAGCCCGAACTCCCGTGGATGATGCTCGGCGTGGTGGGCTTTATGACGCTCCTTGCCCTGTGGTGGCAGTTCAGCCAGAAACGCAGCGCGAGCGGCATGCTCGAGCCTGGCGCGTAGCCTTTCCTGAGGTATCCCCACGGATTAATGTGGGCAGTGAACAATCCCCTCGCCCCTTTGGGGAGAGGGTTAGGGTGAGGGGAACATACGGCTGTGGTGGTCATTCCGTTCACTTTATATTTCTTGCTACTCTTTAACGACATGACCGGTGAACGTTCCAGGGCGGCTCAATCGCCACCGCCCTGGCAACCCGGGCTCCCGGCGGTAAATCGCCGCTTCGCGGTACCCTCAGCTTATTCCTTCAGGCTATCGGGTCGGGCATGAGCCTGCGTCCCTGCAGGCCACGCCCTCTCGGCGCATCCCTGCGCCTCGTCCCGGCCTTACGGAAACGCCTCGGCGATTTACAGCCGGACCAGGGCATCGCTGTAAGCTTTATATTAATCTGAAGGCCGTGTTAATGCTTCTGGTAACAAATCCAGTGGGATTCATCCGCTCCAACGGGAGTCCCTCCCGCCCCACTTCTCAGTTTTTTCTGCTGGTTTCTGCCCATTCACGCTGACATACTGGCGTAACAGGACAGAAGCGCCGATTTTTCGTTGAGGAACACTATGAAGAAAATTGTCTTTGCCGCTGCATTAGTTGTCAGCGGTCTGCTGGTTGGCTGTAACCAGCTCACGCAATATACCGTCAGTGAACAGGAAATTAATCAGGCGCTGGAAAAACATAACAATTTTTCTAAAGACATTGGCGTGCCGGGGCTGGCGGACGCGCATATCGTGCTCACGAATCTGACCAGCCAGATCGGACGTGAAGAGCCAAACAAAGTCACCCTGGCCGGTGACGCGGATCTTGATATGTCCTCCCTCTTTGGCAATCAGAAAGCCAACATCAAGCTCAAGCTGAAGGCACTCCCCGTTTTCAACAAAGAGAAAGGGGCGATTTTCCTCCAGGAGATGGAAGTCGTCGATGCGCAGGTGTCGCCGGACAAGATGGCGCCGGTTCTGCAAACCCTGATGCCCTATCTCAACCAGTCGCTGCGTAATTATTTCAACCAGCAGCCCGCGTACGTCTTAAGCGAAGATAAAAGCAAGGGCGAAGCCCTGGCGAAAAAATACGCAAAAGGCATAGAGGTTAAGCCGGGTGAAATCATCATTCCTTTCACCGATTAACCTGAAGGGCGCTACGGCGCCCTTTTTTTTACGGAAAAGTGTGCAAACGAAAACGTTTCCGCTTATGATTTGTGTCCGGCAAAAACAGCCATCCTTATGACTGATTCCTGACAAGCCGGAGCTTCCATGACTGCACAACCCCAGGTTCTTAAAATCCGCCGCCCTGACGACTGGCATATCCATCTGCGTGATGGCGATATGCTGAAAACCGTCGTGCCTTATACCAGCGAAATTTATGGCCGCGCGATTGTCATGCCTAACCTGGTTCCACCAGTCACCACCGTCGATGCCGCGATAGCCTATCGCCAGCGCATCCTGGATGCCGTGCCTGCGGGACACGATTTTACCCCGTTGATGACCTGCTATCTGACCGACTCGCTGGACCCTAACGAAGTGGAGCGTGGGTTTAACGAAGGCGTATTTACGGCGGCGAAACTCTATCCGGCGAATGCCACCACCAACTCCAGCCACGGCGTCACCAGCATTGATGCCATCATGCCGGTTCTGGAGCGCATGCAGAAACTGGGCATGCCGCTGCTGGTCCATGGTGAAGTCACGCATGCCGAGATTGACATCTTCGACCGTGAAGCCCGGTTTATCGAGACCGTGATGGAGCCTCTGCGCCAGCGCCTGCCCGCGCTTAAAGTGGTCTTTGAGCATATCACCACCAAAGACGCGGCAGAGTACGTGCGCGACGGCAACGATCTTATCGCCGCCACCATTACGCCACAGCACCTGATGTTTAACCGTAACCACATGCTGGTGGGCGGGGTGCGCCCTCACCTGTACTGCCTGCCGATTCTCAAGCGCAACATCCACCAGCAGGCGCTGCGCGAGCTGGTTGCCAGCGGGTTCTCCCGCGCGTTCCTAGGCACCGATTCCGCGCCTCACGCCCGCCACCGTAAAGAGGCAAGCTGCGGCTGCGCAGGCTGCTTCAACGCCCCAACGGCGCTTGCCAGCTACGCGACCGTATTTGAAGAGATGAACGCGCTGGAACATTTCGAAGCGTTCTGCTCACTTAATGGCCCGCGCTTCTACGGCCTGCCGGTCAACGACAGCTTCATCGAACTGGAGCGTAAGGCGAGCCACGTTGAGGAGTCCATTGCGCTGACGGATGACACGCTGATCCCCTTCCTGGCGGGCGAAACCGTTAACTGGACGGTAAAACGTTAAAAAATCAATGCCCCTTGTTGTCAAATCGATAATATACCTGTATAAATAAACAGTATATTACACAGGGGGCATTTATGCGTATTGAAGTCACCATAGCCAAAACAACTGTTCTGCCTGCCGGCGCGCTTGATGCACTGGCAGGCGAATTATCCCGCCGTATTAACAACACCTTTCCCGACAACGCGGGTGCCGTAACGGTGCGTTACGCCGCGTCGAACAACCTCTCCGTCATTGGTGCGGCGAAAGAAGATAAAGATCGCATCAGCGAAATCCTGCAGGAAACGTGGGAAAGCGCAGACGACTGGTTTATCACAGATTAATACTGCTCCCTCATTGTGTTTTTTGCCGGGTCGCCCCGGCTTTTTTTTGTCTAAAAATACGGTAAGTTCAAATTAATTCGGCATCTTCTTTAAGAATCGTGAACAAGATGGTGTTTTATTGTTCGAACAATCCTAAAAAGCAGAAAAATGTGTTGCCACCTGTTTATTTTTCCCTTCGGAACCCTTATTACTTGGTATACTGAAGATGCTTTCAGAAAAACATGCATTGAACCTCAAAGCCGTTGTCTTCTAACACGCATTAAGGGGGTTATAATGGAAAAGAATAGTGAAGTGATCCAGACCCATCCACTTGTTGGCTGGGATATCAGTACCGTAGATAGCTACGATGCGCTGATGCTGCGTTTGCACTACCAGACCCCGAATCAACTCAACCGTGAAGAAGCGGAAGTTGGACAGACGCTGTGGCTAACAACAGACGTCGCCCGTCAGTTTATTTCTATTTTAGAGGCAGGTATTGCAAAAATAGAATCTGGCGACTATCAGGAAAATGAGTATAAACGGCACTAAGCTTATGCCCACTTTTCTCTCTACAGGCACCCTCGCGGTGCCTTATTTATTTCTCCCTTGTCTAACTCCGCGTTGTTAATTACTCTGCTAACAAAACGTCAGTTTATGAGATGCATATGAGATACGACTTAATCATTATTGGTAGCGGCTCCGTGGGTTCCGCTGCCGGTTATTACGCAACACAGGCAGGTCTGAAGGTCCTGATGATCGATGCCCACCGCCCTCCCCATGCTGAAGGCAGCCATCATGGCGATACCCGCCTCATGCGCCATGCGTATGGAGAAGGCGAGCGCTATGTCCCGCTGGTGCTTCGCGCCCAGACGCTGTGGGATGAACTGGCGAAACAGACCGAAGAGCGTATTTTCGAGCGTACCGGGGTTATCAATCTTGGCCCGGCTCATTCGGAATTTCTTGCCGGCGTCGAGCGCAGCGCGAAAGCCTTTAATCTGGACGTTGAGAAGCTGGACGCAACGGGCATAACCGCGCGCTGGCCTGAAATTAGCGTCCCGGACGATTATATTGGCCTCTTTGAAGCCCACTCCGGCGTACTGCATTGTGAAACAGCGATCAAAACCTGGGTCGACCTTGCCGCGAAAGCCGGCTGTGCACAGCTGTTTAACTGTCCGGTGGAGGCCATCACCCATGACGAGAATGGCGTCACGGTAACGACCATTGACGGCGACTACTCAGCCTCTCGCCTGCTCGTCAGCGCAGGAACATGGGTCACTCACCTGCTGCCGGAGCTGCCAATCCAGCCGGTGCGCAAAGTCTTCTCCTGGTTCCAGTCGGATGGACGCTACAGCGCGCAGAATAAATTCCCGGCCTTCACCGGGGAATTACCGAATGGCGATCAGTTCTACGGTTTCCCTTCCGAGAAAGACGCGCTGAAAATTGGTAAACACAACGGGGGCCAGGCGATCACCTCCCCTGAAGAGCGTAAGCCTTTTGGCGCCTTTCCTCAGGATGGTTCGGAAGCCTTCTCATTCCTGCGGAATACTCTTCCGGGCGTCGGTGGCTTGCTGTATGGCGCGGCCTGTACCTACGACAACACGCCGGATGAAGACTTCATCATTGATACGCTGCCCGGGCATGACAACACCCTGCTCATCACCGGGCTGAGCGGCCACGGCTTTAAATTCGCTTCCGTGCTGGGTGAAATCGCCGCGCAGTTTGCCCAGGGTATCACGCCGCAGTTTGATCTGACGCCCTTCTCCCTTTCGCGTTTTAACGGATAATCCACACGGGCTCCGGACGTCCCGGGGCTCGTTTCACTCACACTGCATTACGAGGCGTTATGCGCAGGATCGTTAGCTTTCTGATGAATAATATTCGCGAGCATTTTATGCTCTATCTCTTATTGTGGGCGCTGTTGGCCATTATTGATTTCGTTTACATTGTATTTTACTGAAAAGCCTTACTGACAATAATTGACGTTAATTTATCTTTACTGAAACTCACCATTTCGCTTGCACGAAGAGATTGAATTAGCGTTAGCGATCCTTTTCAAAATTGCTGAAATAAATAAAATAAAAATCAATAGACAATTATTTCAGTTGCAATATCCCGCCTTCCCGTTCATTTTTACTTTCCGGTTAATTTGAAAATGGACATTCTGATGCAATTGCGTAACTCCTCCCGGCGCTACGGAATAATATCCATAGGTTTGCACTGGATATTTGCTCTTGCCGTCTACGGCATGTTTGGACTTGGGCTCTGGATGGTCACGCTCAGCTATTACGATGGCTGGTATCACCAGGCGCCGGAGTTGCATAAAAGCATTGGTGTCCTGCTGATGCTGGGCTTGGTTTTCCGCGTGATCTGGCGACATATCTCCCCACCGCCTGCCGCGCCGAAGACTCACAGCAAATTTACCCGCGTCAGTGCAGTTGCCGCGCATATTGCGCTCTATGCGCTGCTCTTCGCCATTCTGATTAGCGGATACCTTATCTCGACGGCGGACGGTAAGCCGATTAGCGTCTTTGGCCTTTTTGACGTCCCGGCAACGCTCAGCGATGCGGGCGTTCAGGCTGACACTGCAGGGGTCGTTCACCTCTGGCTTGCGTGGAGCGTCGTGATCCTGTCCGTACTTCACGGGCTTGCCGCCCTCAAACACCATTTTATTGATAAAGACGATACGCTAAGGCGCATGCTTGGCCGCTCGTCAGTTGACTCTGGAGCATAAAATGAAAAAACACCTGCTGGGTATCGCCCTGGGTTCTCTGTTATTCACCGCCGGTTCCGCCGTGGCGGCTGATTATAAAATTGATAAAGAGGGCCAGCACGCTTTCGTCAATTTCCGTATTCAGCATCTGGGATACAGCTGGCTGTACGGTACCTTTAAGGATTTTGACGGCACATTCACCTTTGACGAGAAAAATCCTGCCGCCGACAAGGTCAACGTGACCATTAATACTAACAGCGTTGATACCAATCATGCTGAACGTGATAAACATCTGCGCAGCGGGGAATTCCTCAATGTCGGGAAATACCCGCAGGCTACTTTCACCTCCACGGAAGTGAAAAAAGACGGTGATAAGCTGAATATTACCGGCAACCTGACGCTTAACGGCGTAACAAAACCGGTCACGCTGGATGCTAAATTACTGGGTCAGGGTGACGACCCGTGGGGCGGAAAACGCGCAGGTTTTGAAGCGGCGGGTAAAATTCACCTGAAAGATTTTAATATCACAACGGATTTAGGCCCGGCGTCTCAGGACGTGGAGCTGATTATTTCCGTTGAAGGTGTACAGCAGAAATCATAATAGATTCGCCCGGCAGGCTTTTGCCGTACCGGGCGTTATTATCATTCCGGGTCAGGGATACCCAGTTTGGTATTCAGACGGCCGCGTGATTTATTGAAAATCTTGTTGCCGTTTTCACGTCCTGCACGACGGCGACGCTGTTCTTCTTCCGGCAGGATGCTCTCTTCGCTGCACAATTCGCTACAGCAGCCGTTAAACTTCTCGGCACAGGCCGGACACTGAATAAACAGCAGATGGCACCCGTCGTTTTTGCAGTTGGTATGGGTATCGCACGGCGCGCCGCACTGGTGGCACTGGGCAATAACGTCTTCCGAGATACGCTCACCCATACGCTCGTCAAAGACAAAGTTTTTCCCGATAAAGCGTACCGGTAAACCCTGTTCACGGGCTCGGCGGGCATACTCGATAATGCCGCCTTCAATATGCCAGACCTTATTAAAGCCGTTGTGCTTCATCCACGCGCTGGCTTTCTCACAGCGGATACCGCCGGTGCAGTACATAACGATCTTTTTATCTTTATGTTCCTGCATCATCTCAACCGCTTTGGGCAGCTGCTCGCGGAAGGTGTCGGCCGGGATTTCCATCGCGTTCTCGAAATGCCCCACTTCGTACTCATAGTGGTTACGCATATCAATGAACACGGCATCCGGATCGTCCAGCATCGCATTCACTTCCGCAGCCTTGAGATATTCGCCGACATCCGCCGGGTTAAACTCAGGATCGTCGATACCGTCCGCCACGATGCGTTCACGCACCTTCATGCGCAGCACCCAGAAGGATTTCCCGTCATCGTCCAGGGCAATGTTCAGGCGTAAGCCGTCGAGGGCCGGATCGAAGTGATAAAGAACGTCGCGGAAAGCGCTGACTTTGCTTTCCGGTACGCTAATCTGCGCGTTGATGCCTTCACGGGCAAGGTAGACGCGTCCGAAGACGTTCAGGGCCGTGAACGCCTGATAAAGCGCATCGCGGGTTGCCTGCGGATCGTTGATCGTGAAGTATTTGTAGAAAGAGATGGTGGTGCGCGGTTCGGTTTCAGCCAACATACGCGCTTTTAACATCTCATTCGACACGCGGTTGTGTAACACTGGCATGGTGTACAGTCCTGGAATCGTTAGAGAGAATGAAAAATCGGTCGGCATCATATAGCAAATAAAACTAATTTACATCCACACAATTTACGCTACATTTCACACACCCTGATTAATCAGGCTTAACAATTGCTGTATTCGTGCACGCTTCGAAAGCAGATATTTTGGCTATGTCTAAAAAAATGAGACACTAGCAAAACAGGACGTTTGAACACAGGAAAGACATGACCCAGTTACCAAAATTTACTGCCGCCCTTTTGCATCCCCGCTATTGGTTGACCTGGCTTGGCATTGGCTTTTTATGGCTCCTGGTACAGCTTCCCTACCCTGTAATTTTTCGGTTGGGTAAATTTCTGGGCCGTTTTGCGCAGCTGTTTATGAAGCGTCGCGCCAAAATCGCGTACCGCAATCTTGAGCTGTGTTTTCCGCAGATGAGCGAGACAGATCGTCACGATATGGTTTCGAAGAATTTCGAATCCGTCGGGATGGGGCTTATGGAAACCGGTATGGCGTGGTTCTGGCCAGACAAACGCATGGCCCGCTGGAGTGAGGTGACGGGAACCGGCATGGAGCCTGTGCATACGCTTCAGGCCAACCAGACTGGCGTTCTGCTGATCGGCGTCCATTTCCTGACGCTGGAAATCGGGGCGCGCATGTTCGGCATGCAGGCGCCCGGCATTGGCGTTTATCGTCCTAACGATAACCCGGTCATCGATTTAATCCAGACCAACGGCCGCATGCGCTCCAACAAAAGCATGATCGACCGAAAAGATCTGAAGGGCATGATTCGCGCACTGAAATCCGGTGAAGTGGTCTGGTATGCCCCCGACCACGACTATGGCCCACAGGCCAGCGTATTTGTCCCCTTCTTCGCCGTTGACGAGGCCGCCACAACCACCGGTACCTGGATGCTGGCGCGGATGTCCAAAGCTGCCATCGTGCCTTTTGTTCCCCGCCGTAAGCCGGATGGTTCAGGCTACGAGCTGATGATGCTGGAGCCGGAACTCGCGCCGCCGCTTGACGATGCAGAAACCACCGCGCGCTGGATGAACAGCGTTGTGGAGAAGTGCATCATGCTCGCCCCGGAGCAGTATATGTGGCTGCACCGCCGTTTTAAAACACGCCCACAAGGTACGCCGTCCCGCTATTAATCCTCATGCGGTCCTCAGGGCCGCATGCTGTTTTAGCTTTAAAAGCTCCCCCTCATTGCGGCAATCATAACCCAGGCGCATAATTAGCAGGCTTATTACTTCATGCTTCAGGTGCTCAGCACCTCATTATGCGGATTGTTATGTCACCCTCAGATGCCCCCATAAACTGGAAGCGTAACCTCACGGTTGCGTGGCTTGGCTGTTTTCTTACCGGCGCGGCGTTTAGCCTGGTCATGCCCTTCCTGCCGCTCTACGTCGAACAGCTGGGCGTGACGGGTCACAGCGCGCTCAATATGTGGTCCGGCCTGGTATTCAGCATCACGTTCCTGTTTTCCGCGATAGCCTCGCCCTTCTGGGGCGGCCTTGCCGATCGCAAGGGACGTAAAATCATGCTGCTGCGTTCGGCGCTGGGGATGGCCATTATCATGGCGCTGATGGGCGTGGCGCAAAACGTCTGGCAGTTCCTGATCCTCCGCGCGCTGCTGGGCCTGCTGGGGGGCTTTATTCCCAATGCCAATGCCCTGATTGCCACACAAATTCCCCGCCATAAGAGCGGCTGGGCGCTGGGCACGCTCTCAACCGGCGGCGTGAGCGGCGCCCTGCTGGGGCCACTGGCCGGCGGACTCCTGGCCGATAGCTATGGCCTGCGGCCGGTTTTCTTTATCACCGCCAGCGTGCTGTTCCTGTGCTTTATCGTCACCCTGCTCTGTATTCGGGAAAACTTCACGCCTGTCGCCAAAAAAGAGATGCTTCACGCCAGGGAGGTGCTGACCTCGCTTAAAAATCCCAGACTGGTACTCAGCCTGTTCGTGACGACAATGATTATTCAGGTAGCTACCGGGTCGATTGCCCCTATTCTGACGCTGTACGTTCGCGACCTGGCGGGTAACGTCAGCAATATTGCGTTCATCAGCGGGCTGATCGCCTCCGTACCCGGCGTGGCGGCGCTGCTGAGCGCCCCGAGGCTGGGAAAACTGGGGGACCGGGTGGGTCCGGAAAAAATCCTGATCTTCGCGCTGGTGATTTCCGTCCTGCTGCTTATCCCGATGTCGATGGTGCAAACGCCATGGCAGCTGGGCGTCCTGCGCTTTTTGCTGGGTGCCGCCGACGGTGCGTTGCTGCCCGCCGTACAGACCCTGCTGGTCTACAACTCCACGAACCAGATTGCCGGGCGTATTTTCAGCTATAACCAGTCATTCCGGGATATTGGTAACGTCACCGGACCGCTGCTCGGGGCCGGGATCTCCGCCAGCTTCGGTTTTCGCGCCGTCTTTATCGTGACGGCGGGCGTCGTGTTGTTCAATGCCATTTATTCGTGGTTCAGTTTATCCCGCGCGTTACGGCCCGTGACGGAATAAGACGAACGCCTGAAGCTTATTTTCGCATTCATACTTGCAGAATCTTATATTCAGCTATTCTTTCCCTGAAACCTTCTGGAAAACAGGGAGACACCAATGACCATGTACGCCACGCTGGAAGAAGCTATTGATGCCGCTCGTGAAGAGTTCCTCGCCGACAACCCCGGCGTTGAAGAAGAAGATGCTGACGTGCAACAGCTTAATATCCAAAAATACGTTCTGCAGGATGGGGATATTATGTGGCAGGTCGAATTCTTTGCCGATGAAGGTGAAGAAGGGGAATGTTTGCCGATATTGAGCGGTGAAGGTGCGCAGGCCGTCTTCGATGGCGACTATGATGAAATCGAACTTCGGCAGGAATGGCTGGAAGAGAACACCCTACACGAGTGGGATGAGGGCGAGTTTCAGCTCGAGCCACCGCTGGATACGGAAGAAGGTCAAACCGCAGCCGATGAGTGGGACGAGCGTTAATTTACGCTATTCGTAAGGGCCATGGCTGGCATCAATCGGCAGCAACAGCGTGTCGAAAATCAGCGAGAACGGCAGATCGAGCACGGTGAGGTAGCGCCATGCGGAATCACGGAGATCCCATTTCACGCCAGGGTAATACTGATTTCCGTGGCCCTGCCCTGGAATGGTGCGACTGATGATACTGCCGCAGCCGCTGAGCAGGCATGCCATCAGTACGACGATGATTATTTTCATGAGTAACCTCTAAAAAAATACCGGCAATTAAGCCGGTATTTTATTTGGCGGATGGCGCTTCGCTTATCCGCCCTACTTAAAAACTTACTTCGCCTTCAGTGCAAGCGGATTCAGCTTCACGTCCTTATAGTAGTTCACCCACGAAGAGTATTTCTCCGGAGCGGACCACACGCGGTAGTGAAGACGCGCCATTGTCACCGGGTCGCTCAACAGCACCAGTCGACGGTCGCGGTTGAGTTTTTCCGGGGTCTCGTTAAGCGCCTGCTCAACGTGACGATCGCGGGCAATCTCCAGCACCTGGCTGGCACGGTGGCGCGCAGTGGCCATCGCCGTTGCCAGGGCGTTGAATGACGGGTTAAACACGGCGTGCATAAAGCCGTCATCCAGCGTGCGATTGCGGTTCTGCTCGAGATAACGATCGGTATCCACCAGCACCTGCGGCGGGGAATACTCTTCCGGGATCAGGAACAGTTTCCAGCGTTTGGTCCGCAGCCCCACCGTCGAACGGCTGGAGATCACGGACACAAACGGCGACAGGATCAGCGAGAAGACAATCGGCGCCAGCCAGAACAGGAAGCGCAGATCCAGCCAGGCCATTCCGGCCGCCCACACCAGACCCAGCAGCAGCTGAGAACCGTGGCGCATAAAGGCTTCGCTCCACGGCGTGGAGTCGTCATCACGCTGCGGCGAGTTCCAGACCACTTCCCAGCCCAGGAACGCGCTGACCACAAACACGGTGTGGAACAGCATGCGCACCGGCGCCAGCAGCACGGAGAACAGCACTTCCAGCAGCAGTGAAAGGGTCACGCGGAAGAAACCGCCGTACTCTTTCGAGCCTTTGCACCAGATCAGGATGATACTGAGCAGCTTAGGCAGGAACAGCAGCACCATGGTGGAGGCAAACAGCGCAATCGCCAGCTCCGGACGCCACTGCGGCCACACCGGGAACAGCTGGCGCGGTTGCAGGAAGTATTGCGGCTCCGTCAGGGCATGGACGACCTGCAGCGCAGTGGAGAGCGCAAGGAACATAAACCACAGCGGTGCGGAGAGATAAGACATCACGCCCGTCAGGAACACCGCACGGTGAACCGGGTGCATCCCTTTAACAAGGAACAGACGGAAGTTCATCAGGTTACCGTGACACCAGCGGCGGTCACGCTTGAGCTCGTCCAGCAGGTTCGGCGGCAGCTCTTCGTACGATCCCGGCAGGTCGTAGGCAATCCAGACACCCCAGCCAGCACGACGCATCAGCGCTGCTTCCACGAAGTCATGCGACAGAATAGAGCCTGCAAATGACCCCTCACCCGGCAACGGCGCCAGCGCACAGTGCTCAATGAACGGCTTCACGCGGATGATGGCGTTGTGACCCCAGTAGTGCGACTCACCCAACTGCCAGAAGTGCAGACCCGCGGTGAACAGCGGCCCGTAGACACGGGTGGCGAACTGCTGGCAGCGCGCATAGAGCGTGTCCATACCGGACGCTTTTGGCGAGGACTGAATGATACCCGCGTTAGGGTTGGCTTCCATCAGACGCACCAGACCGCTCAGGCAGTCGCCGCTCATGACGGAGTCCGCATCCAGCACGACCATGTAGCTGTACTGATTACCCCAGCGACGGCAGAAGTCATCGATGTTACCGCTTTTACGCTTCACACGGCGGCGGCGACGGCGGTAGAAGATCTGCCCTTCGCCCTGCACTTCTGCAATCAGCTCCATCCACGCTTTTTGTTCTGCAACGCAGATATCCGGGTTGTAGCTGTCGCTCAGGATGTAAACGTCAAAATGCTCCGCGTTGCCGGTCGCCTTTACGGACTCCCAGGTCGCACGCAGGCCCGCAAATACGCGGTCAACGTCTTCGTTACAGATAGGCATAATCAGCGCGGTACGGTGCTCGGGATTGAGGGGTTCATCCCCGACCGTTGACGCCGAAATGCTGTATTTGTCACGCCCCATCAGCAGCTGCAGGAAGCCCATCAGTGCGGTCCAGAAACCGGCCGAGACCCAGCAGAAGAGAACCGCGAACAGCAGAAGGATGCCGCTCTGCAGAATATACGGCAGCAGCTGCATGAAGGAGACCCAGAGATCCTGGCCCATCATGTCCGTCGGGTTGATGAACGCCCAGCCCTGATAAGGCAGGATGGTTTTCATGTACCAGGTCGCGACGACCGTCTGCGCCAGCGTCAGAAGCAGCAGGATATAGCGACGGATAGTCCCCACGGTACGCCATTTCTGTTCGGACGCCTGCTCTTCTTTTGTCAGGCGCGACAGATAGCGCGGCGTAACATCACGCCCGCGCAGGCGATCCCAGAAGCGGCCCACCGGGTTGGTGCGCCATGGATCGGGGAACATTGAGGAACGCGTGGCCTTCGGCATCGCCTGAAGCTGATCGCGTCCTTCATCGTCTTTAATCAACTGCCCTTCCGCCAGCGAGTCCGGCCAGGCCTGCTCCAGACGCGCCTTGACTGACCCGAGCGGCGTATCATCATCACGGGAAAACTGACGATGTTCACCATCCAGCGCGGTGTGAACCGCGCGGATGTCGCTCTTAGGCAGTGCCGCTTTTTCGATATCCGTCAGCGGCATGGCATCAATATATTCAGATGTATTATTCATTGGCAGGTAGCTGATAGCTCCAGGTTTCACTCAGCGGCTGATCGTTACTGACCAGCGCAGCACGCATTTCAGTGGTCTGTTTCGGATCTTTCACTTTCACGCGCAGGGTCAGACGCCAGCCTTTGGTTACCGGGTTGTAACGCACGGTATTCTCAACGATTTCACCGTTATCACCGATGCTGGCCTGAGCGGCAACGGCGGTGTCCGGCGACAGTTTCTTCATATCCTGGCCGGTGAAGTCCACGACAAACGCCACGGTCCCGTCAGGCTGACGGATAAGATTAGACTGCTTCACATCACCCGTTGAGCGGCGAGTCTGCATCACATACGCGTTATCCGGCGCATGCAGCTTATCTTCGTCGCGGCTGAAGGTAATGGTGTACTTGAAGTTCATCTCTTTACCGGCTTCCGGCAGTTGATCCGGTGTCCAGTAAGCGACGATGTTATCGTTGGTTTCGTCGTTGGTTGGAATTTCTACCAGCTCGACCTTACCTTTACCCCAGTCACCGTTTGGCGTGACCCAGGCGCTTGGACGCTGGTCATAGCGATCGTCCAAATCTTCAAAGCGGGAGAACTGACGACCACGCTGCAGCAGGCCGAAACCTTGCGGGTTTTCCATTGCGAAGCTGCTCACCGCCAGATGTTTCGGGTTATTCAGCGGACGCCAGATCCACTCACCGTTACCGGCATGAATAGACAGACCGTTGGAGTCATGCAGTTCCGGGCGGAAGTTGGTTGTCGGAGACGGCTGGTTCGGCCCAAACAGGAACATGCTGGTCAGTGGTGCAACGCCCAGTTTGCCTACTTTGTCACGCAGGTAAACCTTGGACTGCACGTCAACCACCGTGTCACGACCCGGCATAATCACAAAGCGATAGGCGCCGGTTGCACGCGGGGAATCCAGCAGCGCATAAATGGTCAGACGTTTGTCCGTTGGTTTTGGACGCTCAATCCAGAACTCACGGAAACGTGGGAACTCTTCACCTGATGGCAGCGCGGTATCAATAGCCAGTCCACGCGCAGAAAGCCCGTATACCTGCCCCGCGCCAATGACGCGGAAATAGCTGGCACCCAGCATGCTGACGATTTCGTCGTTTTTATCTTTGCTGTTGATCGGGTAAAGCACCTTGAAGCCTGCGAAGCCCAGGTCTTTCACCGTATCTTTATCGTGTTGCACATTGCCAAAATTGAAATAATCCGGGCTGTACTTAATCTTACGAACCGCTGTCGCCGTCACTTCATTGATGGCAACAGGCGTGTCGAAGTACATACCCTGATGATAAAATTCAAGCTTGAACGGGGTTTTGATATTGCTCCAGTACGCTTTATCGTGATTGAACTGGATCTGCTGATAGTCCGCATACTTCATGTCGCGGAAAACGGAGGGCAAGTTACTTTTCGGCGCTTCGTAGCTCTTGCCTGCCATCGATTTTGCCTGTTTTGCGACATCGTCGATGTTAAAGGCCAGTGCCGATGAGGTATACAGTGACAACACCACTGCAGCACCCAACCAACGCATTTTCATCATCTGTGGTTTATGTTTCATAATAAGTAAGCACTTCCCCCTTTGTGTGCTTATATCGATCCGATCCATTTTAATGGAAACTCAGGCAATCCGACAACATTATCACTGCTTTGTTCAGCTGCTGGCTCAGGGATTAAGCAAATGAAAGAACCCGCTATTCACTTTGCGTGCTTATCCTGGAGACAGGGTGTCGGTCTTGGTGTAGGGTTGCCTTCGAATGTAACCATTATGAGTCTTAGGGATAAGACGAAAAGTCTGAGAATGCACAACGTTATATGAGCACAACACCAACAGAACGTGAATATTTCCTCGACTCGATCCGGGCATGGCTGATGCTATTGGGGATCCCCTTTCACATTTCACTGATTTACTCCAGCCACACCTGGCACGTGAATAGCCAGATGCCCTCCTGGTGGCTGACGCTGTTTAATGACTTTATTCATGCCTTCCGTATGCAGGTGTTTTTCGTCATTTCCGGCTATTTCTCTTACATGCTGTTTCTGCGATACCCGCTCAAGCGCTGGTGGAAAGTGCGCGTAGAGCGCGTGGGGATCCCCATGCTGACCGCCATTCCGCTGCTGACGCTGCCCCAGTTCATTATGTTGCAGTACGTGAAGGGTAAAGCGGAGAACTGGCCGAATCTGACGCTGTATGAAAAGTACAATACGCTGGTCTGGGAGCTGGTATCTCACCTGTGGTTCCTGCTGGTCCTGGTGGTGCTCACCACGGTGAGTCTGTTGATTTTCAGCCGCCTGCGCCACCATCTAAGTACGAAAGCCGACGTATTTTTCGCCAACGTTACGATGGGCAAACTGTCAGTGCTCTTCTTGCTGTTGGGGATTGCCTATGCCGCCGTGCGACGGACCCTGCTTATCGTCTACCCGCCGATTTTGAGCGACGGGTTATTTAATTTTGTGGTGATGCAGTCGCTGTTCTACATTCCGTTCTTTTTAATCGGCGCGCTGGCGTTTATTCATCCGAAGCTTAAATCGCTGTTTGTCACCCCGTCACCGTGGTGCGCGCTGGGAGCCACCCTCGCGTTCGCGGCCTATCTGCTGAATCAGCGCTACGGGAGCGGCGACGCCTGGATGTATGAAACGGAAAGCGTGATCACGATGCTGTTGGGCCTGTGGATGGTGAACGTAGTATTCGCGCTGGGCCACCGTTTGCTGAACTTTAAGTCCCACCGCGTGACCTACTTCGTTAATGCTTCGCTGTTTATCTATCTGGTGCATCACCCGTTGACGCTTTTCTTCGGGGCTTACATCACACCGCACATCGCCTCCAACACGCTGGGCTTCTTTACCGGGCTGGTGTTCGTTGTGGGGGTGGCGATCGTACTCTACGAAATCCATCTGCGGATCCCGCTGCTGCGTTTCCTCTTTTCAGGAAAACCGCAGGCGAAAGCCTCTTAGAACACGCGGCGCACTGGATGCGCCGCGTTTGTTTCAGCTTTCCAGCTCTTGTCTGCGCTGAGTCAGAAGCCGCTGATAAAGATGCGTGGTGTCGTCGTCGAAACAGACAAAAATCACCTTCTCCGGCAGCGGTTTTAACGACAGGTAGCGGTAAACGGTTTCTACGGCGATCGTTGCGGCGGCGGCCTTAGGGTAACCATACACGCCGGTGCTGATGGCCGGGAACGCCATCGTTTTATAGCCGTTGTCGGCGGCCAGCCGTAAACAGTTCCGGTAAGCCTCTTCCAGAATACTCGCTTCGTGCTGGTCCCCGCCATGCCAGACGGGCCCTACGGCATGAATCACCGCTCTGGCAGGCAGATTGCCCGCAAGCGTAATCACCGCGTGACCGGGAGGACATTCGCCCTGCTGTTGCCGCACGGTTTTACAGGCCTCCAGCAGCTGCGGTCCGGCAGCCCGGTGGATAGCCCCGTCCACGCCGCCTCCCCCCATCAGGGAGGGATTGGCCGCATTGACGATAACGTCGACGTGCATGGTCGTAATATCGCCATGAATAATGTCAATTTGCGGTTTCATAAAGCCCCTCTGCAACCCGCCTTTTTCTTAAGTGTATCGCAGAGGAGACCGGGAGAATAAACTATCAGAAAAAATCCTCTTCCACCGCTGGGCGGGAGAGTGCGCATTAGCGATACTGGATTTCGACAACCGCGAGCGTTTTTTCAGGATTAAGGTATTTCATATTGAGCGTCGCCAGGTTTGAGTCACTCACTTTCCCGTTAAGCGCCTCTTCATAGCTCACCATACGCGTTTGCATACGGTTATTATCTGGACATGACATTGCAAACTGTTGCTTCTGGGGAGTGACTTCACAGGGGTCTGCGACAATGGCACCGCGAAAATGAATGACACCACCGTTCACAACGGTGGCCGAATAAGCCGGGATACTCAAAGCAGAAACGACCAGACCCAGACCTGCCGCGAGTCGAGCAAAATAGTTATTCATTATAGGTACTCCTCAATGAAAATCGTCCATGAGGGGTAAACGCGCTTCATTTATTACGGCAAACGAAGTCTCACGTTAAGGAACATAACGACCAGGTCCCTGATATCAGCATAGCTCAACGGCACAGACCCGCCACATTCACAACATATTGATTTCATGAATATTTAGATCGAACTTCCCGCTGGTGACCACTGTTGTGATAAATGAAGCGATTTTCCATCTGAAACGGTGACCACGATTTTTACCGTGTCTCCTGCGTTAATATTTAAACTCAGGCGCATTAAATCAATCGTCTGATTAGCGGGTATAAAAAGGGTATTTTGCTGTCGGGACGAACTTTGTCCCCCCTGCCCTTCCCGAACAGAAACAATTTGAACCTGACAATCACACGATTGCGCCAGAGTGACCTGCGGAATAATGGTAGTCATGTTTTCCTGCTGCGACGTTTTGAACGTTATCTGACTGGAAAGCGCGGCGAGTAGAATTAAGGTATTCATGATGAACTCCCGAAAAAAAACAGGGCTGATGCCCTGTTTTTTTGTAGCACAGATTTCAGTATCAGTACTGATGAGCTGTCGCGTGGTTACCAAAACCGATCTGGGTAACGTTAACAGTTGAGTTGGACGCAGTCTGGTCTACGAGTGCACCGTTAAAGCCGCCGGACTGGCTAACATTCATGACGGATTTTTTACTGTTCCACTGATCAAGTGTTGCACTGTTGCCAAACCCTTTCTGGGTCAGGTTGATTTTACTGTCATCAGAACCCTGACCAACGTCAGCGCCGTTACCGCCACCTGTCTGGCTAATATTCAGGACAGAATTTCTGGCGTCTGTTTGCAGAGCAACCGCGGAGTTACCGCCACCATTCTGATAAATATTCAGGGTTGAATTTGGGCCACCGTATCCGCCATGACCATGCCCATGACCCCAGCCATCCTGATTAATCAGACCAGCCATAGCACTACCAGAAACTACGATTGCTGCAAGCGCTGCCACTTTGAAAAATTTCATGGTAAACCCCCGTCGGATTGATTAAAGTCGTCGCGAAAGCGCTAATGTTGAATAACGTTAATCGCCATTTGCGACTGTTTCTGCACTACAACTGCGGTTTTCTGCGTACCGTACTGCGTAATATTTGCTCTATTACCCGACCCTTGCTGGATAATTTTCGCGCTATTACCGTATCCATCTTGCGTAATACCTGCATCATTCCCGTTACCGCTCTGATCGATCCAGGCTATATTGTAAGCCCCTGATTGATCGACTCTCGCTCTGTTGCCTGCCCCATCCTGGGAAACAATGGATAAGAGTTTTGAACCGTCCTGGCGAACCTGAGCGTCATTGAAAACGCCCCGTTGACCAATAATGGCTGCCTGATTTAGTGATGAAAGACTTAATTCGTTAACCGCAAAGTTATATTCAGCATTTGCCAAATCTGAATTAGCCGCGGTTACAAATCCAGGCGCACCCAGTAATGTAAACATCACAATTAACGATGTGTTTTTCATGTTGTCACCCTGGACCTGGCTATTTAATTACTCCATGTTTAAACGGCTCGTATGGTGTTAACGCGTCGTTACGGTGAAGAGTATGTCCGCTGAAACATTTTAAATATCTCACCCGCGCGGCTTATTTTTATTTTTCGGGTCACCACAAAGTCGTAATTTACAGTAAAAAACACTTTAATCAGGCCGGCTTATATTTTTTAATAAAGGTGTATTGTGAAAGGGTTGTACAACGAGACAAAGGCTGTCCACGCTTCCTCCCGGGTTGTTTAAACGTAACGGCAGGAAACATTTTTCTCTGTGCGTGACACGGAGCCTCTTTTCTTAAGCCAGACAGTCGCTCATTCCTGGGCTTAGAAATCATCTGAAACTCATACTTAATTAGTGCTTTACAAAAATAACAAATATTCTTAATAATCATATCTTTAAAAATATTTGTATGATTTTTAAAATCTGTGCATCTCTATTTAGGTGTACAACTTTCTCATCAATTCTCACCATTCCAAACAATCAAATTTCACAAATTAATATTGATTTTTACGTCCTGTTACATGTTTAACACTTGCTTTAAACTTCGTAAAAGCTAGATTGAAATTAGATGTACGAAATTGGTTTTATATTTACCTCCCTGTGGAGGTTATGGTCTGATTCTACACACAGCAGTGCAACATCTGTCAGTACTTCTGGTGTCCTCTTTTAAACTGGAGGACAGCTGCCAGGTGCCAAAATAAAGTGGGGTTTCATCATGTATAATGAAGTCCATAGTTTACATGGTCATACATTACTGTTGATCACAAAACCTTCTTTGCAAGCGACAGCATTATTACAACATTTAAAGCAATCGTTATCACTGAGCGGGAAATTGCATAATATTCAACGTTCTTTTGATGATATTGCACCTGGCAGCATCATTCTTTTCGATATGATGGAAGCTGATAAAAAGCTTATCCATTACTGGCAGGATATTTTAAGCAGAAAAAACAATAATATCCGCGTGCTATTGTTGAATACGCCTGATGAATATCCTTTCAGAGATATTGAAAGCTGGCCGCATATCAATGGCGTGTTCTACGTCACGGAAGAAGAAGACCGGGTGGTAGAGGGGCTGCAAGGTATATTGCGCGGAGAGTGTTATTTTTCGCAAAAGCTTGCCAGCTATCTCATCACGCACTCCGGAAATTATCGCTATAACAGCTCAGAGTCAGCACTGCTCACGCACCGTGAGAAAGAGATCCTGAATAAGTTACGCATTGGTGCTTCAAATATTGAAATCGCCCGTTCGTTATTTATCAGCGAAAATACGGTAAAGACGCACCTTTATAATCTTTTCAAGAAGATAGCTGTGAAAAACCGAACTCAGGCGGTTTCGTGGGCAAACGATAACCTCAGGCGTTAATCACATGAAGCGCACGTTGAGTTGGATCGCCGCAGCGAGTTTCCTGCTCGCTGCTGGGAATCTGAAGGCCGTCGAGGTCGAAGTTCCCGGATTGTTAACAGACCACACTGTCTCATCGGTCGGGCACAGTTTTTACCGTGCCTTCAGTGACAAATGGGAAAGTACATACACGGGTAATATAACAATCAACGAGCGGCCCAGTGCACGATGGGGAAGTTGGATAACAATAACGGCTAATCAGTCCGTTATTTATCAAACGTTTTTATTCCCGACCAAAATGGACTTCGATAAAAACGTAGTCTTAGCACTGGCACAATCAGAAGACGCTATTAATCGCCTGCAAATAGATAAAGCCCTATTAAGCACCAGCGATTTAGCAAAAGACGAGTTCTAGCGAACCGATATGCGGAGGCTGTCATGCGTATTGCATATGCAGTTGTTTCGATAATGCTGATCACACCCATCAGCTGGGCCGGAAACATGACGTTTCAGTTCCGTAACCCTAACTTTGGCGGTAACCCTAACAACGGCGCGTTCCTGCTGAATGAAGCTCAGGCGCAAAACTCCTATAAGGATCCCAGCTTAAAGAATTTTAGCGTTGATACCCCGTCCGCACTGGATAACTTCACGCAGGCCATCCAGTCGCAGATTTTAGGTGGTTTGCTGACCAACATTAATACCGGTAAACCCGGGCGGATGGTGACCAACGACTTTATCGTTGATATCGCCAACACGGACGGACAGCTTCAGTTGAACGTGACCGATCGTAAAACCGGAAAAATCTCCACCATCCAGGTTTCCGGTCTACAAAACGATTCAACTAACTTCTGAACAACAACGAAATAAGGACAACAATCATGCAGCGCTTCCTGATATTTGTTGCAGTGTGCTTATTGAGCGGTTGTTTAACTGCTCCACCTAAAGAAGCTGCAAAACCAACATTAATGCCTCGGGCCCAGAGTTATCGTGATTTAACGCATTTACCTGCTCCAACGGGAAAAATATTTGTCTCCGTGTACAACATTCAGGATGAAACCGGGCAATTCAAACCTTACCCGGCAAGTAACTTCTCCACGGCAGTGCCGCAGAGCGCCACCGCGATGCTGGTTACCGCACTCAAGGATTCGCACTGGTTTATTCCGCTGGAACGTCAGGGGCTCCAGAACCTGTTGAATGAACGCAAAATCATTCGTGCCGCCCAGGAAAATGGCACCGTTGCGGACAATAACCGGACGCCTCTGCAATCTCTGGCTGCAGCGAACGTAATGATTGAAGGATCGATTATCGGCTACGAAAGTAACGTTAAATCGGGTGGTGCGGGAGCACGTTACTTCGGTATCGGTGCGGATACCCAGTATCAGCTCGACCAAATCGCCGTTAACCTGCGTGTGGTTAACGTCAGTACAGGCGAAGTGCTCTCTTCGGTGAACACCAGCAAAACCATTCTGTCTTATGAAGTTCAGGCAGGGGTATTCCGCTTCATCGATTACCAGCGTTTGCTGGAAGGTGAAATTGGCTACACCTCTAACGAGCCGGTCATGATGTGTCTGATGTCGGCCATTGAAACCGGCGTGATCTACTTAATTAACGACGGTATAGACCGCGGGCTGTGGGATCTGCAAAACAAAGCAGACGTGCAGAACCCGATACTGGTGAAATACCGCGATATGTCAGTCCCTCCGGAATCCTGACAGGAAGCGCATAAAAAAGGCGAGATGATTATCTCGCCTTTTTTTATTCACTCACTGCCGTGATGTTTTGCGCTTTTTCCCGCCGCGACGCCAGCCATAGGCCGCTGTTTTTCATGGCATAGCCAAACAGCAGCCCCAGCGCCAGTGAAGGGACCACCAGCTTCCAGTCACCCTGCCCTGCAAAGGTCGCGCACGCCCCCATAAAGGTTCCCGGCACAAATGAAAGCAGCAGATGCTTAGCCTGGATGCACATTAAAAAGGCGACGACGCCCGTCATGATATACCCCAGCAACTCCAGATGCGGTGCCAGCGCGCTGCCTTTCATGATCACCAGCGCCCAGATAACGCCGCTCATTAGCGTGCAGCCTGAGATAAAGAGCCCTTTTACGCCCCCCTGCGGACAGGCGAAATAGGCGGTACAGCCGAGGAATCCGGCCCAGCTGAGCAATCCGAGAGACACGGCTACCCATCCCCAGAGCCCGGAGAGAATACCTGTCGTTATTGCGATACAAAGTAATATGTTCATGGCGCGCATCTTAGCAGAAGCGCACCATAGAAATGAGATCATCAGCACATTACATGCAAAATGAATTGATGAGTTGCAGAATTTATGTGACTTAAATCACTCTTCGTTCTCTTCTTCCAGCTCATCCCACATTGCCGCGATAGCGTCGCGGGTCAGCGGCGCCAGCGTTCTCCAGAATGGCGAGGTGGCATGCGCTTCAACTTTACCCAGGAACGTCCCGACCCACGGCAGCAGGTACGTTTCGAACAAGGTTTCAATGGCTTCGTTCTCATCATCACCGGCGTTATCTTCAATCCAGGACGCTGCCAGCAGCAGCGTACCGATATGATCGGCTGGCGTCTCGCTCAGCGGCATACCGCGGGTGGAGAGGAAAGCACGGACTTCCGCTTCCGTCGCCCCTTCCTGCCAGGCAGAACGGTATGGCGAAACGCGGCACTCATCGCCGACAAACAGCGCATTGTAGTCGGTCGCAATCTGCTGCATGTCGCAGCTTTTTTGCAGACGTTCCAGTAAATCATCCTGTTCCAGCGGCCAGTTCTGCGCCAGTTTACCTTCACGAATTAACGTAAAAAGTGGCACCAGCAGCGGGTCTTGCGGCTGGCGATAATAGAGCGTACCCAGCACGCGGCAGAGGATGGAAAACTCGTTCATTTTTTTTATTCCATTACACAATTAAAGATCGGCAAATTCGGCAATCGGTTCCATTCCGCGCGACTCGAGGAAATCGAGCATGCGGCGTGGGGTCACGTTCAGGATTTGCGCTTCCGGGAAGTTAACATCATTCAGCACTTTCAGGCACTCGCTGAAATCACCCAGCGTAAACGCGGTATGAGAGTCTGAGCCCAACGCCACCATGCCACCCGCATCACGCACGGCGGCCGCCACGGCGCGACAGTTGTCTTCGCTGCCCTTACGCGAGTGAACAAAGGAGGAGTTATTAATCTCCAGCGCCACGCGGTGTTTTGCTGCCGCCTGCGCGACAGCCTGAATATCAATCGGATACTTCGGGTTACCGGGGTGGCTGATAATGTGCACATTGCCGCTGGCAATAGTGGCAATCATCGCCGCGGTGTTGGTCTCTTTATCCTGAGGCGGGAAAACCGGCTCATGAAAACCGGCGAGGATAAGGTCCAGAGACGTCAGCATCGGGCCGGTGCAGTCGATCTCACCGTCGATATTTTTGATGTTCGCCTCAATGCCGCGCAGTATCCCAATGCCGTCCACCAGACGTGGCCAGATCCGCATATTCACAAAATGCCAGTAGTGCGGCGCATCCGCCATGTCCGGACCATGATCGGTGATCGCCAACAGCTTAATACCTTTAAGCTTCGCCTGAGCGATATAATCATGGAGGTTGCTGTATGCGTGGGTGCTGGCGACGGTGTGCATATGCAGGTCAACGGGATACATCTCTTTCTCCTCTGCGGTTTTTCCAAAGGATAGCAGTTATCAGCGGCGAATATTAGCAAAAACCCGGCGAACGCCGGGTTTCTCTCAGTAGCCGCGCTGTCTGTCGACCTGTCCGGTGACCGCGTTGCCCTTTTCCATTTCGCTGATGGTATGGGATATATAGGCCACCGCTTCTGCCGGACGCGTCACGGCAGCCACATGTGGCGTCATCGCGACGCGCGGGTGCTTCCACAGCGGGCTTTCCGCGGGTAGCGGTTCACGGCTATAGACATCCAGCATGGCGCCTTTTAGCTTTCCGCTGTCCAGGGCCTTCAGCAGATCGGACTCGACCAGATGCACCCCGCGCGCCAGGTTCATCAGGTAGCTCTGATCGACGAGCTGATTGAGCAAGGTTTCATTGATGATCCCTACCGTTTCCGCCGTGTTTGGCAGCAGATTGATCAGCACGCGCGTGCCGTTCAGAAAGGCCGGAAGCTCATCCGTTCCGGCAAAGCTCTCTACGCCCGGATAGTCCTTACGGCTGCGGCTCCAGCAGCGCAGCGGGAAGCCCCACGGAGCGAGTGCTTCTGCCACTTTTGAGCCTAGCACGCCCGCACCGAGGATGCCGATCGTAAAATCTTCGCGACGGTACTCAGGCAGCGGCTCCCAGTGGGCCTGCTGTTTAAAGGCCTGATAGTCATCAAAGCGGCGGAACCAGTGCAGCACCTGGCTCACGGCATATTCCTGCATTTGCTGGCCCATTCCGGTATCTTCGAGGCGGAACAGAGGGATATTTTCAGGCAGCATTTCGGGATGCGCTTTCAGTTTACTGAGGATCGAATCAACACCCGCGCCCAGGGCGAAAACCGCCTTCAGCTTGCGGCCCTGCAGCATCTCAACCGGTGGATGCCAGACCAGCGCATAGTCGGCATGTTCATTATCGCCACGCTTCCACTCGCGAACGCGTGCGCCGGGTAACGCCGCCGTAAGCGCCTTGATCCAGTATGCCGTATCAAACGTGGGGTGATAGAAGAGTATATCCATAGTTATTCCTGCCTTTGATTGCGCTGTTTTGTTTTCATTTTCAAGTGGATTGCCAGCATAACAAATTTACTGCGTAACTGTGTTGCTGATAAAAAAGACGCTTTCAGCACATTTAAGAATCATGTTGCCTGAAGTTTGTCTAAACGCGCTAAATTACTGAAAAAGTGGGTTGACGGCCGTTCGGCTTTTCCTTACATTAGCGCCCGTCCCGGCAACAACGGGATGACAATATGGTGAGGTGTCCGAGTGGCTGAAGGAGCACGCCTGGAAAGTGTGTATACGGCAACGTATCGGGGGTTCGAATCCCCCCCTCACCGCCATATTTGAAGAAGAGCTCGCATGAAAATGCGGGCTTTTTTTTCGCATGTTGCACGCCTGCGGGGAAGATGCCGCAATATACACTATCGTTGGCAGGGTAAGGCCCAGGCCACACCCGGCAATTGCATCCCTCCTGAACTCCCTTCTCGAAGTTGTTTCATGTTGTAAAAACAGCAGAAAATGAGTTATAGATGTCATATCCCATTTAGCAGTACTGTTTTCAATTCTGATCAGGAATTTCTCATGCTAGATCTCTGTCTGGAATACCTAAAAGGAAGAATGGACCAATCGATAAAAAATGTTTTTGAATTATCTGATGACCTGGTGGTTGTCTCTCCGCCAGCCGATCTTGATGGTTCAAAATCGCCAAAAATACAGAATAAAATCCTCATCTTTATTAGTAACATCGAAAAAGACTCCTTTTCCAAAAGTTACAGACCCGAAAACATCCACAACAGCAATCGTTCGACTATTTCCTCAAAACCCCTCTTCATTACCATGACAGTCACGATCGCGGCCAACTTTGCTACCAGTCACTATACTGATGGATTAAAGGTGCTTTCCCACTTACTGGCGTTCTTTAATCGTCATAACAGTTTCACCCGCCAAAACTCGCCAGATCTACCGAGGGATATTGAACAAATTAATATGGAACTGGAATCTATCCCGGGTGAACAGTTAAACCATATGTGGGGAATATTTGGCTCTCATTACCTGCCATCGTGTATTTATAGAGTGAGAGCGTTGATACCTGATAGCGAAGCAATTTTGTCGCAGGTTGGCAAGATTCATGTCTCAGATACTGATTTAACAAAAAGAGAGAACTAAATGACAGACTATCAATCCATCCTGGTCATTAATATAAAGCATGAATACTATAACGCATACAAAGATGAATTAGCGTCTGTAGAGGTCTGCCCCGCTCAGAAAACACAGCATTTACTGAGACAATACGGTATGTTGCTGAGATCGGGCCCCGGGTTCGCACAATTAATAGTTGAGAAAGAACTATTTAGCGACCTTGCTTCGCTAACTCGTGATTTTCATCTCAGATTTTATCTCGTCAGCACCGACCCTGTCCTCAGAAGCATCACCAAAATGCCAAGTATGTTTGATATCTCATACGTCAATGCAGTATTTGTTGATGATATCAATCTGAACCTCACGGTCAGCAACTGGATGGGAATAGATGATTTAGTTCAAGAGGATACTTTTCATACATCCGCTATTTGTAGAAGAAATTTAATCGGCGTACTGGACGTTCATATTCCTGGCAGTCACTTCACGCTGGAGAGAAAATCAATAACCATCCATTTCAAAACCATATCAACCTATTGGAAGTACTACATTTCTCTACAAAGAAAGCAGAAAGACATGAATATTTCCTGCCCACTCAATGATGCCCTCTCATTCACTGAACAGGAAGACGAAAAAATCTCAGGCAAAACTGTCAGGATTTTTCTTTCAAACAATGAAATTCCATTGACCAAGTCTTATGGTGATTCAGTGTCACTATCAGTGGAGAATAAAATCCTCATTAAAACACTACCTTATCCAGTTCCTGAGAGGACCTCAACATTATTTACTGAAGAAAAAACAAAACTTATCTCTCACATTTACGTTAACTAACGCCCAGTCGCCACCCTATTTTAATAATGCCCATATGAGATATCACCCACTGAATTGTTATCAAGCGTAGCCCATGTAGCTCCGATTATGATTCATGATATATAATATTTTTATTATTTAAACACCACTAAAATTCATTGAAGCACACGTAAACTATTGTATTATTCTTTAAATGCGCGTTATGCCGACATTGAAAGGAAGCGGCCGCACCGAGAATCCGCAGTGATTGGTTAGGTATCTGCAGCGCGAAAAAATATCTATTTGTAAAAAAGAAAAGGGAACTAAAAAATATCGCAATAATCTGTTGACAGAAAACAAAGGTCACGTTATACCAATCATGTCAATCAGATTAGTCTTTTATTGAATGCCTTTCTTAGCAGCGTCTTTTCCTGTGTGTTGACAGTTGGGCATGGTTGCCATTCAATTACATGAAGGTCCGGACTATGGGCGTAATGAAAACACCTGGCGTTTATATTGTTGAGAAGAATGCTTTTCCAAACTCTGTTGTTGAAGTTGCTACCGCAGTTCCTGCATTTATTGGATACACTGAAAAAGCTGACAATGGAGGTAAATCGCTAATCAATCAAGGATGGCGTATTACGTCAATGTCAGAATACCGGCAATATTTCGGCGGAGAGCCTCAGCATTTATTTGAAATAGCCGAAATCAGCGCCCCCCCCGATTCGAATACTCGAGAAGCCTTTAAGCAGTCAGGAAAGACCTATCAGATAACGCAATCAAATACCCGTCATCATCTTTATTACAGCATGCTATTTTTCTTTCAAAATGGTGGTGGTCCGTGCTATATCGTTTCGGTAGGGAGCTATGCTGATAACATTGATGCTGGCGTATTAAAAAGTGGTATTACACCTCTTATTAAAGAAGCCGAACCGACCATGCTGCTCATTCCTGAAGCCGTGCAACTTTCTGAAGATGACTGCATAAACGTCGAGCAGGCAATGCTGGCTCACTGCGGTGGCAAAATGAGAAATCGTGTCGCCATTCTGGATATCTGGAACGGTTACAAAGACCGCCAGCATCCTGATGGTGACTGCATTGAAAACTTCCGCTCTAAGCTGGGCACAAACTATCTCGATTTTTCATCCGCCTATTATCCGTGGCTCAATACGTCTATCGTACTGGACAGCGACGTCAGTTTTCTTAACGTTAGCAATGTCGATAAGCTCGTAGAACTGCTGAATGCTGAAGTCGCGTCTATATTTAGCGACTTAGATGGCCTTTCAGAAGAAGAGCTCAGCACTGGGGGCAATAAGCTAAGAGCAACTCGTAAGCAAGCGATGCTCGATGAAATTGCCAGGCTCAGTGGCGATATCTCAAAGCCGGATGCGGTGTTACTGCACAAAATCCTCTTCAATATGAGTCCACTGTATCAAACCATCATGGCGGACATTAAATTCCAGCAAAACATCCTGCCGCCTTCGTCGGCAATGGCCGGTATTTATACCATGGTTGATAACTCCCGTGGGGTATGGAAAGCGCCAGCCAACGTCAGCGTTAACGCTGTTGTCTCTCCTACCGTCAGCATTAGCGATGATGAGCAGGAAGATTTAAACGTCAGCACGCAGGGTAAATCGATCAATGCCATTCGGCCTTTTATTGGTGAAGGTACCCTGGTTTGGGGAGCAAGAACACTTGATGGCAATAGCCTGGACTGGCGCTATATCAACGTCAGACGCACGATGATCATGCTGGAAGAATCCATTCGCCTTGCGTCGAAAGCTTACGTCTTTGAACCTAACATCGCCAATACGTGGGTATCTATGGAAAGTATGCTTGGAAACTTTCTCTATGGTATCTGGAAACGAGGCGGCCTGGCCGGCTCAACGCCAGGCGAAGCTTACAGTGTCAGCGTTGGTCTGGGTAAGACCATGACTGCTAACGATATCCTGGAAGGTATTTTGCGCATTACCGTGCTGGTCGCAATGGTCCGCCCGGCGGAATTCATTGAAATCACCTTCCAGCAGAAAATGCAGGAGTCATAGAGACGTACGCAGTTCCTGGTTTTGATTAGCATTCAATATTAACGGTAACGACGTGGAAAGCTTTTAGGAGATCCCCATGGCAGATGATGGCTCAGCTCAATCTGAAACCGTATGGCCAATGCCGAAATTTCATTTCGAAGTGAAATGGGATGGTGGCGCTGGCGCTGGTATGGTTTCAGCTTTTCAGGAAGTATCAGGACTTGATTCGGAAGCACAACCCATCGAATACCGGGCGGGTAATAGTCCTGTATTCTCGACCATAAAAATGCCTGGCCTGATTAAAAGCGGCAACATCACGCTTAAGAAAGGTATTTTTAAAAGTGATAATAAGTTCTACGAATGGTATTCAAAGATAAAAATGAACACAATTGCCCGAACCGCTGTCACCATTAACCTGTTAGATGAAAGTGGCGCGCCTGTAATGAGCTGGAAATTAAAAAATGCCTGGCCCACCAAAGTGACCGGTACTGACCTAAAGTCGGACAGTAATGAGGTTGCAGTAGAATCTATTGAGCTTGCTCATGAAGGACTGGAAATATCCGTTTGATTTTTGTCATTAGGCCAGCCCTGATTTATCCTCTAGACCTAACATTTTATTAAGGATGCTCAGAACATAATATTATGGGAATCATTACAGGTTCAGGTGCGAGTCAGGGTGATGGCGAGTGGCCACTCCCTGCATTTTACTTTACTGTTTCCATCAGCGGCTGTGCTGGCGACACAGCCTTTCAGGAGGTCTCTGGTCTGGAATTCCAGATAGAAACGGAAGAGTACAGTGAAGGTGGAAACAACCTGGTTTATCACCTGCCGAAAACCATAAAAACCAGCAACCTTATTTTAAAAAGAGCCGTTACTGATAACGCGTCTAAACTGCTTGCATGGTGCCTGAGCATTTTAAACGATGGACTGTCAAAACCGATCCAAACAAAAAACGTTTCAATTAATTTACTCAATGAAAATGGTACAACCTGTAAGAGCTGGACAGCCTCGAATGCATATCCGGTAAAGCTGAAGATGGCATCATTCAACGCCATGCAAAATGACGTGGCGATAGAAGAAATTGAGATCTGTTTTAATCGTTTACAGAGGAACTTATAACTGTGCCATTAGAAATAAAGCAACTCGTTATTAAGTCGAAAGTGATTGGTGAGCAAAGCAAAAAAGAGGCTCTCGTTTCAGACGAGTGGAATGTTGATGATGATCAAAATCCGCCAGAGATAAGTCGAGCTTATTATGCCACTGACCCATTTAATGAAACAAGAGAAAGATAGTTGATTTAATTAAAGGGAATGTCGTATGGAAAGAATAACAATAAAATCTGTGACGTCTGATGGAAATGTCGCCCAAACATTCTCAGCAACATTGAATCCCAATAGTATAAAACATAGCTTTGGAATTTCCTATACTAATAAAGGCATACAGCAACAAGGGGATATCTCACCCAGTACATCTTTTAAGGGATATGACAGTGAAAAACTGGATTTTGAACTGTTGCTTGATGGGACTGGCGTCACAGGTAACACCAGTACCAACACTGTTCAAAAGCAACTTTCAACATTAAAAAAAGTGACCTATGCCTATAACGGTGAACAGCATGAACCCTATCCGGTAATGATATCGTGGGGAACATCTGTCAGTTTTCGCGGACGTTTAACGTCCCTCAGCGTGAGTTACTCTCTTTTTGACTCCTCCGGGAATCCATTACGTGCTACGGTGGCGCTCAGCTTTACAAAATTTTTAACGCAAAAGGAAAAAAGTGCGTTAAAAAAACAATCTTCACCTGACTTAACCCACATTATTGAATTTAAGGCGGGTGACACGCTCCCGATGCTGTGTCATAAAATATACAATGACAGTAGTTATTATATTGACGTTGCTCGAGCCAACAACTTAAGCAGTTCAAGACAAATCAAGCCGGGCACGAAAATTTACTTTCCACCTTTAATTTAGGCATCAGAATCTTATGGCAATCTCTCCCTCAAGCAATAGCAATGGCGTAACAACCTATACCATTAAAATAGATGGAAAAGCAATTGACAGTTCAATTGGCATTATCACCATTCATGTTGATTACCGTATAAATCATATCGCCACGGCCGAGATCACTATTAGTGATGGTAACATGGCCTCTCAGTGCTTTGACGTTAGTGATGGAGATACCTTTAAGCCAGGATCGGCTATTTCCATTTCTGCAGGATATGCAGCTGATGAAAGCACGATATTCGAAGGTATTATTATCAGTCATGGTATAGAAATAGCGACTGATAATAGCACCTTCCTGAAAATTGTTTGTAAAGACCAGGCTATCGCAATGACTATCGCCAGGCATAGCCAATGCTTCCTCGCTAAATCTGACAGCAATATCATTAGCGGTCTTATCGCCAATTATTCAGGGCTCACCGGCACTGTCGCGAGTATTAGTGAGACTCACGCTGAACTCGTCCAGTTCAACAGCACTGACTGGGATTTCCTTCTCGCTCGCGCTGAGGCCAATGGTTTCGTGGTCACCAATCAATCCAATAAAATCATTGTCGATAAACCTTCTGTCAGCGATACGGCAACTCTCATTGTGACTTATGGCACGGATTTAATGTCATTCTCTGCAAAAGCTGATGCCAGAAACCAGTTAAATACTGTCACGGCAGCATCCTGGGATCCGACAACACAAGCCATGCTGACAGGCACCAGTTCAAGTCAGTCCATTTCAGGACAAGGCAATTTCACGACGGCTGATTTAGCCGCAGTATTGGGCATTAGCGATTACACGCTACAAACCGCCGCCACGATCGGTTCTGATTCTCTGACTCACTGGGCCAACGGACAGCAAGTTAAGGCCATGCTAAGCAAAGTGCGCGGGAGCGTCTCCTTTCAGGGAAATGCCGGTGCCAGGATTAACAGTCTGATTGAACTGGCGGGTGTAGGTGAACGCTATAGTGGCTCACATTATATTGGCGGAATTCGGCACAGCATTGAAAAAGGCCAGTGGATCACCACGGCTGAACTGGGTCTTTCCCCCATGTGGTCTGCGGAACATCGCGATCTTGGGGCGCCACCAGCTTCGGGTTACTTACCTCCAGTCGATGGTTTGCAAATCGGCGTGGTGACGAAACTGGATGGCGATCCAGAGTCAAATTATCGAATTCAGATACAAATTCCCACCCTTAACAGTGAATCAAACGTAATCTGGGCGCGTCTGGCCACCTACTATGCATCTTCAGGTTACGGCAACTTTTTTATTCCAGAAGTGGGTGATGAAGTTATTGTTGGCTGTCTCAATCAGGATCCCAGCACCCCCGTTATTCTTGGTTCATTGTACAGCAGCAAGAATAAAATGCCGGAAGAACTTACGCCTGATAACCCGATTAAGACCCTGGTTACCAAAAGTCAGATGAAGGTTATTTTTGACGATGAAAAGAGCGTCATGACGCTGAAAACCCCCAACGGTAACTCCATTGTGGTGAGCGATAAAGATAAATCAATTACGCTGACCGATCAGAACAGCAATACGATAAGTATGGGTGAAGGGGGTATTACGATATCCAGCAATAAAGACATCACTATTTCGGCGAAAAACGTCATCAATATGTCATCGACCAGCAATACCAGCATTAATGCTACCGGTGACGCAAAAATTTCAGGCCTGAATGTTTTAGCACAGGCCAGGACGGGGTTAACGCTAAAAGGAAATGCAACCTCCGAATTGTCTTGCTCGGGGATCACGACCGTCAAGGGCGCACTGGTTAAGATTAATTAATAATTTGCGGAGCTGATTTATGCCATTTGCAGCAAGAATTACTGACTTACAAATTTGCCCAATGGCCACGCCGGGTCTTCCCCCTATTCCCCACGTCGGCGGCCCGGTTATCGGGCCGGGGGTGCCCACCGTACTCATCGGCAGTTTACCCGCAGCAGTAGTGGGTGATAGCTGCGTCTGTGTAGGGCCACCCTCAACCATTGTTAAAGGATCGACGACGGTAATGATTGGCGGTAAACCTGCGGCTCGAATGGGCGATACCACCAGCCACGGGGGAAATATCACTATAGGCTGCCCCACTGTAATCATTGGCGGCTAAGGTAACTATGGCTAACGATAACGCATTCTTAGGCACCGGCTGGGCATTTCCTCCCCGCTTTAGCGGTGCAAATCATCAGGTCATCATGAGCTCTGATATCCAGGACATTGAGCAAAGTTTAACGATCCTGCTCTCCACAACGCCTGGTGAACGACCTATGGCACCTGATTTTGGGTGCCGGATTAATCAGTTTGTGTTTGAAGAACTCACTCAGACGGTGCTCACGCAGTTAGAGTCTGAGATCCGCCATGCCATTGTATTCTTCGAATCGCGCATTAATGTCGAAGATATCCATTTTTTACCCGACCCTGTTTCCGGACAATTACTCATTCAAATTGACTATCACGTGATCACCATTAATACCCGCAGTAATATGGTTTATCCGTTTTATTTAAACGAAGGAACGTTAATATCACCGCAATTGCTACCGCTTTTTGATGTGTGGGATTTAGCAAAATGACAACGCGGTTGCAGCGACAGGATGAAGCGATTCATTCATCCGTATTTAGCCCGCATGAGCTTAACTTTGAGCAGTTAGTGGTCTGGGCCCATCAATTTGCCCAACGGCTGCCGTTCAAAAATCTGCAAGATGAGGTTGAGGGAAACTGGGGCGACTTATTTAAACAAAATGAAATCGTCGTCTGTGCGGCCATCTCAACCAGTGATACAAAACAGATCCAGGAACAATTTAAACACGCCCTGACCCACGGTGAAGAGACAACCGTTGAGTTTTTACTGATTCTACTGAAGCGGCTACAGGAGTGGTATTTGCATCTGCCGGGTACGCCAGAATCCGCATACCAGTTCAAATATTACCTGCTACATGAGTATCAGCATCATCTTTCACTGCCGCTCAGAGTGATGATTACCCGTCTGCCTGAACAATTTCGCCACAGCGTGCAGAAGCTGGATCCATTATGGAATCTTGATCAGCAAACAGTAGATACTGCGTCAACGGTGTTGCAACACAGCAGCTTTACTGAACAAATGCGTCACTGCTTTGCCAAAATAGTGTACGTCATTGAACAAATAAAACAGCACAGCCAGCAGGTATTACAAGCTGCATTATCACATCAGGTAAACAGCCCGCAGCAGGCACTCTATTTTGCCTTCCTGAAACTGTTTGAACGAGCACAGCAATGCCTGAATCAGTTCACGGAAAAACATCTGCAGTTTTACTATCAGCAAGTCCTGCAACAGCACAAGAAAGTGACATCTGACAACTCGGTGTACCTGAAGCTCTCATTAAATAATCAAACAAACGATACTATTCATTTTGAACGTGGAACCGAGTTTAGCCCTGGGGACGCTCCTGACTTTAATTCGATAATTTACCGCAGTCGTTATCCTATAGAAGTCACGGATGCCGAGGTGTCACATATTTTCAACCTCACGTTACAACGAGATCCGCTTGTTTCACCTGAAAAAGAATCAGGGCTAGTTTGTGGCGTGAGCGGACAACAACTGCTGATGACGCCGGGTGCCACTGGCAACGATTTTCCGAAAGACCAGCAATTTGCTCTCTTTAATAACAAGTATAAAACGGAAGAGCACACCCAACCGATGGGGATAATCATCACCGATCCCCTGTTTGCGATGCAGCAAGGGAACCGGACTATCGATGTCGTCTTTCAGCTTAAAGAAGTGAAATCCGGTATCGTGGCGCAGGAGCTACTGGCTATCGATGACGATGAGAAAACCAGAACCGCATTAATCCGAGTATTTTCTCAATTACTGACCACCCATGCCCACCTGTTCGAGGATTGGGCCGTCAGGATCACCGCCAGCCACTTAGCCAAACAAATAATACCTGAACAGCTCAGGCAGCTCCGTCACTTTAAACATTCACAACGGGTCTGGGCGACCTATAAATTATTTTATCTGCAAATATTGCAGTTTATTAGCTCAACGCCGGATCAGGGGGAACAATATGGTTTATCCCGCACAGATCTGCTATTTCGGGTATTAGGACAGAAGATAAGTCGACGCTGTCTTTACACGGTCCCATGGTTAACCGCCGCCGATATTGAGGGGATCCTTACAACCCTTACTCCACTTCTTGCTACAGATCCTGGCGCTTTTACCACCATCAAAGAATTACTGAGCCACTCCTCGACGGCGGCTTTTTATCAGCTTTTTCAGGATATTTTCCATGTTGAAGTCTCAACCGAAACCGGCTGGCAGCCAGTTGAAAATGTGGAAATTTATCCCTGTGCTTCTCATGAATGTCAGATGGGTTTTAGGATGAAATGCCATATTGATGCTGGCTTCGCACCGATCATTCCTGTTCATGCGCATCTTCCGCACAGTGCATCATTAAAGATCACGTTGAAACGGCAAAGCCATTGTTTCTCCTACGCCATTTTCCGTGATTTCGAATTATCAAAACTCGCCATGACGACTCATGTGAGCGGAGTAACTCAACTGCAGTTATTTAACCCTGAGGGACAAGTGGACCCATCCCAACCCTTTTACTTATTTGGGTCTCAGCCTTATCCCGATGCTTATATGGTCATCGCCAGTGAAGAAATCGCCAGGAAAACCGTTAAGTATTTATCACTGTATCTTAGCTGGGGTAACCTGCCTCGTGGGTCTGGCGGCTTTAGACAGCACTATGCTCAATACTCTTATCATTACAGCAACGCCAGTTTCCGAATGAGCATGGAAGTTCTGGATAATGGACAATGGGTTGCGTTTGGTCCCGCTGACTTGCCTTTATTTACACCGACCAGTGGTTTTCTTCAGCACGACCGGCGCCTGTCATTCCCGAATATCAAAAACAGCTACACGCCTATTACTCAGCCATGGCCCAAAACGCCTTACAGCAACCAGTCTGGCTTACGTAACGGACTCTTCAAGTTAAAACTCACGGCACCTGAGCAGGCCTTTGGCCACAAAGAATATGCGTCCTTGTTGAGTGATACACTGACTTATAATGTGAGCAAAAAACATAAAAAAACGCTGCCTAATCCTCCTTACACGCCATTAGTGACCCACATTTCAATCGACTATTCGGCGGAGTCGACCATTGATTTAATGCGGATTGACGATCACGTCCAGAGTGAGATTATTCACCTGCACCCTTTTGGCACAAACGCAATTTACCCGCCGAAGCAAACTCGCCAGCTAAGTCGGCCACGCTTCTTCCCGGATTATCAGGAAGACAGCCACTGCTTTATCGGCATCACCGCCAGCGAATTATCGGGGTATTTAAATATTTTCTTCGTTTTTGGCGGCAGTTCAAAACTCCTGATGCCCTACCCATCGACGTCATACCGCTGGTATTACCTGGTGGATAATGACTGGCATGAGCTCAATCCCCACCAGATTATTCATGATACGACGCTCAACTTTCTGACGACCGGTATCGTCACTCTGGATTTACCTGATGAAATCAACACAGAACATACCGTGATGCCGTCAGGTTTGTTTTGGTTGCGGGTGAGTACCAATAAAGGAATTGACCACTACCCTGACTGCCTGCATGTTGCCACGCACGTAGTAAAAGTCACAGGAAAAGGCATCCCCCTCGCCAGCGATGGGATCACCCCGCAGCTTTATTCTGCATGGCGAAGCACACCGCGAAAACCCAATCTGGCAAACATTGCACAGTTAAACGCAATGATAAATATCCCAGAAGCCGAAAGCGATCAGCATTTTCAGATGCGAGTGAGTGAAAGCCTGCGCCATAAAGGCAAGGCCTTAACCCCCTGGGATTACGAACACCTTATTCTGGAAAATTTCCCTGAAGTCGGCGCGGTATATTGTTTCCCGACACGAACATATTACTCACACCGCAAAGTACCCGGTAACGTCTTAATCATTGTGACGCCGGTGAATATCGATTGCGATCATTCCCTTTGTGCCCCAAAACAGCTGGATTCCTCTTGTCTGATCGCTATTCGCCGCTTTTTGATGGCTGTGTCTCGCTCACATGTGCAAATCGACGTTCGTAATCCCGGCTACGAAACAATACAGATACGCTGCAAAGTGACTTTAAACGAGGGCGTAAGCCATGGCCCCGCACTGCGAAGACTGGAAAAGGCGATTAAATCGCAATTATGCCCCTGGGAAGCGAATACCCTCAATACGGGACCGGGGTTTAGCTTATCGCTAGAAAAGCTCAGTGCCTTTATCCTCAGACAGAAAAACGTCATTAAGGTCAGCTCATTATCCGCACTGAAGATCAGCGTTGATGAAAATACTGTTTACACACTCCAGGACAGTGCGGCGTCCAGTCAGCCGATTCGCGCGGCCTATCCCTGGTATTTTTTAATCCCCGAAGAACATCAGTACATTCAAATTTCACCGGATAATCTCACTCACAAGCCCATGACGGTGGGTATCGGTGAGTTAGTGATCGGCGAACAGTTTATCGTCAGCACCTCAACAGCGTCGAATTCTGAAGGCGAAAAAAATAATGGCTAAACGCAATCGCAGCACGCTCAAAAATTATTTCCGTCATGGGACCATGCCGTCTGCCGAACATTTCTCAGATCTGATTGACTCCTGCGTGAATCAGAATGATGAAGGTTTTATCAAGCCTCCGGAGACAGGTCTTCAGCTCAGAGCGTTAGATCAGGAACATTTACTGAGCTTCTATCAACAAAACAGCCCGGATACCCCACTCTGGCATGTTGGATTTGCACCACAAAGTATTAACTTGCAGGTTTTTGCCAATCCGGATGCGGATATCACCGAAGACAACGTGGGCACTGACGGGGCAGTAAAAGCGATAAATCTCTCGATGACGCCGACGGGAAATGTGGGCGTTAACACGGCGACCCCCACTCAGACACTGGATGTCAACGGCACCATCGCGTCGAAGGGAAGAATGGGAGGGTTACTCATCACAACCTCGATCCCCGCCGATGGTGAGTGGCACGATATTACCCCGGTTCTGGAAGGCTGCCATATGTTCGAAGTGGTTGCAGGCGTCGGCATCCGATACAGCGGTCGTTATGCGCTCGTTCACGCTATTGCTATTAATACCTGCGCCCCTAACAGCCAGTGGTGGCACTGGAGGGACAAAAATCCCATCCGAATAACTCAGTCCTGGTTCCACTCTTCAGCAGACAAAATTCAACTTCGCTGGCGGCAAAACAACCACAAAGGCACTGTGCGTCCCTACGCTTTACAAATCCGTACCAATACCCCCTTTGAAGCAGAGCACACGATCCAATACCACATTACGCAACTATGGAATGACCCCTTTATGCAGCAATGCCAGCCAGCGGTAATCGGGGAGTAACTCAATTATGTCCAAGACAATTTCGAAAAAGCTGCATAATGATAACCCGAATAGTTTTGAACATCTTTACCAGTTGGGTCTGACCTGGATCCAGCAGCTGAGTGGTCGCATCTGGACTGACTACAACACACATGATCCGGGCGTGACAATCCTGGAGCAGGTTTGTTATACCCTGACCGATCTCATTTACCGCTGCGAGTTTGAGGTAGCGGACTACCTTACTGAAAGTACCGGTCATATCGATTACAAGGCTCACGGGCTGGCATTAGCACAGGACATTATCCCGGCGTTCCCTCAGCAGCCCGCAGAGTATGAAACATGGTTATTAACCCGGCTCCCTGAACTCGATAAAGTGTGGTTACGCTCGTGTGAAAATAACCCAGCACCGGGTATTTACATCCTCAATGCGCAGCTCAACCACTTTTACGCGCTAAGCCAGCAGCGCACCGATCCTGGCAATCGCTGGATTTACACTCAGCAGCATGCCGCCATTAGCCGTATTCGCCATGAGTTTCATTGCATCCGGGCGGTAGGAGAAGATTTGGCCGCCATTGAATTAACCGGCCAGCATCCCCTGACGCTCACCGCGACTATTCACATCAGCGATGATGTCACCGATGTCACCTTGCTTGCAGCCAACATTTATTACCGGATTGGTCTCTGGCTGGGCGCTAATACGCAAAACACGTCTGCTGACGTTATCCAGGAAATACTGCTCGCTGAAGACGGTATCCTACAAATCGACCGTCTGCAATTTTGCCGCTACCCTGATAATACCGACGATTTCGAGCCTGCGGCTATCAATGAGATAGCGCCTTTCTCATATTTAACACTGCCAGAATTTTCAGCCAGTTCAGGCCTTGAGATAATCCAGTTTCAGCATCCAGTCAGCCTCGACCATGCCGACCTGACCATTCAGATAGAGCAGATCCAATACCAGCGGCGCACCACTCAGCTCAAAGCCGTTAACGCCCCTGCACTCCCAGTCGGGCAATATTTTGACTTTAGCCGTTATGAATCGATTCAGACTCTCTTTCCCCGAAACTATCACTTAGCGCCGGGATTGCCGAACCAGTACCTTACACAGCAGCAAGCGCAGCGACATCAGCTACGCAGTTATTTACTGCTGTTTGACCAGCTGATGGCCAATTTCTGTGACGACATTGCCGGGTTGAATACGCTGTACTCGTTATCCCTGACCCCTGAGGCAACCTACCGCGCCCATCTGTTACGGGATGATGAGTTTTATAACATTGGTAAGCACTATCCCGCTAATGCGAGCAACACACTGGATCAATTGCGCAGTCAGTTTGATGATTACCCGGAGAGGAAAAACCGTATCTTCAATTATTTACTTGCCCTCTATAGCGAACGTTTTCCTGAGTCACTGCACCGCCAGTTCAACCCTTATTTTTCTGCAAAAAAGCTAGAAAAACAGCTCCTCAAATATAAGCAAATTTTTATTCTGAATATTGTTACGATGACCAACGGCCGGGGGATTGGGGATAATTTACTCCAGCCAGCCCATCGGGGAGGTTACAGTCAACGCCTTGCGCTTCTTCTTGGGCTGGTGCTAAAAACCGATTCCACGAGCAGTTATTTGCGAGCCATCACCGATCAGTCACTGAAGCTGGTGTCGGACCAAACCTTCGTGCTCAGCAATGCGGGCAGAAAAGCTTTATGGCTGTTGGATCCTGATATCGTTGCGAGTTTGCACCCCTTGGACGAGAACCATTCTGCGGAAAATCTGCACGAAAATAAAATTCGGCACAACCTGTTATCTCTCCCCCTGTTCAATCAGCAGACGCTACCCGAAGTGTTGTTGCAGTTTGGTATTGATAGCAGCCGATATCGGGTGCTTCAACGTGTGAAGCAAGGTGACTATCAGCTGTTTTTTAAAGCCAACAGAGAAAACAGCCAGCACTGGTTCTGTATTGCCAGCCACAAGAGCCAGCAGAAACTGACTCAGCTTTGTCACCAATTGCAACACTGGCTCATTCAGCTGAACCAGAACAGTGAAGGGCTTTATGTTGTTGAACCCATTTTGCTCCGACCAACGAACAATGACGAGCAGTTAAGTGACTATGCAAACCGTGTCACAGTTGTATTGCCTGGCTACACCGCGCGTTTTAATAACCGCAGATTCCGGGAACAGGCCGAACAACTGATCGTTGAAAATAGCCCGGCGCATCTGCTGACGGAATGTCTGTGGCTCAATTTTTCCGCTTTTGGCCACTTTGAATCCCTGTATAGCCAGTGGCGGCAGGCAAAATCCAGCGCTCTGCAACATAAAGAGCACCAGCAGGTATGTGACGATGTTGCTCTGCGGTTATACCAGTTGATTCAGTCTCATCTGAATGAAACTGAAGAGTCACAAAGACGATGACGTACGTGCACCTCATCAAGCAAGCTCACCTGGAATTTGACTTTACCGGGTTTGCGGATGCAGAAATCTTCGAAACTCAGGCCGCAGCGTGGGTTATTCAGCACGTTCTGCCGGTGGTTGAGGCGGTATTTGACGAAGTGTGCCCGGAGCATCTAACCCTGGTTATTGATAGCCTGACTCTCGATCTCGGTAGCCTCAATGCAAAAACGTTTTACACGCAGGCTCCGGAAAAACTCAGGCAGGTTCTGCAAGATAAGCTCAACGTAGAGTTACGCGCAGCTGCGCAGGCGCTTCAGAATATGGGTGCCGCCAGACCGGGCGATGCTGAGTCGCCAGACATGACAATATTGAGCCAGCAACAGCAGCGCTGGAACATACTCTGGCAGTTTCTCAGTACCGGAATTCTCCCTTGGTCGGTTTCAGGCCTTCAGCCGCTGGACGCTCTCGGTTTCTCTGATATGTTGATTGAACATGCGGCTCAATTTACCAGTATGCTCAATCAAATCGCTCACCCTGAACACACATTACGTCGGGTGATTGAGCAATTCCCTGTCAGCCAAATTGCAGGCTTATTTCCGTTGTTAACATCAGAACAGCAGTGGCAAATGATGTTACTGCTTTTAACGCACCCTAAAAGCCACGCCGCTGAATTAGCAGGCCATCTGACAGAAGCCTGGTTCGCCCGTATCACGCAGTTATTCGCGCAGCACAATTTAGCCCCGCTTCGCCTTCACTGGGAAAAGCTCATTAAGCAGTTCGCACCGCAGCTGATTAAAGCGCTCTATCTGCGTCATCGTGACAGCCAACTTCCTGAATATCTGGTGCGAGATTTAACTGAGGACGAGCGCCTGTTGCTGCTTAGCGTGTTAACGCCGCAAGACTATCCCTTCCTGGCCACGATCCTACGTGCACCGGCATGGTGGCATATGGAAAGCCTTCCCCCACTTAGGGTCCGCCCTCCTCAGACACTCCGCATCATGCGGCCTACCACGCTGTTGCCACAAGAGCAGATCCAGCAGCATTTGTGGCTTTTTACCTTCCAGTATCTGCTGGTTGACCGGGGGAGTGCCTTCAATCGCCAGAGTTACATGACGGGCCTGATTGTCCGGATGGCGCACGCGCAAAACCAGACGGCAGAGATCCTGCTGGCGTCACTAATTTCAGCCCTCAATAGCAGCAATCTCGACAGCGCGCTGCGAGGACAACTGCTGGATTTACTGTATACCATCCAACCCGCGATCGCTTCCGCGGATCCATTGCCGCCAAAAGTTGCTGCTCAGCCGATCGTTCCTGAGGGCTCAATACCACCCGTTGGGGAAGCTCAGCTACGTGATATTAATGAGCTGGTTCTGGCTCTCTGTTCAGGCCCGGAAAATCAGCTTATCCAGTACTGGCCACGCGAACGAGAGCACTTTGCCGCCCTGTTACGCTGGTGCGGTCAGCTGGACTACGTGCGCCGCCACTGGGCAGAAACATATTCAGACAAGATCTTACTAGCGCTGATCGACGTGCTGGATCCTGCAGCAACGCCGCTGATACGCCTGCTGGCCGCGAACATGGAACGCACGATGGCCGCTTATCTGTGGAAACAGTCCTTCACATTCCTGATTGTGGAAAAAGGCAAGGATACATTTCATCCACAAAACTATTTCAACTATGTGATCCAGCAGCTGGCTGCCTGGCACCGCGGCTCTTATTCGGATCTGTTGGAAAAAATGCATCGCAGCATCCTCCGTCACGGCGATTTTTCCTTGTCTGGCATATCGATGAATAGCCTGCTGGAAAACCTTACCCGCCAGGTGCAAATCGTCGAGCGCGATGAGTCGCGTCCTGCTCTGCTTCAGTCTTCGCTCTCTTCATCGTTGGTAAGTGCCTTTTCATTCAGCCAGCTAACCGACATTGACGAGATCCTCACTACGCTAAAAAGTGCCAACCAGCAAAAGTGGGATAGGCACATTAAGCAGTGGCAGCATGAATATGGCCGACAGCTACCGCTGATTATTCGCGATACCGGACGTTCAGCCTCCGTGTTAACAGACTGGGTGACGCATTTCGATGACTCAGCGCTCTCAACATTAACCGCTATTATCAATCCACACGCAACAGAGAGCGTGCGCACTCTTATTAACCAAAGGCAGCCTCTGGGCGCGGCCATCAACCAGACCACCACCAACACCAGAAATGCGCTCTGGGAATTGACGTTGCACTACCTGATTAGCCGTCGGGGCAGTGAATTCAATCAATACCAATATTTGCTGAGCATCACGGAGCAACTGTCAGCGCGCTACCAGATTAAAACTGAAGTCTTAATTGAGGAGTGGTTAAATCTCAGCGAAAGTGGCTTTTTATGGCGACAGCAGCTGCTTGATCTTATCGATGACCAGCAACGGCCTCCCGTCACTGCCCCCGAATTACTCGCCACGCTTCAGTTCGCCAGCGATACTTCGACGCTAGGCCAACAGCAAAGCGCTCTTCTGCATCACTATACCGCGAGCAACGCAGCTGTGATGGCAAGGCAGCTGCAAACCTGGAATGCCCCTGAGTTAGCTCGCCTGCTACGGATTATGCAGCCACTTGTGAGTGAGCGAGTCACCCTGCTGCTGCCTTTATTGCTGGATATCGTCCGCCGCTTTCACCTCGCTCCCCACTGGTTTTATCCGCTGTTGATGGGTCGGGATTGCCCTTCAACAGCCGAGCAATGGTTACAGCACATGTTGCGTCAAATTAATCGTCATGCCCCATCGGCAGCGCGGTCACACTATCAGCAATTGCGACAGCTAGTGCTCAGCAGTCAGGCAATACATCAACACCAGGATGAGCGGAAGCGCTGGCTGTACAGCATAATCCCGGAAGAAGAACTGTCGGAAACAGTACAACGCTGGCTCGAAGGTAAGGCCCCCGCGCCTGAGCAAGCCTTGCTGCTCGGGGTGTTACGTCACTCGCGGCAGAATGTATTGCTGCAAGGGTTACAGCAAGCCCTGGTAAATCCACGCTATTTACAGCGCTGGTGCCAGGCGTTGTCTCCCGAGATACATCGGGTGATTTTACTCCCAACGTTAACCCGTAGCGCCATCGCCCTGCTGGCAATCCGCCGTGCCGTTTGCCCGCTCTTTGGTTCCTGGCATCAGGGTGAACCGCTGTTCTGGCAAACGCTTTATCACCTGCACTGGATTAGAGGTATAGCCCTGACCGGCAACACGCTAATGCGGGAATTGCTTACAGAGTTAAACCGTCTCTGGCTGGACGCCATGCCTCAGGGCCAAACATCGCCAGACACGTCGGTGGCAGGTTTGATTACGCAACTACTCCCCCTGGTATCCTCGCCGTCACTGCGAAAGACGTTAGCGGACATTGCCAGTCAGGCAGAAGCTCGCCAGCCAGACGGCCCGAAATGGGCCGACCGTTTACATGACCAACGACCCGAGATCAAACAGCTTATTGAGGCCATTAAAATGCAGCACAAGGACGTAAAAAAAAGCGCAGGTATTCTCTGGAAAAACCCGCAGGATGACGCTGACATCAGCAGCGACCCCGTGACCATTCATAATGCGGGATTGGTTATCGCTTCGCCCTATATCCCAATGTTATTTCAACGTTTAGGGCTGACCAACGGATCGGCCTTTGTTGATATTCAGGCGCAGCATCAGGCTCTGTTTTGCCTGCAGTGGATGACAAACTGTACCAACAACGCCCCGGAGTACCAGCTCCTGCTGAATAAAGTGTTGTGTGGGGTAGCGGCAACCACCCCGATCCCGCAACAGGCTTTATTACCGGATGGCGCCGAAACCCTTATTGATGGCTTATTTACGGCGTTGATTGCGCACTGGAAAGTGCTGGGAAACACCAGTATCAGCGCACTGCAATCCACCTTTATTCAACGTGAAGGTCTGCTCATGGAAACCCCCAAACACTGGCAGCTGAATATCGTTCCCGGCTCGTTTGACATGTTACTAGACCATCTGCCCTGGAGTTTTCAGACCCTTAAATATCCATGGATGGATAAACCCCTTTTTGTTTCATGGCGCTAAGGACGAAAACAATGATCAATCCTGGTTTCAGTTTGTTATCACTGATGCGTAAGCCACCTCTGCGCTCCGCCCTGCATGTTATCGGCTGGGTCATATGCGGTGGTCTGATTGGCAGTATCCCAACGTCAGGTTACACCAGCCAGAGCAACACCGCGGAACAGGCGGCGGCGCTTAAAACCTGCAGTCTGCAGTTAACGCCCAGCGATAATCGCTATCTGGGAAGAGTAATTCAAACTCAACTGGCCTCTCTTTATCAGAACAACAGCGATTTTCAGGCTCAGTTGAAAAACGGCCGCCTGCTGAATGATGGCATCGTTGGGCCGGCAACACGCTACTGGCTGGATTATTTTTGCGGTGAATTTGCCTTCACCACGCCCCAAACGTCCACCAACCAGCACCAGGTTTTTATCGAGTCTTTACTGATTGAGCTAAGTCGCGCCGCCCAGCTTAATGCGCTATTTCCGACGTGGCGTACAGCGATTAAACCCGCTGAGCTCCTGCACTTAACCTCGCCGGCGATAGTGCAAAAACTCGCATCAGGTGCCGCTAACGGCAACAGAGGAGCTGCGGTCCCCACGCCAGCGCCACAAATTCCCGACAGCAGTACCGCGCCTTATTACTATCAGTTAACCGAGGAGAATATCGCCAGCCTGACGCAGCGCCAGAGCCTTCTGGATACGCTGACAAAATTAGAAAAGCAGCAGTTTGATCAGCGCAGCCAGCTCTATAATCAGCTCAGCGATTTATTTACCCAGTTGCAAAAGCCGAATACGCCGTTACCGAACATCGATAGCCTGATTGACTCTTATTCTATTGAGGATTCCCACTCCAGCAGCAGTGCAACGACCAGCACCAGCACGAGTACGAGTACGAGTACGAGCACCAGTCAAAGCGCGAATAGCGCAGGGACGGATACCAGTACCGTTAATCAAAGTCCTGATGATAAAACCGCCGACATCCCGGATACCTCAACGCAGGTCATTGAGACAAGTACGCAAAGCGACACGCAGATGACGGCGCCGCAAATAGTCTGGCAGCTAAACGCTGAAGCCCTGCACAACATGCTTAAGCAGATGGGAATTACTGCTCTGTCCAAAAAAGAGTTAAAAGCACTGGCACCGCTGCAGAATGAAGTTTTCCCGAGCCTGTATTTATTAAAAATGGCGGTGAATGAGTCGGGTATTCCACCTGAGGAAATGCAGGACAAAGGCGTCTTTGCCTTGGCCCGAAAAGATGGCCTGAGCCCCCGCCACGCAGTCCCTATGCAGTGGGATGCCCCCCCGGACTGCGGGTGCCAGGACAGCACTAAGTCTGTCTTTAATGTGGGGAGCTTTTATGGTTTCTACCCTTACTGGCAGCACCCCGCTAAAGGTCAGACTATCGATTTTAGTCGCTTAGACCGCGTCGGCTATATTGCCGCGGTAATGAAACCGGAAGGGAATGGCAATACGTTAGCGCTGCCGCAAAACTGGTTAGCCGGGCAAAAATTTAGTCAGTTTATTCAGACGACTCACCGTTACCGCACCAAACTCGACCTGGTTGTCACCACGCCTGGGGATCTGTCCAGGGACCAGTTGACCGCGCTGTTTACCGACGACATGGTGAAAAATCTGGTCGACGCTGTCACAGCACCTATGGATAACTACCTGATTAACAGTCTAAAACCAGTAATAAGCTTCGGATTTGAAGATGTGCCCTCAATGGCTGACGGTATTACTTTTGATATCGATCTTTCTATCCTGAATACCCAGGAAAGCCAGCAGGCGCTATTCACATTCCTCGATAAGCTGAAAATTGCGCTGCGCCAGAGCTATAAACGTCAGGCGGTCGCCAGTGATTTAGATTATCCCATCAGCAACAGCGATAAATATTATCTGAATGTGATGATTCCCATTAAAGATGTGGTGAACTCGAAAGATAATTTTTACAGTTTCAACAATCTCAATACGCTTTCACAGAGTACTAACCTGCTGATTGCTCAGCCTGGTTCACCAGTGGTGAATGATAAAGCAGACGACGAGCTGGCTCAAATTAAGCAATTACAGCAGTGGCTTAGCAATCAGGAAAACCAGCTGGCCGTGCAGCAGGTGTATAAACGGCTGGTACCGGTGCTGATTACGGAGGATAACCGCGAGGCATCCACCCTGCCGCAGCTGGTAAATCTTTCAAGCTGGAGCTTTTTGGGCGCGGCCTACTGGCCTCTACCATTAAGCGAGACCAACGAGAAGCTGATTGATAAAACGTTCTTCCCGGAAGCCACTCAATATCCGCCACCGATCAATAGGGTGATCAATGGCGCCACCAGCCTGTTAAACTGGATCTGTATTTATCGCTGGGAGATAAGAACAGGATTATTTGTCTCGTTTATCTTTATCTTCGTGTTCCTGGCTGTCTGCATCTGGTCATTCCCACTCAGAAAATATCTGAGCCGCGTCCCGTTCGTGGCCCTGACGTCGCTCTCCATCTGCGGCCTGATGCTGGTGTTTGTCGCCGACCCGTTATTTAAAGACTATCAGGGGCCTATCTTGCTGGTCTTTATGGTGGCGATTGGCTGGATACTGTTTGCGGTGCGGATGGTTAGGAAGGAGGGGGATAAGCCTTAACCAGCAGCTTTCAGTTGCAGCTTGGCGCTGTTCTGTTGTTACTATTTAGCACAAGCGCCAAGCGTACACCTGATTATTAAATAACATATATTGCTGCTTTATTTAATTCACAAAAAAATCAATCAACGTAACTGCTATAGGCACAGTCTGAGCATCATTGTCTCATCTGCACTGGAATTAGTTACGTCATATTATTCATCGGATTTTTTTTCTTCAACATCGGACTCAGATCCTGATGAATCAGAATCTGAAGGCTCTCCGGCCTTCATAAAGAAATCATGTGCATTTCCTCCTCCATCAACAGGGTTGGAACCTTTATGAATAAAGAAAGTACGTGTTTGAGGAGAAGTTTTTTTGTGACGGTGCTTCCTTTTCACCGCTACTTCAATATCATTCCCGCCATTTGCATTATGGCTAATCACTTGTGCACTACCGGCGGACAATTGCTCTTCTGCATGACTCATAACTGATTCACTCGCAACTGTCGGAGGTATGCCTGCCCTCCCTCTATTTCTTTTTCTTATTTTTCCTGTATACCCCTTAATATGTTTTTCAGGTGCTCTAAAACTCGGGTCGCTCAAACCATATGGGCATTCAAGCACCCCCGCATGCTCCGGATGGTTATGTTGACAAAGCTGCGTAACCTCAGTACTGCTGCCTGACGAATTAACAATCGATGTGGTTTGATTGGCTACTTTGGCTTTTAATTGTGCAGCACCCGCGCAGGAGGAACACCCACACCCGTTTGTATGCATCGCCGCTCCAGCTCTATTATCAACTATCGCCATGCTGTACTTTCCATTCCCTTTCTTCTGGGCAATAGAATTACCTATTATCTTATATTTATTGTCTTGATTTTTTTCTGCTTGTTTATACATATTCCAACCCCTTTAAATTTTTATCAGATATTTTCAGTACTCTTTATATTCTGTCACGGACCTAAAAACTGACAACCTACCCTCCACGCAAAGCCGTAGCCCCCATCACATCTGCCTCATGTTCTAAAGCAGGACTATCATTGACCGCCATTCCGGCAACGGAGGTTGTCGCAGAAACCCGCCCCTGCGCCTGTTGCACCACGTGCCCCAGCTCGTGTGGTAGATGTTTTTCCTGGCCGGAGGCAAGGTGGATATCGCTACCCTGGGCGTAGGCATGCGCCTGCACTGTAGCGGGTTTAGCGGAGTTGTAATGCACCCGGACGTGATCCAGACTTATACCGCTGAGATTTTCCATCCCGCTTTTTAAGTTATCAGGCAGACCGGTTTTATTGGCCTGACGTTGCACGGTTTGAGGGCGATTATCCGCCAAAGCCGCCGCATGATTTTCTTTGCGCTGCGATATTGCTGCCTGGGAAACCGTCTGTCGGGCTGAATGATGTCGGGCCTTCTGTTTTGAAAACATAACAAACCGTCCTCTTGCTCAATCCTGCAATCTTAGTCAAAAAACAACACTTTCTCACTTCTTGCGCGCCAGCGATGTGACACGGCTTCACTCAAAGAAAAGTTTATTATCTTTGCGGAATTCCTGGCGAATGCTGGCAATAATATCGTCCTGATTCACGGTACGTTGATTGCGTTGAATGGCCATCAGTGCGCACTGGCGCAGCACGTTAATAATTTGTCCGCCGGCGACTTCATAACGCTCGGCAATCTCTGGCAAATTGACATCCGCGGCAAGTTCACAAGCACCGTTAAAGGCGTTTTGCCATAGCTGCAACCGTTCCTGTGGGCCCGGAATGGTAAATTGCACCATGCTCTGAAAACGCCGGGTAAAGGCTTCATCCATGTTGGTTTTCAGGTTGGTGGCAATAATAATGGTGCCGGGAAAATCTTCTATTTTTTGCAATAAATAGCCCGTCAGCTGATTCGCATGTCTGTCGTTGGACGAACTCACCTCAGAACGCTTGCCAAACAACGCGTCACCTTCATCAAAAAACAGGATCCACTCTTTGTAGCTGGCTGCCTCAAATACGCGGGATAAGTTTTTTTCCGTTTCACCGATATATTTCGACACCACCATGGATAAATCGACACGATAAACATCCCGCTTTGTCGCTTTGCCGAGCAGCGCCGCCGTCAGCGTTTTCCCCGTGCCCGGCGGACCAAAAAAAACAGCCCGATAGCCTGGCTTCACCTTTTTCGCCAGCTGCCACTCATCCATTAATGTGTGGCCGTATTTAAGCCAGGCATGCAGCTCTTCAATTTGCGCCATGACGTCGCGATCGAGTACCAGATCTTTCCATTCCAGCGGGGATTCCAGCAAATGCGCCGGAAAGCTCGCGCTTAGCTCAGGGCGAAGACGCTCTCCGGTAGTAAAATAGTGCAACCACTCTTCGTTTAATCGATATATCCCTGCCCATTTCGGTACACCGTCATCGACGGGTAATAGCTGTGTGACCTGCTCGGCCATCAGGCGGTGTTTGTTTGAAAAAAGGGCGTGTGAATAGATGCGCCAGTCCGGATCGTTAGCGCTAATAAGAAAGTTGAGCGTTTGCCCGGTCGGAATGAAACCGCTAAAGGCTTTGTCACTGACGCCGCCAAATTCCGTAAAGGGGCGGTCGATAAGGCTGTTCAGGCCGAAGAAGATATCGAGGGTGTCGGGTTTAACGCCAGGTGCCATCGCCAACGCGAGCGCCAGGCGTTCAATGATGGATAATTGCCAGTCAATTATCAGGTCGGCGTACGGCGTTCCCTTTATTAATTCCGGTGGCGAAATATCTGACCAATGGCGTTCGTGCCCATCCTGTTTGAGATAGCTGCAAATAACCTGATTAATCACCAGTGATAACCATGCCATCTCGCGATGGAGCATAATGACATTATTCGCCTGCTGAGGATTGTCGACATCTGTTTGCTGGAGCATGGCACATCCTTGCTAAGAAGTGAGTCCGCTTTTTGTCTGAATCGTTTGTGATAAATCTTTTATAGCTTCGCTCACAATAGCTGTTTTTTCCACCATTTCCGAGCTCAGAAGATGCCAGCAGGATCGCCTGGAAAGTGGTTACCCTACTCCTCCACCATCTTCGCATACTCTTCAGTCAGAAAATCCACCAGCGTCCTGACCGACGGCAGCATGCCGCGCCGCGAAGGATAAACCGCGTGAATCACTTCCCGTCGGGGTTCCCACGCGTCCAGCACCCGTACCAGTTCCCCTGACGCAAGCTGATCCTTCACCATTAATATCGGCAACTGTACAACGCCCACGCCCGCCATCGCCGCTTCCCGCAGTGCCAGCATGTCGGTGGTAATAAAGCGCGGTGCGTAGTGGATCTCCGCTTTCGCCCCTTCTGGACCACTGAGCTCCCATTTATGCACCTGTTTACCGGCCCCCATACTTAATCCAGGCCATTCATTGAGCTCGGAAGGCATTCGCGGTTTACCCATACGTTCAATCAACTGCGGACTTGCCACCAGGCAATGCCCCCTGTCAGCCAGCACCCTTAAGACCAGATCGCTGTCATCAAACGGACGCGGACGCACGCGGATAGCGACATCAATACCTTCGCCAACAAGATCGACCCGACGATTGGTGGCCTCAAGCTGGAGATTAATCCCGGGGTAGCGCGCCATAAACCGCGCCAGCATCGGCCCCACGTGGACGTGCAGTAACGTGACGGGACAGGTGATCCTGACGACGCCGCGCGGCTCAGCCTGCAGCGCAGCAACGGCCTCCTCTGCCGCTTCTGCTTCTATCAGCATTGCCTTACAGTGCTGATAGAAAGTGTGCCCCACTTCCGTCACCGTAAACTGCCGCGTCGTGCGCTGTATCAACCGTACGCCAAGCCGCTCCTCCAGCTGCGCGATCCTGCGGCTCAGTTTGGACTTGGGTTGGTCAAGCGCCCTTCCCGCCGCCGCAAACCCCCCGTAGTCCACCACCTTCACAAACCAGACGAAGTCATTGAGATCCTGCATAAGTCCTCATTGTTCTATTTTCGGAACAGTGAATGCCATTTTCACTATCTACCGGGATATTAACCCTGAATATAAGCTAATTACATCAACAGAACATCAGGAGTTAATCATGAAAAACGTAACAGGCGTTTATACCGCTCCTCGTCAGCACTGGGTTGGCGATGGTTTCCCGGTCCGTTCAATGTTCTCTTATCAAACCCACGGCGAGCCACTGAGTCCGTTCCTGCTGCTGGACTACGCAGGCCCGTACACCTTTCCGGCAGATGGTGCGAAACGCGGCGTAGGCCAGCATCCTCACCGGGGTTTTGAAACGGTCACCATCGTTTATTCAGGTGAAGTGGAGCATCGCGACTCCACGGGCAAAGGCGGCGTGATTGGCCCCGGCGACGTGCAGTGGATGACCGCAGGCGCAGGTATTTTGCACGAGGAGTTCCACTCGAGCGCGTTCTCGCAGAAAGGCGGAGAACTGAAAATGATGCAGCTTTGGGTCAACCTCCCTGCGAAAGACAAGATGGCCGCACCGGGCTACCAGAGCATCACGAAAGCCGACATCCCGGTGGTGACGCTGCCTGACAACGGTGGAACGCTGCGGGTTATTGCCGGTCGCTACGACACGGTTACCGGCCCGGCGCACACCTTCTCGCCGCTCAACGTCTGGGACATCGCACTGAACCAGGGAAGCCATCTGGCGCTCAATCAGCCCGAAGGCTGGAGCACCGCGCTGGTGGTGCTTGAGGGCAACATCACGGTGAACGGTACCACTCAGGCAGGTGAAGCCCAGCTGGTCGTACTGAGTCAGGAAGGCGACAAACTGCACCTTGAGGCGAACAGCGATGCAAAAGTGCTGCTGATGGCCGGCGAGCCGCTGAATGAACCCATCGTGGGCTATGGCCCGTTTGTGATGAACAGTAAAAGCGAAATCAACGAAGCCATTCGTGATTTCAACTCCGGCCGCTTCGGCCAGATCTGAACGTAATAAAGGAGAAGAAGATGTCTACACCTGCGAATTTTAATGGCACCCGTCCGGTTATTGATGTGAACGATGCGGTGATGTTGCTTATCGATCACCAGAGCGGTCTGTTCCAGACCGTCGGAGATATGCCAATGCCAGAGTTGCGCGCCCGTGCGGCAGCGTTAGCGAAGATCGCGACCCTGGCGAAGATCCCGGTGATCACCACCGCGTCCGTTCCGCAGGGACCGAACGGACCGCTTATCCCGGAGATCCACGCCAACGCGCCGCATGCGCAATATGTTGCCCGTAAAGGTGAAATCAACGCCTGGGATAACCCGGAGTTCGTGGCTGCGGTAAAAGCCACCGGGCGCAAAACGTTGATTATCGCGGGCACTATCACCAGCGTCTGCATGGCCTTCCCGTCAATTAGCGCGGTGGCGGACGGGTATAAAGTATTTGCGGTGATTGATGCCTCCGGCACCTACAGCAAGATGGCGCAGGAGATCACCCTGGCGCGCGTGGTGCAGGCCGGTGTGGTTCCGATGGATACGGCGGCGGTGGCCTCTGAGATCCAGCGAACCTGGAACCGTGAGGACGCGGCTGAGTGGGCTGAGGTGTACACCCACATCTTCCCGGCTTACCAGTTGCTGATCGAAAGTTACGGCAAAGCACAGGAAGTGGTTAAAAACAGCGAAGTGCTCGATTCTCAGCGTTAATAACCCGTGCTGCGACAAGAGCTGATTAAGGCTTAACCGAACGCACACGAATACAGAAAATCTGCTTGACCGTTTTAGCGCAACTCCCTATAGTAGCGCCCCGTTGCCCCCCAAGCGGTCAGGCAGCAAAACAATATGGTGAGGTGTCCGAGTGGCTGAAGGAGCACGCCTGGAAAGTGTGTATACGGCAACGTATCGGGGGTTCGAATCCCCCCCTCACCGCCATATTTGAAGAAGAGCTCGCATGAAAATGCGGGCTTTTTTTTCGCATGTTGCACGCCTGCGGGGGGATGAGAATCCCCGACCGGGGTTCGACAACTGGCGACAGCCAGTTGGACAGACTGAGAGCGTAGCGAACAGGCTGCCCGCAGGGCGAGCGAAGCGAGTCAATCCCCCCCTCACCGCCATATTTAAGATGAGAGCTCGTACGAAAGTACGGGCTTTTTTCTTTTGGATCGCACCTGGGGATTCGAACCTTGAGACTCCCTGCGCTCTTTATGCCTGGTGGCGCTGCGCTTACCCGGCCTACGGGTATTGTCGGTCGGGTAAGCGCAGCGCCACCCGACTCATGCCTTCACAAAAAACAAAGCCCGGTTTCCCGGGCCTTGAACACAACAGCAAACTCAATAATACGCTTGCAGCGTGCGCTGGCAGAGCGCCGAACGCACGCAGTCCTCTTTGGTGAAGCGTACCACCCCAATCATCTCATCTTCCTCAAAACGTGACATGGCGTCGCTCAGCCCGGATTTCACGCCGGATGGCAGGTCACACTGGGTAATATCGCCGTTAACGATAACCGTCACGTTCTCCCCGAGGCGCGTTAAGAACATCTTCATTTGCGCAGCGGTCACGTTCTGAGCCTCGTCAAGAATGACGACCGCATTTTCAAATGTACGTCCGCGCATATAGGCGAACGGCGCGATTTCCACCTTGCCAATCTCTGGTCGCAGGCAGTACTGCATGAAGGATGCGCCCAGTCGCTTCACCAGCACGTCATAGACGGGCCTGAAGTACGGGGCAAACTTCTCCGAAATATCTCCGGGCAAGAAGCCGAGATCTTCATCAGCCTGCAGTACCGGACGGGTAACAATGATTCTTTCCACGTCCTTATGGATCAGCGCTTCCGCCGCTTTGGCTGCACTAATCCAGGTTTTCCCGCATCCGGCTTCACCGGTTGCAAAGATGAGCTGTTTACTCTCGATAGCATTCAGGTAGTGCGCCTGAGCCTCATTGCGCGCCACAATTGGAGAATTATCACGGCTGTCTCGGGCCATGCCAATTGCTTCTACGCCACTCATCTGCACAAGCGAGGTGACCGATTCTTCTTCACGCTGTTTATGGCTACGTGAATCCCGTCTCAGCACACGTTTTGCTTCGCGACGAGCTTTGATCACTGCTTTTTGTCTTCCCATGGATAGCACCTTGAGTTGTTGGTATTCATCACACGCGCCAGCTTCGGCACGATTATGCGCACGAACATCAGAGGGTTGGCTTCCTTGTAAGCCATTGCTTGCTTTATCGGATGACGATACGGAACAGCTACGCGCACCGTTCTGCACGTCGGTCGAATCAGATTCTTGAGGAAGGGGGGAGAATTTAGTGGTGAGGAAATCGCTGCCGGAGTCTGAGCCTCCGCGCCGGGTGCTGCGGTTGTTATGTTTACCTTGTCCAGTACAGGACGCAACCATTCGCGATCTCCATAGTGATTCAGCATCACTGCCGGGAACTACCGCTGTCTTATCTTAAGTACATCAGGAGTTATCACAAATGCAACATTTATTTTACCTGAATGCAACTTTTAAGACTGCACCTGCAGTGGATTCAGTCTTATATAGAAATATTACAGAAATATAACAACAAGATAGTCATATGAAAAAATAATGTCCCCGCGAACTATCGCAGGGACGATTATCAGGCTTCGAGCAGCCCTTGAGCGAGGTACGCGTTACTGTCGCGCGCCCCTGGCAGGGCAAAGAAATAGCCGCCGCCGATGGGTTTAATGTACTCTTCCAGCGCTTCACCGTTGAGCCGCTTCTGCACGGTGAGAAAGCCCTTTTCCAGATCGTGCTGATAGCAGACGAACAGCAGCCCCATATCGAGTTGACCGGAGTTAGTCACGCCGAGCGAGTAGCTGTAGCCCCGACGCATCATCAGGCTCGATTGCGTCTCTTTGGTGCGCGGGTTGGCCAGACGAATATGGCTGTCGAGCGCAATTACATCGCCATTGGGATCGCGGGCGTAGTCAGGCACATCATGCTCGTTCTTCATGCCGAGCGGTGCCCCGCTTTGCTTATCCCGACCAAAGATCGTCTGCTGCTCTTTGAGCGGCGTGCGGTCCCAGAACTCCACGTGGAACTGAATAATCCGCACCGCCTGATAGCTTCCACCAACCGCCCATGCCGGTTCGCCCTGATCGGCAGTGACCCACACCACCTCCTTCATGAGCGCGCCATCGTGGCTGTCCGGGTTGGCCGTACCGTCCTTAAAGCCCAGCAGGTTCACCGGAGTCTCTTTCCCTTTGCTGCGTGCGGCGTGGTCCGAGATAAACCCTTCCCGCTTCCAGCGCACGCTCAGCAGATCCGGCGTGTGCTTAATGATGTCGCGCAGGGCGTGGATCACCGTGTCCTGGGTATTGGCGCAGATCTGCAGGAGCAGGTCGCCGTGACACAGCGCCGCATCCAGGGAGTCATTCGGGAAGCGCGTCATTTTTTGCAGCGCCTTCGGCTTCTGTTTTGCCAGCCCATAGCGCGCGTCAAACAGCGATTCACCGAGCGAAACGGTAATGGTCAGGTTATCCGGGGCGATAAACGGCCCCAGAATGCCGGAGTCCATTGGCGGCAGACGCGGGTTCGGCGTATCGGGCGCCGGCCCACCGGCGGTAAGAAACGCGATGCGCGTCGTCAGCAGGCGGAACAGGCGTTCCAGATCGGCTTTATCGCTGGCCAGCGAATCAAAGGCCACCAGCATCATAGACGCCTGCTGCGGCGTCAGGATACCCGACTGATGCTCGCCATAAAACGGCTGCGTCTCCATGCGGGCATTGGGTGACAGCGTGCCGGGTGCGCTTTGCGGTTTCTCCGCATGCGCCACCGGACAGCCACCGGCCAGAGCAAGCGCGCCCCCCAGCGCCCCTACTCCTTTTAACAATCGACGACGTGAAGGCTCAACCACGTCGTTCTCGCTATGCTTATTCATCGTGCTTAGTCCAGACCCAGTACGCCACGCAGCAGAGAGAGATCTTCCGCCAGGGCGGTGATCGGACCTTTCAGCGCGTTGCGGTCGGCATCGGTCAGCTTGTCGTAGGTCTCAAACCCGTCTTTGGTGCGGTACTTCGCCAGGATGGTGTCGACCTTTTTGAAGTTGGCATCCACTTTGGCCAGCAGTTCGCCGTTCTCTTTCTGCAGCTGAGGACGCAGCAGGTTAACAATTTTCTGCGCGCCGTCGACGTTAGCCTGGAAGTCCCACAGGTCGGTATGGCTGTAGCGATCCTCTTCGCCGCTGATTTTGCTGGCGGCCACTTCTTCAATCAGCCCGGCCGCGCCGCCCACCACTTTTGACGGCGGGAAGGCCAGCTCGCTGATGCGCTTTTGCAGCTCCAGCACGTCGCTGTTCAGCTGGTCGGCATACTTCTCCATCCCTTTGGCAGAATTATCGCCAAACAGGGCTTTCTCCAGACGGTGGAAACCGGTGAATTTCGGATCGGCCGCTTTCTGCTCGAAATCATCTTCGCGGGCGTCAATGCTGCCATCAAGGTCAGAGAACAGCTCGGCGATCGGCTCGATGCGCTCGTAGTGCTGACGGGTTGGCGCATAGAGGGATTTCGCTTTTTCGATATCACCGGCTTTCACCGCATCGGTAAAGGCTTTGGTTGCCGTCGCCAGGTCCGCCGTCTCTTTCGTGACATAGGCTTTATACGCGGTAATCGCATCGCCCAGGCTCAGCACCGCAGCGCCTTTCGCCGCATCGGCCGTCGCTTCACCTTTGACGATCAGCTTCCCTTTAGGGTTGGTCAGCAGACCGCAGGTCATCTCATACTCGCCCGGCTGCAGGTTGGCGGTCATTTTCTGGCTGAAGCCAGGGGCGATATTTTCACGCTCCTCCACCACCAGAACCCCTTTCAGGATCTCCCACTCCAGCGCCTTCTGGCTGTGGTTCTGAATAATGAACTGGGTTTTGCCGCTGTTCACCGTGAGGGTCATCGGCTCGCACTGCTTATCGTTGACGGTGACTTTAACCTGAGGAACATCCGCGCTCCAGGCGGAGAATGCAGAAGCGAACAGCGCGGCAATGCCTGCGCATAACGCACTACGACGGAACTGAATTGCCATGACTCTTCCCTTTAAAAGTATGTTGTAACTAAATCAACTATTACGGCGCAACGCGCGACGCCTGCGTGCCGGTACGCGGCGGCATAGCGAACAGCACCAGCGCCGGAACCAGATAAATAAAGTACATCGCCACTTCGCTGACGCTTGGCGTTTCCTGATAGCCGAAGATACCTTCGAGCAGGGTGCCGGTCAGAGAGTGCGTGGAGAGGACGTTGCTGAGGTCGAACGCCACGTCCTGGAAGTGGTTCCACAGGCCCGCTTCATGGAAGGCGCGAATCGCCCCTGCCGCCAGACCCGCGGCCACCAGCAGAATAAACAGGCTGGTCCACTTGAAGAAGGCGCCCAGGTTCAGGCGGATACCGCCCCAGTAGAGCAGGAAACCGAGCACCACGGCCGTGGCGAGGCCCAGCATGGCCCCCAGCGGCGGCCAGATCCCCACATCCTGCTGAAACGCCGCCAGCAGGAAGAAAACAGACTCCAGCCCTTCGCGCGCGACGGCGAAAAAGACCATCATAATGAGCGCCCAGCCGTGGTTATTGCCCTTTTGCAGCGCGTTATCCACCGCCTGCTCCAGCTGCACCTTCACGTTACGGGAGACCTTACGCATCCAGAACACCATCCAGGTGAGGATCACCACCGCAATCACGGCGACGATACCCTCAAACAGCTCCTGCTCTTTCTGCGGAAACTCGCCGGTGGTTTCGTTGATGAGGATACCGAGGCCCAGGCAGAGCGCCGCGGCAAGGAATACCCCGATCCACATGACGCCAATCCAGCGCCCGCGCTGGGTTCGCTTCAGATAACTGGCGATGAGGCTCACGATAAGGGCGGCTTCGAGCCCTTCACGTAACATAATGAGAAATGGAACAAACATGCCGACACCTTAAATGTTTATCGCGGTCAACTGATGCAAAGAAAGGTAAATTCTTGTGATAGTGATTATCATTACGGCAGAAAGAAACACAAGCGAAATGTGCGGTGTTTTGATAACGAGTTGTAAACGCCCAGCCTGATAATAGTTTCAGGTGTTATCGTTAAGTTTATAAGTTATAACGAAAATGCCCATTTACGCTGATTCAGGGCTGTGGCTAAATAACCGCCTCAAACACCTGGTGAAATTAAATTATGTTTAAAATTGTCCATTTCCTGCTGGCGCTGGTCATTATTCTCGCGCTTGCCTGGCTGGTGAGTTTCGACCGCCGAAAAATTCGCATTCGTTTTGTTTTACAGCTGATTGTCATAGAAATTGCCCTGGCGTTCTTTTTCCTGCACGCCGAAAGCGGGTTATTCCTGATTAAATACGTCTCAGGATTTTTTGAGTCGCTGCTCAAATTTGCTGGTGAAGGCACTAATTTCGTCTTTGGCGGCATGGGAGAAAAAGGTCTGGCGTTCATTTTCCTCGGCGTACTTTGCCCGATTATTTTTATTTCCGCGCTGATTGGTATTCTTCAGCACTGGCGGATCCTGCCGATTTTTATTCGGGTAATCGGTACGCTGCTGTCAAAACTGAACGGTATGGGCAAGCTGGAATCCTTTAACGCGGTGAGTTCGCTGATCCTCGGTCAGTCGGAAAACTTCATTGCCTACAAAGGCGTGCTGGGCGATCTCTCCTCTCGTCGACTCTTCACCATGGCAGCCACGGCGATGTCGACGGTCTCCCTGTCGATTGTCGGGGCGTATATGACCATGCTCGACGCTAAATTTGTCGTCGCGGCGCTGATTCTGAACATGTTCAGCACCTTTATTATTCTCACGGTCATCAACCCGACGCGCCCGGAAGCGGAGCCGGATATCAAACTGGAAAAACTGCATGAATCGCAGAGCTTCTTCGAGATGCTTGGCGAGTATATTCTGGCCGGTTTTAAGGTGGCGATGATTATTCTGGCGATGCTGATTGGTTTTATCGCGCTTATTAGTGCCGTTAACGCCCTCTTCTCCAGCGTATTTGGCATGAGCTTCCAACAGATCCTCGGCTATGTATTTTATCCCCTGGCATGGCTGGTAGGGATTCCTCTGAGCGATGCCTTAAACGCGGGCAGCATTATGGCAACCAAGCTGGTAGCGAATGAATTTGTGGCGATGATTGAGCTGCAAAAAATAGCGCACCAGATGTCCCCGCGCGGGCTGGGCATTTTATCCGTCTTCCTGGTGTCGTTCGCGAACTTCGCCTCCATCGGCATCGTGGCCGGGGCGATTAAGGGCCTGAACGAGCAGCAGGGTAACGTGGTATCGCGGTTTGGTCTGCGTCTGGTGTACGGTGCGACCCTGGTGAGCCTGCTGTCGGCGAGCTTTGCGGGGTTGGTGCTGTAAGTTTTGTGCCGTTTGTGCCCGGCGGCGCTTGGCTTGCGCGGGCCTACGATACAACAACGGCGGGTTATCCCGCCGTTTTCATTAAAACTGCACGCACACCGGCTGGTCGACGCGCATCACCGACTCCTGCGCGAAGCGTGATTTATAAATCCCGCGCAACGCTTCGATGTTCTTCTCGCTCTGCGCATCTTTACCGTGGATCAGCATCAACGCCTTGCTCGGTTCACGCGCCACTTTCCCGTCGTTCCCCAGCCACTGCCCGCGGGCATCAAACACCGTTAAGCCATCGCGGAAACGCGGCGTCACGTCCTGGTCAACAAACTGCTGCCATTCGTTGCTGGTGATCTGCGCCCCGGCAGGACGGTTTAAGCCGAAATAGAGCGTGGTTTGCTGCATCTGGTTATCCGCTTTGCAGGTTTCTACCGCCGCATGTTGCGATGGCGCGTTGCAGCCCGCCAGCATCAATAATGCTGCCGCCATTAACCCTGTTTTGATTGTCATGCTTCGCTATCCTCATTGTTATAAGTGCAGCGATATCAACGTAATTCTGGAAAATTTGCAAGAAAAAGCCGGGTGGCGCTAACGCTTACCCGGCCTACGGTGTTACGTGGGAAAATTATTCCGGCTGCAGCTTAGACGGCGGTGCGGAGTGGTAGTGCGCGTCTGCTTCCGCAAAGCGTTTCTGCATGGAGGCAGACGGTGCTTTACCCAGCAGACTGAAGACCACGATACCGATGCTGCCGAAGATGAAGCCTGGGATGATTTCGTACAGGCCCAGCCACGCGAACTGTTTCCAGACGATAACGGTCAGCGCACCGATAATCATTCCTGCCAGCGCGCCGTTACGGGTCATACGTGACCACATGACGGAGAACAGCACGACCGGACCAAACGCCGCACCAAAGCCCGCCCACGCGTAGCTCACGAGACCCAGCACGCGGTTTTCCGGGTTGGCCGCCAGCGCGATGGCAATCAGCGCCACCACCAGCACCATAAAGCGCCCTACCCACACCAGCTCTTTCTGGCTCGCGTTTTTACGCAGGAAGGCTTTGTAGAGGTCTTCGGTGATCGCACTGGAGCAGACCAGCAGCTGGCAGCTCAGGGTGGACATTACCGCCGCCAGGATCGCGGAGAGCAGAATACCGGCAATCCAAGGGTTAAACAGAATCTGCGCCAGCTCGATAAACACGCGCTCGGCGTTCTGGTTCACCGCGCCCGCCTGCGCCGGGTTATTGCTGAAGTAGGCAATACCGAAGAAGCCGACCGCACACGCCCCCGCCAGACACAGAATCATCCACGTCATACTGATGCGACGCGCATGGACGATGGTGTGGTGAGAATCCGCCGCCATAAAGCGCGCCAGGATGTGCGGCTGACCGAAGTAGCCCAGACCCCAGCCCATCAGGGAGACGATAGCGACGAAGTTCAGCCCTTTCAGCATATCGACGTTTTCGATACTCTTCTGCTTGATCACCTCCAGCGAATCGCCAAAGCCGCCAACGGTGAAAATCACAATCACCGGGGTCAGGATCAGCGCGAAGATCATCAGGCTCGCCTGCACGGTGTCGGTCCAGCTTACCGCCAGGAAACCGCCCACGAAGGTATAGAGAATGGTTGCCGCCGCACCGGCCCACAGGGCGGTTTCGTAGCTCATGCCGAAGGTGCTTTCGAACAGGCGCGCACCGGCCACGATGCCGGAGGCACAGTAGATCGTGAAGAACACCAGGATCACCACCGCCGAGATAATACGCAGCACGCGGCTGTTATCTTCAAAGCGTCCGGTGAAGTAGTCCGGCAGCGTCAGGGCGTTGTTGTTGGCCTCGGTGTGCACGCGCAGGCGGCCTGCCACCAGCTTCCAGTTGATCCATGCACCGACGGTCAGACCGATGGCGATCCAGCTTTCAGAGATACCGGAGATGAAAATCGCGCCCGGCAGCCCCATCAGCAGCCAGCCGCTCATGTCGGAAGCGCCCGCAGAGAGTGCGGTCACCATTGGGCCTAAACTGCGTCCGCCCAGAATGTAGTCGTCAAAGTTTTTCGTTGAACGCCACGCCAAAAACCCTATCAGGATCATGCCAAATATATAAACGAGAAATGTCACCAGCATCGGTGTGCTAATAGCCATTCAAATTCTCCAAAAGTGTCGAGCGACAACCGTCCGGGTTGCCTTGTTATATGATCACCGGAACGTGGTGACGGTATCTTGTGTTTCGGTGAGGCGCGCTATCCTGCCGTATGCGCCCTCCGCTGACAAACGATTTAACACTGCATTTACATCAATTTCATCCCCGGCTTGATACGAGTTTCCTATAGGTTGCACTCGCTCACGCTTTTACGGGTTGCACCTTTTAAAAGTGTTAACTCCCGCATAAAAACAGGCTTCCCGGGACAAAAGCAGCACGTTTTTCCAGCTAACCATTCGTTAACAATCCATTCATTTTCCGGGTTGCAAACCAGGTCACATTTAACACGGTTGCACAAAGTTGCAACATGGGGGATATTTCACGCTATCTACAGAACGCTATTACAGAACAACAGGAGCTTTGGCATGGGTATGACCACCATGGGGGTTAAGCTGGATGACGCCACCCGCGAACGGATTAAGACCGCGGCAACCCGCATTGACCGCACGCCGCACTGGTTAATTAAGCAGGCGATTTTTAACTATCTCGAAAGACTCGAGAGCGATGAGGGCCTGCCGGAGCTACCTGCCCTGCTGGCCGGTGCAGCGAACGAAAGCGAGGAAGCGCCAGCCGCTGGTGACGAGAACCATCAGCCGTTCCTTGAATTTGCCGAGCAGATCCTGCCGCAGTCCGTCAGCCGTGCCGCCATTACCGGCGCCTACCGCCGTGCCGAAACCGACGCCGTACCGATGCTGCTGGAGCAGGCTCGCCTGCCGGAAGCCGTTGCCGCACAGGCGCACAGCCTGGCGTATCAGTTAGCCGACAAGCTGCGTAACCAGAAGACCGCCACCGGCCGCGCCGGGATGGTTCAGGGTCTGCTGCAGGAATTTTCCCTCTCCTCACAGGAAGGCGTGGCGCTGATGTGCCTGGCGGAAGCGCTGCTGCGTATTCCGGATAAAGCCACCCGCGACGCGCTGATCCGCGACAAGATCAGCAACGGTAACTGGCATTCCCACATTGGCCGCAGCCCGTCGCTGTTCGTTAACGCGGCGACCTGGGGCCTGCTTTTTACCGGCAAACTGGTCTCCACCCATAACGAAGCCAACCTGTCACGCTCCCTGAACCGCATTATCGGTAAGAGCGGCGAGCCGCTGATCCGCAAAGGCGTGGACATGGCGATGCGTCTGATGGGCGAGCAGTTCGTCACCGGGGAAACCATTGCCGAAGCGCTGGCGAACGCCCGCAAGCTGGAAGATAAAGGTTTCCGCTACTCGTACGACATGCTCGGCGAAGCGGCCCTGACCGCCGCCGACGCGCAGGCCTATATGGTCTCTTACCAGCAGGCGATCCACGCCATCGGTAAAGCGTCCAACGGTCGCGGTATTTATGAAGGCCCGGGCATCTCGATTAAGCTTTCCGCCCTGCACCCGCGCTACAGCCGCGCGCAGTACGACCGGGTGATGGAAGAGCTCTACCCGCGCCTGAAGTCCTTGACTCTGCTGGCGCGCCAGTATGACATCGGCATCAACATCGACGCCGAAGAGGCCGACCGTCTGGAGATCTCCCTCGACCTGCTGGAAAAACTGTGCTTCGAGCCGGAGCTGGCGGGCTGGAACGGCATCGGCTTCGTTATCCAGGCCTACCAGAAGCGCTGCCCGTTCGTCATTGATTACCTGATTGACCTGGCCAGCCGCAGCCGCCGTCGCCTGATGATCCGTCTGGTGAAAGGGGCCTACTGGGACAGCGAAATCAAACGCGCCCAGATGGAAGGGCTGGAAGGCTATCCGGTCTATACCCGCAAGGTCTACACCGACGTCTCTTACCTCGCCTGCGCGAAAAAGCTGCTCGGCGTGCCGAACCTGATCTATCCGCAGTTCGCTACCCACAACGCCCACACCCTGGCGGCAATCTACAGCCTGGCAGGGCAGAACTACTACCCGGGCCAGTACGAATTCCAGTGCCTGCACGGCATGGGTGAACCGCTGTATGAGCAGGTGACCGGTAAAGTGGCGGACGGCAAGCTGAACCGCCCGTGCCGTATCTATGCTCCGGTGGGTACCCACGAAACCCTGCTGGCATACCTGGTGCGTCGCCTGCTGGAAAACGGCGCGAACACCTCCTTCGTTAACCGCATCGCTGACACCACCCTGCCGCTGGACGAGCTGGTGGCCGACCCGGTGCAGGCCGTAGAGAAGATGGCGGCCCAGGAAGGCCAGATTGGTCTGCCGCATCCGAAGATTGCCCTGCCGCGCGAGCTGTACGGCAAAGGCCGCGTTAACTCGGCGGGCCTGGATCTCGCCAACGAACACCGTCTGGCATCCCTCTCCTCTGCCCTGCTCAACAGTGCATTGCAGAAGTGGCAGGCCAAACCGATGCTGGAGCAGCCCGCTGCTGACGGCGACATGCAGCCTGTTATCAACCCGGCAGAGCCAAAAGATATCGTCGGCTACGTGCGTGAAGCCACCGAAGCGGAAGTGGATCAGGCGCTTGACAGCGCGGTGAACAACGCCCCTATCTGGTTCGCCACGCCGCCACAGGAGCGTGCCGCCATTCTGGAGCGCGCGGCGGTGCTGATGGAAGATCAGATGCAGTCGCTCATCGGTATTCTGGTGCGCGAAGCGGGTAAAACCTTCAGCAACGCCATCGCCGAAGTGCGCGAGGCGGTCGACTTCCTGCACTACTACGCCGGTCAGGTGCGCGATGATTTCGACAACGAAACCCACCGTCCGCTCGGCCCGGTCGTCTGTATCAGCCCGTGGAACTTCCCGCTGGCGATCTTCACCGGCCAGATTGCCGCCGCGCTTGCCGCAGGCAACAGCGTGCTGGCAAAACCGGCAGAGCAGACCCCGCTGATTGCCGCACAGGGCATCAACATTCTTCTGGAAGCTGGCGTACCGGCGGGCGTGGTCCAGCTGCTGCCGGGCCGCGGTGAAACTGTGGGCGCCAAACTGACCTCTGATAACCGCGTGCGCGGCGTGATGTTTACCGGTTCGACCGAAGTGGCCTCGCTGCTGCAGCGCAACATTGCCACCCGTCTGGATGCGCAGGGGCGTCCTACTCCGCTCATCGCGGAAACCGGCGGCATGAACGCCATGATCGTTGACTCCTCCGCCCTCACCGAGCAGGTAGTGGTCGACGTGCTGGCCTCCGCCTTCGACAGCGCAGGTCAGCGCTGCTCCGCCCTGCGCGTGCTGTGCCTGCAGGACGACGTGGCGGACCACACGCTGAAGATGCTGCGCGGCGCGATGGCCGAATGCCGTATGGGCAACCCGGGCCGTCTCACCACCGACATCGGGCCGGTGATCGACGCGGAAGCCAAAGCCAACATCGAAAACCACATTCAGACCATGCGCGCGAAAGGCCGTCCGGTGTTCCAGGCGGTGCGTGAAAACAGCGAAGATACCCGCGAGTGGCGGACCGGCACCTTTGTGCCGCCTACGCTTATCGAGCTGGCGAGCTTCGACGAGCTGAAAAAAGAGGTCTTCGGTCCGGTACTGCACGTGGTGCGCTACAACCGTAACAACCTCAACGAGCTGGTTGAGCAGATCAACGCCTCCGGCTATGGCCTGACGCTTGGCGTACATACCCGTATCGACGAGACCATCGCGCAGGTAACCGGCAGCGCCAAAGTGGGCAACCTGTACGTTAACCGCAACATGGTTGGCGCGGTCGTGGGCGTGCAGCCGTTCGGCGGTGAAGGCCTCTCCGGCACCGGCCCGAAAGCGGGCGGTCCGCTCTACCTGTACCGTCTGCTGGCGAACCGTCCGGAGAACGCGCTGGGCGTCACCCTGGCACGTCAGGATGCGGAATATCCGGTGGATGCACAGCTGAAAACCGTGCTGACGCAGCCGCTGGAGGCCCTGATCGCCTGGGCGGAGAAACGTCCTGAACTGCGTGCCGTTGCGCAGCAGTACGGCGAGCTGGCACAGGCCGGTACGCAGCGTCTGCTGCCGGGGCCGACCGGCGAGCGCAACACCTGGACGCTGATGCCGCGCGAGCGCGTACTGTGCGTGGCCGATAACGAGCAGGACGCGCTGGTGCAGCTGGCTGCCGCGATGGCAACCGGGTGTGAAGTGCTGTGGCCGGACGATGCGCTGCATCGCGATCTCACCAAACAGCTGCCGAAAGCGGTCTCGGCCCGCATTCACTTCGCGAAAGCCGATGCGCTGCTGTCGCAGCCGTTTGATGCCGTGATTTATCACGGTGATTCCGACCAGCTGCGCGAACTCTGCGAGCAGGTTGCGGCCCGCAGCGGGGCAATTGTTTCGGTGCAGGGCTTCGCGCGCGGGGAAACCAACCTGCTGCTGGAACGCCTGTATGTAGAACGCTCTCTCAGCGTCAATACCGCGGCGGCAGGCGGTAACGCCAGCCTGATGACCATCGGTTAATCGTGTAAACTTTCCCCGGTGGCGCTACGCTTACCGGGGCTACAAAACAACCGTAGGCCGGATAAGCGCAGCGCATCCGGCTTTTTTACACGGAGGGGATGATGAAAAGAGTATTTCTCGCAGGCGCAGCGCTGCTGCTGAGCGCCAGCGCGCTGGCCGACGAGTGCGACAAAGCGACCACTCAGCTTGAACTGAATACCTGTAGCGCGCAGCAGTACCAGACTGCCGATAAAAAGCTCAACCAGACCTATCAGGCCGCCATCAAGCGTGCGGCTGCTCCCCAGCGCGATCTGCTGAAAAAAGCGCAGCAGGCGTGGATTGCCCTGCGCGACGCGGACTGTGCGTTTATCGGTTCGGGGACGGAAGGCGGGAGCGTCCAGCCAATGATTGTTAACCAGTGCCTGGCGGAAAAAACCGTGGAGCGCGAAGCGTTTCTGGCCTCGCTGATGCAGTGCGAAGAGGGCAACCTAAGCTGTCCCCTCTCCCCATAGGGCCGAGGGAGAAAAGACAGCACAGAACAGTTCCCTCTCCCCTCTGGGGAGAGGGTTAGGGTGAGGGGAACTAACGCAGGCGGATCCCTTCGATAATCATCCGCTGTACGTTTTCCAGGGTGCTGTGGAAAAACGCTTCGTCCTGGAGCGTTTTACCGGTCACCGCCTCGACCTGGGCCGCAAAGTCAGCGTAATGCTGGGTGGAGGCCCAAATCATAAAGATCAGATGATGCGGATCGACCGGAGCCAGTTTTCCGCTGGCCACCCATCCGGCGATAATGGCCGACTTATCGTCCACCAGCTGTTTTAAATCTCCGGTTAATTCCGCCTGCAACAGCGGCGCCCCCTGCAGCATCTCAAGACAAAACAGTCGTGAAGCCTGCGGGTAATCGCGCGACACCTCCAGCTTTAGGCGAATGTACTCTTTGATCGCCACCAGCGGGGCCAGCTCTTCGCGGAAGGCTTTCAGCGGCGCCAGCCAGATATCGAGGATCTGCTGCATCACCGCGACATACAGCGCCTCTTTCGACGGGTAGTAGTAGAGCAGATTGGTTTTGGAGACCCCGGACTGCTCCGCCACCTGCTCCAGGCGCGTGCCGTGAATACCAAACTGCGAAAAGGTCTCCAGTGCCGCGCTGAGGATCGCCTGTTTCTTAGCGCTCACCGCCTGCGAACGTTTACCTGGTGTTTTCACTGCGCCTTGTGTCATTCCCGCTCTCCTTATTCTGCGTTGCCCTCAGCATAGCAAAACCCCCGTCTCGCCACGACATCCTGCACTCCGATCGCGCATGAATGCCTGTTTTCTGTGCAATGTTTTTGACCAGTTAGTCCACATTTAGCTGCATCAATCCACCAACTTCTGATTAACACATTAATAACACAGCCATTTTCAAAACTGGCACTGCCTTTGCAAAAACACCGTTACACCTGCGACGTAATGAAGAGAGGTTCGTGATGAAAATTGGCGTATTTGTACCCATCGGCAACAACGGCTGGCTTATCTCGACCACTGCACCGCAATACATGCCGACCTTTGAGCTAAATAAAGCCATCGTGCAGAAAGCGGAGCACTACCAGTTCGACTTTGCGCTTTCGATGATCAAGCTGCGCGGCTTTGGCGGCAAAACCGAATTCTGGGACCACAACCTGGAGTCTTTCACCCTGATGGCCGGGCTGGCCGCAGTCACCTCGCGGATCCAGATCTACGCCACCGCCGCCACGCTCACCCTGCCCCCGGCGATCGTGGCGCGCATGGCCTCCACCATCGACTCCATCTCCGGCGGGCGCTTTGGCGTCAACCTGGTCACCGGCTGGCAAAAACCGGAGTACGAGCAGATGGGGCTCTGGCCGGGGGACGATTACTTCTCGCGTCGCTACGACTACCTGACCGAATACGTGCAGGTGCTGCGCGATCTGTGGGGTACCGGCAAAAGCGATTTCAAGGGTGACTTCTTCACCATGAACGACTGCCGCGTCAGCCCGCAGCCGTCGGTGCCGATGAAGGTGATTTGCGCCGGGCAGAGCGACGCGGGAATGGAATTCTCGGCGAAATACGCCGACTTTAACTTCTGCTTCGGTAAAGGTGTGAACACGCCTGCCGCCTTCGCCCCGACCGCCGCGCGCATGAAAGAAGCCGCCGACAAAACCGGGCGCGACGTGGGATCCTACGTGCTGTTTATGGTGATTGCCGACGAAACCGACGACGCGGCGCGCGCAAAATGGGAGCGCTATAAGGACGGCGCCGACGAGGAAGCCCTGAGCTGGCTCACCGAGCAGAGCCAGAAGGATACCCGCTCCGGCGCGGACACCAACGTTCGTCAGATGGCCGACCCGACCTCCGCCGTCAATATCAACATGGGCACCCTGGTCGGCTCGTACGCCAGCGTTGCCAGAATGCTTGACGAAGTGGCGGCCGTCCCTGGGGCGGAAGGCGTCCTGCTGACCTTCGATGACTTCCTCACCGGCGTGGAAACCTTCGGCGAGCGCATCCAGCCGCTGATGCAGTGCCGAGCCCACATCCCTGCCGTCACGAAGGAGGTGGCGTAATGACAACCCTTAACGCACGTCCGGAAGCCATCACCTTTGCGCCGGAGCAGAGCGCGCTGATCGTGGTGGACATGCAAAACGCCTACGCCAGCCAGGGCGGCTATCTGGATCTGGCGGGGTTCGACGTCTCCGCCACCCGACCGGTGATTGAGAACATTAAAACCGCCGTCGCCGCCGCGCGCGCCGCGGGCATGCTCATCATCTGGTTCCAGAACGGCTGGGACGATCAGTACGTCGAGGCCGGAGGCCCCGGCTCGCCCAACTTCCACAAGTCGAACGCCCTGAAAACCATGCGTAAACGGCCCGAGCTGCAGGGCAAACTGCTGGCGAAGGGCGGCTGGGATTATCAGCTGGTGGATGAACTGGTCCCGCAGGCGGGTGATATCGTCCTGCCGAAACCGCGCTACAGCGGCTTTTTCAACACGCCGCTCGACAGCCTGCTGCGCAGCCGGGGCATTCGCCACCTGGTCTTCACCGGCATTGCCACCAACGTTTGCGTGGAGTCGACCCTGCGCGACGGCTTTTTCCTCGAGTATTTCGGCGTGGTGCTTGAAGACGCGACTCATCAGGCCGGGCCGGATTTCGCCCAGAAGGCGGCCCTGTTCAACATCGAAACCTTTTTTGGCTGGGTCAGTAACGTTGCGGATTTCTGCGACGCCCTGAATCCCCCGCTCGCCCGTATCGCCTGAGGAGACACACGATGCCGAAATCCGTAATTATCCCGCCGGGCACCAGCACGCCCATCGCCCCGTTTGTCCCCGGCACCCTTGCCGACGGCGTGGTGTATGTCTCCGGCACGCTGCCGTTTGATAAAGACAACAACGTGGTGTTTATCAACGACCCAAAGGCGCAAACCCGCCACGTGCTGGAGACGATCAAAACCGTGATCGAAACGGCGGGTGGCACGATGGAGGATGTGACCTTCAACAGCATCTTTATCACCGACTGGAAAAACTACGCCGCGATTAATGAAATCTACGCGGAGTTCTTCCCCGGCGATAAACCGGCCCGTTTCTGCATTCAGTGCGGGCTGGTGAAGCCGGACGCGCTGGTTGAAATCGCCACCGTTGCGCACATCGCGAAGTGAGGCGGCCATGAAACTCTCCGTCTCACCGCCCCCGTATGAGGGTGCGCCCGTGGTGGTCCTTATTTCCGGTCTCGGCGGCAGCGGCAGCTACTGGCTGCCCCAGCTGGCCGCGCTGGAACCGGAGTATCAGGTGGTGTGCTATGACCAGCGCGGAACGGGCAATAACCCCGACGCCCTGCCGGAAGGCTACAGCCTGGCACAGATGGCGGACGAACTGGCCCAGGCGCTGGCAGAGGCCGGGATCGCGCGCTACAGCATCGTCGGCCACGCGCTGGGGGCGCTGGTCGGCCTGCAGCTGGCCCTCGACAGGCCCGACGCCCTCACCGCGCTGGTGTGCGTCAACGGCTGGCTGACCCTCAACGCCCACACCCGTCGCTGCTTTCAGTTCCGCGAGCGCCTGCTGCATTACGGTGGCCCGCAGGCGTGGGTTGAGGCGCAGCCGCTGTTTCTCTACCCGGCAGACTGGATGGCCGCTCGCGCCCCCCGTCTCGAGGCCGAAGAGGCCCTGGCGCTGGCCCACTTTCAGGGAAAAACCAACCTGCTGCACCGGCTTAGCGCCCTGAAAAAGGCCGACTTTAGCCGCCACGCCGCACGCATCCGCTGCCCGGTACAGATCATCTGTTCCGCCGACGACATGCTGGTGCCCTCTGTCTGCTCGTCTGAGCTGCAGGCTGCGATCCCGCACAGCCACAGCGCGGTGATGCGCCAGGGCGGTCATGCCTGCAACGTCACCGAGCCGGACACCTTTAACACCCTGCTGCTGAACGGGCTGGCCAGCCTGCTGCACAGTCATGAACACGCTTTATAAGGAGCTGTAATGAGCGAAGCCATTAATTCCACCGCGCTGGAAACGCTGTTCACCGGCGCCCGCACCCATAACGGCTGGCAGGATATTGCCGTCAGCGACGAGACGCTGCGCGAAATTTACGACCTGATGAAATGGGGGCCAACCTCCGCCAACTGCTCCCCGGCGCGCATTGTGTTTGTGCGAAGCGCAGAGGGAAAAGAGAAGCTGCGCCCGGCGCTCTCCAGCGGCAACCTGGAGAAAACGCTCACCGCTCCGGTCACGGCGATTGTCGCCTGGGACAGTGAATTCTACGAGCGCCTGCCTGAACTGTTCCCGCACGGCGATGCCAGAAGCTGGTTTACCGCAAGCCCCGCACTGGCGGAAGAGACCGCCTTTCGCAACAGCTCACTGCAGGCCGCCTACCTGATTTTCGCCTGTCGCGCGCTGGGGCTGGATACCGGCCCGATGTCGGGCTTTGACCGACAAAAGGTCGACGAGGTCTTTTTCACCGGCACGACGCTTAAAAGCAATCTGCTGATCAACATTGGCTACGGCGACCCGGGCAAACTTTACGGCCGCCTGCCGCGCCTGACCTTCGACGATGCCTGCGGGCTGGCGTAAGGAGCGATGATGACGACACCGGATAAACAAACCTTTCGCGACGCCATGGCCTGCGTCGGCGCGGCGGTGAATATCATCACCACCGACGGTCCCGCGGGGATGGCAGGCTTCACCGCCAGCGCGGTGTGCAGCGTCACGGATTCCCCGCCCACCCTGCTGGTGTGCCTGAACCGCGGCGCGTCCGTCTGGCCGACGTTCAGCGAAAACCGCACGCTGTGCGTGAATACCCTGAGCGCCGGGCAGGAGCCGCTCTCAAACCTGTTTGGCGGCAAAACGCCGATGGAAGAACGCTTCGCCGCCGCCCGCTGGCAGACGGGCGACACCGGCTGCCCGCGTCTGGAGGATGCGCTGGCCTCGTTTGACTGCCGCATCAGCCAGGTGGTGAGCGTCGGTACCCATGACATTTTGTTTTGCGACATTGTTTCGATTATTCGCCACCCCGCGCCGCAAGGGCTGGTGTGGTTTGACCGCGGTTACCACGCGCTTATGCGCCCCGCCTGTTAACCCGCTTTAAGGAGACAGACCATGTTCGGATTTCCCCACTGGCAGTTGAAATCGACCTCCACAGAAGCAGGCGTGGTCGCGCCGGATGAACGCCTCCCGCTCGGGCAGACGATGGTGATGGGCGTCCAGCACGCGGTTGCGATGTTTGGCGCCACGGTGCTGATGCCGATGCTGATGGGGCTCGATCCCAACCTCTCTATTCTGATGTCGGGTATCGGCACCCTGCTGTTCTTTTTTGTCACCGGCGGGCGCGTGCCCAGCTATCTGGGATCCAGCGCCGCCTTTGTCGGCGTGGTTATTGCCACCACCGGGTTTAACGGCCAGGGGATCAACCCCAACCTGAGCGTGGCCCTCGGCGGCATCATCGCCTGCGGTCTGGTGTATACCCTGATTGGTCTGGTAGTGATGAAGATCGGTACACGCTGGATCGAGCGCATGATGCCCCCGGTCGTAACGGGCGCCGTGGTGATGGCGATTGGCCTGAACCTCGCCCCGATTGCGGTCAGAAGCGTCTCCGCCTCGCCGTTTGAAAGCTGGATGGCGGTGATCACCGTGCTGTGCATCGGCCTGGTGGCGGTGTTCACTCGAGGCATGATCCAGCGGCTGCTGATTCTGGTCGGGCTGATTGTTGCCTGTCTGGTGTATGCCCTGCTGGCGAACATTTTTGGTCTCGGCAAGCCGGTGGATTTTACCCTGCTGCATCAGGCCGCCTGGTTCGGCCTGCCGAAAGTGACCTCGCCCACCTTTAACACCCAGGCGATGATGCTTATCGCACCGGTGGCGGTGATCCTGGTGGCAGAGAACTTAGGTCACCTGAAGGCGGTCGCGGGAATGACCGGGCGCAGCATGGATCCGTACATGGGCCGCGCGTTCGTCGGTGACGGGCTGGCAACCATGCTCTCCGGTTCCGTGGGCGGCAGCGGCGTCACCACCTATGCCGAAAACATCGGCGTAATGGCGGTGACCAAAGTCTACTCGACGCTGGTCTTCGTGGCGGCGGCGGTGATGGCGATGCTGCTCGGCTTCTCACCGAAATTCGGCGCGCTGATCCACACCATTCCGTCACCGGTTATCGGCGGGGCATCGATTGTGGTGTTTGGGCTGATCGCCGTGGCCGGCGCGCGCATCTGGGTGCAGCATCGGGTCGATCTCAGCCAGAACGGTAACCTGATTATGGTGGCCGTCACGCTGGTGCTGGGTGCGGGCGATTTTGCCCTGACGCTGGGCGGCTTTACGATCGGCGGGATTGGCACAGCGACCTTCGGCGCGATCCTGCTTAACGCCCTGCTCAGCCGCCGGATGGCCGCTGTCCCACAGGGCGAGGTGGTGCGTCAGGAGTCGTGAAATCTCAATGTCGGGTGACGGCTATGCCTTACCCGACCTTTACGTTCCGTAAGAACACCCTAATGTCAGGCAATCAGGCCTGCTCAAACAGTCGTTCGATAGATTTTGTAGGAAAGAAAAGAGAATGGCTGTTTTCACCCGTCAGCGGAATAAAACCCTGCTTCAGATAAAATCGTCTTGCCCGGTCATTGAGTGCATCAACAAATATTCCGTGTACGCCCACCGCCTGCGATGCCAGATAGACAACCCGCATGGCATGCGTGACGAGCGTCGTTCCCCACTCCTGTCCCTGCAGGTCTTTATGTATCGCCAGACGTCCCAGCGTTACGCTCGGTTCGTTGCTATAAGGGATCCGACGCTGCTGAGTCCTGGAAGGCAGCGTCGCTTTTTCAAAACAGCTTCCAGACAACGTGTAATAGCCCAGGACTCGCGGACGATCGCGCTCTTTAAGCAGATACCCTCGTAAAATACGCCCATTGTGCTGACGCACCAGATGTTCTGTAAGGAAGACATTTAGCGAGGGTTCACCACAATCGAAGTCCCTGAAATCATAATCTTTTCCCTCTGAAAACATTTCGACCGTGAGATTATCCACGACGCTTCACTCCATGTTTCGAAGACGTTTTGCCGCTCGCTTCAGGCGTTCATTTGGCTCTGGCGGATTGTCGATGGCATCCATCACCGCATTCCATGATGCTTCGTTTAAGACGAGACGCCGATGCTGTTCGATGACCTCCGCAGCGCGCTCTGACGCACTGTTCACCATAAACTGGGTGATCGTTTGGTTCGTCATCGCCGCCGCTTCTTCAATCATTGTTTTGTCTTCGTCCGTTAAGCGAAGATCGATACGCTGTTTTTTAAGTGCTGGCATGATTTACTTCATCGTGTACGGTAATTATCCGTACATATCGTAGATAAACCCGTCTATTTTTTCAATCTAAACCTTCTTCAGCTGTCATATCGCTCACCTGGCTCCGACGTTTTCTGAGCTTCAACTCGCTCACCAGCACCCCGGCGACAATAAATGCCGCGCCCACCAGGGCCAGCAGCGGCAGACGTTCCCCGGCCAGTCGCCCGAAAATGCCCGCCCAGACCGGTTCACCGGTATAAATCACCGTCGCGCGGGTTGGTGATACGCTGCGCTGCGCCCAGTTCATGGTGACCTGGATAATGGCGCTGAAGATACCCAGCCCCAGTGCGACCACCACCAGACCGGTGGACATCGGCGGTATGGACTCGCCTGCCGGAACCATCGTCGCAAAGGCCACCAGCGACGCGGTAGCGAGCTGTACTACCGTAACCCGCTTGACGTCCACCTTGCCCGCCCAGGCGCTAATCAGAATAATTTCCGCCGCAATCGCAACCGCCCCGACGAGGGTGATGATCTCGCCCGGCCCCAGCGCCAGGAGGTTGTTTTCCGGCCCGGCCAGTAAGATCAGACCGATAAACGCCAGCACGATGCCAATACAGGACATCAGACCGGGCAGCCGCCCCAGGCACAGCCACTGCAATAGCGGCACCAGCGGCACATACATCGCGGTGATAAACGCGGATTTGCTGCTGGAGATGGTCTGCAATCCCCACGTCTGCAGGCTGTAGCCCATCGCTATCGCGACACCAATGGCCACGCCGGCCTTCAGCTCTTTGAGCGTCAGACCCCGCAGCGTGTTAAGCGAAATCAGCCCTACGGCAAGCGCCGCCGTCGCAAAGCGCAGACCAACGAAGAAGAACGGATCACTGAGGGTCACCGCGTACTGAACGGCCAGAAACGTCCCGCCCCAGAACATGGTGATGAGAATGAGGATGGCTTCCTGCGGTTTTACGGAGAATTTAAAGCGTGAGACAGACATGCGGCACCAGCAAGTGAGAACAATTCTGTAGTGTGCGTTGCCTTTGGTTACAGTTCAATGTTGCAGAAATAAAAAAACCGCCGGGAGATCCCGGCGGCAGGGGTTCAACCCGGCGTGTTACTTACTGCTGCTGCCGTGGCTGTTTTTACCCCCTTTCTTGCCAGCTTCAGATGCGCGTTGCGGGTCATTCTTGAAGTTGCCCCCGCTATGCTGGCCACCTTTACGGCCTGCTTCTGATGCTCTTTCACGGTCTTCTGCGAAATTACCTGAACCACCACGATGGTTTGCCATCTCTAACCTCCAGAATGTGAAACATTAGACATCATATTGCATTCAGTAAAAGAGGATTCTTTCACCTCGCAACACAAGGGCAGAGCCTTTATCTGTGCTGCGTGAAACTAAGCTTAGTGGAATGCCGCTATCCGGCAAGCCGCAGGTAATATTCTGCAACATGAACTCAGCCTTTCGGGTGAGATGACGCGACGGGGATGCATAAACCTTTCTTATCATTTTAAAAATCCGCACCGGGAAAGTTGTATCATTTTGCTACAAAGTCATTTTTCTACGCATGTTGTTATAAATCAAATAAATGGCGTTCATTTTTGCAGTCTGGCTGTGATGACATATCTTTAAAAGAACGCAGCGATCCGCTGTCAGAAAAACCAACGAGGAGTGATGCAAAATGGCAAAAGTTCTGGTGCTCTATTATTCCATGTATGGACACATTGAAACCATGGCTCACGCGGTAGCAGAAGGTGCAAACAGGGTTGATGGCGTTGAGGTTGTGGTCAAACGCGTACCGGAAACCATGCAGGCGGAAGCCTTCCTGAAAGCCGGGGGTAAAACACAAAACTCCCCGGTCGCCACCCCGCAGGAACTGGCGGATTATGATGCCATTATCTTCGGCACCCCGACCCGCTTCGGCAATATGTCGGGCCAGATGCGCACCTTCCTCGATCAAACCGGCGGACTTTGGGCATCCGGGGCGCTTTACGGCAAACTCGCGAGTGTATTCAGCTCTACCGGGACCGGCGGCGGCCAGGAGCAGACGATTACCTCAACCTGGACTACCCTTGCTCATCACGGGATGGTGATTGTGCCGATTGGCTACGGCGCACAGGAGCTGTTTGACGTTTCCCAGGTGCGCGGCGGTACGCCGTACGGCGCAACCACCATTGCCGGTGGGGATGGCTCACGTCAGCCAAGCAATGAAGAACTGTCTATCGCCCGCTATCAGGGTGAATATGTCGCGGGTCTGGCCAAAAAACTGAACGGCTAACACCCAACAGGAGGACAAGCATGCCAACTCAAGAATCCAAAGCTCACCACGTGGGCGAATGGGCAAGTTTACGCAACACCTCTCCGGAGATTGCCGAAGCTATCTTTGAAGTCGCGAAGTACGATGAAAAGCTGGCCGAGCAGATTTGGGAGGAAGGTAACGATGAGGTGCTGGTGCGCGCCTTCGAAAAAACGGACAAAGACTCGCTCTTCTGGGGCGAGCAAACCATCGAACGTAAAAACGTCTAAGCGTTTCCCCCCGCGATCACGCGGGGGGTTCTCCTTTACTTCGCCGCGTTATTCATCACCGCATTGAATTTGTCGACAGGACAGAAGCCGTTCGCATCTACCGGGCAGCCCTTCAGCTCCAGCGTCACGCGCTGTGCCGGAGACTGCAGCGACAGCACGCTGGCGTTACGCAGCTGCTCTGAGCTCTGGTAGACATACTCAATTTTCATCAGCTCCTGGTTGGCATTTTTGTCGTGCCAGCGCTGGAAGACAATTTTGCCGCCAATCGGGGTGCGCTCCTGCTGGTCGTGCAGCTGATAGGGTTTGAAATCCAGGGCGGTGAGCAGGGAAGCAATGTTCGAGTCATGCCCCACCAGCAGGGTGATCTTAGGTGCTTTCGTCTGGTCGGTAACCAGGGTTTTATCGATATATTTCACCAGCGGCTTCGCCACGTTTTGTGCCACCTCGGTGGAGGTAAACAGCGAATCCTGATAGCCGTTCTTCAGCTTCGACAGCACGCGCCACTGCTGGTCGGTCTTGATTTCGCCCCAGGCCACCTGGTCGGCCGGGAAGCCTTCGTAATACTGCAGCGTGAACGCATCCACCAGCGAGTTGCCCACCTTCAGCGGCCCGGATACACCAGGCTCTTTTTCATAGTCGGCGCTGAAGGTATCTTTCGCATCCGCCAGCGAGCAGACTTTTTTCTCTTTGCACGACGGCGAGTCGGCGTAGTTTGTCATCTGCTCCAGCAGCTTGTAGCTGTCTGCGAGCTGCATTTTCTGCCGCTCGGCCTCCATCGCCTTCAGCGCTTTTTCGCGGAATTCAGGTGAGTTGTCGGTAATCACCGGATTGAAGATCGGATCCATGGTGCCCATTTTTTCCTGATGGTGCACAGGAACGTCGCAGCCCGGGAACGCGCCGGTGATAAAGAACTGCGCTGTGGCGACGGTACGCTGCAGGCTGTTGGCATAAGCGTAAACGCTATCCGCCGCTGGACATTCTCCCGTCTTCACCATCCCCTGCTGCGCCAGCCACTCGCGCATATAATGGCCCATATAGACTTCCAGCACGCCACCCTTGGTAGTGAGCTGACCGCCCGGCACCTCCCACTCCGGCCACTGCTTCGGCGTGGACTGCTCCAGCACGCTGCCGTTGTTGGCGAGCGGCGCGCGCAGGTTATGGCGACTCATGATTAAAACTTGCTCCAGCTGATACCCTTCCGGCGTCTCTTGCGCCTGCACGCCAAACGTTGCTGAAATGGAACCGGCGACTGCCAGCGCGAGTAGTGCTTTTCTCATCCCTAATTCCTCACTCGTTTTAAAATATCGCGCTCAGTGTGACAGATTCGTCACAATTTTCCGGGAAGCATTTCTCAAACTGATGATTAACGTGCTTACGGTGTGTACGGATTAGTTTTATAATAAAACCATACCCCACTGGAGAATTCGCTGTGAAACGTACCCGCCTTGAAGAGAGCACCTGCCCCGTCGCCCGTTCGCTGGATATCATCGGCGACTGGTGGTCGCTGCTGATTGTTCGCGACGCGCTGCGCGGGATTAAACGCTTCGGCGAGTTCCAGAAAAGCCTCGGTATCGCGAAAAACATGCTGACCACGCGGCTAAAACTGCTGGTTGATGAAGGCATCCTCCGGCTTCAACCCGCCTCCGACGGCAGCGCCTGGCAGGAATACGTCCTGACCGAAAAGGGGCGTGCCCTGCAAACCGTGCTGGTTGCCCTGTCCCAGTGGGGGAATGAATTTTTGTTTGCTGAAAACGAATGCGGCACCGTGCTGGTCGATTCCGAACAGCGCAAACCCCTGCGCAAACTGGCGCTTATCGCCGACGATGGGCGCGAACTGACGCCTGAAGAGATCGTGGCTAAACTCCCCTCCTGACCGTTCCCGACGGCAAAAGCACAAAATGATCGCCAATATGGTTGCATTATAAAACCAAATAGCAGAGAGTTAATTCAGTTTCATCTTGAAACCAAATAACCCACTTTGCTTTGAGGTAACACACGATGACTACGCAAATCACCACCGCCCTGATCACGGGTGCCTCCTCCGGGATTGGCGCCGTTTATGCCGATCGTCTTGCCGCGCGCGGTGCCAACCTGGTGCTGGTCGCTCGCCGCGAAGATCGCCTGAAAACCCTCGCCGCCGACCTGCGCGCGCGCTATGGCGTGGCCGTCGATATTCTGGTGGCCGATCTTACCGATGAAGTCGGGATCCGCGCCGTGGAAGAGGAACTGCGCAGCAATGCCGCCATTGATACGCTCATCAACAACGCGGGCACCGCGCAAATGGCACCGTTCCTCGCGGGCGAGGTAGCGCAGCATCAGGCCATTAACACCCTGAACACCACGGCGCTGATGCGCTTGACCTACGCCATCCTGCCCCGTCTGGCGCAGAATAACCGCGGCACGCTGATCAATATCGCGTCCGTGCTGGCCCTGCACGTCCGGGCGGGAAGTGCGCTCTACAGCGCCACTAAGGCGTGGGTACTGAGCTTTACCCGTGGGTTACAGGAAGAATTTGCCGACAGCAGCGTGCGTATTCAGGCCGTGCTGCCCGCCGCCACGGCGACGGAAATCTGGAGCCATTCAGGCGTCACGGTGGACGATCTGCCGGAAGGTTCGGTAATGACCACCGACGATATGGTGGATGCGTCGCTGGCGGGTCTGGATCAGGGCGAACCGATCACCATCCCGCCGATGCATGATGCAGGCCTGTGGGAGCGCTACGAAGCGGCGCGCCTTGAGCTGTTTAGCAGCGCACGCACCGGCATCCCGGCACCGCGCTACGTAAAGCAGTAACCTAACGCTGAAGCTGGTCGCCGTACTCGCTCATCCAGGCGGCCAGCGGCGAGAGTGCATCCTGCAGGGTTAACCCCAGCCCGGTGATCTGATACTCCACGCGCGGCGGGATCTCCGGGTAGACCGTCCGCGTCACCAGCCCGCGCTGTTCAAACAGGCGCAGCTGCTTCGTCAGCTCTTTCTGGGTGATGGGTGCAGCCGCCCGCAGCAGGTCGCCAAAGCGTACGGGCGTATTGAAGACAATCAGGCGATAGAGAATGGGGATCGCCCATTTGCCGGAAATCAGGTTCACAAACTGCGTCATCGGGCAGGTATACGCCTCAGATTTTTTTTCACAGCACTCCTCCAGCATTTCTGCCATAGCACACCTCTTGCCTCTTTAGTATCCATTTGGTACCTGGTTTCCTTTCGATACTAACGTTTCTATAGTGCTTTCTCCAGAGACATTTCAGGAGAAGAACATGGGTCGTTTAACCGATAAGTATACGTTGATTACCGGCGGCACCAGCGGCATCGGTCTTGCCACCGCGCAGGCGTTTATCGCCGAAGGGGCGCGCGTCGCCGTGACCGGACGCAACCCGGACACCCTCGCCGAAGCAGAGCGCATTCTGGGCGATAAGGCCTGGGTGATCCCAACCGATGCGGGCGATATCGCGTCGCAGAAAGCGCTGGCGGAAACCCTCGCCGCCCGCTGGCCGCGCCTCGACGCGGTGTTTCTCAACGCCGGCGACGTAACGCACGCGCCGCTGGAAGCCTGGCAGGAGGATACGTGGGATCGCCTGATGGGCATCAACCTGAAGGGACCGTTCTTTTTAATTCAGGCGCTGCTGCCGCTGCTGAATAACCCGTCGTCGGTGATCCTCTGCGGCTCCGTGAGCGCGCGCATCGGCCTGCCCACCAGCAGCGTGTATGCCGCGAGCAAGGCCGCCCTGCTGTCGCTGGCGCGCACGCTGTCGGCGGAGCTGCTGCCGCGCGGGATCCGCGTCAACGGCCTGAGCCCCGGCCCGGTGGAAACCCCGGCCTTTACCAAAACGGGCTTAAGCGACGAGGCGCTTAACGCGATGATGGCGGAGATCATCAAGCTGGTGCCGCTCGGCAGAATGGGCTCGACGACGGAGCTGGCAAAAGCCGCGCTCTATCTGGCGTCCGACGAGTCGAGCTACACGGTAGGAACGGAGCTGCTGGTGGACGGCGGCATGGGGAGTTTGTAACTCAAAAGGCGCTGATGCCGGTGACGATGCCGACATACAGCGCCGCCCATACGCAGGCGGAAATCAGGCTGACGGCGTAGACCTTTGCTGCATTCAGCCTGAGCATCCCCGCCGCCAGCGGGACGATGTAACGCAACACCGCCAGAAATCGCGACGTAAAGAGCACGATGACACCGTTCTTTTGCAGCTGATGCTGTACCCGCAAGAACTTGTCGGCATGCTTTGAGGTAAAACGCGTGACCAGCCGGGTGTGCCCCATCATCTGGCCGATATGGTAGTTCAGCACCGAACCCGCCGTTGCCCCCAACACCACGGCCAGCCACGCCAGCGCAGGATGCATGCTCGCCTGGCTGACGGTCATGCCCGCCAGCAGCATCACCGAGGCGGGCGGCAGCACGGAGGAGATCAGCACCGTCGACTTGCTCAGCGCCATCATAAATAACAGCGCGAACAGATGTGCCGGATACAGCGCAAAATGATTCAGCAGATTATCAAACCACGCCATTTTCCTCTCCTCCGGTGATTATATAATCCTCCATTAGAAATGAATGACCTTAAATAAACCGTCAACGCTTTATTAATAAGATTCTCCTAAACCGTTCTTAAACATTATTTAATTTTCCGAGCGGCAATATCAAATAAGCGTATTATTTCCCTCGTTTTACAACGATCTCGTTATGGCGAGGCTCCTGTACAAATACACGTTATCGCTCTGGTAGGTTCGAGAGAATCGACACAGGGTAAAACAGGCACTGTCGAATCAAGGCTTTGTCAGTATAACTTCCCTCACGGGATACGGTGTACAGTGCTGAACCCAGGACGTGGGGATCTCCTCTTCGACATGCCCTGTCTTGCTCGCCCCTGAGAGATTTTATTATTCAAAGGGAATTCACTATGTCTTACGCTATTCACAACCAAAACCTGGCATTCAATGACAGCGCGATCGCGCAATATATGAATACCGATTTTATTGTCCTCGATATTTCATTATGCGTGGCGCTGGCGCGCGAGCAATTTTTCGAAAAATTAAAAGACGACGATATTCCGTCTCATATTTTTATTGAAGACAATGGCCGCCTGGCGGGCATGATTGCCGTGCGTAAATTGCTGCAGACCGCCGACACGGTACAGCCGGTGAAATCGCTGATGATTTCGCAGTTTTTGCAGGTCAAACCGGAGGATGAACGTGCCGACGTTGCCGGGCTGCTGGCGCACGGCGGCGCGGACGTGGTGCCCGTGGTCACCCACGGCAAGCTCGTCGGCTGTCTGACCGAGCGCGAAATCGCCCATCTGCTGGAAGATGACGTCACCGAAGATGCTCAGCTTCAGGGGGCGACGCTGCCGCTGGAGAAGCCCTATCTGGACACCAGCCCGTATAGCCTGTGGAAAAAGCGCTCCGTCTGGCTGCTGCTGCTGTTTGTCGCGGAGGCCTACACCAGCTCGGTCATCCAGCATTTTGAAGAGGCGCTGGAGTCCGCCATCGCGCTGGCGTTTTTTATTCCGCTGCTGATCGGCACGGGCGGCAACAGCGGGACGCAGATCACCTCCACCCTGGTGCGCGCCATGGCGCTGGGGGAAGTGCGTCTGCGCGACGTTGGCCGCGTGCTGCGTAAAGAGATGACCACCTCGCTGATGATTGCCGCCACGCTGGGTCTGGCCGGATGCATTCGTGCCTGGATGATGGGGATTGGGCTGGAAATCACGCTTATCGTCAGCCTGACGCTGGTGTGCATTACGCTGTGGAGCGCGATTGTGTCGTCCGTCATTCCGATGGTGCTTAAGCGCTGCGGCATTGACCCGGCGGTCGTCTCCGCCCCGTTTATCGCGACGCTGATCGACGGCACCGGGCTGATTATCTACTTTAAGATCGCGCAATATACGCTGGGGCTGGAGTAACGCTGTTCCCTGCCGGGTGGCGCTACCGCTTACCCGGCCTACAAATTAACGCGCACCACCGTCAGCCAGCGTTCTCACCGCCCGCCCAAATGCCTCAATCGCCAGGGCAACATCTTCAGCCATCACCGATTCGGCCGGATGGTGGCTGACCCCGCCCCTGCAGCGCACAAACAGCATCCCCACCGGCCAGCGTTCCGCCAGGGCGATGGTGTCATGGCCGGCGCCGCTGGGCAGGGATAACGAGCGCCCCTGCACCGTTTCAACGGCCTGCCCCAGCAGATCCTGCAAACGCGCATCGCACGGCGTGGCGACGATACGGTAAAACTCCTCGGCGCTGAAGCTCAACCCGCGACGCGCGGCAATCGCCTGCGCTTGCGCCAGCAGTTCAGCGAGCAGCGCGTCAAGCGGGGCATCCTGCGGGCCGCGAATATCCAGCGAGAGCGCAACCTCGCCCGGGATCACGTTGACCGCGCCGGGCAGGCAGCGCAGCTCACCGACCGTCGCCACCCGGTTGCCGCCCTGCTGTCGGGTGATGTTTTCGATCAGCACCATCCATTCGGCGGCGGCGGCCAGGGCATCCTTACGGTGACTCATCGGCACGGTACCCGCGTGTCCGGCCTCGCCGGTGAAGCGGCAGTTGAGGCGGCGCGCGCCGTTAATGGCTTCCACCACGCCCAGCGCCAGCCCTTCCTGCTCCAGACACGGCCCCTGTTCGATGTGCAGTTCCAGACAGGCGCTGAAATCGTCCTGATGACGTGCCGCGAGCGCCACGCGGGCAGGATCGAGCCCCGCCTGCACCATCGCCTGCGCCACGCTGATGCCCTGAGCATCGCACGTCTCCAGCCAGCCCTGCGGCCAGGAGCCCGTAATACCCCGGCTGCCTAACAGGGTGATCCCAAAACGGGTTCCCTCTTCGTCGCCAAAGCCGACAATTTCTATGGCCTGCGCCAGATGCAGACCCTGCTGGTGCAGGCTGTCCACCACTTCGATGGCGGTGAGCACCCCGAGCATGCCGTCGTAGCGCCCGGCGTTGCGCACGGTATCCAGATGCGAGCCGAGCAGCACCGCCTGCGCCCCTTCCTGCGCACCTTCATAGCGTCCGCAAATGTTGCCCACGCTGTCCTGCCAGACGGTCATGCCCGCCTGGCGCATCCACTCCCCGACCAGCTGGTTGGCCTGCAGATGCTGCGTGGAGAGATAGACCCGTGTCAGCGCATCCGGGGTTTCGCTGATGGCGGCCAGCGCGTCGGCGCGCGCCATCACCCGCTCTGCCGCCGGGCTCATTGCGGCGTCTCGCGGCTATAGTGGTCCCACGCGGCCTGCATGGCGGCCCCCTGCGTGGTGGTGAATTTGAGGTAGTTCAGCACCGACTCCAGCGCGCTCAGGGTGGTCATCACGCAGTCCTTGCGCGCGTTATAGCCCATGGTGCCAATGCGCCACACTTTGCCGTGCAGCGGGCCAAACGAGGTGCCGATTTCAATCCCGAAATCCTCCAGCATCAGCTTACGCACCTGGTCGCCGTTGATCCCCTGCGGAATGACCACGCCCAGCACGTTGTTCATCTTGTGCTTCAGGTCGCCGAAGGTCTCCAGCCCCATCGCCTGAATGCCCTTCAGCAGCGCATCGCCGTGCAGCTTATGGCGCGCGATGCCGTTATCCAGCCCTTCCTGCAGGATCAGCCGCGCGCATTCGCGGGCACCAAACAGCGCGGTGGTGGCTTCGGTGTGGTGGTTCAGCCGCTCCGGCCCCCAGTAGTCCATCACCATGCCGAGATCGAAGTAGTTGGAGTAGATCATCTCCTCGTCGCCGTCGCGGTGGGCGTCGGTGCGAATGCCCTCCTCCACGCACTTGCGGCGGCGGATCGCCTCTTCCATCCGCGCGCTCAGCGTGATCGGCGACGTGCCTGACGGGCCGCCGAGGCATTTCTGCATCCCGGCCGAGACGGCGTCCAGCCCCCAGGCGTCGGTCTCCAGCGCGTTACCGCCGAGCGACGCGGTGGCGTCGGTATAAAACAGCACGTCGTAGCGGCGGCAGATGGCACCCAGCTCCGCGAGCGGTTGCAGCATGGTGGTGGAGGTGTCGCCCTGCACGGTCAGCAGCAGGCGCGGACGAATACGCTTAACCGCATCCTCGACCTGGTCTGGGGTAAACACCTCGCCCCACGGCACCTCGATGGTATGCACCTCCGCGCGGCAGCGGCGGGCAATTTCGCACAGCAGATGGCCAAAGCGGCCAAAGACCGGCACCAGCACCTTATCTCCCGGGCGAATGGCGGAGACCAGAATGGCTTCAATTCCCGCGCGGGAAGTGCCGTCCACCAGCATCGTCCAGCGGTTTTCGGTGCGGAACACCCCGCGGTAGAGCGCCATCACCTCGTTCATGTAGTGGGTCATGGCCGGATCGTACTGGCCGATCAGCTGGCTCGACATGGCGCGCAGCACGCGCGGGTCGGCGTTGATCGGGCCCGGCCCCATCAGCAGGCGCTGGGGCGGATTGATTTGCGGAAATTGTGCGATATCCATTGTTAAGTCCTTATCAGTTGAGGCCGCGCACGGAGGAGATGAACTGCTTCAGTTCCGTGGTCTGCGGGTTGGCGAACAGCGTTTTGCTGTCGCCCTGCTCCCAGACTTTCCCCTGGTGCATAAACACCACGCGGTCGCCCACTTCGCGGGCAAAATTCATTTCATGGGTAACAAGTATCAGCGTCATCCCCTCGGCCGCCAGCTGCTCCAGCACCTTAAGCACTTCGCCCACCAGCTCCGGGTCAAGCGCGGAGGTGATCTCGTCACAGAGTAATACTTTCGGCGACATCGCCAGCGCGCGGGCAATCGCCACGCGCTGCTGCTGGCCGCCGGAGAGGCTCGACGGGTAGTAATCCAGACGGTCACCGAGGCCGACTTTTTCCAGCATGCGCTGCGCCAGCTCGCGGCATTCAGCGGCGCTTTTCTTCAGCACCCGACGCGGGGCGAGCATCACGTTTTCCAGCGCCGTCATGTGCGGGAACAGGTTGAAGCTCTGGAACACCATCCCGACCGAGCGGCTGATTTCACGCGCCTGGGAATCCCGATCGGTAATGGTCATGCCGCCCAGCTTGATGCTGCCGTCCTGATAGCCTTCCAGTCCGTTGATGCAGCGCAGCAGCGTGCTTTTGCCCGATCCGCTGCGCCCGATAATGGAGATCACCTGGCCCATGTCGATATCCAGATCGACGCCCTTGAGCACGTGATTATCGCCGTAGTACTTCTGCACCTGATTAATGGTGATGAGAGGCATTGAATTTCGTCTCCAGATAGCGGCTGTAGCGCGACAGCGGATAACACAGAATAAAGTAGCCCAGCGCCACAAGCGCAAAGACCTTAAACGGCTGATAGGTCACGTTGGTCAGCATAGTCCCGGCCTTGGTCAGCTCGATAAAGCCGATAATCGACGCCAGCGCGGTGCCCTTGATCACCTGCACGGCAAAGCCGACCGTCGGGGCGATGCCGATGCGCAGCGCCTGCGGGGCGACCACGCGAAACAGGGTCTGGCCAAAGGTCAGCCCCAGACAGCGCGACGCTTCCCACTGTCCTTTTGGCAAGGCGCGAATGCTGCCAAACCAGATATCGAGCAGAAACGCGCTGGTGTAGAACGTCAGCGCCAGCGAGGCGGCGGTCCACGGCGAGACGTCGATGCCGAACAGCGCCACGCCGAAGAAGGCCAGGAACAGCTGCATCAGCAGCGGCGTGCCCTGAAACAGCTCGATATAGCCGCGGATGATGCGCCTCACCGCGCGCCCGCCCGTCAGGCGCAGCAGCAGGAGCGGCAGCGTCACCGCCGCGCCGCCGACGAAGGCCACCAGCGACAGCAGCACCGTCCAGCGTCCGGCCAGCAGCAGGTTGCGAATAATGTCCCAGTCGGTAAAGGTGGTCATCATGCCTGCACCCCCAGCCATTTGCGTCCCGCCGCCATCATCAGCTGGCGCAGGGTAATCGACAGCGCTAAGTAAATCCCGGTGGTCACCAGATAAACCTCAAAGCTCAGAAACGTTCTCGACTGGATCAGGTTGGCGGCGAAGGTCAGCTCTTCATACGAGACCTGCGACACCACCGACGAGCCGAGCATCACGATGATGCACTGGCTCACCAGCGCCGGGTAAATGCGCTGCAGCGCGGGCGGCAGCACCACGCGAATAAAGGTCTGCAGCCGGGTCAGCCCCAGCACGCGCCCGGCTTCCCACTGCCCTTTCGGCGTGACCTGAATGCCCGCACGGATAATCTCGGTGCTGTACGCGCCGAGGTTCACCACCATGGCCAGCAGCGCCGCTTCCCCCGCCGTCATCTTCAGCCCCAGATTCGGCAGGCCGAAGACGATGAAAAACAGCTGCACCACAAACGGCGTGTTGCGGATGATTTCCACGTACGCGCCCCAGATCCGGCTGAACCAGGTCGTGCGTCCGCTGCGGATCGCCGCCCCGAAAATCCCCGTTGCCAGCCCGCCGACGGTGGCCATCACCGTCAGCTGAACGGTGACCCACAGCCCCGCCAGCAGTTCCGGCCAGTGCGGCCAGAGGGCTGAAAAATCAAGTTGCTCAGTCATCGGCTCAGGCGCCAAGGTTTGTCGACAGCGGAGCCTTCAGCCATTGCTCAGACAGGCCGTTCAGCGTGCCGTCCTTGATGCCCTGCTCGATCAACGCATCCACTTTTGCCTTCAGGGCCGGTTCGTTCTTCTTCAGGCCAATAAAGCACGGCGAATCTTTCAGCATAAAGCTCGGCACCGGGGCTTTCGCCGCGTTCTGGCGCGAAATGGCCGCCACCACAAGGTTGCCGGTTGCCACGTACTGCACCTGACCGGAGAGGTAAGCGGAGAGCGTGGTGTTGTTGTCTTCGTAGCGCTTCACCTCCGCGTCTTTCGGCGCCAGGCCGGTCAGCACCATGTCCTCCACCGCCCCGCGCGTCACGCCGATGGTTTTTCCGCTGAGCGCGGCGGCATCCTTCAGTTCAGCCCCTTTCGGACCAAACACGCCGAGGAAGAACGGGGCGTAGGCGCGGCTGAAGTCGATCACCTTCTCGCGCTCCGGGTTTTTACCGAGGCTGGAAATGACCAGGTCCACCTTGTCGGTTTGCAGGTACGGCACGCGGTTGGCGCTGGTTACCGGTACCAGCTGCAGCTTGAGCTTCATCTGTTTGGCCAGATAGCGCGCCATGTCGATGTCATAGCCCTGCGGCTGAAGATCGGTCCCCACCGAGCCAAACGGCGGGAAGTCCTGCGGCACGGCAATGCGAATGGTGCCGCGCTTCTCGATATCCTGAAGCTGGTCAGCCTTTGCCGGCAGCTGTGTGAAGAGGCATGCGGCCCCGGCCAGTGCAATCAACAATTTTTTCATGGTGCTTCCCCGTAACGTTAACATGAAACAAAAGATTCTTTGAATGTGATTTTGCAACTAATGTGCCAGATAAGGCGAAGCGGGAAATATTGTTGTAAAGCCTGATAAAACGCGGACGGGTCGAAAAAACGTGCGTTTCTCCGCCCCACCAGCTGCACCATTTCAATGCAAAGCACCAGCCTGATGCCCCATTATCGCTGTTCGAGTTCGTCCAGCTGCTGGTAGAGGGAGGCAATTTCGTGAATGCGCGGACGGCCTTTATCGAGAATTTCATGCAGGAAGGCGTTCGCCAGCAGGTTGATCAGACTGTTGACCGAGGAATAGCTGTCATAGGCCGAGACGCTGTCCAGCGGGGCGCAGAGCTGCCAGCTCGCCAGCGGGAACAGGCTGTGCGCCTGCGGCTCGCACATCAGCAGCACCGGAATACCGCTGCTCTGAAGCTGCTGCATCAGCGGGCGGATAATGCGCGGGCGGCGGCGGAAGGCCATCATGACCACCAGATCGTCCGGCGTTAAATCCACCAGCTCCTCGCCCAGGCTCTGCCCCGGCTGCGGCAGGACCAGCACCTGACCGCGCGCCTGCAGCAGCTGCTGGCGCAGGTGCAGCGCCGCCGGATAGGCGTTACGCATGCCGATAATGACGATGCGCCGCGCCTTAACCATGCAGGCCATGGCGTCGGCAAACTGCTGCGCGTCGAGGGCATTGACCCACTGGGTCAGGTTCGCCATCTCCTGCTTATAGTGACGCGCCAGCAGCGTATTGCCCTGCACCGCATCGCGGTTATCGGTGAGCGGCATCCCGCTCTGGCGCAGGGTGCGCAGCTCGTCGCGCATGTCTTTATATTTCTCATAGCCCAGACGCTTAAACAGACGGCTGACCGTGGCTTTCGACACCCCGCTCAGCTGCGCCAGCTCGGCGCTGTTGTAGCTAATGAGATCGTCAAAATGGTCGAAAATAAAGTCCGCCACCCGCTGCTCCTGCGGCGACAGCGACGGGTACTGTGCTTTCAGACGTTCATCCAGTTGTTCCATAGCGCCTCTGTAACTTTTGTTTCATCACATTTTGCCTTTCATTCTACCTTTCATTATACGTGCCAGTTTACTGAAACTTTTCTTTCAGAACTGGAACAGCTTTTGCAGCACCTTGTGACCTTCAGGGTTACGAGGACTCCTCATGCAAAGTAATGTCTCCACACACGGTATGGCGGTTGCGCCCCACCACCTCGCCAGCCAGAGCGCGCTGGCCGTGCTGCGCGAAGGCGGCAGCGCCATTGAAGCGATGGTCGCGGCGGCGGCCACCATTGCCGTGGTTTATCCACATATGAACGGGCTGGGCGGCGATGGCTTCTGGCTTATCGTGCCCCCGGAAGGCGAACCTGTCGCCATTGATGCCAGCGGCGCGGCGGGATCGCGCGCGACGCTGGCTGCCTACGACGGGCTCACGCAGATCCCCCATCGCGGCCCCCGTGCGGCGCTAACCGTCGCTGGCACGGTGAGCGGATGGGACGAGGCGCTGAAGGTCTCGCGCGAGATGACCGACAGGGCGCTGCCGCTGGCTCGCCTGCTGGCCGACGCCATTGACTATGCGCAGAACGGCACGCCGGTCACAGCCTCTCAGGCCCACGCCACGGCCAGTAAATTCAACGAGCTGAAGGACGTTCCCGGCTTCGCGGAAACCTGGCTGGTGGACGGCAAGCCGCCGCAGGTCGGGAGCCGTTTTTATCAGCCCGCCATGGCCACGACCCTCACGCGCCTGGTGGAGGACGGCCTGGACAGCTTTTATCGCGGCCCGCTGGCGGAAGTCCTGGCGCGCGGCATGGAGACGCTGGATCTCCCCGTGACGCTGGCCGATCTCAACGCTCACGCCGCCCGACGCACCGCGCCGCTGAAGCTGCAGCATCAGCAGGGGGAGATCTTTAACCACGCCCCGCCGACGCAAGGACTGGTCTCGCTGGCGATACTCGGCATCACCGACCGCCTGAACATGGCGGAGGCCGACGACGCCGAAACCCTTCACCGCATTGTTGAAGCCACCAAGCTGGCCTTTGGCCTGAGGGATGCCCACATCACCGACCCGCGCGCGCTGAAAACCGATATTCAGGGTCTGCTGGATCCCGCCGCTCTGCAGGCGCTTGCCGACAGGGTTGACGACGGCCGCGCCGCGCCGTGGGGAGCCGGCAAAGGTCCCGGCGATACGGTGTGGATGGGGGTAATGGATAAAAGCGGGCTCGCCGTGTCGTTTATCCAGAGCATCTATCACGAGTTCGGCAGCGGCGTGGTGCTGCCCGATACCGGCATCGTCTGGCAGAACCGGGGCGCATCGTTCAGTCTCGATCCCGCCCATCTTCTGGCCCTCGCGCCGGGCAAACAGCCTTTCCACACCCTGAACCCGGCGGCGGCGCGTCTGAAGGACGGTCGCGTGATGGTCTACGGATCGATGGGCGGCGACGGGCAGCCGCAAACCCAGGCCGCGCTCTTTACACGCTACGTTGTTCAGGGCGTCCCCCTGCAGGAGAGCATCACCCGCCCGCGCTGGCTGCTGGGACGTACCTGGGGACAAACCTCGGACACCTTAAAGCTTGAAGGGCGTTTTTCACCCGAGACGGTCGCGCGCCTGCAGGCCCTCGGTCACGAGGTGGAGCTTTTTCCTGACTTTAGTGAAGCCATGGGCCACGCGGGCGCCATTGTTCGCCACCCCAACGGGCTGTTCGAAGGGGCATTTGACCCGCGCAGCAACGGCGCGACAGCCGGATTCTGAGGAGAAAAAAATGACGACACCACAACCCGACTGGCAGGCCTATCTGGCGCAAATGGAAACCGTGCTCGGCGTTGAGCTGGACGATGCCCGCCGCGCCGAGCTGCAGCTGCAGTTCAGCCGCATTGCCAGCATGGCCGCTCCGCTGATGGCGCTGCCGCTCGACGGCCGTCTGGAGATCGCAGGAGTGTATAAAGCATGAGGCTACACGAGATGAGTATCGGCGCGATCCAGCAGGCGCTGAACGCGGGAGAGCTGAGCGCTCGTGAGATTGCCCGCCAGACGCTGGAGGCGATTGCGCGCGTGAACCCACAGATCAATGCCTGGACCGCCGTGACCGAAGAACGCATGCTCGCCGAAGCCGAGAACATCGACACTCTGCGCCGCGAGAAGCGCCCTCTGCCGCCGCTGGCGGGCGTGCCCTACGCGGTGAAAAACCTGTTCGACGTTGCCGGCCACACCACTCTCGCCGGGGCCGAGCTGTTCAGCCAGCGCCCTGCTGCTGCCGCTGACAGTTTCGCGGTGCGCCAGCTGCGCAGCGCGGGCGGGCTGCTGACCGGGATGGTGAATATGGACGCCTACGCCTACGGCTTTACCACCGAAAACAGCCACTACGGCACGACGCGTAACCCGCACGACCTGGCGCGCATTGCGGGCGGGTCGTCCGGCGGCTCGGCCGCCGCCGTGGCCGCCGGGCTGGTGCACTTCTCGCTCGGCACCGACACCAACGGCTCAATTCGCGTTCCGGCCTCCCTGTGCGGCATCTATGGCCTGAAGCCCACCTTTGGCCGCCTGTCGCGATCCGGCAGCCATCCGTTTGTCGCAAGCCTGGATCATATCGGCCCCTTTGCCCGCCGCGTGTGCGACCTGGCGTCCGTGTACGACGCGCTGCAGGGGCGGGACAGCAGCGACGGTTTTCAGGCAGAGAGCTCCCGCGAGCAGACGCGCCCCCTGCTCGATCGCGGGCTTGACGGCCTGCGCTGCGCGGTGCTCGGCGGCTACTTCACCACCTGGTGCGACACGGACGCCAGAGACGCCGTGGCGCGGGTGGCGAAGGCGCTCGATGTGCAGGATGAGCTGCAGTTCCCGGACGCCGAGCTGGCGCGCTCTGCGGCGTTTATCATCAGCGCCTCGGAAGGGGGAAACCAGTACCTGCCCGCGCTTCGCCGCGAGCCCGAGCGCTTTGAGCCGCACTCCCGCGAACGCCTGCTGGCCGGGGCGATGATCCCCTCCGCCTGGTATATTCAGGCCCAGCGGTTCCGCGCACACGCCCGGCAGGCGTTTAAAACCCTGTTCGCGCAGGCCGACGTGCTGATCGCCCCGGCCACCCCGCGCAGCGCCACGCTGGCGGGCGAGCAGACCATGGAAATTAACGGTCAGCTGCTGCCCATTCGCGCCAGCATGGGGATGCTGACTCAGCCAATTTCGTTTTTGGGCCTGCCCGTGACCACCGTTCCGCTGCGTACCGCGCAGGGTGCGCCTATCGGCCTGCAGCTGATTGCCGCGCCGTTTAACGAGCAGGCCTGCCTGCGCGTCGCGCGGGTTCTGGAGGAGAGCGGCATCACCGATGCCCGTCCGGCGGAGATAGCAGCATGATGAATCACGATGATATTAACCTCCCGTGGGTGGTTGCCGAGGTGACCGCCGCGTTTTACCGCTATGAAGACGCGCTGGTCAGCAACAACGTTGCGGTGCTGGACGAGCTGTTCTGGCACGACAAAAACACGGTGCGGCTGGGGGCGGGTGAAAACCTGTACGGGATTGATGAAATCCGCGCCTTTCGTGCGGCGCGCCCCGCCGCCGGGCTGCAGCGGACGCTGCGCCACACCGTCATCACCACCTTCGGAGAGGATTATGCCGTGTGCAGCACCGAGTTTACACGGGAGAGCACGGAACGCATTGGCCGCCAGCAGCAGACGTGGGTACGGTTTGCCTATGGGTGGCGGATCGTGGCGGCGCAGGTGAGTTTGATGTCGTAGGCCGGGTAAGGCGCAGCCGCCACCCGGCGAAACATCGCACACTTACTTCTGAAACGGATGCACCTCCCGCCAGTGGTCGGCAATCTGCTGGCGGGTACAGACCCACACCCGCTCGTGCTGCTGCACATAATCCAGGAACCGCTGCAGCGCGCGAAAACGCCCCGGTCGCCCCAGCAGGCGGCAGTGCATGCCGATGGACATCATCTTCGGGGCGCTTTCCCCCTCTTCGTACAGCACGTCAAAACTGTCCTTCAGATACGTATAAAACTGCTCGGCGGTGTTAAACCCCTGCGCGGTCGCGAAGCGCATGTCGTTCGCATCCAGCGTATAGGGCACAATCAGGTGCGGTTTGCGGGCGCCGTCGCCGCAGGCCACTTCCGTCCAGAAGGGCAAATCGTCGCCGTAGTAGTCGCTGTCGTAGTCGAAGCCGCCGTGCTCCACCACCAGCTGGCGGGTGTTGGGACTGTCGCGCCCGGTGTACCAGCCCGTCGGCGGCTTGCCGAACAGGTCGGTCAGCACCTGTACCGCTTTGCGCAGGTGTTCGCGCTCCTGTTGGATATCCATGTGCTGATAGTGGATCCAGCGCCAGCCGTGGCTGACCACGTCGTAATCCGCCGCCTTGATTGCCTCGACGATCTCCGGGTGACGCGCCAGCGCCATCGCCACGCCGAAGACCGTCAGCGGCAGGCCGCGTTTCTGAAATTCATTGTGGATCCGCCAGAACCCGGCGCGGCTGCCGTATTCGTAGAGGGAGTCCATCGACATGTGTCTGTCCGGATAGCTGGCCGCGCCGATGATGTCCGACAGGAACTGCTCGGACCCGGCATCGCCGTGCAGAACGTGGTTTTCCGCCCCTTCTTCGTAATTGAGCACAAACTGCACGGCGATGCGCGCCTGATTCGGCCACCGCGCGTGCGGCGGGTTTCCCGTGTAGCCGCGCAGATCCCGCGGATAATCCTGTTCGAAAAGCCCCATTGCCACCCCCAAAAATTAAAATGAATTCAATGCCTGAAAATGCCCGCTTAACGGTTTGTTCTCCGGGAACGCCAGATCCCCGTGCTTGCTGGTCGACAGCCCCAGCGCCACCAGCGATTCCACCATCTTCACCGCCGCGCTGACGCCGTCGATCACCGGCACGCGCAGCTCGCGGGTCAGCTCCTGCGCCAGGGTCGCCATGCCGCCGCAACCCAGCACGATGGCGCCGCAGCCGTCCTCTTTCAGCGCCTGTATACAGCGCGCGCGCACTTTTTCCTGCGCCAGACCACTGCCGTCTTCCAGCGCCAGTACCGGAAGGTCGATGGCATGCAGCGCCGCGCAATGGTCCTGAAAGCCATACTGGTACAGCAGATGACGGGCAATAATCAGCGTGCGCGGCAGCGTGGTGACCACCGAAAAGCGCGTCGCGACCAGCGTCGCCATATGCATAGCGGCTTCGGCGATGCCGATAACCGGCCCCTGCGCCAGCTCGCGCGCCGCCAGCAGGCCCGGATCGCCAAAGCAGGCGATCACGTGACCGTCCACGCCCTGCTCCCTGCCTTTTTTGATCTGTTCCAGGACACCAACGGCGGCGATGGCCTCATCAAAGTGGCCTTCTATAGACGGCACGCCCGCGCTCGGGCAGACCGCGAGGATCTCCGTCCCGGGTGCCGCCACCGCGCGGGCCGCCGCGCCGATGGTTTCCGTCATCGCGAGGCTGGTGTTGGGGTTGATCACTTGTATACAGACAGACATTACGACTCCTTGTGGCCGGCAAACAGCCGGGCAAAATCAGGCAGGCACTCGCCCGCCCGCTCGAAGCAGAGGCTGGCGACAATATGTTCAAAATGGTGCATTAGGGCATCGCTTAATGGCTCAAGCGCTTTCTGGCGCAGCAGATCCACCAGCTGTTCGTGATCGTTGCAGCGGCAGCCCTGACGCCACGGCGCGCCCCAGGTGGCGATCACCAGCGACGAGCGCTGGCTCAGGCCGGTCACCATCTCAGTGATCACCTGGTTGCCGGAGATGGCCTGCAGCTGAATGTGGAAATTGGCGGAGTGGCGAATCGCCGCCGGACCGTCATAGGCCTCGTGCGCCTGCTGTTCCTGGCGAATAATGGTCTCCAGCGCGGCAAGATGCGGCGGCTGGCAGTGCGCCAGCACGTCCGACAGGTTGGCGACCTCCAGCAGGGCGCGGGTGCGGAAGATGTGCCTCGCCTCTTCCACCGTCGGGCTGGCGACGTGTGCACCACGCTTGGGCGTCAGGGTGACCATTTGCACAGCGGCGAGTCGTTGAAGCACCTTGCGGATGCCCGTGCGGCTCACGCCAAAGACCTCGGCCAGCGCCTCTTCCGGCAGTTTGCTCCCCGGCAGCAGCTGGTGTTCGACAATTGCGGTCATCAGCGCCTGAAAGATCGATTCGTCTTTGTCATGCAGGTCTGGCGCGGTCTGCAGGGCGTTTATGTTGTTCATTTACCACTCCGAATTTTACTTTCCGTTATCGAATCGTATACATAAAAATAAAATATTGCATACAAGATTTATTATTTTGGCCTGGATCCTGCAACACCGTTTGCACTCCCACTCAACGGGTTTTCATTCACAGGAGCAGGTTTCATGCCAAACAGTCAAAACGCGCAGCAGGGTACGGCCGCTGATTCCGGTGCGGTTTACAGCCCACGTCTTTGCAATGAGGATCTGGCACCGACGCGTGACCAGAACTGGAGCTGGTACAACATCTTTTCGTTCTGGATGTCGGACGTTCACAGCATGGGGGGTTATGTTGTCGCCGCGAGCTTCTTTACGCTCGGGCTGGCAAGCTGGCAGGTGCTACTCTGCCTGCTGGTGGGGATTTGCATCGTGCAGCTGTGCGCCAACCTGGTGGCCAAACCGAGCCAGATGGCAGGCGTGCCCTACGCGGTGATCAGCCGTCAGGCGTTTGGCGTCTTCGGGGCCAATATTCCGGCGGTGATCCGCGGGCTTATCGCCTTTGCGTGGTACGGGATTCAGACCTATCTCGCCGCCAACGCGCTGATGCTGGTGGCGCTGAAGTTCTGGCCGTCGCTCTCTTCACTCACTACTGGCGCATTCCTGGGCCTGTCGCATCTGGGCTGGATCTGCTTTGCCATTATGTGGGTCCTGCAGGCGATGGTCTTCTGGCACGGCATGAGCGCCATCAAGCGCTTTATTGATATCGCCGGTCCGGCGGTGTATGTGGTGATGCTGGCCCTCGCAGGCTGGATTGTATACAAGACCGGCTTTGACGGGATCTCCTTCACCCTCGCCAGCAAATCCCTGAGCGCGGGCGAGCAGACCTGGCAGATGATCACTGCCACCGCGCTGGTGGTTTCTTACTTCTCCGGCCCGCTGCTCAACTTTGGCGATTTCTCCCGCTACGGCAAAAGCATGGGCGAGATCCGCCGCGGCAACCGCTGGGGGCTGCCGTTTAACTTCCTGCTGTTCTCCATCGTCACCGTGGTGATTGTCTCCGGCACCCAGTCGCTGTTTGGCCGCATGATCACCGATCCGATCGAAACCGTCAGCCGCGTGGGCAACGATCTGGCCGTGGCGATTGGCCTGCTGACGATGATCACCGCCACCATCGGGATCAACATCGTCGCGAACTTCGTCTCCCCGGCGTTTGATTTCTCTAACTGCTCGCCGCAGAAAATCAGCTTCCGCACCGGAGGCATGATTGCCGCCGTCGGCTCGATCCTGCTCACTCCGTGGAACCTGTTCAACTCGCCGGAGCTTATCCACTACACCCTGGACGTGCTCGGGGCATTTATCGGCCCGCTGTTCGGCATTCTGATTGCCGACTTCTACCTGATTAAGCGCGGCAAGGTGTCGGTCGACGATCTGTTCGACGACACGCCAAAGGGTAAATACTGGTACCGCAACGGCTTTAACCCGAAAGCCATTGGCGCGCTGATCCCGTCCGTTGCCGTGGGTCTGGTGATTAGCTTTATTCCGGCCCTGCATGAGGTGGCGAACTTCAGCTGGTTCATCGGCGTCTTCCTCGGCGGCGTCACCTACCGCTGGCTGGCGCGGGAAGAGCGCGAGACGGCAGGCGCGACGTCGTTCAGCTCCCGCGTGGCGACGCAAAAAGAGTAATCCCTTCCCTCTGGCCGCAGCTTATCTGCGGCCCGTTCATTCTGGCACCGTTCTTGCTGAGCCTTCTTACCCCCGCTACGCAAACACGAAGGCAGGAACCATGATGGAATACCAGACTGCGATACGCGGTGCATTTTTTGATATTGCCCGGGTCTGCGACAGCGCAGACGCCATTGCCGAGCACGCGCGCTACCTTGAGGACGGACTGCTGTTTATCCAGAATGGAAAAATTCTGGCACAGATGCCGTGGCAGGAGGGCGAGCAGTATCTTGACCCGCACATAGGCTATACCGACCTGCGCGGCAGGCTGCTGCTGCCCGGTTTTATTGACACCCACGTCCACTATCCGCAAACGGAGATGATCGGCGCCTTTGGCGAACAGCTGCTGGAGTGGCTGACCACCTACACCTTCCCGGTGGAGAGCCAGTTTTCCGATGAAGCCTACGCGAAAGAGATCGCCGAATTTTTCATAAACCAGCTGGTGAGCAACGGCACCACCACCGCACTGGTATTTTGCACGCTGCATCCGGAATCGGTCGAGGCGCTGTTTACCGAGGCCCTGCGCCTGAACATGCGCCTTATCGCCGGAAAGGTGATGATGGACAGACACACGCCGGACTACCTGAGCGAAGACGCGAAGCAGAGCTACCGACAGACGCGGGCGCTGATCCAGCGCTGGCATCACCGTGGACGCCTGGGCTACGCCATTACGCCGCGCTTTGCCCCGACCTCATCCCCCGAGCTGCTTGCGGCGGTCAGCCTGCTCAGAGAGGAGTTTCCGGATACCTGGCTGCAGACCCACCTGAGCGAGAACCCCAACGAAGTGGCCTGGGTAAGCGACCTCTGGCCGGAGCACGAGCGCTATCTGGACGTGTATCACCACTACGGCCTGACCGGCGAGCGCAGCGTGTTTGCCCACGCGATTCACCTTCACCACAGCGAGTGGCAGTGCCTGCATGACACCGGCTCGGCGGTGGCGTTTTGCCCCACCTCGAACCTGTTTCTCGGCAGCGGGCTGTTTCGCCTGCCCGCCTGCTGGCAGCACAGGGTGCGGATGGGCATCGGCACCGACGTCGGGGCGGGCACGACCTTCAGCATGCTGCGCACCCTGGGGGAAGCCTACAAGGTGGGCCAGCTTCAGAGCTACCGCCTGCGCGCCAGCGAGGCCTTTTATCACGCCACGCTGGGCGGCGCGCACGCTCTCCGGCTGGACGATAAGATTGGCAACTTCACGCCCGGCAAAGAGGCGGATTTCGTGGTTATCGATCCTGACGTAACGCCGCTGCAGCGCCTGCGCAATCGCCGCTGTCAGGATATCTACGAGCAGCTCTTTGTGCTGATGACCCTCGGCGACGAGCGCAACATCAGCGAGACCTGGGTCAACGGCGAGCGGGTATGGTCAACTGCCCCGGTAGGTTGACCACCCGCCGGGGGCAATCACAAACGGCAGATGGAAATGCTCGTCTGCCGTTTCTCCCGTCACAAAATCAATTTGCGCACAGGGGTAGAGCGTGTCGCGACCGGTTTCGCGAGACCACGCGCCGATCTCCGCCACCAGTTGGTAGCGGCCCGCGGGCAGAGAGGGAACGAACGCGGCGATGCGCCCCTGGGCGTTGGTCACCCCCGTGGCCAGCGTCTTCCCGTCCTGTTGCAGATGAACCGTTACGCCTTCTGCGGGTTTGCCCGTCGAAATATCAAGAATATGGGTGCTGAGTGTGCTCATTCGCTAATGACTCCTTCCAGCCGTAGCAGCGTAATTTCCCGCAGCTGTTCCAGCGCGGCACGGATTTCCTGCGCATCGCTGTTTTCCAGCCGCGCGTGCAGGGCCTGTAATATCTCCTCGCCGCTGCGGCCCTTCGCGCGGATCAGAAAGACGCGTCCGAAGCGGGCCTCGTAGCGAGCATTTCCTTCACGCAGCGCCTGCGCAAGGGCGGCATCGCGATCGTTCACCGCTCCCTGCTCCTGCCGCGACAGCGCCGCCTCCGCCCGCGCGCCCGCGGGCTTTTCCCCGATGCGCGGATGGGCGCTCAATGCTTGCGTTAATGCTGCTTCATCCCAGCGTTGCGCCAGGGCCTGCGCCGCAATGAACAAGGCTTCCCGGCTCGAATAAGGCCGTCCGTCAACCAACGCGTCGGCCCAGCCGGGTATCGCCACGCAGGGCTGAAGCAGCGTAAGAGCGTCTTTCTCAGGCAGCTGATTGAAATCGTGCAGTGCGATCATAGGTTCTCCTTGATTATCCTCCTGCTTATTGCACAAACCACGCCACTCTTGAGGCAGACGTGAAACAGTCGATTCCGGATGGCTGACCAGGAAATTTTTGATTCAAAAAAAGGCACGCTCACCGCGTTTGCGCACCTTAGCAGTGCAAACCTCTCACTCACAACGCCGTTTTCGCCACTCTGCAGCCTGGTACGCAAATTGCTGAACGTCTTTACACCCTGCAAAAGGAGAGAAGCATGAGAGCAATCGTTATTGGTGCGGGTATTGGCGGCCTGAGCGCCGCCGTCGCGCTGAAAAAAGCGGGCATCGACTGTACCGTATTTGAAGCCGTAAAGGAGATCAGGCCCGTCGGGGCGGCCATCTCCATCTGGCCTAACGGCGTGAAATGCATGCAGCACCTCGGCATGGGCGACATCATCGAGACCTACGGCGGACCGATGCGTTTTATGGCCTATAAGGATTACCGGCGCGGCGATACCCTGACCCGCTTTAGCCTTGCTCCGCTGGTTGAGCGTACCGGCGGGCGTCCCTGCCCCGTCTCGCGCGCTGAGCTTCAGCGCGAAATGCTGGACTTCTGGGGGCGCGACAAAGTGCAGTTCGGCAAGCGCGTCGAACGCGTAAATGAATACGACTCGGGCGTGAGCGTGACCTTCACCGACGGCACCACGGCATCCGGCGATTTCCTGATTGCCGCCGACGGCAGCCACTCGGCGGTTCGCCCGTATGTGCTGGGGTACACCCCGGAGCGCCGCTACGCCGGCTACGTGAACTGGAACGGGCTGGTGAAGATTGACGAAGAGATCGCCCCGGCGCACCAGTGGACCACCTTCGTTGGCGAAGGCAAGCGCGTGTCGCTGATGCCCGTCTCCGGCGGACGCTTTTACTTCTTTTTTGACGTGCCGCTCCCTGCGGGCCTGACGGAGGATCGCACCACCCTGCGCGCAGACCTCACGGGCTACTTCCGCGGCTGGGCGCCGCCTGTGCAGACGCTTATCGCGGCGCTGGATCCTGACACCACCAATCGCATTGAGATCCACGACATCGAGCCATTCGACAGCCTGGTGCGCGGCAACGTCGCGCTGCTCGGCGATGCCGCTCACAGCACCACGCCGGATATCGGCCAGGGCGGCTGTGCGGCCATGGAAGATGCGGTAGTGCTGGGGGAATGCCTGCGTGAAAACCACAACATCACGCTGGCGCTGCGGCAGTACGAGGCGCTGCGCTGCGACCGGGTGCGTGACCTGGTGCTGAAGGCGCGTAAGCGCTGCGACGTCACCCACGGCAAAGACATGGCGTTGACGCAGGCCTGGTATCAGGAGCTTCGCGAGGAGACCGGAGAGCGCATCATCAACGGTCTGTGCGAGACCATTCAGGGCGGCCCGTTAGGCTAAACGTAAGAGGGACAACGATGAAAAGAGAACCGACTCCACCCGCCCACTGCACGTTTGAGCCAGAGGACTGGCTGCGTCTGGCGAAATGCTGGCATCCGGTCGCGCGCGCCTGCGACGTCGGTCCGGCGCCGTTCAAGGCGACGTTGCTGGATGAACAGCTGGTGATTTACCGCATAAACGACCAGGTCGTGGTCGCCCGTGACGTTTGCCCGCACCGCGGCGTGCCGCTGACGCTCGGCTATCACGACGAGCACGGGATCGTCTGCCCCTACCACGGCCTCCGCTTTGGAGAGGACGGGCGCTGCAACCGCATTCCCTCCAGCCCCGACCAGTCCGTTCCGGCGAAGCTCAACCTGATTAACTACGCCGTGGAGGAGCGGTTCGGGCTTATCTGGACCTGCCTGGCCTTTGATCCGGAAAATCCTGTGCCGCTGCCCACCATGCCGCACTGGAATGACGCAGGTTTTCAGCAGATCAACTGCCCGGCGTTTGAGGTGAATGGCTTCGCCGGGCGACAGGTGGAGGGGTTTCTGGACGTGGCGCACTTTGCGTGGATCCACACCGATACTTTTGCCGATCCCAATAATCAGCTTGTGCCCGCCTATCAGCCGCAGGAGACGCCGTTCGGCTTCGTGGCGGATTACTGGAGCTCCGTGAGCAACTATCCCGCCAGTTCCCCCGTTCAGGCGCCAGAAGGCTTCCAGTGGCTTCGACATTTTGAAATGCATCTGCCGTTTACCGCCACCCTGACCATTCATTTTCCGGGAGAGTCGAGACTGGTCATTATGAACGCCGCATCGCCGGTGTCATCGCGCGTGACCCGCATGTTCGCCCCTATCGCCCGTAATTTTGACCTGCATATTCCGGTGGAGGATGTGCACGCCTTCAATCTGCGCATTTTTGAAGAGGACCGTCTGATGGTCGAAACCCAGCGCCCGGAAAGCCTGCCGCTGGACCTCACCCTGGAAGCCCATATTCCCGCCGATAAAAGCTCAATTGCCTACCGTCGGGGACTGAAGAAGATGGGCTTTGGCGAATTTTTCCTGGTATGACGGAGGCCGCTATGCTGAGCGTAATTGTTGACGGGCTGTGGCGCGAGGGCGACAAAAGCCTCGCCGTCAGGCTGGTGGCTGAAGACGGCGAAGCGCTGCCGCCGTGGCAGCCCGGCGCGCACATTGATGTCCACCTGCCCTGCGGCGTGGTACGCCAGTATTCCCTGACCGGGGCCTGTGAGGAAGGGAGCTATCTTATCTGCGTGGGGCGGGAAACCGCCTCGCGCGGCGGATCGCGCTACGTTCACGAAACACTGCGTCCGGGGCAGAAGCTGCTAATTTCAGCCCCGCGCAATCTGTTTCCGCTGGTTCAGGCAGAACGGGTTTTATTGCTGGCGGCGGGGATTGGCATTACGCCGCTGTATGCGATGGCCCTGCAGCTGAAGGCCGCCGGCACGTCGTTTTCGTTGCACTATTACGTCAGGAAGCGCGAAAGCGCAGCGTTTGCGCGCGAACTTTCGCAGTGCGGTGAGTGCATCATTCATACCATCAGCCCGCGCACAGCGCTGGCAGAGCATCTCCCCATGCCTGAAGCGGGTTTGCGAGCCTGGGTCTGCGGACCTGCGGGGTTTATGGAAAAAGTGCGTGAAGTCGCCAAGGCGAAGGGATGGGATGACGCCCATCTTCACAGCGAGGCGTTTCAGCCCGCCGCCCCTGCCACAAGCGGTATCGCGGGTGAGATCTTTACGGTCAAGCTGGCCTCCACCGGGGAGCGCTGGCCGGTGCCAGCGGACAAAACCATTGCCCAGGTGCTGCAGGAAAATGGCGTGGACGTTCCGCTGTCCTGCGAAATGGGGATCTGCGGAGCCTGCCTGACGCCGGTAATTGACGGCGTGGTGGAGCACCGGGATAGCGTGCAGTCGGAGGCGGAAAAAAGCGCAACGGACCAGCAGGTGGCACTGTGCTGTTCGCGGAGCCATTCCGGGGAGCTGGTGATCGGGCTGTAAACCGTCTGCACACGCTTTCTTGCCCGGTGGCGCTGCGCTTACCCGGCCTACAATCCGTAACAATATCAATATATTGCACTATTCATTGTAGGCCCGTGCAAGCGTAGCGCCGCCGGGCGAAACTTACAAATCGCACTTTGCCAGACCGTAAACGGGCTCGCTATCCTGCCACGCATAAACAATATGGCTGGCCTGCTCGCGCGACAACGCGTCATCGCCCTGCAATCGCGCCGCCAGGGTAAAGGCGAAATCAAATACTTTACCCAGCCCACGGCCGCTCAGCAGATTGCCGTCTTCCACCACGTCGGCATCGACGTAGATGCCATCGCTGACGGTTTTCCACAGATCGCCGGAGCAGACATAACGACGTCCCTTCAGCACTCCATTGCCGCCCAGCACGCGGGCAGCGGCGGAGCAAATCGGGCAGATATATTTGCCCGCTTCATCGTGGCGGCGGACGAAAGCAATGGCCTCCGCGCTTTTCGCCAGGTTAACGCTGCCTTGCGGGCCGCCCGGTAACACCACGGCGTCAAAGGTCCGATCAAAGCTGGCCTTCAGGGTGCTGTCCGCAACCATTGAGATGGCGTGATAGCTCACCACTTCGCGACGCTCGCCGCAGGCAATCGTCTGCACCGTAATATTCAGGCGGCGCAGGATATCGATAGTGACGATCGCTTCCCCCTCTTCAAAACCGGGGGCTAATAGCACGGCTACGCTTTTCATTTTGCTCTCCATTGCTTCAGGGTTACCAGTACGGGTGCCAAATCTGTCGCAGCCGCGCCAGCAGCTCAAGATAGAAATAGTCCCCCCAGCTACAGCACTGATCGACCCCCTTACCGCTGCCCATATGATAAACCGAGTGCTGCAGTAGCCCTTCGGTCGGATCGTCGTTATGAGCAAGGTAGTTATCGGTCAGCGACAGCGCGATACGCAGCGCCATCTCTTCATAATATGCACGGTTTGCGTCGAGCGTCGGCAGCGCCTTAACCAGCTCCAGCAGGCCACAGGCGGCAATTGCCGCCGCTGAACTGTCGCGCACGGCGTCGGTACCGAGCAGCGCCAGATCCCAGTGGCAAACATCATCTTCCGGCAGACGGTTGAGGAAGTAATGCGCCAGGCTGCGCGACAGCTCAACCATCTGCTTATCGCCGGTGTGCTGATAGCTGAGCAGAAAACCGTAAATACCCCATGCCTGGCCGCGCGACCAGCACGAGGTATCGCTGTAGCCCTGATGGGTGTTGCCAAAGCGCGGCTCACCCGTCTGCACATCCATATAGTAGGTGTGATACGTGGAGGCATCTTCACGCACGATATAGGCCGCGGCCTGTGCGGCATGAGCCGTCGCCGCCTGCGCATAGCGCGGATCCCCGGTCTGTTCGCTGGCCCAGTACAGCAGCGGCAGGTTCATATTGCAGTCGATGATCATTCTTCCCTGCTGCTCAGGGTCGTTTAAATCACCCCACGCCTGAATAATGTTGGCCGTCGGGTTAAAGCGCTCCATCAGGCGATTGGCAGCCAGCAGCGCCGACTGACGAGCGGCTTCGTTGCCGGTGAGCCGCCAGGCGCTGATGCAGGAGAGCGAATAGAGGAACCCGAGATCGTGCGTGGCGGTGTCGATGCGCTGCTCAATACGCCGGGCGAACGACGGTAAATAACGTTCGGCGGCTTCGCGATAGTGCGCTTTGCCGGTCATCTCCCACGCCAGCCACAGCTGGCCAGGCCAAAAGCTGGTGGTCCATTCCACGTTATCGGTGCGCGGCCATACCCCCTTCTCACAGGCCTCACCGGGGAACTTATCGCCGAAGGCGACAATATTTTTGTCGAGCTTGCGCGTGACGCGGGTTAACGCCGCTTCCAGCTTCTGGCTCAGTGCCAGGCGATCGACCTGATGCAGTTCGATTGGCCGCAGCGCTTCGGTGATGACAGATTTGGTCATAACAACTCCTGAATTAATGTTTGGCCGGTTCAACCGGGGCGGTATCTAAAGCCGGAGCAAAGGATCGTGAGTCATCGCGCGTCGACTGACAGCGCGACAGCGTAAAGGCGGAAATCAGCGTAAATACCAGGGCGCAGCAGCCCATCAGCAGATAGGTATGCTCAAAGCCAATCCTGTCGTACAGATAGCCGGCAGGTGGAGCGACCACAATCGAACCCACGTAAATCATTGCCTGGTAGCCCAGCAGGTACATCGTGGCGTTAACCCGACGATGGAAATGTTCCGCGATGTATTTGAAGACCGAGATGAGCAGCAGCGCGATCTCGACGCCATAAAACGGTTTGATGATGGAGATAACAATCGGGTCGCTGGTCAGCCCGGAGGCGATCAGCCGCGCTCCGACCACACAGCCGCAGAACAGCAGGCCGCGCTTGGCGCCGTAGCGGTTCACCAGCCACGGGATAAACATCATCATCACGAACTCCATCCCCGACTGGACAGTGCTCAGGTAGCCGTACCAGGCATTACCCTGCTCTTTGGTGGCGAAGAACGACACGAAGTAGCGCGGGAACTGCTGTTCAGCGATAAACATCATCCACGCCACCCCGGCGACGTAGAGGCTGAACATCCAGAACTTGCGGTTTTTCAGCAGCATCAGCACATCGGCGAAGACGATCTTATTGGCGGAAATGACGCTGTTATTGCGCAGCTGCTCGTCGCCGATTTTGAGGCTAATCAGCACCAGCAGCATCAGTACCGAGGTCCCGCTGCTGAGCAGAAAATTGGCCAGCGGGGTGACGTTAAACAACAGCCCGGAGACCGACGCCGCCATCGCCCAGCCCAGTGAACCCCACATTCTGATGCGGCCAAACTCCAGCCCGTACAGGCGGCTAAAGCGGTCGGCATAAGATTCAGACGCCGCCACGCCGGCGTACCAGCCCAGGCTCAGATACAGCGCGCCGATGATAATCCCCGCCATCGCATGGCTTTGCAGCAGCGGCTGGTACACCAGCGCGAAGAACGGCGCCATCAGCGCGGAAATGGCGCAGACAAAATAGAGCAGCCATTTGCTCATACCTATTTTGTCCATGATGTAGCCGTACACCGGCTTCAGAACCACCGCGAAGACACCGTTGATGGCGAACACGCTGCCGATGGTGACGCTATCGAGGCCCACTTTCTGGCTCAGCCACAGGGCGTACAGGCCAAAGCTGGATGACCACGTGAAGAAGTAAAGGAAAATAAAGGTACTCATTTTGTACTGCGCGGCGCGTACGGACGATGATGTGCTCATAGCGATGCCTCCGGAGCCAGAACGAGCGTCGTTTCTTGTCGTGCCGTCACGAAGCGTACCGCGTCATCGCTAATGAAGGCCTGCGGGCAGCGTTGCGGATCGAAGTCGGCGGCATTTCCCGCCCACACCGCGCTGATTAACATATGCGTGCCGGGGTCAAGCTCGCCGCGCAGCACCGGCACCGCCGCGCGCTCGGCGAACAGCAGATTACTGTTTGGCGGCGTCACCACCGTCTCGCCGCGTCGGGCGTGCGGGTGTAGACAGAAAATGGCTGAGACATCCCAGGCACTGCGTAACCAGCAGGCACCGTCACTCTCGTGTACCTGCGGCTGCGGGCGGTTCGCCAGGCTAAAGCCACCCTCCGCGCAGTCCAGCGCGCGCCGGGTATTGATGCGATGGACGCGTAGCTGCCAGTCGCCCAGCGCCAGCAGCCAGCTCTCAATCTCCACGTCGCGCCACGGCAGCCAGCGGCTGTAAATGGTGCCGTCAGCGGTGACCACGTGCTGGCATTCGCGGCGGCCACGCCAGTAGTTATCCTTTTCGGCCAGCAGCAGCATCGAATCGGGCGCGGCATGGTTCAGGTCGTAGCGCCCGCGTTCGATGGTGAAGCCAAAGCGGGTGGAATAGGCAAATTTGCAGTATTTCGCTTCGGTGTTCACGAAGTTGTTCAGCTCCAGCTGGCCGGAGGTCAGCATCCACAGGTGATCGGCCTGATGCACCACCACCTGATCCGCGTGGGCTATCGTGTGCCGGGCGGGCAACGGCGGCAGCGGCAGCTCGGCCGCCTGCCAGAAAGCATCGCCCTCATCTAATGCCAGCACCAGCAGGGTCTTCAGGCCCCAGTACGGTGAACCCGGCGCGTTGTAGTCTTCCGCCATCGCCAGATTCGGGTAGCTGTAACCGACGCTGAGTACGCCGTCGCGGTCGAATATCGGCTGCTTCAGCCACCAGCGCAGATGACGCAGAACGATGCCCTTCATCACGCCGGGCGAAAAGACCTCCAGCCCGGCGAAGGCCGCCGCACTCCAGAACGCCGCCTCGGCAAAGCGGTAGGTCAGGCTACGGCCAAACGGGATCGCCGCGCCGTCTTCGGCAAAGAAATGGATGAAGTCAGAGGAGAAACGTGCGGCCCGGTGACGCAGCGTAGCGCAACGCTGTGGATCGACCCCGGCCATGAGCTTCGCGTAAATCAGGCCATAGAAATGGAAGCCCATCGAGATGTAATAGTCGCGCGGCCGTCCCGGACCATCGGCGTACCAGCCATCGCCGAGGTAGTAGTGCTCCATGGCAGCAAAATGATCTTCCAGCGCCTGCGGGTTGGTCGGCATGCCGCAATAATGGAAGCCGACCTGCACCAGAATCGGAAAGAAGTGCCAGTTGTTATCGGGGATTTTCTGGGTCTCGCACTGCTTTAGCCAGCGCCATAAATTCTCTTTCTCTGTCTCAGTGAAGTGTGCCAGTACGGTTTCACCCGCCAGCGCCAGCAGCAGCCCGTAGGCCGCCATCTCGACGATTCGCTGATCGTAAGGCCCGACGTCTCCCCAGTAATCGGCATGCTGCGGATCGGTGCCGTTTTTTATCGCCTGTAAATAGAATGAGAAGTGCTGCGGCTCGCTGCCGCCAGCTAACAGCGGCGTCACGCCCCACAGCAGGCGGGAAAACGCTTCCATGCTCGCCACCTGCTGGCCGTAGTGAGCGGTAAAGTTCGCTAAATCAATGCGGCTGGCGTCTTTTTTAAACCAGGGCGACACCGCGTTCAGCATGTCGTTAACCAGCCGTAGCACCTCTTCCCGGCTTGTCAGTGGATTATCCAGATGAATATTTTCAGGTTGCACAGGGTCCTCCCGCATTACACGAGGGTAGAGATAAGTTATTGTTATTAGGCTTTTTAAAGCCACGAGTGCGACGTCTGAATGAAGAGTAACTGCTTTTATTCCCGGCGCTGAGTGAGCAGACTCACAAAATTAAACCGCCATTTCATTTTTGCTGGATTTTGTCGAACGCGAGGGGGATAAATTACAAATGATGGCCTAAAAACTTAAATCTGTTGACCTGGAGGTAATATGGGTGAAACGCAGCTGCTGGAACGGATTACGCTCGATCGGCAGGCCATTTCTTTTAACCGCATGTCCACCACCAGCGCGATTTACTACCACTGGCATCAATGCGTTGAATTGCTCTATATATCCAGCGGCTACGGCATCGTGGTGGTGGATAATCAGCACTACACCGCCCGTCCGGGGCGATTATTTATCTTCCCGCCCTTCCGTTTGCACAAAGTGCAGGTCGATCATAGCGATAAGAATCCCTATCACCGCACCACCATGCACATTGAGCAATCGGTGGTCGAAAGCGCACTCAGCACGTTCCCACGCCATCAGGCCCGGTTCGCCGCGCTGGCCGCCAGCAATCTGCCAGCGCAAATCTACGATCTCAGCCAGCATGCGGCGTTTATCGAAAGGATCCTTGAACAGTTTCAGCGCCTGGAGGGCAGCGAGCAGACCGAGGCCTGCGAGGTGGCCTTTCTGATGATGCAGCTCATGACGTTTCTGCCCGAGCAGCCGCAGCCCTACCCGCCGCGCCAGCAGACCGTCGCCTCGCGGATTATGAGCTGGGTCGAAGCCCACTATGCCAGCAAGTTTTCGCTCGACCAGCTAGCGCACGACCTGGGACTTTCGCGCAGCTATACCTCACGCATTTTCCGCCAGCAGACAGGCGGTAGCATCCACGAATATTTGCTGACCCGGCGGATAAAAACCAGCTGCGAGCTGTTGCGGTACAGCGATGAGCCAATTGACGCTATTGCGCTGGCAGTCGGGTTTAGCGAGGTGACCTATTTCATTACCTGCTTTAAAAAGATGATGCGTCAGACACCGCTGCAGTATCGGCGCAGTATCCGCTGCACCAGAATGCCCTGTTAAGGGGGTCTTGACCGCTGGCCCAAAGCTGGACGCTTTCCGGCGTCCAGCCTGGCTGGGGTTTTTGCCTTTCCGTCATGCCGGAACGGGCAACTCAATGCCGCTTTGCGCCAGTTGCCCCATCTCGCAGTACATTGCGCAGGCCGCACTGACGATAGACATTGCCAGCGCGGCACCGCTCCCTTCGCCAAGACGCATGTCAAGATGGATAAACGGCGCCAGCCCAAGGTGCTCCAGCGCGCGCCTGGCCCCCTTTTCGGCGGAAAAATGAGAGGGAATACAGTAGTTCTTCACTTCTGGCGCAATCTGACAGGCGGCGATGGCGGCGGCATACGAGAGAAAACCGTCTAACACCACGGGCAGTCCGCATGCGCCAGCGCCCAATATCACCCCGGTCATGCCCACCAGGTCATAGCCGCCGACTTTGGCCAGCACATCAACCGCATCGCGCGCATCCGGCTGGTTTATGCGTATCGCCTGCCGGACGATGGTTTCCTTATGCTGCACCCGGTCCTGCGGCAAATTGGCCCCAATCCCCACCACATCATGCGGATCGCTGTCGGTCAGCACGCTGATGATTGCCGAGGCCGGCGTCGTATTGGCAATACCCAGCTCGCCTACGCCAAAGACGGAGATCCCCTCCTGCACGCGTTTTTTAACGAGGCTGGCACTCGCCAGCAGCAGGTGCTCGGCATCCTGACGGCTCATCGCCGGCCCCTGAGCGATATTCCCGCAGCCGCGCGAGAGTTTAAGGCTGAGCATATTGTCGATAGGCTCACCGTCAATACCGATGTCAACGGGCAGTACCGACGTCTGGCTATTGCGGGCCAGCACGCACACTCCGGTCAACCCCTTTTGCATATTGACGGCCTGAAGCCAGGTCACCACTTTCGGCGTCACGGCCACGCCTTCATCAAACACGCCATGGTCGGCGCACATGACGATAATCTCTTTTTGCAGATTATCGAGCCTGTCGATGCCCCACATTCCCGAAAGCTGTATTGCCAGACTTTCCAGCCGACCCAGGCTGTTTGTCGGCTTTATTAAGCCATCAACATGCCTTGAGGCCGCCTGAATCTTCTGTTTATCAAGCGGTCTGATTGCCGCCGCCAGCGCCTTCACTGTCCCCATCCTCATCACCCTCACTCTTCTGTTTGCCAAACGCTTCTGCCATTAAATACCCGTAACACCCAATGCCCGCCCCGATTTTCAACGACCGTGTAGGCATCGTGACTGAACGGGAAATGCCACATCGCCGCCACGGGCATCCCTAACCAGGTTGCCAGCAGCAGGCTCAACACGCCCTGATGCGCCACAATGAGCATGTCTTCGCGCTGCTGCAGCTGACTCATCTCATCCGCCGCCGCCCTGACGCGCGCGGCGAAATGCGGGAAGGCTTCGCCGCCGTCTGGCGTTGCGTTTTGCCAGTCATCCATCCAGCGCTGCCACGACGCGGGACTTTCTTTTTCGATGTCGCTGAAGTGACGCATTTCCCATTCGCCAAAATCCAGCTCGTTAAGCCGCGCATCGACGTGGACATCATGGGCTGCCGGCACGATAAGCCGCGCCGTTTGCTGCGAACGCTGCAGCGCGCTGACGCGCGCGTGCCCGAACGCGACCCCGGACAGGTACCCGGCAACACGCTGGCTTTGGGCAATGCCCTGCGGCGAGAGCGCCAGATCGGTACTCCCGTAAAATACGCCGCTGATGTTAGCGGCTGTTTGACCGTGACGAACCAGAAAAAGACGCATACATCAGACCCACAGTAGCGACAGCAGGAAGACCATTTCACCGATCTCCTCCATCGCGCCCAGGGTATCCCCCGTCAGCCCGTTCAGTCGGCGGCTTAAAAAGGTCTTTACCGCGTTGACGACCATCCAGGTGATGATGCTGGCGATAAGCCCGTGCGCCCCGGCCAATAGCCCCACGAGCGCCACGCCGATGCAGAGGGTGATGACCGTCTCTTTGCCGCTGATATGGCCGAGATAGGCGTTTGCCATTCCAGCCCCTTCGCGCGCATAGCGCTGCCGGTACATGGCCAACACCATTGCCGTTCGCCCGACGATCGGCGCGCAGACCAGCAGCGCAAACAGGGTATTAACTGGAAGGTGGGCCAGGGAAATTACCGCAGCGACTTTGATAAGGATGCAGAATACGATGGCCAGACCGCCGTAGGTCCCCAACCGGCTGTCGCGCATAATCTCCAGCATCCGTTCGCGGGTGCGGGCAGAAAAGACGCCATCGCAGGTGTCCGCCAGACCGTCCAGATGAAACCCGCCGGTCAGCAGCACCAGCGCCAGAACCCAGGCGACCGCACCGATATAGATCCCCCCGCCAGTCTGGCTCACCGCCAGATAGCCCAGGGCAGCCAGCACGCCAACGATCAGGCCCACTACCGGGAACCAGGGGACGCCACGGCCATACTGCGAAAATTCAACGCCGTCGCTCCACTTTTGCGGCACCGGAATGCGGGTAATGAATCCCAGCGTCGCCCACAACATTTTTAACGGCATTTAATCTTTACTCCAATTCCCGAGACAACCAGCCACACTTCCTGCGCCGCCTGCGCCAGCCTTTGGTTCGCGCGCCCGGCAATATCGACAAAATGACGCGCCAGCCGATTCTCTGGCGTGATGCTCATGCCCAGCTCATTGGTCACAATATAAACCGGCGCCGCCGACTGCTGGCAGGCCGCAATCAGGTCGTCCACCTGCTGTTGCAGCACCGCCTCAAGCGCGGAAAAATCGAGGGTCTCCGGCGACGCGCCGCCGCTGGCGTCATAGAGCAGGTTTGACAGCAGGGTGGTGACGCATTCCAGAACCACACCTTCGCCCGGCTGCACCTGGTGGCGAATCACGTCGCCCAGATCGCGATACCCTTCCCAGGTTCGCCAGTGCGCAGGACGCTGGGCGCGGTGCTTATCAACGCGCAGCGCCATCTCTTCATCGGTAATCACCGACGTCGCGATATACAGCACGCGCTCGCACTGCTGCGCCGCCAGCTGTTCGACGTGCGCACTTTTCCCGCTGCGCGCGCCTCCGGTGACCAAAATCATGCGCCTTCCTCCTGATGCTCCCGCATTATTTGATAGATCTTTTTAATATCAATATGTTCTCTCATCGCGTTCGCCAGGATATCAAACTGTTGCGCTTTCCAGGCGGCGTAATCTACCGCAACGTCTAAGGGCGCCAGTCCTTTGCGCTGGCGCAAGCCGTCCACCATCGCGCGCGTGAAGGCATCGTTATCGAATAGCCCGTGGAGATAGGTCCCTATCACCTGCCCGTCAGCGCTGATGGCACCGTCCGCGATGCGCTCGCCCTCTTTTTTCAGAAACAGCGCCGGGCTACCGTCGGATGTCAGTTGGGTCTCTCCCATATGGATCTCGTAGCCCTGCACCTTAATGCCCGCTGCCGACTTAAGCCACGCCGGGAGCGCCGACGCCATCTGCGCCGAGACCTGCGTCGTGGTTTTTCGCTGCGCGAAGCGGGTCACGGTATGGAGCAGACCCAGCCCCGGCTGGGTTCCCAGCCCCGACTCCACCTCATCAATGATGGTGTCGCCAAGCATCTGGTAGCCGCCGCAAATGCCCATGACGGGCACGTTCTGCTGGTGGGACTGGAGCACCGCGTGCGCCATGCCGCTTTCCCGCAGCCAGGCCAGATCGCCCAGCGTATTTTTACTGCCGGGGAGAATCACGAGATCGGCCCCCGCCAGCTCCTGGGGATAACGGACATAGCGCACGCGAACATCGGGCTGCGCCGCCAGGGCGTTAAAATCGGTGAAGTTGGAGATATGCGGTACCTGCACCACGGCAATGTCGATATCGCGCTGGGCCGTTCGCAGGTATTTTCCCTTTTGCAGCGCCACGCCGTCTTCATCTTCCAGATCCACATCCAGCCATGGCATCACGCCCAGCACCGGCACGCCGGTCAGGTTTTCTATCTGCTCAATACCCGAGTAAAGCAGCGCAACATCGCCACGAAATTTATTGATGATGACCCCTTTCACCCGCGCCCGCTCGCGATCGTGCAAAAGCGCCAGCGTGCCGTAGATGGCGGCAAACACGCCGCCTCTGTCAATGTCCGCCACGAGGATCACCGGGCACTGCGCCATTTCGGCCATCCCCATGTTGACGATATCGCGATCGCGCAGGTTAATCTCCGCCGGGCTGCCCGCGCCTTCCAGCACCACCACGTCATACTCTCCGGCCAGGCTGTTATAGACGTCGCGGATCTGCTCCCGCAGGCGCGGTTTGTACTCGTGGTAGCTGACCGCGTCCATATCGGTTGCCACCTGCCCCATCAGCACCACCTGCGCTTTACGATCGCTGGTCGGTTTTAACAGCACCGGATTCATCCGTACGTCCGGCGTTATCCCCGCCGCCTGAGCCTGAAAAATCTGCGCGCGGCCCATCTCTTTTCCCTCCGGCGTAATACCGGAGTTGAGCGCCATATTCTGCGACTTAAACGGTGCGGTACGCAGGCCATCCTGATAAAAAATCCGGCACAGCCCCGCCACCAGGACGCTTTTACCCACGTCAGAAGCGGTGCCCTGCAACATAATTGCCTGCGTCATGAGGCCTCCTTCATTACGTTTTTTTGTCGCATACGGCTGAAAAATTCATCTTCAGTTTTACATAACGGCAGGCCAAGCTGCGCGTGCAGCTTGACGAGCCAGGGCTGCGTTAATCCGGCCCGTTCAATCAGTTCGCCGCGGGCAAAGACCTCACCCGGCGCGCCGTGCGCCAGCACTTCTCCCTGACGCAGCACGTAGACGGCATCGCTGACTTCGTAAATCAGGTCAATATCATGACTGGAAATCACCACGTGGTTCCCCTGCGCCACAATGCGCCTGATAATCTCGATCATCTGCGTGCGTCCTGAAGGATCAAGCCCGGCCGTGGGCTCGTCCAGCAGAAGATAGCGGGCGCCCAGCACCAGCGCCCCGGCAATGGCGACGCGCTTCTTTTGCCCGTGGCTCAGGCACTGGATCGGCTGCTGGCGAAAACGCTGCGCGTCAACCAGCGTCAGCGCATCGTCGACGCGCCGTGCAATCTCCGGTTCCGCCACGCCCAGATTGCGCAGGCTGAAGGCGATGTCGCTATCAATATCGGTATAAAAGATCTGCTGATCGGGATCCTGAAACACCGTTGCCACCTGCTGACGGAGCGCCAGCAGTCCGCGCTTGCTGTAGTCCAGCGGCTTCCCCTGCCACAGCACCGCACCCTGCTGCGGCTTCAGCAGGCCGCTCAGGTTCATAAATAACGTCGACTTTCCGCAGCCGTTAGCTCCGACCAGCCCGGTGACCGGATGGGTCGAAAAATCCAGCGTCAGCCCTTTGAGCACCTGCGCCTCCTGATAGCGAAACCAGAGATCGGCGGTGGTAAGCATGGTGCGATTCCTTACAGGGGAAAATCACCCTGGTAGAGTTTAATATCCAGCGTGGTCGCCATCTGCTGATAGCGAATCAGCACCCGGGTAAACAGCAAACCAACCAGCATCGCCAGCGAGCGATAGCCTTTTGGCAGACTACGATAGCCAAAACGCAGCGTCTGCGCGCGGTGAATTGCCAGCGCTTCGTCTAACAGAATAAAAATAAAGCGCCAGGTCAGCAGGATCTGCTCGGTAAGCAGGCGCGGCACGCGCGCCCGCTTAAGCAGCACAATCAGCTGCGGAAACGGCAGGTTCAGGACCAGCCAGAAGGTCGCCGCCAGCGCGGCAAGGCTGCGCCAGAAGGTTTCATTGGCGGCAGTCAGCCCGGACGCGGTTATCCCCAACCAGTAGTGCCCCACCGGGACGCCTGCCGCCAGCGTGTTCGGGTCACGGGTGACGCTAAAGAGGATCGTCAGCACGCCGACCAGCAGAAAGCCAAACGGCAGCGCCATCCAGCGGCACCAGCGCCAGAAGGTCATCCGCAGCAGCCAGCAGGTCAGTCCCGCCGTCAACGCCAGGACGATCCCCTGCCCCAGCGGCGACAGCGCAAACGCCAGCGTCATCAGCGCCAGCCAGAGCAGAAACTTGCGTTCCGGCGCCACGTGAGCCCAGCGGCTCTGATAGCTTAGCCTGTCAAGCCCGGTCATCACGGCGCTGTCTGCCTTTGGTGTAGCCCAAAATATAGAAAATCACCGCTGCGCCAATGGAGCCCTGGAGCGTAAACAGCAGGCTTTCAATTTCGCCGCTGGCGGGTTCATAGAGCGGCGTGAACCACGGCGTGTAATGCGGCGCCACAACCTGAATTTGATTTTCGGCTTCACCATCCGAGCCGCCAAATTCCCCCCCGTGATCGATAAAAAATGGCAGTACGATCAGAGCAAGCACCATCGCCAACAGCATCAGCGTCTTTTTCATCTCAGTGTCCTTGTGCGGTAATCAGCTGACGTTTGGTCAACTGGTCATAAATCATGACGGTTAACAGTCCCTCCGCGATGGCGATGGGGATCTGCGTCAGGCAGAAAATGCCCATGAATTTCACAATCGAGCCCGCGGCACCCGTCGCCGGGTCCGGGAATGCCGCGCCAAGCTGGACTGAGGTGACAAAATAGGTCACCAGATCCGCCAGCATCGCGCACAAAAATACCCCGACGTCACGACGGAGCCCGGCACGGCAGGCCATTTTCCACACCATGTACCCGACAACCGGGCCAATCAGCGCCATCGACATGCCGTTCGCGCCAAGCGTGGTTAACCCGCCGTGCGCCAGCAGCAGCGCCTGAAACAGCAGCACGATGGCGCCGAGAATGGCGACGACGCCCGGCCCGAACAGAATCACGGCGAGCCCCACGCCGGTCGGATGCGAGCAACTGCCGGTCACCGAGGGGATCTTCAGCGCCGACAGCACGAAAATAAACGCCCCGCAGAGCGCCAGCAGCACTTTCTGGTGGCTATCCTCCTGCACGATACGGCGCAGGCGCACCAGTCCATACCACAGACACGGTAAGAAGATCAGCCACCACGCCAGCGCCCACATGGGCGGTAAAAAGCCTTCCATGATGTGCATCGCGAACGCCTGCTCCGGCACCACCATCAGCAATAGCGCCGCCGCCAGGCCACTTAATGACAGCTGTTTAAGCTGTTGTTCGAGTTTCATTGCGCATACTCCCACTGTTTGTTGACCAGAATGGTCGAGAAATAGGGTAACGGCTGGTCGTCAGCAACCTCATCCAGATGCCGCCAGCACTGCTCACCGGGGAGCGTGGCTTCTGACATCATCAGCGCGCAGTTCAGCAGCCCGGCCTGCGTCAGCAGCGCTTTGATGCGCGCAAACCGGCCATAGACCTTCATCAGCACCAGGCTGTCGTGCTGCTGCAGCGCCTGCGCAATCTCCGCTTCCGGCGCGGTGCATGCGATCACCGCCAGCGACTGCTGTTCCATCGCCAGCGGCGTTTTGGATCGCGCGGCAATCGCGGCAAACGACGTCACGCCGGGCACAATCTCCAGCCAGTCCGGGCTGCCGATGCGCTGAAGTAAGAACACCCAGGTACTGAACAGCATCGCGTCGCCCAGGGTGATAAAGCCAACCAGCTTTCCGTTGTTCACCTCCGTTACTAACGCGTCGGCCACCGCATCCCACACCGCCTCCTTTTCAGCGCTGTCGGCGCTCATGGGAAAGTGGCAGCAGCGGATTTCAGTCTGCTCACCGACATATTCACGAACGATAGAAAGCGCCAGACTGTCGCCCCCTTTTCGTCCCGCCGGGGCGTAGAGAATATCCAGCGAACCGAGGATCCGTGAGGCGCGCACGGTGATAAGGTCCGACGCGCCCGGACCGGTACTGAGGGCGTACAGTTTGCCGCTCATGCTGCCTCCTCCATCGCCACGCTCAGCGCCTGCTGTAAATGGGCGACGAACATCGCGCGCACCGCCGGGTTTTCGCCCAGCCCGCTCAGCCACGGCGTTGCCGGGATCCCGGCAGCGTTAAACAGCGTCTTCCAGGAGTCCTCGTCATCAGAGGCCATATCGTTAATGGCGTGATCGCCCGCCACCAGCATCAGCGGCATCAGATGCACGGCGGTGACGCCTTGTTTACAGAGGCTCTCAATCAGGATGTCGACTTCCGGATAGCTCTCCACCGCGCCGACGCGGGCCGGGAAGCCCTGGGCCATCATCATGTGGTCGAGGCAGGCATAGGCCGCAAAGGCGTGATGGCTGGCGCCGTGGCCCATAAACACCACTTTTTCCGTGGCCCCAAGCGTCGGCATCTGCTGTTGCAAGGCGCACATCAGCTGCGCGTAATCGTCGTGGCTGCTCAGCAGCGGTACCCCCAGCGTCAGGCGGGTAAACAGCGGGCGCAGGCTCTGCACTTCACGGACGATTTTCTCGTACTCATCGCCGTTGATGATGTGCAGGGACTGGATCGCCACGTCCTGATATCCCTGAGCCGCAAGCTTTTTCAGCGCCTGCAGGGGCGTATCGATCTCAATGCCGTCACGCTGTTTGAGCTTGCGAATGATCATCCCGGAGGTGAATGCCCGAAACAACTCGCGGTCAGGGCAGCTTTCCGCCAGCGCACGCTCGCAGGCCACAATGTTTTTCTCGCAGGTATCGTGGTAGCTGGTACCAAAGCTGACCACCAGAAGCGCCTTTTTCATCTCTAACTCCTTAATCAGCGGCCAGCCAGCGGGCTAAGCGCCCGGCGAATGCGGCCTGACTTTCCAGTAACTCCTCTCCCGTCACCAGCGGCGCCGGGCGTGTAATCACGATGCAGGGGATGCCCGCATCCAGACAGGGTTGAACCTTTTCCCGATAGCCGCCTTCCGCACCGGACGCTTTGGTGATCATCACGTCAGCCCGGCACTGGCGATAAAACGCCGCGTTAAACTCAGCGCTGAATGGCCCGCACATCGCGAAGATCTCGGTAACGCCAAAGCCAAGCCCGGCGCATTGCTCAAGGACCTCGGGCACCGGCAGCACCCGGGCCAGCAGCGTTTTCTCCGGCAGCCCGGCGCGCCAGCGCGCCAGATCTTTACTGCCGGTGGTCAACAGCACGCGTTCGCCCAGCCGCCGCGCGATGTCGCAGGCCTCTTCTATGCCCGGCACGCTGTAGAGCAGCGGATGCGTCAGCTCGCTGAGCTGTTCGGGGCGCTGATAGCGGCTAAGCAACACGCCCACCGTTTCACAGGCCGCCAGGATGTTGCGGCTGACCACCTCAGCGTAGGGATGCGAAGCGTCAATCACCCAGCGGGTCCTGTTTTGCGCAAGCCAGTTAACCATCTGCTGCTGCTCCAGGCGGCCACAGCGCACCCGGCCGTTAATGTCGCCCGCCAGCCGCTGCCCGGTGGCCGTCGCCACCGACAGGGTGTAGGCCACGCCGGCCGCATCCAGCTGCTGGCAGATCGCGCGGGCATCGCTGGTGCCGCCCATGACCAGCACGTCGCCATAGTTCACAGCATATAGCCCCGGGGTGTGATCATCAGCCCCTCCTGAACGTAAGTGGCCTTATTTCCGACGATCACCAGGCTTGTCATATCGACCGGCTCAAAGTCCATGTCGCCCAGCGTGGTCAGCCACTTCTCCTGCTTTTTGCGCCCGGCAGACTTCACTACCCCTACCGGCGTTTGCGGGCTTTTGCTGGCGGACAGCAGCTCAAACGCCCGTGCCAGATGGCCCTCGCGACCCCGGCTGCGTGGGTTATAGAAACAGATGACGAAGTCCGCTTCTCCCGCAGCAACAATGCGTTTTTCAATGACCGGCCACGGCGTCAGCAGATCGCTTAAGCTGATGTGGCAAAAATCGTGCATCAGCGGCGCGCCAAGCAGAGACGCGGCGGCGATACTGGCCGTCATCCCGGGGATCAGGCGAACCTCAACGTCCAGCTTCTGTTTGCTGACCAGTTCCAGCACCAGCCCCGCCATGCCATAAATACCGGCGTCGCCGCTGCTGATAAGCGCGACGTTATGCCCGGCCTGCGCCAGCTCGATCGCCGCCTGACAGCGTTCAATCTCTTTGCACATCCCGGTTTTGATCACCTGTTTGTCGCCGGTGAAGGCCTTCACCAGATGGGTATAGGTTTTGTAGCCAACGATGATTTCTGCCGCCTGCAGCGCGTCTACGGCTTCCATGGTCATCATGGCCTGCGAGCCCGGGCCGATTCCAATTACGGTTAACATCAGTGTGAAACTCCCAAAGTGATAGTGACGCCCTGTTCGCGCAGGGTTTCTCCTCGTAGTTGCCCATGGCTCAGCAGCCACGCTGCCGGTCCCGAGACGCTCCCCACCCCAACCGTCTGGCGTACAAACGGTGAAGTCGGAAAGCGGTGTTCGTGCTCACGCAGCGCGTCAGCGGTAAAGGTTTCAAACGGCACACCCCAGCAGGCGGCAAGCTGAAGCAGGCCCGCTTCGTCTTTTTTAAGGGAGACGCTGCCAATCGCTTTCAGCGCCAGCGGATCGAACTGCTGCGCCGCAAGCTGGCGCATCAACAGGGTCGCCAGCAGCGGATACGGCGTGTCGCGTCGACAGCCGATGCCCGCCACGACCCGCTGGGGAACCAGCGTCCAGTGCGGTAACGGCAGTTCCGGCAGCGCGTTGCGCAGCGTAATACACACCAGCGCATCCAGTTCCGGGAGGTGCTGCAGGTCGCTCACGGTGATAAACCCGCGCCGATCGCACTGACTGACGTCGTCGTCGAGTTCCGCATCCCACCACAGCCCTACCCGCTGATGGCTCACCAGCATCTGGTTGACGATTTTCACCGTCGTTCGGAAATCGCGCATTCGGGCATTCAGCTGGAAGGCAAGGGTATCCAGCGCGGCCATCTCGTTGACGTCCGTGGCGGTGGTAATCACCGGATCCGCCCCCAGCATTTCCGCCAGATAGCGGGTCAGCGCATTCGCCCCGCCAGCATGGCCGGAAAGCAGGCTAATCACGTGCTGCCCACGCTCGTCGATCACCACTACCGCCGGGTCGCTCAGTTTGTCGTGGATGAGTGGCGCCAGAACGCGCACCGCAATGCCGGTGGCGCCGATAAAAATCAGCGCCGGGTAGCGGGTGAACGCCTCGCGCACCGCCGGGGCAAAGCCGCCGTCGAAGGAGATAAAGCCCTCTTCCCGCAGGCCCTCGCTGGTAAAGCAGGTGACCGGCAGCATTGCCGCCAGACGCTTCGCCAGCTGCACGCCGCCCGGCGTCAGGCAAAACAGCGCGATGGGCTCAGGCTTTACGGTATTCATGGCTAAAATCCGCGGCATAGAGTTTTGAGTAGTGATACTCCTCGCCCAGGAACTTCCCAACCAGAATGAGCGCCGTTTTGCGGATCCCCGCCTCGCGTACTTTGTCGGCGATATCCGCCAGCGTGCCGCGTACGGTGTGGCTTTCCGGCCAGGTCGCTTTATAAATGACGGCAACGGGCGTGGTGGCCGGATAACCGCCTTCAATCAGGCGTTCCGCCACCCGGTGAATACGCTGGACCGAGAGATAAATCGCCATGGAGGTTTGATGGCTGGCAAATGACTCCAGCTGTTCACGTTCCGGCACCGGCGTGCGGCCTTCGAGGCGGGTAATAATCAGGCTCTGCGAGACTTCAGGGACGGTGTATTCCACCCCAAGCTCCGCCGCGGCGCCGAGGAAAGCGCTGACGCCGGGCACCACCTGCCAGGCAATGCCCCGTTTGGTCAGCTCTTCGCCCTGCTCGCGGACGGAGCCGTAGAGCGAGACATCCCCGGTCTGCAAACGTACCACCGTTTTTCCGGCCTTCACGCCCGCCGCCATCAGGTCGATTATCTGTTCTAAATGGAGTTCCGCGCTGTCGTGGCATTCGGCTCCCTGCGGGCAATACGCCAGCAGCTCGGTATTGATCAGCGAACCGGCGTAGATAACCACCTGCGCCTGCAGCAGCAGCCGGTAGCCCTTGAGCGTGATAAGCTCACGGTCACCGGGACCGGCACCGACAAACCACACGCAACGAGAATCAAACGTCTCAGACATGGTGTTCTTCCTTCTGACAGGCGATAACAAAAACGGGATTATTCGGTTTGAAATAGTGACCGCTGCCGAGCGGGGTCAGCGCGGAGACCTGTATTTGCAGGCAATCAATGTTCTGGACGCCGATCTGCTGCAGATGGGCCAGCGCAGTAGTGAGGTTTTCCATCAGGATAAACGTCATCACCAGACGTCCGCCCGGATGTAGCTGGCGCAGGGACCAGTCAATAAGCGAGGTCAGATGGCCGCCGCTGCCGCCCATAAAGACCGCATCGGCCTTATCCGCCACGGGTAAGGGCGCAACGCCCGGCAAAATCGCGATATTGCGACAGGCAAAATGCTGGCGATTTTCCGCAAGCAGCTGCAGAGCCGCAGGGTTACGCTCTATGGCCGTCACGTGCAGCGAGGGAAACAGCAGCGCCGCCTCTATCGACACGCTCCCGGTTCCCGCACCGACGTCAATCAGGTGGCTGGCGCGATGCAGCTCGAGCTTCGTGAGGGCCAGCGCGCGTACCGCCTCTTTGGTCATCGGCACCGTTTCGCCGCGCAGAAATAGTTCATCTTTCATCGAGGATCACCACCGCATTCATCTCATAGTCGGCACTGACCTCACTGACGGGCAGCCAGTGGATCCGTTCATTTTCCATCGCCAGGTTTTCACCAATCACCATCCAGCGATGGCCCTTCCCGCGCGCCACCAGCTGCGCGGCAATCTCTTTCGGCCCATACTGGCTATCGGTGACCATCGCCACTTTGCGATGCCGTGCCAGCTCGTCAACATTCACGCTGCGGCCATGGCTGCTGGTGAGCCACATCTCATTCATATCAATGCCCGCCTGCGCGCACAGGTACTGCACCGCGCTGATGCCGGGAATAATGCGCACGCGCGCCATACCGAAATGCGCCACCATCCGCGATCCGATGCCGTAAAAGAGCGGATCGCCAGAGGCCACAATCACCACCTTTTTCTCCTGACGCGCCTCAACCCAGGCCAGCAGCGCCGGAATGTTGGCCCCCAGGACAAACGTCTCGCCGCAAAACGCCGGGAACTGCAGCAGATGGCGTTTTCCGCCGACCAGCGCCTCGGCGCGATCGATAGCTTCACGCGCGGCGGGCGTCATCAGGCGCAATCCCGCAGGCCCCATTCCCACGACCGTTAACATTGCAGCGCCCGGGCAATCGCCTCGACCGGGCGGTTGCTGCCCAGCACCTGGTTATCAAAGGAAAACAGAATGGCGTCACAGGTCGGCGGATTTTTGGTAAAGCGCAGCATCTGCATTACGCGCAGGCAGATCCGTTCGGCGAGATGGCTGTAAAGCGCCTGAAAACCCCAGGTTTCGATGTGTTCCATCGCCGCTTCGGTGGTATCGCATTCGCTGACGACGGTGAGTAATTCCAGCGGCGCACCGAGCAGCGCCAAATGCGCCACCAGCGTTTCCATGCGCGCATCGGCGATATGGCTGTGGGTGTGGAATATCCCGGCGGCAATTTTGATGAGCTTGCCGGGATGGCCGACCAGCACTATCTGGCGAAACCCCAGCCGCACCGCCTCTTCGATCATGTAGCCAACAAAGTTGCTCATGGTGACCACGACATCTTGATCAATGCCCATCTGCTCGCGCACAAAGCGCTCGCCATGATTGCCCGGCACCAGCACGACCCGCTCCAGCCCGGCCGCGCGTTTAATCTCCAGCTCCAGAGAAAGCGAGCGTTTCCAGCTCTCCTCTGACATTGGCGTGACAATGCCGGTGGTGCCGATGATCGAAATACCGCCCAGGATCCCGAGGCGTGAGTTGTAGGTTTTCTGCGCCCGCTCTTCGCCTTCAGGGGCGAAGATTTCCACGTCGGCCCCGCGCGTCGGGCCAATCGCCTCGCGCACGGCGGACTCAATGGTGTGACGCGGCGTGCGGTTGATCGCCGCGCTGCCGATGGGCAGGCCAATGCCTTTGCGCGTCACGGTCCCCACGCCCTCGCCGCCCGCCAGCGTAATCTCGCCGCTGTCGTTGAGCGTCACGCGGGCGAAAATCAGCATGCCGTGGGTGGCGTCAACATCATCACCGCCGTCTTTGCGGATGGCCGCAATCGCCTGCTGCCCTTCAATGTGCGGCGATTCCACGTTCAGACACAGCGTGACGCCGGAGGGTGTCACAATGGAAACCTGATGAATCAGGTGCTGGCGCAGCACCATCAGTGCGGCGACTTTCGCTGCCGCGGTCGCGCAGGAGCCGGTGGTGTAGCCTTTACGTAATGCCTTCCCGTTATGCCATACCGGGGCATCGAAGGTGGAATCGCTCATCGCGCCCCCTGCAGGTAATAGAGCATGGCGTTCACAATCGCCGCCGCCACATTGCTGCCGCCTTTGCGCCCGAGTGCCGCAATCGCGGGCAGATGGCTGTGCGTCAGCGCCTCTTTCGATTCCGCCGCCCCCACAAACCCCACCGGGACGCCCACCACGCCGCTGACGGCAACATCATGCTCAAGCAGGCGAAACAGCGCCGTGGGCGCATTGCCAAAGACGAAGATCTTCTCGCTCTCTTCCGTCACCGCGATATCCACGGCCGCCATCGAGCGGGTGATTCCCTGGGTCTTTGCCTGCGCCACCACCCGCGGGTCGCTGATATAGCAGCGGCATTCGCCCCCGAATGTGGACAGCAGCGTTTTGTTGATCCCGGAGAGCGCCATCGTGGTATCGGTATAGATAACGGACGGGCGACGGAGCGCCGCGCAAAGCTGCTCCAGCGCGTCATCTGAAAACCAGAGAATATCCAGCCAGTCGAAATCTGCGGTGGTATGGATCACCCGCTTGACGATCGCCTCATGCAGCGGGCTGGCGAACCGGTACTCTGGCCGCGTTTCGCGAACGATCTCGCCAATGATGTCGAAACTTTTGGCTTCAATCGCCTGGGGTTGCTGGATGTATTGCATTTTTTATTCTCCTCAGGCCACGCCAGCCATCAGCCAGCGTGCTGCGATAAACAGCGCCAGCGCCAGGGTGGAGGAAACCCACATCAGTCGAATCGTTCGGGAAATGTCGTCTACCGCAATCGGGCGCAGCGCGTCGCCGATCCACGGCTTTTCCACGCGCTGGCCAAAATAGGTGTTGGGTCCGCCAAGCCGGATGCCCAGCGCACCGGCAACCGTCGCTTCAGCCCACGCGCAGTTGGGGCTGCTGTGGTTATAGCGGTCGCGCCAGCCGACGCGCAGCGCGCGGGAGGGATCCTCGCGGCATAGCCACGCCGCAACGCTCAGCAAGAGCCAGCTCAGGCGCGCGGGGATAGCGTTCGCCACGTCATCCATACGGGCGCTGACCATGCCGATCGCGCGGTATTTTTCATGCTTGTAGCCCACCATTGAATCGAGGGTATTCACCGCCTTATAGGCCATCGCCAGCGGCGCGCCGCCCAGCAGGAGGAAGAACAGCGGGGCGATAACGCCGTCGACCGTGTTCTCCGCGACGGTCTCCACCACCGCCCGGTTGATCTGTTCCGGCTGAAGCTGAGAGGTATCGCGCCCCACTATCCAGGAGAGCTTTTCGCGGCTTTCATCAAGATCGCCTGCCCGCAGCGGGCGTTCAACGTCCCGCGCGGCGTTTGCCAGACTGCGCCCGGCCAGCACGGTAAACATCATCCACACCTCAATCGCCCAGCTCAGCCAGGGATGCACCCACCGTCCGAACGCCAGCACGCCCCAGGCTATGCCCCAGGTCAGCCCCACGACGGCCAGCCACATGACGCCGCCGCCAATGCGTAACGCCGCGTCGCTATGGCAGCAGCGGCGAACACCCCGCTGCACCGCATTGATCAGGTTGCCTATCCAGCGCACCGGATGCGGCCAGTGTTGCGGGTCGCCGATGATGACATCGAGCAACCACGCGACGCACCATGCCATCAGGGTCATAGCGCCCCCCTCGCCGCCGTCAGCCAGCGGCTGAGCATCGTGGGGCGTTGGGCAAAGTGGAGGTGCAGGTAGCTTGCGAACGTGTTGCCAACCTGCCAGCCACCCGCCCATTCCTGCATCGTCACGCCATCACGCACTTTTCGGCACGCCAGTACCGCAGGGGTTTGGGGGGAGAAGTCGGAATAGTGAAACTCATGCCCACGCAGCACCTCCCCGCTATCGGCCAGCAGCGTGGGCTGGCGCGCCTGCGCCTCACAATAGCCAAAACGGGTCAGCCGTTTACCCATCCTGCTGTGGCCGGGGATAATATTGGCCATCCGGTGGGTGCCCCCCTCGCTATCTTCCAGCGTGTTGCCGAGGTACATCAGCCCACCGCACTCGGCGTAGATCGCCACCCCGCGCCGGTGCGCCTCCCGCAGGCTGGCGAGCATCGCGGTGTTTTCCGCAAGCCGTGCCGCATGCAGCTCCGGGTAACCGCCCCCGAGCCAGACCATCTGGCAGTCAGGTAAGCGGCTATCGCGTAGCGGGCTAAAGCGGATAATGTCGACCCCGGTACGTTCAAGCAGCGTGATGTTATCCGGGTAATAGAAGTTGAAGGCCTCGTCATCGGCCATCGCGAGCGTTAACCCGCGCCCGGCGTCCCCGTCAGGGCGCGCGGGCCAGGCGCCCTGCGGCAGCGACGCCATCTGGCTGAGCGCGAGAAGTTGTTCGATATCCAGCGTACGTTCGAGAATGGCGGCAAAATTTTGCCAGGTCTGCGGGTCCGCGGCCGACTCCCGGGCGGTGACCAACCCAAGATGGCGCTCGGGCAAACCGACGCCCTCAACGTGCGGCACATAGCCCAGGACGGGTAGCGTGCAGTAGTGCTCAATGGCCGTTTTGAGCAGCTGATAATGTGATTCGCTGTTGACGCGATTGACAATCACCCCGGCAATACTGAGGGTAGGATCGAACCGCTGAAAGCCCATTACGGTCGCGGCAATCGACGTAGAAACCGCCTTGCCGTCCACCAGCAGAACCACCGGACAGCCCAGCTGTTTTGCCATCGCGGCGGTGCTGCAATAGTTCGGATCGGTGCCGTAGCCGTCATACAGCCCCATCACGCCTTCAATGACCGCGATATCCGCCTGCTGCATATGCTCGCAAAACAGCGCGTTGAGTATTGGCTCAGGAAGCATGAAGCTGTCGAGGTTGCGGGAGGAGGTGCCGCTGACTTTGGTATGCCAGCCGGTATCAAGATAGTCAGGGCCCACTTTATACGGCTGGACGCGTAATCCACGCTGTTTTAACAGACTCAGCAGGCCGAGCGTCACTGTGGTTTTACCACAACCGCTTCCGGTACCTGCCAGAACAAACGCGTACTGCTTTGCCGCCATGACCCCGATCCTGTCCAGGGTGGTTGGGAGGTATAGATACACGTCGTCCCAGTCTTTCGACTGTATGATGCATCAGTACAACCCACTTCCCACCGAAGTTGTTGAACGTTCCCGACAGGCAGGTCTTCTGGCTTAGCGTCTTCCTCGCCCGTCCTTCCCAATCTCGCGATCAGTGGTCATTACGGGGTCGTCAGCATCACAGCAGCGGGGGCTGCGGGGGATTGTCACCCCCTTCCCTGCCACAAATGTGGCAAAACCTGTCGGCTTACATTATGAGAAAGAGTTCGTTCTCAAAACAGCAATGCTATTTGCGGCGCTTCAATTCACCTTAGGCAAATACTTAACCACAAATGAAAACCATGCTGAGTAAAACGTGGCGCCAGAATAATTGACGCCTTTCTCAATAACTCAACGTTTTATCACAAAAAATAAAAAGCAAAGATAATCACGCTTAAAATCTCAATATTTATTGTTCTATGACAAGTTATTGCACCACTTGATATTTTTTCATTTTATTGTGATCAAAATTCATCAGGATATTAAAGCCTGGCAAAAACATAATATTGCTGCCCAACGTAAGTCAGTGTGATTTCATTGATGCATTACGCGTTCAGCAGGATCGCAAAATAATATGGAGGCTATCCAGGTCGGAATTTGCGGTATATCAAGGTAAGAGGAATATCCTCATGACACTATGCTCCAGAAATTTCTGACCAGTAAGGTGGAAACGTGGCTGTTGCGCAATGCCCCGCGTCGTGCGGTGAGCTTATCCAGGGCTGGATTTTGGGCAGTGAGAAGCTGGTCTCCTGCCCTGTCGAATGGTACAGCACCGTTGAGGTGAGCCACGGCTCACCCGTGGCGGATGAACGCCCGCTCTCGCGCGCGATGGTCGAGCGATTGTTGCAGCACTGGCACTATCCGGCGCAGCTAAGCCAGGATATCCGCATTGACGTGCACTCGACCATCCCGGTTGCCAAAGGGATGGCCAGCAGCACCGCGGATATTGCCGCCACCGCCGTCGCCACCGCCCACCATCTGGGGCGTCAGCTCGACGAAAGCACGCTGGCAACGCTTTGCGTTTCGCTCGAACCCACCGACAGCACCGTGTTTCGCCAGTTGACCCTTTTCGATCATAACGACGCTTCCACGCAGATCGCCTGCAACGCCCAGCCCGCTCTCGACCTGCTCGTTCTGGAAAGTCCGCAAACGCTGCGTACGGCAGATTACCACCGCATCCCGCGTCAGGCGGGGCTACTGGCCGGTGCGCCAGCGCTGGAACGCGCGTGGGGAAAAGTCCAGGAGTCCTGCATAACGCAAAACCCTTATCGGATGGGCGAAGCGGCCACCCTCAGCGCCATCGCCAGCCAGACGCTGTTGCCTAAACCGGATTTTGACGCACTGCTCTCACTGGTGGAGGAGTGCGATATTTACGGGGTGAACGTGGCGCACAGCGGCAGCGTCGTGGGTCTGATGCTGGACAGAAATAAAGACGATGTCGATTATGTGAAATGGCTGCTGGTAAAAAAACAGCTCACCCGCCACTGGCCTGAACAACACCTGCTGCGGATGGTAAAAGGCGGCGTGACGCTACTCTGACAGCAGCCTGTGCTGAATGAGCCACTCGACCTGCTGCCTGACCTCTTGCTCGTGCTCCTGCGCTAAAGCCTGTTGCAGCGGAGCATGCCGGAAGAACGCGGCCCAAAATGCACGCTTGCGCTCCCGGTCACCGCATGCGCTATTAATTTGTTCACGCAGCGTCCCCGCCAGGCGCACGCTTTCCCGCATGCCCGGAGGAAGGTGGGCGGCGACATGCGCTTTGAGGATCTTGCTGTACACCGGCGCGTTGCCCCCGCAGCTCAGCGCAATAATGACCGGCGAATGGTCGATTATGGCCGGTGAGATAAAGGTGGCAGCCGAAGGGTCGTCCGTGACATTGCAAAAGATACGCTCCGCGCTGGCGGCCGCGGCGACCTGACGGTTCACCTGCGGATCGCTGGTCGCGGCAATGACCAGCCAGCACGATTGCAGATACTGCGGCGAAAACATCACCGGAAACCACTCGATGTCACCGCTCGCGTGCAGGCTGGCGAGTTCCGGCGTCAGGGTGGGCGCAACCAGATGCAGCACAGCCCCGGCCGCCAGCAGCCCCTTCGCCTTATGCGTTGCCACCTGCCCGCCACCGACGATCAGGCAGCGTTTCCCCTTCAGGTTGCAAAAAATCGGGAAATAGTCCATCGCCCTAGCCTTGTAAAACGTGAGTCAGCGCGTCAATAAACCGACGGTTCTCCGCCTCGGTACGCACGGCAATCCGGTAGTAGTCGCGATCGAGCCCTGGATAGTTTTCGCAGTGGCGGATAAGGATGTGATGGCCGAGCAGCGCCGCCTTCAGGTCGAAACCCGGACGCAGACAGCGGAAGAAAATAAAGTTGGCCTGCGGCTTCCAGACCGCCAGCGATGAAAAGCGCGCCATCGCCTGCCACAGGAAATCCCGCTCCCGGGCGATAAAGGCGTGGCTGCGAGCAATATAGTCCTCATCCGACAGCAAATGTTGCCCCACAAGCGCCGAGAAGGCATTCACGGACCAGGGCTCACGGGTGCGTTTCAGCTGGTGAATGGTTTGCGTATTGCCGCTCAGCAGATACCCAAGGCGCAGCCCGGGAATAGCAAAAAACTTGGTCAGGGATCGCAGCAGGTAAAGATAGCGTGACTCCGCCAGCCGCGGCGCCAGCGTGGAGCCCTGCGGCAGAAAATCGATGAACGCCTCATCCACAATCAGCGCAATCTGCAGCGATTCGCACAGCGAGGCCAGCCGGTCGAGAAGACCGGCATCAGGCATGAGTCCGGTAGGGTTGTTTGGCGTCGCGATAAACAGGCAATCGGGCCTGTGCGCGCGAACGGCGTCCAGTATGGAAACATCCACCTGGAACCCGTCCTGCTCACTCAGCGCATAGTCAATTATCTCGCAACCCTGCAGCTGTAATGCCCGGCGATATTCGGCGAAGCCCGGTACCAGCAGCATCGCCCGGCGAGGGGCAAGCGTTCGCACCAGGCCATAGATCAGCTCCGTTTCGCCATTCCCGGCAATCGTCTGGTCATAGTCACACCGGCTGGCGATGGCTAGCGCCTGATGAAGATGGCGGTATTCAACGTCCGGGTACTGCATGATGATATCCAGATGGGACACAATGAGCGACCTGACGCGATCGGGCAGCCCTAACGGATTGATGTTCGCGCTAAAGTCCACCAGCAGCTCGGGATCGATCCCCAACTGCAGCCCCGTTTCCAGAACGTTACCACCATGCTCACTCATTCGTTTCACTCGTCCATTTCGAAAATGTCAGGATAACATCAGACAACAACCTGATTCAGCGCGATATGTGATGCGGTAAACGCCAGTATCTCCTGCAGGCTGACCACCTCACCGATGACGATAAGCGCCGGAGCATGCAGTTTTTGACGTTCAACCTCGAGGTGAATATCGGTCAGCGTGCCTTTGGCGATCTGCTGACGAGACTGGCTGGCATACATCACCACCGCTACCGGCGTTTCAGCGGACATGCCTCCCTCGATGAGCTGCTGGCAGATTTCCGTCAGCCGCGTCATTCCCATCAGAACGATCAGCGTTCCGTTGATTTGCGCCAGGGCATGCCAGTTTTGCGGGTCGTTCCCCTGGCACATATGACCGGTCACAATATGAAAGCTGGAGGCGTAATGACGGTGCGTGACCGGGATCCCGGCATAGGCCAGTCCGCCAATTGCGGAACTGATCCCCGGCACAATTTCGAACGTCAGGCCGTCTTTCGCCAGCTGCTCGGCCTCTTCGCCCCCGCGGCCAAAAACGTAGGGGTCCCCGCCTTTCAGGCGCACCACCTGCCGCCCTTCCCCGGTATGCTTGACCAGCAGGGCATTGATTTGTTCCTGAGGCACCGGATGATGGCTTGGGGTTTTACCGACATCAATAATCAGACAGCCTGCCGGAGCCTGAGCCAGAAGTTCAGGGTTTACCAGGCGATCGTGAACAATCACCTCCGCATGGCGGATACAGTGCAAACCTTTTACCGTAATCAAAGACGCATCGCCAGGCCCTGCCCCTACAAGCCAAACCTTCCCTTTACTCATCGTTATATCCTCAGATTAAATATTTAAAGACGCAAGAAAGCGGGTAATTAAAATTAGTGCTGAATTATACATCCCCTCCACTCATCAAAAATTTGATGTATTTATCACTCTTTCTTAATTTTACGAATGGCGTTTATGACCAATATCAATAAAACAGTGAATACCGCCTTCCCTCTGCCATTACGACATTATTGCTTTGGTCATCATGCTTAAAAAAACATATAAATCGCCTTCAGCAATAAAACAGGCGCGCGATCACAAATATTACGATGGTTTTGTCAGCGACGTTTACAGATAAATATCAACCCTAAAATAAAGTACGCACAAGCAATTGATATAAAACACTTTTCAATGCAACATCATTACCATCATCATTTTTGGAAGGATTTTTTGAAAATAGATCAATTGCATCCCTTTCGTCTTCAAAACACACTCCAACACCATTAACAGACCCAATGTACATTAACCGTTTTTAATACCCATTTTATTTTCACTATCAGCCCTACAGAGGATTACCCATGAAGAAATCAACACTTGTTATTGGCGTCATTGGTGCTGACTGCCATGCGGTAGGCAATAAAGTTCTGGATCGTGTTTTTACTTCCCATGATTTTCACGTCATCAATCTTGGTGTGATGGTGAGCCAGGATGAATATATTGATGCGGCCATCGAAACGGGTGCTGATGCTATTGTCGTTTCATCCATCTACGGCCATGGCGACATCGACTGCCTGGGGCTGCGCGAGCGCTGCATCGAACGCGGTATCGGCGACATTCTGCTTTTTGTTGGCGGTAACCTGGTCGTGGGTAAGCACGATTTCGCCGATGTCGAAGCCAAATTCAAAGAGATGGGTTTCAACCGCGTGTTCGCTCCGAGCCACGACCTGGAAGACGTCTGTCAGCTGATGGCGAACGATATACAGCAGCGTCAGCGCGTTGAAGAGCTCTGTCTTGAAGAGGGCTTCTGATGCAAATCGTCTCAGTCGACATTGGCTCGACGTGGACCAAAGCCGCACTCTTCACGCCGGAGGGTGATGCGTTAACGTTGGTCAACCACGTTCTGACCCCGACGACGACCCACCATCTGGCGGAGGGTTTCTTTACCAGCCTGAACCAGGTGCTAAACGTTGCCGATGCGCGACCGTTGCTGAACAGCGGGGACGTTACGCTGAAATACTCGTCGTCGGCAAAAGGCGGGCTCGCCGTTGCCGCAATGGGTCTGGTGCCGTCAATAACCCTGGAATCAGCCAAAGTCACCGCCCATTCAGCGGGTGCCAAAATCGCCCAGTATTACTCGTACAAACTGAACCGTCACGATATCCAGGCGCTGGAGGACTCCCCGCCGGACATTCTGCTGTTCACGGGCGGTACGGACGGCGGCGAAGAGAGCTACGGACTGGCCAATGCCCGCGCGCTGGCAGCGTCAACGCTGGACTGCGCCATTATTTACGCCGGAAATCGCGATATTCAGGACGACGTGCAGGCCATTCTTGGCCACAAAGATCTGATCGTGGTCGACAACGTTTTGCCTGACCTCGATCACCCGAATCCGTATGCCGCCCGCAAGGCTATCTGCGATGTCTTTCTCTCCCGCATCGTGAAGGGGAAAGGGCTGGACGTTATCGTCGGGGAAACCGGCGAAGAGCCGATGCCTACGCCGTGGACCGTCTACGAGCTGGTGAAAGCGATAAGCGACATCGACAGCGCGTGGAAAGAATTCATGCTGATCGACATGGGCGGAGCCACCACCGACGTCTATTCCGCCAGCGCTAACATGCTCTCCCCGGATACCGTCCTGCACGGCGTGCCTGAGCCGTTTGTGAAACGTACCGTAGAGGGCGACCTCGGCATGCGCGTCTCGGCGGTGGTGGTTGGCGAGAGTACGCAGGAACTGGTGAACGCGGTGTTCGCCCACCAGCCTCAGCGCAAGGAAGCGTTCTATGGCTATCTGCGCCATCTGGTCGCGCATCCGGACTACCTCCCTGCTACCGAAGAAGAAAAGCATTTCGACACGCTGCTGGCCGGGCTGTGCGTGGGGTACGCCAGCGAGCGCCATGCCGGCACCAAAAAACAGGTCTGTACCTGCGTAGGCAACGTCGATTTGCAGATGGGGCGCGATCTGACCACCGTGCGCAAAGTGGTGGGTTCCGGGGGATGGCTCTCCCGCGCCAGCCAGTTCGATATTCACCGCTGGCTGAAGTACCGCGAGCTGGACGACGGCAGCAGACGCGTTCTTTTACCCGGGCAGTTTGACTATTACCGCGATGCAAAAGGTCTGCTTCCTCTGCTGGCGAACGTCGCCAGGCTGGACCCGCAGGCGGCGGCTCGCACCAGTATTCAATGTTTAACCCTATAAAACCTAAGGCAGCAACGAATGGAACTTCGAAATAAAAAGCTAACCCATGACGAATTCATGACTGAGCGGCAACAGGTCTTGCAGACCTGGCAAACCGGCAAGGACGTTGAGAACTTCGAAGATGGCGTGAAGTACCAGCAAACCATTCCTGAGCAAAAACGCTTTTCTCACGCCCTACTGAAGGCGGACCAGGAAGGTAAAACCCTGAGCCAGCCGCGCGCAGGCGTAGCGCTGATGGATGAACATATCGCCCTGCTCAAAACGCTGCAGGAAGATTGCGATTTGCTGCCCAGTACCATCGATGCCTACACCCGTCTGAATCGCTATGAAGAGGCGGCGGTAGGGATCCAAAAATCCATCGAAGCGGGCACCTCCAAACTTAACGGCTTACCGGTCGTCAACCACGGCGTCGCCGCCTGCCGCCGCATGACTGAAGCGCTGGAGAAACCGATTCAGGTACGTCACGGCACGCCGGATGCGCGCCTGCTGGCGGAGATCGCGATGGCCAGCGGCTTTACCAGCTATGAAGGCGGCGGTATCTCCTACAACATTCCGTACGCCAAGCGCGTCACTCTGGAAAAATCTATCCGCGACTGGCAGTACTGCGATCGCCTGATGGGCCTGTACGAGGAGAACGGCATTCGCATTAACCGTGAACCGTTTGGCCCGCTGACCGGCACCCTGATCCCGCCGTTTGTGTCCCACTCGGTGGCGATTATCGAAGGTCTGCTGGCGCTGGAACAGGGCGTGAAGTCAATTACCGTCGGCTACGGCCAGGTTGGTAGCCTGACGCAGGATATCGCCGCGATTCAGGCTCTGCGCGAGCTGTCCCACGAATATTTCCATAACCACGGCTTTGACGATTACGAGCTGAGTACCGTCTTCCACCAGTGGATGGGCGGCTTCCCGGAAGATGAGTCGAAAGCGTTTGCCATTATCTCCTGGGGCGCAGCGGTTGCCGGTATGTCCGGGGCGACCAAAGTGATCACCAAGAGCCCGCACGAGGCGTTCGGTATTCCGACCGCCGCCGCAAATGCCCAAGGGCTGAAGGCCTCGCGTCAGATGCTCAACATGGTCAGCGATCAGAAGTTCCCGCCATGCGCCGCCGTCGAGCAGGAAGTCGAGCTCATTAAGAGCGAAGTCCGCGCCGTGCTGAAGAAAGTCTTCGAACTGGGCAACGGCGATGTCGCACGCGGGACGGTGCTGGCGTTTGAAGCGGGCGTGTTGGACGTACCGTTCGCCCCTGCCTCCTGCAACGCAGGCAAAATTCTGCCGGTGCGTGATAACGCCGGTGCCATTCGCGTGCTGGAAGCCGGTGCGGTTCCGCTGCCGAAAGATATCCTCGCCCTGCATCACGATTACGTCGCCGAGCGCGCGCGTTTTGAAGGCCGTAAGCCCTCATTCCAGATGGTTGTTGATGACATCAACGCGGTATCCCACAGTAAATTAATAGGAAGACCATAATGAAAATTAAGCAGGCCCTTTTCACCGCAGGCTACTCCTCGTTCTATTTCGACGATCAGCAGGCCATCAAAAACGGCGCCGGTCATGACGGGTTTATCTATACCGGCAATCCGGTAACGCCTGGATTTACGTCCGTTCGTCAGGCGGGTGAATGCGTATCCGTACAGCTGATTCTGGAAAACGGCGCGGTGGCGGTGGGCGATTGTGCAGCAGTGCAATATTCAGGGGCAGGCGGTCGTGATCCGCTATTCCTGGCTGAACACTTCATTCCGTTCCTCAACGATCACATCAAGCCGCTGCTGGAAGGCCGTGACGTTGACCGGTTCCTGACGAATGCCCGTTTCTTTGACGAACTGCGTATAGACGGCCATCTGCTGCATACCGCCGTACGCTATGGTCTGTCGCAGGCGCTGCTCGACGCGGCGGCACTGGCGACCGGCCGCCTGAAAACGGAAGTCGTGTGTGATGAATGGCAGCTGCCGTGCGTTCCGGAGGCCATTCCGTTATTTGGTCAGAGCGGCGACGACCGCTATATCGCCGTCGACAAGATGATCCTCAAAGGCGTTGACGTACTGCCACATGCGCTTATCAACAACGTGGAAGAGAAGCTGGGCCTGAAAGGGGAAAAACTGCGGGAGTATGTGCGCTGGTTATCCGACCGCATCCTGAGCCTGCGCACCAGCCCGCGCTATCGCCCGACGCTGCACATTGACGTGTACGGCACCATCGGTCTGATTTTCGATATGGATCCGGTACGTTGCGCCGCCTATATCGCCAGCCTCGAAAAAGAAGCCCAGGGCCTGCCGCTGTACATTGAAGGGCCGGTGGATGCGGGTAACAAGCCGGATCAGATCCGCCTGCTGACCGCCATCACCCACGAGCTGATGCGTCTGGGTTCCGGCGTGAAAATCGTTGCCGATGAGTGGTGTAACACCTATCAGGACATTGTGGACTTCACCGATGCGGGCAGCTGCCACATGGTGCAGATTAAAACCCCGGACCTGGGCGGTATTCACAACATCGTTGATGCGGTGCTGTATTGCAACAAGCACGGCATGGAAGCCTATCAGGGCGGTACCTGTAACGAAACGGAAATCAGCGCCCGCACCTGCGTGCACGTGGCCCTCGCCGCTCGCCCGATGCGCATGCTGATCAAACCGGGCATGGGCTTCGATGAAGGTCTTAACATCGTGTTTAACGAAATGAACCGCACCATCGCACTGTTGCAGACTAAGGATTAAAAGATGGCACGTACATTTAAGATCTTATCGCCAACGGCTATCCTGGGCTATGGCTTCCCGGAAGAGAGCTTTCGGAAGGCCATGGAAGCGTCGCCGGATCTTATTGCGGTCGACGCAGGCTCTTCCGACCCTGGCCCCCACTACCTGGGGGCAGGTAAGCCTTTCACCGACCGGGCGGGGGTAAAACGCGATCTACGCTATATGATCGTGGCTGGCGTTAAGCACAACATTCCGGTGGTGATCGGTACCGCCGGTGGGTCCGGCGCCGCGCCTCATCTGGAGTGGTGCCGCCAGATAATCCTTGAGATTGCTCAGGAAGAGAAACTCTCATTCTCCATGGCGCTGATCCCGTCGGATGTCGATAAAGCCACCGTGCATCAGGCGCTGGATGACGGGAAAATCACCGCCCTGGATTTCGTCCCGGAACTGACCCACGAGGCTATCGAAGAGAGCACCTATATCGTGGCGCAGATGGGTATCGAGCCTTTCCAGCGGGCGCTGGCGGCCGGGGCGCAGGTGGTGCTGGGCGGACGGGCGTACGATCCGACCTGCTTTGCCGCGCTGCCCATCATGCAGGGCTTCGATGAAGGTCTGGCGCTGCACTGCGGTAAGATCCTCGAGTGCGCGGCGATTGCCGCTACGCCGGGGTCCGGCTCCGACTGCGCGATGGGCATCATTGACGATAACGGCTTTACGCTGAAAACGTTTAATCCGAAGCGTAAATTCACCGAAACGTCGGCGGCGGCGCACACCCTGTACGAGAAATCTGACCCGTACTTCCTGCCGGGGCCGGGCGGCGTTCTGAACCTGAAAGGGTGCAGCTTCAAAGCGGTCAACGAGGGCGAAGTGTACGTCAGCGGTTCCCGCCACGAAGAAACGCCGTACGCGCTGAAGCTGGAAGGCGCACGCCGGGTCGGCTTCCGCTGCCTGACCATTGCCGGTACGCGCGACCCGATCATGATTGCCGGGATCGATAATATCCTCGAAGAAGTGCAGGTCAGCGTGAAGCGCAACCTCTCGCTGAATGACGACAGCATCCGCATGACGTTCCACCTGTACGGAAAGAATGGCGTGATGGGCAACCATGAGCCGATGCAATCCGCCGGGCACGAACTGGGTATTTTGCTGGACGTAGTGGCCCCCACCCAGGATATCGCCAACAGCGTCTGTTCGCTGGTGCGCTCTACCTTGCTGCACTACGGCTATGAAAACCGGATCGCAACAGCGGGCAACCTCGCGTTCCCGTTCTCCCCTTCCGACATTCAGAGCGGACCGGTGTATGAGTTCTCAATCTACCACCTGATCGAAGCGAGCGACGCGCTGCGTTTTGATTTCCACCTCGAGCAGGTCACGCCAGAAGGAGTTCAGTTATGAAACAGGGTATTTGCTCACTGGCGCAGGTCATTCGTTCTAAAAACGCCGGACCGTATGAGCTGGTTCTGGATATTTTATTTAAAACGCGTGAAGACTATCAGCGGGTAAAAGCCTCGGAGCAATTAACGCCGCAGCTTATTGCCCGTTTATATAACGTTAAGCCTGACTTTATTCATCGCATTATCTGGTTCGATCCGGCCAATGCGGTCAAAATCGTCATGCCTCGCGATATTATCTCCGGCAACGTCGGTGACAATGATGTCTATGGTGCCCAGCAGCATGCACCGTTATTAAGTATCGAGTTTGATCTGTAACACTACAAATAAAACAACGTCCATTGGGATATAGATATTTGCTGTATCACTGTATTCCAGATAATTCATGCGGTTGGTCACAACAAACGTGCGTCTGAGCGGTTCATCAGGGCTCAGGCGCACGCGACCCTACACATTAACCAACCTTTATCCGATGGAGTAAACATGAAAAAAATAAGCTTAACGAAAATGATCATATTAGGTTTGATACTCGGCATGATTGCCGGGGTGGTCATTAATAATATGGCATCAGCAGATACAGCAAAAACGTACGCACAGGATATCTCTATTTTCACCACCATATTCTTACGCATGGTGAAAATGATTATCGCCCCGCTGGTCATTTCCACCCTGGTGGTCGGTATAGCCAAAATGGGTGATGCTAAAACGCTTGGCCGTATATTCTCCAAAACCTTTTTCCTCTTTATTTGCGCCTCGCTGCTGTCCATCGCCCTGGGGCTGGTTATCGTCAACATCTTCCAGCCTGGCGCAGGCATTAACTTTGTCCCCCATGACGCCGGGGCCGTTGCGGCCGTTCAGTCCGAACCGTTCACGCTGAAAGTGTTTATCTCTCACGCGGTACCGACCAGCATCGTTGATGCGATGGCCCGCAACGAGATTCTGCAAATCGTGGTGTTCTCGATTTTCCTCGGCTGCAGCCTGGCCGCCATTGGTGAGAAAGCCGAACCCATCATTAAGGTGCTCGACTCTCTGGTGCACGTGATGCTGAAGCTGACGGGCTACGTCATGCTGTTTGCCCCGCTGACCGTATTTGCCGCGATCTCCGGACTGATTGCCGAACGCGGTCTGGGCGTGATGGTCAGCGCCGGTATTTTCATGGGTGAGTTCTACATGACGCTCGGCCTGCTGTGGGCGATTCTGATTGGCCTGTCCACGATGATTGTCGGTCCGTGCATCAGTCGTCTGACTAAAGCGATTCTCGAACCTGCGCTGCTGGCCTTTACGACCTCAAGTTCAGAAGCGGCTTTCCCGGGCACGCTGAACAAACTGGAAAAATTCGGCGTCTCCTCCAGGATTGCCAGCTTTGTCCTGCCCATCGGCTACTCCTTTAACCTGGTCGGCTCAATGGCCTACTGCTCGTTTGCGACCGTGTTTATCGCCCAGGCGTGCAACATCGAACTGAGCATTGGCGAGCAGATCACCATGCTGCTGATCCTGATGCTGACCTCTAAAGGGATGGCGGGTGTGCCGCGCGCATCGATGGTGGTTATTGCCGCCACGCTCAACCAGTTCAACATTCCGGAAGCGGGTCTGATTCTGCTGATGGGCGTCGATCCGTTCCTCGACATGGGCCGTTCCGCCACCAACGTGATGAGTAACGCAATGGGGGCCGCTATCGTCGGTCGCTGGGAAGGCGAGCACTTCGGCGCCGGCTGCCGCGGCAAGGTTCCGGCCAAAGAAAGCACTGCTTCAGAAACTGAAATCGCCATGTATTGATTACAAAGGCCAACCGTGGTTGGCCTTTCGTCTTCCGATGTACAGGAAAGCTCCATGAAGATAAACATTTTCGGCGTCAGCCTCTTATCCGTTAGCCTGATGTTTAGCGCTGCCACGCTGGCGCAAACCGCGCCGGACTATGCGCAGCTGCTTGAACAGGCTCACCAAAAATTCAAAGGTAATCATGAGGGGAAGGTCGCCGACTACATCCCTGCCCTGGCGACCTATAGCCCCGACAATTTCGCCATCACCCTCGCCACGGTCGACGGCAAGATTTACCAGGTTGGCGACGTGAAAAAAGCGTTTCCAATGGAGTCGCTGAGCAAGGTTTTCACCCTGGCGCTGGCGATGGAGCAGCGCGGTCCGCAGGAGGTGCTGGATAAACTCGGCGCCAGTGCGACCGGTCTGCCCTTCAACTCCGGTTTAGCCATTGAGCTGACGAAAGGTGCGCCGCAAAACCCACTGGTGAATGCAGGGGCGATGAGCACGGTTAGCCTGATTGAGGCGAAAGATAAGACCGACCGCTGGAACACAATCCTCAATAACCTGAACGCGTGGGCGGATGCCTCGCTGACCGTCAACGAGCCGGTGTTCAAATCGGAAATGGAGACCAATCAGCATAACCAGGCGCTGGCGATGCTGATGGCCTCCTATAACAGCTTTTATGGCGATACCCGGGAAGCCGTCGAAATCTACACCCGCCAGTGTTCCGTAGACATCACCGTTGAGCAGCTCGCCAAAATGGGCGCGGTGCTGGCGAACAAGGGCAAATCGCCTTTCAACGGTAAGCAACTGCTGAATGAACGCTACGTGCCGCAGGTTCTGGCGGAAATGGCGATTGCCGGGCTGTACGACGGCAGCGGCAAATGGCTGTACACCGTTGGGATCCCGGCGAAGAGCGGCGTCGGCGGCGGCATGGTTGCCATCGTGCCCGGTCAATACGCCATCGCGGTCTACTCGCCACCGCTGGATGCCGCCGGGAATAGCGTTCGCGCGCAGCAGACGATTGCGTATGTTGCCGGGGCGACGCAGGCCAGCCTCTTTTTAGCCCATTGACTGTGATTTTGTCAGCCGGGCGCGGCAGCTGCGCCAGCGCCCGGCAAAAACAACCACAAAGTGAGAAGTACTATGTCTAAACCATTTGTCTGGCAGGAACTGTTTGTTCAGAGTAACGATACGACGGAATATGAACTCCTCAGCAAACAGCACGTTACGGTGACGGAGCTTGAGGGCGAAGAGGTCATTAAGGTGGCGCCTGAGGCATTGACCCTGTTGGCCCAGCAGGCCTTTTATGAAGCCTCATTTTTCCTGCGCGCCGGACATTTAACGCAGATAGCCAGCATCCTGCATGACCCGCAGGCCAGCAGTAACGATAAGTATGTCGCCCTGCAGCTGCTGCGCAACGCCGAAGTGTCGGCAAAAGGCGTCCTGCCAAACTGTCAGGATACCGGCACGGCCACCGTTGTGGCGAGCAAAGGCCAGCACGTCTGGACCGGCGGTGATGATGCCGAAGCGCTGAGCAAAGGGATTTATACCACCTTTAGCGAGTGTAACCTGCGCTACTCGCAAAACGCACCGCTGGACATGTATACCGAGGTTAATACCCAAACCAACCTGCCGGCGCAGATAGACATCAGCGCGACGCCGGGGAGCGAATATCGCTTCCTGTTTGTCAATAAAGGCGGCGGTTCGGCTAACAAAGCCGCGCTGTTCCAGGAAACGAAATCGATTCTGCAGCCGGAGAAGCTCACCGCGTTCCTGATCGAGAAGATGAAGTCGCTCGGTACCGCGGCCTGCCCACCGTATCACATTGCCTTTGTGGTCGGCGGCCTCTCTGCCGACCAGGCGCTGAAGGTGGCGAAGCTGGCCTCAACAAAATATTATGACAACCTGCCCACCAGCGGGAACGAGCTGGGCCAGGCGTTCCGCGATACGGCGCTGGAAGCCACGCTGCTCAACGCCAGCCGCGAATTCGGCATCGGTGCCCAGTTTGGCGGCAAGTATTTCGCGCACGATATTCGCGTCATCCGCCTGCCGCGTCACGGTGGCTCCTGCCCTGTCGCCATGGCGCTCTCCTGCTCCGCCGACCGCAATATCAAAGCGAAAATCAACAAGCACGGTATCTGGCTGGAGAAGCTGGAACATAACCCAGGGAAATATATCCCCGACGCCAGCCGTGAGGAACACGACGCCCGAACCGTACAGATCAACCTAAACCGCCCGCTGCGCGAGATCCTGCGCGATATGTCTGCCCTGCCGATCGGCACCCGGCTGTCGTTAAGCGGCCCGATCGTCGTCGCACGCGATATTGTTCACGCAAAAATCAAAGCCCGGCTGGATAACGGCGAGCCGATGCCGGAGTACATGAAAAACCATATCGTCTATTACGCCGGTCCGGCGAAAACACCGGAGAATCAGGCCTGCGGCTCCCTCGGTCCGACCACCGGCGGGCGCATGGACGGCTACGTCGATGCTTTCCAGGCCGCAGGCGGAAGCCTGATCATGCTTTCCAAGGGCAACCGCAGCCAGCAGGTTACCGATGCCTGCCATAAGCACGGCGGCTTCAACCTCGGCAGCATCGGCGGTGCGGCGGCGCTGCTGGCGCAGCAGTATGTGAAAAGCCTTCGCTGCCTTGAGTATCCCGAACTGGGCATGGAGGCGGTATGGATGATGGAGGTCGAGAATCTGCCCGCCTTTGTGCTGGTTGACGACAAAGGGAATAATTTCTTCAGCCAGTTTGAGCAGCAGCATCGCTGTGCATCCTGCCCTGCCGGACATTAAGGAGCCACTATGGAAGCGCGAGCTAACGCAGAAAAACACCGCCAACGACAGCAAAAGCGCAAAGAGCAGGTTGATATCCGCGTGGCGGCGGCAACAGAGAAGAAAGGCATTCTGATCGTCTTCACCGGCAACGGAAAAGGCAAGTCCACCGCCGCCTTCGGTACGGCGACGCGTGCCGTCGGCCACGGTAAAACCGTTGGCGTCGCGCAGTTTATTAAAGGCCAGTGGGATAATGGTGAATACAACACCCTGCATCCGCTCGGCGTCGAATTCCACATTATGGGCACCGGCTTTACCTGGGAGACACAAAACCGGGAGACGGATATTCAGGCCGCAGCGGCGGTGTGGCAGGAGAGCAAGCGCATGCTGGCTGACCCGAGCTACGACCTGGTGGTTCTGGATGAGCTCACCTATATGCTGGCTTATCACTATCTGGATACTCAGGAGGTGATCGCGGCAGTTGAGAACCGTCCGGTGCAGCAGACCGTGATCGTCACCGGACGCGGCTGTCACTCGCAGTTACTGGCGCTTGCCGACACGGTCAGCGAAATGCGCCCGGTAAAACACGCATTTGACAGCGGTATTCAGGCGCAGGAGGGCATTGACTGGTAAGCATGTCTGTACCGGATGGCGCGCCGCACTGCCGCCATCCGGTGTTATTACGCGGCCGGCGATACCACTGATTTTTGTAATAGCCACTCGCGAAAGGTTTGTAACGGCAGGGACTGAGCCTTTTCCTCCCGCCACGTCATGATGAAGCGGTTGCCGGTGCGGATAGGAACATCACAGGGGATCACCATCTCGCCGCAGTCCAGGTCATGCTGGATGGCGAAGCGGGGAAGCAGCGCGACCCCAAGATTCGATCGTACTGCGGCAATCAGCATCGAGAGGAGGTCAAAACGCGGGCCAAGGTTCACGTCCGGACTGTTAATACCGGACAGCGCAAACCACTCCTGCCAGCCATTGATGCGAGTGCTTTGGTGTAACAGCGGAAACTCACTGAGCAGCTCCTCAACCCCCAGCTTCTGCTCCGCGCTGGGGAGCAAGCTTCGGCTGCAGACCGGCAGGATCTCCTCTTCAAATAAATAATCGACTTCCGACCACGGGGGACAAAAATCGGCGCGCATAATAGCCGCATCGTATTCACGATTTAAAAAATCGCCGATATTGGCCAGCGAGTGAATGTTAACAATAATATCAGGATTTAATTTATTAAACTCCCATAAATTAGGGATCAGCCAATGCGTACTGAAGGTGGGATTTACCGCCAGCTCCACAACCTGAACGGCAGGCTGCCAGGACATTATCATATTTGTATCGCGTTCCAGCTTATTAAGCGTCTCTTTGACGATATTCAAATAATGCTTGCCTGCTGCATTCAGAAAAATCCGCTTTTTGGCATGATTGAATAATGAGGTGTGTAAAAACTCCTCCAGGGCCGTCACCTGTCTGAACACTGCACTCTGCGTTAACGCCAGCTCTTCTGCCGCGCGGGTATAGCTTTCGTGACGCGCCACAACTTCGAACGTCACCAGCAACTCGCTCTTGGGGATTTTTCCTCTCATCATGTCTTCCATTCATGGTGGGTAACAGTAATTTTTTGAAGCGAATAAACCCTGCTTCAGAACGATACCGCCATTATATTTTAGTTATGCTCTGTCGGCAGTGATCCACACCATGATTTAATCAGTTTTGCGCGTCAGGCCAAACTACTTGCAGAAAATGAAATGAAACATGAAAGATTATTAAGAACCTGTTCTCTTTTGTGCCTCGTGTAATGGAGACAGCGTCTTATTATATGAAAAATCATATGGCCATTAAAAACAGGAATAGCATCGGGCTGGACGTTAAAAAATATAAAACAAAACGTTGTGCTAAAAATAGAACAGGGTTCTGTGTACGTCTTTTGATCACCGGCGCACCCGCGTGACGGATGCCAGAGCACCGTTCCAGCGCCTCTTCAGTACGCAAGCAGAAACCGGCTCAAAACAAAAAACCCAGATCGCATAACGATCTGGGTTTCGAATTTGGCGGAAGCGTAGAGATTCGAACTCTAGAACCCTTTCGGGTCGCCGGTTTTCAAGACCGGTGCCTTCAACCGCTCGGCCACGCTTCCAAAGTGAGGCGCACTATAAACATCTATTAGCGCCTTGTAAAGCAGGAATTTTTCTATTTTTAGCCACCGGCGTTTGACTGCGCAAAAATCACCCAGACGCTTACCGCGCATCGGTCTCTGCTCCCTTGTACATACCGTTACACAGCAACGCTCATCCTTTTAAATCGCTCTGGTATAGAATGCCACAAAAATAGACGGCCATTTGTTGTGTAATTGTTATAAATCTGAGTACCGACAGATTTTAGAAATTACTGCCATGCAGTGTTACTGGTTGATGATGAAAATCAAAAATACGCTTTGCTTACATATCCTGATGGCGACCCTGGCCATTTTGTTCCTGTGTGTTCACCCGCTGGTGACGAGCTTCGATCCGCCCCTCACGTTCCAGCCGCTGATTAAATCAATGGAGGGCACGCCGAAAGAACAAGCGGAAAAAATTGCGACTATTTCCCATGCCTTACAAGGTAATGCGATTTTCTTCATTGGCGCGTCTGAGGTTGCCACCTCAGAAGATGAACATTACGCTGTATATAATTACTTTAATAAGCGATTGCACACACCCGTTGTGGCGTATGGCGATGCGTTTGTCGATGACGAAACGCAGTTTTTACTGTTCTCGCGTTTTAAAAATAGCCTTAACGCAAACAGTAAAGTTGTTTTACTTCTGGCACCTGACAGCTTTTACTCAAAAGGGCTGCCACCGGCTATCTATGCCGATAATTTCCCCGGTTCTATTTTTAATCCGCTGATGAAGGACCCGCAGGCGCGCCCGCTGCTGGTTAATTATTTAAAGCATATTAATAGTAAAGAGATAAGCCATTTAACCTTTGGCCAAATGCGCGTCTTTGGCTGGCACCCCGATCTGATGTGGGACGAGCTGAGCTTCCAGTTTGCGAACGTCTGCACAATGATAAAAAACGACTGGCTGGCGCTGCTCAACGTCACGCCCCAGACGGTACAGCCGTGGCCGCAGCAGCCCACCACCCACATTACCCCTGACTGGGATAAAGAGCTGGCGAATGCGCGCGAGTTAAATAAAAAACGCCAGCAGAGCGCGGCCACGCTGTGGATGGACAAAACGATTTACGAAGAGGACGGTAAGCCGCAACAGTGGGATGACACGCCGGTCGTGCCTGCGCAAATCGCCGCGTTCAGTAAAACCGTCCAGCTGCTGAAGGAACGTCACGTGCAAGTAATTGCTATCGTCGACCCGGTTAACCCCTGGGCGCTTTACAATACCGATACCTTCCGCCCGGTTGATAAGCAAATTAAAACCATTCTGGAAAAGAACCAGATCCCTTATTTAGATATGTACGCCATGCCTTATCAGAATGGCTGGAACTGGGATCGTTTGCACCCTTCCGAACTGGCCTGGGTTCCTATGATTCGCTTTATTGCACAGAGCTTTAAATAATGAAAATCGCGATCCGTCTTTTTTTCCTTTATCTCCTGCTGGCGATCACTATCGTCGCGTGGACCTCTGTCGATGACAGCATGAGTATGCAGCTGCATTTTGAATATCAAAAGTTCTGAGGCCGAATGATGTATAGCTCAGGAATGTTTTTTGTCTATTTGTTTTCATCCGCTCTGGTGTTTGCGCTGGTCAATCGCGTATTACGTCATCGCCTGACTTATTTATCGGCCTTATCTGTCCTGGCTGCATTAGGCTGGGGTTATATTTTTCAGGGTGATTACCGTGTTCCCGCGGTCGTTTTTATCAGTTTTTACCTTGTCGCCGCGTTAAAAGAAAAAGGATGGTTAAAAACCTGGCAAGCTATTGTATTAACGCTGCTTCCTTTATTTTTAGTGAAATTACACGTTAATCATCATCTCGGCATGATCGGCCTCTCTTTTATGACGTTCCGCGCAGTAGACGTGCTGCTCTATCGCAGTAAAAAGGAAGGCCAGAATTTCCTGCACTATTTCTGCTATCTGTTTATGCCCTTTATCATCCTGGCAGGCCCGATGTACCGCTGGCGGACATGGATGAGTGACGTCAGCAAGCCCGTGTTTGCCCTTAACCGTGAACAGTTTTTGGTCGCGTTAGAGCAAATCATTACCGGCATTATCCAGAAGTTCCTGTTTGCCATGCTGGTTGATTCACTTGTCGTGCAGTCCTGGAGCCATAAGCCGTTTACGCTGACCGTGGGCGTGGTGATGTCGATTGCCTATAGCGCCTACCTCTACTTTGATTTTGCGGGCTACAGCAATATGGCCATCGGTGCGGGCCGCCTGTTTGGGCTGAACATTCCGGCAAACTTCAATATGCCCCTTCTGGCAAAGAATCCGCAGGACTTCTGGCGCCGCTTCCACATCAGTTTGTCTGAATGGCTGCGCGATGTGGTCTTTATGCCCGTCTATATGAACCTGATGAAGTTCAACTTTTTCCGTCAGAACAAAACGCTGGCGCAAAATATCGGTATTTTTTGCACCCTGTTCTGCATGGGGGCATGGAATGGCCTGGAACGCCATTACGTCATCAGCGGCGCGCTGTTTGGCGCGATTTCCGTTACTCATAACATGCTGCTGTGGTCAGCCAAGCGCAGCCCGGCATTGCACCGCGGTTTGCAGTATCCGGCCGTTGCGTTTTTAGGGAGAATTCTGACGCTGGGAAGCGCCGCGGGATCCCTTTACATCTTTAGTGGAATGTCACCTCTATGAAAAATCACTCCGATCTTCAGGAACTGCAGGATTTCTTACGTGCGGCATTATGCGATCCCGCCTCCCCGCAGCAACTGGCCATCAGCGGCAGCGACGAAGCCTTAAGCTGGCTACAGCTTTCTGCTGCCGTGACGGACTGGGCACAGCGCTACCAGCGTTGCCAGCCTGTTGCCGGTACGCCGGTCGTCTTGTACGGACACCAGCAGGCCGAGTTCGCCGTGGCGATTTATAGCTGTCTGCTGCACAATATTCCGTACATCCCGGTGGACTGCATCTACCCACAGGAGCGCCTGCGGGAGATCTGCCATCTGGCCAATGCCCCTTACTATTACGACGTCGCGACCCGGCAGTTCATCGCCACGGGTGAACCAGGCAAGGTGCTGGAGGAGCAGGATCTGGCCTATATCATGTTTACCTCAGGCAGCACCGGCAAGCCTAAAGGGGTGCAGATTGGGCGTGAAAGCGTATGGCACTTCATGAAATGGGTCAGTCAGGACTTTTCGCTGCCGGAAAAACCGGTGCTGATGAACCACGCGGTGTTCAGTTTTGACCTCTCCCTGATCCCTTTGCTGGCGAATCTGGCGATGGGCGGACACATTGTGCTGAACGCCAAAGACGATATTCAGAAAGAGAACTGGCTGGAGCGACTGAAAAGCAACGCGGTCTCCGCCTGGGTTTCCACCCCCTCTTTTGCATACCAGCAGCTGCTTTCCCCGCAGTTCAACAGCGAGTATTTGCCTGCGCTCAACGTCTTTATCTTCATTGGTGAAGTGTTAAATAAGGCGCTGGTTAAACAGCTCCGCCGCCGTTTCCCGCAGGCCAAAATCATCAACTCCTATGGCCCGACGGAAGCGACCATCGCAACAACTGTCGTTGAAATCACTGATGAGATCCTGAACAGCGACAGCGCAGTGCTGCCGGTGGGAGTCATGATGCCTGAGAGCAGAATGGAAATTTCCGCTGAGGGCGAGCTGATTATCTGGGGTAAAAACGTCATGCGCGGCTACCTCGGCCTGCCGCAGGAGAACGCAGAAAAATTACTCCGTCGGGAAAATGAAGCATTTCGCGGCTACCGGACAGGGGATCTGGGCTATGAAGCGGGGCTTATCTATTGCCAGGGCCGCAACGATAGCCAGGTCAAACTGAATGGCTACCGTATTGAAATCAATGAGATTGAAAACCGCCTGCTGGCCATGTCCGGTATCAACGAAGCGGTGGTTCTGCCACTGATGAAATCCTGCGGCAGCGTGCTGCGCATTGCCGCGTTCTGCGTGACGGATATGGCGCCGGATACCATCAAAACGTCGCTGTCGAAGGTGGTCCCGCACTATATGGTGCCTTCACAAATTATCGTAAAAGACGCTTTGCCGCTGAATCCTAACGGCAAAATTGACCGCAAGCTGCTGGACGCTTACGCCCGCACAAATTAATGACTCCAGGAAAAATTATGGAACAAGAAATTCTCGCCCTGTTCGAAAAAGTGTTATCCCGTAAGGTGGGCTTTCACGATGAACTGATTGAATCCGACATTCTCGACTCCATCCTGGCAGTCGATATGGTGCTGGAAGTGCAGGACGTTTACGGCTGTATGATCCCGCCAACTGACGTGGCGACGGTGCTGAAAACCCCGGCGGACCTGGCCCGCTATATTGAAGAAAACCGTTAATCCGGAAGGCTCTGGAGGCATGCTCCAGAGCCTGTTTCATTTATGCTGTCCAGATTACCTGCAAGCCACCTACCGCCGTCCTGCCTCACTCCCGATACAAAAAGTTATCAACAGCGCCATAATTGATACGTGCTTAACTTTTTGTTCAGGAATTCAGTATGCCGCCACGTACCGCCAGCGATCTCTATTCAGAAATGAAAAATATGTCCGTTGAAGAGCGGATCCGCTTTTTCTCTCTTTCGCTGGCGGAAATGCACAGCGAACTGCAGGAGAGCATCAGCCAGATAGAGTCGATGAAGCAGGCGCTGGAAGAGAGTGAAGAGTACCATCGTCAGCTGGTTGAAACCGCGCAGGATGCGGTGATAACCATCGATCATGCCGGTAACGTTGTGAACTGGAACCAGGCGGCAGAGCGCATGTTTGGCTGGTCAGCGGAGGAAGCGATAGGCAACAGTCTTGGCAAGATGATCGTGCCGGAAGCGTTTCGAGAGCAGCACGCACGCGGCCTGATGCGCTTTAAGGCCGGACAACCGTCGAATATTCTCAACCGCACTATCGAGATTGCTGCGCTGCATCGAACCAAAGGCGAGTTCCCTATTGAGCTCTCGATATGGCCGCATCAGCAGGCGGGTAAGCAAATATTTTCAGCCTTTATTCGCGATATTACCGATCGCAAACAGCGTGAACATATCGCCTGGCTGCACGCTAACTTTGATGCCCTGACGGGGTTACCGAACCGGAGATTATTGGTTAACCGTCTGGAACTGGCGATCGCCCAGGCTATCGCTCACGATAAAGAAGTGGCGCTGCTGTTTATCGATCTCGACCGGTTTAAACCGGTGAACGATCGGCATGGTCATGCCGTTGGCGACGAGCTGCTGCGGCTGGTGGCATTTCGTCTGCAAAGCGTACTGCGCGAAGGCGACACGGTTGCCCGACTCGGTGGCGATGAGTTTGTCGCCCTGCTCCCCGATTTAACGACCGATGATGCCTTACCCACACACACGGCGGAAAAGATCAGCGCCGCGCTGGCACAGTCATTTTTGATTAACGAGCAGGTGATTTCCATCTCAGGCAGCATTGGTATTGCACGCTTTCCTCATGATGCGTGTGATGCCGATACATTGCTCAATAGCGCAGACAAGGCGATGTATACCCGCAAGCGGGTTACGCCGGGAGAACGATGATGGAGCTGGCGCTTTCGATGCCTTTAACAGGAATGAAACCGACTGCTTTTACTATTTCTCCTACACTTTAGGAGTACTGTCGGTACGGGAAACAGAAAAAAGCCAAATTAATTAAGGCATTAATGATTCACTGTGCGCTCAGCCGGGGATCATTTTGCCTTTAACAGAGGAGTCTGCGGTATGGCATTCGTAACCACGAAAGACGGCGTCAACATTTACTACAAAGACTGGGGCCCAAAAGAGGCCCAACCGATTGTTTTCCACCACGGCTGGCCGCTAAGTGCCGATGACTGGGATAACCAGATGCTCTTCTTCCTTGCAGAAGGCTATCGCGTTATCGCTATCGATCGCCGTGGTCATGGGCGTTCGGACCAGGTGAGTGAAGGCCACGACATGGATCATTATGCGGCCGATGCGTCAGCCGTGGTTGAAAGCCTGGATCTGCGTAATGCCGTGCACGTCGGTCACTCCACCGGCGGCGGCCAGGTCGCCCGCTATGTTGCGCGGTATGGCCAACCGCAGGGGCGCGTCGCCAAAGCGGTGCTCGTCAGCGCCGTTCCCCCTCTGATGGTAAAAACCGAAACTAACCCCGGCGGCACGCCCATTGAGGTTTTCGACGGCTTCCGCAAAGCGCTGGCGGCTAACCGCGCCCAGTTTTACCTCGACGTTGCCAGCGGTCCGTTCTACGGCTTTAATCGCAATGGCGCGGACGTTTCACAGGGCACGATCCAGAACTGGTGGCGTCAGGGGATGATCGGGAGCGCCAAGGCCCACTACGAGGGGATTAAGGCGTTTTCAGAGACCGACCAGACGGAAGATTTGAAAACCATCACGGTTCCTGTTCTGGTGTTGCAGGGCGATGACGATCAGGTCGTGCCGTATAAAAATGCTGCCCTGCTGCAGGACAAGCTGCTGGCGAACAGCGTACTGAAAATTTATCCGGGCTTCCCGCACGGGATGCATACCACCCATGCGGATACCATCAACGCGGACATTCTGGCTTTTATTCGCTCATAACGCCGCGTTTCTTGCCGGGTGGCGCTGCGCTTACCCGGCCTACATTCCGCCACGATATCCCGTTCAATGCATGAACGCCACCCGAGGGTGGCGTTATTTATTCCGCTTAGCGATTATCCAGCTGGGCGCGAACGTTGTTCAGCCCGGTGGTGTTGATGCGGTAAGGCTGCCCGTTCACGGAACGGATCAGCTTTTTGGTGCGGAGTTTTTTAAAGACGCTGAGCGTACAGTCGCTCAGCACCAGCCCTTCGCGGGTGTAGCACTCAACGGACGTGACGCGGCCAGAACTGTCGCGGACGTGCACAATACGTCCACCTTTGGCGAGAACGTGTAAGGTACGTTGTTCCTGACGGGATAAATTCATACTGGAAAACCTGTGTAATCATCATGCGTAAAAACGAGCCCACACCCGCAGGTGCGTGCGTAAGGTTTAAGCGCAGCGATAACCAGTCCGTCCTGAAAAGGGCGGGAAGCTGATTATCTGATGAAAACATTCTCCAGCATCAAAGCCTCGGTAAGAGATGAAAAGGTATTTACGGGGTGAATGATAACGCGAGTTTTTTACAGGGGAATAGCGGGAAGTTAAAAGTGTGAACGGGATCGGTCCGTAAAATCGTCTTTCGTCAATTTTACTGCCAGACTGAAACCCTTTACTGAACACCGACTGGAGCTCTTCTTATGCCTGATAACTATACCGTGGTTGAAACCGTCCCCACTGCAGAAGCGTTTTGCCGGCTGCGCGAAATCTCGGGTCTTAGTCCTCGCCCGCTGGAAGCGGCACAAAAAGCGCTGCCCGGCAGCTGCTATGGCATGCATATAGTGTTTCAGGGAAAACCGGTCGGTATGGGGCGCATCGTGGGGGATGGTGCGTTGAATTTTGATATTGTCGACGTCGCGGTTGATCCGCTTCATCAGGGGAAAGGGCTAGGCAGAATCATTATGGAAACGCTTGTTGCCTGGCTGGATAACCATGCCTGCAAAGGTGCCTACGTTTGTTTAATGGCGGATATTCCTGAGCTTTATGCAAAATTTGGTTTTACGCTCGTGCGCCCGTCAAGCGAAGGGATGGCCAGAGTCTGGTGAAGGGCAAATCCGCGTTAAGACAAAAAGAAAAACCCCAGGTTAACGAGTAACCTGGGGTTTATATCTGGCGGAAGCGCAGAGATTCGAACTCTGGAACCCTTTCGGGTCGCCGGTTTTCAAGACCGGTGCCTTCAACCGCTCGGCCACACTTCCTAAGTGAGGCGAACTATAAACACCTCACCGCGTGCTGTAAAGAGTGGTGGCACTCGTTCGCTGTAAAAATAGTCAAAACGTGTTTAATCGGTTGAACTGACGACACATCGACGATTTTATCAGCACAGGCTTAGTGTTTTTTGATGTACATGTCTTTCGTGTAATAGTACCCGAGCTTATCCGGCGTAAATCCACCGACCCACGGTTTAACCAGGTGCGTGCGGACATAGTGATAAACCGGAATGGCAGGCACATCACGACCCAGCAGATCTTCCGCCTGCTGGTAGTACTTACCCCGCTCTTCCGCAGTGTTGGCTTTTGCGGCATTGAGCAGCGCCTGGTCGTATTCCGGATTGCTGTACTGACTGGTGTTTTCGCTGTCGCCGGTGCGGAAGTTGTTCAGGAAGGTCGCCGCATCGTCGTAATCGGCAATCCACGCGTACCGCACCGCATCAAAATTGTGGGTGTGCATGGTATCCAGCATGGTTTTCCACTCCTGATTTTGCAGCTTCGCGTCCACGCCGAGGTTTTTCTTCCACATGGAGCTGGCCGCAATCGCGATGCGCTGGTGCGATTCAGAGGTGTTATAGAGCAGGTTGAAGCTCAGAGGATGGCTGGCATTATATCCGGCCTCATTCAGCAGCTTTTTCGCCTCCGCGATGCGCTTGTCCAGCGGCCAACTGGCGTAATCCGGGTTCTGGAGCTTAACGCCGCCAATATCCGGCTGGCTGATGAGCCACGCCGGGCGCTGCCCCTGCCCTAATACTTTTCCGGCAATGATGTCTTTATCGAGCGCCATGTTCAGCGCCTTGCGCACGCGCGCGTCGTTGAACGGCGGACGGGTGGTATTGAATTCGTAGTAATAGGTCGCAAGCTGAGGTGAAACGTCCAGCTGGCTGCCCAGGGTTTTCTTGAGCTGGGCAAACTGGTTAATCGGCACCGTGTAGACAATGTCAATTTCGCCCGCTTTATAGCGGTTCACATCCGAGGCCTCGGAGGTGATAGGCAGATACGTCACCTTGTTAATCACGGTATGGTCATTATCCCAGTAGCGCGGGTTGCGCTCCGCCACGATGCGTTCGTTGACCACCCACTGGGACAGCTTATACGCCCCGCTGCTGACGAAATGTTCCGGCTTGGTCCATTTGTCGCCAAAGCGGCCAATCAGCACTTTATCCACCGGCACCAGCGACGGGTGCGCCAGCATGGCCAGGAATGCCGCATTAGGCTGCGTCAATGTGACTTCCAGCGTGGTGTCGTTTATCGCTTTCACGCCCAGCGTATCGGGGGCTTTTTTCCCCTGCGCAATATCCGCACCATTCACAATGTGCATGTTGCCTGGATAGCTGGCGTACGGAGAAGCGGTTTTAGGATCAACCAGACGCTGCCAGCTCCAGACTACATCTTCCGCGGTGATGGCAGTGCCGTCGCTCCAGGTGATGCCCGGGCGCAAATGGAACGTCCAGACGGTGTTGTCCTTGTTCTCCCATTTTTCCGCCAGTCGGGGCTGGACTTCTCCTGCAGGAGAGACGCTGACCAGCCCTTCGAATAAATCACTGATAATATTGAATTCGACATCGCTTTCGACTTTATGCGGGTCGAGCGAAGCGGGCTCATTACCGTTGTTCCTGACCAGTTCCTGCTTATCGGCCAGCTGCGTTCCTGCCGGCACGTTAGCCGCCCAGGCTGCCGTGCTGGCGCACAGGATCCCGGCGGTAAGTAAAGAGAGCGTAAAGCGCGTGCGTGTTTGTGGTTTCATTTCCTTCGCCTTATTGTCTGTTTTTGTGACGATCCGGAAATAACTCTTAGCGGCCTTATGGTAATAACGCAATAATTTTCAGTAACCTATAAGAGGTTGATCTGATTAATCGCGTCAAACCGCTGTTCATACTGGTGAAACCTATTTATGCAGAAGAAACAACCAGCTCCCGCGCTAACCTGCTGAGTAAAGATGGGTAAAACCACTTTGAGAGTGACGCGCCGTTTCCTATTCTTTCCGTTAATTACATCTGTCATAAGAGAGTGACTCATGGATCGTATAATTACTTCCTCACGCGACCGCACATCGCTTCTCAGCACCCACAAGGTGCTGCGCAATACCTATTTCATGCTCAGCCTGACGCTGGCGTTTTCCGCGATCACCGCCACCGCCAGCACCGTGCTGATGCTGCCGTCTCCGGGGCTGATCCTGACCCTGGTGGGTATGTATGGTTTGATGTTCCTGACCTACAAAACCGCTGACAAACCGGTCGGTATTCTGTCCGCGTTTGCCTTCACCGGCTTCCTGGGCTACATCCTGGGACCGATGCTGAACGCGTATCTGTCTGCCGGTATGGGTGACCTTATCGGTATGGCGCTGGGCGGTACCGCGCTGGTGTTCTTCTGCTGCTCGGCCTACGTGCTGACCACGCGTAAGGACATGTCCTTCCTCGGCGGCATGCTGATGGCGGGTGTTGTGGTGGTGCTGGTGGGTATGGTGGCCAACATCTTCCTGCAGCTGCCTGCCCTGCATCTGGCGATCAGCGCCGTGTTTATTCTGATTTCTTCCGGCGCGATCCTGTTTGAAACCAGCAACATCATTCGCGGCGGTGAAACGAACTATATTCGCGCCACCGTCAGCCTGTACGTGTCGCTGTACAACATCTTCGTCAGCCTGCTGAGCATCCTGGGCTTCGCCAGCCGGGATTAAACCGCAGCGCTGTGAACCTGGCCCCGCTTATGCGGGGCTTTGTTTTTTGGTACACTGCTGCGGTTTTTGACTGACGCGTGAATGACTATGTTGAGTTTTGAAGGCAAAGAGATCGAGACCGATAACGACGGTTATCTGAAAGAGAGTGGCCAGTGGAGCGAAGCGCTGGCAGAAGTGATTGCTGAGAAAGAAGGGATTACCCTCACCCCCGAACACTGGGAAGTGGTGCGTTTTGTCCGCGAGTTCTACCTCGAATTCAACACCTCTCCGGCCATCCGCATGCTGGTCAAAGCCATGGCCAATAAGTTCGGTGAAGAGAAAGGCAACAGCCGCTATCTGTATCGTCTGTTCCCGAAAGGCCCGGCAAAACAGGCCACCAAAATTGCCGGCCTGCCTAAACCGGTGAAGTGTATTTAATAACGAATACCGAAGTTCATATATTCCCGGCCGGGTTGATGCGGTTCCGTTAAGACCTTATCAACCCGTGCGCTGCGCGGCCCACCCGCTTTCAGCCACGCCACCAGCTTGTCGACCTGCTCCGCTTCGCCGCAGGCGACCACCTCAACGCTGCCGTCGTCCATGTTTCGCGCGTATCCCGTTAGTCCAAGCTGAACAGCTTCGCGCTGGGTGCTGTAGCGGAACCCCACGCCCTGAACGACGCCGTGAACCCAGGCAATGGTGCAGACTTTAGACATTATTTTTCTCCTTAACGTAGCGTTTTCGGCAAACAGCCGTAGTGTTGCCGGAAACGGGCGGTGAAACGAGAGCTGGAAAGATATCCACATTGTAATGCGATTTCGCCAATCGGTAATCGGGTTGACTGTAGCTGTGACAAAGCAACGGCCATCCTCACCTCCTCCACAATCTGGCGAAAACTCTGTGACTCCTCGCGTAACCGCCTGCGCAGCGTCGGTACGCTTAAGGCCAGACGGCTGGCGACGTCCTGCGCGCTCCAGGCTCTGGCGGGCGACAGCATAATGAACTGCCGCACCTGCTCGGTAAGGTTACTGTGTCGCTCAATAAGCAGCGGACCTGCCACGCCGTCATGCAGCAAGGCCAGCAACAGACCAAAGGCCTGATGCTTTTGTAGTGCCTCCGGTAAATCCTGACGCACGGCGTGCAGCAGGTTATCCCACATAAACGCCAGCCCCTCGCTCAGCGGCGCGCAGAGCGAATGCAACGTCGTGCGCGGCCAGGATTTCAGGTAATGCGCTTTAAACTCGGCAACGATCTCCGGAGATAACATGAGCAAGTCCGATCGAAACATGCCGTTCGCGGGCTGATTGATAATCTCCATCACCGTATTGGCAGGGATAATGATGAGTTGATCCCGTGTCGCCTCCAGGCGGTTATCGTCCTGAACAATCACCTTACTGCCGTGAGTGATATGACAAATAGCCGGAAAGAAGAGTTTAACCTGGTGCAGGCGATGCATTTTGCTGGCAGTCACTTCACCCGCAGTAAGATGTTTATGTCGAAAATGGAACTCCTGCACCCTGTCATCCTTATCTGCTGTAGGTTGCTGTTAACTGAGCCTTTGCCAGAGTGTGACTATTAATCATAAAACCGACCAGCGCGCCGCTGGCATTTTTGTCGACGGGCAGTGTATCCACGTCCAGCGCCCAGACGGTAACCTGATAGCGGTGAGGCTTGTCCCCGGCAGGTGGACATGCGCCGCCGAATCCAGAATAGCCGAAATCATTACGCCCCTGCACCACGCCGGCAGGTAATTTCTCGCCGTTCGGGTTACCGGCATCAGCGGGCAGCGTCATTGTATTCGCCGGTATATTGGCTACGGTCCAGTGCCACCAGCCGCTGCCGGTGGGCGCATCAGGGTCATAGACCGTAACGGCAAAACTTTTTGTACCGGCGGGCGGATTTTTCCATGCCAGCTGGGGAGAGGTATTCCCACCATGGCAGCCAAATCCCTCAAATACCTGCTGCTGCGCCAACCGGCGTTCGCCGGAAATATCCTGGCTGGTGATGCCAAAAGGCGTTGCCGCGAAAACCTGAAAACTCATTGCCGTCAGAGCGGCTATTGTGATGGCACTGCGCTTTTTCATGGGTGCTTCCTCTGCTGAACTGGAGGCCCTACTGTAAAGCCTGCTGCAATGCCGTAATGTGCCTAAGCGATTCGATTTTGTGCCGAAACGCTCAACGGCATCCGCAGATGATTGCGCCTTGCTGAATGTGCTACTCTACGCGCCATTTCCTTGGAATCGACAGAACAGCAAATTATGAGTGTACGTTTAGTGTTAGCCAAAGGGCGCGAGAAATCATTACTGCGCCGTCATCCCTGGGTCTTTTCCGGCGCGGTTGCCCGTATGGAAGGCAAAGCCAGCCTCGGTGAAACCATTGATATCGTTGACCATCAGGGGAAATGGTTAGCGCGAGGCGCTTACTCGCCAGCGTCCCAAATCCGTGCTCGCGTCTGGACGTTTGATAAAGATGAAACCATCGACATCGACTTCTTTGTGCATCGTCTGCAGCAGGCGCAGCAGTGGCGCGACTGGCTGGCAAAACGCGACGGGCTGGACAGCTACCGCCTGATTGCCGGTGAGTCCGACGGTCTGCCGGGCGTGACCATCGATCGCTTCGGTAACTTCCTGGTGCTGCAGCTCCTGAGCGCCGGAGCGGAATACCAGCGTGCCGCGCTGATTAGCGCGCTGCAAACGCTGTTCCCGCAGTGCGCCATTTACGACCGCAGCGATGTGGCGGTGCGCAAAAAAGAGGGCATGGAGCTGACGCAGGGTCCGGTTACGGGTGAACTGCCGCCTGCCCTGCTGCCGATTGAAGAGCACGGCATGAAGCTGCTGGTGGATATTCAGGGCGGGCACAAAACGGGTTACTACCTCGACCAGCGCGACAGCCGCCTGGCTACGCGTCAGTACGTTGCCGACAAACGCGTGCTGAACTGCTTCTCCTATACCGGTGGTTTCGCCGTTTCGGCACTGATGGGCGGCTGTGCCCAGGTGGTCAGCGTGGACACCTCACAGGAAGCGCTCGACGTGGCAAAACAGAACGTCGAGCTGAATAAGCTGGATCTGAGCAAAGCGGAGTTTGTGCGCGATGATGTGTTCAAGCTGCTGCGTAAATATCGCGATCAGGGCGAGAAGTTCGACGTCATCGTGATGGATCCGCCAAAGTTTGTGGAAAACAAAAGCCAGCTGATGGGCGCGTGCCGTGGGTATAAAGATATCAACATGCTGGCTATCCAGCTGCTGAACCCGGGCGGGATTCTCCTCACCTTCTCTTGCTCAGGCCTGATGACCACAGATTTATTTCAGAAAATCATCGCCGATGCCGCAATAGATGCTGGCCGTGATGTACAATTTATAGAGCAGTTCCGTCAGGCAGCCGATCACCCCGTGATTGCTACCTACCCGGAAGGACTGTATCTGAAAGGGTTTGCCTGTCGCGTCATGTAACTTGAAAAGAGAAATATTGCCCGCACATAACGTGTAAGTCGTATTTCCCGGGAGGTGACTATGATTGCCAGCAAATTCGGTATCGGCCAGCAGGTCCGCCACACTTTGCTCGGGTATTTGGGTGTGGTCGTGGATATCGACCCGGAGTATTCCCTTGATGAACCGTCAGCAGACGAGCTGGCGGTGAATGCAGAGCTTCGCGCCGCGCCCTGGTACCATGTGGTGATGGAAGGTGATGATGGACAACCCGTTCACACCTATCTTGCTGAAGCGCAGCTGAGCAGCGAGCTGCAGGAAGAGCATCCGGAGCAACCCACTATGGATGAACTTGCTCAGACTATCCGCAAACAGTTACAGGCTCCGCGCCTGCGGAACTAAGCGTGTAAAAAAAGCCCGATGAACGGGCTTTTTTTTATTACTTCGCCAGCCCCAGGCGGGGGATGTCGATCGCCGGACAGCGATCCATGACGACGTTTAACCCCGCATCCCGCGCCAGCACCGCAGCCTGCTCGTTAATCACGCCCAGCTGCATCCACAGCGTTTTCGCCCCGACGGCGATAGCGTCCTGCGCCACTTCCCACGCCGCCTCGGAATTTCGGAAGACATCAACCATATCAATTTTTTCCGGCACGTCAGCGAGCGTGGCATAACCCTGCTGGCCCAGTAAGGTTTTCCCCGCCACTTTTGGCGAGACCGGGATGACGTGATAGCCCTGATCGAGAAGGTATTTCATCACCCGATAGCTTGGACGATCGGGTTTATCGCTCGCGCCCACCAGCGCAATGGTACGCGTGGATGTCAGAATCTCGGCAATATCGTTCTCTTTCATGGTTTTTCTCCTGGCTTTTCTAAAAGTGTACGCCAAACCGCACATCTCAACCATCCATCCCATACCGACGCATGAGGGCAAAACGGCGAAATATGTCTATATGTTAGTAAACATGATTCTCGAAAAATTTAGATACATTAATGCGGCGACAGGATTTCTGACGGGAGCCTTCTATGAAAACCGGTATTGCCACTGCTCTGATTGCGTTAGTGATGCCGGTCTGCGTTTTTGCTACCACTCTCCGGCTCTCTACCGATATTGACCTCCTGGTACTGGACGGGAAAAAAGTCTCCAGTTCCTTATTGCGCGGTGCGGACAGTATCGAGCTGGATAACGGACCGCATCAGCTGGTATTCCGGGTGGAAAAATCGATCGGTCTGGCGAATCACGAGCAAAGGATGTATATCTCGCCGCCGCTGATCGTCAGCTTTAATACCCGGCAAATCAGTCAGGTCAACATTACCCTGCCTCGTCTTGAAACGGAGAAAGAATCGGCGGCCTTCGACGCGTCTCCGCGCATTGAATTGCTGGACGGAGATGCGATGCCGATTCCGGTGAAGCTGGATATTCTGGCACTGACGACCTCACCAAAAGGTCCGGACTACGAGGCCGCGACCCAGACCTATAACAAAGCGGGTAAACGCGCGTCGCTTCCTCAGTTTGCCACCATGATGGCTGACGACAGTACGCTGCTTTCCGGCGTCTCTGAACTGGACGTCATTCCTCCCCAGTCCCAGGCCCTGACGGAACAGCGCCTAAAATTCTGGTTCCAGCAGGCCGATCCCGACACGCGGGCCCGGTTTTTACAGTGGGCAAAACAACAACCTTCATCATAAGCCACATTTTTTACGCCTTTCTCTTGCAGCGTCAGACAGTTCCCGTCATCGTGTAGGCAGTTAACCTGATGGATATGATTATGGAACTGACAACACGCACGCTACCTGAACGCAAACACATTGCGCTGGTGGCGCACGATCACTGTAAACAAATGCTGCTTAACTGGGTTCGCCGCCATCAGTCTTCGCTGGAAAAGCACGCTCTGTCGGCGACCGGTACCACCGGTAACCTGATCCAGCGCGAAACGGGTCTGCAGGTGAATGCCATGCTGAGCGGCCCGATGGGCGGCGATCAGCAGGTCGGCGCGCAGATCTCCGAAGGGAAGATTGATGTGCTGATCTTCTTCTGGGACCCGCTGAACGCGGTTCCGCACGACCCGGATGTCAAAGCCCTGCTGCGTCTGGCGACGGTGTGGAATATTCCGGTGGCGACAAACCTCTCGACGGCGGATTTCATCATCGAATCGCCGCAGTTTAACTCGCCGGTTGATATCCTTATTCCGGACTATCAGCGTTATCTTTCCGACAGATTGAAGTAGCTTTTTTGCCGGGTGGCGGCTACGCCTTACCCGGCCTACAAAACCTTGCCTGACGTCGTTATGGTTTACGCGCTACCGGCACATCAATACTCTTCAGGATATCGACAAACACGGATGGCTCCTCTTTATTGAACAGCAGCCACACGCGATGGCGCGCGCGGGTCATAGCCACATACAGCAAACGCCGCTCTTCGGCATCCGGGAAGTCTTCCGGCACCGGCAGCAAGGCCTGTTCCATTACCGACTCGCGGGCCGGAGCCGGGAAACCGTCGCTGCCCTCTTTCAGCCCCATGACAATCACATAGTCGGCCTGCTGCCCTTTGCTGGCGTGAACCGTCATAAATTCAAGCTGCAGCTTCGGCCAGCGGGTGGCCGCCTTTTCCAGCGCCTCGGGTTTGAGGTGATGGTAACGCGCCAGCACCAGGATACGCTCATCGGGCTTCGCATAGCCGCTGAGCTTGTCCAGCAGCGGTTCCAGCTGATCGTCCGCCAGCAGGGTCACGGCTTTTTTATCCCCTGCCCGCAGGCTATTGAGCGGTTTTGCCAGCTGATGCGGGTTCTGCTGGATAAAGCGGTTGGCGATTTCACCAATCCGTGAATTGAAGCGGTAGGTCGTGTCCAGATCGCTGCGATCGCCTTCGCCAAAATAGTGGTGGAATGCGGTTGTCAGGGAGAGCTGCGCCCCGCTGAAGCGATAGATGGCCTGCCAGTCGTCCCCCACCGCAAACAGCGAGGTATGTTTATTTTGCGCCCGCAGCGCTGAGAGCAACGCTGCACGCTGCGGAGAGATGTCCTGGAACTCGTCCACCAGAATATGTTTCCACGGGCTGACAAAACGTCCCTTCTCAAGAATGATGATGGCCTGATGGATCAGGCCGGAGAAATCAACGGCATTTTCCGCTTTCAGCGCGGTTTTCCAGGCTTTCAGTAGCGGAGCCATCAGCTTGACCCGCTTTGAAAACAGATCGCGGATCGCCTCCGGCGCGCTTTCAATCATCTCTGCCTGCGATCCACCGTGCATTCGCATCAGGCTGACCCAGCGGTCAAGTCGCGAACCCAGCCGACGCGCCAGCTTATCATCCTGCCAGAAGCTACCCTCTGGCACGTCCCAGCTGAGCTCCTCCTCCAGCCACTGACGCCACCCTTTTGCCTGCGCCTTTTTCTCACTGCACTGCTGGCGCCACGTTTTGATGAACAGCGCCTGACGCGCCTGCGCGTCGTTTTCCAGCTTACTGATGGAAGGCACTTTTTTACTGCCCTGCTGAATAATATGCAGCGCAAGGGCATGGAAGGTTCTGGCCGTGATATCCCGGGTGTGCAGGCGTTCCTGGATACGTTCGTCCATCTCCTGGGCAGCCTTGCGGCCAAAGGCCAGAAGCAGAATTTGATCGGCTACCGCTTCCCCGGTCGTCAGCAGCCAGCCGGCACGCGCCACCAGCACCGACGTTTTACCGCTACCGGCCCCCGCCAGCACCAGCAGCGACTGCTCGCCGTTGACCACCGCGCGCGCCTGGGCCGGATTGAGCGGTGACGATTCCACCGTACTGAAAAAGTCGGCATATTGGGTGAGCATGGCGTCCGTCCAGGCCTGATTATGGGCGAGACGGCTTTTATCCTTATCATTCAGCCAGGCCTGACACTGGCGCCAGGCGTCGCGACAGTTGTCAAACTCGTCGAGACGCGTCACGGAGAGCGGCAGCGCCGAGAGTGCCTGTCGGATCTTTTGCTGCAGCCCGGCGGTCTGCTGACGGGTCAGCCACGCGTGTTGCGCGTTGCTTTGCGCGATATCGTCCAGCACCTGCTGGAGCACCTGGGCGGCAATCACGCTCATATCCTGGCTCCACTGCTGCCAGAGCGCGTTCAGGTGATGGTGGAAACGCTGAGTTTCCGCCCACTCGGTGCCGTGAAGACGCACGACTTTATCGTCAGGCAGAACGAACTCCAGCTCGCCCCACACCAGCCCGCGTTTGCAGTGGATAGCCAGAAGCTGATTAAACGGAATAAGGTATTCGTGGCGTTCCCCGGAGACTTTCACCCCGGCATTAAGGAGAACAACCCTGTCGTAAGGGTGTTGCGCCAGGCGTTTGCCTAACGACGTTGCTTTCAGTTCCATGTTCCGCCAAATCCACGAAGAGATAATTTACCTGACAGTTTAACTGCCAGTTTTAAGGTGCTCCAGCCTAAAAAAACGTTACAATCATTGGGCGTTAATTTTATCGAAAGGAAGTGAGGGTTTATGCGTACCGTTCTGAATGTGTTGAATTTTGTGCTGGGCGGTTTTGCCACCACCCTTTCCTGGCTTTTTGCCACGCTGGTGAGCATCGTCCTGATTTTCACGCTTCCCCTGACCCGTTCCTGCTGGGAAATCACGAAACTCTCCTTAATCCCCTACGGAAATGAAGCCATCCACGTTGACGAGCTGAATCCGGAGAACAAAAACGCCCTGATGAATACGGGCGGAACCCTGCTGAACATTCTGTGGCTCATTTTCTTCGGCTGGTGGCTCTGCATCATGCATATTTTTGCCGGTATTGCACAGTGCATCACGATTATTGGTATTCCGGTGGGGATCGCGAACTTTAAGATCGCCGCTATCGCCCTTTGGCCCGTCGGTCGCAGGGTTGTTCCGGTAGAAGTGGCCCAGGCGGCGCGTGAAGCAAACGCTCGTCGTCGTTTTCAGTAAATAAGGACTGGCCGCATTTATGCTAAGCCCACTGCTTCGCCGTTATACCTGGAACAGCACCTGGCTTTATAACGTCAGGATATTCATCGCGCTTTGTGGCACGGTTGCTCTGCCCTGGTGGCTGAATGATGTCAAACTCACTATTCCGCTCACGCTGGGAGTGGTGGCCGGGGCGCTGGCGGACCTGGACGATCGTCTGGCCGGGCGTTTGCGTAATCTGGTCATTACGCTTGTCTGCTTTTTTATTGCGTCAGCGTCCGTTGAGCTGCTTTTCCCGTGGCCCTGGCTGTTTGCCCTGGGTCTTACCCTCTCAACCAGCGGGTTTATTTTGCTGGGTGGCCTTGGGCAGCGCTATGCCACCATCGCTTTTGGTGCATTGCTGATCGCCATCTACACCATGCTGGGCGTTTCCCTGTACGACCAGTGGTACCAGCAGCCGGTTCTGCTGTTGCTGGGTGCCATCTGGTATAACCTGCTGACGCTAACCGGTCATCTGATCTTCCCGGTTCGCCCTCTGCAGGATAATCTTGCCCGCAGCTTTGAGCAGTTAGCCCACTATCTGGAACTGAAATCCCGGCTGTTCGACCCGGATATCGAGGAAGAAAGCCAGGCGCCGCTCTACGATCTGGCGCTGGCAAACGGCCAGCTGGTTGCCACCCTTAACCAGACAAAAGCCTCTCTGCTGACCCGTCTGCGCGGCGATCGCGGTCAGCGCGGAACGCGAAGGACCTTACACTACTATTTTGCCGCCCAGGATATTCATGAACGCGCCAGCTCATCGCACGTTCAGTATGCCGCACTGCGCGAGAGGTTCCGCTACAGCGACGTGATGTTCCGCTTCCAGCGCCTGCTCTCCATGCAGTCTCAGGCGTGTCAGCGGCTCTCGCGCTCCATTCTGCTGCGCACGCCCTATCAGCATGATCCCCGCTTTGAACGGGTATTCAGCCACCTTGATGCGGCGCTCGACCGCGTTCAGGCCAGCGGAACGTCACCGGAACACATCAAAGCGCTGGGCTTTCTGCTGAACAACCTGCGGGCGATTGATGCACAGCTGGCGACCATTGAGTCCGAACAGGCGATGGCACTGCCGGGCAGTGAGGTTGAAAACCAGCTTGCTGATGACAGCGTGCACGGCGTTAGCGATATGTGGCTACGGCTGAGCCGCAACTTTACGCCGGAGTCGGCTCTCTTTCGCCACGCGGTGAGAATGTCGCTGGTGCTGTGCGTGGGGTATGCCTTTATTCAGATAACCGGACTGCACCACGGCTACTGGATCCTGCTGACCAGCCTGTTCGTCTGCCAGCCGAACTATAACGCCACCCGACATCGTCTTGCGCTGCGTATTATCGGTACGCTGGTTGGCGTCGCGATCGGCCTTCCGGTGCTCTATTTCGTGCCTTCCGTCGAAGGTCAATTGATTCTGATCGTGATCACCGGCGTGCTGTTCTTCGCGTTTCGCAACGTGCAGTATGCCCACGCCACCATGTTCATCACGCTGCTGGTGCTGCTCTGCTTTAACCTGCTGGGTGAAGGGTTTGAAGTCGCCCTGCCCCGTGTGATCGATACCCTGATTGGCTGCGCAATTGCCTGGGCCGCGGTCAGCTTTATCTGGCCGGACTGGCATTTCCGTAATTTGCCGCGCGTGGTCGACAGGGCGATGAATGCCAACTGTCGATACCTTGACGCTATCCTGGAGCAGTACCACCAGGGGCGCGATAACCGCCTGGCTTACCGGATAGCACGTCGTGATGCGCACAACAGTGATGCAGAACTGGCCTCCGTTGTCTCTAACATGTCAACGGAGCCTCGCGCCACGGCGGAAATTCGTGAGACTGCGTTCCGCCTGCTCTGCCTGAACCATACGTTTACCAGCTATATTTCGACGCTGGGTGCCCACCGTGAGAAACTCACCAACCCGGGTATTCTCAACCTGCTCGATGACGCCGTCTGTTATGTCGATGACGCGCTTCATCACCGCCCTGCCGATGAACCGCGCGTACAACAGGCGCTGAATGAACTGGCGCAACGCATTGCGCATCTTGACCCGGGAAACGACAGCAAAGCGCCGCTGGTTCTTCAGCAGATAGGCCTGCTTATCGCTCTGCTGCCTGAAATTTGCCGGCTGCAACAGCAAATCGCTATCTGGAGGAGTGATTCTCCTTTGGCTCAGGCAGCGCATTAAACCACTCCGTCAGCTCCCGGCGAATGCCTGCCGGGAGTGCCGCCTCATGCAGCCCCTCGATAGCCCCTTCGAGTGCGAAGAGGACTTTAATACTGAGCGCTTTATTTTTCGCCCGCATCTTCAGCCAGCTGGCTCTGGCGCCCAGCGCCCGCAGCGTTTCCTCATTAGTGATACCGGCTTCAAAAAGCAAGACTTCAAGCTGAAAGGTCAGGTTTGGCAGATCCTTGAGTCGATTTCGTTGATGGCGCTGATAGCGCTCTTTTCTTGCCGCACTGAGCGCAAACGAGGAGAGCTGAAGCAAGCGCTCCCTGTCCTGCCATAATCCGTCATCCACACGATAATAATTGAGCAGCACCGGGCGGCCTCGCTTCATCAATGTCAAAAATGAGGAGGCATTCTTTACACAGTATTTCGCACTCTCCTCACAAGCCCGAAGATAAAGCTCGCCATCAGACACCATGGCAAAAACCGCATCATCCACCGCCAGGGTGTAGCCGCCAAACAGCGCGCGAGGATGAATCTCGCCCAACGGGGAGAGGTATTCCTGGGATTTATAAATCCGTTCATAAGATATCTTTTTCATGATATTTCCCTTCAAAATCATAAAGTAACAACGAAATTTCTTACTAGCGGATCCGTTAGCAGGAAAATAGGCAACTTATCGCCGTTGAGCAAGATGATTTTTCCAGGGGCATCAAGATTGAATGAATTTTGCGAGTCGCTTTCCGAAAATGAGGTTGATCTTTATGCATACAGGGGTTACTGTATATTCATACAGTAACTACAGGGCTGGAATGAATATGCACACTTCAGGCTATGCAAATCGCGCAATCTCTCTCTCTTCTGCCGCAGGCAATGTCGCGCAGAATTCCGTCGAGCGTGTTTCCACAGGGCTTATCAGTGAAGTGGTTTATCGTGAAGACCAGCCCCTGTTGACGCAACTTCTGTTGTTGCCATTATTACAACAGCTTGGTCAGCAATCGCGCTGGCAGCTTTGGCTCACCCCTCAGCAAAAACTGAGCCGTGAGTGGGTTCAGTCCGCTGGCCTTCCGCTGACCAAGGTCATGCAGATTAATCAGCTCTCGCCGTGCGATACCGTTGAGTCGATGATCCGCGCGTTACGCACCGGAAATTACAGCGTGGTAATTGGATGGTTATCAGAAGAATTGACGGAAGAGGAACATTTCCGTCTGACTGAAGCCGCTGAAGAAGGGAGTGCGATCGGGTTCATTATGCGTCCGGTTCGATCGGATTCTTACCGCAGAGGACAACTTTCTGGGCTAAAAATTCACTCAAATTTGTATCATTGAGTGAAATTAAGATTTTTCCTGGAATTTTTTTCGACCACAAGATGGCATTAAAGTTCCCGGTCTGAAAATTGCGGCAAGGCTTGTCTGGTGCGGTTCTCCTTCATTTTATTGCACAAAATTCGTTCTAAAAATGTTAAATAATCGGTATACGGAACTTTTTTTTTCATATGCCTGACAGACTTCACACTTGTAAGTTTTCAGCTACGTTGTAGACTTTACATCGCCAGGGGTGCTCGGCCTAAGCCGAAGATATCGGTAGATTTATATTTGACCACGCCCCCCGGTGAAGGATTTAACCGTGATTCTCTCTTGAGACTTTCATGGCGAATTTTGGATGATAACGAGGCGCAAAAAATGAAAAAGACAGCTATCGCGATTGCAGTGGCACTGGCTGGCTTCGCTACCGTAGCGCAGGCCGCTCCGAAAGATAATACCTGGTATGCAGGTGGTAAACTGGGCTGGTCTCAGTTCCACGACACCGGCTGGTACGACAGCGCAAACAACAATGATGGCCCTACTCACGAGAGCCAGCTTGGTGCAGGTGCGTTCGGTGGCTATCAGGTTAACCCGTATGTTGGTTTTGAAATGGGTTACGACTGGTTAGGTCGTATGCCATACAAAGGCGACAACGTAAACGGCGCTTTCAAAGCACAGGGCGTTCAGCTGACCGCTAAACTGGGTTACCCAGTAACTGACGATCTGGACGTGTACACCCGTCTGGGTGGTATGGTATGGCGCGCTGACTCCAGCAACAGCCGTGCTGGCGACGATCATGATACCGGTGTTTCCCCAGTATTCGCTGGTGGCGTTGAGTGGGCTATGACCCGTGACATCGCTACCCGTCTGGAATACCAGTGGGTTAACAACATCGGCGACGGCAACACCGTTGGTGTTCGTCCAGACAACGGCATGCTGAGCGTAGGTGTTTCCTACCGTTTCGGCCAGCAGGAAGAAGCAGCACCAGTTGTTGCTCCAGCGCCGGCTCCAGCTCCAGAAGTACAGACCAAGCACTTCACTCTGAAGTCTGACGTTCTGTTCAACTTCAACAAAGCGACTCTGAAACCAGAAGGTCAGCAGGCACTGGATCAGCTGTACTCTCAGCTGAGCAACCTGGATCCTAAAGACGGTTCTGTAGTGGTTCTGGGCTTCACCGACCGTATCGGTTCTGACGCTTACAACCAGAAACTGTCTGAGAAACGTGCTCAGTCTGTTGTTGATTACCTGATCTCTAAAGGTATCCCAGCTAACAAGATCTCCCCACGTGGTATGGGCGAATCTAACCCAGTTACTGGCAACACCTGTGACAACGTGAAAGCTCGCGCTGCACTGATCGACTGCCTGGCTCCAGATCGTCGCGTAGAGATCGAAGTTAAAGGCATCAAAGACGTTGTAACTCAGCCAGCGGCATAAGTTATCGTCTTATAAAAAAACCCCGCCATGCGGGGTTTTTTATTGTCTGAAGGAAAGAAAAATCTATTTTTTACCCAACAGAGCCTGAAGGTCGTTCTTCAACGTCGACATCTGGTTGGCGTACTTCTCTTTATGTTCGGCATCCTCAATCAGCTGCACGATGGTTTCGGACAGCGTTTTGCCCCGTCGTTGTGCCAGCCCGGCCAGGCGCTGCCAGACAACAAATTCCAGGTCGATTGATTTTTTGCGAGTGTGCTGATGCTCAGCATTAAAATGCCGTTTGCGTCGCGCGCGGATCGTTTGCTTCATCCGGTTTAACAACGCAGGATTGATGTGTTTCTCAATCCAGCCGTTAACCTGTACCGGTTCATTTTCGAGGGTCAGCAAAATATCCACGGCTTCTTGCGCAGCGCTGGCTTCGATGTAGCAGGTGATCAGCTCCCCTTCACGGTGCTTTTTGACCAGGTACTTCCATTTCCAGCCGCTTTCGAGATTTTCCAGTTGTTGATATTTCATTGCGATCTCAGTGTTACCACGTAACTCTGTTCAGAATATCAGTTTTTTAGCAATCTGCTGAAAAGAAATCATATCCTGTGAGTGAATGCAGCCAATCGCCCTGTCGAAATACCCAATCCTGCTTGGGTACAGCCCCCCGCTTACGGTATACTCCACGCTTTTACATCTGACTAAAAAACATCAACTTTGACCATTACGAAACTTGCATGGCGTGACCTTGTTCCGGATACCGAAAGTTATCAGGAACTGTTTGCACAGCCCGAACTCGCAAAAGAACACGAATTCATCCTTAGCGATACGCAGCCCCGTTTGCATTACGCGCTGGAGCAGGTCTTAAGCCCATGGACAACTGCGCCTTTCATGCTGCTCAAAGCCCCGGAAGAAGCGGAATACCTGACGTTGTTCGGGGATGCCGTGCGTCAGTTAAAGCCGGAAGCGAATGCCGTTTTTGGCGGCCAGTATCGTATCGCGGGACACGATGTCACTTTCGAACCGGCGGCACAGGCCGACGGCCATTTTGCCGCTAAGGGCGAGGTGATTACCGCTAACTGGGTTGAGGCTGAACAACTCTTTGGTTGTCTGCGCCAGTTTAACGGCGAGCTTTCGCTGCAGCCTGGGCTGGTACATCGCGCAAATGGCGGTGTTCTGATCATCTCACTGCGTACCCTGCTCTCGCAGCCGCTGCTGTGGATGCGTCTGAAAACCATCGTGCGCCAGCAGCGTTTCGACTGGGTCGGCTACGATGAGTCTCGTCCTCTGCCCGTCTCTGTTCCGTCTATGCCGCTGTCGCTGACCGTCGTGCTGACGGGCGACCGTGAATCGCTGGCGGACTTCCAGGAAATGGAGCCGGAACTGTCTGAGCAGGCGGTGTATAGCGAATACGAAGACAATATCCAGATTGCTGATGCCGACGATATGGCGCAGTGGTGCCAGTGGGTGATGGCCGTTGCTGAACGTTCTGCGCTGCCAACCCCTGCGGCTGACGCATGGCCGGGCTTAATCCGCGAAGCAGTACGCTACACCGGTGACCAGGAAACGCTGCCGCTTTGCCCGCTCTGGATCGGCAAACAGCTGCGTGAAGTGGGTGTAATCAGCGGTGACGGGGCGTTCACCGGCGAACAGCTCACTCAGATGCTGGCACAGCGTGAGTGGCGAGAAGGCTATCTTGCTGACCGTATGCAGGATGAAATTCTGCTCGAACAAATTCTGGTGGAAACCGAAGGCGAACGCGTCGGGCAGATTAACGCCCTGTCGGTGATTGAATTTCCTGGCCATCCGCGCGCGTTTGGGGAGCCATCCCGTATCAGCTGCGTTGTGCACATTGGCGATGGCGAGTTCACCGATATTGAACGGAAAGCCGAGCTGGGCGGAAACATTCATGCCAAAGGCATGATGATCATGCAGGCGTTTTTGATGTCGGAGCTGCAGCTTGAGCAACAGATCCCCTTCTCCGCCTCGCTGACGTTTGAGCAGTCCTACAGCGAAGTGGATGGCGACAGCGCCTCTATGGCCGAGCTGTGCGCCTTAATCAGCGCCCTGGCGGAAGTGCCCATCAATCAGAACATCGCGATCACCGGTTCGGTGGACCAGTTTGGCCGCGCCCAGCCAGTGGGAGGCCTCAACGAGAAAATTGAAGGCTTCTTCTCTATCTGTCAGCAGCGCGGTTTAAACGGCAAGCAGGGTGTGATTATCCCGGCACCCAACGCACGCCATTTAAGCCTCAGTCAGGAGATTCTGGATGCGGTGGAACAAGAGCAGTTCGCTATCTGGGCCATCGAAGGGATTGAGGATGCACTACCCTTACTGACAAACCTGGTATGGGACGGCGAAGGGCAAACCACCCTGATGCAGACTATCCAGGAGCGCATTGCTCAGGCGACACAGCAGGATGCTCGTCATCGTTATCCATGGCCGTTACGCTGGCTGGGCTGGTTTAGTTCGAACTGATCGGACTTGTTCAGCGTACACGTGTTAGCTATCCTGCGTCCTTCACTAAAATAAGGCTTACTGAGAACATGGTAGATAAACGCGAATCCTATACAAAAGAAGATCTTCTTGCCTCTGGTCGCGGTGAACTGTTTGGCGCAAAAGGCCCACAGTTACCGGCCCCGAACATGCTGATGATGGACCGTGTCGTGAAAATGACCGAAACCGGCGGCAACTTCGATAAGGGTTACGTAGAAGCAGAACTCGATATCAACCCGGACCTGTGGTTCTTCGGTTGCCACTTTATTGGCGATCCGGTAATGCCTGGCTGTCTGGGCCTGGATGCCATGTGGCAGCTGGTTGGCTTCTATCTGGGCTGGCTGGGCGGCGAAGGTAAAGGCCGCGCACTGGGCGTGGGCGAAGTCAAATTCACTGGCCAGGTTCTGCCTACAGCGAAGAAAGTGACCTATCGTATTCACTTCAAGCGCATCGTTAACCGCCGCCTGATTATGGGCCTGGCAGATGGCGAAGTGCTGGTAGACGGGCGTCTGATCTATAGCGCAAGCGACCTGAAAGTTGGCCTGTTCCAGGATACTTCTGCGTTCTGATTGTACTTTTCGCACTCCCGGAAAGGCGAAACCTCCGCATTGCGGAGGTTTCTTTTTTGAAAGAGACGTTATCAGGCTATGAGTGCCCTGTCGCCGATGGCTTCTCGCCAGCCTCCAAGCCATTGTGACCTTTGATTTATCGTCTGATAAGGACACATTTCTTTAGAACGTCCAGCGATGCCGGCCTGATAACCACGTTGATGAGCCCGTTCCAGGCGATCTCGTTTCTGTCTCTTCATGCCTCGTTTCCCTCATTCTTTTGTCTGGTGGAAAGAAAACAGTGTCTGCACTCAATGTACAGGCACAGATAACGAATACCCCGAATTAGCCCCATCGTCAATGTTCAAAATTCATACGGGTGTCATATTTGTGAGCTACCTGGAAGTTCATTTGTACAAAAATTGTGATGCAGCACAAGTAACAATCTGAAGTGAAAACGAAAAAAAACCGCAATCAGCGAGATGCCAACTGCGGTTTTTGATGATGAATTTTACTTATGGCAGCCGGGAAATTTCCCTCGCGATGCTGGCCGACTCCTGTGCCCAACCCTGAGCCAGGACTTTCACCATTTCGTCATAGCCATCTTTCTGCTGCTTCAGCTCCAGATGGAAAGGACGCTTAATCAGCTGTCCCTGATGATTCAGCAACCACTCCCCGCTGATCACCACCGCACCATCATAACGGCCGTGGAAGCCCGTTACGGTAACGTTCAGCGTATCCTGGTCGTTACCCAACGGCTGCGACGCGACAACCCAACCCGGTAGCTGACTGCCCAGATTGGCCACCAGCGTGTTGCGCAGCTGTTGATCCAACGGGCTGGCCCACAGGTTGTTTGTCGCAATCACGTATTTAACGTCGCTGGTCTGATAGACCACGCCGTTTCCTGCCAGATAATCCGGCACCGCAACCTGCTCAACCCACAGCTGACGGTTTCCCTGGCTGGCCGTGCTTTGCCCACCGCTGTGGGTCGCCACAGGCAGCTGATAGTAGCTTTTATTATCTACTCCTGAACTGCACGCCGTTAACAGCAGAGCACCAATCATCAATAGCCACTTTTTCATTCTTTTGCCCTCTTCGGCTCAGGATCCTTTTTATCTTTCGCTTCGAACACCAGCGCATTGCTCTTCTCGTTGAGCGTTTTCAGCACCGGCTGCAGTTCACGTAAGACCTGATCAAGACGCTGCATATCTGCCACCATCTTGTTGTAGGCCGCTGAACCCGGCTGGAAGCCCTGCATACTGCGGTTCAGCTCACGCAGCGTTTTCTGCATGTCCTGCGGAAGCTGCTGCATGCTCTGGCTCGCCGTAATCTTGTTGATGTTATCCAGCGTGGTTTGCAGACGCTGCATTGTCTCCTGGCTCTGATGCAACGACCCGGTCGCCGCTTCAATCATCGGGTTCAGTGGCAGATTGTTGATCTTATCCAGCGTCTCCATCAGACGCTGCTGGATCTGCGCCAGGCCGCTGCTCACCGTTGGGATGATCTTATAGCCACCGAATTCACGGATACCAGTAATCGGCGGTGCTTTCGGGTAGAAGTCCATATCCACATACAGCGCACCGGTGACCAGGTTGCCGGTTTTCAGCGACCCGCGCAAACCGCGTTCCATCAGTTGGTTGATATGGGCAGCAATATCCTGATTTTCGCCAATCTGGTTAAGCAGGCGCTCCGGCTCAATGCGGATCAGCACCGGAATACGATAATCATCATCCAGCATCTGGCTCAGGCCCGGGACGAAGAACGGAACTTGTCCAACCGTACCGAGACGAATACCGCGGAACTCAACAGGCGCCCCCGGCTGCAGACCGCGGACGGAATCTTTGAAGAACATCAGGAAGTCGACGTGATCGGTATAGAGCGCATCCTGAATGCTTTTTTGATCGTCAAAGAGACGGAAAGCGGTGTTCTCTGCGACAGGCTGACCCAAATCCAGGCCTTCCGGCACGTCAAAACTCACGCCGCCGCCAAACAGCGTGGTCAGCGAACCCATTTCAACGCGCATACCTGCCGAGGTCAGATCCACCGCGATCCCGCTGTCTTTCCAGAAACGGACGTTGCTGGTGACCAGTCGATCGTTTGGCGCATTGATAAAGAGCTGATAGCTGATCGCGCGTTTCTGCGGATCAAACGTGCTTTTCTCAACCGATCCCACGCGGTAGCCGCGGAACAGGACCGGGTCGCCCGCCGTAAGCTGACCTGCTTTTTTACTGTCGAGGATCACGCGGATACCCTTGGCATCAGGTGGTGCAAGCGGCGGTGAATCCAGAAGCTGGTATTTGGCTGGCTGGTTACCCTTAGCGCCAGGCTGCAGCTCAATGTAGGCGCCCGAAAGCAGCGTCCCTAAGCCGCTGATTCCCTCACGCCCCACCTGCGGCTTAACGACCCAGAAAACGGAATCGCCGTGCAGCAGTTTTTCCATGCCGGCATTAAGGCGCGCCTTGATCTCCACATGGGTTAAATCGTCGGTCAGGGTTGCACTTTCCACCACGCCCACATCCACGCTTCGGCTTTTGATAGTCGTTTTACCGCCCTCAATCCCCTCGGCATTGGTGGTTATCAGCGTGACTTCCGGTCCCTGATGGCTGTAATGATAAAACAGGATCCATGCACCGATCAGCGCAGTCACGATGGGGAAAATCCACACCGGCGACCAGTTTTTGACCTTCTGCACTTTCGCCTCTCCACTCTTATTTTCCATGCTCTTACTCTTCCTCATGGCTTGATTCAGGCTCACGGTCCCACGATAAACGAGGGTCGAAGGTCATGGCCGCAAACATGGTCATAATCACGACCAGTGCAAACATTAAAGCCCCCATCGCGGGATAAATACTCATCAAACCGCCCATCCGCACCAGTGCAGAGAGAACGGCGATGACAAACACGTCAATCATTGACCAGCGTCCGACAAACTCGACCACTTCATAAATCAGGTGCATGCGTTCGCTATCGCGTTTTCCATGCCCTTTCGCATCCCAACAGAGCCAGGCAATGGCAATCATTTTTAAGGTGGGCACCATAATACTGGCGATAAAGATGACGCCGGCGACCGGATAAGAACCTTCGCCCCAGAGCAGTATCACCCCGGCCAGGATCGTCGAGGGCATTTTGTCGCCGAGCAAATCGGTGATCATGATCGGCAGAATATTGGCTGGCAGATACAGCATGATGGATGTGACCAGCAGCGCCATCGTCCACTGCAGACTATTTTTACGGCGTACGTGACCTTTCGTTTCGCAGCGCGGACAAACGTCGAGATCGGCGGGCAGCACGGCGGTGCAGCACGGGCAGGAACGCAGCCCCTGACGAATACCGGGCACGCCGACCTTCACCGTCTGCGCAAGCGTCGGTGCCGGAGCGACATCATCCCACGCCCAGCGCCTGTCCACGCACTGGAATGCGCGCAGCTGCAGAACGCAGTACAGACACCAGGGAATAAAGCTGCTGCCAATCCCCACGTCGCCGTATGCCATGAGCTTCACGAAGCTGACCAGAATCCCCGCCAGAAAGATCTCGGCCATCCCCCAGCTTTTGAGCTGAAAAAGGATACGCGCCAGTCGGATTTTCAGCGGTGCCGGCATCCTGACGCGGTTGACCAGCAAAAGGATAACGACCAGGCAAAAAGCCGGGACTATCTGGACAAACAGGAGAAAAAAGGTACCGAGGCTGGCGTAATCTTCCGAGAACATCACGCCCGGAATTTCAAGCAAATCTACCTGGCTGGTGATCCCCCCCACCTTCATATAGATGAAGGGGAAGAGATTGGAGAGCAGCAGCATGAACAATGCTGCCAACGCGTAAGCAGTGGGACGCTGCCGCGGCGCGTCCCACTCGGTTGTCAACGTCGCACCGCAACGTGGACACAGGGCTTTATGTCCGTGACCAAGCTCTGGCAACGCCACGAGCATATCGCATTGCGAGCATAAAATATGCCTGTCGGCATGGTGCTGGTCACACATATGTTATCCCTGTTTATGCGCCGTTTTTCAGAGACTCAAGGTACTCCCAGCGCTCAAATGCTTCTTCCAGGGCTTTTTCAGCCGCGGACATTTCTGACAGTACTTTCTGAGTATAGTCATGCGATTGAGTAAAGAATGACGCATCAGCAACCTGTTTTTGCAAATCCTCAAGCGCGGCTTCCAGCTCTTCAAGACGCTGCGGTAGCCCCTCCAGTTCGCGCTGCAGGTTATAGCTTAGTTTAGCCGAGGTTTTCTTGACAGTTTCTGCTTTTGTTACAGCAGGTTCAGAACTTATTTTGGACTTTGACTGTTTCTGCGCCAGAGACTGCAATTGCTGCCCTTTTGCATCATGATAACCGCCTACGTATTGCCCAATTCGCCCTTCACCTTCGAAGATCCAGCACTCGGTCACGGTGTTATCCACGAACTGGCGATCGTGGCTGACCAGCATCACGGTACCCTGATAGCCGTCAATCAGTTCTTCGAGCAATTCCAGCGTTTCGACATCGAGGTCGTTCGTCGGTTCATCGAGGATAAGCAGGTTGCTTGGCTTCAGGAACAGGCGCGCCAGCAGAAGGCGGTTTCGCTCACCGCCGGACAGCGCGCGCACCGGCGTCATGGCGCGTTTCGGATGGAACAGGAAGTCCTGCAGGTAGCCCAGCACGTGGCGTGGCTTGCCGTTCACCATCACCTCCTGCTTACCTTCGGCGAGGTTGTCCATCACCGTACGGTCCGGATCCAGCTCCGCGCGGTGCTGGTCGAAGTAGGCGACCTCCAGCTTGGTCCCGCAGTGAATACGTCCGCTGTCGGCCTGCAGCTGGCCCAGCATCAGTTTCAGCAGCGTGGTTTTACCGCAGCCGTTCGGGCCGATGAGCGCAATTTTGTCGCCTCGCTGCACCTGCGCGGAGAAATCGTTCACCAGCACTTTACCGTCGACCTGATAGTTGACGTTTTCCATTTCGAAGACAATCTTGCCGGAACGGGACGCCTCTTCCACCTGCATTTTGGCGCTGCCCATCACTTCACGGCGTTCGCTGCGCTCGCGACGCATCGCCTTCAGGGCACGCACGCGGCCTTCGTTACGGGTACGGCGGGCTTTGATGCCCTGGCGGATCCAGACCTCTTCCTGCGCCAGCTTGCGGTCGAACTCGGCATTCTGCAGCTCTTCCACGCGCAGGTTTTCTTCTTTCTCCAGCAGATACGTATCGTAATCGCCGGGATAGGTCACCAGCTTGCCGCGGTCGAGGTCGACAATGCGCGTCGCCATGTTGCGAATAAACGAACGGTCATGCGAGATAAAGATGATGGTGCCGCTGAAGGTTTTCAGGAAACCTTCCAGCCAGTCGATCGCTTCGATATCCAGGTGGTTGGTCGGTTCGTCCAGCAGCAGCACCTTCGGCCCGCTGACCAGCGCGCGGCCCAGAGCCGCTTTACGCAGCCAGCCGCCGGAGAGCGCCGACAGTTCCATATCGGGTTCCAGACCGAGCTGCGCCAGTACTTCATTAATGCGGTTTTCAAGCTGCCACAGACCGTGGTGATCGAGCATCTCCTGCACTTTCGCCAGTTCGTTGAGGTTTTTGTCGCTCGGATCGGTCATCACCAGATGCGAAATCTCGTGATAGCGCTTCAGGTATTCAGCCTGCTCGGAGATCCCTTCCGCCACGAAATCGTAAACGCTGCCGGTCACGTGACGCGGTGGGTCCTGCTGCAGGCGGGAGACAATCAGATCCTGCTCGTAAACAATACGCCCGTCATCCAGACCCTGTTCACGGTTGAGGATTTTCATCAGCGTGGATTTACCCGCGCCGTTACGACCCACCAGACAGACGCGCTCGTTATCTTCGATGTGCAGTTCTGCATTGTCGAGAAGCGGTGAGTCGCTGAAAGAGAGCCACGCGCCGTGCATACTAATTAAAGACATTTATTTTTCCTTTCAGACCGCGGTAATCAACCAGCAGTTATGGATTTGACGGTTACGGGCAAAGTCCTGAGACAGCGTTTTTTGGCTGATTTCTTGTGCTTTCAGTCCCAGGGCTGCTAAGCCGTCATGATCCATACGGAAGCCGCGTTTGTTGTTCGAGAACATAATGGTGCCGCCTTTGCGCAGCAGGCGCTTCAGGTCGGTCATCAGGCGCAGGTGATCGCGTTGTACGTCAAAGCTATCTTCCATACGCTTGGAGTTGGAGAAGGTCGGCGGATCGATAAAGATCAGGTCAAACTGCTCGTCGGTGTCGCGCAGCCAGCCCAGCACGTCAGCCTGCATCAGGCGATGCTGACGTCCGGTTAAGCCGTTAAGACGAAGGTTGCGCTCCGCCCATTCCAGATAGGTGCGGGACATATCCACCGTGGTGGTGCTCCGCGCGCCGCCCAGACCCGCATGCACGCTGGCGCTGCCGGTATAGGAGAAGAGATTCAGGAAGTCCTTGCCTTTACTCATCTGGCCCAGCATGCGTCGGGCGATACGGTGGTCGAGGAACAGACCGGTATCCAGATAGTCGGTCAGGTTGACCCACAGGCGCGCGTTGTATTCGCCCACTTCGATAAAGTCGCCCTTCTCGCCCATCTTCTGATACTGATTTTTTCCTTTCTGACGCTCGCGGGTTTTCAGCACCAGCTTGTTCGGCGCAATGCCGAGCACGGCGATGGTGGCGGCAATGACGTCCAGCATGCGCTGACGCGCTTTTTGCGCATCAATGGTTTTCGGTGGCGCATATTCCTGAATCACCACCCAGTCCGCGTAGCGGTCAACCGCCACGTTGTATTCCGGCAGGTCGGCATCGTACAGGCGATAGCATTCAATGCCCTCCTGCTTCGCCCACTTCTCAAATTTCTTCAGGTTCTTGCGCAGGCGGTTGGCGTAATCTTCCGCCACGCCGGACGGATTGCTGTCGGCCGCTTTCTCCGCCAGATGGTAGTTCTTCTGCACGCAGTCCAGCGGGCCGTTTTTGGCCTTAAACTGGCGATCGGCGCGCAGCTGGAGGCAGCTCAGCAGCTCCGGCGAGGCGCTAAACAGAGACAGGTTCCAGCCGCCGAAGTGGTCCTTCATATTGCGGCCCAGCAGGCTGTGCAGGGCAATCAGCGCTGGCTCGCTGTCCAGACGCTCGCCGTATGGCGGGTTGCTGATGACGGTACCGTACGGGCCTTTTGGCAGTGGGTTGGTCAGGTTCGCCACGTCTTTCACTTCAAAGGTGACCAGCTCGCCGATACCGGCACGGCGGGCGTTGCTGCGCGCACGCTCAATGACGCGAGGGTCGCTATCAGAGCCGTAGAAATGAGAGGTATATTCCGCCAGCCCCTTCCGCGCGCGGGTCTGCGCGTCGTCTTTGACCTCTTTCCAGAGCGCTTCATCGTGCTGCGCCCAGCCCTTGAAGCCCCACTGGCCGCGGTGCAGTCCCGGCGCGCGGTCGGTAGCCAGCATGGCCGCTTCAATCAGCAGGGTACCGGAACCACACATCGGGTCGAGAAGCGGCGTGCCCGGCTGCCAGCCGGAGCGCATCACAATCGCGGCCGCCAGGGTCTCTTTGATGGGTGCCATACCGGTACGATCGCGGTAGCCGCGCAGATGCAGGCCTGCACCGCTCAGATCGAGAGAGATGCTCGCCGTGTCACCGTTCAGCCAGACGTTAATACGCAGATCGGGGTTTTCACGATCGACGTTCGGGCGTTCCTTATTTTTACGCGTGAAGCAGTCCACAATGGCGTCTTTTACGCGCAGGGCACCGTACTGGCTGTTGCGGATCTCGTCGTTCACGCCGTTGAAATGCACCGCAAAGGTGGCATTCGGGGTGAAGATCTCTGTCCAGTCGATCATCTGTACGCCGGTATAGAGGTCAAGGTCGCTATAAACCTTGCACTCCTTCATCGGCAGCATGATGCGCGACGCCAGGCGACTCCACATCAGGCTCTGGTAAATAAGCCGCGTGTCGCCCTCAAAATGGACACCACCCTGAACCACCTGGCACTCTTGTGCGCCCAGGCTTTCCAGTTCAGTTTTTAACAGCTCTTCCAGCCCACGGGCCGTACTGGCAAACAGAGAATTCATATCGTCACTTTTACTCTTAGAAAATTGTCGCGCATTATAGCTAATATGGCGTGTATGTCATAAAGTTGAAGGCTTATTTTCATTTGTGGGAGTGTGCAGTGGCGACGTTATCCAGGCTTTTTATTCATCCGGTGAAATCCATGCGCGGCATCGGCGTCTCTCACGCGCTGGCCGACATGAGCGGATTCGCCTTCGATCGTATTTTTATGGTCACCGAGCCTGACGGTACGTTCATTACCGCACGCCAGTTCCCGCAGATGGTTCGCTTTACCCCTTCCCCGCTTCACGACGGTTTGCACCTGACCGCGCCGGACGGTTCCAGCGCGGTGATTCGCTTTGCGGATTTTGCGCCCGTCGATGCGCCAACGGAAGTGTGGGGCAACCATTTTACCGCGCGCATCGCCCCGGATGAGATTAACCGCTGGCTGAGCGGCTTCTTCTCCCGCGACGTGCAGCTGCGCTGGGTTGGGCCTGAACCGACGCGACGCGTGAAGCGCCACGACGCCGTTCCCCTCTCCTTCGCCGATGGCTTCCCGTTCCTGCTGACTAACGAAGCCTCGCTGCGTGATTTACAAGGCCGCTGCAAAGCCAGCGTTCAGATTGAACAGTTTCGTCCGAACCTGGTGGTGACCGGTGTTGACGCCTGGGACGAAGACACCTGGAAAGTGATCCGCATTGGCAGCGTCATCTTTGATGTCGTAAAACCCTGTAGCCGCTGCATTTTCACCACGGTGAGCCCGGAGAAAGGCCAGAAGCACCCTTCCGGCGAACCGCTGAAGACGCTGCAGTCATTCCGCACCGCGCAGGACAACGGCGATGTGGATTTCGGCCAGAACCTGATCCCGCGCTCCAGCGGTGCAATCCGCGTTGGTGATGAGGTAGAGATCCTTGCCCGAGGGCCTGCAAGAGTGTACGGCTCAGGTCAGGAAGAAGAAATGGTCGACGTTGTGACGAATGTCGCCTCTGCGGTAGATATTCACTGGCAGGGCAACATCATCCGTGGCAACAACCAGCAGGTATTACTGGAGCAACTGGAGCAGGCAGGTATTCGCGTCCCCTATTCCTGTCGCGCAGGCATTTGCGGATGCTGTCGCATCAGGCTGGTGGATGGCGAAGTAAGTGCGTTGAAAAAATCGGCAATTGGAAATGACGGCACAATTCTGTGCTGTAGCTGCATACCGAAAACGTCCGTACAGCTGGAAGCTTAAACCGCCTGTTCGAGGCTGAAAGAATCTACGCGCAGCTGTGGCTTCAGCCTGTCGTTCATCACTTTAATGGCATCGCCAAGCTGCATCGTCCGCCCGGCAATGGTTACGCCGGGCTGGGCCAGCAGGCAGAGCGCAGCATTTTCACCAGGCTCAACCACCAGCAGGCTTACCTCTTCTGCGGTATCGCTCAGATTGACGCTCGCCGCGTCACCCGTTGCCGGGGTCCAGTTCATACCGTGCGGCAGGAAATGCCAGCTTTTCGGCATTTGCGGTTTCAGGAAGCGGATAGCCACCAGCGCATTTAATACCAGCTCGGCACGCTGCTCTTTAGAAAGCACCAGATCGCGGCATTTTTCTTCGAAAGAGAAATAAAGCGCCGCATCGTCAACGCAAAAGCCCGACGGGGAAAACGCGTCCGGGGTTAACATTCGGCGGGCGAAACGAGAGCGAAACAACATGCCATTGGCTAAATCGAGCATCATTCGATCATGCTCGTCGCAAAAATACCAGCGCCAGTTATCGTCAGGTTTAATTCGCATGTTTCTCTCCCGTCCCCGAAACGTCCTGTACTAAAAATGTCCTGATCGCCGCTTCGTTTATAACACCATTAATAAAAGACTATAATGTCTAAATAAGCAACAGTGACGGAATATAAAACAACCAGGGCTGGAAATAAAGCCCTGGTTGTCTGATTAAGAGAAAAGATTAGATATGAGTAACGATTTCTTTAATCAGCGGTGGTCCTTTAAAAATAAAGCCGGAATAGATTTGCACCAGTGACGCACCCGCCGCCATCTTCTCGCGCGCAGCAATCACGGAGTCGATGCCACCGACGCCAATAATCGGCAGGCGTCCTTTTAATTCCGCAGACAGGGCGCGAATAATCTCGGTGCTTTTTAATTGTACCGGACGTCCGCTTAACCCACCCGCTTCGTCACAGTTTTTCATTCCCTGCACGAGGGAGCGATCGAGGGTGGTATTGGTTGCAATCACACCATCAATATTATGGCGAACTAAACTGTCGGCAACCTGGATCAATTCTTCGGCAGAAAGATCCGGGGCGATCTTAACCGCGACCGGAACATATTTATGGTGGATCGTCTGGAGTTCATTTTGCTTATTTTTAATGGCACTCAGAAGATCGTCCAGCGCTTCGCCATATTGTAAGGAGCGCAACCCCGGAGTATTGGGTGAAGAAATATTCACCGCAATATAACCGGCATAGGCGTAGACTTTTTCCATACAAATCAGATAGTCATCTTTACCCTGCTCGACCGGCGTGTCTTTATTTTTGCCGATATTGATGCCCAGAATTCCGTCAAAGTGGGCTTTTTTAACGTTCTCAACAAGGTGATCAACGCCAAGGTTATTAAAGCCCATGCGGTTGATCAGCCCTTCGGCTTCAACCAGGCGGAACAGTCGCGGCTTGTCATTTCCCGGCTGCGGGCGCGGCGTGACGGTCCCGATTTCAATGGAGCCAAAGCCCATCGCGCCCAGGGCATCGATACACTCGCCATTTTTGTCCAGACCAGCCGCCAGACCCAGCGGGTTTTTAAAGGTCAGACCCATGCACTGCACAGGTTTTACCGGGACATGCTGACGCACCAGCGCGGCCAGCGGCGTTCCGGTAATACGACGTAATTGCTGCATTGTAAATTCATGAGCGCGCTCAGGGTCGAGCTGGAAAAGAGCTTTACGAACGAAGGGGTAGTACATGAACTCTCCTGGATTCCCGGTGTGCAAACCGGGAGGGGATTATGGGCGATCCACGCGCGAAAGGGAATTGACCTGCGGCAAAAAATCAGCGTAAAACGCAATCGTTTACCTCCCTGTCTATTTCTTATGCAATTTTTCGCATTTTAATTGCAGATAAATCATTTAGTGGAATAACCGCGCGGTGTCACACTCCTGAAAATTGTTATGAATGTTAGATAAAAGCAAACAATTAGTTATAAGGAGGAAGTATGCGCGTCATTACCCTGGCCGGAAGTCCACGATTCCCTTCGCGCTCCAGCGCCCTGCTGGAATATGCCCGCGAAAAACTCAATGCCCTGGATGTGGAAGTGTGCCACTGGAACCTGCATAACTTCGAACCTGAAGATCTGCTTTATGCCCGTTTCGACAGCCCTGCGCTTAAAACGCTCATCGAGCAGCTTAACGGCGCTGACGGCCTAATTGTGGCAACGCCCATTTATAAAGCCTCTTTTTCCGGGGCGCTGAAAACCCTGCTCGATCTGCTTCCGGAACGTGCCCTGGACGGCAAAGTCGTGCTGCCCCTGGCAACGGGCGGTACGGTTGCCCATTTACTGGCCGTGGATTATGCCCTGAAGCCGGTGCTGAACGCATTGAAAGCGCAGGAGATCCTCCACGGCGTTTTCGCCGATGACTCCCAGGTTATCGATTATCAACATAAACCTCATTTTACGCCGAACCTGCAAACCCGCCTCGATACTGCCCTGGAAACCTTCTGGCATGCTCTGCACCGCAGGGATATCCAGGCGCCGGCGTTTGGTCAGCCTCAAGGAGTCGCACATGTTTAAAACGTTAACCCGTATCGGCCTGGCAGGTCTGATGGCGCTTTCCTCGCTGGCCCATGCCGCAGAAACGGCTCCGGACAGTTTACGCATTGGCTATCAGAAAGGCAGCGTCAGCATGGTGCTGGCGAAAAGCCACCAGCTTCTGGAAAAACGCTTCCCGGACACCAAATTCTCCTGGGTGGAGTTCCCGGCTGGCCCGCAGATGCTGGAGGCCCTGAACGTCGGCAGTATCGATCTCGGCAGTACGGGTGATATTCCGCCGATATTCGCCCAGGCGGCGGGAGCGGACCTCGTCTATGTTGGCGTTGAGCCGCCCAAACCGAAGGCCGAAGTGATTCTGGTGCCAGAAAACAGCGACATTAAAAGCGTCGCCGATCTTAAAGGGCATAAAGTTGCTTTCCAGAAAGGTTCCAGCTCACACAACCTGCTGCTGCGTGCCCTGCAAGAAGCCGGACTCAAGTTCACTGACATTCAACCTGTTTACCTGACGCCTGCCGACGCGCGCGCCGCATTCCAGCAGAAGAACGTTGATGCCTGGGCCATCTGGGATCCGTACTACTCCGCCGCATTACTGCAGGGCGGCGTTCGCGTGCTGAAAGACGGCACCACGCTGAAGCAGACCGGTTCGTTCTATCTGGCCGCGCGTCCTTATGCGGAAAAGAACGGCGCATTTATTCAGGGCGTACTGGATACCTTTACCCAGGCCGATGCGCTGACCCAGACCCAGCGCCAGGAGAGCATTACCCTGCTGGCGAAAACCATGGGCTTACCTGAGCCGGTGATCGCGAGCTATCTCAACCACCGTCCACCGACCACCATCACGCCCGTGGACGCCCACGTCGCCGCGCTTCAGCAACAAACGGCTGACCTTTTCTATCAAAACCACCTGGTGCCGAAACAGGTCACTATTCGCGAACGCATCTGGCAGCCCGCAGGCAAAGAAGGAGCTAAATCATGAGTCTGAATCTTTTCTGGTTTTTACCCACCCACGGTGATGGACACTATCTTGGTACAGAAGAGGGTTCGCGCCCGGTTGACCACGGCTACCTGCAGCAGATTGCGCAGGCGGCGGACCGAATCGGTTTCACCGGGGTGCTGATCCCGACCGGACGTTCATGTGAAGATGCCTGGCTCGTGGCCGCGTCGATGATCCCGGTCACCCAGCGTCTGAAGTTCCTGGTTGCGTTACGCCCGAGCGTCGTCTCCCCCACCGTGGCGGCGCGTCAGGCGGCAACGCTGGACAGACTATCCAACGGCCGCGCCCTGTTTAACCTGGTGACGGGCAGCGATCCGCAGGAGCTGGCGGGCGATGGGGTATTTCTCGACCATACCGAGCGCTATGAAGCCTCCGCCGAGTTCACCCGCGTCTGGCGACGTCTGCTGGAAGGTGAAACCGTTACCTTTGAAGGCAAGCATATCCACGTTCGCGACGCGAAACTCTACTTCCCGCCAGTGCAGCAGCCGCGCCCGCCGCTCTATTTTGGCGGATCGTCGGATGTGGCCCAGGATCTGGCGGCAGAGCAGGTCGATCTCTATCTGACCTGGGGCGAACCGCCTGAGCTGGTGAAAGAAAAAATTGCCCAGGTCCGCGCTAAGGCGGCCGCCCATGGCCGCAAGGTGCGCTTCGGCATTCGCCTGCATGTGATTGTTCGCGAAACCAATGAAGAAGCCTGGCAGGCGGCGGACCGCCTGACCTCGCATCTGGATGATGAAACGATCGCCAGAGCCCAGGCCGCATTTGCCAAAACCGACTCCGTCGGACAGCACCGAATGGCGTCCCTGCACAACGGCAAGCGCGAGAACCTGGAGATCAGCCCGAACCTGTGGGCGGGCGTCGGCCTGGTACGTGGCGGTGCGGGTACGGCGCTGGTTGGCGACGGCCCGACCGTGGCTGCGCGAATTAATGAATACGCCGAGCTGGGCATCGACAGCTTTATTCTCTCCGGCTATCCGCATCTGGAAGAGGCGTACAAGGTGGGCGAGCTGTTATTCCCGCATCTGGATGTCGCCATTCCGGAAATTCCACAGCCGCAGCGGCTTCAGCTTCAGGGCGAAGCCGTGGCGAACGAGTTTATTCCACGCAAAGCCGCACAGAGCTAAGGAGTGACCATGTCTGCCACCTCACAAAAATGGCTGCTGCGCGCCGCGCCGTGGTTTTTACCCGTCGGCATTGTGGCACTCTGGCAGCTCGCGTCGTCCACCGGCTGGCTGTCGAGCCGCATTCTGCCCTCCCCGGAGGGCGTTGTAGAAGCGTTCTGGTCGCTGAGCGTGAGCGGTGAGCTGTGGCAGCATCTGGCGATCAGCTCCTGGCGCGCCGTGATTGGGTTTTCCATCGGCGGCAGCATCGGTCTGGTTCTGGGCCTGATCAGTGGCCTTTCCCGCTGGGGCGAGCGGCTGCTGGATACCTCTATTCAGATGCTGCGCAACGTGCCGCATCTGGCGCTGATCCCGCTGGTTATCCTGTGGTTTGGGATTGATGAGAGCGCCAAAATCTTCCTCGTGGCGCTGGGCACATTGTTCCCGATCTACATCAACACCTGGCACGGGATCCGCAATATCGATCGCGGTCTGGTGGAGATGGCGCGCAGCTACGGCTTATCGGGTTTTTCGCTTTTTATACACGTGATCCTGCCGGGCGCCCTGCCCTCCATTATGGTCGGGGTGCGTTTTGCGCTCGGCCTGATGTGGCTGACGCTGATTGTGGCGGAGACCATCTCAGCCAACTCTGGTATTGGCTATCTGGCGATGAACGCCCGCGAATTCCTGCAAACGGACGTGGTGGTGGTTGCCATCATTCTGTATGCCCTGCTCGGCAAACTCGCCGACGTTAGCGCCCAGTGGCTGGAGCGCAGCTGGCTGCGCTGGAACCCGGCCTACACCCTTCAGGAGGCGAAAGCATGAATACTGCACGACTGAACCAGGGAACACCGTTACTGCTGAACGGCGTGACCAAACGCTACGGCGAAAACACCATTCTTAACGGGCTGGATCTGCATATTCCCGCCGGACAATTTGTGGCCGTTGTCGGGCGCAGCGGCGGCGGCAAGAGTACCCTGCTAAGGCTGCTGGCCGGACTGGAAGCCCCCAACGGCGGCGACATTCTGGCAGGAACAACGCCGCTTTCGAATATTCAGGACGATACCCGCATGATGTTTCAGGACGCGCGGCTGCTGCCGTGGAAAACGGTTATCGACAATGTCGGGCTCGGTCTTAAGGGCAGCTGGCGGGATGAAGCCCGCCAGGCACTGGCCGCCGTTGGGCTGGAAAATCGAGCCGATGAATGGCCTGCCGCCCTCTCGGGTGGGCAGAAGCAGCGCGTAGCGCTGGCGCGGGCGTTGATTCACCGTCCTGGCCTGCTGTTGCTTGATGAACCGCTCGGCGCGCTCGACGCCCTGACGCGGATCGAAATGCAGGATTTGATTGGATCCCTGTGGCAGGCGCACGGCTTTACGGTACTGCTGGTGACGCATGACGTGAGCGAAGCCGTCGCGATGGCGGACCGGGTGCTGTTAATAGAGGACGGGAAAATAGGTCTGGATCTGACGATGGATCTTCCGCGGCCTCGTCGCGTGGGCTCGGCAAGACTGGCGGAGCTCGAAGCTGAGGTATTAGATCGAGTGATGAAGCGCGGGAGCATAGAGTTACAGCGAGCTAAGGCTAATGCCTGATGCCCTCACCCGGCCCTCTCCCACGGGGAGAGGACGGGTTAACTTATATTACGCTAACGCTTTGGCGATCTTCTCGTACAAATCACCAGACAGATTTTCCAGCCCTTTCAGCTGCTCAAGCGCGGCACGCATCTTCGCCTGACGCTTCGCATCGTAACGCTTCAGACGGATCAGCGGCTCAATTAGGCGCGACGCCACCTGCGGGTTACGGCTGTTCAGCTCGGTCAGCATTTCCACCATGAACTGATAACCGCTGCCGTCTTCGGCGTGGAACGCTGCCGGGTTGCTGCTGGCAAACGCGCCAATCAGCGAACGCACGCGGTTTGGGTTGCTCAGGGTAAAGGAACGATGCTTCAGCAGGCTGCGTACGTTGCTGAGTGCATCGGCCGCCGGGCTGGTCGCCTGCAGGATGAACCACTTGTCCATCACCAGACCATCCTGATGCCACTTGTCGTCGTACTCCTGCATCAGCGCATCGCGGCACGGCAGTTCGGCGGCAACGCTTGCACCCAGCGCGGCCAGGGCGTCGGTCATGTTATCCGCCTCGTGATACTGCTTGCTCACCAGGGTGTTCGCCAGCTCGGTTTCACCAAACGCCAGATAGCGCAGGCAGGTGTTGCGCAGAGAACGTTTACCAATGTCCGCGTGCTCAACGCGATAAGCGTCAAGCTTGTTGGCGTTATAAATGGCGAGGAACTCGTCCGCCAGTTCAGTAGCCAGCGTACGGGTCAGCGCTTCACGCACCGCCACGATCGCGATCGGATCGATAATCTCGAACAACTCCGCGATTTCAGTCGCTGACGGCAGGGTCAGAATTTCAGCGGCCAATGCAGGGTCAATCTTCTCATCCAGCAGGATCGCGCGGAACGCGTCAGCCACATGGACAGGCAGCGACAGCGGCTGGCCCTGCTGATGACGGTTTACGTTGAGCTTGATGTAGGTCGCCAGCAGACTTTGCGCCGCATCCCAGCGGGAGAAATCGTTACGCGCGTGACGCATCAGGAACGTAAGCTGCTGATCGCTCCACTTGTACTCCAGCTTCACCGGCGCGGAGAATTCACACAGCAGCGCAGGCACCGGCTGGAAGTAGACGTTATCGAAGATAAAGGTCTGCTCGGCCTGGGTCACGTTCAGCACGTTGTGTACCGGGTGGCCGCCCTTCTGCAGCGGGATGACTTTGCCTTCGTTATCGTACAGCTCAATGCTGAACGGAATATGCAGCGGGTATTTCTCTTCCTGCTCTGCCGTCGGCGGCGTGCGCTGGCTGATGGTCAGCGTGTACTGCTCGGTTTCCGGATTATAGTCGTCTTTGACGGTAACAATCGGCGTACCGGCCTGGCTGTACCAGCGGCGGAAGTGGGAAAGATCGACATTAGAGGCATCTTCCATTGCCTGCACAAAATCGTCGCAGGTGGCCGCGCTGCCGTCATGACGCTCAAAGTACAGCTGCATCCCTTTCTGGAAGTTCTCTTCCCCCAGCAGGGTGTGGATCATGCGGATAATTTCGGCGCCTTTCTCATACACCGTCAGGGTGTAGAAGTTGTTCATTTCGATGACTTTATCCGGACGGATCGGGTGCGCCATTGGGCTGGCATCTTCCGCAAACTGCAGGCCGCGCATGGTACGCACGTTGTTGATGCGGTTTACCGCGCGTGAACCCAGATCGGAGCTGAACTCCTGGTCACGGAAGACGGTCAGGCCCTCTTTCAGGCTGAGCTGGAACCAGTCGCGGCAGGTGACGCGGTTGCCGGTCCAGTTGTGGAAATATTCGTGGCCGATGACGCGTTCGATATCGAGGTAGTCTTTGTCCGTTGCGGTATCGGTACGCGCCAGAACGTATTTGGAGTTAAAGACGTTCAGGCCTTTATTCTCCATTGCGCCCATGTTGAAGAAATCGACGGCGACAATCATATAGATGTCGAGGTCATATTCGAGGCCGAAGCGCTCCTCGTCCCACTTCATGGAGTTGATGAGGGAAGTCATCGCCCACGGCGCGCGGTCAAGGTTGCCGCGGTCAACAAACAGCTCCAGCGCCACCTCACGGCCTGAGCGCGTTTTGAAGGTGTCACGCAGCACGTCGAAGTCCCCCGCCACCAGCGCAAACAGGTAGCACGGTTTCGGGAACGGATCCTGCCACTGCACCCAGTGACGGCCATTCTCCAGCTCGCCTTCACCTACGCGGTTACCATTGGAGAGCAGGAAGGGATAGAGGGTTTTATCGGCGATGATTTTGGTGGTGAAGCGCGCCAGGACGTCCGGGCGGTCAAGATACCAGGTAATGTGGCGGAACCCTTCCGCTTCACACTGGGTACACAGCGCCACGCCTGACTGATAAAGCCCTTCCAGCGCGGTGTTGGCGGCCGGGCTGATTTCATTCACGATGCGCAGCGTAAACTGTTCCGGCAGGTTGTCGATGACCAGCTGGTTGTTTTCTTCTTTATAGTCTGACCAGGCTTCATCATTAATATGCAGGGAGACCAGCGTCAGGTCTTCACCATCCAGACGCAGCGGCACCGCAGTTGCGCTGTGGCGCGTCACCTTGCTTACCGCCGTGACAACGGTTTTAGTGGCATCCAAGTCAAAAGTCAGATCGATTTCGCTAATCAGGTAATCCGGCGCACGGTAGTCGTGGCGGTATTTGGCTTGTGGCTGTTGTGTCATAGAAAACCTTATGCATCGTTTGTCGAGTAACGTTTCAATATATTCCTGTTGCGCAAAACGCGCTATGCAGAATGTTCATCTTTTCAGGGTCAAAACCTTTTTTTGCTACATTTGTATAACACGGGGCACAAAATGCCCTCGACCATAAAACGCGCTTATGTTGTGATCGGGGTTCAATAAATCACTAAACAAGGTATACTCCGGAGTTGTTTATTGTACTAAACGCTCCTGTGAGAGGATGCTACTGCGCACCTATGACTCAATTCGCTTCTCCAGTTCTGCATACGTTGCTGGATACCGACGCGTATAAACTGCATATGCAGCAAGCCGTTTTCCACCATTACTATGACGTTCATGTCGCGGCGGAATTCCGCTGCCGTGGCGACGACTTGCTCGGTATCTACGCAGACGCCATTCGTGAACAGGTCAATGCTATGCAGCATCTGACGCTGCAGGACGAGGAATATCAGTGGCTTTCTGGCCTGCCTTTCTTCAAAGCCGACTACCTGAACTGGCTGCGCGATTTCCGCTATAAGCCGGAGCAGGTCACCGTGCTTAACGATAACGGCAAGCTGGATATTCGCCTTGAAGGTCCGTGGCGGGAAGTGATCATGTGGGAAGTGCCGCTTCTGGCGGTGATCAGCGAACTGGCTCACCGCTACCGTTCGCCGGAAACGGGCGTCGAGCAGGCGGTCGCCGCGCTGGAAAATAAACTCGCTGCCTTCTCCACGCTGACCGAAGGGTTAGACATGTCCCGCTTCCGCCTGATGGACTTTGGCACCCGCCGTCGTTTCTCTCGCGACGTTCAGGAGGCCATCGTTAAACGTCTTCAGCAGGAGCCGTGGTTTGTAGGCACCAGTAACTACGATCTGGCACGTCGCCTTAGCCTGACGCCAATGGGTACCCAGGCGCACGAGTGGTTCCAGGCGCATCAGCAGATCAGCCCCGATCTGGCTAACAGCCAGCGCGCGGCACTGGCCGCATGGCTTGAGGAGTACCCGAATCAACTCGGGATCGCCCTCACCGACTGTATTACGATGGATGCCTTCCTGCGCGACTTTGGTCCCGAGTTCGCTGAACGTTACCAGGGATTACGCCACGACTCCGGGGATCCGGTTGAATGGGGCGAGAAGGCCATTGCCCATTACGAGAAACTCGGCATTGATCCGATGAGCAAGGTGCTGGTCTTCTCCGATAACCTCGATCTGGCGAAAGCCGTCGAACTCTATCGCCATTTCAACGCCAGAGTGAACCTGAGCTTTGGGATTGGTACCCGGTTAACCTGCGATATTCCTCAGGTAAAACCTCTGAATATCGTAATAAAGCTGGTGGAATGTAACGGCAAGCCGGTGGCGAAACTCTCCGACAGCCCGGGCAAAACCATCTGCCATGACAAAGCGTTTGTTCGCGCGTTGCGCAAAGCCTTCGATCTTCCTCAGATCAAAAAAGCCAGTTAAGCGCTTACGGGAGCCTTTATGGCTCCCCTCTCCTTATTTATTTCTTAATTCTTCTCTTTTGACTGCGAAATTTACTTGTCTGATAGCGGATGGCAGGTAACATAGATATCCCCCCATAAGGGTGGACAAGTGTTTATTTTTTCCGACTATTAACAGAGAGAATATTATGAGCGTTGTGCCTGTAGCCGACGTACTCCAGGGCCGTGTCGCCGTTGACCAACAGGTCACCGTGCGCGGATGGGTGCGTACCCGCCGAGATTCTAAAGCTGGCATCTCCTTCCTTGCCGTCTATGACGGTTCCTGCTTTGATCCTGTACAGGCCGTCATTAATAATTCTCTGCCCAATTACAATGATGACGTTCTGCGCCTGACGACGGGCTGTTCCGTTATTGTCACCGGCGTGGTTGTGGCATCCCCGGGCCAGGGTCAGAGTTTCGAAATTCAGGCCTCAGCCATTGAAGTCACCGGCTGGGTTGAAGATCCAGATACCTACCCGATGGCAGCAAAACGTCACAGCATTGAATACCTGCGTGAAGTGGCGCACCTGCGTCCACGTACCAACCTGATTGGTGCGGTGGCGCGCGTGCGTCATACGCTGGCGCAGGCGCTGCATCGTTTCTTCGACGAGCAGGGTTACTTCTGGGTGTCTACCCCGCTGATCACCGCGTCCGACACAGAAGGTGCGGGTGAGATGTTCCGCGTCTCGACGCTGGACATGGAAAACCTGCCGCGCACGCCGGAAGGTAAAGTGGACTATGACAAAGACTTCTTTGGTAAAGAAGCTTTCCTGACGGTATCTGGCCAGCTCAACGGCGAAACGTACGCCTGTGCGCTGTCTAAGATCTACACCTTTGGCCCAACCTTCCGTGCCGAAAACTCCAACACCAGCCGTCACCTGGCGGAATTCTGGATGCTGGAGCCGGAAGTGGCATTCGCCGACCTGGACGATGTTGCGGGTCTGGCGGAAGCGATGCTGAAGTACGTGTTCAAAGCGGTGCTGGAAGAGCGTCCTGACGACATGAAATTCTTCGCCGAGCGCGTAGACAGCGATGCTGTGGCGCGTCTGGAGCGTTTTGTATCTGCCGACTTTGCGCAGGTGGACTATACCGACGCGGTGGCGATCCTCGAGAAATGCGGTGAGACTTTCGAGAACCCGGTTTACTGGGGCGTTGACCTGGCGTCTGAGCACGAACGCTATCTGGCCGAGAAACATTTCAAAGCGCCGGTTGTCGTTAAAAACTACCCGAAAGACATTAAGGCCTTCTATATGCGCCTTAACGAAGACGGTAAAACCGTGGCAGCGATGGACGTACTGGCGCCGGGCATTGGTGAAATCATCGGTGGCTCTCAGCGTGAAGAGCGTCTTGACGTGCTGGACGCGCGTATGGAAGAGATGGGGCTCAACCCAGCGGACTACAGCTGGTACCGCGATCTGCGTCGTTACGGTACCGTACCGCACGCCGGTTTTGGTCTCGGCTTCGAGCGTCTGATCGCCTACGTTACCGGTGTTCAGAACGTTCGCGACGTGATTCCATTCCCACGTACACCACGTAACGCCAGCTTCTAATCGGTAAAAGACTAAAATGGCCAGCCTGTGCTGGCCATTATTTTATTCTGCATTGTCAGTTTTCGTCAGCGTAAAGTCAGCATCTTTAAACCTTCGCTCCGTCACAACCACTACCTGTTACGTTTTGTTTCCGCGAAATATCCAGCCACAAAAAATAAACCCCATTCTTATTGCGATTATTACATCCTCAAGCGATAGCACAAATTTCAACCACTTTTTCAGCCATCCAGAAGTCTTTTTGGGGTCATAAGAAAAACAGAGTCGTTTAACGTCTGTTTATATGAATCGCCTTTATCTCAATTAATCATAAGCAATTCATATATATAGGATAGGTTTTGTTGTTTAATTCGCCAGGGCGCTCTGAAGTTTGAGGTGGTTCACAAAGTTCCCAAAAATAAACATTTGGTTACACATATTTTCTTTTGGTTACTTAATCTTGAGAATTGTAGCACTTTCAGGCTAGCGAAACGCTTCGCCGAATGGAAAGATGCCTGTCAGATACATAAAGACACCAAACTCTCATCAATAGTTCCGGAAATATTTATTGACAGAATTTATTGACGGCAGTGGCGAGTGTCATAAAAAAACCAATGAGGGTAATAAATAATGATGAAGCGCAATATTCTGGCAGTGGTAATCCCTGCCCTGCTGGTAGCCGGTGCAGCTAACGCTGCAGAAATCTATAACAAGAACGGCAACAAACTTGATCTGTACGGAAAAGTTAATGCTGAGCGTGACTTCGTTACCAATGGCGATAACACCAACAACTCAGACTCAACCTACGCACAGATCGGTTTCAAAGGCGAAACTCAGATCAACGACCAACTGACCGGTTATGGTCAGTGGGAATACCGTGCACTGGCCAGTTCTGCGGAAGGTGAACAGTCTGCAAACAACTCTACTCGTACTCGTCTGGCATTCGCTGGCCTGAAAATGGCTGACGCTGGCAGCCTCGACTACGGCCGTAACTACGGCATCGTATACGATGTAGAATCCTACACCGACATGGCGCCAACCTGGTCCGGCGAAACATGGGGCGGCGGCAATGTTGATAACTACATGACCAGCCGTTCTACTGGCCTGCTGACCTACCGTAATAACGATTTCTTTGGTCTGGTTGATGGTCTGAGCTTCGGCCTCCAGTACCAGGCTAAAAACGAACGCGCTGACCTGCGTCGTGCGAATGGCGACGGTGTTGGTTACTCTGTAGCTTATGACTTCGGCAGTGGCTTTGCTCTGACTGGCGCGTACAGCAATGCTAACCGTACTCTTGACCAGAAGGCCGATGGTAAAGGCGACAAAGCCGAAGCATGGGCAATTGGCGGTAAATACGATGCAAACAGCCTGTATCTGGCTGCTGTATACGCAGAAACCCGCAATTTGAGCCTCCTGGCTAACACCACCGGTTCCAACACCCCTGATGCTTCTGGTGACGTGTTCAACGTAGCGAACAAAACCCAGAACTTCGAAGTTATCGCTCAGTACCAGTTCGACTTCGGTCTGCGTCCATCCCTGTCCTACGTCCAGAGTAAAGGTAAAAACCTGAACACTGTATCTGGCGGCGATGCAGATCTGGCTAAATACGTTGAAGTTGGCGCTACTTACTACTTCAACAAAAACTTCAACGTGTCTGCTGATTACCGCATCAACCTGATCGACGAAGATCAGGCCAAGCGCACTGGCGGCGGCTGGGTTGGTACCGACGACCAGGTTGGTCTGGCTGCTGTTTACCAGTTCTAATCAGTACACCACTTTGTTATATGCTTAATGAACAGGGCTTCGGCCCTGTTTTTTTATGCGTGACAGAAAATAATGGCGACTTTTGAAAAGCCGCACGCTTTTCGTCGCAAACGGTTGGCATTTTGTAAATCTACCGTTAACCTGATAGCGGATTTCACTTCTGTAATCACAATGGAACTTCGTCATGTTTGAGAACATTACCGCCGCTCCTGCCGACCCTATTCTGGGCCTGGCCGATCTGTTTCGTGCCGACGACCGCCCTGGCAAAATCAACCTGGGTATTGGTGTATATAAAGATGAAACCGGCAAAACTCCGGTACTGACCAGCGTTAAGAAAGCTGAGCAGTATCTGCTGGAAAACGAAACCACCAAAAACTACCTCGGTATTGATGGTATCCCTGAATTTGGTCGCTGCACCCAGGAGCTGCTGTTCGGTAAAGGCAGTGCAATTGTGAGTGACAAACGTGCCCGTACAGCACAGACTCCGGGCGGTACCGGTGCGCTGCGCGTGGCGGCGGATTTCCTTGCGAAAAACACCTCTGTTAAGCGTGTCTGGGTGAGCAACCCAAGCTGGCCGAACCACAAGAGCGTGTTTAACTCTGCGGGTCTGGAAGTGCGTGAATACGCCTACTACGACGCGGCAAACCACTCTCTGGACTTTGACGGCCTGCTGGCGAGCCTCGGCGAAGCGCAGGCAGGTGACGTGGTGCTGTTCCACGGCTGCTGCCACAACCCAACCGGTATCGATCCGACGCTTGAGCAGTGGCAACACCTGGCGAAGCTGTCCGTAGAGAACGGCTGGCTGCCGCTGTTTGACTTTGCCTACCAGGGCTTCGCCCGTGGTCTGGAAGAAGATGCCGAAGGCCTGCGCGCGTTCGCAGCCGTGCATCAGGAGCTGATTGTCGCCAGCTCTTATTCCAAGAACTTCGGTCTGTACAATGAGCGTGTGGGTGCCTGTACGCTGGTTGCTGCTAACGAAGAGACCGTCGATCGTGCGTTCAGCCAGATGAAATCGGTTATCCGCGCTAACTACTCTAACCCACCGGCACACGGTGCGTCTGTTGTTGCCACTATCCTGAGCAACGATGCGCTGCGCGCTATCTGGGAACAAGAGCTGAACGATATGCGCCAGCGTATTCAGCGCATGCGCCTGCTGTTTGTGAACACCCTGGCTGAGAAAGGCGCAGACCGCGACTTCAGCTTTATCATCAAACAGAACGGCATGTTCTCGTTCAGCGGCCTGACCAAAGAGCAGGTTCTGCGTCTGCGTGAAGAGTTTGGCGTGTACGCCGTGGCCTCTGGCCGCGTGAACGTTGCAGGCATGACGCCTGACAACATGGCGCCGCTGTGCGAAGCGATTGTCGCCGTACTGTAATTTGCGCCCATAAAAAAAGCCTGCGTTATGCAGGCTTTTTTTTTATTCGGGTTACCAGACAGGCATTTCATCCTGAAGGAACGGGTTATGGAGCCGTTCATAGCCCAGCGTCGACATCGGACCGTGCCCAGGGATAAACGTAACGTCATCACCCAGCGGCAATAACTTTTGTTTAATCGACTGAATCAGCTGCCCGTGGTCGCCGCGCGGAAAATCGCTGCGTCCTACGCCACCTTTGAAGATCACATCGCCGGAAATCAGCAGACGAGACTGGTCATCAAAGAAGACGATATGGCCTGGCGTATGCCCAGGACAATGCAACACCTGTAAAGTCACATTCCCTACGTTAACGCGCTCTCCCTCGTTCAGCCAGCGATCGGGCGTCAGGGGCTGACACTCATCAAGGCCAAACATGCGGCTTTGGGCGGGTAACCCCTGCAGCCAGAACTCATCTTCTTTTTCCGGGCCGATCACCGGCACACCGTAGTGTTCAGCCAGTTCAGCGGCAGCACCTACATGGTCAAGATGACCATGAGTGAGCAAAATCTGCATCAGCGTGACGCCGCTTGCTGCGACTTCCTGCTTGATTTTCTCAGCGTCACCGCCGGGATCGACAAGCGCGGCCAGTTTAGTCTGTTCGCACCAGATCAATGAACAATTCTGGGAGAACGCGGTAACCGGAATAATACGATAGTTCATACTGCTCCTGTGTTTCGTTATTACCAGTGCCGAACCGGACCGGTATCAATATGTACAAAGTTGCTGCTGGGGTAATATCCTACACCACCTGCGCGCATAGATAACGCAGCTTTGCGAATATTGGCTAACGAAACGCCTTCAATATGGAAATCCATTGCCTGTCCCTTCGTGTGATAGCTTTTTTTCGCTACCCCGCGACTGTGGGCGCGCAGTTCATTGTTGGTATCAATCGAGCGATAGCCAGAAATGAGCTGCACCGGCTTGCTGGTGCCCAGCAGGCCCTGAAGGCGGAAAATCTGATCAAACAGTCCTGGATCGATGGCTTTTATTTTATTCGCGCGGAAATCACGGAAAAAATGGTTAAGTCTTGCTAATTCATCCTGAATATAGCCTCTGCCATCGAAAAACTCCGCTTTTAGCGACTCACCGGTATGAAGATTGTTGAGCGTTAAAACTCGCGGACGAGGTGTCGAGAGGGTGGCAAATGCTGGCGTCGGCAGGATGGCCGCTGCGCCGAGCGCAACGCCACCTAACGCCAGCAGTTTGCGGCGATTAGCGTCAAATTTGTCCATGATAATCAGGTCTACAGGTAAAAGAAATCGTAATATGCTTAGCGCACGAAGGGCACCATAACTGGCAAAACCAGGTACGTCAAGGCGCCCAACCCCAGTGAATACGCGGCTTGCAGCGATATAGCCCCTTATTCACCATAACTTACGACAATCATTTTTCCCGAACTGCTTCATTTACCTGATTAATTGTTCCGCTTTTGGCAAAATTTGTGCGCCGGATCGCGCGGTGAGATCATAATTGTAAATATCTGTACGATACTGGGTACGCCCGTCCTCGCCCACAAACGCCGTCAGATAGTAAAGATTGACCGGAATATTGTGGCGAATATTAACGTAACGCGTATCCCCCTGCTTCAGGGCATCCGAAATACGCGTATCGTTCCAGCCCGCATCCTGAAGCAGCATATTGGCCAGCTCCGAGGCTTTGTTCACGCGCACGCAGCCAGAACTCAGCGCGCGGGTATCTTTCTGGAACAGGTTGTGGTTCGGCGTATCGTGCAGATAGATAGCTTCTGAACTCGGCATATTGAATTTGTAGCGCCCTAAAGAGTTATGCGCCCCGGGAGCCTGCTGGAAACGGAACGGCAGATTTGACGCTGTGATCGTCGACCAGTCGACCATATAAGGATCGATGGCCTCTTTACTGTTCCATCCACGCATCACCGTATAGCCATGACGTTCCAGATAACCCGGGTCGTTCCAGACCTTCGGCAGAATGTCTTTTCGCGCCAGAGTCGGCGGCACGTTCCACGGCGGGTTTACCACCACGTTATTCAGCGCGCTGCTCATCATCGGTGTTTTACGATCCGGACGCCCGACAATCACGCGCGACGCCAGTTTTTCGCTACCGTCCTGGTAATAGACCAGGGAATACGCCGGGATGTTAACCATAATCCCGGTAGAGAGCGTTCCCGGCAGCAAGCGCAAACGCTGGATATTGAGCGCCAGCACCCCTGCCCGCTGCGCAGGCGATACGTTCAGCCAGTCACGCGTCGTCTGGCCAATGACGCCATCGGCCCCCAGCCCCTGAGCGGCCTGGAATTGCTTAACGGCCGCAACCAGCTCGCGATCGTAAGCCGCGGGTTTGCTGCTCAGGACATCGGCTTTCTTCTCTTTCACGGGAGCTGACGGGCTGACGGCGACGTTCTGTGGATCATCACCCGGGAGAGCAATCTTTGGCCCGCCTTCCAGAATACCGGAACGCACCAGGATCTCGCGCAGGGCGGACACATCGCTGCTCCACTGCCCCGGACGCAGCGTCGCGGTACCGCGCATTTGCGGCCACGGACGCGTGTCCCCCACCAGCGCGAGGAGCGACTGGTGCAGAGTGGCATATTGTGGGTGCGTCGGTGCCAGGCTGGCGATAAAGCGCGGCAGTTCGCCATTATCCAGCGCTAGCTGCCATTGATTAATCACCGACAGCGCTGGCGTCGCCAGTTTGTAAGGTTTATCGCTGTACAGCCAGCGGTTGCCATTGACAGGAATACCCGCCACGAACTGCAGGTAGCCCATCATGGCATCGGAAAGCACCACGTCCCGCGCCTGCCCGGTGACAGCAGGATCGGTTAACAGCTCAACCCATTTTGTAAACTGCGGCTGAAACCCTGCAATCGCGACCTCCGCCAGCTGTTGCTGGAAGGCGCGCACGGCATCGCGGTTTTCCCACATCGGTTTCATATCACGGGCAGCATAGAGGAGCGTGAGCTGATTGATATAGACAGGCGTGTAGCCTGACGGCAGCCCTGACTGCAGCTGCTGACTGAGCGATTCGGCGTCGATGCCTTCCGGCAGCGGTTTAATACCGGCCATGATAGCCGTCGCCGGAGACTGGTCCAGCGGCTGGGACAACGACGTAGGCTGTGCGCCTGTCGTTGCCGAGCTGTCAGTCGGCACAATTTCAGGCTCGTCGGCCTGGGCGGTTAACAGTGGAGCAAACATCACTGCCAGGCATAAACTTAGCGCCGACAGCTGACGACCACATTCTTTCTTAAGCAACATCCCTTGCCCCCTGTTTTCACGACATGCCCATCACGTTGGGGCTTTCTTTCATTATAGGTAGACGGCTAAGCTGTTGCCTTACCTTATGTAAAGAAGTTTAAAGATAACGCAGCCCTAAGCACAAGTTAAGTTTAAAAAAAAAGCGGCGCCAGGGCGCCGCTTCGGGTCAGAAGATACTTCAGGAAGCGTCGGCTGTGGTTTCCGGCAATGACTCTGGTGGCTGCGGCGCAAAGCCACGCAGCCCCACAACGTGAACGTGTTCGCTGTTCTGGAACACTTTGCGCACCAGTTTGTAGGTAGTGCCTTTCTCGGGGCTGATGTTCTCCGGCGCCGCAATAATGAGCTGCATATCGAGACGTTCGCAAAGCTCGAACAGCGTGGCAATGGAGCGGGCATCAAGACGCGCCGCCTCATCCAGGAACAGCAGTCGGCATGGCGAGATGTCTTTGCCGCGCAGACGGCGCGCTTCATCTTCCCAGCTCTGTACGACCATCACCAGAATTGACATCCCGGTACCGATCGCTTCACCGGTAGAGAGCGCCCCGGATTCCGCACGCAGCCAGCCGTCTGAGCCACGGTTTACCTCTACCTCCATTTCCAGGTAATTACGGTAATCCAGCAGCTCTTCACCGATGGTTTGCGGCGTACGCTGGCCCATATCAATCTGTGGATTCAGGCGCTGATACAGCTTCGCCAGCGCTTCGGAGAAGGTCAGACGGTTGCTGTTGAACAGATCCTGATGCTGCTCGTGCTGCTCAGACAGCACTTCCAGCAGCGTCGCGTGGGCTTCACGCACGTTGACGTTGAGGCGCACGCTGTTCACCTGGCCAAACGACACGCTCTGCAGGCCCTGGTTCAGCTGGCGGATACGGTTCTGTTCGCGCTGAATGGTTTTACGAATAATATTCGCTACGCTGCGGGAGCTGATCGCCAGCTTCTGCTCGCGGGAGGTCAGCTCCTCCGTCAGGCGACCCAGCTCGATTTCCATCTGTTCGATGGCTTCAACCGGATCGTCGGTACGGATGATGTCCTGACGAATACGTTCGCGCAGGTGCTGGTAAACCGCCACGAAGAACTGGATTTTACGTTCCGGACGTTTTGGATCTTCCGACATACGCAGCACGTCGCGCAGGTGTTCGTTATCCGCCACCGCCAGACGCAGCGCACCCAACGCCTTATCCGACATGGAACGCAGCTCGTCGGCTGAGAGATATGCCAGTTCACGGCGGTGCAGACGACGCTCAACGTTATTGTCTTTCACCATGCGCATCACCGCGCACCAGCCCGCCTTCGCGGTCACAACCTGCTCACGCATCTCAAAGTAGTCGCGCTCCAGCTTGCGCAGGCGACGGGTCAGGTTATCCATTTCCGCTTCGCAGAAGGTCAGCGCTTTTTCCAGCTGATTACGACGCGCACGGTTATTGCTGAGCTGCGAATGCAGCTCGTCACGACGAATACGCGCGCGCTCTTCTGCCCCGCTGTCGGCACGCACGCCGATGTCCTGAAGCTCTTTCTGCAGATCGTTTAACAGCTCTTTCTTGGTGTCGAAGGAGCTTTTCAGCGAGGCCAGCACCTGGTTGTACTGGTTCAGCTGAGCGGAGTGGCTGCGCATTGCTTCACGGGCGCGAGTACGTTCAGCTTCCGCCTGCTCAAGGCGCTGACGCAGCTTTTCGTTCAGGTCGCTGTTACCGCTCAGCATTTCTGCCGAATCGGAGTAGCCGAAGTGGGCGCGACGCTGCACCACCTCCGTCAGGGCAAACGCCTGCTGACGCGCCTCGCGCTGCACCTGCTGTGACCAGGCATAATCTTCTTTTAACTGCTCGAACTGTTCCGGGTCGCTCTGCAGTACAGATACGACGGGCTCCAGCTTCGCCAGCTGATTGCCGTGCTGCTGAACGAAACGCGCGGCTTCCTGCGCTTCATCCAGGCGCTCCTGGATCTCATCCACACGGTCAGCCAGCGTGTCATCCGCCAGCAGATTCAGGCGCGGCAGAATGCGGTTAAGGGCCGCGACGCCCTCTTTCGCCTGTTCAAACTGCACGCGACTCTGCTGGTTATCACTTTCATGACTGGCAATCGCCCGCTCCAGCTCTCCACGGCGGGTATTGAGCTTGCGAATTTCCGCTTCCGGGTCAGCTTCAAAGGCCACGGCCAGATGGCTGCCGATAAAACGGCTAAACGCCTGGTGCAGACGCTGGGTTTTCTGCACGTCAAACGACAGGGTCGCGAAACGTTCAGACAGCGTTTCACGCTCGGCGTGCAGGCTTTCGATGCGGCTTTCGCGCGCGGCGCGGCCAAACAGCGGCAGCTCAGGGAAGCGGGAATAACGCCACTGACGGTCGGCGATTTTCACCACCACCGCTTTTTCCAGCTCGTCGACGCTGAAGACGCTGTCATCGAACGACTGCGGATCCCCTTCGATCAGGTAGAGATCCTCCGGGCAATCTTCCAGGCCGGCAAGCTGCTCAGAAATCAGCGACAGATCCGGAACCACAATCGCGTTACGGGATGGACCGTACAGCGCGGAGAAGTATGGCGCGTCGTCCAGACCGACATCGTCGTAAATCTCGGACAGCAGCACGCCGCCAAAACGCTCCGCCAGGGCATTGAGGCGCGGGTCTTCCGCACCGCCCGGCTGGCTTAAGCGTTCAATTTCTTCGTCGACTTCACGCTTGCGCGTGCCGACTTCGTCACGCTCAACAATGGCTTCGCGCTCGCGCTCCAGCAGCTGCTGCAGGTATTCGGTCACTTCCTGGCTGGATTCGAACTGCTCGCCGCACTGTTCGCTGAGCTGATTCAGGCTGCTTTGAGCCGCCAGCCAGACCGGCGCTCGTTGCAAGAGCGTCTTCGAACGGGACTGAATCTGCTCCAGCTCCTGACGCAGCGTCATACGCTGTTCGCTGGCGTTTGATACGGTATCGGACAGGGCCGCGATACGCGCTTCCAGCTCCTGATGCAGGGCCTCAAGCTCGTCGAAATCGTAATTTTTTCCCTGACGCTTGCAGAATTCCGCCAGAAGACGCTCGGCCTCCTGCTGCTCGCGCAGGCGCTGTTCCAGCTCGTTCAGACGCATCCGCAGCGGCTGAACCTGTTCGGCCAGATGGCGCTGGTTCACACCGTCGCGCAGCAGTTCACGGGCAACGTCCCAGGCTTCGTTACGCGCCAGCGGGCCGTTAATTGCGACCACCAGCTGATAAGCCTGCTCAAACTGGCTGTGCGCCGTTTGCGCGACGCTCATTTTCTGTTCGAGGGAGAGCAGCTTCTCGGTGGCTTCCTGTTCTTTGGCCTGGAAGGTATCCAGCCACTCGTCGGCGCTATCCGGCGTCAGGTCAGGCAGATGGCACAGCTCTTTCGCACGCTGTAATGCCTGCAATGCCTGGGTGTACTGAATCGCTCGCGTCTGCTGCACGTCAAGTGCCTGCTGGTAATCGGCAAGCTGGCTTTTCAGCTCATCCACTTCCAGCTCGGCCGCTTCGGCGCGGGCTTCGTTCTCTTCCTGCATGTCGGCGGCTTCGGCCACCACTTCATTTTGCTCTTCGAGACGAATTTGCAGCTCGTCGAGATCCGCTTCATAGCGCTCGATTTTTTCCTGCTGACGCAGCGCGGTCTGCACCAGATTCAGGTGATCGCTGGCGGCCTGGTAATCGGCTTCCAGGTCGCCTTCTGCACCGTTGTGCTCACCCAGCTCGCGCGCCATTTCGACGTGCTTGTACTGCTCGGCCACCAGCTGTTTACGCGAGGTAAACAGCTCGCGGCGATATTCTAATGCCTGATCAAGATGCACGCGTCGCTCGTTGGCGTGACGCATGTAGTCCGCCGCCACATAGTTGGTGGCTTCGCTGATCAGGTGTTTAAACAGGTCGCGGTCGGACTGGGTAACGCGAATCGCTTCCAGCGTCATGCGGTTTTCACGCAGCGCCGCTTCCATATCCTGGAAGGCCTTACGCACGCCGCTGTTTTCCGGCAGCAGGTAGTCGCGCAGGGAGCGGGTGATGGCGCTGGAGATACCGCCATACAGAGACGCTTCGATCAGGCGGTAGTATTTGCTACGGTCTGATGCCGAGCGCAGACGACGCGCTACCACGCCCAGATCGAACATCAGCGCGTGGTAGTCGGTAATCGAGTTGAACTGTTTGAACTGTACGCCTTCGATAGCTTCGAGCTTATCTTTCAGCTCCTGCAGCGTCAGCACACGCGCCTGACGTTCGTTCAGGGTTTCCGTCAGCAGCGCCGTTGGCTGCACGGACGTTGGAAGCCCCTGGATCGCAAACGGTTTGATATCCACTTTACGGTCGCGGCCAGCAACCTGCTGCAGGCGTACGCCCACCACCACACGCTGATGACGGGAGTTAATGACGTCCAGAACCGAATAACAGACGCCGGCCTTCAGCTTCCCGTGCAGGCCTTTATCACGGGAACCGCTTGTGGCCCCCGCTTCGGTGGTGTTACGGAAGTGAAGCAGCGTCAGGTCAGGGATCAGCGCCGTGACAAAGGCCGCCATGGTGGTGGATTTACCCGCTCCGTTACCGCCGGAGAGCGTCGTGACCAGCTCATCCAGATCGAACGTTCGGGCAAAGAAGCCGTTCCAGTTAATCAGCGTCAGTGAGCGAAATTTACCGCGTTCAATCATTACTCTTCCTCCCCGCTATCCGGCAGATTCTCTTCATGCTCATCATTGAGCTGCAAATGGTTTTCCACCGGCATCGCTTCACCGTCGCGGATCATGCGAAGCTGCGCTTCACGCGCGTCATCACCCGCACGCACGTCGGCGCCAAAGCGGAAGACAGATTCCGTGATGCGGAATTTGCTGCTGTCGTGGCCCATAAACCAGACCATCCCCAGACGACGCAGACGGTTCAGGGAAGAGCGAACCTTTTCCTGTAATTTCTGACGGTCAAGATCCGACCCCGTGGAGCGGTTGTTCACCAGCTTGAGCAGTTTGCTCTCATCTGCCAGCGTCAACAGCTCGTCGTAAAGTTCCTGCTGGGTGAAGATCCCTTCATTCGCCAGACGTTCCGGGCTGAGATAGAGGTAGCAAAGAATTTTGCCGACCATCATATCCAGCTCCGAGAGCACGGAACGCGGAATCAGCGTCGTGGAGCGTGGACGCAGGTAGAAAAACCCTTCCGGCGCGCGAATAAGCTCCACGTTGTAGCGTGCGTAAAACTCTTCCAGGTACTCCTGAAAGTCCATCAAAAAGGCGTGATTATCCAGCTCGTCTAAGCCAATGTGACGACCGGCACGCAGCTGGCTGTCCAGCGCCGGAAATAACGGATTCGCCAGCGCCTGTGCCAGCTTAACTGGCATCACTTGTTCAATATTTGTCAATGACATGCGCCTGTACCTTGGCTCCGTAATCGTTAATTGGCTGCCACTTCGGCGGCAGTCCGGTGAAATCTGCTTGCGCGACGCCCAGGCGCACCGCCTGGTCTACCACAATGCGGGCAACGTCGAAGTGGCGCGCGCGCGGATATTGCGCCAGATAGTCGCGCACCACGAGCCCAAGATCCAGCGGCACTTGTCTGGTTTTGTAGACAGCGAGCTGTTCTTCGATCATCGCCGCAAGCTGCTCGCGAATTTCGTTAAATTCTTCGTATTCCAGATCCGGTGGCAGTTCACCGGTCACCTCTTCATCGCGCAGCGCCATCTCTTCGTCGCGCATATCCAGCAGACGATCGGCATTGGCGTAGGTCAGCGCCCACGGCGCATCGAAATAGGTCTGCACCGACTGACGCAGACGCTGGGCAAAGACGCGGTTTTTATCCATATCAATCGCGGTACGGATAAATTTATGCACGTGTCGGTCGTAGCCGATCCACAGGTCGATCGACTGCTGGCCCCAGCTGATAATGCGGTCGAGTTTGCTCTGCAGATCGAATACCAGACGGTCGATAAAATGCAGATCGTCATGCGCCAGCGTCGCGTCCTGGATGCGCAGCAGGTTAGCCTGCAGCTTGTCCCCTGCGGCTTCCAGCGTATCCTGGAGTTCGCGCAGCGTGCCGGAGGTTTCTGACAGCAGAAGTTCACAGCTGGAGATAGCCGCTCGCCAGTCTTTATTCAGTAACTGCGCGATATCGTCTTTCACCTGCTGCTGCTGTTCGTCCATCAGGCGCTGGGTGAGATCGATACTGTCGAAGATTTCCGCCACCGAATATTTCAGCGGCGCGTAGACGTTACGGTGCCAGTGGAATTCGTCACCGTTTTCATCCGCCGCGTCGGCGGCGCGCTTAAGCTCACCCGCCACGATCGACAGCTGCATGGAAAGACGCAGCGTGGAAAATTCACGCTGGCGAATATAGTAATCGGTGATGCCGATGCCCAGCGGCGTCAGGCGATAGATGGCGTTTCCTTCCGCCTGCTCGCTGGTAAAGCGGTTCAGCAGACGTTGACGCACCATATCGTTGATCGCGTTGTTGGCACGCACGCTAATGGTTTCGCTGGTTTGCTCAAACGCATCACTGACGTGGCGGAACGCATCCACCAGTTCACCCTCGCTCATTTCACCATCCAGCCGCTCGCCGTTCAGCGTGGCGACCGCCAGCAGGAAAGAGAGTCTGTCTACCGGCAGCGAGATGGAGAAATCGTTTTTCCTGGCCCAGGCAACCAGTTCGGGGACTGTCTGGGAAAATTCACTCATAGGTTATCCTTGCATCTGCGGCTTGTGCGCGGTGACGTGAATATAGCGGCCAAGGCTGACAAAAGGCTCCTGACGGCAATACCGCGTTTCCAATTCTGTTAAGGTGTCAAAACAGTCACGCTGTTTGTGTTTTTCACGCAGATAATCATGAAACACCCTGACGCCCGTCTTCCCGACAATCTGCCAGCCAATCGCTTCCAGCCAGCCATAAACCTGCTGTGGATCGCGCGGATAGTCCGGGGAAAGCGTGCGCTTTTTCTTTTTGGGCATCCCGACCTGAACATAGTCGAAGTTTCCCGCAACCATGTTGTGCATCAGGAAGCCGTTAGCATTGTAGAACATCAGCGACAGCGTGCCGCCCGGGCGCAACATCGACCACAGGGTTTGTAACACGCTTTGCGGATCGGCAACCCACTCCAGCACCGCATGAAACAATATCAGATCAACCTGGGTTTCCAAATGCTGCGCGATGTCCTGAGCGGCGCATTGTATAAAATGCATGTTGTCGCTCACACCTTTCTCTTCTGCCGCACGCGTCGCGCGGGCGACCATTTCAGCAGAAAGATCGCAAAGCGTGACGTGATGGCCGCGCTCGGCCATTTTTATCGCCGTCTGCCCTTCACCGCCACCGGCGTCCAGCACGCGCAACGTTTGACCGCCAAAGGTAGCCAGAATGGTGTCCAGATCCTGCCAGAGGATCGTCTGACGGAGCTGCCCTTTCGTGGTGCCATAAATGTTGCGCGAAAACTTTTCCGCGATGTCATCAAAATTGCGATCCCGCATTGGGAGAGTTCCACTCGCTAACTGCAAAACCGCTATTTTGTCACACCCGCGCGGAGAATGAACCTCTCTGGTGTAATATCACCGGTAATCACCTGCTATATGGTCAAAAAAGGAACCAAAAAGGATGCTTTTTACCCTTAAGAAATACATTGGAGGGATGATGCTTCCCCTTCCGCTGCTGCTCATCATCATCGCGCTGGGGCTGGCGCTGGTGTGGTTCAGTCGCTTTCAGAAGAGTGGCAAAACGCTTATCACGCTCGGCTGGTTTATCCTGCTGCTGTTGAGCCTGCAACCGGTCGCGGATGGTTTGTTACGCCCCATCGAAAACAAGTACCCGACATGGCAGGGAAATCAGAAAGTGGCGTACATCGTGGTACTGGGAGGCGGATATACCTGGGATCCTGACTGGGCCCCCAGTTCAAACCTGATTAACAACAGCCTGCCACGGCTAAACGAAGGCATTCGCCTGTGGCTGGCGAATCCGGGATCAAAAATGATCTTCACCGGCGCGGCGGCCAAAACGAACCCGGTGAGTACGGCTGAAGCGGGCGCCAGAGTCGCGGAATCGCTCGGTGTACCGCGTTCCTCCATCATCACCCTGGACAGCCCAAAAGATACCGAAGAAGAGGCTGTCGCAGTGAAGCAGGCAATTGGCGATGTCCCGTTCTTGCTGGTGACCTCCGCCTCGCACCTGCCACGCGCGATGATTTTCTTTGAGAAGCAAGGCCTGCACCCGCTTCCCGCACCGGCAAACCAGATGGCTATCGACGCGCCGCTCAACCCGTGGGAACGGGCGATACCGTCCCCGGCGTGGCTGATGCATAGCGATCGCGTCGGTTATGAGACGCTCGGACGCCTCTGGCAGTGGCTGAAAGGATCGTCAGGCGAGCCAGGGCAGGAGTGATTTTGTTGCCAGATCGAAGTTTGCGCGATTAAAACGTCCGGTATTGACCAGTTGCGCAACTTCGTCCCAGAGCAGATAAAGCCAGCGCCGCCAGAGAAACGCTTCTGCAACGGGCGCGCGTTGAAGGTAATGCCACAGTAAACCTTCCGCCGCCCCGCTGTCGCTGAGCCTGAACAGCTCGTATTCGCGCGGAGCCCAGAGCATGATCCCCGGCCCCAGCATCGCCAGAAGCTGATCGCTGCGGGAGTCTTTGAGCATGCTGCGCAGGGTGAAATTACCGTGGATTAGCACGCAGTTGTCATTAAAACCGTCGAACAGCGCCGGTAAACACTCGCGGGTGCGAAACAGAATTCGCTTATCCTGCATGGTTAAACCGGTATTGTTGAACTGGTTAAGCGTCCCCCACAGAACCTCAACCCGCTGGCGATACCACAGCGGCCACAGGTTTTCCTGAGTGCTGTCGACCGGACCGACAAGTCCGCGGCTATCCTGACGGTGCCAGGCCAGCAGCGCCTCGACAATCTGGTCTTTTAACTGCTCCCAGCGCTCCGGCGTGCGCGCGGGCGCTTCAACGGGCACGCCGCGCAAGCGCTCAATCAGCAGTACATCCGGGCCGGGATGTTCCTCATGGGTCATCACGCCGTACACCGTCGGCATACGGACGGTTCCCTCCCGCGCCAGCATCGACATTTTCCAGGCAAGCTGCCTGGCCACACCCGGTGAGGTGAAACTTCTGGCCATCAGCGGCATTGGGTTACCCTGACTGTCATACAACGACCAAAGCGCGGTATCGGCCTTTTCACTCACGCATTCGACACGGCTTAATTTCTCACCCAGCAGATGGCTAAGTTCGGCACGCAGCTGTTCCATATGAGATTACCCCCATTAAGACTACTGCTTTTATAATGAGCGTCCTGAAGGAAGATGTCACCCGGAAGAGATCAATTAGGGAAAAGAAAGGGAAATTAACGAGGAGAGGAACATCCCCCCGTCAGGAGGGATGCAGGCGGTATTAGCGCAACTCAGCGCGAACGCGCTCAAGATCTTCCGGCGTGTCAACGCCCGTACCAGGCACTTCGCTGGCAACGGCAACGTGAATTTTTTCGCCATACCAGAGCACGCGAAGCTGCTCCAGCATTTCGATATGCTCCAGCGGACTCGGTGCCCAGGTCACATATCGACGAATAAAACCGGCCCGATAGCCGTAGATCCCTATATGACGCAGGAAGGTATCACCGATGGTCTCTTTAGAGAGCGCAAAGCGATCGCGATCCCACGGGATCGTGGCGCGGGAGAAATAGAGCGCATAGCCTTCGGCATCCATGACCACCTTCACCGCATTCGGGTTGAAAGCCTCTTCCGCATGGTGAACAGGCACCGCGAGCGTCGCCATACCGACCTGACGCTGCGCCAGGTTTTCTGCCACCTGACGGATAATCACCGCCGGGATCATCGGCTCGTCACCCTGCACGTTAACGATGACCGTATCATCACTAAAACCACATTTCTCAACCACTTCCGCCAGACGCTCGGTGCCGGACTGGTGATCGGTGCGGGTCATGCATACCTCACCGCCTGCCGCCTCAACCGCACGGGCGACGTCGGGATGATCGGTTGCAACAATCACGCGGTCGGCACCGGATTCCCTTGCACGCTCAAGGACATGCACAATCATTGGCTTGCCGTTGATATCCACCAGCGGTTTACCCGGCAGACGCGTAGACGCGTAGCGCGCAGGAATAATGACAACAAAACTCATGGTTTGCTCTCTTCTGCCACCAGTGAACGCGCTTCATTTTCCAGCAGTACCGGAATGCCGTCACGCAGCGGGAAAGCCAGGCTGTCCAGCTTGCAGATCAGCTCCTGTTTGTCCTGGCTGTAGTAGAGTTTGCCGTTGCATACCGGGCAGGCAATAATTTCAAGTAAACGGTGATCCATAGTTCCTCCGTATGGGTAATCGCTAAAGCTTAACACATTCCCTTTTCAGGGCGTGCCTGTTTCCCAGCCACTTCGACAGGATGTAAACAGTCCGTCGGGTACCCGGCCCAGCGTCACGTCGTCGGCACCCTGCCAGCGCGCGAATTCGCTAATGGCGGACGTTAACCCTTTTTCCAGGCTCGCCGTCACCCTGACGCCCTCTTGCAGATAAAGCGCAATGATTTCAAGCGTGCCGGTCTTGCGGTGCATTTTGGCGTCCATGCGCCCGACCAGCTGTCCCTTATGCAGCAGCGGTAAAACAAAGTAACCATACAGGCGCTTTGGGGCCGGGGTATAACATTCCAGCCGGTAGCTGAAATCAAAGAGCTGCTCGGCGCGTTTTCTGTCCCAGACAACCGGATCGAAAGGCGATAATACCGCGCTGTGGGTTGCCTGAAGTTTCCCCTCCAGAGCCTGAGGCAATAACGGGAGGAGATCCGCATGCAGCCACATTTCGCCCAGCGTTTCCACCGTGACGGGGATAACGCGCTGTTCGCGTTGCCACATGTCCAGCAGCGGTTTTAGCGCGGGCTGACGCAGGCGATAATAATCTGCCAGCCACTGCGCGCGAAAAATCCCCAGGCTACGGGCGCTGTTCTCCAGCATAACGGCCTCGGCCGCCTCCTGAGTAAGCAGGTCGCGCTCGTCGTCCCAGTGCGGCATCACGCGATGCGTCAGGTCGTATACGCGCTGAAAATTACGCCGTTCAATCACCATGACTTGGCCAGAGGTAAACAGCCCTTCGAGATGACGTTTGTGCGGCTTCCACTCCCACCAGCCGCTGGTGCCCTTGCGCGGGTGTTCAAAATCGGCGGAGCGTACGGGACCGTTTTCCTGAATATGCGCGATAAGCTGCTCAATTTCGGCCGCATGTTCCTGCATCCACGCCTGTCGGTATTTCCAGCCCATCTTTTCCGGGGCAAGCATACGGTGGCGAACCAGGGCAAAATCGCTGCGGGGCAGGAAGCAGGCTTCGTGCGCCCAGTACTCCATTAACTCCCCCTTGCTGAGCGCCTCATCCAGCCACTGAGAAGGATAACTCCCCAGGCGGCTAAACAGGACCAGATAAGGGCTGCGGGCCACAATGTTAATGGTGTCGATTTGCAGTAGCGACATGCGCTGAACGGTCGAGAGAATATCGGCAGGCTGCGCGCGGCGGCGGGGCTTTTTGAGCAGCCCCTGCGCGGCAAGGTGTAAATGACGTGCAGCTGAAAGCGAGAGTTGCGGTAAAGACATGCGTTTTCCTGTCAGTCAAAGCGCCACCAGAACCGCGTAAGCCTTTACTGCACCAACGCAATCAGTTCCTTGAGCAATTGTTCCGGCTGCTCGCCGCTGAGTTCAGCGTCAACCGGCAGATACCACCAGTTATCTTTCGCAAAGGCACGGCATTTCACCGCATCTTTTTCGGTCATGATCAGCGCCTGTCCGGGTACGGTCAGGGCGTCTACCTGCCCTTCCACCAGAGCCTGATGGTCGGCCAGCGGAACGCGTTTTTCCAGCCGGGCACCACACTGTTCCAGCGTCGTAAAGAAGCGTGGCGGATGGCCAATCCCCGCCATCGCCACCAGTGAAGGCAGCTCCGCAACCGACCGGCGTTCCCCCGTCACCAGGTTGATCGCCGGACCCGGCTGAAGATGCATCGGGATTTCACCCGCATTTGCCTCACCACCGTTCACAATCACCGCATCGACGGACTTAAGACGCGAAGCGCGTTCGCGCATGGGCCCTGCAGGTAACCACCAGCCGTTACCAAAACGGCGAACGCCGTCGATGACTACAATCTCTTTATCACGCGCCAGGGCGTAATGCTGCAGGCCATCGTCAGTGATAATGATTTGCACCGCTTGTTCGGCAAGCAGTGCCTGAACGGCGTCGCTGCGCACCGGGGAGACCGCAACCGGTGCGCCGGTACGCTGGAAAATCAATACCGGTTCATCACCCGCTTCGGCGGTCGTGGTTTCCGACGTCAGCAGCAGCGGATAACGCGCCGCTTTACCACCATATCCGCGCGATACCACCCCCGGGCGGATGCCGCATTTTTGCAATTGTTCCACCAGCCAGATCACCACCGGCGTTTTACCGTTGCCACCCGCCGTAAGATTACCGACAACCACAACCGGAACCGGCGCGCGCCAGGCACGCTTCAGCCCCAGACGGTAAAGCAGACGGATTGTGCCGCTCACCAGGCCGTATAGCCAGGAGAGCGGCAAAAGCAGCAGACACAGCGGGGATTCACCGGACCAGATGCGTGCAATCATTCGCCAAACTGCATCTTATGAAGCTGAGCGTAAACGCCGCGGTGTTCCAGCAAATCGGCATGGCTTCCGCGTTCAACAATGACGCCATCCTCAACCACGACGATTTCATCAGCCTGCTCGATAGTCGACAGACGGTGCGCAATCACCAGCGAGGTACGGTTCTTTTGCAGTTCATCCAGTGCCGACTGGATAGCGCGTTCAGATTCGGTATCCAGCGCGGACGTCGCTTCGTCCAGGATCAGAATTGGGCTATCGCGCAGCAGCGCGCGCGCAATCGCAATACGCTGGCGCTGGCCACCGGAGAGAAGCACGCCGTTTTCACCAATGATGGTATCCAGACCGTTATCCATCTTATTGATAAAGTCCATTGCATAAGCCATACGCGCGGCGTTCTCAATCTGCTCGCGGCTGTACTCATCTGTGCGCGCATAGGCAATGTTGTTAGCCACGGTATCGTTGAACAGGTGCACGTTCTGGGAAACCAGCGCCACCTGATTACGCAGCGACTGCAGGGTATATTCCCGCAGGTCATGACCGTCTAACAGGATCTCACCTTCGTTAATATCGTAGAAACGGGTGATCAGGCTGGCAATGGTCGATTTACCCGAGCCGGAACGCCCCACCAGCGCCACAGTTTTACCCGCCGGAATGGACAGATTGATATTACGCAGCGCCGGCGTTTCACGACCAGGATAGGCGAAGGTAACGTTGCGGAATTCGACATCGCCACGGGCGCGCTCAATTTCGCGTGTACCTTCATCTTTTTCCTGCTCGGAATCCAGAATGCTGAACAGCGTCTGGCAGGCGGCCATCCCGCGCTGGAACTGGGCGTTGACGTTCGTCAGTGATTTCAGCGGACGCATCAGGGCGATCATAGAGGAGAAGACAACGGTGATGGTACCCGCCGTCAGCGTCTCCATGACGCTCGGGAAGCTTGCCGCATACAGGACGAATGCCAGTGCCAGAGAGGCAATCAGCTGAATAATCGGGTCAGAGATGGAAGAGGCCGAGACCATTTTCATCCCCTGCAGACGCATTTTATTGCTGACTTTGTCAAAGCGGTGGGTTTCGACGTCCTGACCGCCAAAAATCAGAACTTCTTTATGCCCTTTCAGCATCTGTTCCGCGCTGGTCGTCACCTGCCCCATCGTGTTCTGCATATTCTTACTGATATTGCGGAAGCGCTTTGAGACGACGCGAATAGCAATAGAAACTATCGGCGCCAGAACGATAAGGATGATCGACAGCTGCCAGCTGTAATAGAACATCATTGCGAACAGGCCGATGATCGATGCGCCCTCACGCACGACGGTGATCAGTGCGCTTGATGACGAGGAGGCAACCTGCTCGGAGTCGTAGGTAATACGGGATAGCAGCGTCCCGGTAGACTGCTTATCAAAGAATGAGACCGGCATCCCCATCATGTGACTGAACAGGCGACGGCGCATGGTCATCACCACTTTCCCGGATACCCAGGAAATACAGTAGCTGGAGATATAGCTGGTGATGCCGCGCAAGATCATCAGTCCGATAACCACCAGAGGCATCCATAGCAACACTGAGCGATCCGTTTTACCAAAACCGTCGTCCAGTAACGGTTTGAGAAGCGATAGCATAAAAGTATCGCTGGCTGCGTTGAGGATTAACGCTACTCCCGCCACGATCAGGCCTGTTTTAAAGGGCGCAATCATCGGCCAGAGTCGGCGGAAGGTTTGCCACGTGGAGAGATCTTTGTCGTTATGCATTCAAAAAACCAGCATTCGTTGAAATAGCCGCATATTCTACCCGTTATCGACGGGCGCGCCAAACCACTGATGATACCAAACGGGTAAAAATTGCTCTCGCAAGCGCCGGATTTGCCAGTGATGTTGCGAGAATGTCACCGATATTTGTCCAGAATGGGGAGTATCGTGCCAGATATACCCCTCTTTTCGATAACGTCGGACAACTTTTGCCGACGGGAATCGCCATGCGTTATACCGTGCCGCTGAATCCAGGGCGATCTGACCTTCCACCCGCTCTACCAGCGGCAATGAAGACGAGGTATTGCTGCCATGATGGGGCACCTGGATTAGCGTGGACGTCAGATAACGCCAGTAATGGCTAAGCATAGCCTGTTCCGCTTGCGCTTCAATGTCCCCTGTGAGCAGAACACTCTGCTCGCCGTCGCCCACCTTTACCACGCAGGAACGGTTGTTTCCCTGAGCCGGGTAACTTTCAGGGGGCCAGTGGACGCTGAAGGTGAGTCCCTGCCATTGCCATCTCTGCCCACGAAAACAGGGGCGATGTCCCGCCTGGTGCAAGGGGCTTCTTACCCACACGTCAGGCCACGTTTTTTGCAACGATGCGAGTCCTCCCGCATGGTCGAGATGTTCATGACTGAGAATAACGCCTTCTGGCCGCAGGTGATGCCAGCGCAGCCACGGAATAATTAACCGCTGCGCGCTATCCCCGCCCGGCCAGGCGAGCCCGGTATCATAGAGAATGGCTTTCCCCTGCCGTTCAATAACCATCGCCAGCCCCTGCCCCACGTCCAGCATATGCAGCGTCCAGCTCTCGCTTTTTGCCGTTCGCCAGAGAGGAAATGCCAGTAAGACGCTTCCTGCAAGACAAACGGCAGGAAGGGTTTTCCATGCGCGAAAACGCCAGACAATGATGCTCAACCACGGCAGTAATGTCGTGTATTGCCAGCGTTGGTCGACACTCTGCCAGCCATCAGGCAGGCGCATGAGGAGCCAGAACAACCCCGCCAGTGACTTATCGGCTGCGAACCAGACGACGCTTTCCAGTGCCGCCAGCGGCAGCAGATGAAGCAGCATACCGAGCAGGATCAGCGGCACGGAGACAAACGTCACCAGGGGAACGGCGAAGAGATTCGCGACCAGGGAGGAGATACTGAAGCCATGGAAAATCAGGACCTGTAACGGCATGAGCAACATCAGCATGCCGACCTGCAGATGGATCAGGTTTAGTAGCGGCCGTATACGTCGTGCCCGGTGCCAGTCAGGAAGAGGCAGCCACTGGAACCAGAAAATCAGCGCGGCGACGGCAAATGCGGACAGGGCCAGACTCTGCGAAAGTACGGCTAAAGGATCGCTTATGAGAATCGCCGCGATACAGCACACCCATACCTGCCAGGGAGACCATTGACGGGCAGCGATCCGCAATATGGCAAGCACAGCAAGCGCGATGGCCGTTCGTAGCGCAGGAGGTTGCAGACCGGTAAGCCAGGCGTAGAAAGCGGCAAAGCACAACCCGGCCAGGAGAGGCATCTGCCAGTGGACCCGGTGGCTGGGTAATAAAAACTGGAGCCCACGTGCGAGTAACCAGACGAGGGATGCCGCCAGCGCGATATGCAGACCCGAAATCGCCATCAAATGCAGCGTGCCGGTTTCACGCATCAGGTCTTTTATTTCCCGGGGAACATCCAGACGTTCTCCCATTCCCAGTCCGAGGATAACCGCCCCCCAGCGGTAAGCCGAAAGTCGGTTCTGCAGTGACATCAGGTATTGCGCTCGCAGGCTGCAGCGGCCATCGACGAGTTCAGCGCGGGTGAAGCGCCCGCTTAGCGTTTGATGTTGGGCAAAAGCGCTGCGCTGAGAATCATATCCTCCTTCGTTCAGTTCGCCATGGGCAGGCCTGAGTCTGAGCGTCATGGTCCAGCGCTGACCGGCGCACGATTTCTGGGGCAGATAATTGCCATACAGCGTTACGCCGGTGGAGGCCCACCAGCGCTTGCCATCGACGCTGCGAATGTTTCCCTGATGCAGAGTGGCGCCGTCGGTCGCGGTGAGCTCTACCTCAGCCTGCACAGCTCCTGTTGTTAAATGCTGCATCGGCCAGACGCTCTCCTGCGCGGCCAGAATGCCCCACGCACAAAATAACAGCGTAATACCAGCATACTTCACTCGATGGTTTTGCCATGCAGCAAGCACTATCCCGCCAGCCACCATGACCCACACGGTGTAAGGTGATGGCAGTTCAGGTAACCAGAGTAACGGAACTATCGCCAGAATGGCGCAGACGCTAAGCGCGGGAATTCCCATTGCTTCCTCCCTGTTTCAGGGTGGCAGTATGCAAGCAGGTTGAGCGGGTCGTCAGGTGTGAAGGATGCGATTTACAGCAAGCGCAGCAAGGTATTTAACGGGTTGCAGAAAACGAAACGAAAAATGCGGGACACATTCAGAATGAAAGCGACAGAGACAAAAAAAGCACCCGCAGGTGCTTTCTTTCGAACCCAGTTTAACCGGCTGGCTAAACTCAGTTGCCGTAAATATTGGCGCGATCGCGCAGTTCTTTACCCGGCTTAAAGTGTGGAACGTACTTACCTTCCAGCTCGACTTTATCGCCAGTTTTCGGGTTACGCCCGGTACGTGGAGCACGATAGTGCAGAGAAAAACTACCGAAACCGCGGATTTCAATGCGCTCGCCCTGGGCAAGAGTGGAGGCCATATGCTCCAGCATCTCTTTTACGGCATCTTCCACTGCCTTGGCAGGGATATGCGGTTGCTGACTGGCAAGTCTTTCAATCAATTCTGACTTGGTCATGATTCCTCCGGTTCCTTTCAAACCAATTAGCTGAACAGCTCATTAAACAAGGGCGGCCGTAGCCGCCCTTTGTTATTGATTACAGGACGAATCCTGCAATCTGTCAAGTTTGCTCCTCATCCTTCGCGCTGTAAATGCGTTACAGCGCAAATGATGCTGAGAACCTGATATTACTCGCCTTTAGCTGCTTTGAAAGCTTCAGCCATTGCGTTGTTAGAGAAGTTTGCATCTTCCTGTTTGTTAACAGTTGCGATTGCATCTTTCTCATCAGCTTCGTCTTTAGCACGAACAGACAGGCTGATTGCACGGTTCTTACGGTCAACACCGGTGAACTTAGCTTCAACGTCGTCGCCTACGTTCAGAACCAGAGTGGCATCTTCAACGCGGTCACGTGAAGCTTCAGAAGCGCGCAGGTAACCTTCAACGCCGTCAGCCAGTTCTACGGTTGCGCCTTTAGCGTCAACTGCAGTTACTTTACCGTTTACGATTGCGCCTTTCTTGTTCAGTGCAACCCAGTTGTTGAACGGATCTTCTGCGAGCTGTTTAACGCCCAGGGAGATACGCTCACGCTCTGCGTCAACCTGCAGAACAACTGCAGCGATTTCGTCGCCTTTTTTGTATTCACGAACTGCTTCTTCGCCTGCAACGTTCCAGGAGATGTCAGACAGGTGAACCAGGCCATCGATGCCGCCGTCCAGGCCGATGAAGATACCGAAGTCAGTGATAGACTTGATTTTACCTTCAACACGGTCGCCCTTGTTGTGGGTTTCCGCGAACTGCTGCCATGGGTTGTTTTTGCACTGTTTCAGGCCCAGGGAGATACGACGACGTTCTTCGTCGATATCCAGAACCATCACTTCCACTACATCACCAACGTTAACAACTTTGGATGGGTGGATGTTTTTGTTGGTCCAGTCCATTTCGGAAACGTGCACCAGACCTTCAACGCCTTCTTCGATTTCAACGAAGCAGCCGTAGTCAGTCAGGTTGGTTACGCGACCAGTCAGTTTAGTACCTTCTGGGTAACGCTTAGCGATAGCTACCCATGGATCTTCGCCCAGCTGTTTCAGGCCGAGGGATACACGAGTACGCTCGCGGTCGAACTTCAGCACTTTAACAGTGATTTCGTCGCCCACGTTCACGATTTCGCTTGGGTGCTTAACGCGTTTCCACGCCATGTCGGTGATGTGCAGCAGGCCATCAACGCCGCCCAGGTCAACGAATGCGCCGTAGTCAGTGAGGTTCTTAACGATACCTTTGACTTCCATGCCTTCCTGCAGGTTTTCCAGCAGCTGATCGCGTTCTGCGCTGTTTTCGGATTCGATAACGGCACGACGGGAAACAACAACGTTGTTACGCTTCTGGTCCAGCTTGATTACTTTGAACTCAAGCTCTTTGCCTTCCAGGTGCAGAGTGTCACGAACTGGACGAACGTCTACCAGAGAACCTGGCAGGAACGCACGAATACCATTCAGCTCAACAGTGAAGCCACCTTTAACTTTGCCGTTGATAACACCGACCACAGTTTCAGCTTCTTCGTAAGCTTTTTCCAGCGTGATCCATGCTTCGTGACGTTTCGCTTTCTCACGAGAAAGCAGGGTTTCACCGAAGCCGTCTTCTACTGCGTCCAGAGCAACGTCAACTTCGTCGCCAACCTGGATTTCCAGCTCGCCCTGGGCGTTTTTGAACTGCTCTGCCGGAATGGCGGACTCAGATTTCAGACCGGCGTCAACCAGTACTACGTCTTTGTCGATAGCAACAACAACACCGCGAACGATGGAACCCGGGCGGGTTTCGATTTCTTTTAAGGATTCTTCAAACAGTTGAGCAAAAGATTCAGTCATGTTTAATCTTCAGGTTAATATTAACGTCCACCTGGCTCCGTGCCGGATGGGGTTGTTTCACATACCCGCCGTCAATCCATTGCAGCGGGGGTACTGCTAAATCGGTCGCGATTACGCGAGTGCCAGTTTTTGGCGCGCATATTGTAGCGCTTTTTCAATCACTTGCTCAATAGTTAAACTGGTTGAATCCAGAACTAATGCATCTTCTGCTGGAACAAGTGGGGCGACGGCGCGGTTACGATCGCGGTCATCGCGCTCTTTTATCTCGGATAAAAGGCGATCAAAGTTAACACTAAACCCCTTTTCCTGCAACTGAAGCATGCGGCGTTGCGCACGTTCTTCCGAAGAGGCGTCAAGGAAAATTTTCACAGGTGCATCAGGGAAGACCACGGTTCCCATATCACGTCCGTCCGCGATCAGACCCGGGGCTTCACGAAACGCGCGCTGACGACGCAACAGCGCCTCGCGAACGCGCGGGAAGGCCGCGACCTGCGAGGCCGCATTCGCCACTTCCTGAGTACGGATTTCCCCGCTCACGTCTTCCCCTTCAAGGATGACTTCCAGGTTGCCATCGGTTGACACGAAGCGCACATCCAGATGCGCAGCCAGCGGAACCAGCGCCTCTTCAGACGCGACATCCACGTGATGATGCAGCGCGGCCAGCGCCAGCACGCGATAGATTGCTCCCGAATCTAAAAGATGCCATTGCAATGCTTCCGCCATCGCTTTGCACAGAGTCCCTTTCCCTGCGCCACTCGGCCCATCAATGGTGATTACCGGGGCAATTGCCGTCATCTTTTTCTCCTTAAATAAGGCATACCGTTTACATGAACGCCGCGCATTATACGCGCCAACGTGCGCAACTGTTACCTTTGCGTGCAAATTACGGAATGATTGAAGCAGAGTGTAGAAGAAATGAGCGGAGGTGTTCGTAATGAAGCGTAAGCAAATGCCGCATCGGGTGATGCGGCAAGGCGTTATCAGGCCAGCGTGCTAATGCGTGCCAGCTGTTCGAAGTAGTCCGGGAAGGTTTTCGCGGTACATTTCGGGTCAAGGATCGTGACAGGCGTATCTGACAGCGCCACCAGCGAGAAGCACATCGCCATACGGTGATCGTTGTAGGTTCCGATTTCCGCAAACTGCAGTTTTGCAGGAGGCGTGACGCGAATGTAGTCTTCGCCCTCTTCCACCTCGGCACCGACTTTTCGCAGCTCTGTCGCCATCGCGAACAGGCGGTCCGTCTCTTTTACGCGCCAGTTGTAGATGTTACGCAGCGTGGTGGTGCCTTTGGCGAACAGCGCCGCCGTGGCAATGGTCATCGCCGCATCCGGGATATGGTTCATGTCCATGTCGATGGCGTTCAGCTCACCGTGGGTACAGGAGATAAAGTCATCGCCCCAGGTGACAATGGCGCCCATTTTTTCCAGCACGTCCGCAAAACGGATGTCGCCCTGCACGCTGTTACGGCCAATACCGGTCACTTTTACCGTTCCGCCTTTAATCGCACCCGCGGCCAGGAAGTAGGACGCGGATGACGCATCCCCTTCAACCAGGTAGTTGCCCGGAGACTGGTACTGCTGTGCCCCGCGCACCACGAAGCGCTGATAAGACTGGTTTTCTACCTCAACGCCGAAGGTTTTCATCAGGTGCAGCGTGATATCAATGTACGGTTTGGAGACCAGCTCGCCTTTAATCGTGATAACTGTATCCTGCGGGGCCAGCGGCGCGGTCATCAGCAGTGCCGTCAGGAACTGGCTGGAGACGCTGCCGTCAACCTCGACGTGACCGCCGGTAAAACCGCCGCGCAGACGCAGTGGCGGATAGTTTTCCTGCTCCAGATAGTCAATCTGCGCGCCGCCCTGACGCAGGGCATCCACCAGGTGACCAATCGGGCGCTCTTTCATGCGCGGCTCGCCGGTCAGCACGATGTTGTTGCTTCCCAGGCACAGGGCCGCCGCCAGCGGGCGCATCGCGGTACCCGCGTTGCCCAGAAAAAGCTCAAGCTCTTCACCCGAGCGCAGCGCGCCGCCGTTGCCGGTCACTTCGCAGCGGGTACGATCGTCGGAGAGAGTGTAATGAACGCCCAACGCTTTCAGCGCATTGAGCATATGGCGCACGTCATCGCTGTCCAGCAGGTTTGTAAGGACGGTGGTGCCGTTTGCCAGAGCTGCCAGCAGCAGAGCGCGGTTCGAGACACTTTTTGAACCAGGCAGATTAATGGTGCCATCTACCCGCGCGATAGGTTGTAACGTCAGGGATTCCATGAAAACTAAACTCTCAACTCAACATAATAAAAACCCCGCAGGAGCGCTGCGGGGGTGAAAAACAGCAAATTAACCGTGACGACGTTCGAAGTCGATCATGAAATCCGTCAGGGCTTTAACGCCTTCCAGCGGCATCGCGTTATAGATGGAGGCACGCATGCCGCCAACGACACGGTGACCTTTGAGCGCATGCAGACCTGCCGCGAAGGACTCTTCCAGGAACACTTTGTCCAGGTTGCTGTCCGCCAGCTGGAACGGTACGTTCATGCGGGAACGGTTAGCGTTCGCTACATCGTTGCGGTAGAAATCGCTCTTGTCGATCACACCATACAGCAGTTCAGCTTTCTGCTGATTCACCTTGTCCATCTGCGCCACGCCGCCGTTTTGCTTCAGCCATTTGAAGACCAGGCCGGAGAGATACCAGGCAAACGTGGGTGGGGTGTTGAACATAGAATCGTTGTCGTTCAGCACGGTGTAATCAAGAATCGACGGGCAGGATTTATGTGCTTTACCCAGCAGATTTTCACGCACGACGACGATAGTCAAACCGGCCGGACCGATATTTTTCTGCGCGCCCGCATAGATAACGCCGTAGCGGCTGACATCAATTGGGGCAGACAGAATGCTGGAGGAGAAGTCGGCGGCAACCACGACATCGCTGCCGAAGTCTGGCGTCTCGTCGATGGCAATCCCGTCAATGGTTTCGTTCGGGCAGTAGTGCAGATACGCTGCATTATCAGAAAGCTGCCACTCGCGCATTGGCTTCACGGCGCGGAGACCGTCAACGGTCACTTTGGCGTCGATCACATTCGGCGTGCAGTATTTATGCGCTTCTTTAATGGCGCTTGCTGCCCAGTAACCCGCATCAACGTAGTCAGCCGTCGTTTTGTCACCGAGGATATTCAGCGGAATACCCGCAAACTGGCCGCGTCCACCGCCGTGACAGAACAATACTTTGTAGTTCGAGGGAATATTCAGCAGATCGCGAAAATCCTTTTCTGCCTCTTCTGCCACCTGAATAAACTCTTTACCCCGGTGGCTGATTTCCATCACCGACGTACCGAGACCGTTCCAGTCACAAAGTTCCTGTTGAGCCTGTTTAAGCACGTCTGCCGGCAACATTGCCGGACCTGAACTGAAATTAAAGACTTGAGCCATTTCCCCTCACCACGCTAAAAGCCATAAGTTATAACTGTGGATATCGGTTTTATCATTCAGTGACACGCGCCGCAATGTCTAAAACTTATGACCCGTGAAACGTGCCCCGCGTCACACAAAACAATCTGCCGCCTCGTTAAGACAAAACCGACAAAATGGCTGTCAGGTGATGCGTTTGGCCCGGCTAACCTTCGTCCATTCCGGATTTGCACAGCGGGGGCATAATTGACGATCCCCCGGCTGCATCGCGACGACATGGCTACATCTCACGCAGGCATACTCGCCTGACTCAGGTATGGTTCTGAAACGCTCGACCAGCATATCCGGCAGGATACACAGTCCCGGCTTCACCTCGTCGTCAGAATAGTAATAAACGCTGATCTGCCCGTTGGTTTCCATGATCGCCAGACGCACCTGCCCGAGCTGTTCAACGCTGTTCAGGCGTAGCTCCATAAAGAACTCAAACTCGGTCATATTGGCGCTTTGTACATTTTCCCAGGCCAGCTGTCCGTCCTCGACGATAACAACCGGCTTCCCTTCAAGCAGATCTTCCAGCTTTTCGCTTTTCGACATCAGCCACATGACAAGACGGTAAAGTAGCGCCAGTGAGACAAAAACGATAAACACCGGCACCATCGGCACATCATCATAGAAGGCGACGTCCCCCGCCGCTGAACCCAGCGTCAGAATAATCAACACCTCAAAGAGCGACATCTGCCGTACGCCGCGACGGCCGGTGATTTTAAGAAACAGGAAGACAAGTACGAAGGTATACAGGCTGCGCAGCGCCACTTCGCCCAGAAATTCAGGAGGAACTTTATCAAACGCCATCCGCTGGAGATCAAATGCTTTCATTTTTCTATGCCTTAACAGTCAGTTACTGCCACTAAGCATAGTCCAGCCATTTATTTTCGCCGAAGATAGCACCCGTCACGCAAAACCCGTATCATTGCGCGCTTTACGTACGATAAAAGTGACCGCCATGACTCAAACGTTTATCCCCGGCAAAGACGCCGCCCTGGAAGATTCCATCGCTCGCTTCCAGCAGAAACTGACCGACCTGGGTTTTAACATCGAAGAAGCCTCCTGGCTCAATCCGGTGCCTCATGTCTGGTCCGTGCATATTCGCGACAAAGAGTGTGCCCTGTGCTTTACCAACGGTAAAGGCGCGACAAAAAAAGCGGCACTGGCCTCTGCGCTGGGTGAGTATTTTGAGCGTCTGTCCACCAACTATTTCTTCGCTGACTTCTGGCTGGGCGAGACCATCGCTAACGGCCCGTTCGTTCACTATCCAAATGAAAAATGGTTCCCGCTGACCGAAGATGACGAACTGCCGACAGGTATTCTCGACGCGCGCCTGCGTGCCTTCTACGATCCGGACAACGAACTGACCGCCAGCATGCTGATCGATCTGCAGTCCGGTAACGAGGATCGCGGTATCTGCGCCCTGCCGTTTACCCGTCAGTCTGACGAGCAGACCGTCTATATCCCGATGAACATCGTCGGCAACCTGTATGTGTCCAACGGTATGTCCGCCGGTAATACCCGCAATGAAGCGCGCGTGCAGGGTCTGTCTGAAGTCTTTGAACGTCACATCAAAAACCGCATCATCGCTGAATCCATCAGCCTGCCTGAAATTCCGGCAGACGTGCTGGCACGCTACCCGGGCGTAGTGGAGTCCATCGCCAAGCTGGAAGCAGAAGGTTTCCCAATCTTTGCCTATGACGGCTCTCTGGGCGGTAAGTACCCGGTCATCTGCGTCGTGCTGTTTAACCCAACCAACGGCACCTGCTTCGCCTCCTTCGGCGCGCACCCGGACTTCGGCGTAGCGCTGGAGCGTACCGTTACCGAGCTGCTGCAGGGCCGTAGCCTGAAAGATCTCGACGTGTTTACGCCGCCAACGTTTGACGACGAAGAAGTGGCCGAGCATACCAACCTTGAAACCCACTTCATCGATTCCAGCGGCTTAATTTCCTGGGATATGTTCAAGCAGGACGCCGACTATCCGTTCGTGGACTGGAGCTTTGCCGGAACCACGGAAGAAGAGTTCGCTACGCTGATGGCGATCTTCAATGCTGAGGATCAGGAAGTGTACATTGCCGATTACGAGCATCTTGGCGTCTACGCGTGCCGCATTATTGTTCCGGGCATGTCCGACATCTACCCTGCTGAAGATCTTTGGCTGGCGAATAACAGCATGGGTGCGCACCTGCGCGAAACGCTGCTGGCACTGCCGGGCAGCGAATGGGAGAAAGAAGATTATCTGAACCTGATCGCTCAACTGGACGAAGAAGGCCACGATGACTTCACCCGCGTACGCGAACTGCTGGGTCTGGCGACCGGTAAAGACAACGGCTGGTATACCCTGCGTATCGGTGAGCTGAAAGCAATGCTGGCCCTGGCGGGTGGCGATTTGGATCAGGCTCTGGCCTGGACCGAGTGGACCATGGAATTCAACCAGTCGGTCTTCTCTGCCGAGCGCACCAATTATTACCGCTGCCTGCAAACCCTGCTGCTGCTTGCACAGGAAGAGGATCGCGAACCGCTGCAATACCTGAATGCTTTCGTGCGTATGTACGGTGCTGAAGCCGTAGAAGCAGCCAGCGCGGCCCTGAGCGGCGAAGCGCCGTTCTATGGCCTGCAGGCTGTTGATAGCGATCTGAAAGCCTTCCCGGCGCATCAGTCGCTGCTGAAGGCCTACGAAAAGCTGCAGAAAGCAAAAGCCGCTTACTGGTCAAAATAAGCGCACATAACATTACCAGCAGTAGGCGTATTCAATCGTCTGGGCTATATTACGGGGCAATTTCATTGCCCCGTTTTTTATTTTCTTCGGCAATGATTGTTGATTGTAATAATAAAGTTAAATACGGGTAAATATAATAATATTGATCTGGGCTTTACTGTTACTTTTTATGGTTAATACTCCATATTAATTAACTGCTTCAGAGGTGGCTGAACGAAAAAATTCAACTCTTTTCATAACTTTTAAAATTTATTTTTATACGGATAATCAAATACTTACTCCGCATTTGTCGTAAAACCATACACACTGCGGGCCTATAAGCCAGGCGAGATATGATCTATATCAATTTCTCTTCTATAATGCTTTGTTAGTATCTCGTCGCCGACTTAATAAAGAGAGAGTTAGTGTGAAAGCTGACAACCCTTTTGATCTTTTACTCCCCGCTGCAATGGCTAAAGTTGCCGAAGAAGCGGGTGTCTATAAAGCAACGAAACACCCGATGAAGACGTTCTATCTGGCGATCACGGCTGGTGTGTTCATCTCTATCGCTTTCGTCTTCTATATCACCGCCACCACCGGTACTGCCGGAATGCCTTTCGGCATGGCCAAACTGATTGGCGGCATTTGCTTCTCACTGGGTCTGATTCTCTGCGTCATCTGCGGCGCCGACCTCTTCACCTCAACGGTGCTGATTGTCGTGGCCAAGGCCAGCGGAAGAATTACCTGGGGTCAGCTGGCACGTAACTGGCTTAACGTCTACGTGGGTAACCTGGTTGGCTGTCTGCTCTTTGTTTTGTTGATGTGGCTTTCTGGCGAGTACATGACCGCCAACGGTGGCTGGGGCCTTAACGTCCTGCAAACCGCCGACCACAAAATGCACCACACATTTATCGAAGCCGTTGCTCTCGGCATCCTCGCTAACCTGATGGTCTGCCTGGCTGTATGGATGAGCTACTCGGGTCGTAGCCTGATGGACAAAGCCTTAATTATGGTTCTGCCGGTTGCGATGTTCGTTGCCAGCGGCTTTGAGCACAGTATCGCGAATATGTTCATGATCCCAATGGGCATTGTTATTCGCGACTTTGCGAGCCCGGAGTTCTGGACCGCAGTTGGTTCATCCCCGGAAAGTTTCTCTCACCTGACTATTATGAATTTCATTACTGATAACCTGATCCCTGTCACTATCGGGAACATTATCGGTGGGGGTCTGTTAGTTGGGTTGACATACTGGGTCATTTACCTGCGTGGCGACGATCATCATTGATGGTTTTCTCAGGCAGTAAATAAAAAATCCACTTAAGAAGGTAGGTGTTACATGTCCGAGCTTAATGAAAAGTTAGCCACAGCCTGGGAAGGTTTTGCGAAAGGTGACTGGCAGAATGAAGTAAACGTACGTGACTTCATTCAGAAAAACTATACCCCGTATGAAGGTGACGAATCCTTCCTGGCTGGCGCAACTGACGCGACCACCAAGCTGTGGGACAGCGTAATGGAAGGCGTTAAACTGGAAAACCGCACTCACGCGCCAGTTGATTTTGACACCTCCGTTGCTTCCACCATCACTTCTCACGATGCTGGCTATATCAACAAAGCCCTTGAGAAAATCGTTGGTCTGCAGACTGAAGCACCACTGAAACGCGCAATCATCCCGTTCGGTGGCATCAAAATGGTTGAAGGTTCCTGCAAAGCGTATAACCGCGAGCTGGACCCAATGCTGAAAAAAATCTTCACCGAATACCGCAAAACCCACAACCAGGGTGTATTCGATGTTTACACCAAAGACATTCTGAACTGCCGTAAATCTGGCGTTCTGACTGGTCTGCCAGATGCGTATGGCCGTGGCCGTATCATCGGTGACTACCGTCGCGTTGCGCTGTACGGTATCGACTTCCTGATGAAAGACAAATACGCTCAGTTCGTGTCTCTGCAGTCCGATCTGGAAAACGGCGTAAACCTGGAAGCGACTATCCGTCTGCGTGAAGAAATCGCTGAACAGCACCGCGCGCTGGGTCAGATCAAAGAGATGGCGGCTAAATATGGCTGCGATATCTCTGGTCCTGCTACCAACGCTCAGGAAGCTATCCAGTGGACCTACTTCGGCTACCTGGCCGCAGTTAAGTCTCAGAACGGTGCAGCAATGTCCTTCGGTCGCGTATCCACCTTCCTGGACGCGTACATCGAACGTGATATCAAAGCAGGCAAAATCACCGAGCAAGACGCTCAGGAAATGATTGACCACCTGGTCATGAAACTGCGTATGGTTCGCTTCCTGCGTACTCCAGAATACGATGAGCTGTTCTCCGGTGACCCAATCTGGGCAACAGAATCCATCGGTGGTATGGGCGTTGACGGCCGTACTCTGGTAACCAAAAACAGCTTCCGCTTCCTGAACACCCTGTACACCATGGGTCCTTCTCCGGAGCCAAACATCACCGTTCTGTGGTCTGAAAAACTGCCTCTGAACTTCAAGAAATTCGCCGCTAAAGTGTCCATCGACACCTCTTCTCTGCAGTACGAGAACGATGACCTGATGCGTCCGGACTTCAACAACGACGATTACGCTATCGCTTGCTGCGTAAGCCCAATGGTTGTTGGTAAACAAATGCAGTTCTTCGGTGCGCGTGCAAACCTGGCGAAAACCATGCTGTACGCAATCAACGGCGGCGTTGATGAAAAACTGAAAATGCAGGTGGGTCCTAAGTCTGAGCCGATCAAAGGCGACGTTCTGAACTTCGATGAAGTCATGGACCGCATGGATCACTTCATGGACTGGCTGGCTAAACAGTACGTCACTGCGCTGAACGTTATCCACTACATGCACGACAAGTACAGCTACGAAGCCTCTCTGATGGCGCTGCACGACCGTGACGTTATCCGCACCATGGCGTGTGGTATCGCTGGTCTGTCCGTTGCTGCTGACTCCCTGTCTGCAATCAAATATGCGAAAGTTAAACCAATTCGTGACGAAGACGGCCTGGCTGTAGACTTCGAAATCGAGGGTGAATATCCGCAGTTTGGTAACAACGACTCTCGCGTTGATGACATGGCGGTTGACCTGGTAGAACGTTTCATGAAGAAAATTCAGAAACTGACTACCTACCGTAACGCTATCCCGACTCAGTCTGTTCTGACCATCACCTCTAACGTTGTGTATGGTAAGAAAACCGGTAACACCCCAGACGGTCGTCGTGCTGGCGCGCCATTCGGCCCAGGTGCTAACCCAATGCACGGTCGTGACCAGAAAGGTGCGGTTGCCTCTCTGACCTCCGTTGCTAAACTGCCGTTTGCTTACGCGAAAGATGGTATCTCTTACACCTTCTCTATCGTGCCAAACGCGCTGGGTAAAGACGACGAAGTGCGTAAAACTAACCTCGCGGGTCTGATGGATGGTTACTTCCACCACGAAGCGTCCATCGAAGGTGGTCAGCACCTGAACGTGAACGTAATGAACCGTGAAATGCTGCTCGACGCGATGGAACATCCTGAGAAATATCCTCAGCTGACCATCCGCGTATCTGGCTACGCAGTACGTTTTAACTCCCTGACTAAAGAACAGCAGCAGGACGTTATCACCCGTACTTTCACTCAGTCCATGTAAGTGGAATTGACTGAAATCACGCGTTAACAAGCGTACAATAAAGGCTCCACGTCAGTGGGGCCTTTTTAGCACCCTCTCCACCTCAGTCTCTTTTGTCCGCTATCTATACTGAATGGATAACAGCCAAAACAGACTTAACACAGCCGGCTTTGAGCTGTGCATACACAGGCCCGGGACGGGCCGATGATGGAGATATCACCGCAATGTCAACTATTGGTCGTATTCACTCCTTTGAATCCTGTGGCACCGTCGATGGCCCGGGTATCCGCTTTATCACCTTTTTCCAGGGCTGCCTGATGCGCTGCCTGTACTGCCATAACCGTGACACCTGGGACACGCACGGCGGTAAAGAAGTCACCGTCGACGATCTGATGAAAGAGGTGGTGACCTATCGCCACTTTATGAACGCCTCCGGTGGCGGTGTGACCGCATCCGGCGGTGAAGCCATTCTGCAGGCTGAATTTGTCCGCGACTGGTTCCGTGCCTGCCGCAAAGAAGGCATTCATACCTGTCTCGATACCAACGGCTTTGTACGTCGCTACGATCCGGTGATTGATGAACTGCTTGAGGTGACCGATCTGGTGATGCTCGATCTCAAACAGATGAACGATGAGATCCACCAGAACCTCGTTGGTGTTTCAAACCACCGTACGCTGGAGTTTGCCAAATACATTGCCGATAAGGGCATCAAAACCTGGATCCGCTACGTGGTGGTGCCAGGCTGGTCAGATGACGACGACTCCGCGCACCGCCTGGGGGAATTTACCCGCGATATGGGCAACGTCGAGAAAATCGAGCTTCTGCCCTATCACGAGCTGGGTAAACATAAGTGGGTGGCTATGGGTGAAGAGTACAAACTCGATGGCGTGAAGCCGCCGAAAAAAGAGACGATGGAACGCGTCAAAGGTATTCTTGAACAGTACGGTCACAAGGTGATGTATTAAAGAAAAGGCCCGGTAAAAACCGGGCCTTTTTATATTCTATTTAAAGACGCCGTTAATAACGGCCGTCACAATCGCAGTACTCAGCGCAATTAAGACCAGGTCGTCACCCACTACGCGCCATTCATAGCCGGGATAGGAAGGAAGCTGGTCCAGCATTGAGGCCGGCACGGCCTTCTTCGCAATACCTGGAGGCAGTGGTTTACCGCGCGCCAGGTTTTTTGCGATCCCCGGAGGCAGAGACTTATAGCCCGTTAAGCCGTAATTCACGGCCAGATGGCGGGCATGATCGAAGCTCACGCGAGCATCAACGTCATTACCGACATCTTTGCTGTTTTTGAAGTTCTTATCCGATTTACCAGGGTTATCCTGACCGTTATTTTGCTTATTACCATGGTTACCAGCATTACCAGAATTCCCGTTACCATGATTGCCGCTGTTACCCTGTCCGCCTCCGTTTCCGTGACCATTGCCGTTCCCGTTGCCAGGATTAGCCATGACCGGAGCCGTTGCAAACGTTAAAGACAACACTACGGCCAGTGCGGTAGTGGAAAAACGACGAATAGACATGATTGCTGCCTTATTGTGGTAGGAGTCACCTGAATTATCGTCCGGCACAATAAACAAACAATAAGTAAAACTCTGAGTTGTGGTGGGGACAAAAAAGCCTGTCATCGACAGGCTTTTAATTCATCAGGCATGAGCCACAGGCGTTGGGTGTTCGCCGGCTTTACGCAGCAGCATTAACAGATAAATAAACGATACGCTGGCGATCATGATAAATAATAAATTATCAGAGTAATTCTGCATCAGCATCGCGGTAAACGTCGGCCCTAATAAACTGCCGATGGTATAGCTCAGTAACAGCGCCTGGTTCATTGCCACCAGCTGGTGATGTTCTACTTTCTCACAGGCCCAGGCCATCGCAACCGGATAGAGCGTAAAGCCGGCGGCCCCGAGAATAAACAGCGCAGGCGCCATCGCGGCGTTGCTGAGCATGGCAAGACAGCCCATGATCACCACGAAGACCTGAACGCGCAGCACCAGCAGACGACCGAAACGATCCGCCAGACGGCCAATCGGCCACTGCCCGACAATACCCGCGCTTACCATGACCGCCATCCAGAAGCCAATTCCGGAATCGCTGACGCCCTGATGATTAAGATAGAGCGGCATCAGGCCATAGAGCGAGCCCAGTACAATCCCCGAGATAATGCAACCGTTAACGCCCAGACGCGCCTGACGGAGTCTGAGCATTGGCCAGACGTGTGTCGCTTCCTGATGCTCGCTGTTCTGGTTCACAATGCGCGTGAAGAGCAGCGGCAGGATCGCGGCCAGCACCATGCCCGTTACCCACGGCAGAACGCTCATCAGGTCGGTTGGCAGCTTGCTGACCATCAGTTGTCCCAGCACGGTGCCGACGTAGTAAACCATCATATAGGCCGCCAGCAGGCGTCCACGGTTGCGGGAGGTGCCGCTGCACATGAGCGCACTTTCAACCACCACCCAAATCATCGCGCAGCCTACGCCAGCGATAAAGCGCCATGCCATCCAGCTCCAGAAGCCGACCATCAGGCCCAGCCCGGCACACCCGGCGGCGAAAATCAGCGATGCCAGATAATAGCTGCGATTAAAGCCAAAGCGCTTAATCAGGCTCCCGGTCACCAGCGTACCCAGCAGGTTCCCGGTAAAAAAGGACGAGCTGACCATACCCACCTGCCAGGTCGGTAAGTTTTCATGGGCGAGCCACAGCGGGACGAGCGTATTTAACACTGCTATCGCCAGGGTCAACAGAAGCAGGCCACAGAGCAACAGCAGCACTGGCCGGGTATAGGTGGTCATGGATTAAAAACCGTGAGGAAGTTCAGATTTCGTGCGCATCATGCCACTGGCAAAAACAAAGTCAATCCACTGATTTAGCCGCCTCGCACAATATGTTCCCTGTCGATTTAAAAAACTTATCCTGCTAATGCCACGCCTGCTATAGATATTAATTATGTCTCTGTTTTCATTTATTAATGGGCAAAATTAAAACAAAACGACAGTCGAAAAATTTCATGATCGAAAAAATAAAAAGCCGGGCACTCAGGCCCGGCTTGATATAACCCAATACACCGTTAACTGGCGACAGCCATACCAACGGTCATATGCAACCCGTAGAACACGCCGCGACCAATCAGTTCACCCGCCAGTACAAGCACAAAAGCCAGTGACAGCAGCGGCAGCGCTGGCTGATAACCTTTGAGCTGAGGGGCAATCCAGAATACCAGCGCGGCGACCAGCAGAACGATACGCCAGGCCATCAGAGAACCGTAGTCCGGCACCAGGGCAGAGGCCTGCTGGATAGAGCTGTGAATGGTTGCCAGTTCAGAACCCTGCATCAGGGCGACCATCGCACTCACTACCAGCGCCAGCAGCGAAACAGCGGGCAGCAAACGCATTGCCCACCCGTCTACGCCCGCCACGCGCAGCAGCAGGTAGCCCAGCAGCGGCCCGCCGATAAACATCGTCAGGAAGAAGCTCATCGGCGTCCAGACGCTGTACCAGGTGGGAACGGTATCGATAGTGTTATAGACACGCACCATCATCCACACGAACACCACGCCCAGCACCATGGTCACGATCAGCCACAGGCTGCGCAGACCCGCAGGTAATTTCTTCAGCACGGCCAGCAGCCAGCCCAGGCCACCGACGGCAAAGAAAATTGCCCCGCTGGCAATCTCATTACTGAGAGACGAGGCCCCCACGCGGTTCAGAGAATTGAACGCGCGCATTGGTGAACCGAGGTGCAGCGTAGAAGCAATAAAGCCAAGCCCCATCAGTACCCACAGGCCAAACATGCTCAGCACCAGACGCTGCTGCTGTTCAGCATTGAGATTACCCTTCAACAGCGCCAGCGCGAGCACAATGAAGCCACCCGCCACGCACTGACCAAAGACCGTGAAGATCATCAGCGGCCATTCATGCCATCCACTTCCCATCTCACACCTCCTTCGGATTTGCCAGGTAGCCGGTGGTGTCACCTGTAGGACGGCTGTTGGCGTTAGGTTTAATCACAATACTTGGCTTCGTGAAGTGCGCAGACGGCAGCGGCGCCACGGCGGCAAGCTGACCATGTTTTTGACGCAGCTCTTCAATAGGACCCAAGTCCAGCGCGCGCAGCGGACAAGACTCGACGCAAATCGGCTTTTTGCCATCCGCTACGCGGGTGTGGCAACCATCGCATTTGGTCATATGGCCTTTAGCGGCATTGTACTGTGGCGCGCCATACGGACAGGCCATATGGCAGTAGCGGCAGCCGATACAGACATCTTCATCCACCACCACAAAGCCATCTTCGCGCTTGTGCATCGCCCCGCTCGGACAAACCTTCGTGCAGGCAGGATCTTCACAGTGGTTACAGGCAATCGACAGGTAGTACGCAAAAACGTTCTGATGCCAGACGCCGTTATCTTCCTGCCAGTCACCTCCGGCGTATTCGTAGATGCGGCGGAAGCTGACGTCCGGGGTCAGGTCTTTGTAATCTTTACAGGCCAGCTCGCAGGTTTTGCACCCGGTGCAACGGCTGGAATCAATAAAAAATCCATACTGGGTTGTCATCGGCTACTCCTTAAACCTTTTCAACCTGGACAAGGTTTGTGTGGGATGGGTTGCCCTTCGCCAGCGGCGACGGACGCTGCGTGGTCAGCACGTTAATACTGCCCGCCTGGTCGATGCGGTTGGCATCAGGGCTGTACCAGGCCCCTTCCCCCAGCGCCACCACGCCTGGCATCATGCGCGGCGTCACTTTGGCCTCAATGTGCACCTCGCCGCGACCGTTGAAGATGCGTACGCGATCGCCATTGCTGATGCCGCGTGCTTTAGCATCCATCGGGTTGATCCACATCTCCTGACGGCAGGCGGCTTTCAGCACGTCGACGTTGCCGTAGGTCGAGTGCACGCGCGCTTTGTAGTGGAAACCGGTCAGCTGCAGCGGGAATTTCGCCGTCAGCGGATCGTTGTAGTTTTCGAAACCTGGCGTGTAGATCGGCAGCGGATCGATAACGTCCCCTTCCGGCAGCTCCCAGGTCGACGCGATTTTTGCCAACTCTTCGGAGTAGATTTCGATTTTGCCCGACGGCGTGGTCAGCGGATTCGCCTGAGGATCTTCACGGAACGCTTTATACGCTACGTGATGCCCTTCCGGATCGCGCTGTTTGTACATACCCTGCTTGCGGAAAGTATCGAAGTCCGGCAGGTCAGGGATCGCTTTACGGGAGAGTTCATGCAGATGACGCATCCACCCTTCCTGAGTACGTCCCTCGGTAAACTGCTGCTCAACGCCAAGACGTTTCGCCAGCTCAGAGGTCATCTCATAGATGGTTTTGCACTCGAAGCGCGGTTTAATCGCCTGGTCGGTAAAGATCACATAGGACATGTTGCCGCAGGAGGCGTCCAGCGCGAAATCCATCTGCTCAGAGGCGGTGCAGTCCGGCAGCAGGATATCGGCATATTTCGCCGAGGAGGTCATGTGGCAGTCGATCACTACAATCATCTCGCACTTCTTGTCATCCTGCAGGATTTCATGGGTGCGGTTGATTTCTGAATGCTGGTTGATGAGACAGTTACCGGCATAGTTCCAGATCATCTTGATCGGCACGTCCAGCTTGTCTTTGCCGCGTACGCCGTCGCGCAGGGCGGTCATTTCCGGACCCCGTTCGATCGCATCGGTCCACATAAACATGGAGATGCTGGTCTGAACCGGGTTATCCAGCGTCGGCATACGTTCGAACGGCACTTCATATGAGCCTTCACGCGCGCCGGTGTTACCGCCGTGAATGCCGACGTTGCCGGTCAGAATGGAGAGCATGGAGATGGCACGGGTCGCGATTTCACCGTTCGCATGACGCTGCGGCCCCCAGCCCTGGCTGATGTAGGCCGGTTTGGCTGAGCCAATCTCACGCGCAAGCTGAACGATACGCTCTGGCGGGATGCCGGTGATGGTGGACGCCCATTCCGGTGTTTTTGCTACACCATCGCTGCCCTGACCGAGGATATACGCCTTGTAGTGACCGTTTGCCGGCGCGCTGGCGGGCAGGGTTTTCTCGTCATAGCCGACGCAGTATTTATCCAGGAAAGACTGATCAACAAGGTTCTCTGTGATCATCACCCACGCCAGGGCGGAGACCAGCGCCGCATCGGTACCCGGACGAATGGGGATCCACTCATCTTCGCGTCCGGCACCGGTGTCGGTATAGCGCGGATCGATGATGATCATGCGGGCATTGGATTTAGCGCGAGCCTGTTCGAGGTAGTAGGTTACTCCGCCACCGCTCATGCGGGTTTCACCCGGGTTGTTACCGAACAGCACGACCAGCTTACTGTTTTCGATATCGGACGGGCTGTTGCCGTCAGCCCAGCCGCCGTAGGTGTAGTTCAACCCTGCCGCGATCTGCGCCGAGGAGTAGTCGCCATAGTGATTGAGATAACCGCCGCAGCAGTTCATCAGGCGCGCCACCAGCGTTTTACCCGGTGGCCAGGAGCGGGTCAGCGTGCCGCCAAGCGTCCCGGTACCGTAGTTCAGGTAGATAGATTCGTTACCGTACTCTTTAATCAAACGCTGCATGTTGGTGGCGATGATGTCGTAGGCTTCGTCCCAGCTAATTCGCTCGAACTTCCCTTCCCCGCGCTTACCGACGCGCTTCATCGGGTATTTCAGGCGGTCCGGATTATAGACACGACGACGCATGGAGCGACCACGCAGGCAGGCACGGACCTGATGTAACCCTTCGTAGTTATCGTCCCCGGTATTGTCGGTTTCGACATATTTAATTTCACCATCCACCACATGCATACGTAGCGGACAACGGCTACCGCAGTTGACGGTACAGGCACTCCACACCACTTTTTCCGGCGAAGTGGCCGGAGACAGAGCCTCTGCCGCCGACGCCAGTCGGGTAAAGGGGAGCGTGAAGGCACTGCTGGCTACGGCCAGGCCACCTATGGCCGTGGTTTTCATCAACCCACGGCGAGTGACCTCGGCAGCCATTAATGCTTCAGGCGCGTTGATTTTCATAGAGACTCACTTTGGTTGCTCACAAAGAAAAGAGAGGCGGCGCATACCGCTATGTAGTTTTATATATAACGAATATCTTCGTTATCAGCTTTTTGTGCTGACTTTCATTCGGAGGAGTATTACTACTTTAGAGGGAGAGGTTATTGCTTCGTATCAAATCAAAGGCATAAAAAAAGCGCCCTGAGGCGCTTTTTTGTTTTAAGACAAATATTAGCCGATGTACTGCTGGCCTTTCATGTATGGACGCAGCACTTCAGGGATCTCAATACGACCATCTGCCTGCTGGTAGTTTTCCAGCACGGCAACCAGCGTACGGCCTACAGCCAGACCAGAACCGTTCAGGGTATGCACCAGACGGGTTTTCTTGTCAGATTTGCTGCGGCAGCGAGCCTGCATGCGGCGCGCCTGGAAATCCCAGACGTTAGAGCAGGAGGAGATTTCACGGTAGGTGTTCTGCGCAGGCACCCACACTTCCAGGTCGAAGGTTTTGCAGGCGCCAAAGCCCATATCACCGGTACACAGCGCCATACGACGGTACGGCAGACCCAGCAGCTCCAGCACTTTCTCAGCGTGGCCGGTCATCTCTTCCAGCGCGTCCATGGATTCTTCAGGACGGACGATCTGCACCATCTCAACCTTGTCGAACTGGTGCATACGGATCAGACCACGCGTGTCGCGACCGTAAGAACCGGCTTCAGAACGGAAGCACGGAGAGTGCGCCGTCAGTTTGATTGGCAGGTCGTCTTCGTCAATGATCTCATCACGCACGAGGTTAGTCAGCGGCACTTCAGCGGTTGGGATCAGCGCGTAGTTGCTGCTGTCTGCTTCTTCGTCCAGCGGACGGGTATGGAACAGATCGCCGGCAAATTTCGGCAGCTGGCCCGTACCGTACAGCGTATCGTGGTTAACCAGATACGGTACGTAGGTTTCGCTGTAGCCATGCTGCTCGGTGTGCAGATCCAGCATGAACTGCGCCAGCGCACGGTGCAGATGGGCAATCTGGCCTTTCATCACCACGAAGCGAGAGCCGGTCAGCTTAACCGCTGCCGCAAAGTCCAGGCCCGCGTGCATTTCGCCCAGCGTCACGTGATCGCGCACCTCGAAGTCAAACTCACGAGGCGTGCCCCAGCGTTTCACTTCAACGTTGTCGTTTTCATCTTTGCCGACAGGCACGCTGTCGTCAGGAATATTCGGGATAGCCAGGGCAATATCACGAATCTCGGCCTGAAGAACGTCCAGCTCAGCTTTCGCCTGATCCAGTTCTTCACCCAGTTTGTTCACTTCCAGGCGTAATGGCTCAATATCTTCCCCGCGCGCTTTCGCCTGGCCGATGGATTTCGATCGAGAGTTACGCTCTGCCTGCAGATTTTCAGTTTGTACCTGCAGAACTTTACGACGCTCTTCAAGAGCGCGCAGCTTATCTACATCCAGCTTAAAGCCCCGGCGTGCCAGTTTTTCAGCGACTGCGTCTGGCTCATTACGCAGCAGATTGGGATCGAGCATGCTTATCCTGTGCTTATCGAATTAAAATAGGAAAATGTGACCACAGCCTGCGGCCACAAGGATACATTGCCAACATTACCGCAACGATTGAACTAACGGTAGCGTTTTATAGGGCTATTTTGATCCTGTCCGGCGAGCCAGGTGAGCTTTTCACCAATCTTGCCTTCAAGACCTCTGTTTGTGGGGTGATAATAGCGCGTTTGTGCCATCTCCTGCGGGAAATATTCCTCCCCGGCAGCGTAGGCATTGGGTTCGTCGTGAGCGTAGCGATACTCCTGCCCGTAACCCATCTCTTTCATCAGCTTGGTCGGCGCGTTACGCAGATGAACCGGCACATCGTAGTCCGGGCGTTCGCGCGCGTCGGACATCGCCGCTTTGAAGGCGGTATAAACCGCATTGCTTTTCGGCGCGCAGGCCAGATAGACAATCGCCTGCGCTATGGCACGTTCGCCTTCCGCGGGTCCAACGCGGGTGAAGCAGTCCCAGGCCGACAGCGCGACCTGCATGGCGCGAGGATCGGCATTGCCGACATCTTCTGATGCAATCGCCAGGCAGCGACGCGCGACGTATAACGGATCGCCGCCCGCAGTGATAATGCGCGCGTACCAGTAAAGCGCCGCATCCGGCGCGCTGCCGCGCACGGACTTATGCAGCGCCGAGATCAGGTCGTAAAAACGGTCGCCTTTGTTATCGAAACGTGCGCTGCGCTCCCCGGCAATTTCGGTGAGCAGTTCCTGCTTCAGCACCCGCTTCCCGGCATCGTCAACTTCGGCCATATCGGCCATCATTTCCAGCGTATTCAGCGCCCGACGCGCATCGCCGTTGACCAGCTCGGCAATCGCACGACGCGTGTCGTCAGGCAGAACGATATCCTGCCCGCCGTAGCCCCGCGCTTTGTCGTCCATCGCCTGAGTAAGAACCTTTTCGATATCCTCGGTCGTCAGCGATTTGAGCAGGTAAACGCGCGCGCGGGAAAGCAGCGCCGAGTTCAGCTCAAACGACGGGTTTTCGGTGGTCGCGCCGATGAAGAAGATCGTGCCGTCTTCAATATGCGGCAGGAAGGCATCCTGCTGGCTCTTGTTGAAGCGGTGGACTTCGTCCACGAAGAGGATGGTGCGCCGCCCGGCATTGCGGTTCTGCCGCGCACGCTCGATCGCTTCGCGGATCTCTTTCACGCCGGAGGTGACCGCCGAGATGCGTTCAACGTCCGCGTTGGCATAACGGGCGATCACTTCTGCAAGCGTGGTCTTGCCGGTGCCAGGGGGCCCCCAGAGGATCATGGAGTGAAGATGCCCGGCCTCAATGGCGCGCGGCAATGGCTTACCGGCAGCCAGCAGGTGCTGCTGGCCGATGTACTGCGCTAAATTTTCTGGCCGCATGCGAGCGGCCAGAGGTTGAAACGCGTTATCTGAAAAATCGAGCGACAGATTGCCCACTCACGCCTCTTACTTATTGCGTTGGTCGTCCACCGTTACGCCCTTCGGCGGGGTAAAGGTGAATTTCGATGCATCAACGGCGCCGTTCTGCTGAGATTTAAGCTGGTAGCTGCTGCGCTGATCGTCCTGCTCAACCGCGCCGAACTGATTAATGGTACCGTTGGTGCTTACGTTAATGGTGAACTGTTTCAAGTTGCCGTTGCTGCCTTTCGGCGTCAGGACAAACTCGTCACCCGTCTGTTTAATATTGTACTGCTGCCAGTCGCTGGCCTGGTTACGGGCAATCAGCATAAACGGCGTATTGCTGGTGGCATCCTTCAGCCAGGTCGCCGTAGCCTGCTCAACGAACGGGTTGAAGAACCATAAGGTTTTGCCGTCAGATACCAGGATGCTCTCATCCGGCTGGGTCATGTGCCAGTTGAACAGATTCGGGCGTTTTACCCACAAATCTCCCTGGCCTTCCTGCACCGCGTTGCCGCTGCCGTCAGTCACTTTTTGCGTGAAGCTGGCGTGGAAGCTGCTTACTTTATCCAGTCGGCTTTTAAGGTCGCTGGCTGCATCAGCCCAGACGCCGCTGGCGACAAAACTGGTGAGTAATGCACAGGCGATGGCGATTTTTTTCATTGTTATTCCTTAAAATACGTCTTCCCGATATGGGGTTTCCGTCTTCTATTCTGGACCTGCCCGAAGGCAGGCGACAGAAGAAAATGCTTAATTTTGGCTGATTTACCCTTCTTTGCAATCGCTGAAGGTTAATCAAACGGCGGCGGTGCCAGCACCTCGCGGTTACCGTTATGCCCCTGCTCGCTCACAATGCCCTGCGCTTCCATCTGCTCGATGATACGCGCCGCGCGGTTATAGCCGATGCGGAACTGACGCTGCACCCCAGAGATGGACGCTTTGCGTTTTTCGGTAACGAAGCTAACCGCCTGATCGAATAACGGATCCAGCTCTTCGCCGCCGTCGAAGCCACCGCCGCCGCCTTCGCTTTCCGTATCGCTGGTGATCCCGTCAACATATTGTGGACGACCGCGCGCTTTCCAGTCCTGCACGACGGCGTGAACTTCCTCATCGCGGACGAACGCACCGTGGACACGCACCGGAGAGGTGGAGTTCGGGCCGGAATAGAGCATGTCACCCATACCCAGCAGCGACTCTGCGCCGCCCTGGTCAAGAATGGTACGGGAGTCAATTTTACTTGATACGGTAAAGGCGATACGCGTCGGAATGTTCGCTTTGATAAGGCCGGTAATAACGTCCACAGAAGGACGCTGGGTCGCCAGCACAAGGTGAATACCGGCCGCACGCGCTTTCTGCGCCAGACGGGCAATCAACTCTTCCACTTTCTTACCGACGGTCATCATCAGGTCAGCGAATTCATCGACCAGCACGACGATATAAGGCAGTTTTTCCAGCACCGGATGCTGGGCATCCATGCTGTCACCCGGTTTCCAGTAAGGATCCGGAATCGGACGTCCCATGCGCACCGCCTGGGCGATTTTCTCGTTATAACCGGCCAGGTTACGCACGCCCAGCGCAGACATCAGCTTGTAGCGGCGTTCCATCTCATTGACGCTCCAGCGCAGGGCGTTGGCGGCATCTTTCATATCGGTCACAACTTCGGTCAGCAGATGCGGGATGCCTTCGTAGACCGACAGTTCGAGCATTTTCGGGTCGATCATGATGAAACGCACATCTTCCGGCTGCGCTTTATACAGCATACTGAGGATCATGGCGTTCACACCGACAGACTTACCGGAACCGGTAGTACCCGCGACCAGCAGGTGAGGCATTTTGGCGAGATCTGCCACCACCGGATCGCCCGCGATATCTTTACCCAGCACCACGGTCAGCGGGGATGGGTTATCGCGGAATTTGGTGTTATCCAGCACTTCACGCAGGTAGACGGTCTGACGTTTCTTGTTCGGCAGTTCAAGGCCAACGTAAGGTTTGCCCGGAATCACTTCCACCACACGTACCGCCACGGTCGACAGAGAACGCGCCAGGTCGCGGGACAGGTTGGAAATGCGCGCGGCTTTAACGCCTGGCGCCAGGTTCAGTTCAAAACGGGTGATAACAGGACCCGGCGAGTAGTTCACCACGTCCGCCTTGATGCGGAAGTCAGCCAGACGGGCTTCGACCAGACGCGCCATTTGTTCGAGCGCGAAGGTATCGACCGGTTCCACTTCTGACGGCGGCGGCGTTAACAGATCCAGAGACGGCAGCGGCGTGCTTGGACGCTGCAGCGGACGGCTGTCACCGTTACGCATCAGCAGCGGGTGAATCAGGCTCTCCTGCGGCTGAGGCGCAGGCTGCTGGAACTGCGGCGGCTGTGGTGCCTGCTGCGGTTGCGCATACGGCTGCTGAACTGGTTGTTGAGGCTGCGAGTATGTCTGTGGTGTTGGCTGCTGGCGCACAGGCTCTGCTTCCGGCATCACGCTCGGGGTAAATAAAGGCTCGCTCGGGCCATCATCCACCAGATCCTTCATCGGCGAAAATTCAAAATCAGACAGCGAGAACGGGTTTGCACCCGCCGGTTGCTCACCGGAATAGCGCTGCTGCTGGGTGGCGGCAAACTGGCGCGCCAGTTCTGCTTCTGCCGCGTCCTCTTCATCTTCCAGCATCGGTTCATCGTGCTGGTATTCTTCACCGTAGCGCTGATTCTGCTGCGCAGCGAACTGGCGGGCCAGCTCGTCCTGCTGCATTTCATCGGCGTCATCTTCGTAGTCAGGCTCGCGCGCTTTCTCTTCAGCCATACGCTGGGAAGGCAGCTTGATACCATAAGAGGCAAGCTCTCGGCGGGTTGGAACGCGAACGCGGTTAGGGCGAGGCAGTTGCGGACCAATCCCCTCCTTCACCTGAGGGCGTGGCGCGCCCCCTGTTGCCAGACTAAAGACAGGTGCAGCCGCGGCAGCGGCCGCAGTAGCCTGCTTCACACTTTCCGCTACCGGTGCGACTGCAGGCGTCGGGTCGATCGGTGGAACGGAAACAGAAGGCGCTTTCGTCACCGGCTCCTGCACCGGTTCAGGCACCGGCTGGTACCAGGCAGCCAGCTGCTCGCGTTCACGCGCACGTCGCTCTTCGACTTCTTCGAAATAGTACAGCGGTGGACGGGCGGGCTTCACCTCTTCCACGATTTCAGGTTCAGGCTGCGGCTCAATATAAGGCTGCACAGGTTCAACCTTATCAGGCACATACTCCTGATAAGGTTGGGCCACCAGCTGTTCATCGTACGGGTAATTTTGCGGTTCACACGCAGGCTGCGGCGGCTGATAAGGCTGTTGCCACTGCTCCTGCTGCACAGGGACATAGCTTTCAGGTCCAGGTGCGATAACGGGCTCCGGCGTGTGAACACCGGGCGCAGTCTGCCAGTCAACCTGCGGCTGCTGAATAACGGATTCCGGCGGCGAAACCGGCGCGGATGGCATCACAGCGTCGACCGGCGCGGCATACGCCTGCGCAGCGGTCGTCGCGGCGGCTGCTGCCGCAACCGGCTCGGTAACCGAGTGGCCATTTAACAGCGGATCGTATTCGTCGAAGTCACCCGGCATGGCCCGGCTGCCGGAGAAGAGCACATCGTCAGGATCGACGGCGACACCCGCCGCACGATACGCCACCTGCTCGTCTTCATCCATGCGTTTACCGGAGAAGAGCGCCGCATCGGTTTTACGGCCAAGCGGGTTGGCAAATTTCTCAGCAACACGCTGACGACGCGCCAGCGCGCCGCGCAGGATACGCGCACGACGAGACTCGCGACGCTGCACAGGCGCGTCATCTTCCTCTTCCTCTTCGTACTCGTCTTCATCAACCCACGTATCGTCACGACGGGTACGGTTGCTGGCGAAGGTCAGAATGGTGAGGATAAAACTGCCGATTTTCTCGGCAATGCTCACCCAGGACCAGCCGGTAAACAACGTCAGCCCGGCCGCCCAGATGCAGAGCAATGCGAGCGTGCCGCCGCTGCTGTGCAGCATCGGCTGTAGTGCAGAGCTCAACAAACTGCCGATCACCCCGCCCGAGGCGAAGTACCAGATATCATCCGCATTAATCGCTGCCAGCCCGCACGAGGTGAGGATCAGCGCCAACGCGCCAATCAGGCGCAGCGACACGGCGAAATAGTCGATGTAATCATCGTTCTGACGATGACGCCAGGCAAACCAGCATCCGCCAATGATAATGACGGGAAGGGTATAGGCCATCACACCGAAAATGAAAAACAGCGTGTCCGCAAGCCAGGCACCGGGGACACCGCCTAAATTATGGATAGGCTCATGCCATGCAGTTTGTGACCAGCTGGGATCCGAGGGGTTGAAACTGAGTAAGGCTGCCATCAGCCAGACGGCAAAAAGGGCAATAACAATCAGCAAAGCCTCGAGGAGACGACGTCCGCTGCTTAGCTTCGATAGTGTGACTTCTTTGTCTTCAGTGTATTCCTGGCTCAAGAAAGGCTCTCCAGGTATCAGGCATATCCTGCCTGTTTGCTAAAACGGACAACAGTGCCGGGACTCCCCGGCACTGTTGCTGTATGGATTAACAGGAGTGTAATCAAACTACGCTGATTTTGCACCTGTTCCGTGTTAGCGCGTCTTAATAACCAGACGATTGCTCTGTTTGACCTCTTCCATCACCACATAGGTACGGGTGTCGTTCACGCCTGGCAGACGCAGCAGGGTTTCACCCAGCAGCTTACGGTAGGCGGACATATCAGGCACACGGGTTTTCAACAGGTAGTCGAAATCACCGGATACCAGGTGACACTCTTGAATTTCTTCAAGTTTCTGTACAGCGGCGTTAAATTGCTCAAACACATCCGGCGCACCACGATTCAGAGTAATCTCAACAAATACCAGAAGTGAGGCATCCAGATAATGCGGGTTCAGCAGAGCAGTATAGCCCTGAATGAAACCCTGTCTTTCCAGTCGGCGCACACGCTCAAGGCACGGCGTCGGGGAAAGTCCCACACGTTTTGAAAGCTCGACGTTGGAAATACGCCCATCCTTTTGCAATTCATTAAGAATGTTACGATCGATACGGTCGAGATCTTTGCCAGGGCGCTTCTTGCTATCTACCATTATTATTGTCTCTCTGTATTCCTTCCCTACTCCTGCCTGGACCCTGTGCACATCACTGTTCAGAGCCTGTACCCGTTAGTCATCACATCGCCTGATTATGTATTAGACGCGATGCGGATTCGGGTTCTGTTGGTAAGAAGACCGTTGCCCGAAGGCAGTCACCGACATCACGTATGGCGTCTGTCCACGCCATGCGTAGATTTCACTGACCCGGTAAAAATGGCATTTACGTGCATGCCTATGCGGCATACGGTTAACACGGTTTTTTCTTCTTCCTTGAATGTTTTCGCAAAAGCGCAGGGGATTGTCAAAGCAAAACATCGTTTTTTAGTACAACATGCCGGATATTCATTGCGGCAGGGTATTAATCCTCATTTTATTGCCTTACAAACGACCGGTTTTCAGGAGAAAGCGTGATGTTATCGCGCGCTATTCATCGTCCGTGGCTATTACACAGATTGATATCAAAATTGCTGCGCTCTTTTTTTACGACAACAAATTCCCTACAATCCAGCCAAATGTCTGCCAACAACAATGGGGATCTCATGGGCACGGCCAAACACAGTAAGCTGCTAATCCTTGGTTCTGGACCTGCGGGATATACCGCGGCGGTCTATGCTGCACGCGCTAACCTGCACCCGGTACTCATCACCGGCATGGAAAAAGGCGGTCAGCTGACCACCACCACCGAAGTGGAAAACTGGCCAGGCGACCCGAATGACCTGACCGGGCCGCTGCTGATGGAGCGTATGCACGAGCATGCTGCTAAATTCGAAACCGAAATTTTGTTCGATCACATCAATAAGGTCGATCTGCAGAACCGTCCGTTCCGCCTGACGGGCGACAGCGGCGAATACACCTGTGACGCGCTGATCATCGCCACCGGCGCCTCTGCCCGTTACCTCGGTCTGCCATCCGAAGAAGCGTTCAAAGGCCGCGGCGTTTCTGCCTGCGCAACCTGCGACGGTTTCTTCTACCGCAATCAGAAAGTCGCGGTCATCGGCGGCGGCAACACCGCCGTGGAAGAAGCGCTCTACCTGGCGAACATTGCCTCTGAGGTGCATCTGATCCACCGTCGCGACACCTTCCGCGCGGAGAAGATCCTGATCAAACGTCTGATGGATAAAGTGGCAAGCGGCAACATCGTGCTGCACACCAACCGTACCCTGGAAGAGGTGACGGGCGACCAGATGGGCGTTGCCGGTCTGCGTATCCGTGATACCCAGAACACCGATAACGTCGAAACGCTGGAAGTGGCGGGTCTGTTTGTGGCGATCGGTCACAGCCCGAACACCGCGATCTTCGACGGTCAGCTGGAGCTGGAAAATGGCTACATCAAAGTGCAGTCCGGCATTCACGGTAACGCGACCCAGACCAGCATCCCGGGCGTGTTCGCGGCCGGCGACGTGATGGACCATATTTACCGTCAGGCGATCACCTCTGCGGGCACCGGCTGTATGGCCGCGCTGGACGCTGAACGCTACCTCGATGGACTGGCTGAACAAGGTAAATAATCTTTACAAGTCAGTAACAAACGTAAATAAAGGCGGCGATAAGTCGCCTTTATTGTCTCCCCGTTGTAACATTGCGCTGCCCAATTTCTAATAACGTCACCTGCAAAGTACGCAATGGAAAAAACCCGTCAACAAGAGTTAACACGCTGGCTGAAACAGCAAAGCGTTATTTCCCGCCGCTGGCTTACGATCTCCCGTCTCCTGGGGTTCGTTAGCGGCCTGTTGATTGTTGCCCAGGCATGGCTGCTGGCCCGCATTCTTAATCACATGATCATGGAGAACATTCCACGCGAAGCGCTCCTGCTGCCCTTTATTGTCCTGATCCTGATTTTTATCCTGCGCGCCTGGGTGGTGTGGCTGCGTGAGCGCGTCGGTTTTCACGCCGGACAGCACATCCGCTACGAGATCCGTCGTCAGGTGCTCGACAGGCTTCAGGAAGCCGGGCCCGCGTGGATCCAGGGTAAACCAGCCGGTAGCTGGGCGACGCTGATCCTTGAGCAGATTGACGATATGCACGACTACTATGCGCGCTATCTGCCGCAGATGGCCCTTGCCGTCTTCGTTCCGCTGCTGATCGTGATCGCCATCTTCCCGGTGAACTGGATGGCTGCGTTGATTCTGATGGGCACCGCCCCGCTGATCCCGCTGTTTATGGCGCTGGTCGGCATGGGGGCAGCGGATGCCAACCGCCGTAACTTCCTGGCACTGGGTCGCCTGAGCGGCCATTTCCTCGATCGTCTGCGCGGCATGGAGACGTTACGCATTTTTGGCCGTGGTGAAGCGGAAACCGAAAACATTCGCCAGGCGTCACAGGACTTCCGTCAGCGCACCATGGAAGTGTTACGCCTCGCCTTCTTGTCTTCCGGCGTACTGGAATTCTTTACCTCTCTGTCGATTGCCCTCGTGGCGGTCTACTTCGGTTTCTCCTACCTCGGCGCGCTGGATTTTGGCCATTACGGCACGGCGGTGACCCTTTCTGCCGGGTTCCTGGCGCTGATCCTGGCCCCGGAGTTTTTCCAGCCGCTTCGCGATCTGGGGACCTTCTATCACGCCAAAGCCCAGGCGGTTGGCGCAGCCGATAGCCTGAAAACGTTCCTGGAAACGCCGCTGGCAAACCCGGAGCGCGGTGACGTTACGCTGAATGCTAAAGAGCCCGTGACCATCGAAGCACAGGACTTTTCCATTCTGTCACCCGAAGGCAAAGTGCTTGCGGGTCCGCTGAACTTTACCTTACCTGCCGGACAACGCGTGGTGCTCGTCGGCACCAGCGGTTCCGGGAAAAGTTCTCTGCTGAATGCGCTATCCGGATTTATGGCCTATACGGGTTCACTGCGGATCAACAGAACCGAACTGCGCAACCTCGATCCTGACGCCTGGCGTAAACAGCTCAGTTGGGTGGGCCAAAACCCACAGCTTCCCGCCTCTACGCTGCGTGAAAATGTGCTTCTGGCGCGCCCGGATGCGCGTGAAGATGAACTGCAATCGGTTCTCGACCGCGCCTGGGTCAGCGAGTTTCTGCCGCTGCTCCCGCAAGGGGTAGATACCGTGGTCGGTGACCAGTCCGCCGGGCTGTCGGTCGGACAGGCGCAGCGTGTGGCCGTTGCCCGCGCGTTGTTGAATCCTTGCCAGCTGATGCTGCTGGATGAACCCGCCGCCAGCCTGGATGCCCACAGCGAGCAGCGCGTAATGGAAGCCCTGAACGCCGCCTCCCGGCAGCAAACCACCCTGATGGTCACCCATCAGCTGGAAGGCATTGCCGACTGGGACCAGATCTGGGTCATGGAGAACGGCCGTATTGTTGAGCAAGGCGATTACGCCTCTCTCGTTGCCGCGCAGGGACCGTTTGCCGCCCTGCTGGCGAACCGTCAGGAGGACATCTGATGCGTGCTCTGCTGCCTTATCTTGCGCTCTATAAACGCCACAAATGGATGCTGACGCTGGGGATTGTGCTGGCCATTGTCACGCTGCTCGCCAGCATCGGACTGCTCACGCTTTCCGGCTGGTTCCTGTCGGCCTCAGCCGTCGCAGGGTTCGCCGGATTATACAGCTTCAACTATATGCTTCCGGCTGCCGGGGTTCGCGGTACCGCCATCACCCGTACTGCCGGACGCTATTTCGAACGGCTGGTCAGCCACGACGCCACTTTCCGCGTGCTGCAGCACCTGCGCATCTACACTTTCAGCAAGCTGCTGCCCCTCTCCCCTGCCGGGCTGGCGCGTTTTCGTCAGGGTGAGCTACTCAACCGTGTCGTTGCGGATGTCGACACGCTGGATCACCTGTACCTGCGCGTGATCTCCCCGATCGTGGGCGCATTTGTGGTGATTGTGGTTGTCACGCTGGGGCTGTCTGTTCTGGATGTTCCCGTTGCGCTGACGCTGGGCGGGATCATGCTGCTGACGCTCATCATTCTGCCGCCGCTGTTTTACCGCGCCGGGAAATCCACCGGGGAAAACCTGACGCGTTTGCGCGGAGACTACCGCCAGCAGCTAACCTCCTGGCTTCAGGGGCAGGCTGAGCTGACCATTTTTGGTGCCAGCAAGCGCTACCGCGCGCGGATGGAAAGTACGGAGCTGAACTGGCATGAGGCCCAGCGCCGCCAGTCGGAGCTGACGGCCTTCTCTCAGGCACTGATGATGTTAATCGGCGGCGTGGCGGTGATTGCCATGCTGTGGCTGGCCTCCGGCGATGTCGGGGGAAATTCACAGCCGGGTCCGCTTATTGCCCTTTTCGTCTTCTGCGCGCTGGCGGCGTTTGAAGCGCTGGCCCCGGTGACGGGCGCCTTCCAGCATCTGGGTCAGGTCATCGCCTCTGCCCTGCGCATCACCCAGATTGCGGAGCAGGAGCCTGAAGTTACGTTCAGTGCCGGGCAAACCGCTGTTCCAGAGCAGGTTGCGCTAACGCTTGAAGATGTCACCTTCGCCTACGACAAACAGGCGCAGAACGCGCTGGAAGGTATCAACCTTTCTGTTAAGGCAGGACAGCGAATTGCGATCCTCGGCCGTACCGGCTGCGGTAAATCGACGCTGCTGCAGTTGCTGACCCGCGCCTGGGATCCGCAGCGCGGTCAGATCCGTTTTAATAATACGTTGCTGACTGATTTCAGCGAGCAGGCCCTGCGCAAGGCCGTGAGCGTCGTTCCGCAGCGCGTGCATCTGTTTAGCGCCACGCTGCGTGATAACCTGCTGCTGGCCGCGCCAGAGGCGTCTGATGATGCGCTTCGCGCCGTGCTGGAGCAGGTCGGACTGCAAAAGCTGCTTGAGGACGAGGGGTTGAACAGCTGGCTGGGCGAAGGCGGCCGCCAGCTCTCCGGCGGTGAACTGCGCCGTCTGGCCATTGCGCGCGCGCTGCTGCACGATGCGCCGCTGATGCTGCTCGACGAGCCCACCGAAGGGCTGGACGCCACAACCGAGAGTCAAATCCTTGATTTACTGGCGAATGTTATGACCGGCAAAACCGTGCTGATGGTCACGCACCGCCTGCGCGGACTGGCGAGTTTTGATCGGATAATTGTGATGGACAACGGACACATTATTGAGCAAGGTAGTCACGCAGAGCTGTTGGCGAAACAGGGTCGCTACTACCAGTTTAAACAGCGTCTGTAGACTATATTTGTAGCGTCCTCACTCGCGTACTGGAGTTTTGCTGTCATGCGCCTGGTCCAGCTTTCTCGTCATAACATCGCGTTCCCTTCTCCGGAAGGGGCGCTGCGTGAGCCCAACGGGCTGCTGGCCCTTGGCGGTGACCTCAGTCCCGCTCGACTATTAATGGCGTACCAGCGCGGTATATTCCCCTGGTTTTCCCCCGGCGATCCGATTTTATGGTGGTCTCCCGATCCGCGTGCCGTGCTGTGGCCAGGGCAGTTTCACGTGAGCCGCAGCATGAAGCGTTTCCATGCGAAATCACCTTACCGCGTCACCCTCAACCACGCCTTTGGTCAGGTCATTGAAGGCTGTGCTGAAGACCGTTATGAAGGGACATGGATAACCCGCGATATTATTACCGCCTACCACCAGCTCCATGAGCTTGGCTACGCCCACTCCATCGAGGTGTGGGAAGGCGGAGCACTCGTTGGCGGCATGTACGGCGTGGCGCAGGGGACGCTGTTCTGCGGTGAGTCGATGTTCTCTCGTGCTGTTAACGCCTCGAAAACTGCACTGCTGGTCTTCTGCGAGGCGTTTGCCCAGCGCGGCGGACGCCTGATCGATTGTCAGGTGCTCAACGAGCACACGGCCTCCCTGGGTGCTGTTGAAATTCCGCGACGCCAGTACATCGAACAGCTGGATGCCAGCCGTCAGGAGAAGCTCCCGCGCGACTTCTGGATACCGAGAACGCTCTTTATGCCCAATGCCTAAATGTTTTCCGCATATTTTTTGTGAGGGTGTTATAATTACGCCGCAGAGTAGCTTCTGCCTGTTGCCCCGCCGCCGTTTGGGACCCTCGCTTCAGATAACGTCCTGACGTTTATCCTGTCGTCTCCCCTTTACGAATGCGCTTCCTGTACGGTTGTACCGTGACGCTTGGGCAATGCGCCGAAACTGTTTTGCTGCGTTTTAATCGCGCAATTCTTTACTTAATTGATGAATTTCGGCATTATCTTGCCGGTTCAAAACTTGGTAGTGATACCCCAGAGGATTAGATGGCCAAAGAAGACAATATTGAAATGCAGGGTACCGTACTTGATACGTTACCTAATACCATGTTTCGCGTAGAGCTGGAAAACGGTCACGTGGTAACTGCGCACATCTCCGGTAAAATGCGCAAAAACTACATCCGCATTTTGACGGGCGACAAAGTGACTGTTGAACTGACCCCGTACGACCTGAGCAAAGGCCGCATTGTCTTCCGTAGTCGCTAATTGTTTTCGCCTGTAATGGCAGATGAATATTTAAAAGGTCGGGATTATCCCGGCCTTTTTTATTTATGGCTTTAGTGTTGCTGCGTCGGAAGATGTATTGTCATCCATGGTTGTACAGGAGCGATTAAATCTCCTGCCATAGAATGCGCCATGTCGTGAAGTAATCCCGTAAGATGCGGCAGCATATTGCGGTCAAAATGCGACACCAGCAGCACGTGGTTTAACGCCCGGCAGTAGTCACATTTCGTTTCTGTATCTTCCAGCAGCCACTCTTTTTGTCGCGGCTGTGCCGCTTCTTCCTCAAATTCCAGTATCTGAAAATCACGCATGGATTCCGTGAGGCCGGTTTTCACCTCTTCCAGATAAGCCCCCAGGCAACGGCATACGGGCTGCGTTTGAGGGAGTGATTTGCAGTCGAGGAGGATTTCGGTGAGCAGTTTGCAGCGCTCGGCGAGGGTGGGGAGATCGGGGTTGAGGGAGAGTTCGCTGTAAAGTTGGGCGAAATTATTAATATCAGTCATATGTGATCCTTTATGCACGTAAGATTGTTTGTGCACACTTTCAGGACGCCAATCCCGGCACCTGATTTTGCAGGTGCGCCGCCATTTTATTACTGTGTATTTATCCAGCAACTGACTTCGAAAGAAACTGGAAAGCGCCTCGCAAAATTCCTCTGCGGCCTGTTGCCCTCACCCCAGTCCTCTCCCACGGGGAGAGGGAGAAAACAAAAAAAACGGCAACCGAAGTTGCCGTTTTGCTTTTATCTTACAACTCAGTGAGCCGCTTCCGGCTTGTGCTTCGCCGCACTCTGGAAATCGTACGTCAGTTCGTTCTTCGCCTGGTCCAGCGCCACGGTCACCTGGCCGCCGTCCACCAGCGAGCCAAACAGCAGCTCGTTCGCCAGCGGTTTCTTCAGGTTGTCCTGAATCACACGCGCCATCGGACGGGCACCCATCGCACGGTCGTAGCCTTTCTCGGCCAGCCAGTTGCGGGCCTCCTGGCTCACTTCCAGCGACACGCCTTTCTGATCCAGCTGAACCTGCAGCTCGACGATGAACTTGTCCACCACCTGATGGATCACCTCGGTAGACAGGTGATCGAACCAGATAATGTTGTCCAGACGGTTACGGAACTCCGGCGTGAAGATCTTCTTGATCTCCTCCATCGCATCGGTGCTGTTATCCTGGTGGATCAGGCCGATGGATTTACGCTCGGTTTCACGTACACCGGCGTTGGTGGTCATCACCAGCACCACGTTGCGGAAGTCCGCCTTGCGCCCGTTGTTGTCAGTCAGCGTCCCGTTGTCCATCACCTGCAGCAGGATGTTGAACACGTCCGGGTGCGCCTTCTCGATTTCATCGAGCAGCAGGACCGCGTGCGGATGCTTGATCACCGCGTCGGTGAGCAGGCCGCCCTGGTCAAAGCCCACGTAGCCCGGAGGTGCACCAATCAAACGGCTGACGGTGTGACGCTCCATATACTCGGACATGTCAAAGCGCAGCAGCTCAATGCCCAGCGCTTTGGAGAGCTGAACCGTCACCTCGGTTTTCCCCACGCCGGTCGGGCCAGCGAACAGGAAGGAACCGACAGGCTTGTGGTCATGCCCCAGTCCGGCACGGGCCATTTTGATCGCTTCGGTTAAGGCCTCGATGGCTTTATCCTGACCAAAGACCAGCATTTTCAGGCGATTGCCGAGGGTGCGCAGCGTGTCGCGGTCGCTCTGAGAGACGCTCTTCTCAGGGATACGCGCGATGCGGGCCACCACGGACTCAATATCCGCCACGTTAACGGTTTTCTTACGCTTGCTGGCCGGCATCAGACGCGCACGCGCACCTGCCTCGTCAATCACGTCAATCGCCTTATCCGGCAGATGACGATCGTTGATGTATTTCACCGCCAGCTCCACCGCCGCACGGACCGCTTTCGCGGTGTAACGCACGTCGTGGTGCGCTTCGTACTTCGGCTTCAGGCCGTTGATGATCTGCACCGTTTCCTCGACGGACGGTTCGGTCACGTCAATTTTCTGGAAGCGGCGCGCCAGCGCACGGTCTTTCTCAAAGATGTTGCTGAACTCCTGGTAGGTCGTGGAGCCAATCACGCGGATCTTGCCGCTGGAGAGCAGCGGTTTGATCAGGTTAGCCGCATCCACCTGGCCACCGGAGGCCGCACCTGCGCCGATGATGGTGTGGATCTCATCGATAAACAGGATGCTGTTGGTGTCCTGCTCCAGCTGTTTTAACAGTGCCTTGAAGCGTTTTTCAAAATCACCGCGGTATTTGGTGCCCGCCAGCAGCGAGCCGATATCCAGCGAGTAGATGGTGCAGTCGGCAATCACTTCCGGCACGTCGCCCTGCACAATGCGCCAGGCAAGCCCTTCGGCAATCGCGGTTTTACCCACGCCTGATTCCCCCACCAGCAGCGGGTTGTTCTTGCGGCGACGGCACAGCACCTGGATCGCGCGCTCCAGCTCTTTATCGCGACCAATCAGCGGGTCGATACCGCCAACGCGAGCAAGCTGGTTAAGGTTGGTGGTGAAGTTTTCCATACGATCCTCCCCGCCTGCTTGCTCTTCATTGTTATTGACCTGATTGCTGGAATCCGATGCCTGGTTAGGCTCGTCTTTGCGCGTTCCGTGAGAAATAAAGTTAACCACGTCGAGGCGGCTGACTTCATGTTTGCGCAGCAGGTAGGCAGCCTGTGACTCCTGCTCGCTGAAGATGGCGACTAAGACGTTTGCGCCAGTCACTTCGCTACGTCCGGAAGACTGGACGTGGAAAACCGCGCGCTGCAGCACGCGCTGGAAGCTGAGCGTCGGCTGCGTGTCGCGCTCTTCTTCACTGGCTGGCAGCACCGGTGTGGTTTGTTCGATGAAGGCTTCGAGTTCCTGACGTAGCGCCACCAGATCCACGGAGCAGGCTTCCAGCGCTTCGCGGGCAGATGGGTTGCTAAGCAGTGCGAGCAGTAAATGCTCGACGGTCATAAACTCATGTCGGTGCTCACGCGCTCTGGCGAAAGCCATGTTTAAACTGAGTTCCAGTTCTTGATTGAGCATAGGCACCTCCCCCAATTTTATGCCTTATCAGGCCTTTTCCAGCGTACACAGCAACGGATGCTCGTTCTCCCTCGCATAGTCGTTCACCATCGCTACTTTGGTTTCCGCCACTTCGGCTGTGAAGATGCCGCAGATAGCTTTGCCACGATAATGAACGGTAAGCATCAGTTGCGTTGCACGTTCTACATCATAAGAAAAGAACTTTTGTAGCACGTCAATAACAAATTCCATCGGCGTGTAATCATCGTTCATTAACATAACTTTATACATAGATGGCGGTTTTAGCGCGTCGCGCACTTTATCTTCCGCCAGCTGGTCAAAATCCAGCCAATCGTTGGTCTTACCCATTATGCATAACCACTTTGAATCTACCTCAGATGTTAGATAACAATCATCTATTACTGTCATCCGCGATGTCTGTCACAAACTATTGCAATAGCGTTAACTGCTTCAAACTTTGGTTGATTATTGTCCCATCTCCAGCGCCAAACGCTTGACGACTTCTTTCGTTTCTCTAAATTGTACAAGCGTGAGATGGCGAGGTTTTGAACAGCCCCCACTCCACCACCGGTTCATTCCATCTTAACTTATAAGATTTACGAAGGATGTCGAAGCATGGAAATGGGTACTGTTAAGTGGTTCAACAACGCCAAAGGGTTTGGCTTCATCTGCCCCGAAGGCGGCGGCGAGGATATCTTCGCTCACTATTCCACCATTCAGATGGATGGTTACAGAACGCTCAAAGCCGGGCAGTCCGTCCGGTTCGATGTACACCAGGGACCAAAAGGCAATCATGCAAGCCTAATCGTACCCGTTGAAGCAGAGACGGTTGCATAGCTCTCTGTTTTATTGTGTACATCCCGCAGTCAAAATGCCAGCCCGATCGGCTGGCATTTTTATTTTCGGGTTATTCCCGCGCCAGCGCGTCCACCGGATCCAGCCGCGCCGCGTTGCGGGCGGGCAACCAGCCAAACAAAATGCCGGTAAAGGTCGAACACAAAAATGCGGTAATAATGGCAACCGGCGAGAAGCCAATCTCCCAGCCGGGTAAAAAGAGCTGGAGTGCAAACGCGATCATCATCGAGAGCGCAATGCCCATCGCCCCGCCGACCAGACACACCAGCACGGCTTCAATCAAAAACTGCTGCAGCACGTCACTGGCGCGGGCCCCGACCGCCATGCGGATGCCGATCTCCCGGGTACGCTCGGTTACCGACACCAGCATGATGTTCATCACCCCGATGCCGCCGACGACCAGCGAAATCACCGCCACCAGCGTGAGGAACAGCTGAAGAGTACGTGTGGTCTTTTCCGCCGTTTTCAAGAGGCCGTCCATATTCCAGGTGAAGAAATCTTTCTTCCCGTGGCGCAGAGTTAACAGCCGCTCAAGCTGCTGTTCGGCGAGCGCGCTGTCGTAGCCCTCCTTCACGCGCACGGTGATGGAGTTGAGCCAGGACTGCCCCATAATCCGCCCGGAGATGGTGGTGTAGGGCAGCCAGACGCGCAGGATCTTGCTGCTGCCAAACATCGACTGCTTCTCTTCCGCCACGCCGATGACCGTGGCAGGCATGTTGCCGACCAGGATCACTTCGCCTACCACGTTGACTTTATTGGGGAAGAGCTGCCTGCGCGAGTTCGCGTCCAGCACCACCACCTGCGCCCTGCCCGCCAGCTGTTCGGCGTTAAAGGTAGCGCCTTCACTGAAGGTCATGCCGTAGACGTTGAAATAGTCTCCGCTAACGCCGTTCGCACTGGCGGCAACGTCGACATTGCCCACCCGCAGGCGCAGGTTCTGCGACACTGCAGGCGTGGCGGAGTTGACCCACGGCTGCTTCTGAATGGCCGCGAGATCGTCGTATTTCAGCGCCTGCTGATACTGTGGCTCGTCGTCGCCAAAGTCTTTGCCGGGATAGACGTCAATGGTATTGGTGCCGATGGCGCGGATATCTGCCAGCACCAGCTGCTTGGCCGCGTCGCCCACCACCACAATCGACACCACCGAGGCGATACCGATGATGATGCCGAGCATCGTCAACAGGGTACGCATTTTGTTGGCCGCCATCGCCAGCCAGGCCATGGTCAGCGCTTCACGAAAGCCGCTGGAAAACTGCCCCCAGCCGGTTGATGCCGGAAGCACTTCTTTCGGCGCCGCTGCTCTGGACTCACGCGGCGGCGGATTGCTGACCAGTTCGCCGTCGTGGATCTCAATAATGCGTTCCGCCTGCGCCGCCACCTGCGGATCGTGGGTAACAATGATGACCGTGTGCCCCTGATCGCGAAGCTGATGGAGGATCGCCATCACCTCTTCGCCGGAATGGCTGTCGAGCGCGCCGGTCGGCTCATCCGCGAGGATCACCTGCCCGCCGTTCATCAGGGCGCGGGCAATACTCACGCGCTGCTGCTGGCCGCCGGAAAGCTGCGAGGGCTGGTACTCCACCCGCTCTGCCAGCCCCAGACGCGTCAGCAGCATCTGCGCGCGCTCGAGGCGTTTTTTACGCTCGACGCCCGCATAGACCGCAGGTACTTCCACGTTCTGCGCGGCATTGAGGTGAGAAAGCAGATGGTAACGCTGGAAGATAAAGCCGAAGTGTTCCCGGCGCAGCTTCGCCAGCGCGTCGCCATCCAGCGTGGAGACATCCGTCCCGGCCACGCGGTAGGTACCGCTGGTGGGTTTATCCAGGCAGCCGAGAATGTTCATCAGTGTCGATTTACCGGAACCCGATGCGCCGACAATCGCCACCATCTCGCCCGCTTCCACGCGCAGGGAGATGCCTTTCAGCACCTCCACCGGGCCATCGCCGGAGGGATAGCTGCGACGAATGTTATTCAGCTCAAGCAGCGCCGTCATTTGGCGGCTCCGGGCAGGCTTTCGCTGACAACAACCTCCTCGCCCTCTTCCAGCCCTTTCACCACCACCACATCAGTGTCGTTGCGCGCGCCAATCACAACCTCGCGTTCGCGCGTCTCCCCGTTGCGCAGCACTTTCACTTTATAACGGCTATCCCCGGCGGATTCGCCGAGCGCAGAGAGCGGAATGGTCAGCACGTTCTTCACGCCGGTCAGCTGGATATGCACCTGTGCGGTCATGTCCAGACGCAGCACGCCCTGCGGGTTTGGCACTTCAAAACGGGCATAGTAGAAGATAGCGTCGTTCACTTTTTCCGGCGTCGGCAGAATATCTTTCAGCACGCCTTCGTAGCGCGTCTGCGGATCGCCCAGTACCGTAAACCAGGCGTTCTGCCCCGGCTTAAGATGGATCACATCCGCCTCTGAGACCTGGGCTTTGACCAGCATGGTGCTCATGTCCGCCAGCGTCAGAATGTTTGGCGCCTGCTGCGCGGCAATCACCGTCTGCCCCTGCAGCGTGGTGATCTGAGTGACCTCACCGGCCATCGGCGCCACGATCTGGGTGTAATCGAGATTGGTTTTCGCCGTATCCAGCGAGGCCTGATTGCGTTTGATTTGCGCGTCAATCGTGCCAATCTGCGCCTGTTTCACCGCCAGTTCAGTGGTGGCGGTATCTAAATCCTGCTTCGAGATCGCCTGGGTTTTGGCCAGCGCCTGCTGACGGGTCAGCGTCACCTGGGCCAGGTTACGTTCTGCCAGCGCCTGCGCACGCTGCGCGCGCAGTTCCATCAGCGTGGCTTCCACCTCGCGGATCTGGTTCTCAGCCTGCTCTGGATCGATAACGCCGAGTAGCTGGCCTTTTTTCACCTTGTCGCCAATCTCAACCGACAGCGTTTTCAGCTGGCCGCTGACCTGAGCGCCGACGTCAACCTTGCGCAGCGCGTCAAGCTTGCCCGTCGCGAGGACGTTTTGCTGCAGTTCGCCCGGGCGAACAATCAGTGTCTGATACTGTGGTACCGGCGCGTTCAGCACCTGCCAAAGCCAGTATCCACCGGCTAAAACCACGACCGCCAGCAGCAGAAACAGTGTTCTGCGTTTTCCCTTGAGGTTCATAAATATTCCAAATAAATGTTCTGGCAATGATAAGTGTTGATTCTAACTAAACGCCCCTTCAACGAAAGACCTGTTCTCCGAAATCGTCCTAATTTGTTTACGAGATGTTGACATTTCTCCTGCTGAAATAGCGATATTCCAAAAGGATCAGGATCTACCATGTCTTCTATCATCGATACATCGCTTTCAAACCTGCCGCAGCCAAAATCCGGCTGGCAGCTCTTCAAAAACCTGGCTTTCGGTGAGATCGCACCCGGGCTGGCATGGGAAAAAACCGCCTATCGACGCAAGTTCATGCTGCGTTCACTGGCGACACCGCTCAGCACCGCTCGCCTGCTGTCTGATCTTGCGAAACATCCGCACCTGATGCAAATGCTCCAGGTTCAGCCAGGGCTGCCCTGTCGCCTTCATCGTCCGTGGTTAACGGTCAATATGGATCGACAGCGTGTGCTGGAATCGCTGTCCTGGCACTATCAGATGATGTGCCGCCAGCTGCCGGCGACGCTCATTAATGGTTACCTTTCAAAGCCGGGCGTGGCCCTGCTGACCTTAACCGGAAAAGATGAACAGCAATTTACCGTCCGCCTGTGTGCCGACGCGTTTATGGATAAAGAGGGAGAAGCTACCCTCGTTTTCTGTGACAGTCAAAATACGGCGCTGGCGGAGATGACCTTTACGCTATGCCAGTTTGAGGGAAAATCGACGCTGTTCATTGGCGGTTTGCAAGGGGCAAAAGCGCATGTTCCCCATGAGCTGATCCAGGGAGCGACGAAAGCCTGCCATGGTCTGTTCCCGAAACGTCTGCTGGTCGAGGCCGCCATGGCCCTCGGCGCTGCGTTCCCGGTAGAGCAGATTATCGCCGTCAGTAACGATACCCATATTTATCGCAGCTGGCGCTACCGCAAGAAAAAAGAGGGGAAGCTGTTGGCCGATTACGACAGTTTCTGGATCTCTATCGGCGGTGAAAAACAGGACAACGGTAACTTTATGCTGCCGCTCGTCATGCTGCGTAAACCGATGGAAGAGATCGCCAGCAAAAAACGTTCCGAATATCGCCGCCGCTACGCGCTGCTGGATAGCCTGATTCAGCAGGTGAAACAGGCGACCCAACGCTAATCCGCTTTTCCGCGTGCCAGCCAAAGCACGCGGGAAAACATCTTCCGCAGCAGGGTCGGTACCGCCTCTACGCCCCGCCTTCCCGCTTCCGTCGCCACTTCAATGGCTAAATCCGGTTTTGACGAACGATGAATGGCTTTGGCGATCACGCGCCGCATGTTCATCGGGACATCGACCGGCACCATGGCAATGCGGTGGAAGACGTCATCGAACCCCTGACGATACATAAAGTGTTCCATGTCCATCGCAGGGAGCATGGTTAAATGGTCACGCTCTTCCTCACGCTCGTTATTCAGCAGGCTGCGTACGGTGGAGGCATATTTTTTGCCCGCCTCATCACCGTCGACCAGAACGTGCCACTCGATCCCCATCCGGCGAGCAAATTTTATCAGCGGCTTTAGTCCCGACTGGGCGAATTCAATCACCTTAATGCCTTCCGCATCAAAATGGTGGCCGCACTGGCGCGCCAGTTCGTTGATAACCCAGGTTTCCGTTTCCCCCTCCACCAGCAGCCAGCAGCGGGCAAAGAGCGACGACGCGCGGTTAAAGCGAATATGAAACGCGATGCGTCGCCCGTCTTCCGCGTTCAAACCACCCGGTCCAAGCCGGAAAGCGGAGACGCGGGAGGACTCACGGACCAGACGACAGACGTGTTCTACCGGCGTCAGCGATAATAATTCACCGGAATTAGTGGTCGTAATGCGCTGGAGCGGCAGCAGATTCAGCAGATGCCATGCCACGGAGAGCATGATGGGATGCAGCCGCGTTTCCGGGTCTTCCACCAGCAGCAGCGGCCGGGCGTCCCGGTCAAGACGAACGGTGCCTTTGGCCTGCAGAAGCGTTGAAAACAGCCCCAGCAAAATCACCCGATGGGTACGACCGCCGGGCCGGTCGATCATCCGGTTAATGATGTCGAGGTAACGCCAGCTGCGCTGCTCATCATGAGAACGGCGGCGCATCAGACGATGACGCGACTCAGAGGTTCCCTGCTCGGAAAAATAGTGCTCCAGGAGTTGCACCATTGCGGACAACCCCTGACGGATTTGACCATCGGTCAGATTTTGCGGACGCGATACCAGCTCTCTTGCCAGAAAATCCAGCTCGCGGGCGGTGACTTCCACGTCCGGCATATTGGGTACGGTACCGTTACGAATACGCCGCATAAAACGCGCATCGCGCAGGCGTAACACCGGCGTCAGGCGAATCAGGTGGCGGGCCAGATCGTCGATATTGTCAAGCGGGATCGGGTTGGCTTTCTCATCGAGAAAATCACGCAGGGTGAGTACCCCCTCGTTCTCCGCCATCTCCCCTTCCAGTCGATAGAAAATCCGGTGGAAACCGTCATCGCACGGCACCCAGCAGGGTGAAAGCGGGCGGAAGCGACGCACGCGATGACGTCCGGGCTCGGATTCGCGGAACGTCAGGATGATATGCAGGTGCTTCTCGCGCCCCGTCACGTCGCCGGGCGGGAACCAGAAATCGTCGCGAACAAAGTGATACAGATCGTCTTCGGGCGAAAGCAGTAATGTCAGCGCATCCAGCAGGCTGGACTTACCCCACGCGTTCTCGCCGATCAGGACGTTGTTCTGCTCCAGCTGCAGCGACAGACGGTTAATACCGCGAAACCCGACAATTTCCACACGTTCGAGAAGCATAAATCCCCCGACAAATGATCACTTTTTCCTTCAAGTTATCAGCAGTATAGCGGGAGGCGTTCTGTCACGACAGCACAACATTCACCCTTGCGAGAATTAGTCTATGCTCTATTTACCGCTAATTTGAACAAGGATTGACATCGCATTGCCTAAAATCAAACCAACAGAATTTATTTAAGTGGCGAAGGGGTGTTGTTATTTTTTAGAATAGAGACTCTTTGAGTCGTCATCCCTTTATGACGATATATCCCGCGCGCGGGAAAGCGTGCGGATAATTATTTTGAGGTGGTTATGTTTAGAAAATTAGCGGCAGAATGCTTTGGTACATTCTGGCTGGTATTTGGTGGCTGCGGTAGCGCCGTTCTGGCAGCAGCATTCCCGGAATTGGGTATTGGTTTTGTCGGCGTCGCGCTGGCGTTTGGTTTAACCGTATTAACCATGGCGTTTGCCGTGGGACATATTTCCGGTGGTCATTTTAACCCGGCAGTGACATTAGGTTTATGGGCGGGCGGCCGTTTCCCGGCGAAAGACGTGATTGGCTACATCGTGGCGCAGGTGGTTGGCGGTATTATTGCAGCTGGCGTTCTGTACGTGATTGCCAGCGGTAAAGCCGGGTTCGACGCGGCGGCCAGCGGCTTTGCCTCTAACGGCTTCGGCGAACACTCTCCGGGCGGTTACTCCATGCTGTCTGCCATCGTGATTGAAATTGTGCTGACCGCCGGCTTCCTGCTGGTGATCCACGGCGCAACGGACAAACACGCGCCAGCCGGTTTTGCCCCGATTGCGATTGGCCTGGCGCTGACGCTTATCCATCTGATTTCGATTCCGGTCACCAACACCTCCGTTAACCCGGCACGCAGCACCGCCGTCGCCATCTTCCAGGGCGGCTGGGCGCTTCAACAGCTGTGGCTGTTCTGGGTGATGCCAATTATCGGCGGTATTCTGGGCGGCGTGCTGTACCGCACCCTGCTGGAAAAACGCGATTAATCGAGCGCGGTGTCGGGTGCGCTAACGCTTACCCGACCTACGTTAGAGTGCACTTTGTAGGCCGGGTAAGGCGTAGCCGCCACCCGGCTTTTTTATTGCTCCTTTACCTGACAGCCTTTATTGGGTAGTGTCTCTGGCGCTCAACAGATACTCAAAAGGACCGGCTGTTCATGTTTTCAGGACTCCTCATTATTCTGCTGCCCCTGATTGTGGGCTACCTTATCCCGCTGCATCAGGAATCTGCATTACGGCTTATCAACCGTTTTCTCAGCTGGATTGTTTACGTTATTCTTTTCTTTATGGGGATAAGCCTGGCATTCCTGGATAACCTGTCGGCGAATTTACTCTCCATCCTCCATTATTCTGTTGTCACCGTGGTGGTTATTTTGCTGTGCAATATTGCCGCGCTGCTGTGGCTGGAACGCACTATTCCATGGAAAAATCACCATCATCAGGAAAAACTCCCTTCACGAATTGCCATGGCGCTGGAATCATTAAAACTGTGCGGCGTCGTGGTGCTCGGTTTTCTTCTTGGGCTGACCGGTTGGGCATTTTTACAGCACGCGACAGAGGCCAGCGAATATACGCTTATCTTCCTGCTGTTCCTGATCGGTATTCAGCTGCGAAATAATGGCATGACCCTGAAGCAAATTGTCCTCAACCGGCGGGGAATGATGGTCGCCGTCATTGTGGTCGCCAGCTCCATGGTGGCGGGCGTCATTAACGCCTTTATTCTCGATCTGCCGCTGAAAACCGGCCTGGCGATGGCGTCAGGTTTTGGCTGGTATTCCCTCTCCGGTATTCTGCTGACCGAATCATTCGGCCCGGTGATCGGCAGCGCCGCCTTCTTTAACGATCTGGCGCGAGAGCTGATTGCCATCATGCTGATCCCAAGCCTGGTTCGCCGCAGTCGTTCCACCGCGCTGGGCCTGTGCGGCGCAACGTCGATGGACTTTACTCTGCCGGTACTACAGCGCTCCGGAGGGCTGGAGATGGTGCCCGCGGCTATCGTACACGGCTTTATTTTAAGTCTGCTGGTTCCTGTTCTGATGGCCTTCTTCTCTGCCTGATACTTCTTTGGCGGTAGGTTTCCTGCCGCCAAAATTGCGCTAAATCAATCTCCCTCTATTTTGTAGCAGAAAGCCCTTTTCACCGTTCTGGCACAAGCATAACCTTAAACATGTATATCAAATATAACTTTAACAGGTGTGATTATGTTTTGTGTGCAATGTGAACAAACCATCCGTACCCCGGCAGGCAATGGCTGCTCTTACGCACAGGGTATGTGCGGCAAAACCGCAGAAACATCTGACCTGCAGGACCTGCTGATTGCGGCCCTGCAAGGCCTTTCCGCCTGGGCGTTCAAGGCCCGCGAATACGGTATTGTCGACCACTACGTCGACAGCTTCGCCCCGCGCGCCTTCTTCTCCACGCTGACCAACGTTAACTTCGACTCTCCGCGCATTGTTGGCTATGCCCGCGAAGCCATTGCCCTGCGTGAAGCGCTGAAGGCGCAGTGTCTGAAGGCGGATGCCAGCGCCCGCGTGGAAAACCCGATGTCAGACCTTCAGCTGGTCAGCGACGATCTCGGAGATCTCCAGCGTCAGGCGGCAGAATTCACCCCGAATAAAGACAAGGCGGCGATTGGCGAGAACATTCTCGGCCTGCGCCTGCTGTGCCTGTACGGGCTGAAAGGCGCGGCGGCCTATATGGAACACGCACACGTGCTCGGGCAATACGACAATGACATCTACGCCCAGTACCACAAAATCATGGCGTGGCTGGGCACCTGGCCTGCTGATATGAATGCCCTGCTTGAGTGCTCAATGGAAATCGGCCAGATGAACTTCCGCGTGATGAGCATCCTGGATGCCGGTGAAACCAGCACCTACGGCCACCCGACGCCGACGCAGGTCAACGTCAAGGCGACCGAAGGCAAGTGCATCCTGATTTCCGGTCACGACCTGAAAGATCTCTACAATCTGCTGAAGCAAACCGAAGGCACCGGCGTTAACGTCTATACCCACGGTGAAATGCTGCCCGCGCACGGCTACCCGGAGCTGCGTAAATTTAAGCATCTGATTGGTAACTACGGCAGCGGCTGGCAGAACCAGCAGGTGGAGTTCGCCCGCTTCCCAGGCCCTATCGTGATGACCTCTAACTGCATCATCGACCCTACCGTCGGCGCGTATGACGACCGCATCTGGACCCGCAGCATCGTCGGCTGGCCGGGCGTGAGCCACCTCGAAGGTGACGATTTCGGTCCGGTTATCACCCAGGCGCAGCAGATGGCGGGCTTCCCGTACAGCGAGATCCCGCACCTGATCACCGTCGGCTTTGGTCGTGAAACCCTGCTCGGCGCCGCTGATTCGCTGATCGACCTCGTCAGCCGTGAAAAGCTGCGCCACATCTTCCTCGTTGGCGGCTGCGACGGCGCGCGCGGCGAGCGTAACTACTTCACCGATTTCGCCACCAGCGTGCCGGAAGACTGCCTGATCCTGACCCTGGCGTGCGGCAAATACCGTTTCAACAAGCTGGACTTCGGCGACATCGAAGGCCTGCCGCGCCTGATCGATGCGGGCCAGTGTAACGATGCTTACTCGGCCATCATTCTGGCGGTCACGTTGGCGGAGAAACTGGGCTGCGGCGTGAACGACCTGCCGCTGTCGCTGGTGCTCTCATGGTTTGAGCAGAAGGCGATTGTCATCCTGCTGACCCTGCTCTCTCTCGGCGTGACCAACATCGTGACCGGCCCGACCGCGCCTGGCTTCCTGACGCCGGACCTGCTGGCGGTGCTGAACGAGAAATTCGGTCTGCGTTCCGTGACCAACGTTGAAGATGATATGAAGCAGCTGCTGAGCGCGTAAGGAGTAACTCATGACCATGCCAACCCCACAATGTCCGTGGCGGATGCAGGTTCATCACATCCATCAGGAGACGCCGGATGTGTGGACGCTGTCGTTGCTGTGCCATGACTACTATCCGTACCGTGCGGGTCAGTATGCGCTGGTTAGCGTTCGCAATTCGGCGGACACCCTGCGCGCCTACACGATCTCCTCAACGCCGGGCGTGAGCGAGTACATTACGCTCACCGTCCGCCGTATTGATGACGGCGCGGGCTCGCAGTGGCTGACGCGGGACGTGAAGCGAGGGGATTATATCTGGCTGTCTGACGCACAGGGGGAATTCACCTGTGACGATAAGACGGAGGATAAATTCCTGCTGCTGGCGGCGGGCTGTGGCGTAACGCCTATTATGTCGATGCGCCGCTGGCTGGCAAAAAATCGCCCGCAGGCTGACGTGCAGGCGATCTTCAGCGTACGTTCACCGGAAGATGTCATTTTTGCCGATGAGTGGCGGAATTATCCGGTAACGCTGGTGGCGGAGCACAACGCGACCCACGGCTTTGTGCCCGGTCGCCTGAGCCGCGAGCTGCTGCAAAGCGTGCCGGATATGGCAAACCGTACCGTGATGACCTGCGGTCCGGCGCCGTACATGGATAGCGTGGAAAAAGAGGTGAAAGCGCTTGGCGTGACCCGCTTCTTCAAAGAGCAGTTCTTCACGCCGGTGGCGGAAGCGGCAACCAGCGGCGTTAAGTTCACCAAACTTCAGCCTGCGCAGACCTTCTTTGGCCGCGTGGGGACCACGCTGCTGGAGGCGCTGGAAAGCAATAAGGTGCCGGTAGTGGCTGCCTGTCGTGCGGGCGTGTGCGGTTGCTGTAAAACGAAGGTGGTTTCCGGGGAGTATACCGTCACCAGCACCATGACGCTGTCCGACGCGGAAATTGCCGAGGGTTACGTGCTGGCGTGTTCATGCCATCCACAGGGAGACCTGGTGCTGGCGTAATCTGATGCGGTGCCGCCATTTTTGCCGGGTGGCACTTCGTTTACCCGGCCTACTTTGTACAGGTTTGCTCTTCGTAGGCCCGGTAAGCGCAAGCGCCACCGGGCTTTTGTTATCCTCACCGCCACGCAGGACCTTTCCCTACCGCAAACCGCCCTGCCCCTAAAAACGCCACCGCCAGCGAGCCGATAAAGAAGTACACCAGGCTTTCAATCGCCCATGCGCCTACCTTATCAAGGGCGAGCGTTTCCCCCATTCCCACCATCAGCCACGCCACAATCATCGTAAACGCCAGCACCAGCGCAGCCGGGCGCGTAAAGAGCCCAACAATAATCAGGATCGGTGCCACCACTTCGCCAATCAACACGCCGTAGGCAATAAACCCCGGCAACCCTTTTTCCACCAGCATGCCGCTGATAAAGCCCACCCCACCAAACAGCTTGTGCAGACCGTGAAAAAGCATCAGCCCGCCGACGGCAAGTCGTAACAAGAGTTTGCCAAGATCGTCGCACGATAGCTTTTCATTAACAGCAATTAACAATGATTTAACCATTTGAAATGATTCCTGTTTTCACCGAGGTATTGCCAGATTATGCCGAATAATTGCGCGTGAAAAGCACCTTTTAATTAGGGGGAGATGACGGGCAATACGGAGACTTTCTTCTAAGCTTGTAAGCGATATCACAAAAAGGAGACGGACAACCATGAAACAAACCGTGGCTGCATATATTGCGAAAACGCTCGAACAGGCTGGCGTGAAACGTATCTGGGGCGTAACCGGCGATTCCCTGAACGGACTTAGCGACAGCCTCAACAAGATGAAGACCATCGAATGGATGCCCACCCGCCATGAAGAGGTTGCCGCCTTCGCCGCAGGCGCTGAAGCACAGCTTACCGGTGAACTGGCCGTCTGCGCCGGATCCTGCGGGCCGGGTAACCTGCATCTGATCAACGGGCTGTTCGACTGTCACCGCAATAACGTCCCGGTGCTGGCGATTGCCGCCCATATCCCCTCTTCCGAAATCGGCAGCGGCTATTTTCAGGAGACGCATCCGCAGGAGCTGTTCCGTGAATGCAGCCACTATTGCGAGCTGGTTTCATCCCCGGAGCAGATCCCGCAGGTGCTGGCGATCGCCATGCGCAAGGCCGTGCTGAACCGCGGCGTTTCGGTGGTCGTTATCCCGGGCGATGTGGCCCTCAAGGCCGCACCGGAAGGTGCCAGCACCCACTGGTATCACGCTCCGCAGCCGGTGGTGACGCCAGCCGAGGAGGAGCTGAAAAAGCTGGCACAGCTGCTGCGTTACGCCAGCAATATCGCCCTGATGTGCGGCAGCGGCTGCGCGGGGGCGCACAAGGAGCTGCTTGAATTTGCCGGTAAGCTGAAATCCCCGATTGTCCACGCCCTGCGCGGCAAAGAGCACGTCGAGTACGACAACCCTTACGATGTGGGGATGACCGGGCTGATCGGTTTCTCCAGCGGCTTCCACACCATGATGAACGCCGACACGCTGGTCCTGCTCGGCACCCAGTTCCCGTACCGCGCGTTCTACCCGACGGATGCGAAAATCATTCAGATTGATATCAATCCGGCCAGCATCGGCGCGCACAGCAAAGTCGATATGGCGCTGGTGGGCGACATTAAATCCACCCTTGCCGCCCTGCTGCCGCTGCTGGAAGAGAAAACCGATCGCAAGTTCCTCGATAAAGCGCTAAGTGACTATCGCGATGCGCGCAAGGGGCTGGACGATCTCGCCAAACCGAGCGACAAAGCCATTCACCCGCAGTATCTGGCGCAGCAGATCAGCCATTTCGCGGACGACGATGCCATCTTTACCTGCGACGTAGGCACGCCAACCGTCTGGGCCGCTCGCTATCTGAAGATGAACGGCAAGCGCCGCCTGCTCGGCTCGTTCAACCACGGCTCGATGGCCAACGCCATGCCGCAGGCGCTGGGCGCAAAAGCGACAGCGCCGGAGCGTCAGGTAGTGGCGATGTGCGGCGACGGCGGGTTCAGCATGCTGATGGGGGATTTCCTGTCGGTGGTGCAGATGAAGCTCCCGCTGAAAATTGTGGTCTTCAACAACAGCGTGCTGGGCTTCGTGGCGATGGAGATGAAGGCTGGCGGATATCTGACGGACGGCACCGAGCTGCACGATACCAACTTCGCGCGTATCGCCGAGGCCTGTGGCATCACCGGTATTCGCGTGGAGAAAGCCTCCGAGGTGGATGAAGCCCTGCAGCGCGCCTTTTCCATCGACGGTCCGGTGCTGGTGGATGTCGTCGTCGCCAAAGAGGAGCTGGCGATCCCGCCGCAGATCAAGCTTGAGCAGGCCAAAGGCTTTAGCCTCTATATGCTGCGCGCGATCATCAGCGGGCGCGGTGACGAGGTTATCGAACTGGCAAAAACCAACTGGCTCAGGTAAAACATCTGGCATCGCCTTTTTAATAATAAGGACATGCCATGATCGATTTACGCAGTGATACCGTAACCCGCCCGAGCCGCGCCATGCTCGAAGAGATGATGGCCGCCCCGGTCGGGGACGACGTCTACGGTGACGATCCGACGGTAAACGAACTGCAGCGCTATGCCGCAGAGCTCAGCGGAAAAGAGGCCGCCCTGTTCCTGCCAACCGGTACGCAGGCTAACCTCGTGGCGCTGCTCAGCCACTGCGAGCGCGGTGAAGAGTACATCGTGGGCCAGGGCGCGCATAACTACCTCTACGAAGCCGGCGGTGCCGCGGTGCTTGGCAGCATTCAGCCGCAGCCGATTGACGCCGCGCCGGACGGCACCTTGCCGCTCGATAAGGTCGCGGCGAAAATCAAAGCCGACGATATTCACTTCGCCCGCACCCGGCTGCTCAGCCTTGAAAACACCCACAACGGCAAAGTGCTGCCGCGCGAATACCTGAAAGCCGCATGGGAGTTTACCCGCGAGCGCAGGCTCGGCCTGCACGTGGACGGCGCGCGCATCTTCAACGCCGTGGTGGCGTACGGCTGCGAGTTGAAAGAGATTACGCAATACTGCGACTAGTTCACCATCTGCCTCTCTAAAGGGCTGGGCACGCCAGTGGGTTCCCTGCTGGTGGGCAATGCGGACTACATCAAACGCGCGAACCGCTGGCGCAAAATGACCGGCGGCGGCATGCGTCAGGCGGGTATTCTGGCGGCAGCGGGGCTGTATGCCCTGAAAAACAACGTGGCGCGCCTGAAGGACGATCACGACAACGCCGCGTGGATGGCGGCTCAGCTGCGCGAGATTGGCGCCGACGTGATGCGCCACGACACCAACATGCTGTTCGTCCGCGTGGGCGAGGATCGCGCCGCTGCGCTGGGTGAATTTATGAAAGCCCGTGGTGTGCTGATCAACGCCTCACCCGTCGTGCGTCTGGTCATGCATCTTGACGTCAGCCGCGAGCAGCTGGCGGACGTGGTGAAACACTGGCAGGCGTTTTTACAGCGATAAGGAGCATCACGTGCCGCAACGCATTCTGGTGCTCGGCGCCAGCGGATATATCGGTCAACACCTCACCGCGGCGCTAAGCCAGCAGGGACACCGGGTGCTGGCAGCGGCACGCAACACGGAGCGCCTGCAAAAGCTCAGTTTACCTGGCGTCACCTGCCACAATGTTGATCTCAACTGGCCGAAGGAACTTCCCGCACTGCTGGAAGGGGTCGACACGCTTTACTATCTGGTGCACAGCATGGGCGAAGGCGGGGATTTTATCGCCCACGAGCGTCAGGTGGCGATGAACGTCCGCGATGCTCTTCTGCAAACGCAGGTGAAACAGGTGATTTTTTTAAGCTCGCTCCAGGCGCCCGAACACGAGCAGTCCGATCACCTGCGCGCCCGCCAGCTGACGGCTGACACCCTGCGCGGCGCTGCTATTCCCGTCACCGAACTGCGCGCCGGAATTATCGTCGGCGCAGGCTCCGCCGCCTTCGAAGTGATGCGTGATATGGTGTATAACCTGCCAGTGCTCACGCCGCCGCGCTGGGTCCGTTCGCGCACCACGCCGATTGCGCTGGAGAACCTGCTGCATTATCTGGTGGCATTGCTGGATCACCCAACCGACCAGCACCGCGTGCTGGAGGCCGCCGGGCCTGAAGTCCTGAGCTATCAGGAGCAGTTCGAACATTTCATGCGCGTCAGCGGCCGCCGCCGCTGGCTGATCCCCATCCCCTTTCCAACCCGCTGGATCTCGGTATGGTTTTTGAATGTGATCACCTCCGTGCCGCCGACGACCGCCAAAGCGCTGATCCAGGGGCTGAAGCACGATCTGCTGGCGGACGATCGCGCGCTGCGGGCACTCATACCCCAGGACCTGATCCGCTTTGACGATGCCGTACGTAATACGCTGAAAGAGGAAGAGCAACTGGTGAACTCCAGCGACTGGGGCTACGACGCCCAGGCGTTTGCCCGCTGGCGCCCGGAGTATGGCTATTACCCGAAACAGGCGGGCTGCACGGTGAAAACCCACGCCAGTCTGGCCGCGCTGTGGGAGGTGGTGAACCAGATTGGCGGCAAAGACGGTTATTTCTTCGGCAATATCCTCTGGCAAACGCGCGGGGCAATGGATCTGCTGGTGGGGCACAGGCTGGCAAAAGGCCGCCCGGCACGCCCGTATCTTGAGGTGGGCGATGCGGTCGACAGCTGGAAGGTGATCATCGTCGAGCCGGAAAAACGGCTGGCGCTGCTGTTCGGTATGAAGGCCCCGGGGCTAGGCCGACTCTGCTTTACCCTGAAAGACAAAGGCGATCACCGTGAGCTGGACGTCCGCGCCTGGTGGCATCCGCACGGAATGCCGGGGCTGTTCTACTGGCTGTTGATGATCCCTGCCCACTTGTTTATCTTCCGCGGAATGGCGAAACGCATTGCGCAACGGGCAGAACAAAAGACGGAAAAGATATAAATAAAACTCTCTTTCTTTCACCTTTCCCATTGCATAGCGCCGTAATTCACGAAAGAATGCGCACGAAATTCTTTTTCAACACAGTGGATAGCTATGAAGGTACTGGTTACCGGGGCGACCAGCGGCTTAGGCCGAAATGCGGTCGAATTTCTGCGCAATAAAGGCATCAGCGTCAGGGCTACCGGTCGCAACGAAGCGATGGGTAAACTGCTGCAAAAAATGGGCGCAGAGTTCGTCCATGCTGACCTGACGGAGCTCGTCTCCTCGCAGGCAAAGGTGATGCTCGCCGGTATCGACACGCTATGGCACTGTTCCAGTTTTACCTCCCCGTGGGGGACCCAGGAAGCCTTCGATCTCGCCAACGTGCGCGCCACCCGTCGTCTGGGTGAATGGGCTGTTGCCTGGGGCGTGCGTAACTTTATTCATATCTCGTCACCGTCACTCTATTTCGACTATCACCACCATCGTGACGTGCAGGAAGATTTCCGCCCTGCTCGCTTTGCCTGTGAATTTGCCCGCAGCAAGGCGGCCAGCGAAGAGGTGATTGACCTGCTGGCGCAGTCAAACCCGCATACCCGCTTTACGGTCCTGCGTCCGCAGAGCCTGTTCGGGCCGCACGACAAGGTGTTTATTCCCCGTCTGGCGCAGATGATGCACCACTACGGCAGCGTGCTGCTGCCGCGCGGCGGCGATGCGCTGGTGGATATGACCTATTACGAAAACGCCGTCCACGCCATGTGGCTGGCCAGCCAGCCGGACTGCGATAAGCTGATCTCCGGTCGCGCCTACAACATCACCAACGGCGAGCCCTGCACGCTGCGCAGCATTGTGCAGCGGCTGATTGACGAACTGCAGATCGACTGCCGTATCCGTTCCGTGCCCTACCCGATGCTGGATATGATCGCCCGCAGCATGGAGCGCTTTGGCAGTAAAACAGCCAAAGAGCCTGCGCTGACGCATTACGGCGTCTCTAAACTCAATTTTGACTTCACGCTGGATATTTCGCGGGCGGAGAACGAGCTGGGGTATAAACCGGTTGTGACGCTGGATGAAGGGATTATGCGCACCGCGGCGTGGCTGCGGGATCACGGGAAGCTTCATCGCTAGCCTTTTTGCCCGGTGGCGGCTTCGCCTTACCGGGCCTACAACTGCACCGTATTGTTCCCTCGCCCCTTTGGGGAGAGGGTTAGGGTGAGGGGAAAGAGCAAACACTAAAACGGCAACCTTTCGGTTGCCGTTTGCTTTTACAGTGCCGTCCAGGCATCAGCCCATGCCAGACCTGCGCCTGGCTCGTAGTATGCCGGGGCGTTGTTACACCAGCCGCTGTACGGGAACGGTTTGCACTGGAACAGTTTACCGTGGTTGTTCACGATATCACCTGCCTTGTACTTGCTGTTCGCGCTCCACACGGCGTAAGAGCCGGAAGTGCCTTCGTCCTGAGACGGTGCCGCTTTCGCCTTCACGTTCAGAAGGTAAGAGGTGGTGCTGCTCAGTTCGCCATCGCTAACGGTCAGACTCACTTCAATCTGCTGTGCCGTGGCGGATTCTGGCGCCCTGAAGGTCACAACCGCTTTGTCCTGACCGGTCACGGTCTGACCATCCTGTGAACGCCAGGTGTAGGTCAGCTTGTTACCGTCGGCGTCTGTGGAGCCTTCCGCGCTCAGAGAGACCTGCGCACCGGCTTCAACGGCGCCAATTGGACCCGCAATATGCGCGACCGGGGCGTGGTTCACCGCCACCGGCTCAGCCGGGGTTTCATCCGGCGTCGGCGCTGGCGCTGGAGCCGGCGTTTCATCTTCTATCGGCGCTGGCGTTACCGGGGTTTCGTCCGGGGTGGTGGCAGAGCCATCGTCATTCACGATGTTGACGTTAAAGAACTTCTGCACGCACTTGCTGTAGTCACCCTCTTTAAAGGCGCTGAACGGCGTCTGGTAGCCCACCAGCTGGCAGGAGTAGGTCTGGCCGGTTGGGGTATCCGCGCTCCATCCCCAGTCCTGTTCCCAGTAAATCTTCAGGGCACCGGCACCGCCTTCATCGAACTGCTTCATGTTAGCGCAACCCAGCACTTCGTTCGTCGGAACGGGCACTTTCAGATAGTTCGCGAACTCTTTGTAGTACTTGATACGGTTTTGCGACTGGGCAATTTCAGTCGGGCCGCCGCACTCTACGCCGCCGTTGATGATCTGGGTGGTCACGCCGAAGCCAGGGACCAGACCGTTGGCTTTATCGTGAGCGTTCGGCTGCCAGGTGCCGTCGATAACCTGCAGCATGCTTGGTTTTGGCGGCTGCGGGTAGGCGAAGAAGAAGATCGCGCTCGCCAGGTTCAGCCAGGTGTCCGCCACCAGCTCAGGTTTATCGAGCAGGGTACGCACGTCGCCGTACATCGCCTCAGAGAACGGACCGTAGTTGTAGTTGTAGGACAACTGCTTCGCACCGCGACCGAAGTAGCTCAGGAAGTCGCCGTCTTTATCTTTCCCGCATGGCCAGGTCTGCCCCTGCCAGACGTCAGGGTTACATTCGCCGTTATAACCGCCCTTCTGGCCTTCGCTCCAGCCCATTTCACGCACGTGAACCAGCGCCTGACGCCATTCGGCCTCAGGACGCCAGCTCTCGTGGCCGCCGGTTTCCTGGGCAAAGTGGGCAAACATGGTAGCCAGCTCTTTACGGCAGATGGCATCGCTGTCGCGACCGTCATTGTAGGTCTTACAGAGCGCCGGGAATTTACCTACCGCCTTCAGGAAGTTGCTGTAGGTGTACGCCTGCGCGCGCAGTGGGAAGAGATATTCCCAGTCGCTGGCCTTCACGATCCCTTCCACGCGCTTCACGTTTTCAGGGTTCGCCGCGCGGCCTGGCTCAATCATTTCTACCTGAGCGTTGTCCAGCGTCTGGATGGTCTCTTTCACCGAGGCCATCAGCGGGAAGCTGGTCAGTTCTTTTTCCTTCTTCGCCAGATCGCTGGCTTTCATGGTGTACGGCTCACTGGGGGTCGCTTGCAGCGAGGCAGCCTGCGCCATAAACGGGGCGACGCATGCGCCGGCAACGAGTACACTCAGTAACGTCCTTTTGTTCATTTCAGTATTCCTGTTAATAGAAGTTAAATTATAAAATCCCGGCTTATGTATTAATCCGTTAATAAATAAACCACAGACAGCTGTTTTCACTTTTCGAAGAACACCCTCGGGAATTCTTCAAAAATAAAAAACCTTAATAACGTGCCGCTAATTTCAGTTGCTGATATTTCGCCCAGACTTTATGGGCATATTTCATGCGTTGCGGATAATTCTCTTTTTTTAACCCGGCGTTATACGCGCCTACCGCCTCCCAGTTATAGCCATAAACCTTAATCATCCCGGACAGGATGGAAGCGCCGACCATGATGGAGGTACAGGGCTCGGTCATCAGCCGGTATTCATCGATCCCCCTGCTCTCAAGCTGCGCAAAATGGGAGCTGTTAATTTGCATTAGCCCAACATCACGGGTGCCGTCATGGTTTTGACCAACCGCGTACGGGTTCATGCCGGATTCAACGTTGGCGATGGCATATAATAAGTACGGATCGACATGATAATAATGCGCCGCTTTATCCCAACAGTTTGCCAGCGCGCTTTGGCTTATTATCAATAACAACAACATTGCCTTTTTCATGTTTACCTGCTGTAAGCGTCTGTGATTTCTCCTTAGCAACATCCTGTAAAATGAATTTTGAATCACTCACCCCCCCAAAAGGGGGGTGAGTGATTACTGGGCTATATTATTTGCAGTCTGTTGATGGGCCTTCTTTCACCCATACATCGCTCTTAGCCGGGTTATCACCGCGGGTCCACCATTTGGCACGGTAAACGTTGCCCTGGTAGGTTGTGGTTTCGCCGCCGTTGTAGACCAGGTCAGAACGCCAGTTCATCTTCACATTGCTGACCAGCTCCCAGGCATCCACACCGAAGCCAGGCTGGTTGCCCTGGGTCCAGTACTTCGCTTTCCACACCAGATGGTCGAAGCTTACGGTATCGCCATTGTTGTAAATTTTGCTGGCATCCCACGCGGCATATTTGCTGGCGTTAGCATCGACAGGCGCGTCGCAGCTACCGTTTGCAGTGCCTTCATCAGATGGCGGAGTCACCTCATCAGACGGAGGGGTAACCTCGTCAGCAGGTGGGGTCACGTCATCAGCCGGCGGCGTAACCTCAGCCGGTTTCGGATTCACGGTAACCTGCACGTTAGACTGCACGCTGGTTTTACCATCACCGACAACGACGCTCAGCGTGTAAGTAGACGTTGAAGTCACCTCTGGCGCAGTGATGGTCACGTTCGCGCTATCGGTTCCGGTTGCGTGCATATCCGCCGGAATGCTCCAGGCGTAGGTCAGCGCGTCGCCGTCAGGATCCGCCGCCTGCGCATGCAGAGCATAGGTTTCTCCCGCCTGCAGCGTTACCGCTTCCATCTGATTGACTACCGGCGCCTGGTTCGCTTTTGGCGCTTTGTTCACGACCTGCACATCAATTGCGTTGCTCAGGCCTTTCGCATCCGTTACCGTCAGGCGGAACGCCAGGGTCTGGTCGCTGGTCACGGCCGCAACGTTGAAGGTCGCTTTGGCTTTGGTGCTGTTGGTGAGGGTCACCGATGGACCAGAAATCTGGGTCCACTTGTAGGTGATAGCATCGCCATCCGGGTCGGTAGAGGCAGAGCCATCCAGCGTAACGGTTGCCGGGCCTGAGACGTTCTGATCGGAAGATGACGCGATTGGCGCATGGTTAGTTACCACCGGATCAACCGGGGTAGCGCTGCCCAGCAGGCTTTCGTTCATCGCGTTCAGGATATCGCCGTTGTCAGCATCAATAGACCAGGAGAACAGACCACCCAGTTTGTTGGCCAGGACGTATTTGCCTTTCGCGGCCGCGGAGCGGGCATCTTCATAGGAGATCAGATCGCCCGTTGATTTGTTGAAGACGTAAGGCGCTTCTGCAGTCGCGTCGTAGCCATACTCCCAACCTGGCTTGCCTTTGTACTCATTTACGATCTGGCGATAGTCGACAACACCCGGTTCCCAGGTGCCTTTCACCATACCGGTTGCAGTACCGGTGAATGGATTATCGCCGGTGTAGCCGTGCACACCGGTCCAGCCACGGCCATACATACCTGTACCCACGACGATCTTACCTGGCTGTACACCCTGCTGAAGCAGCGCATTCACGCCGTTTTCGGTGGTGTAGTTGGTATCTGGTCGCCATGACGGTGCACGCAGTGCGGCCTGGTGGCCCAGGTCGGTGTTGCTCCAGCCGCCGTAGAAGTCATAGCTCATCAGGAAGATGTGATCGAGATACTGCTGAGCGGTGGTGTAATCCACATCCTCAACTTTATCTTTACCGGCGCCAATGGCGCTGGTCAGCTCGTAGGAACGGCCCGTTTCGCTTGACAGTTCATTGAGCATCGCACGGAGATCGTGCATCAGCGCAGTGTAGGTCGCTTTATCCTGCTGCGGATTACCGAGGTTTTCATTCACACCGCCGCCGCCAGGGAATTCCCAGTCGATATCCACACCGTCAAAGAACTTCCAGGTTTGCAGGAAATCTTTTACAGACGATACAAAGCGAGCGCGGATCGCAGGATCGCCCATGTGGAAGAACGGATCGGACAAGGTCCAGCCACCGATGGATGGCAGGACTTTCAGGCCAGGATGCGCTTTTTTCAGCGCCATCAGCTGGCCGAAGTTCCCTTTGTAGGGGTCATCCCATCCAGACACGCCAGCCTGCGGTTTTTGCAGGGCTGCCCACGGATCGTGGATAGCCACGGTATAGTCCGGGCGGCCCGCACAATCACGCTGCAATACGGCGAAGCTGTTACCACCTTCAACGGTTTTCAGACCATCGTTGATGCCATCGCCACCGCAGATTGGAATAAAGCCGTACAGGATGTGGTTCAGGTTAGCGGCAGGGATTTTATCAACCGGGAAGTTACGGCCGTATACGCCCCACTCAGGGAAATAGGCCCCGACGACCTTATCGGTATGCTCAGAGAAGGTTTTATTGTTCTCTTTCATGGTTGTATTCAGCGGCAGCAGATGGCTGCCGTCGGTGTCCGCCACAATAATCAGCTTGCTGGCACTTTTGGTACAGCCGCTGGCGTTACACAACTCAACCTGTTCCTGGTAACGGCCACCTTTTTTCACTTTAAACGTCGCGGAGCCGGAAGCGCTACCGGCCCCGGTCCAGACAGGGGTGCCATCAAGCAGAACTTTTGCAGACGTTGGCGCAGCGCCACTCCAGACATTCCACTCAACTTTCACATCCACGCCATCTTTATGCACTTTGACAAGGCTGTTGTAGTCCTGAGCCGCCTGGTCTACCTCTGCCAGCGCAAATTTATCATTGCCGCTGCTGATAGTCGGTGTACCCGGTGCTGCTGCAAATGCGGAGCCGGATGCCGCCGCAATGAAGAGCGCCAGATATTTAGGCTTCATAAATTTCATTTTTATTTCCTGATAAATTTATTCGTGACGTTAATAATCCATGTCTTCCTTGAGAGCATGGAGTCTATTTGCATAATGCGTATTTAACTGACCTTACAACCGTGACAAGAAAATATTTTTCTGCGTTGTATTCCTCCATAAAAAGATACAAGCCAAAATTCCGTATAGCTTATATCCCTTACGATACACTGAGCGCAAAGAGACGTCCTGCTCTTACACCGTCGAAAAAATTGACAAAAAAACTTGACCGAAATATTTAAAATATGAAAGCAAACTGCTGCCCAATAAACACCACTATTCCAGCAAATGAGAGATAGGGTCCGAAAGCAATAATGAGGTTATTTTTATTTAAGATATTCAGGATGAAATAACCGACGATACCGCTTAAGGCGGCGACTAATACCAGCGTGGGTAACGCCTGCCAGCCGCACCAGGCCCCCAAAGCCGCCTGCAGTTTAAAATCGCCATAACCCAGCCCTTCCCGCCCGGTACAAAGCCGAAATGCCCAGTAGAGCAGCCAAAGAGAGAGATAACCTGCCACGGCGCCAAAAATCGCATCGCGTAGCGGCATCGTATGGTCAAACGTATGGAGCAACAGGCCAGCCCACAGGAGAGGCTGCGTCAGGCAATCCGGCAGCAGCTGATGCCGCCAGTCGATCAAGGCCAGAGGCAACAAGAACGCCGCCAGTGCCCACAGGGAGAACAAGGCCTGTACGTTTGGCATACACCAGGCGGTGACGCCAAAAAACAGCGCGGAAAAAAGTTCGATTAAAAATATCCTTAATGGGATACCCACGCCGCAGCGGCTACAACGTCCACGCAGGAGAAGCCAGCTGACCAGCGGAATATTCTCCCAGGTGGCCAGGGTGTGCTGACACGCCGGGCAGTGCGACTCCGGAAAGAGCAAATTGCCGCCCCCCTCTTCCCCCATCACCATGGCCGGTACGCGCTCGGCGACGACGCCAAGAAAGCTCCCCACAATGCCGCCCAGAATCGCACTCATCACCGGGAACCCCACCGGGTAAACCTCCCGCATCAGCGCGAAGGTGTTCATGCGGTTTTACTCCAGGTAAGCTGCACCTCGGCCTTCACGTCGCTGAGGCGATCGACCGGGGTGAGGTTCATTTTTTGCAGCCTGACGCCGGAGGTCTGGTTAATTTCCCGCAGCCAGTTCTTTAATTCGTAGACGTTTACGCGATTCACGACGAACGATAAGGTTTGTCCATCCTGACGCACATCCGTCAGGGGAAGATTAATTTCCTGTGCGCTACTCTCCACCACCGTGCGCGGATTATCCGTTTTGACCAACTGAACCTGGAGATGGTTTTTATCTATTTCACTGCGCATCCAGTTCAGCGTCTCTTTTTGTCTGCTCAGCGTGGCTTTACTGTTCAGAATCATATTATCCAGCGGGATCATGCCTGCGTAATAAACGGCCGCCCCCGCCAGGGCAACGGCACATATTTTTATAATGACTTTTTCCCTGGTGCTGTAATTCTGATAACGAGACTTAAGCTGCGCGATTCGCTCTTTCATTTATATTTCCCTGCGATCATGGCGGTATAAGGTGCAGCGGTAGAAACAGGCTGCAGGGTAAAATCAAAAATTTCCCCCGCCTGATCAACAAACGTCTGCAACGCGGTTTGGTTTTGCGCACTGACGCTCAGCGTCAGCGTGTTCTGTTGGGCGTCGTATTCCAGCAGATCGATTTCCATCGCCGGCACGGCCTGCCTGGCTTTCTCCAGCGCTTCAAGCTGCAAAAATACCCCTTTGGTCTGCTTTTTCATGTTTTGACCAAAGTGGTATTTGATGTTGGTCTGCTGGCGCATACTCGGAAAATGGTGCTGATAAACCTGAGCGATCTCCTGCTGTATAGCATTCTCCTGCTGCACCAGCATCCAGGCCATGGCGACGCGCGGGCCGAGCAACAGGCCGAGAGACAGCAGACCCGCTGCGGCCATCGCCGCTTTGATGCCTTTCTGGGCTTTACCCGAGCCAGCTTTCGCGCTGAATTCACCGTGCATAATATTCACGCGGCAGGTTTGCCACTGCGGCTGGATCAGTACCAGCGGATGCTGCCAGGGCTGCAGGAGGTCAACGTCAACTCCTTCAGGCTGCGCGCCGTAGCAGCACACCTCGCCCTCGCCCGCTTTTTGCATCAGCAGCGGCAGCAGGCTGGCCTCCATCTCCCCGGCGGTGTGGGGGGATAAACGCAGCCAGTAGCTTTCATCCTGCTTAACCAGCGTGCTTCCTCCCTCTGCTACCGGCAGCAGCCAGGCATCCGGCAACGCCTGGATCACCTTCATTCCGGCGGCCTGAAAACGGGTTAACCATCCGCGCAGCAGGTCGGCATCAATCGCCACCGCATCGACCTCGGCGCCCTTTTTGTTGAGCACCGTCCAGTGAAGATTATCCACGTCACCAATCAGCGTCTCTTCCGCCATCCACGAGAATGCCGTCGCCTGCGAGGCAACTTTTTTCGGCAGCGTAAAGTGGCGGAAGATCATGTTGCTGGCAGGCAGCAGTAGGCAAACGCGTGCCGCCAGAGGATGGTTAATCAGCGCATCCAGGCTCTCCAGCGTCTCAACCTGCTGGCAACCGGAGACACACCACATTATTTTCCCGCCCTCGCGGCTGTCGGGACGAACAAAAAGGACCTGTTTCATAGCGTTCTACTTTTCTTATTCAATCATTCGGTAACGGCGCTGCCACGTCACGATCTCACCGGCTTCGTTATTCACCTGAAGCTGGCTCACCACGCGAAGCGTTAATTCATCGGTATTGCCGGTATAATTGACGCGGAAATACCGGCTGTTAATGGAGAGATAGTCGGCCACCTGCGGAAGGTCGTCTTTTAACTGGGGGAAGGCCTGCTCCAGCGCTTTGCTGAAGGTTTCCATACTTTCCCAGCCGGTTTCAGGACGCGATTCAATCAGGCGAACGGCGTCATCTTCATTGAGTTTTCCCGGGAACACCGCGGCCAGTAAGGCGGCCTGCTCCGGTTTCAGGGTATTCACATCCACCTTGCTGGCGGCGTCCGGCAGCGCGCACAGCAGCTTGCTCACCTTCGGATAAGCGGCCGCCGGGAACGCGGGCAGCAGCGTGATCTCCGCAATGGTGCGCATCATCTGGTTCGCCGGTTGGCGAGCGGGCACCACGCCAGCCCAGGCATCGGTCTCTGCACCCTCTTTGGCCGTCGTCGTGTCGCCATCGAGATAGTCCACCAGCTGCAGATACACCTCTTCCGCATTGGTCTGGCTCAGGCCGCTCTGCGTCAGAAGCTGTTCAACAATCTGTTCTCTGCGGGGCTTTTCCGGCATCGCCGGGGCGTTTTGCCCCTGCGCAACTTTCTCGACCGCCAGCAGGTTGTTGACGTTAAAGCAGTCCTGCGCGTCTTCCACCTGGCCGACCACCGTGTAGTCTTCGCCCCGGGTTTCCAGCGGCTGATGCCAGTCGCCGTCGGGGGAGAGCGCTTTGCTTTCCCCGCTGGCGTCGGCCTGCAGCCGGTCCTTCGCCACCTTTTCCTGGGCCTGCATCGCCCAGCGCAGCTGCTGCTGGCTTACCTGGTAATGCGTTTTTTGCAGGTTGCGGCAGAACTGCTGGCTGATTTTGGCAGCCAGCGCCGACATCATCACCAGCAGGATCAGCACCACCAGCAGAGCTACGCCTTTCTGTTTACGCAATGCACTCATGATTTTGCTTCCGGTGGCGGTACGGGGGCGTTTTCAGGTGCAGCCGCTTCAGGCAGATCGCCCGGCGTCGTAAAGACCCAGCGCCAGGTATCGCCATTTTCCATGGTCAACGTCAGCTCCACGCCGTCCGGCAGATGCGACGGATCGCTCCAGCTTTTCTGCCAGCCCTGACGGTAAAAGCGCCACTCCAGCGATTTCACGTCGCTGACAATCGGCACCTCGTCGGGTTTCGCGTCCGCCGGGCCGTCAATCACCGGCCAGACGTCGCGATACAGACGCCCTTGTTCCAGCCGCCAGCGCACGCGCTCCAGCTGGACCGTGCCGCTCACGCCGTTCAGCGTGGTCAGCTCAAGCGCATCGTCCACCTGACGGAACAGATCCGGCTCGTTGCGCGGCGCGCGCGCCTGCAGCTGGTAGAAATCACGTTCCATCAGGTTCCATGCGCGCTGCAGCTGATTGAGCTTCGCCGCGCTGGCGTCGGTGGCCGAACTGGTGCGCATCGCCCCGTCCAGAATTTGCCAGGCCAGGGTGCTGATCACCGCAAAGATGGTCAGGGCAATCATGATCTCCAGCAGGGTAAAACCGCGCTGGCGTCGGGTTCTCTTCACTGGCTCTCTCCTGGCCCAACGATCTGCAGCGAAATAACCGGCTGGCTGTCGTCGCCTTCGGCATACACGCGAATCGCGTTAGCCCAGCCCTTGTCGGCGGTTTTGACCCGCTGCTTGCGCCAGTTCCAGCCGCGCCCGCCCATGATTTCCGTTCCCTGCTCCTCAGCATCCGGGAAGTCGGTTTTTGCGAGCTGCGCTTCCGCCAGCTGGTTCTCGGCCACCCAACTGGCCTGCAGCGTGTCGGCCAGCCCGTGGGTAAAACGCACGTTCAGGGAGACCGAGTTCATCAGCGCCAGCGCGGCGGTGGAGAAGATGACCAGCGCGACCATCACCTCCAGCAGCGTCATCCCGTTCTGCTTAACCTTGCCTTTAGTCATCGTTCTCTACCGATACCGGGGCCGCGCCCTGCGACACCACGCGGAAATGGTGCTGTTTGTTGTAGCTTTGCAGCGTCAGCGTAAAGCGGCCAATCTCGCCGTCCGGCAGAAAGAGGATCTGGGGATCGGCCTCGACGGTGGCCGCCAGGCGCTGGGGCGACAGCGATACATGCATCTCCTGCGGAAAATCGCCTTTGGTGGTAATTCGTCCGGCAGATAAAGGCACCCAGTGACGCACGCCATTTTTATCGTCTAGCGTGACCAGCTGATATTTATCGGTGGTGATTACCAGCCCGACGATATTTCCGTCCATCACCGCGCGGTCTGAACCATAATCAACGAGGGCTTTTAATTGCTGGCCAAATATATCCGCACCGCTGCGTGAGGGTATTGTTGATACCACCATCATGGCGCAACTGGCAAATATCACCAGCGCCAGAATAATTTCCAGCAACGTAAAGCCGCGTTGATTTTTCATTATTTCTCTTTCTTATCCAGAGACCAGTTCGTAATATCATCGGCGGTATTGGCTTCGCCGTCTGGACCGGCAGAAAGACGTCTACGGCGCCGTGCTCGCCCGGGCTGACGAGCAGATAATCGTTGCCCCACGGGTCCTGCGGCAGGCGGCGAATATAGCCGTCAGCGCGGTAGCCGTTCGGGATGGGCGCGATTTCAGGCTTGGTCACCAGCGCCTGCAGGCCCTGCTCGGTCGTCGGGTAGCGGTGGTTATCGAGCTTATACATATCCAGCGAGCCTTCGAGCGCGACAATATCGCTGGTCGCTTTTTGCGTATCCGCTTTTTCTTTATTGCCCATTAAGTTTGGTACCACCATACTCGCTAAAACGCCGAGAATAACGATCACCACCATTAATTCGAGCAAGGTGAAGCCCGCCTGGCGAGCCAGGTTTTTACGGTTTATAGCCATGATTTAACCTACCATATTATTAAGTTGCAGAAGCGGCTGTAATATTGACAGCACGATAAATAAAACAATCGTCGCCATGGAGACCACCAGCGCCGGTTCAAATACCGACAGCGTTAACGTAATTCGATGCTGTAATGCCGACTCCTGGTTTTCCGCCGCGCGGTCCATTAAATTGCCGAGCTCCCCGCTCTCTTCGCCGGAGGCAATCATGTACAGCATGGTCGGCGGGAATAATTTCGCCTGTTCAAGCGCGGCATATAAAGATGCCCCCTGGCGCACGGTATCGGCGGCCTGCTCCAGCACCTGCCGGGCGTAGAGGTTTTCGATACCGTCCATCGCGATATACATCCCTTCAAGCAGCGGCACGCTGCTGGCCTGCAGAATACTCAGGGTTCGGATATAGCGGGCGCTGTTGATGGCGCAGACCAGCTTTTTAATCGGCGAGCCGTTCACCAGCCAGCTGTGCCAGCGAAAGCGGTTTTTGGCATTTCTGAGCCAGGTCTTAAAGCCGATAAACCCACCGGCCAGGATCCCGACAATATAGATGCCGTACGCCTGCAGGAAATCGCTCACCGCGATCAGCGTGCGGGTGGTGATCGGCAGCTGCTGCTTCATGTGGGTGAACTGCTCGATCACCTGCGGGACCACCGCCACCAGCAGAATGCTGATCACAGCGATGGCTACCACCGTCAGGGTAATCGGGTAGACCATCGCCTGCGTCAGCTTGCTTTTCATCTTCTGACGCTGCTCGTTGTACTCCGCCAGCTTCTCCAGCACGTCGCCCAGGTGACCGGTCTTTTCACCGGCCATCACCAGGGTGCAGTAGAGCTTGTCGAAGGTGCGCGGGAACTGGCTGAAGGCGTCAAACAGCGTGTGCCCTTCCACCACCTTTTCGCGGATCTCCACCACCATCGCCGCCAGCTTTTTGTCTTCCGTCTGCTTCGAGATGGCTTTCAGCGCGCTTTCCAGCGGCAACGCGGCGTTGACCAGCGTGGAGAGCTGGCGGGTAAACATCGACAGCACCGGCGTGGAGAGCTTAGCCCCGGTCTTTGCTTTCCCGGACACCGCCGCCTCGCGGGTTTCGGTGATGCTGACGGGCATCAGCTTTTGTTCGCGAAGCCACTGGCGAACCTGCTTTTGCCCCTCGGCCTGCAGCGTACCGCGCCGGGTTTTGCCCGCCGCATCCGTCGCCGTCCAGGCGTAGAAGGCCATTATTCATCCCCCCCGCGCTCGGCGGTGACGCGCATCACCTCTTCCAGAGAGGTGATGCCGCTAATCACCTTCAGCAGCCCGTTTTCGCGCAGGCTATAGGCCTGCTTAAACAGCTGCGTTTCGATGGACATTTCGTCCTTATCTTCATGGATGGCGCGGCGCATGGTGCTGTCCACCACCAGAAATTCATGAATACCGGCACGACCCTGATAGCCGCTCTGGCGGCAGTGTTCACACCCCACCGCGCGGTAAATCGCTTTCGGCGGCGTATCCATGAAGCTGAACAGCGCCTTTTCATTGTCATCCAGCGGACTGGTGGTACGGCAGTGGCTACACAGCCGACGCACCAGACGCTGGGCAATGACACCGAGCAACGATGAACCGATTAAAAACGACTCCAGCCCCATATCCCGCAGGCGGGTAATCGCCCCGGCGGCGCTGTTGGTGTGCAGCGTAGACATGACCAGGTGACCGGTAAGCGAGGCCTGTACCGCAATTTGCGCGGTTTCGCCGTCGCGAATTTCCCCGATCATCACCACGTCCGGGTCCTGACGCAGAATGGCGCGCAGCCCGCGGGCAAAGGTCATGTCCACGCGCGGGTTAACCTGCGTCTGCCCCACCCCTTCCAGCTCGTATTCAATCGGGTCTTCAACGGTCAGGATGTTGCGCTCATGACCGTTCAACGCCGAGAGAATAGCGTACAGGGTGGTACTTTTACCGGAACCTGTCGGCCCGGTGACCAGGATAATGCCGTGCGGGCGGTCAATCAGCCCTTTTAACTTCTCCAGCTCTTCATCAATCAGGCCCAGCTTGTTGATGTCGGGCTTCAGGTTGCTTTTATCGAGCAGTCGCATGACTACGCGCTCGCCGTACTGGGACGGAATGGTCGAGACGCGCACGTCGATGGCCTTGCGGCCGATGCGCAGAGAGATACGGCCATCCTGCGGCAGGCGCTTCTCGGCGATGTCGAGTTTTGACATAACCTTGATGCGCGACACCAGCAGCGGTGCCAGCTTACGCGCCGGCTGCAGCACCGGGCGCAGCACGCCGTCAACGCGGAAGCGAATGCTCAGCGTGCGCTCGAAGGTTTCGATATGAATATCCGACGCACCGTCCTTCACCGCCTCGCCGAGAATGGCGTTGATCAGGCGGATCACCGGCGAGTTCTCGTCGTTATCAAGCAGGTCTTCGTTATCCGGGATCTCCTCGGTTAACGCCATCAGGTCGATATCCGCGTCCATATCATCCACCAACTGCTGCGAAACGCCGCTGCTCTGCTGCCAGATTTTGGCCAGCAGCTCGTCAAAGGCTTCAGATGTCAGGGTCACCGGGACGAACGCGCGTCCCAGCACCCGGCGCACCTCCAGGAGTGCTAACGCCGGGGTGTTATCACGGATATAGACGTCGTTGTTGTAAAACAGAACGCCGTTATCTTTTGCGTAGCTGCTGCTACACAGGGTTTTAGTCAGTTCGTCCACGGTGCCCTCGCCGCCTTAGTGTTTAAACGGATTGCGCGGTGTGCTGGCGCTGGTTTTTACCGGCGCGGCGCTGGCGTCGACGGGAAACGCGGGCAGTACCGCGTTATCCGTTGGTTCGATAATGCCGAGTTTTTTCTCTTCCACGCGCTGCTGCTGGCGGGCGCGGATCTGGTCATATTTCTCTTTCGACGCCGCGCTGTAGTTGTCGTCGTCGCGCAGCACGGTGGTATGGATAAACACCATCAGATTGCGTTTCGACGTATCCTGCGAGGTATAGCGGAACAGCTGGCCGACCAGCGGGATATCGCCCAGCAGCGGCACTTTGGAGACCGACTGTTTGGTGACGTTCTCCATCAGGCCGCCGAGCACCACCGTCTGGCCGCTGTGCACCATCACTTCGTTGTTGATGGTACGGGTGTTGAAGGTTGGGCCGAGGCTGGCGTCCTCCGTCGCGCTGTTGTCAACGCTGGAGACTTCCTGCTCAATCTTCAGGTGGATCATGTCGCCATCGTTGATTTGCGGCACAATTTTCAGCTTGGTCCCGACCGTCTTGCGCTCAACGGAGTTAAAGACGTTGTCGCCACTGGTGGTCTGGGAGCCGGAGAGCACCGGCACGTCCTGACCGACGTTGAACGACGCCTCTTTGTTATCCAGCGTGACCACGCTTGGCGTGGAGAGAATATCGTTTTTGCCGTCGGTGGAGAGCGCGGTCATCAGCGCGCCGAAATCGCCGTTAAAGAAGCCGGTCGCAAGGCCGGTGAAGCTCGCCCCCTTCATGGTGCCGTTTTTAATCTGGCTGATTGGCAGGCCGGTGGAGCCGAACTGCACGCCGCCGTGCTTGCTGGTCCACTGCACGCCGAGATCCAGGCCGTTACCGTCCTGCACTTCAGCAATGATCGCTTCCACCAGCACCTGTGGACGACGGATGTCGAGCTTGTCTATCACCTTCTCAAGGGAGTTCATCACGTTAGGCTGGGCGGTGATCACCAGCGAGTTGGTGGCCTCGTCGGCGGTAATGTTCAGATCGCTGGACGCGGTGGCGGTTTTCGCCTTCGGCGTACTGGCCTTGTCCTTCAGCTGTTCACCTATCCCGGTCAGAACCGGAACCACCTTCGTGGCGCTGGCATATTTGAGGTAGAAGACGCGGGTATTCCCCTCGTTGTTCTGCTCGCGGTCCAGCTGATGGATCAGAGAGCGGGTACGCATGCGCGCATCTTCCGAGCCGCTGATCACCAGGCTGTTGGTTTCGTCATCCGCCACCACTTTTGTGGCCAGCTGCGGCGCGTTCTGCCCCTTCTGCTCTTCGTTGTTGAGGTTGTTCAACATGTCGGAGAGCTCTTTGGCGGAGGCAAAGCGCAGCGGCACAATCTCGCGGCGCTGAATACCGTCTTTGTCCACGCGCTGAACCAGATCCACCAGGCGGTTCACCACCGAGGCTTTACCGGTCAACAGCAGCACGTTGGACGGCTCAAAGTGCACCACGTTGCCGATGCCGGTGGCATCGTTGAGCTGGCGCAGCAGCGGGGCAAGTTCACGTACCGGCACATTTTCCATGCGCACGACGCGGGTGATGATCTCATCACCTTTACCCGGGTTTTTGCTGTCTGCCAGCGGCGCGCCGGCGGTACGGGCCACGCTGGAACGCACTACTTTAATCATGCCGTTGTCCATCGGGATCACCGACAGGCCGTACAGATCCAGCACGCTCAGGAAGAACTGGTAATACTCATCTTCCGTCAGCACGTTGTAGGTTCGCACCGACACCGAGCCCTGCACGGACGGATCGACGAGTATGGTTTTATTCAGATTGCGGCCTACCGTATCGATAAACTCGCGGATATCGGTATTTTTAAAGCTCGCGCTAAAGTTGGCTGCAAGCAGCGAACTTGAATATAACGACAATGCGGTCAGCGCCACGCACGCCCAGGGAAATTTCTTCATGTCTGTACACTTGTTAATTGTTTAGAACATTAACCCGAATATTTTCAAGGTGAGCGTGACGTCTGACGACGACCTCCGCCTCTTTCATTTTCGACCAGTTGGCAATAATACTTTTTGCCTTTGCTTCATCGGTCATATCGACAGAATTCACTTTTACCGCCACATCACCTTTTACCAGCCCTGAATGGCTGTAGAAGGAAGAGGCATTCCTTGGATTAATGTTGTAGCCTTCCAGCTGGCCTTTTTCGATTAACGGCTTTAACACCAGATAATCATTCAGATGCACACTTTCCGCGCCTGCATCTTTCGTCGATTTGCTTACCGGGCCGCTGTCAACGCCGCCCTTAAAATAATCAGGTTTATTTAATGCCAGTACCTGCGTAGCACCTTCGTAATTAACCACCACATTGTCTTTGTTAATTTCCTGAATATAGGCATCGTTAAAACCGGTCAGCGGCTCGCCTTCACGGTAGCTCTTCTGACCACCCGGCGTTTTGATCACGGCGAAAGAAAGCCAGGCGTCATCGCTGCGCACAATACCTTCGATCTCCGCTGCCAGCGGGACTTTCACGGCGGCTGGCAGGTTGTCCTGACGCACGGCCGCCGTGAAAAGGGTGAATGTCTTTTTATCACGACGCGTTTTCAGCGACTGCGCATCAGCGTTAGCCAACTTATTCGTAACTTTTTTATAATCTTTAAACGTCAGATACCCTTGCTGGCCGCAAAAAATTAACAGCACAAACATAATGCAAGGCGTTACCCACCGTGACAGAAATGAGAACCTCATTTTTCATCTGGCCTTTAGCAAAGCGAAAATAAGCAGCGTCGCGCTGCGCCAATATGTGAGTAAAGCGTAATTTCCCGCTGTAAAAACGACCACTCACTTTGCCGCTAACTTTCATACAGAAAAATATTGACCGCATAAAATCCAGATGTTAGGCCTCACCGGCAGGATATTTTTACCCTGTGCGCAAATTGACCACCCTATAGCGTTGCTTTACTTTCTCGTCCTGTTGCTATTCCTAATCAGAGACGGTAAGTCGTTATGTATCAAAGCCACTTTAATTTTAAAAATCCGCCCTTTCGGAAAATAACCGGGTTATCCGGGGATTTTCTGGTGCCTTATCATCAGGACGTGTTCAACCTGCTGAAAGAGAAAACCCAACAGGCGGGGATTATTGGGCTCTTTGCTGACGATGCCCCGCTGCTGGGCCAGTTCAGCGACGCCCTGAAATCCGCTAATCCTGGCGTTTTTGCCATCAACGCGTTTCCAAAACTGAGTGCCAGTAGCCTGCTGTATAAACTCAACCCGGGAACGAAAGAGAGCAAAAACCGGCTTCAGGCGGTGGATACCATCCTGCACCAGTGGCAAGGGGGAAAAACCAGGACGAAAGTGCTGGTGATTAGCCACACCGAAGCCATGAAGGACACCTGTCAGGAGGTGCTGGCTATGCTGCTGACGCGCGCCCAGGAGCTGGGGTTTTGCCTCTCCATCGTGCTGATGGGCGCAGCGGGTCAGGAAGCCGTCCTGATGCAGCAGCCCGAGCTGCGTGAATATGCGCATACCCGTCACAGCCTGCGTCCTCTTACCTGTCGGGAATCTCTCCGCTACGTTGAGGCGCAGTGTGAAGAGCACGGGTGCGAGAGCTCACCGTTAACCCCGGCGCGCGTGCGCAAGATGCATATGCTGACCAGGGGGAATATCAGCAAGCTGAACGAGCTGGCCCACCTGTCGATGCTCGCCGCCTGGACCGAGCGTGCGGATCAGGTCAGCGCGCGTCATTTACGTCTGGCCTCCGGCGAGACGCTGCCTGCGAAAAAACACGGTAAGCGCCTGGCTACCGTCGGTTTATTCGCATCCGTGCTGTTTGCCGCCTGCGGCTGGTATTTGACCTCCTCGATCGGTGCAAAACTTCCGGTTCAGCTCCCGGTGCCTGCTAGCTGGAAACAGCAGACGCCACATGTTCAGGCCCCGGTGGTGCCGGTTATCGACAATGAAATGGTCAATCAGCCGGATGCCATGCATCAGCTCTATCTGATGTGGGGATATGACGCCTCAGCGGACGATGCCCTGTGTCAAAACGCCGCGAAGGTGAACCTGATGTGCAGGCAGGGTAACGCCTCACCGGACGCGCTGGCTCAGGAAGGGTATCCGTGGGTAAGTGAACTGAAAACCGGCAACCACCTCAATTATGCCGTGGTCGCCCGCGTCGGGGATAACTCACTCGATCTGCTGATGAACAACCGTACCTGGCAGGTAAGCCGCAGCTGGTTTAACCAGCATGCCACCGGCAACTTTACCCAATTGCACCGCCTGACGCCGGAAGGTAAAGACGTCATCAGCGCCGCCAGCGATGCGAAGGACATGGGTTGGCTTGACCAGCAGCTGAGCGTAGCCCTTAACCAGCCGGAAACTCATTCCCGGACCTGGACAACGGAGATGATGAAACGCACCCGCGAGTTCCAGCAAAAAATGCATCTGCATGTGGATGGCATTCCAGGGGAAGATACATTGATGCAGTTAATGCGTGAAACCCATTCCACGCCGAGCGTGCTGATCCAGACCACCCCGAAAATGCAGGAGAAGAAAGCCTGATGTCTACCCTCTGTCTTGCGGCCCAGCGCAGCTACGCTACCGGGGAGGCGGTCTGGTTTTCGTATCGCCTCCCCAGCCTGAGAAAAATCGTCGGCAACGCCTTTTTATGGATGTTGGGTCTGTGCGCCATGTTGACGGCGGGCGTGTACGCGCATACTTACTGGAATCTGCGTCATCCTGCGCCGGAACCGGTAACAAAAGCGAGCGTCGCGAAACCTGAAACGCAGCTTTCTGATATGCACTACGTGTATGTGAGCAAGCCGTTCCCGCATCCGCATCCGAAACCCGCACCGGTGCAAGCAGACATCCCTGCCATGCAGGATCTGCCGATTAACAGCGACGATGCCGACTGGCAGCAAGCGCCCGACGGTGCGGAACCGCACGATACGTCGCGGGATACGTTACCCGGCACCGAAGCGCATGATGTCGCGCCCGCCAGTACAGGCAGTGAGGATGCTTCTTTAACCGAGTTGTTTAAGCAGGCGTTAAAAGAACAGGAGCAAGATTATTCTCAAGGCAAAATTCCCGCGCCACCGGTGGATGAAACGCAGGATAATTCGCAGACGAGAGTGCAACATAACGTGGGATCCCGATCTCCTTTGAGTGAAAAAGGAGATCGGCTGGAATAGTTAGTATTTTTCAGGCAATGTGGTCAGATTAAGGAGTCGACCTTTTTCCACCACAATATATTGACCTTTTTTGAGATCAGAGAGGATTTTAATAATGGTACTGCGCGCCAGATTGGTATACTCCTGAATGTAATCATAAATATTAATATCACGCTGATGATGAACAATCAGCTCATTAATCTCGTATAAAAACTCGCGCACTACAGAATAAGCGCTGCGGGCAACCAGCACATCGTCACGTTTGCTCAGCATGCAGATGTACCAGGCCAGCACTTTGGTGAGTTCAGGCCATAAATTGTTATCGGTCATCAGCTGCGCGAAGACCTCTTTTTTGATTGAGCGCACCACAGTGTTAGCGCGAATGAGGCCGTACATATGGGTTGCGTTATAGTACATCGACGAGAGGCCAAAAATGCACTGGCCCGTTACCGTGAACATACACAGTTCGTCGGATTCGCGTCGGAATTCAACTTCACCGCTGACGATAATATGAATATATTGTGAATCGGACGTGGAGAGTTTCTGCCATTTCTTTAAGATCTTCTCTTCAAAACCTGATGTAGCAGAAATAATGGCTTCCATTTCATATTGCGGACGTAATTTTTTTGCATAGATGCTTAACATTGTTATACCCGATTTAAGATGTGAAATTTAAAAATGCAGGCATAGGGCAAAAAAGCCTTAAGCCCTGAATATGTTCCTGTGAAATTCTCAATGAGAGAAATAAAGAATAAATGCGATATATTTATTTGCTACATTAATTAGCAAGCTATGTGTCTATCTTAAATCCGGATAATTTTAAGTCAATTAACTAAAAATGAATTGAGTTTGTACTTAAGATTAATCTGAAGAAAATCAGAATGCGTTAAGGCATTCGGGGTAGTCCGAAGGATTACCCCTGCCCGTACTGCTCCAGAAGCGCTTCGGCAATGGCCATCGTTTCGACGTCCGCAATACCGTTCCACAGGTCAGGCCGGAAATGCATCTGGAACGCCGTGATGATGCGCTTTTGCTGCGCAGGGGTGCTGTCAACCGGCACCTCATAGCCATACCGCGCGAGGAGATCGAGTAATGCCCCGGTCTCCACCTGCTGATAGCGCGGACGCCCGTTAATATAGAACGCGACGCGCGCCGGATCGGGCCATGCGCCAATGCCCTGCTGAGCAAGCTGTCGCCACGGGAACAGCGGGCCAGGATCGTCTTTGCGCTGCGGCGCGATGTCCGAATGGGCCACCACGTTTTCAGGTTTGATGTTGTAGCGGGTAATAATATCTTTGGCGAGTGGCACCAGCGCCGCAATTTGCGCAGGCTCAAACGGGGTAAAGCGCTTAACGCCCGACGTTTTTTGCCAGCCGCGGTTCTCCAGCTCAATGCCGACAGACGTATCATTGATGCGGTTTGTGCCGCGCCAGAAGCTAATGCCCGCATGCCAGGCCAGTTCGCTCTCGGGCACCAGTTGCCAGATGCGCGGCTTACCGTCCGGTGCCGGGGGTTTAGCCGGGATCAAATAGTGAGAGCTGACGTTCTTATCCGTCAGCGTGGCCAGCGAGCTGTCAAAATCATCCGCGGTGTAGTGGATAACCAGCACCTTGATGCGCGGGTAAGCCGCCTGAGCCTGATGACGCGTATCCAGCTCGTAGGCACCTTTATCGATGATTCCCTTTTCCGCGGCACACCCTGCCAGCAGCAGCGCCAGCAGGATTGTGGCAAACGAACGCCTCATCGGAGGGTTTTCACCGCCGTACCGCTCACGCTCACCATCAGCATGCTGGCATCTTTCCCGACCGTTTCGTAGTCGATATCAATCCCGACGACCGCATCCGCGCCGAGGGCTTCCGCCTGCTCGCCAAGCTCTTTAAAGGCGATTTCGCGCGCTTTGCGCAGCTCTTTTTCGTATGCACCCGAGCGGCCACCCACGATATCGCGGATACCGGCAAAAAAGTCACGGAAGATATTGGCGCCGAGAATCGCTTCGCCGGTGACCACGCCGCAGTACTCGGTAATTGTCTGCCCTTCCAGGGTTGGCGTTGTTGAAAACTGCATGGTTTCTCTCCTTCTTTAGCGTTCAATGCCTTAGGCACAGCATTATCGGTTCGTTACGCTATGATTGAAAGGATAGTTAATAAATAAGGAAATCAACATGCGCTATTCTGCTTTAACACTTTTAGTGCCCTGCGCGCTGGTGCTCAGCGCCTGTACCACCACGGTCACGCCAGCCTTTAAGGATATCGGTACCCGCAGCGGCCCCTGCATAGAGGGCGGCCCGGACACCGTGGCGCAGCAGTTCTATGATTATCGCATTCAGCACCGCAGCAATGACCTCACCGGCCTGCGCCCGTATCTGAGCGATGGCCTGGCAAAACTGCTTAACGATGCCACCCGCGATCCACAGCATAACGCCCTGCTGAAATCCGATCCGTTCTCCAGCCGCACCACGCTACCGGACAGCGCCGAAGTGGCGAGCGCGTCAACCATCCCGAATACGGACGCCCGTAATATTCCGCTGCGCGTGAAGCTGACGCAGGGAACCCAAACCTGGCAGGATGAAGTGCTGATGATCCGTGAAGGTCAATGCTGGGCAGTGGACGACGTACGCTACGTGGGCGGCAGCGTTCATGCCCCGGCAGGCACGCTTCGCCAGTCGATTGAGAATCGCTAAATCCGCCGATATCCCCTGGTAACCCCCGTAAAATGTGCGGCATTTCTTGCGGAATGCCGACATTTATACTCGCCGACCTTGCCGTTCGCTATTTTGTGCTATGTTTAAGAGGAAATACGGGTTATATTTAACTTTTAACGCAGAAATATTGCATAACTATTCTGTCAACGGTACTATCTGCGGCCTCAATTGCTATAGATTGCCTGGATGAGTAAAGACTGCCCCGATGAGTATTAAACTAAACGGCATTAACTGCTTCTACGGCGCACACCAGGCGCTGTTTGACATCACGCTGAACTGCCCGGAAGGCGAAACGCTGGTTTTGCTTGGCCCAAGCGGTGCAGGCAAAAGCTCCCTTCTGCGTGTCCTTAATCTGCTTGAAATGCCCCGTTCAGGTACGCTGGCGATTGCCGGTAACCATTTTGATTTCGCGAAGACGCCGTCTGATAAAGCGATTCGTGAGCTGCGTCAAAACGTCGGCATGGTCTTCCAGCAATACAATCTATGGCCGCACCTGACCGTCCTGCAAAACCTGATTGAAGCCCCGTGCCGCGTGCTGGGGTTAAGCAAGGATCAGGCCATTGCGCGTGCCGAAAAGCTGCTGGACCGCCTGCGTCTTAAGCCCTATAGCGACCGCTATCCGCTGCATCTTTCTGGTGGTCAGCAGCAGCGTGTGGCCATTGCCCGTGCGCTGATGATGGAGCCTGCGGTGCTGCTGTTTGATGAACCCACCGCGGCGCTGGATCCGGAAATCACCGCCCAGATCGTGAGCATTATTCGCGAGCTGGCGGAAACCAACATTACGCAGGTCATCGTCACCCACGAAGTGGAAGTGGCGCGTAAAACCGCCAGCCGTGTGGTCTACATGGAAAACGGCTATATCGTTGAGCAAGGTGATGCGAGCTGCTTCGCGAACCCGCAAACCGATGCCTTCAAAAACTATTTATCTCATTGATTGTGTCAGGGGAAATATAATGAAAAAAGTATTACTTGCCGTGCTGCTTGCTGGCGTTACCCTTTCCGCTACCGCAGCCCAGACCATTCGTTTTGCCACGGAAGCCTCTTACCCTCCGTTTGAGTCCATCGACGCGGACAACAAAATTGTGGGCTTCGACGTGGACCTGGCTAACGCCCTGTGTAAAGAGATCGATGCGACCTGTACCTTCAGCAACCAGGCGTTTGACAGCCTGATCCCAAGCCTGAAGTTCCGCCGTATCGACGCCGTGATGGCCGGTATGGATATCACCCCGGAGCGTGAAAAGCAGGTGCTGTTCACCACCCCTTACTACGACAACTCCGCCCTGTTCATTGGTCAGAAAGGTAAATTCACCTCTGTCGATCAGCTGAAAGGCAAAAAAGTCGGCGTGCAGAACGGCACCACGCACCAGAAATTCATTACGGATAAGCATCCGGAAATCACCACCGTTCCGTATGACAGCTACCAGAACGCGAAGCTGGATCTGCAAAATGGCCGTATCGACGGCGTTTTCGGTGATACCGCGGTCGTGACCGAGTGGCTGAAAGCCAACGACAAGCTGGCGCCAGTGGGCGACAAAGTGACCGATAAGGATTACTTCGGTACCGGTCTGGGGATTGCCGTTCGTCAGGGCAACACTGAGCTGCAGCAGAAATTCAACGCTGCGCTGGAAAAAGTGAAGAAAGACGGCACCTACGAAACCATCTACAAAAAATGGTTCCAGAAGTAATTCCTGATGAATGAAATTTTTCCTTTAGCAAGCGCCGCCGGGATGACCGTCGGCCTTGCCGTTTGCGCACTGATTATCGGCCTCGTGCTGGCGATGTTCTTTGCGGTGTGGGAATCCGCGAAATGGTTCCCCGTCGCCTGGACAGGCTCCGCGCTGGTCACCGTGCTGCGTGGGCTACCGGAAATTCTGGTGGTCCTGTTTATCTATTTCGGTTCCTCACAGCTGCTGCTCACGTTGTCGGACGGCTTCACCCTTAATCTCGGCTTTGCGCAGATCCCGGTGCAGATGCAGATCGAAAACTTCGACGTCAGCCCGTTCCTGTGCGGCGTGATTGCCCTTTCACTGCTCTATTCCGCGTACGCGTCGCAAACCCTGCGCGGTGCGCTGAAAGCCGTGCCGCAGGGACAATGGGAGTCGGGTCAGGCGTTAGGGTTGTCGAAATCCGCCATCTTTTTCCGTCTGGTGATGCCGCAAATGTGGCGTCATGCCCTGCCGGGGCTCGGCAACCAGTGGCTGGTGCTGCTGAAAGATACCGCGCTGGTAAGCCTGATAAGCGTTAACGATTTGATGCTGCAAACCAAAAGCATCGCCACCCGTACCCAGGAGCCGTTTACCTGGTACATTGTGGCGGCAGCGATCTACCTGGTGATCACGTTGCTGAGTCAGTACATCCTCAAGCGTATTGACCTGCGTGCGACGCGCTTTGAACGGAGACCAGGCTGATGCTTGAATACTTCCCCGAGTTGATGAAAGGGCTGCACACCAGCCTGACGCTGACCGTGGCGTCCATTATCGTGGCGCTGGTCCTGGCCCTTATCTTCACCATCATCCTGACGCTGAAAACGCCGGTGCTGGTGTGGATTGTGCGCGGTTACATCACCCTGTTCACCGGTACGCCGCTACTGGTGCAGATCTTCCTGATTTACTACGGCCCGGGCCAGTTCCCGTCGCTGCAGGACTATCCGGTTATCTGGCATCTGCTCTCTGAGCCGTGGCTGTGTGCCCTGATTGCCCTTTCGCTGAACAGCGCGGCCTATACCACCCAGCTGTTCTACGGGGCGATCCGCGCCATTCCGGAAGGCCAGTGGCAGTCCTGCGGGGCGCTGGGCATGAGCAAGAAAGACACGCTGGCAATCCTGCTGCCGTACGCCTTTAAGCGCGCCCTCTCCTCCTATTCCAACGAAGTGGTGCTGGTGTTCAAAAGTACCTCGCTGGCCTACACCATCACCCTGATGGAAGTGATGGGTCACGGACAGCTGCTGTATGGACGCACCTATGACGTAATGGTGTTCGGCGCGGCGGGCGTGGTGTACCTGGTGGTGAACGGTCTGCTGACGCTGATGATGCGCCTGATCGAGCGTAAAGCGTTAGCGTTTGAGCGCAGAAATTAACCACGCGAATGCATAAAACGGTATTCATAAAGCGGGTAACCTGATGGGTTATCCGCTTTTTTTTGCGATAAAAATAATACTTAATCATTTTTATTGCATATAAATTCATTAACTGGCATTGTACATCCAGGCCGCAGACACGGCGCATCAATAAGACAGACGGGAGCATTACAATGAAAAAGTTAGTTCTGGCCGCATTACTCGCCACCTTCGCCGCTGGCGCATCCGCTGCGGATAAAATCAATTTCGGCGTCTCCGCCACCTATCCGCCGTTTGAATCGCTGGATGCCAGCAACCAGATCGTTGGTTTCGATATCGACCTGGCGAAAGCGCTGTGCAAACAAATGCAGGCCGACTGCACCTTTACCAACCATGCTTTCGACAGCCTGATCCCGTCGCTGAAGTTCAAAAAATACGATGCGGTGATCTCCGGGATGGACATCACGCCTGAGCGCAGCAAGCAGGTCGCGTTCACCGACCCGTACTACGCCAACTCGGCGGTGGTGATTGCGAAGAAAGGCGCTTATACCTCTTTCGATCAGCTGAAAGGCAAACGCATCGGGATGGAAAACGGCACCACGCATCAGAAATACCTGCAGGACAAACATCCGGAAGTGAAAACCGTGGCCTATGACAGCTACCAGAACGCGATTATCGACCTGAAAAATGGCCGTATCGACGGCGTCTTCGGCGACACCGCCGTGGTGAACGAATGGCTGAAAACCAACCCGCAGCTGGGCACCGCAACGGAAAAAGTGACCGATCCACAGTACTTCGGTACGGGCCTCGGCATCGCGGTACGTCCGGATAACAAAGCCCTGCTGGAAAAACTGAACGGCGCGCTGAAAGCGATTAAAGCGGACGGTACGTACCAGAAAATCAGCGAGCAGTGGTTCCCGCAGTAACCTTTTTTGCCGGGTGACCTGGCCTACGGGGGTGGTAGTCTGTAGGCCGGGTAAGGCGAAGCCGCCACCCGGCAATTTCTCAAAGCGGCACAAAGAACCTGAACCGTGCCCCGCTCACCGACTCCATCAGCCTGATCCCACCGCCGTGCAGCTCCAGCATCCGTTTCACGATTAACAGCCCCAACCCGCCGCGATTCTCCCGCGAGGCCTGGGTATTGAGCGCCGACGGCCGCTGGAACAGATCGTCGCGCAGCGAGGCATCCACGCCCGTTCCGTTGTCAGCCACTTCGACCTGCAGCCGTTCATTCTCCTGCCAGACCGCCAGACGAATTTCCCCGCCAGCTGGCGTATGGCGCATCGCGTTATCGAGCAGGTTGGTCACCACGCGTTCGATCATCGACACATCGGCGTTTATCAGCGGCAGCGGCCCCGGCACGTCAATATGCAGATTGACCTCTCGCGTGCGGGCGGTGAGCTCAAACTTCTGCGCCACGTCGGAAATCAGCTCTCCCATCGCGAACCGCTCGCGCTGGGGTTTAATACCGCCGTGTTCAAGGCGCGCCAGCTCAAACAGCTGCTGCGAAAGATGCCGGACTTTTTGCCCCTGACGCAGCGCGGTGGCGAGATACTGCTGGTGCTCCTGCGGTGTCAGAGTGGCGGATTTGAGCGACAGGGTTTCGAGATAGCCCAGCAGCGAGGTGAGCGGCGTGCGGAGATCGTGCGAAATATTGGCGATAAACTCCCGGCGCTGGCGATCGCTGTCGGCCAGCTGGTCCCACTGGCGGGTGATTTTGCGCGCCAGCTCGATAAAGCTGTTGCGTAGGATTGCCACTTCATCTTTTGCCGCCGCGTCTGGCGTCTGTGCCGCCAGCAGCCTGATTGCGCTCATGCTGTCCTGCTCCAGCCCAGCCACTTCCACCGTCAGCTGTTTGACCGGACGCGTAACCCAGTACCAGACAAGCAACCCTGCCAGCAGCCCAAACAGCGCGACCCACAGCAGTGACCACAGGACGGTACTCCACAGCGCCTTGTGCCAGGCCATTTCTGCCAGGGCGTTTGACTCCTCGCCCTGCAAGATAATGTACAGATAGCCTTTCAGCTCGCCGTCCTGCCGCAGCGGCGTGGCGCTAAAGACTTTTTGATTTTGACTGCGCGGATCGTCGCCCAGTACCGGCATGGCAGTGCCGCTCAGGAAGCTCTGCACCGGCGCCAGGTCGATTTTTTGCCGCTGAATATGGCCCGGCGGGGCAGCGTCGGCGAGGATATCGCCGTCCGGGGAGACAACGTAGAGCTCAACGCTCGGATTAAAGGTCATCAGCCGGCCAAACAGCGGTTTCAGCGCGCTGCGGTCGACCCGGCCCTGCGCGTCCAGAATCGGTTCGCGCTGGACGATCTGCTGCGCCAGCCCACCCGACAAACGCTGCACCATCGCGTTACCGTACTGCATGCTGCTGTAGAGCTGTACCGCGCAGGCGACGGTGGCGCAGAGCATCATCAACAGGATGAAGAGCAGCGTCAGGCGCTGGCTCAGGCTAAAGCGACGCATCATTCTGCGGCTCCGCAAATTTGTAGCCCTTGCCCCAGACGGTGCGAATGATCTCCGGCTCGGCGGCGTCCTTCTCAATCTTGATGCGCAGGCGGTTGATATGGGTGTTAACGGTGTGTTCGTAGCCCTCGTGCTGGTAGCCCCAGACCTGCTCCAGCAGCGCCAGACGGGAAAACACCTCGCCGGGATGACGGGCAAAGAAGTACAGCAGCTCGAACTCGCGCGGGGTGAGGTCCACCACCTGGCCGTGAAGCAGCACGCTGCGCGCCAGCGGATCGATGGTCAGTCCGTGGGCCTGAATGTGTCCGTCAGTTTGCGCCTGCCCCATCGCCTGCTGACGACGAAACAGCGCTTTGATGCGCGCAATCAGCTCCTGCACGGAGAACGGCTTAGCCAGATAGTCGTCGGCGCCGGTTTCCAGCCCGGTGATGCGGTCAGTTTCGCTGCTGCGGGCGCTGATGATGATCACCGGCAGGTAGCGCGTCATCTGACGGATGCGGCGGCAAATCTCCAGACCGTCAACGTTGGGAAGCATCAGGTCGAGGATCACCGCATCCCACGGCTGTTTTTCAAGACGCTGCAGGGCGTTGCCCCCGTCGGGCTCGTGGGTGATGGCGTAGCCTTCGTCTTCTAAATTGAGTTGCAGAAGCGCCGCGATATCGTGGTCGTCTTCCACCAGCAGGATCTGCTTCATGGGTAAGCCTTCAATCATTTCTTATGACGTAAGCTTACCTGATTTCGAGCGGGGGAAGAGTTCACATTTTGTTGAAGATTGTGCGGGGTTCATGCCGGGTGGCGGCTACGCCTTACCCGGCCTACGGGTTAACAACGTCAACACTTCATAATGCGCGGTATGCGGGAACATATCGAAAAGCTGAACGCGTTCAACGCGGTAGCCCGGCAGTTGAGCGATGTCTTTCGCCATAGTCTGTGCGTTGCAGCTGGAATAGATGATGTACTCCGGCGCCATCTGGCTCAGGTAGTCGCACAGCGCATTGCCGATGCCGCGGCGCGGCGGGTTGACCAGCACCAGCTCAGGCACGTTGCCCTGGCCGGTCGCGAACTGCGTGGAGTCCAGCGCCTGGAAGCGCAGGTTCGTTAACCCCAGTTCGGCGGCGGACTGTTTCGCGCAGGCAATCGCTTCGGCAGAGATCTCAATCCCGGTGAGCTGCATCTCCGGCGTCGCGCAGTGCAGGCCAAACCCGCCCACGCCGCAGAACAGATCCCACATGTGGTGAACGTTCAACGCACGAACCCAGTCGCGGGCGGTGGCGTACAGGCTGCTTGCCACGGTCGGGTTCGTCTGGAAGAAGCTTTGAGGGCGGATCCACAGCGGCACGCCGTTGAAGCTCTCCGCCAGCGCGTGCTGGTCGGTGAAGAAAATCTCTTTCTCCCCTTCCATGATCGCCATATGCACCGGCTGAATATTCGCCGTAATGACCTTTAGCTGCGGGAGCTGCGCCTGCAGCCACGGCAGCGCCGCGCGCAGCTGCGCCAGCTTGGTTTCAGAGCGCAGCACAAAGCGCAGCATCATGCCGCCGTCGATCTGGCTTTCGGTCAGCAGAAGGTACTTCAGCTCGCCGCGCTTGCGGGCCACGCTGTAGGGCGTTAACCCTGCCCGCGCGATAAACGGCTTAAGCGCCGCAAAGACCGGCTCAAAGGAGGCGGGATACAGCGGGCAGTCGGTTAAGTCTTCCGGCGTGCCGTCGCGGTGCAGCATCCCCAGCAGCGGTTTTTCAACGCTGCCGCTGACCACCATTTTGGCTTTATTACGGAAACCCTGCTCCGGGCCGCTGACGGGTGCGCACCATTCGCCCACCGCGTGCGCTGCCAGCAGCTGTTGCAGGTCGGCCATTTTGGCGGTGAGTTGTTGAGAGACCGGCTGTTCTATCCACTGACAGGAGCGGCAGCGTCCGGCGTCATAGAGTGCGCACTGCATATGAAAACCTTAAGAATCACGAGGGCTGCGATTATACACATTATTGCAGGCGGAAGAACCGCCGACTGGAAGCCGGAACGAAGAGTAGAAAGAGCACCAGCATGTCCGGCAGTTTTTGCATAAACAGCGCGCGCAGGATCTCGCGTTTGGATTCACCGGCAATGCTGAACAGCTCCGGGTAGCCATACCCCAGCGAGGCGGCCCACAGATAGCTCGCCGCGGTAATCTGCGTCAGCAGATAGACCCAGCGCGCCCAGTTGCGCCCTTTGACCAGCGAAAACGCGCAGTAGATCTCGATAAACACCAGCACCAGGCTGCTCAAAAAGACCAGCGTCAGATTCCACGTCTGCACGCTGCGGTGAATGAATTCACCGATGCCGCGCACACCCAGGGTATTCAGAATCATCAGCACGTCCAGGCAGCGGATCATAATAATGGCGAGCGCCGCCACCTGAACCAGTGCAGGTACGTTAGGACGCGCGTGCGTAATACGTGATTTTTTTAATAATCCCAATGTTTTACTTCCCTGAAAAACAGTGCCGCGTCATGCGCGGCACATCACAGGAAATTTTAAATCCTTCAGCCGCGTCTTGCACGCTGGATATCGCGCACGCGCTGTTTTTCCGCGCGCGCCATCAAATACCAGGCGATAAATCCGACAATTCCGACCACGCCGAGGATGATAGAGGCCAGGGCGTTGATCTCCGGGTTGACCCCCATACGCACGCTGGAGAAGACCAGCATCGGCAGCGTCGTCGCGCCCGGGCCGGAGACAAAGCTGGCGATAACCAGATCGTCCAGCGACAGCGTAAACGCCAGCAGCCAGCCGGAGATCACCGCCGGCATAATCATCGGCAGGGTGATGATGAAAAAGACCTTCAGCGGCGTCGCGCCAAGATCCATCGCCGCCTCTTCAATGGAGCGATCCAGCTCGCGCAGGCGCGAGGAGATCACCACCGCCACGTAGGCCGTACAGAAGGTGACATGCGCCAGCCAGATGGTGAGCATACCGCGATCCGCCGGCCAGCCGATGGCGTGCGCCAGGGCCACGAACAGCAGCAGCAGCGCGAGACCGGTGATCACGTCCGGCATGACCAGCGGCGCGGTGATCATAAAGGCGAAGCCGTTCGAGCCGCGAAAACGCCCGAAGCGCACCATCACCAGCGCGGCGATCGTGCCCAGCACCGAGGCCATTGTCGCTGCCAGCGCCGCAATGGTCAGGCTCAACCCCACCGCGCTCATCATCGCATCATCGTGGAACAGCTCGCTGTACCAGCGCGTCGACCAGCCTGCCCAGACCGTCACCAGTTTGGAGCTGTTAAACGAGTAGATCACCAGCATCAGCATCGGCGCATACAGGAAGGTAAAGCCGATGACCAGGATCGCAATTCGCCACGGGGAGCGCACTACCGGTAAGTTGTTCATCCGTGGTCTCCCATCTGTTTCTGCTGATGCTTGTGGAACCACATGATCGGCACGATCAGCAGCAGTAACATCACAATCGCTACCGCCGAGGCCACCGGCCAGTCGCGGTTATTGAAGAACTCCTGCCACAGCACGCGGCCAATCATGATGCTGTCAGGCCCGCCGAGCAGTTCCGGGATCACAAACTCCCCTACCGCCGGGATAAAGACCAGCATTGACCCGGCGATAATGCCGCCTTTGGTCAGCGGGACAATGACGCTGAAGAAGGTTTTTAACGGACGGGCGCCGAGATCGAGCGATGCTTCCACCAGCGAGTAGTCAATACGCGTCAGCGCCGTGTAGATCGGCAGCACCATAAACGGCAGGTAGGCGTACACAATGCCGATATAGACCGCGAGGTTGGTGTGCAGGATGGTCAGCGGCTGATCGATAACCCCCAGCCACATGAGAAAGTTATTCAGCACGCCGTTGTTTTTCAGGATCCCCATCCAGGCGTAAACGCGGATCAGGAACGAGGTCCACGACGGCAGGATCACCAGCAGCAGCAGGATGTTACGCGTCGACGGCTTGCTGTGCGCCACCGCCCACGCCAGCGGGTAGCCCATCACCAGACAGCAGAGCGTCGAGATCGCCGCCACCTGCAGCGACTGCAGATAGGCTTCGAAATAGAGCGGGTCGTCGGTGAGCTGCAGGAAGTTGCCGAGATTAAGCGTCAGCGTCAGCTGCCCGTCGGCCCAGTCCAGCAGGTTGGTATAGGGCGGTATCGCCCGCGCCATTTCCGCCAGGCTTATCTTGAAAACAATCAGGAAAGGCAGCAGGAACAGCAGGATCAGCCACACGTACGGCATGGCGATCACCAGCTTGCGGCCGTGTTTCATCTGCATGCGCGTCAGTAAACCGGCAATGGTGCCCGGCTTTTCTACGCGGGCTGGAGGTTCAAGTGTGCTCATGATCGCTCCTTATACCGTCAGCACGACGCAACTGTCAGCGTCCCAGCACAGGCGCACTTCGTCGCCCCAGGTCGGCTGCCCCTTGCGATAGCGATGTTCGTTCTGCAGCTGCGCGCTGAGCATCTGCCCACTTTTCAGGCGCACGTGGTAGATGGACAGATCGCCCAGATAGGCAATGTGCACCACTTCACCCACGGCAAAGTTATAGCCATCGGCGGGCGGATCCTCACAGAGCATGATTTTCTCCGGACGCAGCGCGACGTAGACCGGCACGTTATCCACCACCGAGTTATCAGGATCGACCTTAAGCGGATGCTGCAGCCCCGGCGATTCGATAACCAGGCCATCCTCCTGACGATCTTTCAGCAACCCTTCGAAGACGTTAACCGAGCCAATGAACTCCGCGCTGTAGCGGGTGGTCGGATGCTCATAAATCTCTTCCGGCTCGCCAATCTGCACGAACTTGCCGCGGTTCATGATCGCGATACGTCCAGCCATGGTCATGGCTTCTTCCTGGTCGTGGGTCACCATCACGCAGGTCACCCCCACGCGCTCGAGGATATCGACCACTTCGAGCTGCATACGGTCGCGCAGTTTTTTATCCAGCGCGCCCATCGGTTCATCGAGCAGCAGCAGTTTCGGGCGTTTTGCCAGGCTGCGGGCCAGGGCCACGCGCTGGCGCTGGCCGCCGGAGAGCTGGTGCGGCTTACGCTTCGCGAACTCCTGCATGTGCACCAGGCTCAGCATCTCGGCCACGCGCGCGGTAATTTCCGCTTTCGGCAGTTTGTCCTGCTTCAGGCCAAAGGCGATGTTCTGCTCCACCGTCATGTGCGGGAACAGCGCGTAAGACTGGAACATCATGTTGATCGGGCGCTGATACGGCGGCACGCTGGAGAGATCCACGCCATCAAGCATGATCTGCCCGGCAGTGGGCTGTTCAAAACCGGCCAGCATACGCAGCAGGGTCGATTTACCGCAGCCAGAGGCCCCCAGAAGGGCAAAAATTTCGCCTTTATAGATCGTCAGGCTGACGTCGTCCACGGCATGCTGGCCATCGAAAGATTTGGTGAGGTTACGTATTTCAAGCAGCGGGGTCAGCGCTTTACGGACTTTCGCCTGCGGGCGGGGGATCGCGTCATTCACGGGGTGTTCTCCGGTAGAGATCAAATCATGGTGCAGGCGCACCAGAACGGTGCGCCTGTTGCCGGGCGCGCTAACGCGTGCCCGGCCTGTGACTCACGGTAACTTATTTACCGCTTTTCACCTTGGTCCACGCGCGGGTACGCACGCGGTCGATTTTTGGATCCTGTACTTTCAGGGTGAAGAGCTTGGCGAACACATCCGCTGGCGGATAGATAGCCGGGTTATTGCGGATTTCTTCGCTCACCAGCGGCACGGAGGCCTTGTTACCGTTCGCGTAGTAAACGTGGTCGCTGATGTGGGCGATCACGTCAGGACGCATCAGGTAGTTGAGGAACTGATACGCTTCGTCTTTGTTTTTAGCGTCAGTCGGCATCGCGAAGACGTCAAAGAAGGCCAGCGCCCCCTCCTTCGGAATGAAGTAAGAGACGTTCACGCCGTTTTTCGCCTCTTTCGCGCGGTTAGCCGCCTGCCATACGTCCCCTGCCCAGCCGATCGCGACGCAGATGTCGCCGTTTGCCAGGTCGTTAATGTACTGGGACGAGTGGAAGTAACGAATGTTTGGACGCAGCTTCAGCAGCAGATCGGTCGCCGGACCGGTGTAATCATCGGCTTTACTGCTGTTCGGGTCTTTGCCCAGGTAGTTCAGCACGGTGGCGAAAATCTCTTCCGGCGCATCGAGGAAGGAGACGCCGCAGCTTTTCAGCTTCTCAAGGTTTTCCGGCTTCAGCACCACGTCCCAGCTGTCCAGCTTCACGTCCGGGCCCAGCACCGCTTTGACTTTATCAACGTTGTAGCCGATACCGGTAGTCGCCCACAGGTAAGGCATGGCGTATTTGTTGTCCGGGTCATGCTTAGCCACCAGCTTCAGCACTTCCGGATCGAGGTTTTTCCAGTTCGGTAACTTGCTCTTGTCCAGCGGCTGGAAGACGCCTGCCGTCAGCTGACGCTCCAGGAAGCTTGCGGAAGGCACCACGAGGTCAAACCCGGTGCTGCCCGCCATCAGTTTTCCTTCCAGCACTTCGTTGGAATCGAACACGTCATAGACCACTTTAATGCCGGTCTCTTTTTCAAAATTTGCCACCGTGTCCGGCGCAATATAGTCAGACCAGTTATAAACGTGCAGCGTTTTTTGTTCCGCAGCGAGCGTGCCGGCAGAGACGGCCATCAGAGCACCCGCAACCAGACCCGATAACCATTTTTTATTCAAGGCGATCATAGTGTTATTCCTTCTGAAAGCTCGTTAACAAACGAACTAAAACTGTGCAATCTGAAGATATGCAATAATCATGCATAGTTTGTCGCTCTGCTCAAAATAAAAAGAAACCTCTTTACCCGGCAGTTTCCGCTCGCTTTTTTAAGCATCGCAAGAATAACTGTAGCCCGTGTCCCCGGCTATAGCCCAGACGAAAAAACGCCTTTTATCAATTTTTTATGCAGGTTATGTCTACGTGATAAGCCGAAACGGCCTTCAGGGAGGTGAATAATTCTTTAAAGAAAGGTTAAAAGCAGCAGAAAAAATGGCCTTCTGCAGCCGCCATGGCAGCGACTGCGCAAAAGTCAGACAGGCTTAGTGAAGAAAATTGGGAGATGCATCATTATTCTCTGCATCATCTTCCGCGCTATACAGCAGATGGTGTGCATTGGCTTCCATCATCACCATCGAAATTTGCTCTTCGCTCAAGCGCATAAACCAGGCGAACTGCTTGAACGACAGCCCTGCCCCGGAGAATAAAGACTGGCAAACGACCAGTTTTGGCAGATTATCATCCTGTATGTCGAGAAATGCCTTCACCGTCAAAGAACTGGCATTGATGGCCGACAGGTCGGAGGCCAGCGCCAGCAGCGCGGACGGCTTCACTTCGGCCAGCGCGGAGAAAAGGATCACGTCGTTAATGAGATCGATTTTGGCATCGAAAATGCCGTCGAAATTCTGCATATGAGGCAGATGCAGCGCCTGGCAGGAATCGCATTCGAAGAACGTAATTCCGGCATCATCAAGCCATTGACGTAACGTATCCAGTGTAGGTACGACCTGTAAATCCATCGCGATGCAGCCTCTTTAATAAAAACTTCGCATAGGGTACTCAAAAAGCGCGCGGTAATCCATTTAACCACCCGTTTTCAGACAGTAACCCGGCGTGGCATGACGCTCGATCCATGAGATCATTTTACCCGCAATATCGACACCTGTGGTTTTTTCCACGCCTTCCAGCCCCGGCGAGGCGTTCACCTCCATCACCAGTGGCCCCCGCGTCGCCCGCAGCAGGTCTACACCCGCCACATCCAGCCCCAGGGTTTGCGCCGCTTTCACCGCAATTTCCCGCTCGCGGTCGCTGATATCGGCTACACGTGCGACGCCGCCGCGGTGAAGATTAGAGCGGAAATCGCCCTCTTTCGCCTGACGCTCAATGGCCGCTACCACCTCGTTTCCCACGACGAAGCAGCGGATGTCGCGCCCTTTGGCCTCTTCAATATACTCCTGCACCAGAATATGGGCATTCAGCCCGCGGAAGGCGTCAATCACGCTCTCCGCTGCCTGACGCGTCTCCGCCAGCACCACGCCAATGCCCTGAGTGCCTTCCACCAGCTTGATCACCAAAGGGGCGCCGCCCACCATGTCGATCAGATCGCTGGTGTCGTCCGGTGAATGGGCAATCCCCGTGACGGGGAGATCGATCCCCTGACGAGCAAGGAGCTGCAGCGAGCGCAGCTTGTCGCGGGCGCGGGAAATAGCAACGGATTCGTTGAGCGGATAGCTGCCCAGCATCTCGAACTGGCGCAGCGCGGCGGTGCCGTAGTAGGTAATCTGGGAGCCGATGCGGGGGATGACCGCATCAAAATGCGGCAGCTTGCGGCCTTTGTTGTGAATCGACGAGGCGGCCGGGTCGATGTTCATGTAGCAGGACATCGGGTCGAGGATCTCAACCTGATGCCCGCGTTTCGCCGCCGCTTCTCTCAGGCGCTTACATGAATAGAGCGTTCCATCCCGGGACAATATGGCAATTTTCACCCTGCACCTCTCTGAAGACATGGAAAAAGCCTGCGTATCATATACGCAGGCAGGCACAGGATAAATGGACTATCGCGTCGCCCAGCCCTGTTTGTGCAGATAATCAAGAATAAACGGGCGATTTTCTTTAATGATGGTACGACGAATATGGTCGGTCCAGGTATCACGACGGTTATTGCTGCCGCGCGTCATGTAGTAGTTCGCCAGCTCTTCATCGTATTGATTCAGGACATCCTGATCGACCGGCTGGTAGTGGTTTTCATGCACCAGCATCGCCGCAGGAATGCGCGGCTTCAGATCCGGGTTATCCGCCGGCCAGCCGAGGCACAGGCCAAACAGCGGCAGCACGTGTTTTGGCAGCTTCAGCAGCTCGGTCACGCTTTCGATGTTATTACGCAGGCCGCCGATGTAGACACCGCCTAACCCCATCGACTCCGCCGCCGTGAAGGCGTTTTGCGCCATCAGCGCGGTATCCACCACGCCCAGCAGCAGCTGTTCGGCCAGCCCCAGCTCGGCCTCAGGGCAGATCTGCAGATGACGGTTAAAGTCGGCGCAGAACACCCAGAACTCCGCTGCCTGCGCCACATGCTTCTGCCCGCCGGTCAGCGTCACCAGTTGCTCACGCATGGCCGGGTCGGTGATGCGGATAATGGAGGTGCACTGCAGGAAGCTCGAGCTCGAGGTCGCCCTGGCGCTGTCGATGATCGCGTTACGCTGCGCCTCGGTAATCGGCTCATCGGTGAAGTGGCGAATGGAACGGTGGGAACGGAGCAGGTCAATCGTGGGTGTCATCTTGTCTCTCTTTGTCGTGCTTAATACGTATTGCAGCCAGTATAGGCAATGATCTGCGCGATGTAATTGGCGAAACATAGCCTGACTGTATCAAAGCGACAGGCGAAACCTTCTTTAATGGCGGCAGGTTATCGGGCACTATATGTCCTATTCGCCGTCAGGCTTGTTTTTTGAGGAGAGAGAAATGTTTGCAGTAATTTTTGGTCGTCCAGGGTGCCCTTACTGTGTGCGCGCGAAAGAGCTGGCTGAGAAACTGACCGAAGAGCGCGATGACTTCAACTTCCGCTACGTGGATATCCACGCGGAAGGCATCACCAAAGCGGATCTCGAAAAAACCGTCGGCAAGCCGGTTGAAACCGTACCGCAGATCTTCCTCGATCAGAAACACATCGGCGGCTGCACTGACTTTGAAGCTTACGCCAAAGAGCATCTGGGCCTGTTTGCTGCCCAGTAATGAAATGAAAGGACGCCCTCACCGAGAGGGCGTTTTTATTTGTGGTGTCGTCGGTGCTGAAGCAGACTGCGCACAAATAAGTAGCAAAGCGCGCCAAGGGCGCACCAGAATACGGCGCTCATCAGCCATGCCAGCTCCTGCCAGAAACTCCGCGTTGATATATAGAGCAAGCGCATCAGCAGCAAACAGAGCGGCGCGGCCAGCATGGCGCCCAGCAGCGGCTTCACCACCTCCCCTTTACGGGAGAGAAAACTGGCAGCAGCCCCCGGCAGCGTAAAAAAGAGCAGCCCCAGCTCCGGATGACCCGACGCCCTGAATGCACCTTTCACGTTAAAAGCAAGCGACATGCATACGACCGTGAACAGCAAAAAGCAGCTGATCACCCCCGCCCAGTTTCGTTTAATGTTCAAACTATCCTCCTGACTTATCTCTATCAAATACACTTTCGTCGGGTAGACGCCCAGTCAGATAAAGCAATGCGGCAATCCTTGCCAAAGTACGCACAGGGTGATGCGATAATCAGTAGCTGTCAGTAGCTAATGCGATTAAACTACACGCCAGCTAATGTTTTAGGGAATAAAGCAGGAAACAGGGAGCGTTAACGCCTTTCCCTGACCCAGAAAACAGTAGCCCAAAAAGTCCTTTCATTCAACAACTTACTGGTAAACAAGAAGTTAGCCTCCGTGAATATAAACGTCGCAGACTTGTTAAATGGGAATTACATCCTGTTATTATTTGTGGTACTGGCGCTGGGCCTTTGCCTGGGTAAATTGCGCCTGGGTTCAGTTCAACTTGGTAATTCCATTGGCGTTTTAGTCGTCTCCTTATTATTAGGCCAGCAGCACTTCAGCATTAACACGGACGCGCTCAACTTAGGTTTTATGCTGTTTATTTTTTGTGTTGGCGTGGAAGCGGGACCGAACTTTTTTTCAATTTTCTTCCGCGACGGCAAAAATTATCTGATGCTGGCGCTGGTGATGGTCGGCAGCGCGCTGCTGATCGCGTTAGGGCTGGGTAAACTGTTTGGCTGGGATATCGGATTAACGGCCGGTATGCTGGCAGGCTCCATGACCTCCACCCCTGTACTGGTGGGTGCCGGTGATACCCTGCGCCATTCCGGCATGGCCGGCGCACAGCTTTCTACCGCCCTCGACCACCTGAGCCTGGGCTATGCCCTGACCTATCTGATTGGTCTGGTGAGCCTGATCGTTGGCGCACGCTACCTGCCAAAACTGCAGCATCAGGATCTGCAGACCAGCGCCCAGCAAATCGCCCGCGAACGCGGTCTGGATACCGATTCCAAACGTAAAGTCTATCTCCCGGTGATCCGCGCCTATCGCGTCGGGCCAGAGCTGGTGGCATGGGCTGACGGCAAAAATCTGCGCGAGCTGGGGATTTACCGCCAGACGGGCTGCTACATCGAACGTATCCGCCGCAACGGCATTCTGGCGAACCCGGACGGCGACGCGGTGCTGCAGATGGGTGACGACATCGCGCTGGTGGGTTACCCGGACGCCCACGCCCGTCTCGACCCGAGCTTCCGTAACGGTAAAGAGGTGTTCGACCGCGACCTGCTCGACATGCGTATCGTCACCGAAGAGATCGTGGTGAAAAACCATAACGCCGTTGGCCGCCGCCTGGCGCAGCTGAAGCTGACCGACCACGGCTGCTTCCTCAACCGCGTGATCCGCAGCCAGATTGAGATGCCTATCGACGACAACGTGGTGCTCAACAAAGGCGACGTGCTGCAGGTCAGCGGCGACGCCCGCCGCGTGAAAACCGTGGCCGACCGCATCGGCTTTATCTCGATTCACAGCCAGGTCACCGACCTGCTGGCCTTCTGCGCCTTCTTTATCGTTGGCCTGATGATCGGGATGATCACCTTCCAGTTCAGCAACTTTAGTTTCGGCATCGGTAACGCTGCCGGTCTGCTGTTCGCCGGGATCATGCTGGGCTTCCTGCGAGCCAACCACCCGACCTTCGGCTATATTCCGCAGGGCGCGCTGAACATGGTGAAAGAGTTCGGTCTGATGGTCTTTATGGCAGGCGTCGGCTTAAGCGCGGGCAGCGGGATTGGTCACAGCCTCGGTGCCGTCGGCTGGCAGATGTTGGTTTCCGGACTTATCGTCAGCCTGGTACCGGTCGTTATCTGTTTCCTGTTCGGTGCCTACGTGCTGCGCATGAACCGCGCCCTGCTCTTCGGGGCGATGATGGGGGCGCGTACCTGTGCTCCAGCGATGGAAATCATCAGCGACACCGCGCGCAGCAACATTCCGGCGCTGGGCTATGCGGGCACGTACGCTATCGCTAACGTGCTGCTGACGCTGGCGGGTACGCTGATTATCATCATCTGGCCAGGACTCGGATAACTCCTAAGAATGCGCGTGGCGGAAAATATTTTTGTTACGCGCAGAACTTTTTTATCAGGGGGCAGTCATAACTAGTGCCACTGCTTTTCTTTGATGTCCCCAATTTGTGGAGCCCATCAACCCCGCCGTTTTGGTTCAAGGTTGATGGGTTTTTTGTTGTCTGCTATTTTATCCCTTCCAAATCACTGACTTACTCAACCTACTTCACGCCATTGGCGACAAAATGGCGACAGAGAAAGCTCATTAACTATCTAAGGCTACAACTATGGCATCAGAAAGAAAATCCAGGTACGATTCAATCGAACTTTACGTTCCGGAAGACCTAAGGCAAAAATTCATAGATGGTTTTGAAGAGGTTGGTTTACATGCTGGAGTGGTGCATTGTTTCTCTGCCACACCATCATCAGTAAAAGACTTTCTTAGCGTACTATATGAACGTGGTAAAACTTATGCACCGTTAGTACTAAAGGCACTTGAAATGTTACAGAGAAAAAATAGCATTAAAATTGAGATTTGCTCAGAGCGCAGAATCATTGATTTAAAAGGAGTTTCAACTGAGGATGCTCTTGAAATTATCAAGGCGGCAAATGCAATTAAAGTTTCACATTCAGAGAATACCGAAGGGCAAAGTAACAAACCCGGTTTCATACATTCTAAAGAATAATAATTAATGATGTTGATACTAAAAAATTGCAGTCAATCACTATTATCTAAACTCCATTTAGCTTGCGCAATTTTACAGCACCTTTGAATATTTGATAGAGGAGATATCTAATGTTAAATGATAGCGCTAATCTTTCACTTACACGACCAATCAATAGGAAATTTTATAAATACCTTAACATGGAAAATTGTTTAAAAACTTTAAATAATGGCACGCTCTGGTATTCAAGACCGGAGAATTTCAACGATCCTTTTGACTGCTATCCCTATTTCCCATCCCAAGGAAAAGATAAACTTTTTAAAAGACTCAAGAACATCTATAAACTAGAACAAAAAGCGTCTAATAAGTTATTGCAAAGAAATTTTAACTTAATGAGTCAAACAGGTGTGGGTGGAATAACACATAGCCTAGTGTCAAATAACTTAACAGTCACATGTTTTAGTTTAGATCATTTATCCGCCCCTATGTGGGCACATTATGCAGATGAACATCAAGGCTTTGCAATTGAGTTTGAATATACATCAGAAATGATTGCACGAATTTCCAAGTCTGAAAATCCAATAATAATAGTTCCCTTTGATGTTAATTACACAGATATGCGACCTGCCTTATATGACAAACAAGGTAATATGAAAGGGTTAAATATTGCACTGTCTAAAAGCACACAATGGGCTTACGAACAAGAAGTAAGAGCACTAAGTAACCGTGAGGGTATTCATGAATTTTCTAGATTTCAAATCACTAAGGTTTTTGCGGGGGTAAGAGCCAATAACGAGAACAAAGCTAAGATAAAAGGTGCAATCATTGATATGAATAAAGAGATTAAATCACGATGCAAATTTGTCGAACTTGGCATGGCATTCGATAGCTACAAGTTCGTTGAGTTAAATTAATTTTGGATTTAATAGTAAGACATCCTTAAATGTTAATGTGAAACTCTTCGCAGATTGTTATGAAGTGGCTTCTATATGAAGCCTTCATCATTACTGACATAATAAAATTACAGAAAACCCTTTAGTCTATAGACTTTCATTTTAAATTCGTAAAACGACACTCCGTTTTCTCAATAAATTTGTATTCCCGAAAGTCTCGCGTGACAAGTACGGCATCTGAGTTTATTTGTAAGGCATGGTATTTCTCATTACACATAAGTGCATCCTTTTCACCATTAGCCACGGTCACACCAATAAAATACATCAATAACAATGCCGACATACCCCAAGTCAAATACACAAACTGTGTTAATACATTAAATTTATGAGCGACTTTTATCGACCCCGTAACTCTAGGTGGTTTCAAAGAAACATTAAACCTTCGCATATACCATTTTGTATTAACATCCTTTGGTACAATTGAAAACTCAGCCATAAATACAAAAAAGAACACAAACAATATGAATGATAACTTGGATAGAGTCGGATTATGGAATAAATCCATTAAAGCCAAAAGCATTGTAATGATAATCAGACTATTTCTTTTAAGGAAAAGCCTCCATGGTTCACTCAGCGTCACAGCATCACTCGGATCATTATTTATTTCACGTTCACCTATCGAAGTCAGCATGTCTATAAAAAATGACATTAATCCTAGAACCCCTAACAAAAAAAACCCAACCTTTATCATTGAGATTAATTGTATGTCAATAAATTCCTCAGGAATGTTTTTTGCTCTGAAGTAACCTAAAAAATATACGTATGTATATAAGTATGAACTTGCAGTAATTATTAAAACCAATAACCCATCTTTTATTTTCACTATGCCACCATTTTTCAATAAGCATGCACATTCAAAACGTGTGCATTTCAAGAATTTCAGTCAATTGTAAATTGGTATCAATCTGAAGGCCACGTCATCCTTGGTTTCATCGCAAAGGATCATAACACATAATCAATTAATCAGTCTTTTAGACTCGCGCATAAAAACAACAAAAACACATAAAATCATAAGGTTAATAAAAAACAGGACACAATCTTAATACATAAGAAATGGAAAACACTGAAATTCTTTTCAATCTTTTCAGTTCTGGTTTTACGCAAAGCCGCCAGCAATGGTGCGGTCTGGCTGTCTGGTTTGTAGAAAAATAAAACTGAAAAATTTTTATGATCCAAAAACCGCAGGCGGGTGCGGTGTAGTGCGATTTTTGTCTGCGAAAGATTTTTTTTGCCATGCTGTGACGCGCCAGCGCCCTGCTGAGGGTACGATCTTCTTTAAGTGGGGCGCTGACTGCCTGAAAGGCTGGAACACGCCAGAGTGCTACTGATTGCGCGTGGCAAAGTCTGTTTGTGAGGATAAGCGGCCATCTTTCAGCATTGCTTCAACGGTATCTTCCGGTAAACCAGTGAGTTCGATGTACGTCTCTTTTGAGATAGAAGGGACACCACGATATAAAGATGACTATGCGTTATGCCCACCTCGCGCCAGATCACCTTGAAACTGCGTTAAGGTTTAACCCCCTTGCTACAATGCACAATGGCGACAAAATGGCGGCAACGGTTGCCACTCCCTGACCTTTACTACCCCTAACTACTATTTTAACTTATTGATTTTAAAGTAAGTGATTGTTTTTTCTAACCCATTTATATAAATGGGTTTTTTGTTGTCTGAAAACTACCACTCTGTAAATTAATGCTTTATGCCTCCAGGTTCCCCTGCATAGCGACATCGTCGCGGCAGAACTTTTATATAGCCGCAACAGATAATAAAAAACCAGCCAGCGGCGGGTCTGTATCAGTCAGCTAATTGTTCCTGCAATTCTTTCGGATTTTGGAACGCGCCACTCAGTATTGAACTCATCGATTCGCACTTAAAGCTCCCGATAAATCGTATTTAGATTAAAAAATATCAGGTCATTATCCTAAAAATCCCCTGCTTTTCATAAACATGATCTGCTTTGAACTTCCATATTAGTTACAGGCATACGCTGGAGCGGATAGAAACGCTATGGAGGGGACAGGAATGCAGTTTTCAGGTTCAGTAATAGCAATACCGGTCTTAGGGAATGAAGCAAAAGATCGCACAATTGAACTGAAGTGCGAGGTCAGTAAGCATGTACCATTCTGAAGAGATCATCCGCCAGCTTCAGAGCCAAAAGATACTGGCAATGAAGCTGGACCAGGCGGTACGCGCGGTAGGTGAAGAAGTAAAGAGCCAGCTGAGTAATATAGGTGCCGGTGCCCAACGCCTGCTGTACTACACCTCCTGCTTTACTGATGAATATTACGATGTATGCACCCGACAAAACCTGGAGGACGCTCGCTTCCGAAAGGGCATATTCCATCTCGTTTCTCGCTGGAACATCGTCTTTGACCTAATCAACACGTACGTTGAGGGGCTGATTAAGGATTATTCCCCGGCAGAATTATCAGCGATACAGCATGCTCTAATGCGCGCTAACGTTTATATATCCACCAGCACGCTAACCTCGTATTCATTCTCTGCAGGCGTCGCATCGACTGTTTGCCTCTATGTGACCCTTCCACCCTCAGGGTTAAAAGTCGTTTCAGGATTAACGGGCGCGGCTATTGGCGGGCTGGGGGTATACGGGGTTGTGCAAAAAGCTGCTGACAGCGCTCATCGCCTGCAAGTGATGCATCCAGCCTACTATCAAGCGTTATACCTGCGAGAGCTGGAGATGATGTATTTCCTGGTGGAGCCTGCGTTTATGCGCGCAGGCGTGCTAACCCAACAGTGGACTGATAGTCAAAGCCCTTATGATGCTGCTGACACGATCCTGAAGCTCATGGGCAGGCACTAATGGGCTTTCTAAGACGCTGGCTCAAATCTCAGGCCCAGTTTTTCTTCTGGACTTATATACCCATCATCCTCGCGTTCATTTTTGGCTATGTCCTTGACGTTTACTTCCCTGAGGTTAGCCAGGGATTCATCCTCCTGTTTTACCTGGTCACACTGGGGCTGGCTTACTGGATATGGCATTGAGGACCATAAAAGCTTCACGTTTACTAATAAGGAAATGACATGTCTACACCCGCACATCTCTGGCTTGAGGACGAGAACGGCTCACCAATTGTTGGTAGCTGCATGATGCCCACCCGTAATGGCTCCATAGAACTGAAATCGTTCTCCCATGGCGTAACCATTCCGGTTGACCCAAGCTGGGGCAAGCTCACCGGCACGCGCGTCCATCGCCCTATTACGATAGTCAAAGAATTTGATCAGACTACCCCACTTCTTTACCGAGCCGTGTGCGAAGGGCGAGTGATGAAGAAGGGGATTATTAAGATGTACCGTATTCAGGAGTCCGGTATCGAGGCCGAATATTTCAATATCGTTATGGAAAACGTTAAGTTCACGACAGTGGCACCCTTCCTGACCCCTAACGGCATGAGCAGCACCCATCTTGAAACGCTCGAATTGCGTTATGAAGCCATCTCATGGAAGTACACGGAGGGGAATATCATTTACCGTGACACCTGGAACGATCGCTGTTGCGCCTGAGCGCAGAAGAGTGTTGAAAGTGAGCAGATAAAAAGAAACCGTTCCAGGGGACGGTTTCGTTCCCATGACTGTCAGGATTGCTCCGGGCAAGCCATAAAGACTATTTTGACCTTCTACAAGCCCTACATGAGTTTTTCTATCCTTCCTGCTTTTTCCTCTTCTCTCGCCAGCCATAAACACATATGATTTAATGCATATGATAAAAGACATTCAGGATGACCGAATGCTCCACCCGCTCCAGCTCTTCAAAACCCTCTCCGACGAAACGCGGCTCGCCATCGTCATGCTGCTCCGTGAAGCGGGCGAGCTGTGCGTCTGCGATCTCTGCGCCGCCACTGCCGAATCTCAGCCGAAGGTCTCCCGCCACATGGCCCTGCTGCGCGAGTCCGGGCTGGTGATCGACCGTCGCGAGGGCAAATGGGTCCATTACCGTCTCTCTCCCAACATGCCCGCGTGGGCGGCAGCCGTTATCGACACCAGCTGGAACTGCCTGCGGGAAGAGACGCGCATGAAGCTGAAAAACCGGCTTCCGGGTTTGTGCTAATCAAGACACATTCACAAAAACAGATATAACGGAGTAAATGATGTTTCTGGCAGGGGCAATTTTTCTGTTTACGCTGGTGCTGGTCATCTGGCAACCCAAAGGGCTCAGTATTGGTTGGAGCGCCACCATCGGTGCTGTGCTGGCGCTATTCAGCGGTGTGATCCACGTTAACGATATACCGGTCGTGTGGAATATCGTCTGGAACGCCACGGCAACGTTCATTGCCGTCATCATCATCAGCCTGCTTCTGGATGAGTCCGGCTTTTTTGAGTGGGCGGCGCTGCACGTCGCTCGCTGGGGGAACGGTCGCGGGCGATTGCTGTTTACTTATATTGTGCTGCTGGGTGCAGCCGTGGCGGCGCTGTTTGCCAATGACGGTGCGGCGCTGATCCTGACGCCTATCGTTATCGCCATGCTGCTGGCGCTGGGGTTCAGCAAGCAGGCCACGCTGGCGTTTGTAATGGCGGCAGGTTTTATCGCCGATACCGCCAGCCTGCCGCTGATTGTGTCCAACCTGGTCAACATCGTGTCGGCAGATTTCTTTAAGCTGGGGTTCAGCGAATATGCTTCGGTGATGATCCCGATAGATATCGCCGCGATTGCCGCAACGCTGGTGATGCTGCATCTCTTCTTCCGTAAGGAAATTCCGCCGGAATATGACCTGGCAAAACTCCGCGAGCCCGCGCGTGCCATTCACGATCTCCCCACGTTCAGAACGGGCTGGATCGTCCTGCTGCTTCTGCTCGTCGGTTTCTTCGTGCTGGAGCCTCTGGGTATTCCGGTCAGCGCCATCGCGACCGTCGGCGCCCTGATTTTATTCGCTGTCGCAAAACGCGGGCATGCGATAAACACCGGAAAAGTGCTGCGCGGCGCACCGTGGCAAATCGTTATCTTCTCGCTGGGGATGTATCTGGTGGTGTATGGCCTGCGCAATGCCGGGCTGACGGAATATCTCTCAGGCGTACTGAATAGCCTGGCCGGACACGGATTATGGGCCGCCACGCTGGGAACCGGGTTCATCACCGCGTTCCTGTCTTCCATAATGAACAATATGCCCACGGTGCTGATTGGCGCGCTCTCCATTGACGGCAGCACGGCAACTGGGTTGATCAAGGAGGCGATGATTTACGCCAACGTGATTGGCTGCGATCTGGGGCCGAAAATCACGCCTATCGGCAGCCTCGCCACCCTGCTCTGGCTCCACGTACTGGCGCAGAAAAACATGACGATCACCTGGGGTTACTATTTCCGGACGGGCATCATCATGACACTGCCGGTCCTGTTTGTGACGCTCGCCGCGCTGGCGCTACGTCTCTCCTTCACACTGTAATGAGCCACTGATATGAGCCACATCACCATTTATCACAACCCCGCCTGCGGCACCTCGCGCAACACGCTGGAGATGATCCGCAACAGCGGCACGGAGCCAGAGATTATCCTCTATCTGGAAACCCCGCCGTCGCGCGATAAGCTGACCGCCCTGATTGCCGAGATGGGCATTTCAGTGCGGGATCTGTTGCGTAAAAACGTGGAGCCCTATGAGCAGCTCGGACTTGCCGACGATAGCTTCACCGACGACCAGCTTATCGAGTTTATGCTGCAATATCCGATTCTGATTAACCGTCCGATCGTAGTCACGCCGCTGGGCACCCGCCTGTGCCGCCCGTCTGAAGTCGTTCTCGATATTCTGCCGGACGCGCAAAAAGGAGCGTTTACGAAAGAGGATGGCGAAGCCGTCGTAGACGCCAGCGGGAAAAAAATCTCGCCAAAGTAACCCATTGATAATGGCAAGGTAAGATCTGCCAACCGCATGCCCCACCCAATGGTTGAGTTGCATCCGCCGAAACCCGGCACATACTTTTGAGGGTTAAGTTTGGTGAGGGTATGCGGGTATGGGCTTTAAAAACAGAACCGCCGTCATCTTCGGCGGCAGCGGCGCTATCGGCAGCGCAACTGCGCACGCTCTGGCGCGTGAAGGAGCGGATGTATACCTCGCCGCGCGCGACCACGCCAGGCTGGAGCAGGTCGCCAGCCGTATTCGCGCAGCGGGCGGTTCTGCCAGCACGTTTATTTTCGATGCGCTTGAGGAGTCCTCTCAGCTCCCCGACCTTGCCCGCATTGATATCGTCGTCAACGCCACGGGCTTTATGCACGATCAGGGCAAACGTCTTGAGGCATTAACGCTCGGCGAATTCCGTCAGGGCTTCGACCCTTTCCTGACCGCGTACTTTAACATTGCGAAAGCCGTGTCATCCCGCATGGGCGGCGAGCATGGCGGGACCATAATTACCGTCGTCGCCCCCGCCGCAAACATGGCGATGGCGGGCCACCTCGGGCATATCGTCGGCTGCGCGGGAACGGAAGCCTTTACCCGGGCGCTTGCGGCTGAGTTGGGGACTCAAAATATTCGTGTGCTGTGTCTGCGTTCGCACGCGATAGCCGATGCGGTGCAGGCGGGTTCGTATGTGGGTGCCATTTTCGCCGCCAAGGCGCAGGCGATGGGGATAACGGTTGAGCAATTTCTCGGCGGTGCCGCGCAAAGTACCCTGACGCATCGCCTGCCGACGCTGGCACAGGTGGCAGATACAATTACGTTTCTGGCATCAGATGCAGCAGGTGCCATCACGGGAACTACCGTCAATATGACCGCGGGCGCAACCTAGCCTCTGCCCTCGCCCGCAATCCTCCCCACCATCGCCCGAATCTCCTCCCGGGTTAACGGCGTCCGGTCGGTGACATAGTGCAACGTCATCCCTTCGATAAACGCATCCAGCGCGCGGGTGGTGACCGGGTCGAACCACTGCTCCAGCGTGGTCTGGCTCATCTTCATCCAGTCCTGCATCACCGTTTTGAGCGCCGCGCTGCGGTGCATAAAGGCGTAGAGCTGGTACATCAGCGCCATGTTGTGCGGCGTGGTCACCTGCGAGCTGTGGATCAGCGTAGTGATGGATTCGCACGCCATCTCCGGCCCGGTGACGCCGGCAAAGAAATCCCGGTACTGCTGCGACATCTGTCGGGTAAACCACGTGAAGGCCTCCTCCAGCAGCGGCTCCATGCCGTCGAAATAGTAGGTCATCGCCCCCAGCGGCACGCCCGCACAGGTGGCGATTTTACGGTGCGTGACGGCGTGGATCCCGTGCTCGGCAATGGTATCGAGCGTTGCCTGCAGGATCTTCTCCCGGCGATGCGGATCGTTCGGTGGTCTGCTCATAAATTCCTCACGTGGTTTGTGTACAAATGTACACAAACTTGCTAGTGTTGTCGCTATTGTTGTACTTCTGGTGCTACCCCAATGACGCTGACCTCTCCCCGTAAAGCCCTGCAGCTCCGCCTGTGGGCGCTGTTTATGTTCTTCTTCATTCCCGGCCTGCTGATGGCCTCCTGGGCCACACGCACCCCCGCCATTCGCGATATTTTGTCCGTTTCTACCACTGAGATGGGTATCGTGCTGTTTGGCCTGTCGATAGGCTCCATGAGCGGCATTCTCTGCTCTGCCTGGCTGGTTAAGCGCTTCGGTACGCGGGCGGTGATCCGCACTACCATGTGCTTCGCGGTGTTCGGGATGATCGTGCTGAGCGTGGCGCTGTGGTTTGCCTCACCGGTGCTCTTCGCCCTGGGCCTGACGGTATTTGGCGGTAGCTTCGGTTCTGCAGAAGTTGCCATCAACGTTGAAGGGGCGGCGGTCGAACGTGAGATGAACAAAACCGTGCTGCCGATGATGCACGGCTTTTACAGCCTCGGCACGCTGGCCGGTGCCGGCGTGGGGATGGCGCTGACCGCCACCGGCGTGAGCGCCAATCTGCATATTCTGCTGGCGGCGCTGGTGTGCATTATTCCGATTCTGACCGGCATCCGGGCCATCCCGGACGGTAACGGCAAAAACTCCGCTGACGAACAGCACTCAGCCGAAAAAGGGCTGCCCTTCTACCGCGACTTCCAGCTGATGCTGATCGGCGTGGTGGTGCTGGCGATGGCGTTCGCGGAAGGATCTGCCAACGACTGGCTGCCGCTGCTGATGGTGGACGGCCACGGCTTTAGCCCTACCTCCGGCTCGCTGATCTACGCCGGGTTTACGCTGGGGATGACCGTCGGACGCTTCACCGGCGGCTGGTTTATCGACCGCTACAGTCGCGTGGCGGTAGTGCGCGCCAGCGCCCTGCTCGGCGGCCTGGGCATTGCGATGATCATCTTTGTCGATGTGGACTGGATTGCCGGCGTCTCGGTGATCCTCTGGGGGCTGGGCGCGTCCCTCGGCTTCCCGCTGACCATTTCAGCCGCCAGCGACACCGGCCCGGATGCCCCGACGCGCGTCAGCGTGGTGGCAACCACGGGCTACCTTGCCTTCCTGGTCGGGCCGCCGCTGCTCGGCTTCCTCGGTGAGCACTACGGACTGCGCAGCGCCATGCTGGTGGTGTTAGGGTTGGTCATCATCGCGGCGCTGGTGGCGCGCGCGGTGGCAAAGCCGGAAACGAAACAAACGACACTGGAGAAGGGATATGAGCGTTAAACTGATCGCCGTCGACATGGATGGTACTTTTCTGAGCGATGCCAAGACCTATAATCGCCCGCGCTTTCTGGCGCAGTACGCCCGCATGAAGGCGCAAGGCATTCGCTTTGTGGTCGCCAGCGGCAACCAGTACTACCAGTTAATCTCCTTTTTCCCGGAGATTGCGCATGAAATTGCGTTCGTCGCCGAGAACGGCGGCTGGGTCGTGAGCGAAGGAGAAGATGTCTTTAACGGTGAACTGTCGAGAGCCCATTTCGACACGGTCGCGAACGTGTTAAGCGACGTGCCGGGTATTGAGATCATCGCCTGCGGGAAGAGCAGCGCCTACACGCTGAAATGCTATGACGAGGGCTTTAAGCATATCGCGGCGAAGTACTACCACCGCCTCGAAATGGTCAGCGATTTCGACAACCTGAACGATATTTTCTTCAAGTTCGGACTCAACGTGTCTGACGATGAAATTCCGCGGATTCAGGCGCTGCTGCATGAAAAGCTGAGCGACATCATGGTGCCCGTCACCACCGGTCACGGCAGTATCGACCTGATCATCCCCGGCGTGCATAAAGCCAACGGTCTGCGGATCCTGCAACAGCGCTGGGGCATTGACGACAGCGACGTGGTGGCCTTCGGCGACAGCGGCAACGACGTGGAGATGCTGCGTCAGTCCGGGTTCAGCTTTGCGATGGCGAATGCCAGACCGCATATTAAAGCGGTGGCGCGTTTTGAAGCGCCGCACAATAACGATGAAGGCGTACTGGATGTGATTGATAAGGTGCTGGATGGGGAGGCGCCGTTTAATTGACCGCGTGCGGTCTGTTGGCTTTACCCTCTCCCACAGGGATAGAAATCCCCAGTCATTTTTTAACCGGAAGCGATGAATATAGGTTCAGGAAAATAAATGGCTTACAGCAACGCCCTGGTCCGGCTGTAAATCGCCGAAGCGTTTCCGTAAGGCCGGGGCGAGGCGCACGGATGCGCCGAGAGGGCGTAGCCTGCAGGGATGCAGGCTCATGCCCGACCCGATAGCCTGAAGGAATAAGCTGAGGGCACCGCGAAGCGGCGATTTACCGCCGGGAGCCCGGGTCGCCAGGGCGGCGGCGATTGAGCCGCCATGGCACGTTCACAGGTCGTGTCGTTAAAGAGTAGCAAGAAACATAAAGTGAACGGAATGACCACCAGAGCCGTATGTTCCCCCTCACCCCTGCCCTCTCCCTCAAGGGAGAGGGGGTCGCCCGTGCAGGCATTATTTTGTGAGGAACCCTCAGCCCACGAGGAGAGGGAATAAAGATCACGGCTGTAGGGCGTTCCCGACGCGTTTGTCCTTCAGGAACACCACCATCAGTCCAACCCACAGCACGCCGTTGGCGAGGTTAAACAGGCTGAACAGCCCGTTGCCGCCCATCGCGTAGGCATGCTTGCTCACCTCGATACCGACGGTAAAAATCAGCATCTGCAGCATCCCCATCGCCGCTGACACCGTGCCTTTACTCATCTCGCTGGCAAACAGCGTCAGGCGCACCAGCCCGGCGTTCGCCACGCCAATTCCGAAGGCGTAAATGCTCAGCCCTGCAGTCATCCATAGGTAAGCGTGGGATGACGCGACGGTCGCCACCGCTGCCAGAATCAGCCCTGCCGCAATCGGCCAGCCACCCATGATAATCAGTGAACGCACGGTGCGTCGTGACGTCAGACGTGCCAGCACCAGGTTGCCGATAATCAGCGCGCCAAAGATCGGCACCTGCAGCAGACCATACTCATAGCTGCTGAGCTTTTCACCGCTGATGATAATAACCGGAGACTGCGCGATCCACGCCAGCAGCGGCAGGCTAACGAACCCGGTCGCCAGCGCGCCCGCCACAAAGCGGCCATTCTTCAGCACTTCTTTGTAATCCCGACCCAGCTCTTTCAGCGAGAGTTTCTCGCCGATGCGGGTGGCCGTTTCCGGCATCGCACGGTGCAGGCCAAAGAACGCGAAGGCGGCGAGAAGCGCAAAGAGCACAAACATCCCTTCCCACGGCGCAACGTGCACCCACGCGGCCCCCACCAGCGGCCCGAGTAAGGGGGCGATCAGCGCCACGTTCGCCATCAGCGCGGTAATTTTGATGCACACCGCCTCTTCAAACGACTCCTGAATGGCGGCATACCCCACGGCGCCGATAAAGCACAGGCTCACCCCCTGCAGGAAGCGCAGCAGGGTAAATTGTTCAATGTTTTGCGCCAGCAGCGTGGCAAGACAGGTGACGATAAACCACACCACGCCCGTCAGCATCACCGGACGACGGCCAATACGATCCGACAGCGGACCTAACAGCCACTGCAAAAACATGCCGCCGGCCAGATAGGCGGTCATGGAGGTCGGTACCCACTCGATTCCCGCGTTGTACTGCGCCACTACGGCCAGCATACCGGGCTGGATCATATCGTTACCGATATAGGTAGAAAATTCGTAGAGCACCAGACACAGAGGGAAAAGCAACGCCTGACGACCCAGACGTGAACCAGAAGAAGAACGGTTTAACATGCAATCTCTTTATAATGACAAAATCGCGACGAGTTTAATGAAATGCCGCAGCCCGAGATAGTGATTTATCGAGGATAAACAGAAATAAAGCACATATCGTCTTCGTTTAAGGTTTCCTTAAGTTGACAGATTTATGATAGCCCCATTACTCGTCAACGACCCCAAATTATGGCACTCACTTCCAGCCGTTCAGAATTATCTAACTTACAGACAAATAAGACAAAACGACTTTACCGCTTGCCGGGCCGCTTTTATGGTTATCAGCTTTTCGTACTGGTCGTCCTTGCCGTGCTTTTCACGTGGTTATCACGCAATGAAGCGCTCGACAGATGGATCACTGGTTTTTGGTATGACGCGGCAACGCAGAGCTTTCCGCTGCAGAAAGATCATCTGCTGGATCTGCTGAACCACCGTCTGGCGAAGTACATTGCCATCGCCTTAGGTGCCGTGGCGCTGTTTTACGGCGCTTACAAGCGTAACGCAAGGCTGGTCACGGCGGCGCTGCTGATGGGCGTTGGTGCGCTGGTGGTAGGCGTGCTGAAAAGCGTGAGCCATCACAGCTGCCCATGGGATCTGGTGGAATATGGCGGTAAGGCTGTCTCTTATCCCCTGTTCAGCGCCGTCCCTGCTGACAGCGGTCCGGGGCGCTGCTTCCCCGGTGGTCATGCCTCCAGCGGCTTTATGGTGATGGGGCTGTTTTTTGCCTTCTGGCGCGAGCGTCCGCGTCTCGCCTGGTGCTTCGTCGCGCTGGGCGTGGTGTTAGGCCTGGTGATGGGCTACGGCCAGATCATGCGCGGGGCACATTTTTTCTCTCACAACCTGTGGGCTGGGTGGTGGGTCTGGTTTTCTCAGGTGGTGGTCTACGGCCTTGTTTCCACCCGGTTTGCTAAAGAGTGATAACGCTATGCTAGAGAATCTGAATTATCAGCTGTTTTATCTGATCAACGCCACCCCGGCCTCACCTGAGTGGATGATCGACTTTGCCACCTTCCTGGCAAAAGATCTGATCAGCATCGTGCCCGCGCTGGCCGCCATCCTCTGGCTGTGGGGACCTCGTAGCCAGGTGAAAGCGCACCGCCAGCTGGTGATCAAAGTGGCGATGGCGCTGGGCGTGAGCGTTCTGGTGAGCTTCGCACTGGGTCATGTGTTCCCGCACCCCCGTCCTTTTGTGGCTCACGTGGGCTATACCTTCCTGCACCACGCGCCGGATGACTCGTTCCCGAGCGATCACGGCACGGTGATCTTTACCTTCGCGCTGGCTTTCCTGTTCTGGCATCGCCTGTGGTCTGGTGCGGTCCTGATGGTGGCAGCCCTGGCAATCGCCTGGTCTCGCATTTACCTGGGCGTTCACTGGCCGCTGGATATGGTGGGCGGTTTCCTGGTCGGGCTGATTGGCTGCGTGAGCGCGGCTATCCTGTGGAGTCTCTTCGGTGAAGCGCTCTACCGCACGCTGTCTTCACTCTATCGTGCCATTTTCGCTATCCCGATCCGCAAAGGCTGGATACGTGACTAACCCCAACCTGACAGGTTACACTTGAACCCCCGCCCTGCGGGGGTTCACTTTTTTATCCCGAGGAACTATGGAAACACGTCGCGATGACCGCATTGCTCAGCTGCTACAGGCGCTGAAGCGCAGCGATAAGCTGCATCTTAAGGAAGCCGCCAACCTCCTCGGCGTCTCAGAGATGACCATTCGTCGGGATCTGAATAGCGAGAGCGCGCCCGTCGTGCTGCTGGGCGGGTATATTGTGCTTGAGCCGCGCAGCGCCAGCCATTATCTGATCAGCGACCAGAAGACGCGCCTGGTGGAAGAGAAACGCAAAGCCGCGCGGCTTGCGGCCTCACTGGTGCAGCCGCACCAGACGCTGTTTTTTGACTGCGGTACCACTACGCCGTGGATTATCGAGGCCATCGACAGCAGCATTCCGTTCACCGCCGTCTGCTACTCCCTGAACACCTTTCTGGCGCTTCAGGAGAAACCCGAGTGCCGGGTGATCCTCTGCGGCGGCGAGTTTCACGCCAGCAACGCCATCTTTAAGCCACTTAACCTGCAGGACACGCTCAGCAATCTCTGCCCGGATATCGCGTTTTATTCCGCCGCAGGCGTTAACGTGCGTCAGGGCGCGACCTGCTTTAATCTGGAAGAGCTGCCGGTGAAGCACTGGGCGTTGAGCGCCGCGCAGTACCATGTGCTGGTGGTCGATCACAGCAAGTTTGGTAAGGTGCGTTCGGCAAGAATGGGCGAGCTGGCGCAGTTCGATGCCATCATCAGCGACTGCCGCCCGGACGACGAGATCGTGGCCCACGCGAAGGCGCAGCAGGTGAAGTTGATGTATTAAACGGGGTGCGGTCTGATGCCCTCACCCCGGCCCTCTCCCTGTGGGAGAGGGAGAAAACGCATCGAGTTTAGCTAAACCAGCTGCCAAACCACCCGTGGAATTTCATCATCACGAAATCCCACATCCGGCTGAAGAAACCGCCCTCTTCCACCGCTTCCATCACAATCAGCGGACGCTGTTCAATCGACTTACCGTTGAGCTGGAAATCAATGGTTCCGACCACCTGGCCTTTTTTCAGCGGCGCGGTGAGCTGCGGGTCGGTCAGGGTGTAGCTGGCTTTCAGGTTTTTCAGCTGACCGCGCGGAATGGTCACCGAGCCCGCCTCACCCGCGCCCAGGTTCACTTCGCTCTTGTCACCAAACCAGACGCGCTGGCTGACGAACGTGGCATCCGGTTTAATCGGCGTCACGGTTTCATAGAAGCGGAAGCCCCAGGTAAGCAGTTTTTCTGACTCATTAAAGCGAATACGGTCGGTTTTGGTGCCCAGCACCACCGAAATCAGGCGCATGTCGCCCTGGGTCGCGGAGGCCACCAGGTTATATCCTGCACCCGCCGTGGTGCCGGTTTTCATCCCGTCCACATTGACATTGCTGCTCCACAGCAGGCGGTTGCGGTTCGGCTGGCGGATTTTGTTGAAGGTAAACTCTTTCTCTTTGTGGATCGCGTATTCATCCGGCACGTCGTGGATCAGCGCTTTCCCGAGCAGCGCCATGTCGCGCGCAGTACTGAACTGTCCCGGCGAATCCAGACCGTGAACCGTTTTAAAGGTCGTATTGGTCAGGCCCAGCTTTTGCGCGTAGCCATTCATCAAACCAATGAACGAATCCTGGCTGCCGGCAACGTAATCGGCCAGCGCGATGCACGCATCATTTCCCGACTGAATAATTACCCCTTTGTTCAGATCGGAAACGGAAACCTGATCGCCCGGCTTCAGGAACATCACCGATGACCCGCGCAGCGCCGGGTTGCCGGTCGCCCACGCGTCCTTACCGATGGTCACCATATCGTTCAGCTTAATCTTGCCCGCTTTTAACGCCTGGCCCACCACATAGCTGGTCATGATTTTGGTCAGGCTTGCCGGATCGAGTTTCTCATCCGCATTCCCTTCCGCCAGCACTTTACCGCTGGAATAATCCATCAGGATCCAGGCGCGCGCATCCACAGGCGGCGCTTCGGGCGCAGCCTGTTCAGCTGCGTAGAGCGTTGGTGCAAACAGGAAAAGAAGCGCAGAGCCGGTCGCCAGGCTGCGCAGAGAAGTCATTTTACGCGTCATAAATGCCACCCGAGTGTCCATTCAAAAATTACGTCACATCACCGTGTCGCAAGAAGCGATGAGTAATAGCGCACTAAAACCGTTAAAGAAACCCAACGAGGGTAAAGTTATTAAAGTTTATGCAATAACATTCAGATACGCTTTGATTAAGACGATTTTTTTGTCTTCTGTTGCGTAATTGTTAGGTTTATCTCACCATGGCGAAAGGCTGACTCGGATTCACATCTCATCGGGAGTAAATATGATTACGCTGTGGGGCAGGAATAATTCGACCAACGTTAAGAAAGTGCTCTGGACGCTTGAAGAGCTGGATTTACCGTTCAATCAAATCATGGCTGGCATGTCGTTCGGCGTAAACAAAGAGGCAGACTATCTGGCCATGAACCCGAACGGCCTGGTGCCGCTGCTGCGCGATGATGAAACAGACGCGACGCTATGGGAGTCCAACACCATTGTGCGTTACCTCGCCGCGCAGTACGGTCAGGGCCGCCTGTGGGTTGAAAACCCGGCCCGGCGCGCTCAGGGCGAAAAGTGGATGGACTGGGCAAACCAGACGTTATCCCCGACCCACCGCGTGATCCTGATGGGGCTTATCCGCACACCGGAAGCTGAACGCGACTATCCCGCAATTCACGCCGCGCAGGATGCCTGCGAAAATCTGTTTGCGATGATGGATGACGAGCTGGCGAAGCACGCCTGGTTCTCCGGCGAGGCGTTCGGCACAGGCGATATCGCCGTGGCGCCGTTCGTCTGGAACCTGACCAACATGGGTCTGAAGTGGACGCCGCGCCCTCACCTTGAGCGCTGGCTTAAACAGCTGAGCGATCGCCCGGCGTACCGCAACGTGGTGATGATCCCGGTCACCTGATTACGCTCCGGACGGGCTGACTTTCAACAGCTGCCCGTCCGTCTCGTCGGTCAGGACATACAGATACCCATCCGGCCCGACCCGCACATCGCGAATACGCTGGTCCCGGTCGCCCAGAATGCGCCCGTCCTCCGTCACCTTGTTTCCCTCCACGCTCAGCACGATCACGTCCTTCTCCTTCAGCGCCCCAATAAACAGCTTGTTTTTCCACTGCGGGAAAACGTCGCTGTTGTAGAACGCCATGCCGCTCACCGCGGGTGAGACTTTCCAGACGAACAGCGGCTTCTCTGTACCCTCAACGTGCTCGCCTTTGGCTTCCGGTATTTTCAGGCCGCTGTAGTTAATGCCGTGCGTCGCCAGCGGCCAGCCGTAGTTCTTACCCTTCTCCGGGATGTTGATCTCATCCCCGCCGCGCGGGCCGTGCTCGTTCAGCCAGAGCGTGTCGCTCCAGGGGTTCATCGCCATCCCCTGCGGGTTGCGAATGCCGTAAGACCAGATTTCGGGCCGCGCGCCGGGGGTATTCACAAAGGGGTTATCCGGCGGGACTTTCCCGTCTTCTGTGAGGCGCACCACTTTACCCTGCAATTTATCCAGATCCTGCGCCGTCGGACGCTGGTTGTTCTCGCCGAGTCCGATAAAGAGAGAACCTTTGCCGTCGAACACCAGCCGCCCACCAAAATGGTTCCCGGTGGAGAGTTTCGGCATCTGGCGGAACACCACCTGGAAGGCTTCAATGCGCGTAAGATCGTCGCTTAACCGGCCATAGCCCACCGCCGTTCCGGCTTTGCCATCACTCCCTGCTTCGGCGAAGCTCAGCCAGATGCGGCGCGATTTTTCAAAATCCGGGGCGAGGACCACGTCCAGCAGCCCTCCCTGACCGTTTGCCCAGACCTTCGGCACGCCGACAATCGGATCGGACAACCCTTTTCCGGCCTGCCAGCGTTTGAGCTGACCGTCCTTCAGGGTCACCAGCAGGCCTTTATTGTCCGGCAGAAACGCCAGAGACCAGGGGTGATCGAGTTTATTTTGCAGCACCTCGACCCTGACCGCCTCTGGCGCAGCAAGAAGCGAAAACGGAATGAATAACGCAGGCAGGAAAATCAGCGAGGATCGAGGCATAACGCGCTCCTTTATCGGCATATGGCATAAAGGTTAGCCACTGCATCCGGGCGCGTTACCACTTTTACAAAAGCTTAATCAGAAGGGGGAGTTGCCTCCCCCGGGATCAGTGCTGTTCAAGCTGTTTGTGCTCGTTCAGACACATGATGCATAGAGAGAGCGTTGTCAGGCAGTTTTCAAGCTTCTCCGCGTTTACGGCGATAAAGTTCGGGCAGTCGTGGCGTCCGTTCATCAGACACACCCCTGCAATGGAGAGCACCTCGGCGGCGCGGCGCAGCGCTATTTCTTCACTTTCGCCGCCGTTCGCCTTCAGGGTCGGTGCTTTTTCACGCATGAAATTACACAGTTCAAACAGGTTATCACGCAGATGTTCGCTTTCGCTGACTGACATATACCCTTTTGCCTTCCTCAACTGCAGGTACGCGGCCAGGTCGATTCGGGCGTTGATCAGCTTGTTCAGCAGATCGCGTTTAAGTCTGTCAACGGTCATGCTCTTTCCTCCTCTGTCAGCCATGGTGCATAGTCAGGATAAGTTCATTTTTTGTACAGTTTAATGCCTGGGATCAATTTTTATTAACTGATTAACATAATTTACAATGTTACAACCTCACGCGCAGCGAAGCGCGTTACGGGGAGCTATGCTACTTTTTTATTAGGCTGAATGGCTTGCAAAATCGCACTCGCAGAGGTGAGTATGGCAGCACTCCCGGTGTCTGAAAAAATATGTTCTCTCTCTAAGGTAGACCTGAATCTTCTCACCATCTTTTGCTTAATCTATAGCGTAGGAAGCATTTCTAAGGTTGCCGATATGCTGGACATATCCGCTTCTGCTGTCAGCCAGTCGCTGCGAAAACTGCGTGAAATGATGGGGGACAACCTCTTTGTCCGCAGCGGCAACATCCTGCTGCCGACGGTGTTTTCAGATGAGCTTTACGATAATACAATCTCGATAATCGATAAGCTCTCCACCCTTCTGCCTGACTCAGTCCCCTCACGTAAGAAGCGCGTGACGCTTTATACAGAATCCTTTATTTCTCCGCTGGTGGTACCGGAATTAACGGAAAAGCTCCTTGAAACGAATTCAGACATTAGTCTGCTGCATCGAACTGAAGACCTGAATGAACAAAAAACCACTGAACTGCTGAACATGCGTCAGGCTGATGTAGTGTTCTCTACGTTCTCAGTGGAAAACAGCAACATCCGATGTCAGAAGGTGTGCGATATAGACCTGGTGCTTGTCGCCGCGCAGGATAACCCGCTTTATGGCAGTACTATCGATGAAGAGCTGTTCAGAAATGCCAGCCTGGTGGGCTATAACACTAAAAACGAAAAAATTATTTATTACCGCAGCATCGCTGATAAAAAATTCCGCTCCAGCGAACGCTGTTTACTCACCACCTCGTTTGCTTCCATTCTGATTATTATCGCCAAAACTCCATGTCTGGGGATTATTCCCGAGCGCGCTTTTGCCACTTACTCAGAGATGTACAAGCTCAGACGAGTTGGCACCCCGTTCGCGTTACCGAAATTCAGCATTTACTCCTCATACCGAAAAGAGAGCAATAAATTGCTCTCTACTGTGCTGGATGATCTGCTGGTCCCGACAACTTAGCGGCGCGTTTCAGTTCTGATTTAATTTTTCGCGGATTTAGCCCTGTTGCGACAGCAATATCGGTTAGCTTGACGCCGTGCGCATAAAGGGTTTTAGCCATAGCGACTTTGGACTGGACATACATATCTTTCATTAAGGATCTCACAAGTCATGTTGACAGGGTGAAAGATATCTTTTGATGATTTTTTAGCCAATTAGCATCGCTTAAAGCCGGGATAAGTAATTCTAAACAGTGTTGCTAAGCAAAGCGGTTGATCCAAACCTGCTGAGATCGCCACAGACCTGTATAAATCCCCCGCGATACGCTGTAAAATCCCGCCCTGATAACTCCATAATTGATGAATTTTTAACCTATGAGCAATGTTACGCACCAGCCGAAAATCGGCTTCGTCTCCCTGGGCTGCCCGAAAAACCTGGTGGATTCAGAACGCATCCTGACCGAACTGCGCACCGAGGGCTATGACGTGGTGCCAAGCTACGACAACGCCGATATGGTGATCGTTAACACCTGCGGGTTTATCGACAGCGCGGTTCAGGAGTCACTGGAAGCCATCGGTGAAGCCCTGACGGAAAACGGCAAAGTGATCGTGACCGGCTGTCTGGGCGCGAAAGAAGACCAGATCCGCGAAGTGCACCCAAAGGTGCTTGAGATCACCGGCCCGCACAGCTACGAGCAGGTGCTGCAACATGTTCATCACTACGTGCCAAAACCCAAGCACAACCCGTTCCTGAGCCTCGTGCCGGAACAGGGCGTGAAGCTGACGCCGCGTCACTACGCGTACCTGAAAATTTCCGAAGGCTGCAACCATCGCTGCACCTTCTGCATCATCCCATCCATGCGTGGCGATCTGGTGAGCCGTCCCATTGGTGAAGTGCTGGCGGAAGCCAAACGTCTGGCCGATGCAGGCGTGAAGGAGCTGCTGGTCATCTCCCAGGACACCTCGGCCTACGGCGTGGACGTTAAACACCGCTCCGGTTTCCACAACGGCGAGCCGGTGAAAACCAGCATGGTGGGCCTGTGCGAGCAGCTGTCCAAACTCGGTATCTGGACGCGTCTGCACTACGTTTACCCGTACCCGCACGTTGACGACGTCATCCCGCTGATGGCGGAAGGCAAAATTCTGCCGTACCTGGATATCCCACTGCAGCACGCCAGCCCGCGCATTCTGAAGCTGATGAAGCGTCCTGGCTCCGTTGACCGCCAGCTGGCGCGCATCAAGCAGTGGCGCGAGATCTGCCCGGATCTGACCCTGCGCTCCACCTTCATCGTCGGCTTCCCGGGTGAAACCGAAGAAGACTTCCAGATGCTGCTCGACTTCCTGAAAGAAGCGCGTCTGGACCGCGTTGGCTGCTTCAAGTACAGCCCGGTAGAAGGCGCAACCGCCAACGAGCTGGCGGACCAGGTGCCGGAAGAGGTGAAAGAAGAGCGCTGGAACCGCTTCATGCAGCTGCAGCAGCAGATCTCTGCTGAACGTCTGCAGGAAAAAGTGGGCCGCGAGATTATGGTTATCATCGACGAAGTGGATGAAGAAGGCGCGATTGGCCGCAGCATGGCGGATGCCCCTGAAATCGACGGTGCGGTGTACCTGAACGGCGAAACCAGCGTTAAGCCGGGTGATATTATTCGCGTGAAGGTTGAAAACGCGGATGAGTATGACCTGTGGGGTAGCCGGGTTTAATCTCCCCCTCTGTAGTAGGCCGGGTAAGGCGTAGCCGCCACCCGGCACATTTCACAGCACTACCCCTTTATCCTCGGATCCAGCGCGTCGCGCAGCCCGTCACCCAGCAGATTAAACGCCAGCACGGTCAGGAAAATCGCCAGACTTGGGAAGATCGCCACGTGCGGCGCAATCACCATATCTGCCCTCGCCTCGTTCAGCATCGCGCCCCACTCCGGTGTCGGTGGCTGCGCCCCTAACCCCAGAAATGACAGGCTGGCCGCCGAGATAATCGACACGCCGATACGCATGGTGAAATAGACCACGATGGACGACACCGTTCCCGGCAGAATATGGCTGAAGAGAATGGTGGCGTCGCTGGCCCCCATACTGCGGGCCGACTCGATAAAGGTCTGTTGTTTCAGCACCAGCGTGTTGCCGCGCACAAGACGAGCAAACGCCGGAATCGAAAACACCGCGACCGCAATGATGACGTTTGCCATGCCGCTGCCCATGATCGCCACCACGGCAATTGCCAGCAAAATGCCGGGAAAAGCAAACAGCACGTCACAGATGCGCATGATGATGCGATCCCACCAGCCTTCGTAATACCCGGCAACGAGACCCAGCACGGTACCGATGGCCGCGCCGATCAGCACCGCGAACACCCCGGCGGCAAGCGAGATCTGCGCCCCCACCAGCACGCGGCTAAAGATATCGCGCCCGAGGGAGTCCACGCCGAACCAGTGCAGCATCGACGGTCCGTCGTTCAGACGGTCGTAGTCAAAATAGTTTTCCGCATCAAACGGCGCCACCCACGGCGCAATCACCGCCACCGCAATCAGCAGCAGCACAAACAGCCCCGCGGTCATCGCGACCGGCTGACGGCGAAAACGCCGCCAGAATTCAGACCACGGGGTGCGGACGTGGTCCGGTTTTAGCCCCGGCATCGCGTTTAAAACGGCCTGACGTCGCCAGTTCAACAATCGCATCTTACTTGTACCTGATGGCCGGGTTAATGGCGGCATAGAGCACGTCCACCACTAAGTTGATAAGAATAAACTCCAGCGAGAAAAGCAGGACTTCCGCCTGAATCACCGGGTAGTCGCGCATCTCGACGGAATCGACCAGCAGGCGTCCCAGCCCCGGCCAGTTGAAGACCTTTTCCACGACGATAGAGCCGCCCAGCAGGAAGCCAAACTGCAGTCCCATCATCGTCACCACCGGGATCATCGCATTGCGGAACCCGTGCTTGAGAATGACCCACTTCTCGCTGACCCCTTTCGCCCGCGCGGTGCGAATATAATCTTCGCTCAGTACGTCAACGAACGAGGCGCGGGTAAAGCGGGCCATCACCGCCGACACGGCAGCCCCCAGCGTCATGGAAGGCAGAATGTAATGCTTCCAGGTATCGGCCCCGACGGTCGGCAGCCAGCCCAGCTCGACGGAGAAGATCTGCATCAGCAGCATCCCCAGCGCGAACGCCGGGAAGGAGATGCCGGTCACCGCCAGCGCCATGCCGAGCTTGTCCGGCCAGCGGTTGCGCCAGACGGCCGCGACAATCCCGGCGCCCAGCCCAAACACGACCGCCCAGCTCATGCTGGCAATCGTTAACCAGAACGTCGGCATAAAGCGGCTGGCAATCTCCTCCGACACCGGACGGCGCGATACCATCGAGATACCAAAATCGCCCTGCAGAACGTTGCAAATATAATGGATGAACTGCATATACAGCGGCTGGTCGAGGCCAAGCTGCTTACGCACCAGCTCAATGACGGTGGCATCCGCTTCAGGCCCGGCAACCAGACGCGCCGGATCGCCCGGCAGCATATGGACAAACAGAAACACCAGGATCGCCACAATCAGCAGCGTCGGAATAAGCCCCAGCAGGCGTTTACACACATAATTCAGCATGAGGTTTATTTTAAATCCGCATCGTCAAAGCTAAAGCCCGTATCCGGCATAATGTAGAACCCGGTCAACGCTTTATTATGGGCTGACACCAGTTTCTCCACCACCAGCGGCACCCACGGCGACTCTTTCCAGATGATGTCCTGCGCGTCCTTGTAGAGACGCGCTTTCTCCTCCGGCTTGGTGGTTTTCAGGGCATCGGCCAGGTCTTTATCCACCTGCGGATTGCTGTAAAACGCGGTGTTGAACAGGGTTGGCGGCCAGTTCTGCGAGGCAAACAGCGGCGACAGCGCCCAGTCTGCTTCACCGGTCGAGGCCGACCAGCCGGTATAGAACATCCGCACGCCGCTCTCTTTCTGTCCTTTGCCCTCCACCTCTGCCGCACGCTGTCCGGCATCCATCGCGGTGACCTGCGCCTTGATGCCGACCTGCGCCAGCTGCTGCTGGGTAAACTGCAGCACCTTCTGAGCGGTACTGTGATTATGCGAGGACCACAGCGTAGTGCTGAAGCCGTTCGGGAAGCCCGCCTCTTTCAGCAGCTCGCGCGCTTTGGCCGGATCGTACGGCCACGGCTGATAGCTTTGCGCATAGGCGATAGCCGGCGGCAGCACGCCGGTGGCCGGAGTGGCATAGCCCGCAAAGGCGACCTTCACCAGCGCCTGACGGTTAATGGCGTAGTTGATGGCCTCACGCACCTTCGGGTTATCGAACGGCTTTTGCGTGACGTTCATGCTGATGTAACGCTGCATGATCGACGGGCTGGCGACCAGCTCCAGCTTGTTGTTTTTCTGCAGAATGGCGGCCTGCTCATACGGGATCGGGAAGGCAAACTGCGCCTCGCCGGTTTGCAGCATCGCCGCGCGGGTGTTGTTGTCCACCACCGGGCGCCAGGTGATGGTATCGAGCTTCGGCAGCCCCTGCTGCCAGTATCCGGCGAATTTCTTCACCTTCACAAAATCGGTCTGGTTCCAGGTGAGCAGCTCGTACGGACCGGTACCAACAGGATGGAAGCCGATCTCCTTGCCGTATTTCTTCAGCGCGGCAGGGGAAATCATCGCCGTTGCCGGATGCGCCAGAATATTGATAAACGCCGAGAACGGCTCTTTCAGGGTGATTTTTACCGTTGCCGCATCGACCACCTCGGTGCTGGCGATATTTTTATACAGGTTATAGCGCTTGAGGCTATTTTCCGGATTGCTGGCGCGATCGAGGTTAACCTTCACCGCCTCCGCATTGAAATCTGTCCCATCCTGGAACTTCACGCCGGTCCTGAGCTTGATGGTATACACCAGTCCGTCGTCGGACACGGTGTACCCCTCCGCCAACACGTTTTTGAGCTTCATCTCTTTATCCAGGCCAAACAGGCCCTGGTAGAACGATTTCGCCACCGCCTGAGAGAGCGTGTCGTTGGCGTCATACGGATCGAGCGTGGTGAAATTAGAGCCGACGGCAACCACCACATCTTTGGCAGCGAACGCGGGGGCAGCGGCCAGGGCTGCCGTCACGCTCGCGGCTAACAACCATCTACGCGCTACAAATGTAACCATTGTGTTCTCCTGCCTGTTGAAAGTTATAACCGCGAAAAGGCATTGTCCTGACGCGGGGGAGCAACGAAATGACCCGGACTGACCTCGCGCAGCGTCACGCGCTCCACGGCCTCGCCACGCTTACGAATATTGCTCGGCATTTCATCCTGCAGCAGCACGCGCTGGCCGTGACGATGCGCCGGATCGGCAACCGGGACCGCCGCGATGAGCTTGCGGGTGTACGGGTGCTGTGGGTTCTCAAACACCGCTCTTCGTGGTCCGATTTCCACAATTTGCCCCATAAACATCACCGCCACGCGATGGCTGATGCGCTCGACCACCGCCATGTCGTGCGAGATAAACAGGAAGGCGATGCCCATATCCCGCTGTAAATCCAGCAATAAGTTGATGATTTGCGCCCGGATAGAGACATCCAGCGCCGAGACGGACTCATCGGCAATCACCACTTTCGGGTTTAGCGCCAGCGCGCGGGCGATGCAGATACGCTGCCGCTGTCCGCCGGAAAACTCGTGCGGATAACGCCAGGCATGCTCCGGCTTCAGGCCGACGCGCTCCAGCAGCCAGGCCACGCGACGCTGTGCCGCTTCGCCGTCGAGCAGGTTATGTACCCGCAGCGGCTCCATGATCGAATACCCCACCGTATGGCGCGGATCGAGGGAGGCATAGGGATCCTGGAAAATAAACTGAATATCCCGCCGCACCGCCTGCAGCCTGCTGTCCGGAAGGGTATCAATGCGCTCACCGTTAAAGGTAATGCTGCCTTCCTGTGACTCCACCAGACGGAGCAACGCGCGTCCGGTGGTGGATTTACCGCAGCCGGACTCCCCCACCAGCGCCAGCGTTTCACCCGGCCAGAGATCGAAACTGACGTTTTCCACCGCGTGCACTTCGCGCTTCACCCGGTTCAGTACGCCGCTGCGCAGCGGAAAGCGGGTGACCAGATCGCGCACTTCCAGAATGGGCTTACCCGGCACCACGGTGTCCTGCTCGCGCTCATCCTCCTGCTGCTCAGACGCCTCGAGAGAAATCAGGGGGAAGCGGCGCGGCAAATCGCTACCGTTCATCGCCCCCAGACGCGGAACCGCCGCCAGCAGCGCTTTGGTGTAAGGATGCACGGGCGCGTGAAAAATCTGCTCAACCGTGCCGGTTTCCACCGCGCTGCCCTTATGCATCACCAGTACGCGATCGGCGATATCGGCGACCACGCCCATATCGTGGGTGATGAAAATCACCCCCATCTCCATCTCCTGCTGCAGGACTTTGATGAGCTGCAGGATCTGCGCCTGAATCGTCACGTCCAGCGCCGTCGTTGGTTCGTCGGCAATCAGCACTGCGGGACGGCAGGAGAGCGCCATGGCAATCATCACCCGCTGGCGCATGCCGCCGGAAAGCTGATGCGGATAGCGCCCCAGAATGGCCTGCGCCTCCGGAATGCGCACCAGCTCCAGCATCCGTCGGGCCTCTTTGAGCGCTTCATCGCCGCTCAACCCCTGATGCAGGCGGATGGACTCGGCAATTTGCTCCCCGACCGGGAACACCGGGTTCAGGGAGGTCATTGGCTCCTGGAAGATCATCGCAATATCCGCCCCGCGCACGCTCTGCATCTGCGAACCGCTTAGCTCATTTAAATCAATGACCTGACGATTGCGGCGGCGCAGGAGCATTTTCTCGCTGCTGATTTGCCCGCCCGTCTGTTCCAGCAGGCGCATTAGCGCCAGCGCGGTGACCGATTTCCCGGAGCCGGACTCGCCAACAATCGCCAGCGTCTCGCCGCGCCTGAGCGTGAACGATAAATTCTGTACTGCGGGGATGAACTGCCGCTCTTCCTGAAACGCAATATTGAGCTGATGGACAGCCAGCACTTCGCGGTTGTCCAGTTCTTCACTGTGCGGCACGCGCTGCCCCCTTATTCACGATAAATCCCCGTGCTCGGCTCATCGCCGGCATAGCCCCAGGCGCGATACATGCCTTCGCTGTTGAACGGCAGTGCCACGTTGCCCTCATGATCCACCGCAATGAGTCCGCCGACGCCGCCCAGGGCAGGCAGTTTTTCCATCACCACGCGCTCGCAGGCCTCGCTCAGGCTTAAACCGCCGTAATCCATCAGCGCGGTGATGTCGTAGGCCGCGAGGGCGCGGATAAACACTTCCCCGGTTCCGGTACACGATACCGCCGCCGTCGCGTTATTGGCATAGCAGCCGGCGCCCGGCAGCGGGCTGTCGCCGACGCGTCCGGGAAGCTTGTTGGTCATCCCGCCCGTTGACGTCGCCGCCGCGAGGTTCCCGGCTTTATCCAGCGCCACCGCGCCGACCGTGCCCATTTTGGTGGTTTCATCAAGCGGCGCACTGTGGTCAAGCTGCGTCATGCCCGCCGAACGGGCTTCCAGAAGCTGCTGATAGCGCGCTTCCGTGGAAAACAGATCCGGCGATACCGGCTCCATTCCGTGTTCGAAGGCAAACCTCTCCGCCCCCGCGCCCGTCAGCAGCACGTGCGGGCTCTCTTCCATCACCAGACGCGCGGCCAGCACCGGGTTACGCAGGTGGCTGACGCCTGCCACGGCCCCCGCTTTCAGGGTGACGCCGTCCATCACGCAGGCATCCAGCTCGTGCGTTTCATCCCGGGTAAAGACCGAACCGATCCCCGCATTAAATAACGGGCACTCTTCCAGCAGGCGCACCGCCTCGGTGACCACGTCCAGCGCGCTTTCGCCCGCTTCCAGCATTCTCTGGCCCGTTTCCACAATGGCGTACAGCGCGTCGATGTAACGTTTTTCCTGCTCAGGCGTGAGCTGTGCTCGGGTGATTGCCCCGGCCCCGCCATGAATTGCGATTACCGCCTTAACCATTCGCATCACCCGTTAGCCTGTTTTGCGGCTTTTTCTATAAATATCATTATCGTCGACGAAACTTCAGATGATTTTTGAATATAGAAAGACGTAACAGTGATGTAAAGCGTGCACCCTTCGGTCATACAGTTAGCCGCACTTTTCTGCCATAATGAGCGCTTTCGTTGTTACTCCGCAGGAGCCCACCATGGATTTTACCGCCGGACTGATGCCGCTTGAGACGGCACTCACGCAGATGCTTGACCGAGTTTCCCCGCTGCATGACGTTGAGACGCTGCCCCTCGTGCGCTGTTTTGGCCGTATTGCCGCGCGCGATATCGTCTCTCCGCTTAACGTGCCGGGGTTTGATAACTCCGCGATGGACGGTTACGCGGTACGCCTGGCGGATCTCCAGACGGGTAACGCCCTGCCGGTGGCGGGTAAAGCCTTTGCGGGTCAGCCGTTTAGCGGTGAATGGCCTGCGGGCACCTGCGTGCGCATTATGACCGGCGCACCGGTTCCGGCAGGCTGCGACGCCGTGGTGATGCAGGAAGAGACCGAACAGACCGACGACAGCGTGCGTTTTACCGCGAGCGTCAAAGCGGGCCAGAACATCCGCCGTACCGGCGAGGACATTACCCTCGGCGCGACGGTCTTTGCTGCCGGACAGAAGCTGACGGTGGCGGAGCTGCCGGTCCTGGCCTCGCTCGGTATCGCGGACATCGACGTTATCCGTAAAGTGCGCGTTGCCGTTTTCTCCACCGGCGACGAGCTACAGCTTCCGGGGCAGCCGCTGCAGGACGGCCAGATTTACGATACCAACCGCCTGGCGGTGCATCTGATGCTCGAACAGCTGGGCTGTGAGGTGATTAACCTCGGCATTATTCCTGACGATCCGGAAAAACTGCGCGCCGCGTTTATCGAGGCGGATAACGCAGCCGACGTGGTCATCAGCTCCGGCGGCGTCTCCGTGGGCGAAGCGGATTACACCAAAACCATCCTCGAAGAGCTGGGCGAGATCGCCTTCTGGAAGCTGGCGATCAAGCCGGGCAAACCGTTCGCGTTTGGCAAGCTCACGCACGGCTGGTTCTGTGGCCTGCCGGGTAACCCGGTCTCGGCGGCACTCACCTTCTACCAGCTGGTGATCCCGCTGCTGGCGAAGCTTTCCGGCAACAATGCTAACCCGCTGCCGGAACGCCAGCGCGTTCGTGCCGCCACGCGCCTGAAAAAATCACCGGGCCGCCTCGATTTCCAGCGCGGCATTCTGGCGCGTAACGCGGACGGCGAGCTCGAAGTGAGCACCACCGGGCACCAGGGCTCGCACATTTTCAGCTCCTTCAGCCAGGGCAACTGCTTTATCGTGCTGGAGCGCGAGCGCGGTAACGTGGAAGCAGGCGAGTGGGTTGAGGTCGAGCGTTTTAACCACCTGTTCGGAGGCTGACATGACGGTGGAGCTGAGCGACCCGGAGATGATGCGCTACAACCGCCAGATTGTGCTGCGCGGGTTTGACTTCGAGGGCCAGGAAGCGCTTAAGGCAGCCAGCGTGCTGGTTGTCGGTCTGGGCGGTCTGGGCTGCGCCGCCGCGCAGTATCTTGCGGCGGCGGGCGTGGGAAAAATGACGCTGCTGGATTTCGATACCGTATCGGTCTCGAACCTGCAACGCCAGACGCTGCACAGCGACGCGACGGTGGGCCAGCCGAAAGTAGACTCTGCCCGCACGGCGCTGACGCGCATCAACCCCCACGTTCAGTTCACCCTGATTGACGCAATGCTGGATGACGACGCGCTCTCCGCGCAGATTGCGCAGCACGACCTGGTGCTGGACTGCACGGATAACGTCGCCGTCCGTAACCAGCTGAACGCGGGCTGTTTTGCCCACAAAACCCCGCTGGTCTCCGGCGCGGCAATCCGCATGGAGGGGCAAATCAGCGTCTTCACGTACGCCGAGGGTGAACCCTGCTATCGCTGCCTGAGCCGTCTGTTTGGCGAGAATGCGCTGACCTGCGTTGAGGCGGGCGTGATGGCGCCGCTCGTCGGCGTGATTGGCTCATTGCAGGCAATGGAAGCGATCAAAGTGCTGGCGAACTACGGCACGCCCGCAGCGGGGAAAATCGTGATGTATGACGCGATGACCTGCCAGTTCCGCGAGATGAAGCTGATGCGTAACCCGGGGTGTGAGGTGTGTAGTCACTAAAAAGTCGGGTGGCGGCTTCGCCTTACCCGACCTACAACGGCTCGAACGTAGGCCGGGTAAGCGTCAGCGCCACCCGGCAACAGTATCAGATCGACGTCCTTCCAAACGCCCCCTTCCAGTCCTGCTCAAACTTCACGATCGCCGCATCCACTGCCGGAGAAGTAATAAACTGCTGCGCCACGTCCAGCGGCAGCGTGATGGACTCGCACCCTGCCAGCAGGCAGTTCAGCGCCTGACGCGGGGTTTTAAAGCTCGCGGCCAGCACTTTGGACTGCGGGGCGTGCAGCGTCAGCAGCTGCTGTAATTCCACCACGGTCTGGATCCCGTCCCCGCCCTGCGCGTCCACGCGGTTAACGTAAGGCGCCACATACTCGGCACCCGCCAGCGCGGAGAGCATCCCCTGCGCGGCGCCGTACACCGCCGTGCCCAGCGTCGGGATACCTTCAGCCTTCAGCATCTTGATTGCCGCCAGCCCCTCTGCGGTCACCGGCACTTTCACCACCAGATCGTTAATGATGGCGCGCAGCTTACGCGCGTCCTCCACCATCCCTTCGGCGGTGGTCGCCATCACCTGGGCGAACAGACGACCTTTGCCACCCAGCGCGTCGTGCAGCTCTGGCAGCAACACGTCCAGCGGCGTTTTACCTGCCGCCACAATGCTTGGGTTGGTGGTCACGCCCGCCAGCGGGAAGATACGCGCCAGCTTTTTGACTGCCGCAACGTCAGATGTGTCGAGATAAAGTTCCATGATGTCACCCTCAAAATTAGCCTGCACTTACCCTATCACGACAAAACCTGCTCAAGAGTTGACCTGCATCAAGATAACTTTCATTCGAAAGTCATTTAATCTTCATATGCAATATGAGAGGCGAAATCATGATCTTCAATATTCAGCGTTACTCTACCCACGATGGCCCCGGCATTCGAACCGTCGTGTTTCTGAAAGGCTGCTCGCTGGGCTGTCGCTGGTGCCAGAACCCGGAAAGCCGCTCCCGCAGCCGGGACGTGCTGTTTGATGCGCGCCTGTGTCTGGACGGCTGCGACCTGTGCCAGCAGGCGGCACCGGACTGTATCGAACGCGCGCTGAATGGCCTGGTCATCCACCGCGAAAAGCTCAATGAAGAGACGCTTAATGCCCTTACCGACTGCTGCCCGACGCAGGCGCTGACCGTCTGCGGTGAAGAGCAGCAGGTCGAGGAGATCATGGCGACCGTACTGCGCGATAAACCCTTCTACGACCGCAGCGGCGGCGGGATCACCCTCTCCGGCGGCGAACCGTTTATGAACCCGGAGCTGGCGCAGGCCCTGTTTAAAGCCAGCCATGACCAGGGGATCCACACCGCCGTCGAAACCTGCCTTCACGTGCCGTGGCACTATATCGAGCCGTCATTACCTTACGTCGATCTGTTCCTCGCCGACCTGAAGCACGTCGACGGTGACGTGTTCAAACAGTGGACGGACGGTTCGGCTAAGCGCATCCTGGAAAACCTGAAGCGCCTGGCCGCTGCCGGGAAAAAAATCAACATCCGCGTGCCGCTGATCCAGGGCTTCAACGCGGATGAAGCCTCCATCACCGCCATCACCAACTTCGCCGCCGATGAACTCGGCGTCGAGGATATTCATTTTCTGCCGTATCACACGCTGGGCATGAACAAATACACCCTGCTCGGCCAACCCTACTCTGCCCCTGACAAACCGCTGGATAACCCTGCCCTGCTGGACTTCGCGCAGCAGTACGCCTGCCAGAAAGGGTTAACCGCGACCTTACGAGGATAAACTTATGACAACCCTGAATCTCAATACCCTCAGCGAGCGCATTAAGGCGCACAAAACGGCGCTGGTGCATATCGTTAAGCCGCCGGTCTGTACCGAGCGTGCCCAGCATTACACCGAAATGTACCAGCAGCACATGGACAAGCCGATCCCGGTCCGTCGCGCTCTGGCGCTGGCGCATCACCTGGCTGAGCGTACCATCTGGATCAAACACGACGAGCTGATTATCGGTAACCAGGCCAGCGAAGTGCGCGCCGCACCGATTTTCCCGGAATACACCGTCTCCTGGATTGAGAAAGAGATCGATGACCTGGCGGATCGCCCGGGCGCGGGCTTTGCGGTGAGCGAAGAGAACAAGCGCGTCCTGCACGAGATCTGCCCGTGGTGGCGCGGCCAGACGGTGCAGGACCGCTGCTACGGCATGTTCACCGACGAGCAGAAAGGCCTGCTGGAAACCGGCATTATCAAAGCCGAAGGCAACATGACTTCCGGCGACGCGCACCTGGCGGTGAACTTCCCGCTGGTGCTGGAGAAAGGTCTCGACGGCCTGCGCGCCAAAGTGGCCGAGCGCCGCTCGCGCATCAACCTGACGGTGCTGGAAGACCTGCACGGCGATCAGTTCCTGAAGGCAATTGATATCGTGCTGGAAGCGGTGAGCCTGCACATCAAACGCTTCGCCGATCTGGCGCGCGAGATGGCCTCCACCGAAACCCGCGAAAGCCGCCGCGACGAGCTGCTGGCGATGGCGGAAAACTGCGACGTGATTGCTCACGAGCCGCCAAAAACCTTCTGGCAGGCGCTGCAGCTGTGCTACTTCATTCAGCTGATCCTGCAGATTGAGTCCAACGGCCACTCGGTCTCCTTCGCGCGTATGGACCAGTATCTCTATCCGTACTACCGCCGCGACGTGGAGCTGAACCAGAGCCTCGACCGCGAACACGCCATTGAACTGCTGCACAGCTGCTGGCTGAAGCTGCTGGAAGTGAACAAGATCCGCTCCGGCTCGCACTCCAAGGCTTCCGCCGGCAGCCCGCTGTACCAGAACGTCACCATCGGCGGCCAGAAGCTGGTCAACGGTGAGCCGATGGACGCGGTGAACCCGCTCTCGTACGCGATTCTGGAATCCTGCGGTCGTCTGCGCTCCACCCAGCCGAACCTGAGCGTGCGCTATCACGCGGGCATGAGCAACGACTTCCTCGACGCCTGCGTGCAGGTGATCCGCTGCGGGTTCGGGATGCCGGCGTTCAACAACGACGAAATCGTGATCCCGGAATTCATCAAGCTCGGCGTTGAGCGCGACGACGCCTACGACTACGCGGCCATCGGCTGCATCGAAACCGCGGTGGGCGGCAAGTGGGGCTATCGCTGCACCGGCATGAGCTTTATCAACTTCGCCCGCGTCATGCTGGCGGCGCTGGAAGGCGGGCGCGACGCCACCAGCGGCAAGGTGTTCCTGCCGCAGGAAAAAGCGCTCTCTGCCGGTAACTTTGACAATTTCGACGAGGTGATGGCGGCGTGGGATACCCAGATCCGCTACTACACCCGTAAATCCATCGAGATTGAGTACGTGGTGGACACCATGCTGGAGGAAAATGTCCACGATATTCTCTGCTCGGCGCTGGTGGACGACTGCATCGAGCGCGCGAAAAGCATCAAGCAGGGCGGCGCGAAGTATGACTGGGTCTCCGGTCTGCAGGTGGGCATCGCCAACCTCGGCAACAGCCTGGCGGCGGTGAAGAAGCTGGTGTTCGAGCAGGGCGTCATCGGTCAACAGCAGCTGGCGGCCGCCCTGGCGGATGACTTCGACGGGCTGACCCACGAGCAGCTGCGCCAGCGCCTGATCAATGGCGCGCCTAAGTACGGTAACGACGACGACAGCGTGGACATGCTGCTGACGCGCGCCTATCAGACCTATATTGAAGAGCTGAAGCAGTACCACAACCCGCGCTACGGCCGCGGCCCGATTGGCGGTAACTATTACGCGGGCACCTCTTCCATTTCCGCGAACGTGCCGTTTGGCGCGGCGACGATGGCGACGCCAGACGGACGTAAGGCGCACACCCCGCTGGCGGAAGGGGCAAGCCCGGCTTCCGGTACCGATCACCTCGGCCCGACGGCGGTGATCGGGTCGGTGGGTAAACTGCCTACCGAGGCGATTCTCGGCGGCGTGCTGCTGAACCAGAAGCTGAATCCGTCAACGCTGGAAAACGACAGCGATCGCCAGAAGCTGATGGTGCTGCTGCGCACCTTCTTCGAGGTGCACAAAGGCTGGCATATTCAGTACAACATCGTCTCGCGCGACACGCTGCTGGAGGCGAAGAAACATCCTGACCAGTATCGTGACCTGGTGGTGCGCGTCGCAGGCTACTCGGCGTTCTTCACCGCCCTGTCGCCGGATGCGCAGGATGATATTATTGCCCGTACTGAGCATACGCTGTAAAAAAACGCCCGGTGGCGCTGCGCTTACCGGGCCTACAGAGTCTCCCCGTAGGCCGGGTAAGGCGAAGCCGCCACCCGGCCTTCTGACTTTCATTCGAAATTAAATTTGTGCTCCCCGTCACCTTGTTATTAGAATGTTTCAAAACGCAGTGACCCAGGAGCACAGTATGACCGTTAAAGTTATCGTCACCGATATGGACGGAACTTTTCTTGATGATGCCAAGCAGTACGATCGTGACCGCTTCCAGGCACAGTTTGAGCAGCTTAAAGCCCGCGACATTGAATTCGTTGTCGCCAGCGGCAATCAGTATTACCAGCTCATCTCCTTCTTTCCGGAGCTGAAAGACAGGATCTCCTTCGTGGCGGAAAACGGCGCGCTGGTGTTCGATCGCGGGGAGCAAATTTTTCACGGCGAGCTGACCCGCCATGAATCGCAGATCGTCATTGGCGAACTGCTGAAAGATAAAGGGCTGAACTTCGTGGCCTGCGGGCTGGAGAGTGCCTACGTGAGCGACAAAGCTCCTGAAGCGTTCGTGGCGCTGATGTCAAAGCACTACCACCGCTTAAAGCGCATCAGCGATTACCGTGAAATTGACGACGTGCTGTTTAAGTTCTCCCTGAACCTGCCGGATAGCGATATCCCAAATCTGGTGGATAAGCTGCACGTCTCGCTGGACGGCATCATGAAGCCCGTCACCAGCGGCTTTGGTTTTGTGGATTTGATTATCCCCGGCCTGCATAAAGCCAACGGCATCAGCCGCCTGCTGAAACGCTGGAAAATCTCCCCGCAGGAGTGCGTCGGAATTGGCGACAGCGGCAACGATGCGGAAATGCTGAAGCTGGTGAAATATTCCTTTGCGATGGGCAACGCGGCAGAAAGCATTAAAGAAATCAGCCGCTACAGCACCGACGACAACAACCATCAGGGCGCGCTGAACGTCATTCAGGCCGTGCTCGACAGCCACTCCCCGTTCGACGTCTGATCCTCTCCTCGCCGGAGCCTTGCTCCGGCCTTTCACTCTTTTTCCGTCCTGTGGCTTGCGTCAAGTTTTTAAACTTGCATTAACTTAATTTTAACTTAAAGTATCACTTGTAGACACTTTTACTTTCGAATGAAAGATGCGAGGCAGTTATGACCTTTACCAGTGAAACCTTGCCGGCGGATCACAAAGCGGCAATCCGTCAGTTAAAACGTGAGCTGCGCGCGCAGATCGGCGACGTGCAGGCGGTATTCAACAAGCTCAGCGACAAAATTGCCACCCGCGTGGCGGAGATCAACGCCCTTAAAAACAAAGGCGAATCCGTCTGGCCGGAGATCCCGTTTGCCGATGTAAAAAACGGCACGATTACCGACGCGCAGCGCGACGCCGTTAAACGCCGCGGCTGTGCGGTGATTAAAGGTCATTTCCCGCGCGAGCAGGCGCTGGCATGGGATCAGTCGATGCTCGACTACCTCGATCTGAACAAGTTTGACGAGGTGTACAAAGGGCCGGGCGATAACTTCTTCGGCACCCTGACTGCTTCCCGTCCGGAGATTTACCCGATTTACTGGTCGCAGGCGCAGATGCAGGCGCGCCAGAGCGAAGAGATGGCGCAGGTGCAGTCGTTCCTGAACCGTTTATGGACATTCGAGAGTAACGGCAAACAGTGGTTTGACCCGGACGTGAGCGTGATTTATCCGGACCGTATCCGCCGCCGTCCGCCGGGTACCACCTCGAAAGGACTCGGCGCGCATACCGACTCCGGCGCGCTGGAGCGCTGGCTGTTGCCGGCTTATCAGCAGGTGTTCGCCCGCGTGTTTGACGGCAACGTCGAGAAATACGATCCGTGGAACGCCGCGCACCGTACCGAAGTGGAAGAGTACACCGTCGATAACACCACCAAATGCTCGGTATTCCGCACCTTCCAGGGCTGGACGGCGCTGTCGGACATGATCCCCGGACAGGGGCTGCTGCACGTGGTGCCCATCCCGGAAGCGATGGCGTACATTCTGCTGCGTCCGCTGCTGGACGACGTGCCGGAAGACGAGCTGTGCGGCGTTGCGCCGGGGCGCGTGCTGCCGGTTTCCGAGAAGTGGCACCCGCTGCTCATCGAGGCGCTGACCAGCATTCCGGCACTCGAGGCGGGTGATTCGGTGTGGTGGCACTGCGATGTGATCCACTCCGTCGCGCCGGTGGACAATCAGCAGGGTTGGGGCAACGTGATGTACATTCCCGCCGCACCGATGTGCGAGAAAAACCTCGCCTACGCGAAAAAGGTCAAGGAAGCGCTGGAAACCGGCGCGTCGCCAGGAGACTTCCCGCGTGAGGATTATGAAAAGAGCTGGCAGGACCGCTTTACCGTGAACGATCTCAACATCCACGGCAAGCGCGCGCTGGGCATGGTCTAACTGTCGTACAGCCCTTCCCGCTCCACGGCGGTGCGTCGTTTCCCCTGACGTATCCGCCGTACGGATCCCCGCACGGTCAGCGTGCCGTTAAGCAGCAACGTCCCCACCGGCGCGTCCGGGCGCATGAGCCGCTGCTGGAGCATATATACCGCTTCTGTTCCGAGCTCGTCGCGGGGAACGTGCACGGCCGTTAATGGAACATCCTGGATCGCCGCCAGGTTAAACCCGTCGATGCTCATCACCGACACGTCCTGCGGCACGCGCAGACCGTGGTTTTGTAATGCACTGATGGTGCCCGCCGCCATAAAGTCGCCGCCGACCAGAAACGCGGTAGGTAAATCTTTCCCCTGCACTTCGCTGAGCCAGCTGCTGACCGCCTGTTCCGTTTCGCGCGCGCTGAAGCTGGGCACCACCAGCAGATCGCGTTTATCGCTGAACGTCAGGTTATGGGACTGCCACGCGTCGCGGATCCCCGACAGGCGCAGCTCCATGGTGTAGCGACGCAGGCACAGCACGTTCATCACCTCACGGTGTCCCATCTCGAACAGGTATTCCGCCGCCCGCTCGCCAATGGCGCGGTGATCCGGCGCAACGGCAGGCAGACGCATGTGCCGGTCGCGGCAGTTAATCAGCATGCAGGGTTTACCCACATCTACCGCCAGATCGTGAATATGGGGATCGTCAATGCCGAGAAGGATTGCCGCCTGAGTATCCGGCTCATTCATGCGCGCCAGAAAAAGCTGGGCGTCGCTGTCGTTCTCTTCCAGCGCGCAGTAGCGCAGGCGCACATCATGGGATGCCAGGCCTTTACTCACGCTCTGGATCACGCGGTAGTAAAAGATGTCGGACCGCTCGTCGAAGGCGCGCTGGGGGGCAAAAACCACCAGGCTATTGAGCAGCAGCCGTCCCGCCGCCATGCCCTCCATCACCCCCAGCTCCCGCGCGCACGCCAGCACCTTTGCGCGCGCTTTTTCGCTGGTATTCGCTTTCCCCGCCAGCACCCGAGACACGGTGCTGATCGAGAGCTGCGTACGGGCGGCGATTTCGGTGATTTTTAGCCTTTTGTCCATTTTGTGATCTGGCTCCATTTGCGAAATGAAAAAATTTTCATAGCGTATCCGTCAGGCAATAACTGACATAAATGCCATCATGCCAGAGTGGTTGAGTCAGTTATGAGAAATTTTGCACAAAATCCACTATTGCCCACTCATTTTCTCCCTTAAGGTGAACTTGTCACACAACTTCCATACTAGTTGTATACCAACTTAAGCAGTTTAAACGGATAGAAATCAAAGGCATAAAAATCTGTGTGACACCTGAACCTCCGTCCCCTTACCGTCCGTCTTGTGGAGAGTAAAATGAGTCAGGACATCAATAACACCGTTGCGACAAGCAAAACCCGTCGCGTCATCAAGAACCTGCGCTGGTACGTGCTGGTGCTGTTCTTACTTGGCGTCACCGTTAACTACATCACCCGAAATTCGTTAGGCATTCTTGCCCCCGAGCTGAAAGAGAGCCTCGGGATCACCACCGAGCAGTACTCCTGGATCGTTGGCGCGTTCCAGATCGCCTACACCATTTTCCAGCCCCTCTGCGGCTGGCTGATTGACGTGATCGGCCTGAAGATTGGCTTTATGGTCTGCGCCGGGATCTGGGCGCTGATGTGTATTTTCCACGCGGGTGCCGGAAGCTGGCTGCACCTGGCGATCCTGCGCTTCTTTATGGGTGCCTCTGAGGCCGCCGCTACCCCGGCGAACGCCAAAACCATTGGCGAGTGGTTCCCGAAATCAGAACGACCTGTTGCCGCCGGCTGGGCGGGCGTGGGCTTCTCCATCGGCGCGATGCTGGCTCCGCCAATCATCTACTTTGCTCACGCCTCGTTTGGCTGGCAGGGGGCGTTTATGTTTACCGGCGTGCTGGCGCTGCTGTGGGTGATCCTGTGGTGGGCGTTCTACCATAACCCGGAGCAGCACCCGAACCTGAGCAAGGACGAGCTGGCGTTTATCAAGCAGGATAACGAACCGCCAGCCGTCAAACTGCCCTTCCTGACCGCGCTGAAAACCGTCTCGAAAAACAAACGCTTCTACGGTATCGCCATCCCGGCCTTTATGGCGGAACCCGCCTGGGCTGTGCTGAGCTTCTGGGTACCGCTGTACCTTGCCAAAGAGCACGGCATGGACCTGAAGCAGATTGCGATGTTTGCCTGGCTGCCGTTCCTCGCCGCCGACCTCGGCAGCGTGGCGAGCGGCTACCTGACGCGTCTGTACACCCGTCTGTTCGGCTGCTCCCGCGTTAACTCGGTCGTCGCCAGCTCCGTGACCGGCGCGTTCCTGATGATCTCGCTGGCCATCGTGGCCATTACCCGCGACCCGTATATCACCATCGTGCTGATCTCCATCGGCGGCTTCGGGCACCAGATCATCTCCTGCATGCTGAGCGCCCTGGTCGTGGAGTCGTTCGACAAAGGCCAGATGGCGACCGTCAACGGCATGCGCGGCTCGGCGGCGTGGATCGCCAGTTTCCTGTTCTCGCTGTTAATCGGTGTGACCGCCGACAAGATCGGCTTTAACCCGCTCTTTATCGCCATGGGCTTCTTTGACCTGATTGGCGCTGTCTTCCTGGTAGCATTTATTGCTGAACGTCGCGCCAAGCGCGCCTGATAGTGGATGTATTGCATATGAAAACCCTGAAAAACTGGACCGTTGATATACAGTCGGCAAACCATCTGGAACTGCTGGTCGATAACCAGCACCGCCTGTGCCTGTATGTGCTGGAAGAGAACCTTTTCCGCGTGCTGATTAAGCGCAAAGGCGAGCTGGCGCTGGACCGCACCTGGAGTATCGCTCCGGAAAAAGACGTGCCCTGGGAAGGCCGCCGTCGTGACGACATAAGCGGTTTCTCCTGCCCGGCCTGGAACCTGACTCAGCAGGGTGAGACGCTAACCGTGGCAACCGAACAGCTGCGCGTGACCGTCCACCAGCCGCTGTGGCTGGAGTGGCACTACCGCAATGAGGCGGGCGAATGGCTGCCGCTGGTCAATGACCGCCCCACCAGCGCCTACCTGCTGAACGCCCACGGCGACGGCGTGGCGCACTATCTGAGCCGCCGCAAGGACGAGCGTTTCTACGGACTGGGCGAGAAAGCGGGCGATCTGCAGCGCAACGGTAAACGCTATGAGATGCGCAACCTCGACGCAATGGGGTACAACGCGGCCAGCACCGACCCGCTCTACAAGCACATCCCGTTCACTATCACCCGCCGCGATGACGTGAGTTACGGCCTGTTCTACGACAACCTGAGCAGCTGCTGGCTGGATCTGGGTAACGAAATCGACAACTACCACACCGCCTATCGCCGCTGGCAGGCGGAAGCGGGCGATATCGACTACTACATCTTTACCGGCAAGCGCGTGCTGGACGTCACCAAGGCCTTTGTGCGCCTCACCGGGAAAACGCTGTTCGGACCGAAGTGGAGCCTGGGCTACAGCGGCTCGACCATGCACTACACCGACGCGCCGGACGCGCAAAACCAGCTGATGAACTTCATCCGACTGTGTGAAGAGCACGCCATCCCGTGCGACTCGTTCCAGCTCTCCTCCGGCTATACCTCCATCAACGGCAAGCGCTACGTCTTCAACTGGAACTATGACAAAGTGCCGCAGCCGAAGGTAATGAGCCAGGCGTTCCACGACGCGGGATTGAAGCTGGCCGCCAACATCAAGCCGTGCCTGCTGCAGGATCATCCTCGCTATAACGAAGTGGCGGAGAGCGGCCTGTTCATTCGCGATTCAGAAACCGATGCACCCGAACGTTCCAGCTTCTGGGATGACGAAGGCTCGCACCTCGACTTTACCAACCCGCAGACGGTGCAGTGGTGGCAGAACGGCGTCACCACGCAGCTGCTGGAGATGGGCATCGACTCCACCTGGAACGACAACAACGAATATGAAGTGTGGGACGGGGAAGCGCGCTGCTTTGGCTTCGGCAAGGAGATCGCCATCAAGCACATTCGCCCGGTGATGCCGCTGCTGATGATGCGCGCCTCGCTGGAAGCGCAGCAGCGCTTTGCGCCGGAAAAACGCCCGTATCTGATCTCCCGCTCCGGCTGCGCCGGGATGCAGCGCTACGTTCAGACCTGGAGCGGCGACAACCGCACCAGCTGGGACACGCTGCGCTATAACATCCGCATGGGGCTGGGCATGAGCCTGTCGGGGCTGTTCAACGTCGGCCATGACGTGGGCGGTTTCTCCGGCGACAAGCCGGACGCCGAGCTGTTCGTGCGCTGGGTGCAGAACGGCGTGATGCATCCGCGCTTTACCATTCACTCGTGGAACGACGATCGCACCGTGAACGAGCCGTGGATGTACCCGGGCGTCACCCCAGCCATTCGCGGCGCGGTTGAGCTGCGCTACCGCCTGCTGCCGTATCTCTACACCCTGCTCTGGCAGGCGCACGCCGACGATGAGCCGATGCTGCGTCCGACCTTCCTCGATCACGAGCACGATGCGCAGACCTTCGAAGAGTGCGACGACTTCCTGCTGGGCCGCGACCTGCTGGTCGCCAGCGTCGTCGAAGCCGGGCAGCGCGAGCGCCGGGTCTGGCTGCCGGATAACGAAATGGGCTGGTATGATTTTTACACCCACGCGTGGTATGCAGGCGGGCAATCCATCGTCCTCGATGCGCCGCTGGAAAAACTGCCGCTGCTGGTGCGCGCCGGAGCCGGTCTGCCGCTCAGCGAGCGCATCACGCATGTGAGTGCCGAAAAAGATACGACCCGCGAGCTGAAGTTGTTCCCGGTGAAAGGCGTCGGCACGACCTCCGGGCTGCTGTTTGAAGACGACGGTGAAAGCTGGGGTTATCAGAACGGCAATGCGCTGTGGGTGGAATGGGAAATGGTGTGCGACGGCGCAACTATCAACCTGAAGGTCAACGCGCGCGGGGATTATCGTCCGGCGTGGAAGGCGCTGAAGGTGTCGTTACCGGCGGGGGAAAAACGTACGCTGCGGGTGAAGGGGGTTGAAGGGAGTGAGTGGGTGCTCTGAACATTGCCGGGTGGCGGCTTCGCCTTACCCGGCCTACAAAGTCACCCGTAGGCCCGGTAAGCAAAGCGCCACCGGGCTTTTTTTTAGCCGTCGATACCTTTGCTGCGCAGGTAATCTTCGTAGTTACCAGTGAAGTCCACCACGCGCTCTGGCGTAATTTCGATCACGCGGGTCGCCAGCGAGCTGACAAACTCACGGTCGTGAGAGACGAAGATCAGGGTGCCCTGGTACATCTCCAACGCCATGTTCAGGGATTCGATAGATTCCATGTCCAGGTGGTTAGTCGGTTCGTCCATCACCAGGATGTTTGGTTTTTCCATCATCAGCTTGCCGAACAGCATGCGGCCTTTCTCACCACCGGAGAGCACTTTAGCCGGCTTTTTGATGTCGTCCTGGCTGAACAGCAGACGACCCAGAATGCTGCGCACCGCCTGCTCGTCGTCGCCTTCCTGCTTCCACTGGCTCATCCAGTCAAAGACGGTCAGGTCATTTTCGAATTCGTACTCATGGTCCTGCGCGTAGTAACCAATCTGCGCGTTTTCGGACCATTTCACGGTGCCGTTGTCCGGCTGCAGTTCGCCGACCAGGGTTTTCAGCATGGTGGATTTACCCACGCCGTTGGCGCCCAGAATGGCAATCTTCTCGCCCACTTCCAGCAGCAGGTTGAAGTTTTTAAACAGCGGGCCTTCATCGAAGCCTTTGGTAAGGGCTTCCACTTCCAGCGCGTTACGGAACAGCTTCTTGTCCTGCTCGAAGCGGATGAACGGGTTCTGACGGCTGGAGGCTTTAACCTCTTCCAGCTTGATTTTATCAATCTGACGCGCGCGCGAGGTTGCCTGACGCGATTTAGAGGCGTTGGCGCTGAAGCGGCTGACGAAGGACTGCAGGTCAGCAATCTGCGCTTTCTTCTTGGCGTTATCCGCCAGCAGACGCTCGCGCGCCTGGGTGGCCGCCGTCATGTACTCGTCGTAGTTGCCCGGATACACGCGCAGCTCGCCGTAGTCCAGATCCGCCATGTGGGTGCAGACCATGTTCAGGAAGTGACGGTCGTGCGAGATGATGATCATGGTGCTGTCGCGATCGTTAAGCGTCTGCTCCAGCCAGCGGATGGTGTCGATGTCCAGGTTGTTCGTCGGTTCGTCGAGCAGCAGGATGTCCGGGTTAGAGAACAGCGCCTGAGCCAGCAGCACACGCAGCTTCCAGCCAGGCGCGACTTCGCTCATCGGGCCGTAATGCTGTTCAACCGGAATGCCCACGCCCAGCAGCAGCTCGCCCGCGCGCGCTTCCGCAGAGTAACCGTCCATCTCGCCGTACTGCGTTTCCAGGTCGGCCACTTTATAGCCGTCTTCTTCGCTCATTTCGGCCAGCGCATAGATGCGATCGCGCTCCTGCTTCACTTCCCACAGCTCCGCGTGCCCCATGATCACGGTGTCGAGCACGGTGAACTCTTCGAAGGCGAACTGATCCTGACGCAGCTTACCGATGCGCTCGTTCGGATCGAGCGACACGTTGCCGAGGGTCGGCTCCAGATCGCCGCCGAGGATCTTCATAAAGGTGGATTTTCCGCTACCGTTGGCACCAATCAGGCCGTAACGGTTGCCGCCGCCAAATTTGACGGAAATGTTTTCGAACAGCGGCTTACTGCCAAACTGCATAGTGACGTTGCTGGTAACTAACACGGGGAGATTCCTGCGAAAAGTGTGATAAACACGGCATTATGCCACAATTCCGAATTGAGATCCCGCGTTGCAACCATCCACTAAACTTTAACAAAATCGAAAAAAATGTGATTTCGTACACATCTGAATTCCCTGTGAGCGGGAATGCACATATAATGCGCTCCCATCACAGATTCAGACTTATCAACTCATCGCCTGAATGGCTTAGATACCTCGCACAACATGAACATGAAATTAACAGCGCTTTTTGCGGCGGCGTTAGCCGTAGTAGGTTTTTGTAAGACCGCGTCTGCGGTGACGTATCCCCTGCCGACCGACGGAAGCCGTCTGGTGGGTCAAAACCAGGTGGTGACGGTTCCTGAAGGTAACTCTCAGCCGCTGGAGTATTTCGCTGCGCAGTACCAGCTGGGCCTGTCTAACATGCTGGAAGCGAACCCGGGCGTTGACCCGTACCTGCCGAAAGCAGGTACCGTGCTGAATATTCCTCAGCAGCTGATCCTGCCGGATACCGTTCATGAAGGTATCGTAATTAACAGCGCCGAAATGCGTCTGTATTACTACCCGAAAGGCACCAACACCGTGATCGTGCTGCCAATCGGTATCGGCCAGTTGGGTAAAGACACCCCGCTGAACTGGACCACCAAAGTTGAGCGTAAGAAAGCGGGCCCAACCTGGACGCCGACCGCCAAAATGCACGCAGAATACATCGCGGCGGGCGAACCGCTGCCAGCCGTTGTACCGGCAGGCCCGGATAACCCAATGGGTCTGTACGCGCTGTACATTGGTCGTCTGTATGCGATCCACGGCACCAACGCCAACTTCGGTATCGGCCTGCGCGTGAGCCACGGCTGCGTGCGCCTGCGTAACGACGACATCAAGTTCCTGTTCGAAAACGTGCCGGTCGGTACGCGCGTGCAGTTCATCAACGAACCGGTGAAAGCAACGTCTGAACCAGACGGCAGCCGCTACATCGAAGTGCACAACCCGCTGTCCACCAGCGAAGACCAGATCAACAACAACGAAGTCGTTCCTGTTACGCTGAACAGCGCGGTGCAGGCGGTGACGTCTCAGCCAGACGTCGAAACGGCGATTGTTGACCAGGCCGTGCAGAACCGCTCCGGTATGCCGGTGCGTTTGAACTGATAAAGAAGCATTAAAAAAGCGGGCCTCGTTGCCCGCTTTTTTTTACCCGTTATTCACGATCACGATCCCGCCGTGGTCGTAGCGATAGTGGCAGTGGGCATACTCCAGCGGCGTGCCATCCTCCAGATAAATCACCTGCTCCACCTCCAGCACCGGATCGGTTTCCTCGCAGACCAGATGCTCCCTGTCCAGCGCGCTGGGCTTAAGCGCACGCACCACCCGGTACGACCCCATAATTTTCAGCCCCAGCGTTTCCTGAACGTACTGGAACACTGAAGCTTCAAGATGGTTTTTCGTCAGGCCCGGAACCAGATTCATCGGCATCACCGTGGAATCCAGCGACATCGGTTCACCGTTCAGCAAACGGAGTCGAATAAAGTCATAGATCGGCGCATCGGCGTTAATCATCAGCGACGCCTGCTCTTTTTCATTCGGGAAGCGCAGCTCGAAATGCACCACCTGGCTCGTGACCGTGCCCAGATGTGCCCAGGTTTTGGTCGCGCCAAAGTAGTCGCTGCCGGAGAGATCCCACTGCGAGAGCTGGAGGAAGTTTTTACGGATGAACGTGCCCTGGCCCTGACGGGTATAGACCAGACCTTCGACGATCAGCTGGCGCATCGCCTGCTGAATGGTCATCCGACTGGAGCTGAACTCCGCCGCCAGCGCAAACTGGTCCGGCAGGGGTTCGTTGGCGGCGTACTGCTGGCTGATAATGCGTTTCTTAATTTCCCGCGCTATGGTGATGTACTTCGCCGCCATCGTCCTTCCTTTCTGTTAGTTTTCTATCCCGCTGTTTTTCAAGGCCACTCGCTCGGCAATTTTGAGGAAAGGCAGGTAGAAGAATACACCAAATACGATGATTGCCAACTGCACCACCACCGCCCGCCAGTCCCCCGCCGTGGCCAGCCAGGCGCTCAGGATCGGCGGCGTGGTCCACGGGATCATCACCACGCAGCGCGACATTAACCCCAGCGTGGTACAAAGCCAGGCGAAATAAATGCCGATGGCGGGCAGCAGCACGAATGGGATCATCAGCGGCAGGTTAAACACGATCGGCAGGCCAAAAATCACCGGCTCGTTGATATTAAACAGGCCCGGCGCCAGCGAGAGACGCGCCACCTGCTTCGCCGACTGCTGGCGCGAGAAAATAAATATCGCAATCAGTAGCGAGATCGTGCTGCCCGTGCCGCCTACCATGCCGAACGTCGGCACGAAGATATTGTTGATGATGTGCGGAATGGGCTGACCGTTGGCGAAGGCCAGCATGTTTTCGTTGGTATTGATCAGCAGGAACGGCTCCAGCACCACGCTGTTGACCACCGACTGATGAATACCGAGCGTGAACAGGAAGTTGCCGAAGCTGTAGATGAAAATCGTCCCCGGCAGGCTGGTGTTAATCAGCCGCAGCGGCTGCTGGATGAAGGTCGTAATGAGATGGATCAGGTCCGTATGCAGCACGTTTGCCAGCACCGCCGCCAGCACCGCAAACAGGGAGAGCGTGAGGATGGTCGGGATCAGCGCGGTAAAAGATTTGCTCACCGCCGGAGGCACGTTTTCCCCCAGCGAAATGTGCAGCGCCTTCAGGCGCGAAATAGCGATAAACACTTCCGTTGAGAGCAGCCCAATCAGCACCCCGGCGAAAATCCCGGTGGAGCCGATATTGGCGAACGTCAGCACCTGGGTGACGTTCACCGTGGTATCGCTGCCGACGGGCATAATCTGCAATCGCATCGGCATCATGATGATGAAGCTGCTGACGGCGATAACCACTGCCGAGACCGGATTGTCGAAATCTTTGTTGCGCGCCAGCGACCAGGCAATCATCGGCGCCAGCAGCAGCGCGGCAATGTTCAGCGTGCCGTTGATAATCGCCTCGCCCCACACTTTGAAGTGTGCCAGCGTATCGCCGTGAAAAATCCACGGAAACACCACGTTGTTCACCAGCACCGCCAGACCGGCGAGGATGAAAATCGGCATCACCGTGGCGAAGGCGTCGCGCAGGGAGCGCAGGTGCACCTGGTTTGCCAGGCGCGCCGAGAACTCGACAAATTTATCGACAAAGGACTGCATGTGCGGTGTGATTTTTGTTTCAGACATAGCGGAGTGTTCCCATCAATCAGTCACAAAAACGGCCCGGCAGCGTACGGCTTACATCTCGCGTCCGTTGGTATGGATAACCTGTTTTAACCACGCGTAGCTCTTCTTCGGAACGCGCTTCAGGTCTTTCAGGTCGTGGTTTTCCCGGTTGACATAGACCACGCCGTAGCGCTTACGCATGTCGCCCTGGGAGCTGAGAATGTCGATCAATCCCCAGCCGAGGTAGCCAATGACCTCTGCCCCGTCCTCGAACATCGCCGCTTTCATGGCCTCGATGTGCGCCCGGTGATAGTCGATGCGGTAGGTGTCCTCAATCGGGTTCACGCCGTCCCATGACTCAATCACCCCAATGCCGTTCTCGATCGGGAACACCGGCAGGCGCCAGTCGTTGGCGTAGCGGGTGATGATGGTGCGGAAGCCCAGCGGATCGATCTGCCAGTTCCACTCGGTGGACTTCAGGTACGGGTTATTTTTCTCGCCGTGCAGCAGGTAATAGTTCACCGGCGTGCCTTCCGGGATCGCATCGCTGTCCAGCGTTTTGCTGGCGTAATAGCTGAAGGCCATATAGTCGTTCTTTGTACGGGCGAACAGGGCCAGGTCCTCGGCGCGGTAGATATCACCAAAGCCCTCCTGTTCCACCACCGCCATCACCGCCGGGCTGTAGCCCAGCCCTGCGAAGACGCGCAGCAGGTTCTGGTTGAGAAACTCGTCATACTGCTGGGCGCAGAAGATATCGCGCGGTTTGCAGGTAGCCGGGTAGATCAGCTGGTGCGCCAGCATGCCGCCCATCAGCTGGCCCGGTTTAGTCTGGTGCAGGTATTCGGTCAGCGCCATGTGCGCCACCATCGTATGGTGCTGCAGCTCGTACAGCTCGCGCAGGGTTTTCTCGCCTTTCATATAGCCGGAAATACGGAACGCTTCCGGCATATGGAAGATGTTCTGCTCGTTGAAGGTCAACCAGTACTTCACGCGGTCGCCATAACAGTCGATCATCTTTTTGCCATATCGGATAAAGGCGTCCATTACGCGGCGGTCGTTGAAGCCGTTGTACTCCTGCGCCAGCGCCAGCGGCATATCGAAATGGTACAGGCAGATCATCGGCTCGATGCCGCGGGCGATCAGATCGTCAATAAAGCGGTCGTAAAATGCGATGCCTTCGTCGTTGAACGGGCCGTCACCCTGCGGGCAGACGCGGCTCCATGAGATCTGGAAGCGGTAGCAGTTCATGCCCAGATCCTGCATCAGATCGAAATCTTCCCGGTAGCGGTGGTAGGAGTCGGTCGCCACTTTCCAGTCGGACACGTTTTCCCCGGCTTCACGAATGTCATACACCGACATCCCCTTCCCGCCTTCGTTCCAGGCTCCTTCCGTCTGCATGCTGGAGACCGAGTTGCCCCATAAAAAGTTGGCCGGTAGCTGATGGTTCATGTTTTCTCCCTATATGACTAGTCATTTAAAATTTCATGTCTAGTCATATAGGCGATGATGAAAAGAGGATCAAAGAGGAGGATCGTTTTTTGTGAGCAAGGCGGGAAAAAAAGCCCCGGTAAGCGATGCACTCCCGGGGCAAGAAGGGTTACTGTTGCGCGAGCTGATTACGGCGATACTCTCCCTGACGCTCCAGCATCCAGCCAGGATATTCCCGCGGCAGCGCGCTGACCGCATCCAGCTGTTTAAGCTCGTCTTCGCTGAGAAGGATCCCGGTGGCGGCAATGTTGTCGTCCAGCTGTTCAACGCGTTTCGCGCCAATGATGACGCTGGTCACCGCTTTTTGATGTAGCAGCCACGCCAGCGCGATTTGCGCGACGGAGACGCCCTTGCTTTCGGCGATAGTGCGCATCACGTCCACGCAGTCGAAGGCGCGATCTTTATTCACCGGCGGGAAGTCAAACTCCAGACGACGACCACCGGCTTCGCTCTGCCCGTCGCGGCCATATTTTCCGCTCAGCAGGCCGCCCGCCAGCGGGCTCCAGACCATCAGCCCGACGCCTTCGCTCTGCATCATTGGCACCAGCTCACGCTCAAGATCGCGTCCGGCGATGGTGTAATACGCCTGCAGTGATGCGAAACGCGCCAGCCCGAGACGCTCGGAAATGCCCAGCGCTTTGGCAATCTGCCACGCCGCCCAGTTCGAGACGCCGATATAGCGCACGTGGCCGTGCTGCACCAGGTTATCCAGCGCATACAGCGTCTCCTCAATCGGCGTGGCCGGGTCGAAACCGTGAAGCTGATAGAGATCGATATGATCGAGCTGCAGGCGGCGCAGGCTCTCCTTCACGCTGCTGATGATGTGATAGCGCGAGCTGCCGCGCGAGTTCACCCCGGCGGTACCCGTTTCGCCGAATACCTTGGTGGCAACCACCACGTTCTCGCGCGGGACGTTGAGGTTTTTCAGCGCCTGCCCGAGGATCGTCTCCGAGCGCCCTTCCGAATAGACGTCAGCGGTATCGATGAAGTTAATGCCCGCATCCAGCGCGCGGCCCACCAGCTGCTCGGCTTCGTTTTGCTTAAGCTGGCCAATCTTGCCCCACATGCCGTCTTCACCACCGAAGGTCATGGTGCCGAGGCACAGTTCAGAAACAAACAGTCCGGTGTTGCCCAGTTTTTGATAACGCATAAGATAATCCTCGCATGTCGTTTAAGGGGTACCCGATAGTTATACCCGCCCCTCAGCGATCGCGAATGTGGCGTTCCTGTCCGTTTCTTGCCCAATCCTCTGAATATTTATCCGCGCGGGGCGTCGCCAAAGACGCTGTAGTCCGGTAATTGCACCTGCTGATACGGCTCCCAGCCGCCGCCGAGCGCCTTGTAGAGCGCCACCAGATCGAGCGCGCTCTGCACCTGCGCCTGCGCGCGCTGCTGCTGGGCCTGCGCCAGCTGTCGCTGGGCGTCCAGCACGTCAATGAAGCTGGCGATCCCCTGGCGGTAGCTGTCGCTTGCCAGGTCAAACGCGTTTTGCAGCGCATCGATCGTTTTCGCCAGCCCCGCTTCACGCTGCTGGTCGGTGCGATAGCTCACCAGCGCATTTTCGACATCGCCAAGCGCGGTGAGCACCGTCTGACGATAGTCCAGCACCGCCGCACCCTGCTGCGCGCGCGCCACCTTCACGCTGGAGACCAGTCGACCGCCCTGGAAGATGGGAATGGAGACCTGCGGGCCAAAGCTGTAGAAGTGGCTGCTCCAGTCGGTCAGCCAGTTGGTTTCGCTGTTGCGCAGGCCAAACTGCCCGGAGAGGGTAAAGCTCGGGAACAGCTCCGCCACAGAGACGCCGATTTGCGCCGTGGCGGCATGAAGGTTCGCCTCCGCTTCGCGCACGTCCGGACGGCGGCGCGCCAGCGTCGACGGAATGCCGGTCTGCACAATATCCGGCAGCGCGGGCATCGGCTGCACGCTCTGCAGTTCCGCATCCAGCGCCCCCGGCGGCTTACCGAGCAGGATCGCCAGGCCGTTCATCGCCTGCCGCTCCTGCGCCTGATATTGCGGAAGCTGTGCTTCAAGGTTGCCTAACTGCGCCCGGGCGTTTTCCACGTCCATCTGCGGCGACAGCCCGCCGCGCTGGCGGCTCTCGGTCAGATCCAGCGTCTGCTGCGCGCTCTCAATCTGGGTGTTCAGCGTGGCGATAATGCTCTGCGCCCCGCGCAGCTGGAGCCACGCGCGCGCCACTTCCGCCTCCAGCGACACCAGCGCGTCGTTACGCTGTTCGATAGCCGCTTTCTGCTGCGCTTCGGCGGCTTCCACCTGACGGCGCACCTTGCCCCACAGGTCGATTTCCCACTGGGCGTCGAAGCTGCCCTGGTAGAGGTTGATCGGCTGCGTCAGCGGTCCCAGCGCGCCCTTGAGAGCGGGATCGATGCTATCCACCTGGTCATATACGCCGTGGGATTTCAGCTCCCCTTCCAGCCCGAGCTGCTGGCGCGTCGCCTGCAGATTGCCGTTCACCGACGGATAAAACGCCCCGCCCGCCTGGTTAATCTGTTCACGCGCCCCGGCGATGCGCAGCACCGTCTGCTGCAGCGTCAGGTTCCCGGCGATGGCGCGTTCAACCAGGCTGTCGAGCTGCGGCGAGCCGAACGTTTTCCACCAGCGCGGATTGGTCGCGGCGGAGGTGGTTTGCGACTTCACCGAGCCGTCGCCTTTATCGTTCCAGTGCGTGACGGCAGGTGACGCGGGCTGCTGGTAGTCCGGCCCGACGGCGCAGCCTGCCAGCAGCATCATTATCATCAGGGGGTGTAAACGTCTGTGTATCATCAATGTGCTCCTGCACTCCCCTCGCTCTTAACCGGCGAGAGCAACAAACAAAACGGAATCAATAGCAAGGCCACCGCGCTCAGAATGGTGAAGACGTCGATGTAGGCCAGGAAGCGCGACTGCTCAATCATCGTCTGGTACATACGTCCGGTGGCGATGCCGGTGGGATCGCCCACCTGGGTGGTGAAGTTCTGGATCGCCTGCGCGCTTTCGCGTATCGCCTGCTGAAACTGCTCGTTAAACGGCGAGGCATGGTACGCAAGGTGCGCACTGTGCGCCTGCGAGCGCTCGGTAATCGCCGCCGTCGACAGCGAGATCCCGACCGAGCCCGCCACGTTGCGGAACATGGTGAACAGCGCCGCCGCATCGGCGTTCAGCCGCCTTGGTATTGAGATAAAGGCAATGGTAGTCAGCGGCACAAACAGGAACCCCAGCCCCAGCGACTGGGCGCTGCGGAACAACACCAGGGTTTCGAAGTCGATATCCGGGGTCAGCGTGCGCGACCAGAAGAACGACACCGCCAGGCAGGTAAAGCCAAAGGCGATAATCCAGCGCGTTTGCACCACCGGCATCAGCTTCAGCACCAGCGGAATGGTCAGCACAATCAGCACCGCTCCGGGCGACAGCACTAGCCCGGACCAGGTGGCGGTATAGCCCAGGTCCTGCTGCGCCAGCTGCGGGATCACCACCGAGCTGCCGTACAAAATCATCGCCATCCCCGCCATCAGCAGGCTGGAGATGGCAAAGTTGCGGTCCTTCATGCAGTGCAGATCCACCACCGGTTTTCTGGCATACATCAGCCAGTAAATCGCACCAATGATGCCGATCAGCGTTAATACCGCGAAAGTGCGGGTAAAGTTCGAGTTAAACCAGTCTTCGTCTTCTCCCCGGTCGAGCATCACCTGCAGACAGCCCAGTCCCAGGGCGATCAGGCCGATCCCCGTCCAGTCGATGGTCAGCTTCTCTTTAGACTTGCTCTCCCACGGCGGATCTTCCAGCAGCTGGTAGATCGCCAGCACCGTGACAATCCCCACCGGGATGTTGATAAAGAACACCCAGCGCCACGAGTAATTGTCGGTGATCCAGCCCCCCAGCGTCGGGCCGAGGACCGGCGCAACGATAATCGCGATGGACGAGAGCCCGAAGGCTTTGCCCCTGTCCTCCGGCTTGAAGTAGTCGAGCAGCACCGACTGCTGCGTCGGCTGCAGCCCGCCGCCAAAGAAGCCCTGCATCACGCGGAACAGGATGATCTGCCACAGCTCGGTGGCGATCCCGCACAGGAACGAGCAGACGGTGAACATGACGATGCAGATCAGGAAGAACTGCTTGCGGCCAAACACCCGGCTCAGAAACGCCGAGATGGGCAGCACGATGCCGTTCGCGACCAGATAGCTGGTTAACACCCATGTGGATTCGTCATAGCTGGACGAGAGCGAACCCGCCACGTGGGGCAGCGCCACGTTGACGATGGTGGTGTCCAGAATTTCCATAAACACCGCCAGGGTGACGACAATCGCCACCGCCCACGGGTTGCTGGCGGGCTTCCAGCTGTCGTGGCTGTGGTCCGTCATTCCACCGTCACCTTCGGCGCAACCGAGAGCCCCAGCGGCAGCGGTTTGTTCGGATCGAGCCCCTTATCAATCACGATTTTCACCGGCACGCGCTGCACAATTTTGACGAAGTTACCGGTGGCATTTTCTGCCGGGAAGGCCGAGAAGCGCGAGCCGCTGCCCTGCTGGATGCTGTCAACGTGGCCCTCGAGCGACATATCCGGCCACGCGTCGACGGACACGGTGACCTTATCGCCGGGCTTCATGCGCTCAAGCTGGGACTCTTTGAAGTTCGCCACCACCCACACGTTCGGCGAAACCAGGGAGAACAGCGCCGTTCCCGCCTGCACCAGCGTGCCGGGCTGCACGTTGCGTTTGGTGACAAACCCGTCGAACGGAGCGCGGACTTCGGTGTAAGAGAGGTTCAGATTGGCCGTTTCCAGCTGCGCTTTCGCCTGATCGACCTGACGCTGGCGCGCTTCAACGTTGGTTTCCTGCTGGCGGATTTGCAGCTGTACCTGCTCTGCCACCTCCAGCTGCGCCTGGGCGCTGGCCAGCCCCGCCTGCGCGCTGCGTAGCTGAGCGTTCGCGGAATCAATACTTTGCTGGGTGGTTGCCCGCGGGTCGACGCCGCGCTGGCGACGGTACTCCGCCTGCGCGTTCGCCAGATCGGCCTGCGCTTTCAGCACCTGCGCTTTGGCTTCGTCACGCTGGGCGGGATACTGCACTTTTGAAAGCGCCAGCTGCGCCTGAGCCTGATGCAGCTGCGCGATAGCCAGCCCAAGCTGGGCCTGGGCCTGATCGCGCTGGGCGGTGGTATCACGCGGATCGATGACCACCAGCAGATCGCCCTTTTTCACGCGCTGGTTATCACGCACGCGCAGCTCGGTGACGTAGCCCGCCGTTTTGGGGGCAATCGTCACCACGTCGCCGTCGGTAAAGGCGTCGTCGGTCGTCTCTTCGTTACGGGTTAAAAACCACCAGACCAGCGCCACGACGACCATCACCACCACGACAATGCCGAGGATAATTAACGGTTTTTTGCCCGGGCGCTTACGCGCATTATTGTTTTTGTCCTGCTCGTCAGCAGGCGGGTTTTGATCTTCAGCCATAGGTCAGCAACGGTCCTGTCAGTGAGCGGCATCACACTATGCCGTTCACTAAAGCTAGGACGTTGCTATACGTTTGCCAGGAAAAACTGACAAATTGCGCACTATATGAGAAGGAATAGTCCGAAACCGATCGCCGCGGCCCAAACCAGCATCGGAATCGACCAGACGTGGAAACGCCACCAGATACGACGGTCGTTGGCCATACGCAGGGCAATCAGGTTGGCCAGCGAGCCGGGCAACAGCCCAAACCCGCCGATATTCACCGCCCAGGCCAGGAGCGTATCCGGCGGAACGTAGTTGAGCAGCAGAATGGTGGAAGGCACGTTGCTGATAAACTGCGACAGGCCAATCGCCGTTAGCCACAATCCCGGCTGAGACAGCGTGCTGACGCTATGCAGCACGTTCTGCAGCACCGGAAGCTGGATGAGAAGATGCACATCAATAAACATCGCCATAAAGACCAGCAGCAGCGTCCAGTCCACGCTCACCAGCACGCGCCGCGCCAGAACGACAAACCCTGCGGCAACGAGCAGGACGCCCGCCAGCTCAACCTTCAGCTCCAGCGCAAACAGAAAGACAATGTATAACCCGAGACAGCTCCACACCAGACGCGGCTGCCACTGCGGGCCCGTGGTGCCGCTGTGGTACTGCAGTTTTTTATCCGGGAAGGCAAACCAGCAGACCGCCAGCAGGGACAGCATCATCACCAGCGCCAGCGGGGCCGTCTGCCAGGTAAAGGCGGCAAACGACAGGCCGGAACGGCCCCAGAGCAGGATATTTTGCGGGTTGCCGATAGGCGTCAACAGAGAACCGGCGTTAACGGCGAGCGCTTCAAAGATAATCAGACGACTGACCGGAATTTCACAGAGCTTACGCAGCGTGAGCGTGAGGGGCACGATGATAAACAGCGCCACATCGTTGGTCAGAAACGTCGACAGCACCGCGGCGGAGAACACCATAAACAGGGACAGCCTGCGTTCGGTGGCAAACCGGCGCACCATTTTACGTCCCAGAACGTCAAAATAGCCGCTCAGCTCGACCCCTTTGGTGAGCATCATCAGGCCGCTCAGGGTAATGATGGTGCGCCAGTCAATCGCGGCGGGCCAGGCGTGTGGGGCAAACGGCACAAAGAGGCTTAACGCTGCGCCAATGAGTAATAACAGATGGAAAAAACGATCGCGTGCCAGGGCCTGCAGTCCAGGGATTTTCATTCAGCGGAGGGACCATATTTAAGCGTAAATTCACGAAATTTCACCAGCGTCTCTTCGCTAACGTGGTGTTCCATTCCTTCCGCATCCCGGCGGGCGATCTCCGGGCTGACGCCCAGCACCAGTAAAAAATTCTCGACAAGCTGATGGCGCTCGCGGCTCTCCTGCGCGAGTTTCTCCCCCTCCGGCGTCAGAAAAACACCGCGCCAGGGGATCATTTCTATTAAGCCCACGGAGGCCAGGCGTTTTAACATTTTAGCGACAGTTGGCTGTGAAACCCCCAGCCTGGCGGCCATATCGACCTGGCGCGCTTCACCAACCTCACGGATCAGATCGGAAATGAGTTCAACATAATCATCAATCAGTTCACGCCGGTGCGCTTCACGGACCTGGCGAAAACCTTCGACATGTTCTTCAACATTCACCAGTTGCGTCGTTTTCCTCATTGTCGGATGACCTGCGCGACGGTTCATTGTACTTCCTCAGTGGGGTGACGCTTCCAGCGCCCGGTTTCGAGAGCGCACATTGTAAACCATAGCTCCGCAAGCACAAAAAATTAACGAAATAGCCATAGCTATACAATATAGCCTGTGCTATATCTGTATGTAATGCAGTCACCCTTCACGGATCGAAGGGATCAAAACTCAGGAGGTCTTATGAACGAATTCAAGAGGTGCATGACCGTGTTTACCCACTCTCCTTTTAAAGTGCGCTTAATGCTGTTGAACATGCTGTGCGATATGTTTAACAACAAACCGCATCAGGACGACAAACCTTCCCACTAAGCGGCGTTGCGGTACGCCGCTTCATTTTCCCGTCACAATCTCGCTCTAAACTGGCTTCCAGCCGCCTTATTCCCGATCTTTTTTACGGATTTGCAATCCCCTTCGCAAAACATCTGCTTAGCAACTGTTGATATTATTTAGCGCTCGCACTATCTTCTTGCAGCCCTGCACAATTTGCGGCTCGCTGAAGCGGACCCTCATTCCCTCTCCACGCACTGTCAGGCAGGTTATGACCCTTGACGCCAGGGTGAGCACATGGCGTTTTCATCCATGATAGTGACCTATGAATGTAACCCTGATAGATACCGTTGTGACCCGCAGCCGGGCCTTAAGCCCGTGGACGGGTTTTTACTTTTTGCAGTCTTTACTGATTAACTTTGCGCTGGGTTATCCCTTTAGTCTGCTCTACGCGGTGGCGTTCACCTGCGTTCTGCATTTGCTGTGGCGATCCGCACCGCGCGTGCAAAAAGCGTTAATCGGCATCTGTTCGCTGGTTGCTGCACTCTATTTCCCGTTTGGTCAGGCTTACGGAGCGCCAAACTTTAATACTCTGCTGGCGCTGCACTCGACCAATATGGAAGAGTCCACGGAGATCCTGACGATCTTCCCGTGGTACAGCTACGTAGTCGGGATCTTTATCTTCGCGCTGGGCGTTATCGCCATCCGCCGTCAGTCGGGCGAGAAAAAATCCTGGGGTAAGATCGAAATACTCTGTCTGGTGTTCAGCATTGCCGTGGCCTTTGTCGCTCCCATCCAGAATATTCCCTGGGACGGTAAGCTAAGGCTCAGCAATATCGGTTATCCGGTTTTCCGCTTCGTGAAAGACGTCGTTGTAAACAATAAAGAGGTTCTCGACGAACAGGCGCGCATGGCTGAGCTTTCCAATATGAAAGACACCTGGAACGTGCTGGCCGTTAAGCCGAAATATCACACCTATGTGGTGGTGATTGGCGAAAGCGCGCGTCGCGATGCGATGGGAGCGTTTGGCGGTCACTGGGATAACACACCGTTTGCCAGCTCAGTCAAAGGCACGCTGTTTACCGATTATGTCGCGGCCAGCGGCTCGACGCAGAAATCGCTCGGCCTGACCCTTAACCGGGTGGTGGATGGCAAACCGCAGTATCAGGATAATTTCGTCACCCTGGCAAACCGTGCGGGTTTTCAGACGTGGTGGTTCTCTAATCAGGGGCAAATTGGCGAATATGATACGGCCATCGCCAGTATCGCCAAACGCGCTGACGAAGTGCAGTTCCTGAAAAATGGCGACTTCGAAGCCGACAAAAACACCAAAGACGAAGCGCTGTTGAAAATGACGGCACAGGTCTTCGCCACCCCGCGCACCCAGCCTCAGCTGATCGTCCTGCACCTGATGGGGTCGCACCCGCAGGCCTGCGATCGGACCGGAGGGAAGTACGCGGAGTTTGTGCAGTCCAAAGAGACGTCCTGCTATCTCTACACCATGACGCAAACCGACGACCTGCTGAGCAAGCTGTACGATCAGCTACGCAATACGGGCGACAGCTTCTCCATGGTCTATTTCTCGGATCACGGGCTGGCGTTTAAAGAGCGTGGTAAAGAGGTGCAGTACCTGGCGCACGATGACAAGTTCCAGCAGAACTTCCAGGTGCCGTTTATGGTGCTGTCGAGTGATGATAAAACGCATCGCGTCATTAAAGCGCGTCGTTCAGCAAATGATTTCCTGCAGTTCTTCTCGCAGTGGACCGGGATTAAGGCTGAGCAGATAAAAAATGCTTACCCGTTTGTCTCTAACAAGAAAGCTTCCCCAGTGTACGTTACCAACTTCAAGTTACAGAAAGTTGACTACAACCATCTGGGTACGGATATTTTTGATATTAAGAGTAAGTAGCGGTCTGACGCCCTCACCCTGGTCCACGGGGGGAGGGATCCCCAGTATTTTTTTCCTTAAAGCGATGAACGTTGCTTTAGCAAAATTAATGACTTACAGCGACGCCCTGGTCCGGCTGTAAATCGCCGAAGCGTTTCCGTAAGGCCGGGGCGAGGCGCACGGATGCGCCGAGAGGGCGTGGCCTGCAGGGATGCAGGCTCATGCCCGACCCGATAGCCTGAAGGAATAAGCTGAGGGCACCGCGAAGCGGCGATTTACCGCCGGGAGCCCGGGTCGCCAGGGCGGCGGCGATTGAGCCGCCCTGGCACGTTCACAGGTCATGCTGTTACAGAGTAGCAATGAACATAAAGTGAACGGAATGACCACCTGAGCCGTATGTTCCCCCTCACCCCAGCCCTCTCCCTCAAGGGAGAGGGGGTCGTCCGTGCAGGCATTATTTTGTGGGGATTTCTCAGCCCACGGGGAGAGGGAACAAACACTCAAAACGGCAACCTGGGGTTGCCGTTTTGCTTTTACCTTCCAAAAAAAAATCCGCCACATTGGGCGGATTTTTTATTTAATCACCGAAGTGATTAGAAGCGGTAACCTACGCCAGCGATCCAGGTGCCAACGTCAACGTTGCGGATACGGCTCTGCTCATAGGAGAAGTCCAGAGCAACGTCCTGGATTGGGTTGAACTGCAGGCCTGCGCCATAGGAGAAGCCATAGTCGCTGTTGCTTGCAGTGCGGTTCAGACCCTGGTTTTCGGTCTGCTGGAATTTACCGTAGCCAACACCTACAACACCGTAGATGCTCGCCCAGTCATTCAGACGGTAAGCCGGGCCCGCGGTGATACCGTAGTACTGGCCTTTGTTGTATGCGCCGTTTTCAGAACGATCTTTCTCGGTGTAGGTGAAAGAACCGATCACGCCCAGTGGGTTGTTATCCTGCTCGTAGCGATACTTCAGGTTGAAACCGTTAGCTTTGTTCATCACGCCCTGATAGTCGCTCTGAGCGTAACCACCAGTAACAGTAGAAGTAGCAGCTACAGCGGTACCTGCGGAAACAGCCAGTACAGCGGCCAGTGCTGAAAGACATGCAATTTTTTTCATAACCACCTCAAATGTGATCCAAGTAAGTCCGTAAGTTTTAAATATATCAAAAAAATTTGCGAAACTCTTTGTGATTCGTGATGTCTAATGAAACCTTTCCTGTAACAGAACGTTTCCAGCGTCAGCTATCTCTTTCAAATCACATGCAATTTTCACTACTAAATGCGCATAGTGCGCGTCTGCGCAGTTACATTCATCCAGATTATTCCTAATCTGACAGGCGATAAATCCACCAGCGCTTAACCATTTTACGGATTTGACGTGGTTTTTTTTCAACAGCGCCTCAACCGTAGCCGCATATTTCCTTTACACTGCAACTTTTACCTCATTTGACATAAGCTGACAGGAGAAAGGATGCCTGGGTTATCCCGCACGTCGTCGGTCTGGTTGCCGGTCGCAGTCATACTCATTGCCATGTTGTCCATTCAAAGCGGTGCTTCGCTTGCAAAATCGCTTTTTCCGCTGGTCGGTGCGCCTGGGGTAACAGCCCTGCGTATCGTCCTGGGCACGGCGATACTGGTGGTTATTTTCAAACCCTGGCGTCTGCGATTCAAAAAGGAGCAGCGTTTACCGTTGCTGTTTTATGGACTCTCCCTGGGGGCAATGAACTACCTGTTCTACCTCTCTATTCAGACGATACCGCTGGGGATCGCCGTCGCGCTGGAGTTTACCGGCCCGCTGGCGGTGGCGCTTTTTTCCTCGCGACGTCCGGTCGATTTTATCTGGGTCGTGTTAGCCGTTCTGGGGTTGTGGTTCCTGCTGCCGCTGGGCAAGAGTGTTTCTGAGATTGATCTGACGGGCGCAGCGCTGGCGCTGGGTGCAGGCGCCTGCTGGGCCGTCTATATACTTACGGGCCAGCGTGCAGGAGAAGAGCACGGTCCGGCGACCGTCGCGTTGGGGTCACTGATCGCTGCTATCGTCTTTGTGCCCATCGGCATGGCGCAGGCGACCGAATCTATCTGGCAATGGTCCGTCATGCCCATCGGGCTGGCGGTCGCGATCCTCTCTACCGCACTTCCCTATTCTCTGGAGATGATTGCCCTGACGCGTCTGCCGACGCGCATATTTGGCACCCTGATGAGCATGGAGCCTGCGCTAGCCGCCATTTCCGGGATGGTGTTTCTCGGCGAAACCCTGACATTGACCCAGACGCTGGCGCTCTGCTCGATTATCGCGGCATCAATGGGCTCGACGCTCACCATGCGCCCTGAACCTAAAGTGGAGAAAGTGGATATCCGCTAAGCCCATATATTCTGCATGGCTTCCATGCCATGCAGAATAAAGGCCAGAAAGACTGTCGTTATAATTTTTTACACACTTTACCCTATTTTCAAAATATCCCTCTGGGTTTACATTCCCAGCCAGTAATTAAGATTGATCTGTATCAATTTTAAAATTTTAGATTAATTTCAATGAGTTAAATTCTCAACCTCCTTCTCGCTATTAAACCGATAGGCACAGCCAAACCGCAGGAAAAAAATCCGGTGCTATACTTAGTTCCGTAATTACCTGGGACATAAACATCAAGAGGATATGAGATTATGAGTACCGCTAAACTGGTGAAAACGAAAGCGTCTAATCTGCTTTATACCCGTAACGATGTATCGGACAGCGACAAAAAAGCAACCATTGAGTTGCTGAATCGCCAGGTGATCCAGTTCATCGATCTTTCGTTGATCACCAAACAGGCCCACTGGAATATGCGCGGTGCAAACTTTATTGCCGTTCATGAAATGCTGGATGGCTTCCGCACAGCACTGGTGACCCACCTCGACACGATGGCTGAACGTGCCGTTCAGCTAGGCGGCGTGGCGCTGGGTACCACGCAGGTGATCAACAGCAAAACGCCACTGAAGAGTTATCCGCTGGATATCCATACCGTTCAGGATCACCTGAAAGAGCTGGCGGACCGCTACGCGATTGTGGCAAACGATGTGCGCAAAGCGATTGGCGAAGCCAAAGACGAAGATACCGCAGACATCTTCACCGCCGCGTCCCGCGACCTGGATCAATTCCTGTGGTTTATCGAATCTAACATCGAATAATTCATACGAATTTTCTATCAAACCCTCGCCCTCCGGTGAGGGTTTTGCACATCTATGGTGCACAGTTTTTGTCTGCACACCTGCAAAAGTGAACGAAATGTAATAATCACCTCACACAACCGTTAACGGAAGATTGTTTTTTCGTCATAATTTACGCTAAATATCTCCCCGTCAGTTGAGCCAAACGAAGCGCACCAAAACAGTGCTCCACTTTGGTGCAATAAAACCTCATTGCCCCATTTAATGTGCAATGTATGACATCATCCCCTTTGCAAAACAATAGCTTGTAAAGTTGGCACGATTTTTTCATTGTGCCACCTGTTCTCGCAGGGGATCGCCCCGTGGATATAAAAGGAAATGCTATGAAGTCTGTATTAAAAGTTTCACTGGCTGCACTTACCCTGGCTTTTGCGGTGTCCTCTCAGGCTGCCGACAAACTGGTTGTGGCGACCGACACGGCGTTCGTTCCGTTTGAATTCAAACAGGGTGATAAATACGTTGGTTTTGATGTGGATCTGTGGGCCGCAGTCGCAAAAGAACTCAAACTGGATTACACCCTGAAGCCGATGGACTTCAGCGGCATCATCCCGGCATTGCAAACCAAGAACGTTGATCTGGCGCTGGCGGGCATCACCATTACCGATGAACGTAAAAAAGCGATCGACTTCTCTGACGGCTACTACAAAAGCGGCCTGCTGGTGATGGTCAAAGCTGATAATAACGACGTAAAAAGCGTGAAAGATCTCGACGGCAAAGTGGTGGCAGTGAAGAGCGGCACCGGTTCGGTTGATTACGCGAAAGCAAATATCAAAACCAAAGACCTGCGTCAGTTCCCGAACATCGACAACGCGTACATGGAACTCGGCACCAACCGTGCTGATGCGGTTCTGCACGACACGCCGAATATCCTGTACTTCATCAAAACCGCGGGCAACGGCAAGTTCAAGGCGGTTGGCGAGTCTCTGGAAGCCCAGCAGTACGGTATCGCGTTCCCGAAAGGCAGCGACGACCTGCGCACGAAAGTTAACGGCGCACTGAAAACGCTGAAAGAGAACGGCACCTATAACGAAATCTACAAAAAATGGTTCGGTACCGAGCCTAAATAATAAGACGTAACAATGATGTTCACTCGGGGGCGACCTTTCGCCCCTGCTATTTTTGAAACACGGTAACAGTAACAGGAAATTATCATGCAGTTTGACTGGAGCGCCATCTGGCCTGCCATTCCTATCTTGCTTGAAGGCGCTAAAATAACCCTGTGGATTTCGGTCCTGGGTCTGGTTGGTGGGTTGATTATCGGTCTTGTCGCCGGTTTCGCTCGCACCTACGGCGGCTGGATTGCAAACCACATCGCACTGGTTTTCATCGAAGTGATCCGCGGCACCCCAATTGTCGTACAGGTCATGTTCATCTACTTCGCCCTGCCAATGGCGTTCACCGACCTGCGCATCGATCCGTTCAGCGCAGCCGTCGTCACCATTATGATCAACTCAGGCGCTTACATTGCGGAAATCACCCGCGGTGCGGTGCTGTCGATTCATAAAGGTTTCAGTGAAGCCGGTCTGGCGCTAGGTCTTTCTCGTCGCGAAACGATCCGCCACGTTATTCTGCCGCTGGCGCTGCGTCGCATGCTGCCACCGCTCGGTAACCAGTGGATCATCAGCATTAAAGATACGTCGCTGTTCATTGTTATCGGCGTGGCCGAGTTGACCCGTCAGGGTCAGGAGATCATTGCTGGCAACTTCCGCGCGCTGGAAATCTGGAGTGCGGTAGCCGTTGTCTACCTGATCATTACTCTGGTTCTGAGCTTCGTTCTGCGTCGTCTTGAAAGAAGGATGAAAATCCTGTGATTGAATTTAAAAACGTTTCCAAGCACTTTGGCCCAACCCAGGTGCTGCACAATATTGATCTGAACATTAAACAGGGTGAAGTGGTGGTGATTATTGGGCCATCCGGCTCCGGTAAATCCACCCTGCTGCGCTGCATCAACAAGCTGGAAGAGATCACCAGCGGCGATCTTATCGTCGACGGTCTGAAGGTGAACGACCCGAAAGTGGATGACCGTCTGATTCGTCAGGAAGCGGGCATGGTGTTCCAGCAGTTCTACCTGTTCCCGCACCTGACGGCGCTGGAGAACGTGATGTTTGGCCCCCTGCGCGTGCGCGGCGCCAACAAAGCGGCGGCAGAAGCGCTGGCCAAAGATCTGCTGGCGAAAGTCGGCCTGGCTGAACGCGCGCACCACTACCCTTCTGAGCTGTCCGGTGGTCAACAGCAGCGCGTGGCGATTGCCCGCGCGCTGGCGGTCAAACCGAAAATGATGCTGTTTGATGAGCCTACGTCCGCACTCGACCCGGAGCTGCGTCACGAGGTGCTGAAAGTCATGCAGGATCTGGCGGAAGAAGGGATGACGATGGTTATCGTGACCCACGAAATCGGCTTTGCTGAGAAAGTGGCGTCCCGCCTGATCTTTATTGATAAAGGCCGTATCGCGGAAGACGGTAACCCGCAGGCGTTGATTGCGAACCCGCCGAGCCAGCGTTTGCAGGAGTTCCTGCAGCACGTCTCCTGATCGTTCGTTTCATACCTAAGCCGGGCTTGCCCGGCTTTTTTACGCCAGATTGTTCCCAAAAATCCCCCTCCGCCCCCCGACTTCTATACTTATCATTTTGTTCGACATTTTCACCGGAGGACGCCGTGCCGTGGATCCTGTTGCTGTTGATAAGCCTGTTTAGTGCGCCATCGTTCGCCGTCGCGATCCCCGGGGTGACCAGCGGAACAACCGCCAGCCAGCAAAATACGCCGCCACCGGAACCCGATGTCGAACAGAAAAAAGCCGCCTACAGCGCCCTCGCCGACGTCCTTGAGAACGACACCTCCCGACAGGAACTCATCAGCCAGCTGCGAAAAGTAGCCGCCACGCCGCCGCAGGAGCCGGTGCCTGTCATCACCCCTCCCCAGGTGGAAGAGCAAAAAACGGTACTGGAAAACGTCACCGACGTGAGCCGCCACTATGGGCAAGCGCTCTCCTCGCGCTTCGCTCAGCTCTACCGCAACCTGATTGGCTCGCCGCATAAGGCATTTAACCCGCAGACGTTTACCGCCGCCGCCACGCAGTTCCTGATGCTGGCGGGTGCGGTATTTCTTTTTTACTGGCTGGTGCGCCTGTGCGCATGGCCGCTGTACCGCAAAATGGGGCAATGGGGACGCAGGAAGAATCAGCAGAAAAGCAGCTGGCTGCACCTGCCGTTGATGATAGCCTCAGCGTTTATCATCGATTTACTGCTGCTTGCGTTGACGCTGTTCTTAGGCCAGATGTTGGCCGACAGGCTGAACGCGGGCAACAAAACCATCGCCTTCCAGCAGTCGCTTTTCCTGAACGCCTTTGCCCTGATTGAGTTCTTCAAGGCGCTGCTGCGGTTACTCTTTTGTCCGCACGTACCGGCGCTGCGTCCTTTCGCCATCCGGGATGAGAGTGCGAAGTACTGGGCGCTGCGTCTGAGCGTGCTCAGCGGGCTGATTGGCTACGGCCTGCTGGTTGCCGTGCCGATCATCTCCAACCAGGTGAACGTCCAGTTCGGGGCGCTGGCAAACGTCATTATCATGATCTGCATTACCGTCTGGTCGCTGTATCTGATCTTCCACAATAAAAAAACCATTACCCAAAGCCTGCTGAATCTGGCCGATCGCTCCCTTTCGTTCTTTAGCCTGTTTATCCGCGCGTTCGCCCTGGTGTGGCACTGGCTGGCGAGCGCTTACTTCATCGTACTGTGCTTCTTCTCGCTGTTTGACCCGGGCAATAGCCTGAAATTTATGATGGGGGCGACGTTCAAAAGCCTGGCCATTATCGGCATCGCGGCGTTTGTGTCGGGGCTGCTGTCGCGCTGGATCTCGAAAACCATCACCCTGTCGCCGCAGGTACAGCGTAATTACCCGGAGCTGCAAAAACGGGTGAACGGCTGGATGTCGGTATCGCTCAAAGTGGCGCGCATTCTCACCGTCTGCGTGGCGATTATGCTGCTTCTGAATGCGTGGAGCCTGTTTGATTTCTGGAACTGGCTGCACAACGGTACGGGTGAAAAAACGGTCGATATCCTGATTCGCATCGCGCTGATTTTGTTCTTCTCTGCCGTCGGCTGGACGCTGCTGGCGAGCCTTATCGAGAACCGCCTGGTATCGGATATTCACGGCCGTCCCCTGCCCAGCGCGCGGGCAAGAACGCTGTTAACCCTGTTCCGCAACGCGCTGGCGGTGATTATCAGCACCATCACCATCATGATTGTGCTGTCGGAAATCGGCGTGAATATCGCCCCGCTGCTGGCGGGTGCCGGTGCTCTGGGTCTTGCCATCTCCTTCGGTTCGCAAACGCTGGTGAAGGATATTATTACCGGCATCTTCATTCAGTTTGAAAACGGGATGAACACGGGCGATCTGGTGACCATCGGACCATTAACCGGCACCGTGGAGAGGATGTCCATCCGTTCGGTTGGCGTGCGTCAGGACACCGGGGCGTACCACATCATTCCCTGGTCTTCGATCACCACCTTCGCCAACTTTGTGCGCGGCATTGGTTCCGTGGTGGCGAACTACGATGTGGATCGCCACGAGGATGCCGATAAAGCGAAGCAGGCGCTGCGCGATGCGGTAGAAGAGCTGATGCAGATGGAAGATATTCGCGGGCTGGTGATTGGAGAGCCGTCATTCGCCGGCATCGTCGGACTGACGAATACGGCGTTTACCCTGCGCGTGTCGTTCACCACCCAGCCGCTGAAGCAGTGGACGGTGCGCTTTGCGCTCGACAGCATGGTGAAAAAACACTTTGATCTGGCGAACGTGCGGATGCCGGTCCAGACCTATCAGGTATTGCCGCCGCCCGCATCGCCGCTCCCTCCGCAGGAGCCGACGCTGTAGCCTGGTTGCCGGGTGGCGGCTTCGCCTTACCCGGCCTACGACGGAGTGCTATTTGCGACGTTTGTTATTGTCCATAAACGTCCAGGCAATAAAGCGGCTTTGCTTCTGGCCCTGCGCCATCTCTTTTTTCACCACTTTTACGGCGCCCGCTTCGGTCAGCGCGCGGTAGAGCGGTGGCAGGTTATCCCCGCGGGAGACCAGCGTCGTGAACCATTTCACCTGACGGCCAAACTGTTTGCTTTCCGCAATCATGCGCAGGATAAACGCCACTTCGCCCCCTTCACACCATAGCTCTTGCTGCTGACCGCCGAAGTTCAGCGCGGCGTCTTCAGCCTGACCCAGGTTGCGGCGCTTGCGCTCGCTGCCCGCGCGGGCCGATGCTGCCGAATCATGGAACGGCGGATTGCACATCGTGGCGTCATAGCTTTCGTTTTTGTGAATAATGCCGTTGAAGATCGACGCCGCCTCTTTCTGACGACGCAGGCGAATGGCACGGCTCAACCCAGGATTCGCGCTGATAATCGCCTGGGCGCTGGCAAAGGCCTCGTCACCGATTTCGCTTCCGGTAAAGCGCCACTGATATTCATGCGCGCCGATCAGCGGGTAAATCAGGTTCGCCCCGGTGCCAATATCCAGAATGGTGGCCTGCTGCGGAACAACGCCCTCATTGCTTTCGGCAAGAAGATCGGCAAGATGATGAACGTAATCCGCGCGGCCCGGCACAGGTGGACAGAGAAAGCCTTCCGGAATATCCCAGTGAGCCACACCGTAAAAATGCGCCAGTAGAGCTTTGTTCAACATTTTAACCGCCTGCGGGTCAGCAAAGTTGACCGAGGGCTCTCCCGCTGGGGTCTGAACCAGGTAGTCCTGCAGCGGCGGGCAGCTCAGGCATAACGCATTCATGTCGTAGCGGCTGCGGTGGCGATTTCGCGGGTGCAATCCCGGCTTTTGGGCAGTCATGGCATTCTCCTTTAAACAGCGGCGTAAGATACCCTTTGCTGGCCCAACGGTAAATCTTTCTCTGCGTCGCTCAAAAAACCGCCATAAATCAAACACCTTTATGTCTATGATCTGTCAGCGAATTGTCAATTTAAATCGTTCAAAAAATAAGCAGATCATCATCAAATATTTGCGCTAAGTCACACTCATCAGGCTTCTAAACTTAAAGGGAATCACCTGCTGTTTCCTCATGAGGTTGTGATTATGAAAAAGTATCTGACCCTTGCTATTATCGCTGGCGTCCTGGCAACCGCTTCATTCTCTGCCATGGCCGTTCAGTCGCTGACCCAGAGTACCGACACCAGCCAGCTCCGTCCCGCAGGCACCGTTTCAGTTAGCCGTGCCAGCAACCTTGACGATCTGCAAGATAAACTGGCTGAAAAAGCCCGCCAGGAAGGTGCAAAAGGATTCGTGGTGAACTCCGCAGGCGGAGATAACCATATGTACGGCACAGCGACCATTTATAAATAATCTGCTTTTTCCCCAGACTGCATCTGTCCACCGGATGCAGTTCTCTTCCCCCTCGCCTTGACTGTTCGTTTTTTAACCCAATATTAAAAGCAGGGCTGAAAACGATATCAGGAGGGCATAATGGCTTCCGGCTGGGCAAATGACGACGCTGTTAACGAACAGATCAACAGTACTATTGAAGATGCTGTTTCGCGCGCTCGCGGTGAAATTCCGCGCGGCGAAAGCTTAACGGAATGCGAAGAATGCGGAGAACCCATTCCGGAGGCGCGCCGGAAAGCCATCCCCGGCGTAAGGCTTTGCATTGCCTGCCAGCAGAATAAAGATTCAAAAAATTCATCACACTCAGGATATAATCGCAGAGGTTCGAAAGACAGCCAGTTACGTTGACTTTCCTTTACCTAAGCTAACCGCGCAGGCCCTTACCTTTACGCTCACGATTTTTAGCGAACCGCGTAGCAAAATGTGCCCTTCATCTTTCTTCTGTAAAGCGCTTCAACAAGAAGTGTAAATCGCCAATTTGAATTTATTAATATTCAATAAGTTATTTGTCATTCAATTTTTTTGAGCAACCACGTCAATTCTCTTCGATTTTATCCCTCGTAAAAAACCGTGATACTTATCACATCGACGGAACATCGTCCCCTTAACAAAAACATCTGCGAGAGATTAATTATGAAAACCATCAAATATGCTGTAGCTGCTGTTGCCCTGTCCGCTCTGTCTTTCGGCGCTTTCGCTGTAGAGCCAGTCTCTTCAACTCAGGCACAGAACATGAACAAAGTCGGTGTGGTGAGTGCTGATGGCGCGACCACGCTGGACGGTCTGGAAGCCAAACTGGCTGAGAAAGCTGCTGCTGCCGGTGCAAGCGGATACACCATTACCTCCGCTAACGGCAATAACAAGCTGAGCGGTACCGCGGTTATCTACAAATAATCGACTGAATGAATGCTGTCCCCTCGCCAAACCCTCTGGTGAGCTGCTCCAACCCTCATTGACCCTGTTGTTTGTTACCCTTGCTTGCCCGTCCGCCACTGGACGGGCTTTTTTTTTAGTTAAAAAGACTGCGCCACGCGTGCCAGCCCGGCTTCTACCGTGTCCACTTCACCGGTTGCCAGCAAACAGCAGGCCATCTGCAGCTTGATCGAATGCGGAACAGGAACTTTTCCGGCAAGGCTCTGCTCAATCCAGTGGGCTGTAGTATGGGGATCTTTTGCCTCAGGCAATATCACACCGCTATTTTCCTCTCCGCGTTCCAGAATGGCGCGCGTACCTGCAGAATCAATCAGCATCACCTGCGGGCAACGCTGTGGGTTCGCATAAACCTCACCTTCCGTGCCGTGCATCAGTAACGCCCTTCCACCAATAGCCGCAAAGAACTGACCCACACGCCCCACGTATTCCGGGTGCGAGACGCTGGAAAGACGAAGGGCGGCATCTTCGCCAAACGGTGTAGCCAGTTTCGCCAGCGTGTGCGCACTGTTGCGCACGCCCATGCGCCAGCGCATATCGAGCTGCTTTTCAAGCGGCGGGCAAAGTGTGCCAACCGGGATATAAACGGGCTGATGGCCATCCAGTTTCGCCTGCGCCTGGCCGGCATGACGCGTTGGCTCGATGCCCAGCATCCCGAAAATGGTTTCCGTCAGTACGCGAGTGGGGTCTTCACTAACCCCGTGCACCACCACCGGGAACCCCAGCTTGTGTAATAAAATAGCAAGAAGCGGGGTTAAATTTGCCTGCTTGCGCGCGCCGTTGTAGCTCGGGATCACGATCGGCATGGGCTTTGCCACAGGCGGCGTTAAGCGCAGCATTTGCGCCTGCATGGCTTCATAGAACCCGCGCATCTCCGCCTCACCCTCTCCTTTGATACGCAGCGCGATCAGAATGCCCCCCATTTCCAGGTCGGGGACGTCGCCCTCAAGCATGCGGGTGTAAAGTGCACGCGCGGTTTCATGGTCCAGATCGCGGGCATGATTTTTCCCACGCCCTACCTCTTTGATAATTTTGCGGTAATCCACGACTTCTCTCCTGACAGCATCATCTTGTTAACAATATAGCCCTGATGATTGCCCGGCCGTTAGTGTTTTATCCCCTAATCCAATGCTCTGTTTTAATGAAAAAAAATATATACAAGCATTTTTTCAATTATTTGTGATTTCTGCAGAAGATTCTTGGACATATATTTTTTGATTAAATAACCAGCGGAAAGTCTTCCAGGGTCAACGGTGAAAACGTCCAGGCAACGTTCGCACCAGTCACATATCAGGATTCACTATGAACAAGGTTGCTTTAGGTTTATTCATCGCCGCAGCGGTGGGATGTTCTGCATCCGCATTTGCGGCAACAAACGGTGAAGGGCAGATCAATTTCACCGGGGAAATTATTGATTCAGCGTGTCAGGTGGTTAATGGGTTAAGTAACCCGTTAAACGTCCAGTTAGGCAAAGTCTCTAAAACGGTATTTACCGGGGCAGGCTCTACCAGCACGTTAACGAAGTTCGATATTCAGTTAAAAGACTGTCCGGAAACCGTTACCTCTGCAGCGATTAACTTCGGCGGAACGCCGGATGCGAATAACAACGCAACGCTGGCATTAACGCCGGATGTGGATGCGGCAACGGGTGTCGCTATTCAGCTGGTTGACGCTTCTGAGCAGCCGGTGAGTCTGTACACCCCTTCTCAGCAATATCCGTTAGCCTCCGGTACAGCAGTTAACGACCTGATATTCGGCGCGCGTTATATTCAAACCGGGGCCGCGATTACCGCAGGGCCGGCTAACTCCGTTTCGACCTTCACCGTTATCTATAACTGATATTATCAATCCTGAGATATTAACGCGGTTATACGCGTTAATATCTCTTATCTTATTGAGAAATATTTATGCGCCACGGTTATTTACTGAGCACGCTTTTACTGGCGGCCACTACTGCACATGCAGGTGTCATTATTAATGGCACACGTCTGGTCTACCAGGGAGAGAAAAAGGAATCGTCTCTTGGTCTTTCAAACCCAGATGCAACGGATTATCTGGTACAGTCCTGGGTCGACTCTGGCGGTAAAAACCTGGCCAAAGCGCCGTTCCTGATCACCCCTCCTCTTTTCCGTCTGGATGCGAAAGAAGATAACGTTCTGCGCGTTGTACGTACGGGCGGAAATTTACCGGAAGACAGGGAATCTCTGTACTGGTTAAATATTAAAGCGATCCCTTCATCAAAGCACGTCGAAGGTGTGAATACGCTACAAATTGCCATTAATACGCGTATTAAATTGCTTTATCGCCCGTCAGCAGTAAAAGGCAGCCCAGAAGAGGTGGCCGATAAGCTTGAATGGCGCCGTGAAGGTAATGAACTGGTGGTGAATAACCCCACGCCTTTCTTTATGAACTTCCAGACCGTCACGCTGAACGGTCATAAAGTAACAAAAGCCACCTGGGCGGTCCCGAAAACGGAAACGCATTTTGCCTTGCCTGGCAATATCGGAGGCTCAACCGTCACGTATTCCATTATTACTGATTACGGCAGCATCAGCCATACCTGGTCGAAAGCCGTTCGTTAATACTATCCCCCGGTAATAAAATAATCATGTTCAGCCATAAAAAGCCGTTCACCTGCCGAATTTCATCACTGCTGGTCATTCTCTGTGGCCTGGCACTGGCGATCTTTGCGCAGCAGGTTATGGCTGATGATTATTTTAACCCCGCACTGCTGGATATTGATAATCCGCAACAGGGTAAGACCGATCTGTCGGTTTACGAAAAAGGGCCAGGGCAGGCACCGGGGAAATATCAGGTCGCTATTTTTATTAATAATAATAAAATTGATACCCGCGACGTCACGTTCACATTGCAAAAAGGTTCACACGGCAGCAGTTCACTTCAGCCCTGCTTTAGCCTGAATGATTTAAAAAGCCTTGGGATCAAAACCCAAAAATATCCGGCGCTGATGGCAAAAGGCCAGTGTGCCGATTTAACCGCCATCCCGGCAGCCTCCACGTCTTTTCACGTTCGCAATCAGCAGCTGCTGCTCAGTATCCCTCAACTGGCCCTGGGCCAGGTTCCACGCGGCTATATCGACCCGAAAGAATTCGACGAGGGGATCACCGCAGGTATTCTCAACTACAGCGCGACTGCCAGCCAGAGCCATGCGCGACAGTCGGGCGAGCAGAATAACAGCAGCCAGTACGTTAACCTGCGTCCCGGGTTTAACGTTGGCGCCTGGCGCGTACGCAACTACTCCACGTGGAATCGCAGCACCCAGGGCAAGGAAGAGCAGCAAAAATTCTCTTCCGTTTATACCTATGCCCAGCGCGATATCGTGGCGATGAAAAGCGATCTCACCGTTGGACAAAGCTCTTCGCCTTCTGATGTTTTTGACAGCGTACCCTACACCGGCGTGGAGCTTAAATCCGACAGCGACATGCTGCCGGACAGCGAAAAAGGCTATGCGCCCATCATTCGCGGCACCGCACACAGCAATGCGCTGGTGATGGTTCGCCAGAATGGCTACGTCATTTATCAGAACACGGTCGCCCCCGGCGCGTTTGAAATTAACGACCTTTACCCCACCGGCAGCAGCGGCGATCTGCAGGTCACCGTGAAAGAGACCGACGGCAGCGAAAGCCATTTCGTGGTGCCATATGCCTCCGTACCGGTACTGCAGCGCGAAAAAAACCTGCGCTACAGCGTGACCGCCGGGCGCTACCGTTCCTACGACAAAGACGTCGAGAAAACTCCGTTTGCCCAGGGCAGCGCGATTTACGGCCTCCCCTTTGGTTTTACCGCTTACGGCGGCATACAGCAGAGCAGCCACTATCAGTCCCAGGCGCTCGGCGCCGGGAAAAACATGGGCGATTTAGGAGCGTTCTCCATCGACGTCACCCGCGCAAAGGCCCTGCTGAAAAAGCAGCAGGCCAGCAAAGGCCAGTCCTGGCGCGTGCGCTACAGCAAAGATTTTGCCGGTTCAGGCACCAACTTCTCGCTCGCGGGATATCGCTACAACAGCAAAGGGTTTTACACCCTTGAAGACACCATGGAGTCATATACCCGCTCTGACGACTGGTCTGCCCCCCAGCAGCGCCGCGCCCGAACCGAGGCCACCATCGACCAGACGCTGCCCGAAGGCTGGGGGTCCGTCACCCTGAGCATGGTGAAAGAGACTTACTGGAGCCAGAACCAGGACATGACCTCCATGAGCGTCAGCTACAACAACAGCTGGCACGGGGTGAGCTACAGCCTGAGCTACAGCATGAACAAGAACACCCAGGACAACGATGAAAACGGCGACGAAGTGACGAACGACAACCAGTTCTCGCTGAGCGTTTCCGTGCCGCTGGACCACTGGATGCATAACACCTGGGCCACCTACAACCTGAACAATACCAAAGACGGTACCACGCAGAATATCGGCCTGAACGGCACGGCGCTGAAGGAAGACAACCTGAACTGGAATATTCAGGAAGGGCTGAGCAGTACCGGCAGCGGTAACTCCACCAGCATGAACGCCGATTACAAAGCGACCTATGGCGAAGTGAGCGCAGGCGTCAGTCAGGATAAATATCAGCAGACCGTGAACGTCGGTTTGCAGGGCGGCGTGGTTGCCCATGCGAACGGCATCACCCTGAGCCAGCCGCTCGGTGAGACCATCGCGCTGGTGAAGGCGCCGGGAACGCACGGGACGCATATCACCAACCAGACGGGCGTTGAGACCGATTTCCGCGGCTACACCGTCGTGCCATTCGTCACCGCGTATCGCCATAACACCATTGCGCTGGATACCGAAACGCTGCCGGATGATGCCGACGTGACGCACGCGGCGCAGGTCGTCACCCCAACGCGGGGAGCGGTGGTGCGCGCCAGCTTTAACACCCGCGTGGGCAATCGCGTGCTGATGACGCTCACGCACAACGGTAAACCGCTGCCCTTCGGCGCGACGGTGACCACTGAGGATAAGGACAGCGAATTTATCGTTGGCTCAGATGGCCAAACGTACCTCTCCGGCCTCCCCGCGCGCGGAAAACTCTCCGTTGCGTGGGGTGACAATGCCAGCGAACAATGCATCGCGCAGTACGCGCTGGCTGAAGAGAGAGATAAATCCGGCATTATTACCGCTGCCGCAACATGTCAGTAATGCACTGGTTGAGACGAAAGATGATGCAAATCGTTAAACAGAGTTTTTTATTGTTAGTGCTGGGAATATCCGCATTTTTCATGCCGCACGCGAAAGCGTCATGCACGTCACCGGATATGCCAAAGATGATTGATGTGGCCTCCATATCGGTACCCACCTCGCTGGCCGTTGGCGCGACCATTCCGGGTTCAGAGCAGACGGTGCACGTTGCCGGGAATTGCTCCAGTACCTACAGCCCGGGGATGGAAATAGTGGCTTGCTATTATGGTTCCGGTTCAGAAATACCGGGCCTGCCGGGCGTGTACGACTCTGGTGTCGCCGGGATTGGTATCGCCCTGATGAACGATCAGGGGCAACGCATCCAGGGGGCCGGTGGCGTCCACTGTGATTCCCGGAATACGCCGGTGGGGTATCTCTCTTCAGATGGACAGCTCTCGTTCAATTTTGACGTAACTCTGGAGCTGGTGAAAACTAGCTCCACGGTGTCCTCAGGTTCGCTTTCTCAGGCTCAGACGGAGTTTGGGCTTGGCGTTTACAATCAGGAGGGCATAGGCAGTCCGAACACCATTTCCTATTCGGGTAACGTCACGTTCAACGAAGTCACCTGCTCCGTTTCACCGAAAAGCCTTACCGTAACGCTGGGCGATTTCCCGGTCAGCGACTTCACCGGGACAGGGACCCTGACGTCGTCTCAGACGTTCGACGTTACCGTCAACTGCAACGACACCGTGCAGCCCGAAGTCATGGTTTCCAGCGCAAACGGTTATGAAACAGATTTTCCCGGCGTCATCAAATTCACTCAGGAGAACGGCGTGGCAACCGGTGTAGGGGTACGCATGTTGTTCGATGGCGAAGTCGCCGACTTTGATACCTACAAAAATACGGCAGCCATCGCACAAGCAAACGTTCCGCTGGCGATCCCGTTTGAGGTCGCATATCAACAAACGGCTGCCAGCGTCACCCCCGGCACAGCAAACAGCATTGCCACGATTACGTTGGGATATAAATGAAAAAAATCACCTTACTGCTACTGGCAGGCCTTCTCACGCAGGCTAATGCCGATGAGATCGCGATCCAGATGAGAGGCAATATCATCGCCAATACCTGCTCGGTAGACAGCGCCAGCCAGAATTTGACCGTTAACCTGGGACAAGCCGCCTCCAGCGATTTTAAGGATGTGGGGGATACCGGGGAGTGGAAGAATTTTGATCTTACGCTGTCCAAATGCCCGTCCACCACCACGCTCGCCACCGCGACCTTTAACGGCCAGGCAGACAGCACACACCCGACAAAATTTGCCAGCACGGGCAGCGCCGGCGGGCTGGCGCTGGAGCTGGCAGACCGCCTGGATCGCATTACGATTGCCCCGCAGGCGAGCTTCAGCGCCCTGGTTAATCAAAGCGATCATACCGTCGATTTCCCACTCGCCGCGCGCTACTACGCCACCTCCATGCCCGTCAGCGCGGGGACGTTCAGCAGCGTGGTGCAGGTGACCTTCACTTACCAGTAGGACCGCGCCCCTTAGCACGGAGGCTTTTCCTGCGCCCGGCGGTCAGTGTTGCCGGGCGTTTTTTTACCTCGGGCACTTCTGGCTGTTCAATCGGAAAGATCGGCAGCGCGTTCAGCAGCCGCTGGCCGTAGTTTTTGGTGAGCAGACGCTTGTCATAAATCACCACCTCCCCCCAGCAGCCGTGGCTACGAATCAGACGCCCCACCTGCTGAATCAGGTTAAACGACGCCGCAGGTAAACTCTGCACCTCAAACGGATAGCGATTGAGGCTTTTCAGCCATTCACCTTCGGTGATGACGACCGGGCTGTCGATGGGCGGGAAGGCAATTTTATGGATATGCACCTGCGTCAGGTAATCGCCCTTCAAATCCAGACCTTCCGCGAAGGATTGTAATCCCACCAGCACGCTGCGCTCGCCGTTATCGATACGTTTGCGGTGCGTTTCCACCAGCCGGTAGCGCGGCTGATCGCCCTGCACCAGCAGCAATAAACGCAGATCGGTGACGTGTTCCAGGAAGCGCTGCATCGCGCGCCCGCTGGCAAACAGCACCAGCATGCCGGGGTACTTTTTACTCTCGACCTGTTCGCGGAAGTAGGCCGCCATCTCCGCAATGTGCTGCTCCTCGTTGTCGATAAGCGGCTCGAATTTCATGCGCGGAATGACCAGCTTGCCCTGCTCGCAGTGGTTAAACGGCGAGTCCAGCGCCACGAAGCGGTCGCCCGCTTTCTCTTTAAGCCCGCTCATCTCCTGCAGCCTTGAGAAACTGTTCAGAGAACGCAGCGTGGCAGAGGTGACCACCACGTGCGGCACGCTGCGCCAGATCAGCTTTTCCAGCTGATCTGCCACACGGATGCCCACGCAGTGGAAGAACAGGTGCACCTGCCCGTCCCGCACTTCGCGGGTGGCCCATTTGGTGACCGGCGCGCCGGACGCCTGCGCCATCGAGGCGAGCCGCCAGAGCTTGCTCTGCGCTTCGAACATGCCCAGCGCGCGGTTCATCTGCAGCAGGATGCGGTGCAGACGCACCACGTCATGCGAGCCGGTTTTCTCGCTCAGATCGTTTAAGAACATCTCCGCCAGCCCGCGCAGCTTTTCCAGATGCTTCGCCAGCTGCTGGCAGATCTCCATTACCTCGTCCGGCAGCTCGCCCATCGCAAAGCGGTGTTCCGCCTCCTGAGTTGCAGGAAGATAAAGATTCAGGATGTTGTTGAGCGATGAGATCAGGCCGTAGACCTCTTCACAGTGGTCGCTCAGCCGCTCGGGTACCGCCAGCGGCGGCGTGGTTTTCGGGCGGAACTGCTCCATGCAGGTGGCGACAAGCTTACAGAACAGATCGAGCTGCAGGCGGAACCAGGGCGCGGTAATTTCCGCACTCATCTCCAGCGCGTCCCGCGCCACGTCCGGCAGATGGTGGCCCTCATCGAGCACCAGCAGCAGGTTTTTTGGCTCCGGCAGCACCGCTTCGCTCTCCAGCGCCGCCATCACCAGGGCGTGGTTAGCCACAACCACTTCCGCCTCCTGGATCTCACGCCGGGCGACAAAGAACGGGCACTCGCGGTAGTAGTGACAGTTACGGTTCAGGCAGCTGGCTTTGTCGGTGCTGAGCCTTCTCCATAAGTCGTCGCTGATGGCCTGGCTGGTGTGATCCCGCAGGCCGTCCCACTTATAGCCGTCGAGTTCGGCTTTGAGTTTTGCACACTGCTCTTGCTCGGCCTTATTGTTTGGCGTCAGCTCGTCATCCAGAAACGCGAGCAGATCCTGTTGATTCGGCTCGCTGCTGGCCAGCGCCGCCAGGTTACGCGGGCACACGTAACGCCCGCGCCCAAAGGCGGCCGTAAACCGCAGGTCGGGGATGATTTTGCGCAGCAGTGGCAGGTCTTTGCTGAAAATCTGATCCTGCAGCGCCACGTTGGCGGTACTGACCACCAGCGTTTTGTCCTCTTCCCGTGCAATGGCAATGCCGGGAATGAGATACGACAAGGTTTTCCCGACGCCGGTCGGGGCTTCAATCGCCAGATGTCGCCCGTCGTCCCCGGCGAGCGTTTTTGCCACGTCAGCAATCATCTGCCGCTGCGGCGCTCGGGGGATAAAGTCGGGGATCTGCTGTTGTAGCGCCTTATACCAGGTGCCAATTTGCGCTTTCAGCGCCGCGGTTAAAGCCATCGGAAAACCTGAAATACTGTATAAACAGCCACTATTGTGGCACTTTCTCTTCGCTGCCGCAAAAAGAAAAGCCCGGCTTTACGACCGGGCTTCCAGATTACTGCGGGTTAGCAGGTTTACGCGGGCGGCGTCGACGCTGCCCTTCCCCTGCCGGTTTCCCTTCGCCGCTGCGCCACGGGTTTTCTCCCGCCGGTTTGCTGTCGTTGTTGCGACGCGGCGGTTTGCCGGATGATTTCGGTGCGCCGCCTTCGGCACGACGCGGCTGCTGACCGCGACCGCCGCCACCCTGGCCACGTCCACCACCGCCCTGACGACCGTTCTGAATCGGCTCGGCTTTGATTGACGGATCCACTTCGTAGCCCGGGGTTTCGATGCGCGGGATCTCTTTCTTCAGCAGACGTTCGATGTCGCGCAACAGCTTGTGCTCGTCCACGCAGACCAGCGAAAGCGCTTCACCGGTTGCCGCCGCACGGCCGGTACGGCCGATACGGTGAACGTAGTCTTCCGGCACGTTTGGCAGCTCGTAGTTCACCACGTGCGGCAGCTCTTCAATGTCGAGGCCACGGGCGGCGATGTCGGTCGCCACCAGCACGCGGATGTCGCCAGATTTGAAGTCCGCCAGCGCACGGGTACGCGCGCCCTGGCTCTTGTTACCGTGAATGGCGGCGCTGCGGATGCCGTCTTTATTCAGCTGTTCCGCCAGGTGGTTGGCGCCGTGCTTGGTGCGGGTAAAGACCAGCACCTGCTGCCAGTTCCCCTGACCGATCATCTGGGAGAGCAGTTCGCGCTTACGCTTTTTATCAACAAAGTGAACGTGCTGGGTCACCTGCTCAGAGGCGGTGTTGCGACGCGCCACTTCCACTTCCAGCGGGTTATGCAGCAGCTTTTCCGCCAGCGCCTTGATCTCGTCGGAGAAGGTCGCGGAGAAGAGCAGGTTCTGACGACGCGGCGGCAGCTTGGCCAGCACGCGGCGAATATCGTGAATAAAGCCCATGTCGAGCATGCGGTCGGCTTCGTCCAGCACCAGAATTTCAATGCTATCGAGCTTCACCGCGTTCTGGTGTTCCAGATCCAGCAGACGGCCCGGCGTTGCCACCAGCACGTCGACGCCGCCGCGCAGCTTCATCATCTGCGGGTTGATGCTGACGCCGCCGAACACCACCAGCGAGCGAATGTTGAGATAGCGGCTATAGTCACGCACGTTCTCACCAATCTGCGCCGCCAGCTCGCGAGTTGGGGTGAGGATCAGCGCACGAACCGGACGGCGGCCTTTGGCGTGCGGCTGATTTTTTACCAGCAGCTCTAACAGCGGCAGCGTAAAGCCCGCGGTTTTACCGGTGCCGGTCTGGGCGCTGGCCATCAGGTCACGACCCTGAAGCACGGCGGGAATAGCCTGCTGCTGGATTGGGGTTGGCTCAACGTAGCCCTGCTCTGCGATCGCGCGCAGAATTTCCGGGTTCAGGCCAAGGGAATCAAAAGACATAAAAACTCCGAACCGCCCCGACCATCACAGGTGTAGTTTTCAGGGAGATATAACGAATAGGGGAGGACAAAAACCACAATGTCGCGAAGGAGCGGAGTGTAGCAGCTTTTGTGACGTGGCGCATAAAATATCCCTCCGCATTCCCTCGACGTTAGCGTGAATCAGGCATAATCTTAATCAATCGATTGATTAATTCTTAATGCCGCTATGAATACAACCCCGACGACATCAAAAGGTGAACAGGCCAAAAACCAGCTTATTGCCGCCGCGCTGGCGCAGTTTGGTGAGTACGGGCTGCATGCAACCACGCGCGATATTGCGGCGCTGGCCGGGCAGAACATTGCGGCGATTACCTACTATTTTGGCTCAAAAGAGGATTTATACCTCGCCTGCGCCGAGTGGATCGCCGATTTTATCGGCACGCAGTTTCACCCGCACGTTGAGGAAGCCACCGCGCTGCTCGGCCAGCCGTCGCCCGAACGCGCCGCCGTTCGCCAGCTTATTCTCAACGCCTGCCACGATATGATCCGCCTGCTGACGCACGACGATACGCTCAACCTGAGCAAGTTTATCTCCCGCGAGCAGCTCTCCCCGACTGCCGCCTACCAGCGGGTACACGATCGGGTGATTGAGCCGATGCACTCCCACCTGACCCGGCTGATCGCCGCCTATACCGGGCGCGATGCCAGTGATACCGAGACAATTTTGCATACCCACGCCCTGCTGGGTGAAATTCTTGCCTTCCGTCTGGGCAGGGAAACCATCCTGTTACGCACCGGCTGGACACAATTTGATGAGGATAAAGCCGCGCAGATTAGCCAGGTCATCGCCTGTCATCTCGATCTAATCCTGCAAGGCTTGACGCAAAGGAGCCTGAAGTCATGAAAAAACCTGTCGCCATCGTTCTGGTGGTTGTTGTTTTGCTTGCCGCCGGAGTCGGTGGGTGGCTGTGGTATCAGAGCCATCAGGATAAAGGCCTGACCCTGTACGGTAACGTGGATATTCGCACGGTGAACATGAGCTTCCGCGTGGGCGGACGTCTCGCCTCGCTGAACGTTGACGAAGGCGATGCCATTAAAACCGGGCAGACGCTGGGGATGCTGGATAAAGCGCCCTATGAGAATGCGCTGCTGCAGGCCAAAGCAGGCGTGTCCGTCGCCCAGGCACAATATGACCTGATGCTGGCAGGCTATCGCGACGAAGAGATCGCCCAGGCCGCCGCCGCCGTTAAACAGGCGCAGGCCGCCTATGACTACGCTCAGAATTTCTACGCCCGTCAGCAGGGGCTGTGGAAAAGCCGCACCATTTCCGCTAACGATCTGGAAAATGCGCGCTCGTCCCGAGACCAGGCGCAGGCAACGCTGAAATCCGCGCAGGATAAATTAAGCCAATACCACACCGGTAACCGCCCGCAGGATATCGCCCAGGCGAAAGCCAGCCTTGAACAGGCGCAGGCGCAGCTGGCCCAGGCGGAGCTGGATCTGCACGACACCACGCTCATCGCACCGTCTGACGGCACGCTGATGACCCGCGCCGTGGAGCCGGGCAGCATGCTCAGCGCGGGCAGCACCGTGTTGACCCTCTCCCTGACCCGCCCGGTATGGGTACGCGCCTACATTGATGAGACGAATCTCGGCCAGATGCAGCCGGGTCGCGAGCTCCTGCTCTATACCGACGGTCGCCCGGACAAGCCGTATCACGGCAAAGTGGGCTTTGTCTCCCCTACCGCCGAATTCACGCCGAAAACGGTAGAAACACCGGACCTGCGTACCGACCTGGTGTATCGCCTGCGTATCATCGTGACCGATGCGGATGACGCGCTGCGTCAGGGCATGCCCGTCACCGTAAAAGTGAACGGCGGGGAACGACATGAATGACGCGGTTATTCAGCTCAACAATCTGGTTAAACGCTTTAAGGGGATGGATAAGCCCGCGGTCGCACCGCTGAACTGTACCATCCAGAAAGGCTATGTGACCGGGCTGGTCGGCCCGGACGGCGCGGGGAAAACCACCCTGATGCGGATGCTGGCCGGGCTGCTGAAGCCGGATGAAGGATCGGCCCGCGTGCTCGGCCTTGACCCGATAAAAGATGACGGCGCGCTCCGCGCCATGCTCGGCTATATGCCGCAGAAGTTTGGCCTGTACGAAGACCTGACGGTGATGGAAAACCTGAACCTGTACGCCGACCTGCGCAGCGTCACCGGCGAAACGCGACAGAAAACCTTCGCCCGCCTTCTGGAATTTACCTCCCTCGGCCCGTTCACCGACCGGCTGGCGGGCAAGCTCTCCGGCGGGATGAAGCAGAAGCTGGGGCTGGCCTGCACGCTGGTGGGCGAACCAAAGGTGCTGCTGCTGGACGAGCCCGGCGTCGGCGTAGACCCGATATCGCGCCGTGAATTGTGGCAGATGGTGCACGAGCTGGCGGGCGACGGGATGCTGATCCTCTGGAGCACCTCCTACCTCGACGAAGCCGAGCAGTGCCGGGACGTGCTGCTGATGAACGAAGGCGAACTGCTTTATCAGGGCGAGCCGACGACGCTGACGCAGAGCATGGCCGGGCGCAGCTTCCTGCTGCACAGCCCCCAGGCGTCCAACCGCACGCTGCTGCAGCAGGTGCTCAAGCTGCCGCAGGTCAGCGACGGGATGATTCAGGGCCGCTCGGTGCGGGTGATCCTCAAAAAAGAGGCCACCGTCGACGATATTCGCCATGCGCCCGGCATGCCTGAGATCGACATGGAAGAGACGGCGCCGCGTTTCGAAGATGCGTTTATCGACCTGCTGGGCGGCGCGGGGACGTCAGAGTCGCCGCTTGGCGCCATTCTGCACACGGTGGAAGGCACGCCGGGCGAAACGGTCATTGAAGCCAAATCCCTCACCAAAAAGTTCGGGGATTTCGCCGCCACCGACAACGTCAATTTTGCGGTGAAGCGCGGGGAGATTTTTGGCCTGCTCGGGCCGAACGGTGCGGGAAAATCGACCACCTTTAAGATGATGTGCGGCCTGCTGGTGCCGACGTCCGGCAAGGCGCTGGTACTGGACATGGACCTGAAGGTCAGCTCCGGCAAGGCGCGCCAGCATCTGGGCTATATGGCGCAGAAGTTCTCGCTGTATGGCAACCTGACGGTCGAGCAAAATCTGCGCTTTTTCTCCGGCGTGTACGGCCTGCGCGGGCGGGCGCAGAACGACAAAATCCGCCGCATGAGCGACGCCTTCGGGTTAACCAACATTGCCTCCCACGCCACCGACGAGCTGCCGCTCGGCTTTAAGCAGCGGCTGGCGCTGGCCTGCTCGCTGATGCACGAGCCGGATATTCTGTTTCTGGATGAACCGACCTCGGGCGTTGATCCCCTCACCCGCCGCGAGTTCTGGCTGCATATCAACAGCATGGTGGAAAAAGGGGTGACCGTAATGGTGACCACCCACTTCATGGACGAGGCGGAGTACTGCGACCGCATCGGGCTGGTGTATCGCGGTAAGCTGATTGCCCACGGTACCCCGGACGACCTGAAAAACCAGGCCGCCGACGAGGAGGTCCCGGACCCGACCATGGAGCAGGCGTTTATCACCCTCATCCACGACTGGGATAAGGAGAATGCCCATGCGCAGTAATGCCCTTTCCTGGCGCCGGGTGCGCGCGCTGTGCATTAAAGAGACGCGGCAGATCGTGCGTGACCCCAGCAGCTGGCTGATTGCGGTGGTGATCCCCCTGCTGCTGCTGTTTATCTTTGGCTACGGCATTAATCTGGACTCCAGCAAGCTCCGGGTCGGGATTTTGCTGGAACAGCAGAGCGAAGAGGCGCTGGACTTCACCCACGCCATGACCGGATCGCCCTATATTGACGCCACCATCAGCGACAGCCGTCAGGAATTGATCCAGAAGATGCAGGCCGGGAAAATTCGCGGTCTGATCGTCATTCCGGTGGATTTCGCCGCCAATATGGCGCGGGCAAATACCGATGCGCCGATCCAGGTGATCACCGACGGCAGCGAGCCGAACACCGCGAACTTCGTGCAGGGCTATGCGGAGGGGATCTGGCAGCTCTGGCAGATGCAGCGGGCGGAAGACCGGGGCGAGACGTTCAACCCGCTGATTGACGTGCAGACGCGCTACTGGTTTAACCCCGCCGCCATCAGCCAGCATTTTATTATTCCGGGCGCGGTGACCATCATCATGACGGTCATTGGCGCGATTCTGACCTCGCTGGTCATCGCCCGCGAGTGGGAGCGCGGCACCATGGAGGCGCTGCTTTCAACCGAAGTGACGCGCGTCGAGCTGCTGCTGTGCAAGCTTATTCCCTACTACTTCCTCGGTATGCTGGCGATGCTGCTCTGCATGCTGGTGTCCGTCTTTATCCTCGGCGTGCCGTATCGCGGCTCGCTGGTGGTACTGTTCTTTATCACCAGCCTGTTTTTACTCAGCACGCTGGGGATGGGGCTACTCATATCCACCATCACCCGCAACCAGTTTAACGCGGCCCAGGTGGCCCTCAACGCCGCCTTTTTGCCGTCGATTATGCTGTCCGGGTTTATCTTCCAGATAGACAGTATGCCTGCGGTGATCCGCGCCGTGACCTACATCATCCCGGCGCGCTACTTTGTAAGCACGCTGCAAAGCCTGTTCCTGGCAGGGAATATTCCGGTGGTGCTGATTATCAACACCCTGTTTTTACTGGCGTCAGCGGCGATGTTTATCGGGTTGACGTGGATGAAAACCAAACGGCGGTTAGATTAAGGAGCGCGCATGTTTTACCGTTTATGGACGTTAATACGCAAAGAGCTGCAATCCCTGCTGCGCGAGCCGCAAACCCGCGCCATTCTGGTTTTGCCGGTGCTGATCCAGGTACTGCTGTTCCCGTTTGCCGCCACCCTTGAGGTGACCAACGCCACCATCGCCATTTACAACGAAGACAACGGCAAACACGCCGTTGAGCTAACGCAGCGCTTTGCCCGCGCGAAAGCCTTTACCCACATCCTGCTGCTAAAAAGCCCGCAGGAGATCCAGCCCACTATCGACACGCAAAAAGCGCTGCTGCTGGTACGGTTCCCGGCGGATTTCTCCCGCAATCTGGATACCTTCCAGACCGCGCCGATGCAGTTGATCCTCGACGGACGTAACTCCAACAGCGCCCAGATAGCGGCCAACTATCTGCAGCAGGTGGTGAAGGATTACCAGCAGGAGCTGATGGACGGCAAACCGAAGCCTAACAACAGCGAACTGGTGGTGCGCAACTGGTATAACCCGAACCTGGACTACAAGTGGTTTGTAGTGCCGTCGCTGATCGCCATGATCACCACCATCGGGGTGATGATCGTGACCTCCCTCTCCGTCGCCCGCGAGCGCGAACAGGGCACGCTGGATCAGCTGCTGGTCTCCCCGCTTGCTACCTGGCAGATTTTCGTCGGTAAAGCGGTTCCGGCGCTGATCGTCGCGACCTTCCAGGCCACCATCGTGCTGGGCGTGGGAATATTTGCTTACCAGATCCCGTTCGCCGGTTCGCTGGCACTGTTTTACTTCACGATGGTGATTTACGGGCTGTCGCTGGTGGGGTTCGGGCTGTTGATCTCGGCGCTCTGCTCAACGCAGCAGCAGGCGTTTATCGGGGTATTCGTCTTTATGATGCCCGCGATTTTGCTCTCGGGGTATGTTTCTCCCGTCGAGAACATGCCGGTATGGCTACAGGATCTGACGTGGGTAAATCCGATTCGGCACTTTACGGACATCACCAAACAAATCTATCTGAAGGATGCGAGTCTGGATATTGTCTGGGGAAGTTTGTGGCCGCTACTGGTGATTGCGGCCACGACGGGCTCAGTGGCGTACGCGATGTTTAGACGCAACATTGCGTAGCTTTTTCTCTTTGGTCAGCAATGAGACGACCGCAGGCCCTGCGAGGATAGCCATACCCGCCAGGGCCAGCAGCAGGTTGTTTTGCAGCACGCGTGACAGCAGCCACAGGACGATCATCGCCGCACCAAAGTACCAGGTGGTGGTGAGCTCTTCGAGCACATCACCCACCTCGCGCCAGCGTGCTTCATGGTGGCGCTGTAAGAACAGCATCGACAGCACGGTGACGCCGTAAAGGACGCATAGCCCCAGGCCAACATGCACCAGCGTGCCGCTCATCCAGCCCATCACCAGTACGGCCACGACCAGTAAATGCAACATTATCTGCCAGCAACTCAGGCCAGTTGCGACACGAACACGTTGTTGCCACTTCATGGCTTCTCTCCTGAAGGATTTTTCTCTGCTTAATCAGACTACCGCACTTTACGGAAAATTCCGTAACGCCGCATCTTTTTGTGACGCCGACTACACTTTATTTTCATTGGGATAGTCACTCAGGAAGGAGCTTATGACGAAAAAAATGCAGCATTTCTCGCTTAAAGTGCTGACGATAAACATTCATAAAGGCTTCACAGCATTTAATCGCCGCTTCATTTTACCGGAGCTGCGCGACGCGGTTCGCACCGTCAGCGCGGATATTGTCTGCCTGCAGGAGGTGATGGGTGCACACGAAGTGCATCCGCTTCACTTTGAGAACTGGCCCGACACGCCGCACTATGAATTTCTGGCCGACACCATGTGGAGTGATTACGCCTACGGCCGCAATGCGGTCTATCCGGAAGGGCATCACGGCAACGCGGTGCTGTCCCGTTATCCCATAGAACATTACGAAAACCGCGACGTTTCCGTCGGGGAGAGCGAAAAACGCGGCCTGCTTTACTGCCGCGTTACCCCGCCCGATCTTGAGCTGCCCATCCATGTCGGCTGTGTTCATCTGGGCCTGCGCGAAGCCCATCGGCAGGCGCAGCTGAAAATGCTGGCCGAATGGGCCAACGCACTTCCCGAAGGTGAACCGGTGGTAGTGGCGGGCGATTTCAACGACTGGCGACAGCGGGCAAACCATCCGTTAAAGGTAGAGGCCGGACTGGAGGAAATTTTCACCCGGGCGAACGGCAGGCCTGCGCGCACCTTTCCGGTCCGTTTCCCGCTGCTGCGGCTTGACCGCATCTACGTAAAAAATGCCCATGCCAGCAGCCCGACCGCCCTGGCGCTCCTCAACTGGCGGCATCTTTCCGACCATGCCCCGCTCAGCGCGGAGATCCACCTATGAAATGTTCCTGGCAGGAAGGCAACCGGATCACGTTGCTGGTCAACGGGGACGAGTATTACCCGGCCGTGTTTAAGGCGATTGATCACGCTCAGCAGAAGGTGATCCTCGAAACCTTTATCTGGTTCGAAGACAACGTTGGCAAGCAGCTGCACAGCGTGCTGCTGCGCGCCGCCCAGCGCGGGGTGAAAATTGAAGTGCTGCTGGATGGCTACGGCTCGCCGGATCTCAGCGATACGTTTGTGAATGAGTTGACCGCCGCGGGGGTGGTGTTCCGCTACTACGATCCCGGCCCTCGCCTGTTCGGTATGCGTACCAACCTTTTCCGCCGGATGCATCGCAAAATTGTGGTGGTGGATGAGACGGTGGCGTTTGTCGGCGGCATTAACTACTCCGCTGAGCATATGTCCGACTACGGCCCGGAAGCGAAGCAGGATTACGCGATTCGCATTGAAGGCCCGGTGGTGCAGGACATCTTGCTGTTTGAGCTGGAGAACCTGCCGGGGAAAGAGGCCGTGCGCCGCTGGTGGAAACGCCGTCATCGCCCGGAAGAGAACCGGAAGCCCGGCGAAGCGCAGGCGCTTTTCGTCTGGCGCGACAACGGCGAGCACCGGGACGATATTGAACGTCATTATCTCAAGATGCTGGCCAACGCGAAGCGCGAAGTGATCATCGCTAACGCCTACTTTTTCCCGGGCTATCGTCTGCTGCACGCCATGCGCAATGCGGCCCGACGCGGCGTGCGCGTGAAGCTGATTGTACAAGGCGAGCCGGACATGCCGATCGTCAAAGTCGGGGCGCGGCTGCTGTATAACTATCTGGTGAAGGGCGGCGTCCAGATCTACGAATATCGCCGCCGACCGCTGCACGGCAAAGTCGCGCTGATGGACGATCACTGGGCCACCGTGGGCTCCAGCAACCTCGATCCGCTGAGTTTGTCGCTCAACCTTGAAGCCAACCTGATCATCCACGATCGCCAGTTTAATCAGACCCTGCGGGAGAACCTGCAGGCGTTGATCGTTAACGACTGCGTGCGCGTGGATGAGTCCATGGTTCCCAAACGCACCTGGTGGAACCTGGGCATCAGCGTGGTGGTGTTCCACTTTCTGCGGCATTTCCCGGCGATGGTCGGCTGGCTGCCGGCGCATACGCCGAAGCTGGCACAGGTGGACCCGCCGGTACAACCCGAAATGGAAACCCAGGACCGCATAGAAGCGGAAGATGGAGGCAAACCCTGATGTCGAAATCGCATCCACGCTGGCGGCTGGCAAAAAAGATCCTCACCTGGCTGTTTTTTATTGCGGTCGCGGTTCTGCTGGTGGTCTACGCGCAGAAAGTTGACTGGGAAGAGGTGTGGAAGGTCATCCGCAACTATAACCGGATGGTGCTGCTGGGCGCTGTGGGGCTGGTTATCGTGAGCTACCTGATGTACTGCTGCTATGACCTGCTGGGCCGCGCTTACTGCGGCCACAAGCTGGCCAAACGTCAGGTAATGCTGGTGTCGTTTATCTGCTACGCCTTTAACCTGACGCTGAGTACCTGGGTCGGCGGCATTGGCATGCGCTATCGCCTTTATTCGCGCCTTGGCCTGCCGGGCGGAACCATCACGCGCATTTTCTCGTTAAGCATCACCACCAACTGGCTGGGCTATATTCTGCTCGGCGGGGTGATCTTCACCATCGGCGTGGTGCAGTTGCCCGCGCACTGGTATATCGATGAGGCTACGCTGCGCATTCTGGGCATCGTACTGCTGCTGATTATCGCCGTTTATTTCTGGGCCTGCGCCTTTGCCAGACGCCGTCATATGACCATTAAAGGGCAAAAGCTGGTCCTGCCATCGTGGAAGTTTGCGGTGCTGCAGATGGCGGTTTCCAGCGCTAACTGGATGGCAATGGGAGCCATCATCTGGCTGCTGATTGGCGAGGACGTAAACTACTTCTTCGTGCTGGGCGTGCTGCTGGTGAGCAGTATTGCGGGCGTGATTGTGCATATTCCGGCGGGGATCGGCGTGCTGGAGGCGGTGTTTATTGCCCTGCTGGCCGGGGAGCATGTTTCTCAGGGAACGATTATCGCCGCCCTGCTGGCGTACCGCATGCTGTATTACTTCCTGCCGCTGGCGCTGGCAACGATCTGCTATCTGGTGCTGGAAAGTCGGGCGAAGAAGCTGCGGGCGAAGAATGAGAGTATGTTAGCGAAGTAAATAAGTCGGGTGGCGGCTTCGCCTTACCCGACCTACGGTTCGCGCTTCGTAGGCCGGGTAAGGCGAAGCCGCCACCCGGCAAAGCAACCTTAACGACGGTTGCCAAGAATTCGCAGCAGCATCAGGAACAGGTTGATAAAGTCCAGATACAGCGTCAGCGCGCCCAGGATCGAATATTTGCGCAGGTTCGAGCTGTCACGCACGTCAATCTGCTCGCCGATGTTTTTCAGCTTCTGGGTGTCATACGCCGTCAATCCAACGAAGATCACCACCCCGATGTAGGTCACGGCCCACATCAGCGCTTCGCTCTTCAGCCACAGGTTTACCAGCGACGCCAGCACAATCCCGATCAGCCCCATAAACAGCATACTGCCGAAGCCGCTCAGATCGCGCTTCGTGGTGTAACCGTACAGGCTCATCGCACCGAACATCCCGCCGGTGACCACGAAGGTGCTGGCGATGGATGAGTAGGTGTAAACGATAAAGATGCTGGAAAGCGTCAGCCCCGTTAGTGCCGAATAGAGCATAAACAAGGTCGTTGCCATGCCGGCACTCAGCTTTTGCACAAGACCGGAAAGCACAAACACCAGCGCCAGCTGCGCGATAATCAGCCCAAAGAAGGTGATCTTACTGGAGAAGATAAACATCATCAGTTCAGGCGTGTTCGCCGCATACCACGCGATAAACGCGGTAAGCAGCAGGCCAACCGTCATCCAGCCGTACACCTGAGCCATATACGTCTGCAGGCCGCTACGGGTCTGCTGTACTATTGAATCGGAACGCGGAAATCGGTCCATGATTCACTCCTGATTAAGTTTAAGTAGACACACACGTTAAGATTAACACATCCACGTAAACCGACTACCAACGGCTGGCGGCTTGTTTATCGCTGTCGCGAGATTCTACCCAGCGGTCACCTTCCGGCGTGGCTTCGCGCTTCCAGAACGGGGCTTTGGTTTTGAGGTAATCCATAATGAACTCCCCGGCGGCAAACGCGCTGCCGCGGTGCGCGCTGGTCACCCCGACGAAGACAATCTCCTCGCCAGGCCACATCTCGCCGATGCGGTGAATCACCGTGATGCGGCCAAGCGGCCAGCGGCTCCGCGCCTCCTCCACAATCTCCGCCAGCGACTTCTCCGTCATGCCGGGATAATGCTCCAGCGTCAGGGCCTTCACGCTGTCGCCGAGGTTGTGGTTGCGCACTTTGCCAGTGAAGGTGACAACTGCGCCGTCTTCATCGCGTTCCGCCAGCCAGCTGTATTCGGTCCCCACGTTAAAACGCCCGGGGCTCACCAGAATTCGGGTTTCAGCCATCTTAGCCCCCCGTTACCGGCGGGAAGAAGGCCACTTCATCCCCTTCGGCCAGCGGGTGGGTGAATTCCACCAGCGTCTGGTTAACGGCGGCCAGCAGCTTGCCTTCGTCCAGCGCCAGCGCCCAGCGGTCGCTTTGTGCCGCCAGATGCGCCCGCAGGGCAGCAACGTTTTCAAAAGACGCATCCAGCGTCAGGCTGTCGGTATTCACCAGCTCGCGCACCTGCGCAAAAAAGAGCACCTTAATCATGGCTGTCCACCTTAAAATCACCGGATTTTCCGCCGCTTTTTGCCAGCAGGCGAACCGGGCCAATCACCATATCTTTCTGCACCGCTTTGCACATGTCGTAGATGGTCAGCGCGGCAACGGAGGCCGCCGTCAGGGCTTCCATCTCCACGCCGGTTTTGCCGGTTAAGCGGCAGAGTGACTCAATGCGCACGCGGCTTTGCTCCGGCTGGGCCTGCAGGTTCACCTCCACCTTGCTCAGCATCAGCGGATGGCACAGCGGGATGAGCTCCCAGGTGCGCTTGGCGGCCTGAATGCCGGCGATGCGCGCGGTGGCAAAGACATCACCCTTGTGATGGCTGCCGTCGATGATCATCGCCAGCGTCTCCGGCAGCATGGTGACGAACGCTTCGGCGCGGGCCTCGCGCACCGTTTCGGCTTTGGCGGAGACGTCCACCATATGCGCTTCACCGGCGGCGTTAATGTGGGTCAGTTGTGACATAGCTTATTTCTTTAAATGGGGATGGAAATTACACGGACGGGTACGGGCGTCCAGCTGCGGGGCGATGATGTTTTCCCACGCGGTGCGGCAGGCTTTGGTCGAGCCCGGCATGGCGAAAATCAGCGTTTTGTTAGCCACCCCGGCAACGGCGCGCGACTGCAGCGTGGAGGTACCAATCTCTTCATAGGAGAGCATGCGGAACACCTCGCCGAAGCCTTCCACCTCGCGGTCGAACAGCGGGATCAGCGCTTCGGGCGCCTGATCGCCTGCGGTAAAGCCGGTGCCGCCGGTGATCAGCACCACCTGCACCTCATCGCTGGCGATCCACTGAGAGACCTGCGCGCGAATGGCGTAGCGGTTCTCCTTCACGATCGCTTTATCAACAATGTGATGCCCCGCGTCATGGGCCGCCTCGCGCAGCCAGTGGCCGGAGGTATCATCCTCTTCGCCACGACGGTCGGAAACGGTAAGGATCGCAATACGTATCGGGATAAATTCTGCGCTAACCTGACTCATCTTCTGATTCCTTCTTAAGTCTGATTACCCGCCAATGTAAGACAGGTTCTGAGTAATGCCGGTATTGCCCTGATGCAGGAAGTGGGTCTGTTTTTTATGCGTCAGCGCTTCAGAAATGCGTGCTTCAAGCGCGTCCTGCTGCGCATCGTCTTCCAGCAGATCGCGAAGATCTACGCCGCCGTCACCAAACAGGCAAAGATGGAGCTTGCCCACGGAGGAGACGCGCAGGCGGTTGCAGCTGGCGCAGAAATCTTTCTCGTAAGGCATGATAAGCCCGATCTCACCTTCGTAATCAGGATGGCAGAAGACCTGCGCCGGACCGTCGCTGCGCTGGCGGATCTGGTGGATCCAGCCGCGTTTCAGCAGCGCGTCGCGCAGCACCATGCCGGAGATGTGATGGCGGCGGAACAGCTCGCTGCCCTCGCCGGTTTCCATCAGCTCAATAAAACGCAGCTGAATGGGGCGGGATTTAATCCACGCCAGGAAGGTATCGAGCTGGTGATGATTTACATCACGCATCAGCACCGTGTTGACTTTGACTTTTTCGAAGCCGGCCGCAAATGCCGCATCGATGCCGTCCATGACCTGCTGGAATTTATCCTGGCCGGTAATGGCGTGGAACTGGCGGGCGTCAAGACTATCTACGCTGACGTTGATGGCGGTTAAGCCCGCATCGCGCCAGGTCGCCACGTCGCGCACCATGCGGTAACCGTTGGTGGTCACCGCAATCTGGCGGATACGTTCGTTTTCATGTACGGCGGCAATGATGTCGGGGAAATCGCGGCGCAGCGAGGGTTCGCCGCCGGTCAGACGCACTTTTTCGGTGCCGAGCTCAGAGAAGGCGCGCGTGACGCGGCGCACTTCGTCCACGGAGAGAAAGCCGTTATTGGTGACGCTGCCCGGTTTGTAGCCATCGGGCAGGCAGTAGGTGCAACGGAAGTTGCACACATCGGTAATCGACAGACGTAAGTAATAAAACTTACGCGCGAAAGCATCAGTAAGTTGTGAAGCCATGTACACCTTTCCAGATCGGGAGGCACAGTCATTTCTTTCTGTACCCTGGTGGCAAATTCGCCACGGCCAGAGCGCCATATCTTTCGACACAGGCACAAGGGCTAGAGTGTATGTTTTCAATTTCGAAAACGTGGTTAGGGCGATAGTAGCGCGGAAATTCTGACGGCGCCATTATCGCTTTTCGCTATATAATTAAGTATATAGCGAGTCATTCGTCCATTTTCGCTACAGAATACCTAAAAACCGCATTTTCACATTGATATACGTCATTTTGCATCGGGTGAGGCATCGTCTTTTAGGGGTAGTTAGGTTACTGTTACGCGATCGAACGTGATAAGGAATACGTATGCGCAATCGCACTTTTGCGGATCTTGACCGAGTGGTCGCTCTTGGCGGAGGACACGGCTTAGGGCGGGTTATGTCCTCTTTGTCGTCACTGGGCTCAAGGCTGACAGGGATAGTGACCACCACCGATAACGGCGGCTCAACCGGGCGCATTCGTCGTGCCGAAGGCGGCATTGCCTGGGGAGATATGCGCAACTGCCTGAACCAGTTAATTACCGAGCCGAGCGTCGCGTCGGCGATGTTTGAGTACCGTTTTGGCGGTAATGGCGAACTTTCCGGACATAACCTCGGAAATCTGATGTTAAAGGCGCTGGATCACCTGAGCGTAAGGCCTCTCGAAGCCATCAATCTGATCCGTAATCTGCTCAAAGTGGACGCATTCCTGATCCCCATGTCTGAACAACCGGTTGACTTGATGGCTATCGACGCCGAAGGGCATGAAGTTTACGGCGAGGTGAATATTGACCAGCTCCTCCTGCCGCCAACGGAGTTGATGACCTATCCTAGCGTGCCCGCCACGCGTGAAGCGGTAGAGGCAATCGGGGAAGCGGATCTTATCCTGATCGGTCCAGGTAGTTTTTATACCAGCCTGATGCCCATTCTGCTGGTGAAAGAACTGGCGCAGGCGCTGCGCCGCACCCCGGCGCCGATGGTTTACATCGGTAATCTGGGACGTGAACTGAGCCCGGCGGCGGCGAGCCTGTCGCTGGCAGACAAACTTGAATTAATGGAGCATTACGTCGGCAAGAAAATCATTGACGGCGTAGTCGTGGGCCCAAAAGTGGATGTGTCAGGGATTGGCAATCGTCTGGTGGTGCAGGAGCCGCTGGAGGCCTCAGACATCAAGTATCGCCACGACCGCCATCTGCTGCGCGAGGCGCTGGAGAAGGCGATTCAGGCGCTGGGTTAGGTTCGTTTTGTGCGGCCTGATGCCCTCACCCCGGCCCTCTCCCACGGGGAGAGGGAGAAAATACGCTGCTTTAAGCTATGATGCCGCGATAAACAGATCCCGCAGCTGATGAAGCTGGTCGCGGATCTGCGCCGCCTCTTCGAACTCAAGGTTCTGCGCGTGCTGCATCATCTGTCCTTCCAGCTCGTGGATTTTCTGCTGCAGCGCTTTCGGCGTCAGCACGACGGTATCTTCTTCCACCACTGAACGCGCCTTGCCGCGGCCTTTCGCTTTGGTTTTGGCAATGTTCTGACCCAGCGCCAGAATATCCACCACCTTCTTGTTCAGACCCTGCGGCGTAATGCCGTGTTCTTCGTTGTAGCGCTGCTGCTTCTCGCGGCGGCGCTCCGTTTCGCCAATCGCTTTCGCCATCGATGGGGTGATTTTGTCACCGTACAGAATCGCTTTCCCGTTGACGTTACGCGCGGCGCGGCCGATGGTCTGGATCAGGGAGCGTTCAGAACGCAGGAAGCCCTCTTTGTCCGCATCCAGAATCGCCACCAGCGAAACCTCCGGCATATCGAGACCTTCTCGCAGCAGGTTAATCCCCACCAGCACGTCAAACTCGCCCAGACGCAGGTCGCGGATAATCTCCATGCGCTCCACGGTATCGATATCCGAGTGCAGATAACGCACCTTCTCGCCGTGCTCTTCGAGATACTCGGTCAGGTCTTCCGCCATACGCTTGGTGAGCGTGGTCACCAGCACGCGCTCGTTGATGGCGGAACGCGCGCGAATTTCCGAAAGCAGGTCGTCCACCTGGGTGGCCACTGGGCGCACCTCGATAACCGGATCCAACAGCCCGGTCGGACGCACCACCTGGTCAACCACCTCATCGCCCGATTTTTCCAGCTCGTAGTTGCCCGGCGTGGCCGAGACGTAGATGGTTTGCGGCGCGAGCGCCTCAAACTCTTCAAACTTCATCGGACGGTTATCCAGCGCCGACGGCAGGCGGAATCCGTACTCCACCAGCGTCTCTTTACGCGCGCGGTCACCGCGGTACATCCCGCCGATCTGCGGGATCGTAACGTGGGATTCATCGATCACCAGCAAACCGTCTGCCGGAAGGTAATCAAACAGCGTCGGCGGCGGCTCGCCCGGCCCGCGCCCGGAGAGGAAGCGGGAATAGTTTTCGATGCCGGAGCAGTAGCCCAGCTCGTTCATCATCTCAAGGTCAAACTGGGTACGCTGGCTCAGGCGCTGCTCTTCCAGCAGCTTATTGTTCGCCAGCAGCACCTTCCTGCGCTCGGCCAGCTCCACTTTGATCTCTTCCATCGCCTGCACAATACGCTCGCGCGGCGTCACATAGTGCGTTTTCGGGTAGATGGTGAAGCGCTGGATCACCGATTCAACGTGTCCGGTCAGCGGGTCAAAGAGCGACAGGCGTTCAACCTCTTCGTCAAACAGCTCGACGCGCAGTGCCATATCGTCCGATTCCGCCGGGAAGATGTCGATCACCTCACCGCGTACGCGGAAGGTGCCGCGCTGGAACGCCTGATCGTTACGGGCATACTGCAGCTCAGCCAGACGACGGACGATGGCGCGCTGGTCGATGATCATCCCCTGCGTCAGGTGCAGCATCATCTTGAGATAGAGATCCGGATCGCCCAGGCCGTAGATCGCGGAAACCGATGCGACAACGACCACATCGCGACGCTCCAGAAGCGCCTTAGTGGCCGACAGACGCATCTGCTCAATGTGTTCGTTCACCGAGGCATCTTTCTCAATGAAGGTGTCAGAGCTCGGTACATAAGCTTCAGGCTGGTAGTAATCGTAGTAGGAGACGAAATACTCCACGGCGTTTTCCGGGAAGAACTCTTTCATCTCGCCGTAAAGCTGTGCGGCCAGGGTTTTATTGGGTGCCAGCACCATCGTGGGGCGCTGGAGATCCGCAATCACGTTGGCGATGGTGAACGTTTTACCCGAGCCGGTTACCCCCAGCAGCGTCTGGTGCGCCAGCCCATCTTCCAGCCCTTCTTCCAGACGACGGATCGCCTCAGGCTGATCGCCAGATGGACGGAAAGCAGAATTCAATTTGAACGGTTTACTCATGGGCGACAACCTGATGACGTTATAAGCGGCAGGTGAGTAATTTTACTCCTTGTTGCCAGGAATGCCAGTAAAAAACACTGGATGAAAAACCAGTAGCATGTCAGGATATTTAGAGTAGCGCCTGAATGATTAGCGCGATAGCGACCAAAATTTGGACTGTGACAATATAAAACACCAGTCAGGTCAGGTTATCCCCAGAACTTTTTCTTTTTTAACATTTGTCAAGCCAGGTAATGATAGTTTTGTGGCAACGGGTGACACTTTCATGACGGGAATTGCTTTTATCTAAGCAATTAAAAAATAAACGATATTTTCTTAAGCCGCGTTTCGCGTCAATTTGGGCGAAAGCCGCGTCTTCTCTCGCTTATCGCGTGTTTTCTAACTCTAATGCACATGGTTATCCACAGGAATAGTGGATAACTGCTTCCAGCCCATGCAGACTGGCGCTCGGCAAATTCCCGGATTTTCCCACGAGACGGCGGTAAAAAATTTTTATAGCTATTTTTTGCTGATTAACAGTTGCTTCATTCATAACCAACCGATGCGATCTTGCTCACATTTTCAGCATTTCGGGTTCTGCACCACAACTCAACACCGCCAGCACCGTCGATGTGCAATCCCTTTTTTTCTCAGCCCCTCTCCGGTGACTTATTCCTAAAAAAGCCGGTTTTTTAAACGCTTTTCGGTTTCTGGCAGGGGTTTTGCAGATTCAAACCCGAGCCTCACCTACACACATTTTTAAGGAGAGAAAGATGTTGAGTCTGCGTGCTGTGAATCAGTTTTACGGAAGCCAACATACGCTATGGAACGTGAATTTGGATTTTCCGCAAGGAATGTGTACAGGCGTCGTTGGCCTGCCGGGAATGGGGAAAACCACCCTCATGAATTGCATCGCCGGGAGAGTGCCCGTCGAAAGCGGTAGCATCATCTGGCATGAGGCAGGCGCGCCGCCGCGCGATTTGCTTAACCTGCCGCCAGAACAGCGTTCAGGAACGGAGATAGGCTATGTCCCGCAGGACAGGCGGATCTTCTCCCAGTTAACGATTGAGGAGAATCTGCATATCGCCATGCGGGCGATGGGGAAACCCAATCCGGAAGCGAAAAGCGACGTTTACGACCTGTTTCCAGCGCTCTACGCATTGCGACAGACCCGCGCCAACACGCTCTCTCCGGACGACCAGTACCAGCTGGCGCTGGCTAATGCGCTGGTGAACCGTCCTCACCTGCTGATCCTCGATGAGCCCCTGCACGGCGCAGGACACAGCTTCGCCCAGAAGCTGGGGCAGCTGCTGGTGCGCTTAAACCGGGAGTTAGGTATGACGGTGCTGTTAGCGGAGCAGCAGCTGTCGTTTATCCGCCGGGTTGCGGACCGTTTCTGTATGCTCTATCGCGGGCGTAACGTGGCGCAGGGCCACGTTAACGAACTGGATGACGAGCTTATCGCTCACTGGATGTCGCGGGAAGCAAAACGCTGAGATCGAGATAACGCCCAATTTCGGCATTTTCCGCGCCGTCAGCAAGCCAGGGAATTTCCCCGAGGCACGGGGCGGGAAGGACGCGCCTGAGCGTCGCCAGATACTCCTGGTGTCGTTTCCCCGGCGCAACCACGTCGTTGGCTATCCAGCCCGCCAGACGCAGCCCGGCCTGCTGTATGGCCTGCGCGGTCAGCATGGCGTGATTGATACAGCCCAGCTTAACGCCGACGACCAGAATGACCGGAAGCTGCTCGGCCTGCACCCAGTCAGCAAACGTCTGTGTGTCCGAAAGCGGCGTAAACCAGCCGCCAGCCCCTTCCACCAGCACCCAGTCGGCCTGGCTTTCCAGCGCCCGCAACCCGGCTGAAAGCACGGCGAAATCAATCGGACGACCTTCGTCAGCGCTGATGATGTGCGGCGAGGTCGGCTCGGCAAAGGTGTACGGATTGACCGCTGAATAGGCGAGTTCACGCGTGCTGTTACGCTGGAGCGCCAGCGCGTCGGTATTGCGTAACCCTTCCTCCGTCATCTCGCTGCCGGAAGCAACGGGCTTATATCCGGCGGTGTTTTTTCCGAGCTTTCGTGCCGCCTGCAGCAGCGCAGAGCTGGCAACCGTTTTGCCCACTTCCGTATCCGTTCCGGTGACAAAATAACGTTCAGTCACGTTCGATAATCCCATGAAAAAGTTGATAAGAGAGCGGGAAATAACCCCGCTGCTGCGGCCAGGCCAGCTCCAGGCGCTGCAGCTGTCCCCGGGTTAGTGGTTTTTTCTCGCGTCCGGTATGCAAATGCGTGGCGCCAATGCCCTTCAGCGAGCGCATCGCGCTGAACGCATCGCTAAAATTGAGGGTGATGGTCTGTACCGTGCTGCGATAGCGCCAGCCTGTCAGCGCCTGCGTCACCTGGTCATGCGATAAAAAGCGGTTAGCGTGCGGCTGCTCATCCACCGCTTTCCACGCCTGATTCAACTCCGGCAGCGAACTCTCCAGCAAGGTGGTAAAGGCCACCTTCCCGCCCGGTCGCGCCACGCGATAAAGCTCGCGCAAGGCCTGCGGCAGGCTGCTGCACCACTGGACCGCCAGATGACTCCAGACCAGATCGAACTGCGCATCCGCCAGCGGGATCGCCTCGATATCGGCCAGCAGATAGCGATCTGCAGCCTGCCGCTGGCGCGCCTCTTCCAGCATCCGGGCGGAGAGATCGATAGCCGTCACCTGGCTTCCCGCCCCGCGCCAGTAGCGGCTGTTGCTGCCGGGACCACAGCCGGCGTCGAGTACCTGCGGAAAACGGCTCTCGCCAAGCGCGGCCAGAAGCCCCTGCGCGCTCAGACGCTGCAGCTCATCGTGCTGCGAATAGCTCTGCGCGGCGCGACCAAATGCCGCCGCGACGGCCTGCTTATTCACCGGCAACATGGAGCGCCTCCAGCAACGTCTCAATATCCTGTGCTTCATGCGCCGCCGTCAGGGTTAAACGCAGCCGCGCGGTACCTGGCGGGACCGTTGGCGGGCGGATAGCGGTCACCCACATGCCGCGCTGGCGCAGCGCCTGTGCCAGCGCCAGCGCGCGGCCGTTTTCACCGACAATCACCGGCTGGATAGCGCTCTGCGAATCGGGACTGCGGAAGGGCAGCGCCTCAAGTCCCTGACGGAAGCGAGCGATATGCTCTGCCAGACGCTGGCGACGTTCATCCCCTTCCGCGCTGCGGATCACCGCCAGCGACGCAGACAGCGCCACGGCCTGCGCCGGGGGCATGCTGGTGCTGTAGATCAGGTGTCGGGCAAACTGCAGCAGATAGTCGGCGACGGATTCGCTGCACAGCACGGCGGCGCCGCTGACGCCAAAACCTTTGCCGAAGGTGACAATCAGCAGCTCCGGCTTCACGTTTTGCTGATACGCGCTGCCGCGCCCTTCGTCGCCCATTACGCCAATGCCGTGGGCATCGTCCACCAGCAGCCAGGCGTTTTGCCGTTTGGCGGTATCGTGCAGCGCGGCAAGCGGCGCGCTGTCGCCGTCCATGCTGAATACCCCTTCCGTGACCGCCAGCTGTTGTCCGTCGCAGGGTTTATCCAACAGCGCAGCAAGCTGTCCCGCATCGTTATGAGCAAAGCGGCGCAGCTGCGCCGGGCTTAAATGTGCCGCCTCCAGCAGGGAGGCGTGACTTAAGCGGTCGGCGACAATGCGGTCCTCTTTTTCCATCAGGGCAGTAATCACCGCCTGGTTGGCGGCAAAGCCGGAGATAAACAGCAGCGCGCGCGGGTAGCCGAGCCAGTCAGCCAGTTCCTCTTCCAGCGCATGATGCGCTGTGGTGTATCCGCTGACGTGTCCCGAGCCGCCGCTGCCCACGCCAAACCGCTCAGCGCCCTGCTGCCAGGCGCGGATAATGGCCGGATGCTGGCTCAGCCCGAGATAGTCGTTGCTTGAGAAATTGCAGAACCGCAGGCCTTCACGGGTAAGAAAACGGCCCGCGCCGTTTTCCACCACCCTGCGAACGCGAAACGCCTCTGCCGCACGGCGTTCGTCCAGCGCGGTATTAATGCGTGCCTGCCAGGTCATACGGCTGCCGCGTTGTAGAACTGGTCGGTGTCGGCGTTGAAAATCTGCTGCTCCAGCTGCTGCTGTTGCTCGTTATCGCCCGTCAGTACCTCGGTCTGGTGCGGGTTAAGCCCCAGCTTGCGGAACAGCTGAACGTCTTTGTCCTCTTCCGGGTTCGGCGTGGTCAGCAGCTTGCAGCCGTAGAAGATGGAGTTGGCTCCGGCCATAAAGCACATGGCCTGGGTCTGCTCGTTCATCTGCTCGCGACCGGCAGAGAGGCGCACGAAAGAGGTTGGCATCATGATGCGCGCCACCGCGATGGTGCGAATAAAATCAAACGCATCCACGTCGTCGTTGTCCGCCAGCGGCGTGCCCTTGACCTTCACCAGCATGTTGATCGGCACGCTTTCCGGCGGGGTCGGCAGGTTAGCCAGCTGCAGCAGCAGGCCCGCGCGGTCTTTCACCGTTTCGCCTAAGCCCACGATACCGCCGGAGCACACTTTGATTCCGGCATCACGCACTTTATCCAGCGTATCCAGACGCTCCTGGTAGGTACGCGTGGTGATGATGTTGCCGTAAAACTCCGGCGAGGTGTCGAGGTTGTGGTTGTAATAGTCCAGCCCCGCCGCCGAAAGGCGCTGCGCCTGCTCGTCGTTCAGCGTGCCGAGCGTCATACAGGCTTCGAGGCCCATCTCCTTCACGCCTTTTACCATCTGCTCCAGGTAAGGCATGTCGCGATCGTGCGGGTTCTTCCACGCCGCGCCCATGCAGAAGCGGGTCGAGCCGGCGTTTTTCGCCTTGCGCGCCGAGTCGAGCACCTGCTCAACTTCCATCAGCCGTTCGGATTCCAGGCCGGTTTTGTAGCGCGCGCTCTGCGGACAATATTTGCAGTCTTCAGGGCAGGCACCGGTTTTGATCGACAGCAGCGTACTGACCTGAACATGGCGAGGATCGAAGTGCTGACGATGCACCTGTTGGGCTTCGAACATCAGCTCAAGGAAAGGTTTATTGAATAATTCAGTGACTTGCGACATCGTCCAGCGTGCGTGGTGAGCCATGGGGCTTCTCCAAAGGGTTTTGTTAATTTTCGGTTCGGTTTATACTCGTAAACCTAAAACTTTTCAAAATGGTTTACAAGTCGATTATGACCCAGGACGATCTCGCCTTCGACAAGCAGCATATCTGGCACCCTTACACCTCCACGACCCGCCCCCTTCCCGTCTATCCGGTGGCCTCCGCCCTCGGCTGCGAGCTGCACCTCGCCAGCGGCGAACAGCTCGTTGACGGGATGTCCTCCTGGTGGGCGGCCATTCACGGGTACAACCACCCGCGCCTGAATGCGGCGATGAAGGCGCAGATTGACCAGATGTCGCACGTGATGTTCGGCGGGATCACCCATCAGCCCGCGGTGGATTTATGCCGTCGCCTGGTGGCGATGACGCCTGAATCGCTGGAGTGCGTGTTCCTGGCGGATTCCGGCTCCGTGGCGGTGGAAGTGGCGATGAAAATGGTGCTGCAGTACTGGCACGCCAAAGGCGAAACGCGCCAGCGGTTCCTCACCTTCCGCAACGGCTATCACGGGGATACCTTCGGGGCGATGTCGGTGTGCGATCCGGACAACTCCATGCATAGCCTGTGGAAGGGCTATCTGCCGGAAAACCTGTTTGCCCCGGCCCCCCAGAGCCGCTTCGACGGCGAGTGGAACGAGATGGACATGGTCGGCTTCGCGCGGCTGATGGCGGCGCATCGTCACGAGATTGCTGCCGTCATTCTTGAACCGATTGTGCAGGGCGCGGGCGGAATGCGGATGTACCACCCGGAATGGCTGAAGCGTATTCGCAGGATGTGCGACCGCGAGGGCATTCTGCTGATTGCCGATGAGATCGCCACCGGCTTTGGCCGCACCGGCAAGCTGTTTGCCTGCGAACATGCGGGTATCGCCCCGGATATTCTGTGCCTCGGCAAAGCGCTGACCGGCGGCACCATGACACTTTCCGCCACGCTCACGACCCGCCAGGTCGCCGACACCATCAGCGACGGCGAAGCAGGCTGCTTTATGCACGGTCCGACGTTTATGGGTAATCCTCTCGCCTGCGCCGTCGCAAGCGAAAGCCTCGCCATTCTGGAGAGCGGCGAGTGGCAGACGCAGGTTGCGGCGATTGAAGCGCAGCTGAAAGCGGAGCTGAGCGCCGCCTCGGGGGCGAATTTCGTGGCGGACGTGCGGGTGCTGGGCGCCATCGGGGTGATTGAAACCACCCATCCGGTGAATATGGCGGCGCTACAGCGCTTCTTCGTGGACCAGGGCGTGTGGGTACGGCCTTTCGGCAAGCTTATCTACCTGATGCCGCCGTACAGCATTACGTCGGAGCAGCTGCGTAAATTAACCGACGCGGTTGTAACAGCCGTTAACATTCCCGCGCATTTCACGATTTAACCCTATGCATTACACTTGCTGAACGAGCGATCAACGAGGGTAAACCGTATGAAAATCATCAGCAAAGATCTGCGCGACGGCGAAAAACTGCCGGAGCGTCACGTTTTCAACGGCATGGGATATCAGGGAGACAATATCTCCCCACACCTGGCATGGGACGAGGTTCCGGCAGGCACCAAAAGCTTTGTCGTGACCTGCTACGACCCGGATGCGCCTACCGGCTCCGGCTGGTGGCACTGGATTGTGGCGAACCTGCCTGCCGACACGCGCGTCCTGCCGCAGGGTTCCGGTTCAGACCTGGTTGCCCTGCCTGAAGGTGCCATTCAGACGCGCACTGACTTCGGTAAAGCGGGCTACGGCGGCGCGGCGCCGCCAAAAGGGGAAACCCACCGCTATATCTTCACGGTGCACGCGCTGGATGTGGAGAAGATTGAGGTCGATGAAGGGGCGAGCGGCGCGATGGTCGGGTTTAACGTGCATTTCCATACGCTGGGCAGCGCGTCGATTACGGCGATGTATTCGTAATAGTGCGGGCTGATGCCCTCACCCCGGCCCTCTCCCACAGGGAGAGGGAGAAAACCTGGCAATTCCCTCTCCCTGTCGGAGAGGGTTAGGGTGAGGGTAAAAATCACAGCACCGCAGGTAACAGCCCCACCAGCCGCCCTTCTTCCAGAAGCTGCATCGCCTTATCAATATCCGGCGCAAAGAAGCGGTCGTCATCGTAGTGCGATACATGCTCGCGTAGCGCATGACGCGCCTGCTCCAGCAGCGGACTGGATTTTAGCCCTTCACGCAGATCGATACCCTGACTTGCCGCCAGCCATTCCACCGCCAGCACGCCGCGGGTGTTGGAGGCCATTTCCCAGAGACGACGCCCGGCAGCCGGTGCCATCGAAACGTGATCTTCCTGGTTTGCAGACGTTGGCAGGCTGTCCACGCAGTGCGGGTGCGACAGGGCTTTGTTCTCGCTTGCCAGCGCTGCGGCCGTCACCTGGGCAATCATAAAGCCCGAGTTGACCCCGCCGTTACGCACCAGGAACGGTGGCAGCTGGGACATATGTTTATCCATCATCAGCGCGATACGGCGCTCGGACAACGCGCCGACTTCGGCAATCGTCAGGGCGATATTATCCGCCGCCATCGCTACCGGCTCGGCGTGGAAGTTACCACCGGAGACCACCTCGTTTTCCTGGGCGAACACCAGCGGGTTATCGGACACCGCGTTGGCTTCGACCAGCAGCACCTCCGCCGCCTGGCGCAGCTGCGTCAGGCACGCGCCCATCACCTGCGGCTGGCAGCGCAGGGAATACGGATCCTGAACCTTTTCGCAGTTATGGTGTGAATCGGCAATTTCGCTGGTGTCGGTAAGCACGTGACGGTACATCGCGGCGGCATCAATCTGCCCACGCTGACCGCGCACCTCGTGGATGCGGGCATCGAACGGGCGACGCGAGCCCAGCACGGCTTCGGTGGTCAGCGCGCCGCACACCACCGCAGAGGCAAACAGATCTTCCGCTTCAAACAGGCCGCGCAGCGCGAAGGCGGTCGATGCCTGCGTGCCGTTCAGCAGCGCCAGACCCTCTTTCGCCGCCAGCGTAATGGGCGTTAAGCCGGCTTTTTTCAGCGCCTCTTTCGCAGGCAGCCACTCGCCCTGCCAGCGCGCTTTGCCTTCGCCCAGCAGCAGCAGCGACATGTGCGCCAGCGGGGCAAGATCGCCGGACGCCCCAACAGAGCCTTTTGCCGGGATCCACGGATAGACTTCCGCATTGACCAGCGCCATCAGCGCCTGAATCACGCTCAGGCGAATGCCGGAAAAGCCGCGCGCCAGGCTGTTGATTTTGAGCACCATCATCAGACGGACAATCTCATCGTCAAGCGGCTGGCCGACGCCCGCCGCGTGCGACAGCACCAGCGAACGCTGTAAGTTTTCCAGATCGTGCGTCGCGATGCGGGTCTGCGCCAGCAGCCCAAAGCCGGTGTTAATCCCGTAGGCGGTGCGCCCTTCGGCCACAATGGCTTCCACACAGGCAACGCTGTCATTAATGGCCGCGTGCGCGCTTTCATCAAGCGAAAGGGTGACCGGTTTACGCCAGACGTTACGCAGCTGTTTGAGCGTCAGCGAGCCGGGAGTGAGTGTTAATGCGTTCATTCATGCTTTCCTTGTGTGGCAGGGATCATCGGCAGGTTAAGGCCCTGCTCTTTGGCACAGTCAATGGCAATCTCATAACCCGCATCCGCGTGACGCATCACGCCGGTTGCCGGGTCGTTGTGGAGTACGCGAGCGATACGCGCGGCGGCTTCATCGGTTCCGTCGCAGACGATGACCATCCCGGAATGCTGGGAGAAGCCCATCCCCACGCCGCCGCCGTGGTGCAGCGATACCCAGGTCGCGCCGCTCGCGGTATTGAGCAGAGCGTTCAGCAGCGGCCAGTCGGAGACCGCATCCGAGCCGTCGCGCATGGCTTCGGTTTCGCGGTTCGGGCTGGCAACGGAGCCGGAGTCCAGGTGGTCGCGGCCAATGACGATCGGCGCGGAAACTTCACCGCTGCGCACCATTTCGTTGAAGGCCAGACCGAGTTTTTGCCGCCACTCCAGCCCTACCCAGCAGATACGCGCCGGCAGGCCCTGGAAGTTAATGCGCTGGCGGGCCATGTCCAGCCAGCGGTGCAGGTGTTCGTCGTCGGCGACGATCTCCTTCACTTTGGCGTCGGTTTTGTAGATATCCTCCGGGTCACCGGACAGGGCAACCCAGCGGAACGGACCGATGCCGCGGCAGAACAGCGGGCGAATATAGGCAGGAACGAAGCCCGGGAAGTCGAAGGCGTTATTCACGCCCATCTCTTTCGCCATCTGGCGAATGTTGTTGCCGTAATCAAAGGTCGGAATGCCCATCTGGCTGAAGGCCAGCATCGCGGAGACGTGTTCCGCCATGGAGCGTTTCGCGGCAAGCACTGTGCCTTCCGGATCGGTTTCCGCTTTTTGCTGGTAGGTTTCCCACGTCCAGCCTTTTGGCAGGTAACCGTGCAGCGGGTCATGGGCGCTGGTCTGGTCGGTAACCAGATCCGGGCGTACGCCTCGGGCGACGAGCTGCGGGAGAATGTCTGCCGCGTTGCCGCACAGGGCAATCGACACCGCTTTGCCTTCAGACGTGTATTTTTTGATGCGCGCCAGCGCATCATCCAGATCGGTTGCCTGTTCGTCGACGTAACGGGTACGCAGGCGGAAATCAATGCGGCTCTGCTGGCATTCAATATTGAGCGAGCACGCGCCGGCAAGCGTGGCGGCCAGCGGCTGCGCACCGCCCATCCCACCGAGACCCGCGGTCAGTACCCAGCGGCCTTTCAGCGAACCGTTATAGTGCTGGCGACCGGCTTCCACGAAGGTTTCGTAGGTGCCCTGCACAATCCCCTGACTGCCGATATAGATCCAGCTACCCGCGGTCATCTGGCCATACATCGCCAGCCCTTTCGCGTCCAGTTCGTTGAAGTGTTCCCAGGTGGCCCAGTGCGGCACGAGGTTAGAGTTGGCGATCAGCACGCGCGGCGCGTTTTTGTGCGTTTTGAACACGCCCACCGGCTTGCCGGACTGCACCAGCAGGGTTTCGTCATGTTCGAGTTCGGTCAGGGATTTTACAATTGCGTCATAGCATTCCCAGTTGCGCGCGGCGCGGCCTATGCCGCCGTAGACCACCAGCTCGTGGGGGTTCTCCGCCACCTCAGGATCAAGGTTGTTCATCAACATACGCAGCGGGGCTTCGGTGAGCCAGCTTTTGGCGGTGAGAGTGGTGCCGCGCGCGGCGCGGACATCCTGCTGGCGGTATTTACCTGACGACATTGTGTGCTCCTCATACGGGACAGTGATGCATTTAGATATACTTGTATAGACAAGCACACACAAGGTCAGTTTTAACAAAAAAGATACAATTTTGTTATATTGCGTTAGCTATCACGCTTTTAAAACTTATGACATAAAGTGGCCCTGCAGCCGGTAACGGTTCCCCGGGAAAAGCAGTCGGGCATGCGACACAATGTGCGACGAGGACCAGGTTCGACGGCGAATTAGCAGGCACGGATCGTGCTCTTTAATGCGCAGCCGCTCGCACTCCTGCGGCGTGGCGCGCACGGCCTCCACAATGTGCTCCCCTTCCGTCAGCGGTGCGACGAGCGAGAGATAGGCGTGCGGCGTCGTCTGGGTGTAATCCTGGTTCAGATAGTCTGGTATCCGTTCAGCATTCACGCAGCGATCTTCAATCTGCACCGGAATGTCGTTCTCAAAATGCACCATAACCGAGTGGAAGATCCGGCTACCTTCTTTGACATTCAGCTCTACCGCCTGCTCGGCGCTGGCCTGGGTCTCTTCGAGCACCAGTACCTCACAGCGGTGCTGGTGATTACGCGAGGTTATCTCATCGGCAATACTGCGGATTTCAAACAGGGCGGATTGCCCTTTCGGTTCCGCCACAAATGTCCCCACGCCCTGCAGGCGCACCAGAAGCCCTTCGTCGGTCAGCTCGCGCAGCGCCCGGTTAACGGTCATCCGGCTAAAACCAAACTGCGCCACCAGCTCGGCCTCCGAGGGAATGCGATCGTGCGGCCGCCAGACGCCGGTGGCGATTTTTTCGCTGATCGCCTGCTTCACCTTTTCGTAGAAAGGCGCGGGAGGGCTCGACTGCGGCAGAGGTGAGCGTGAAAACATCGTAACTCCTTGAATAGTGTTATGCCCACCAGTGAGCAATTTGCCAGGCCAGACGGGCGGCAAGCTTTGCGCCCTGTCCGTCCCGATCGTACTGCGGGTTAAACTCTACCAGATCGGCGGCCTGTAGCTTACCGCTACGGCAGATTTGTTCGATAACCGGCAGAAGATCCAGTGCCGGTATGCCTAACGCAGCCGGAGCGGAAACGGCAGGCATTTCGCTGGCGGGCAGGACGTCCAGATCGATCGTCAGGTAGATACGGTCAGCCTGCGCCAGCACTTTTTCCAGCGAAGATAGCGCATCGCGCCTGAAATGGAGATCTTCCACCAGCGTGACGTTCAGGCGTTCAGCCTCATCCCACAGCGCCTGCGTGTTCGCCGCCCGGCTCACGCCAAAGCAGGCGTACTGAAATGCCCGCCCGCGCTCATCGCAGTAATGCGCCAGCTGACGAAACGGGGTGCCGGACGTGGCATGGTCGGCCTTGCGCAGGTCAAGATGCGCATCAAGGTTGATCACCGCCACGCGCTCGTTAGGGAACGCGTCAAGAACGCCCCGACCATGTGCCCAGGCGGTTTCGTGCCCACCACCAAAGACCAGCGTACGCATTCCGGACTGCTGACAGGCCGTAACGGCATCGCTTAACGCCTGCTGTGCCGCTTCCAGCTCGTCGCCTTCAACGTAAACCGAGCCCATATCCGCCAGCCGATCGTGTCCCTGATGGCTTGCCATATTCGCCAGCGCCTTTCGCAGCATATCAGGCGCCTGCACGGCGCCGGGCCTGCCCTGATTGCGTTTTACCCCTGCATCACATTCAAAGCCTATCAGCGCGATGCCGGATGAAAGCGGCGTGAACTGCCCCTGCTGCTTTATCGTCTGGAAAATGCGCGTCGCATTGCTGGCCTCGGCGCTGTCGTCGCGCCCCTGCCAGACCGTTTCGGCTACGGGCCGCCATAACCTCATACTGCCTCCCCACGGAAAATACGTTGATACAGCGGATTGCGTCCCGGCTCGTAGACCATCTCAACCGGATGGTGAGCATCCCAGACGATAAAATCGGCGACAAACCCGGCCCGCAGCTGTCCGTGGGTTGCACCACGCCCCAGCGCCTGCGCCGCGTGTCGCGTCACGCCAGCCCAGGCCTCTTCCGGCGTCAGGCCGAACTGGACGCAGGCCATGTTCATCGCCAGGTGCAGGCTGGCAAACGGGCTGGTGCCGGGGTTGTAGTCGGTGGCGACCGCCATCGGCACACCCTGTTTTCTGAGCTGTTCAACCGGCGGACGCTGGCGCTCCTGCAGAAAATAGAACGCCCCCGGCAACAGGACCGCAACCGTGCCGCTTTCCACCATCGCCTGAACGCCTGCGTCGTCAAGATATTCGATATGATCGGCGGAGAGTCCCTTATACCGGCTGACCAGCGCCGCACCGCCCTGATTCGACAGCTGTTCGACATGTCCTTTCACCGGGATGCCGAGCTCGGTGGCCGCCTGAAAGAGGCGCTCGGTTTGCGACGGGGTAAAGCCGACGTTTTCGCAGAACACGTCTACTGCTTCATATAACTCTTTCTGCCACAGCGCGGGCAATATCTGCTCACAGACCAGCGTGATATACGCATCTGGATCCTGTCGGTATTCCGGCGGAACCGCATGGGCCGCCAGCAGCGTTGGGCTGATATCGATCGGATTATTGAGGCTCAGCTGGCGGGCAACCTGCAGCATCTTCTCTTCGGCCTCGGGGTTTAGACCGTATCCCGACTTGATTTCAACCGTAGTGACGCCTTCATTCATCAGTCGCTGAAGCCGCTGCTGCGCCAGCTTAAGCAGGGTTTCGGGTGAGCTGCTGCGCGTCGCCGTCACGGTCGCGTTAATCCCGCCCCCCTGGGCGCTGATGGTTTGATAAGAGACGCCGTTCAGACGCTGCTCCCACTCCGCCGCGCGATCGCCGCCAAACACCAGGTGGGTATGGCAGTCAATCAGGCCAGGCGTGACCAGACGCCCCTGGAGATCGACACAGTGAGGGTGTCCGGCAGGAATGTCAGATTCAGGGATCACGGCCAGAAGGGTGTGGCCGCGCACGACCAGGGCATGTTGCTCTTTCAGTCCATAGGGCGCAGAGACGTCCGGCACCATCGTCGCCAGTCGCGCATTTCGCCATATTACATCGTCGGGATGAATCTGCTGCATGGGCATTCCACTTGTCATAGGTTGTATAGACATTTATTTTCATCTGTTGCCTGCTGTCAACCGACTTTGTGGAAAATGTTATTTATTTGTGATCACTTACCTGCGGCTCCGGGGCTAAAAATGCAACTTTTACCCTTTTTATCTTCCCGTTTCGCTCAACTTAGTATAAAAAAGCAGGCTATTTCGTCTATCCCGTAAAGACTTGCATACCCAGGAGCTTCACCTTGAACATTTCCAGGATTTCCCGTCTGGCGTTAGCACTCGCCTTTGGCGTGACCTTATCCGCATGCAGTTCAACCCCACCGGATCAGCGACCTTCTGAGCAGGTAGCGCCCGGTACCGCCTCCCGCCCGATTTTGTCCGCTGATGAAGCGAAGAACTTCGACCGTGCGCACTACTTCTCAGCGATGGATCCTAACGCTGCGCCGTGGACCCCGTCGTCTATTAACCTGCCTAAACCGCCTGACTTCGTGGTAGGCCCGGCGGGTGCGCAGGGCGTAACGCATACCTCTATTCAGGCCGCGGTTGATGCTGCCATCACTAAACACAGCGCGTCTCGCCAGTACATCGCGATCCTGCCAGGTGAATATGAAGGCACCGTGTATGTTCCGGCCGCACCAGGCAGCATTACGCTTTACGGTCTGGGCGAAAAAGCTATCGACGTAAAAATTGGCCTGGCGATTGATTCCGAAATCGACAGCAACACCTGGCGTCACCTGGTGAACCCGGCCGGTAAATATATGCCGGGTAAACCGGCGTGGTACATGTTTGATAACTGCCAGAGCAAGCGTTCCGCCACCATTGGCGTGATGTGCTCAGCGGTGTTCTGGTCTCAGAATAACGGTCTGCAGCTGCAGAACCTGACCATCCAGAATACCCTGGGCGACAGCGTTGATGCCGGTAACCACCAGGCCGTTGCGCTGCGTAGCGATGGTGACCAGGTGCAGATTAACAACGTCAACATTCTGGGCCGTCAGAACACCTTCTTCGTGACCAACAGCGGCGTGCAGAACGCCCTGCAGAATAACCGCCTGACCCGTACCCTGGTGACCAACAGCTACGTTGAAGGTGACGTGGATCTGGTGTCCGGTCGCGGCGCGGTGGTGTTTGATAACACCGATTTCCGCGTGGTGAACTCACGTACTCAGCAGGAAGGTTACGTATTTGCTCCAGCAACCCAGTCTAACCTCTTCTACGGCTTCCTGGCCGTGAACAGCCGCTTTAATGCTGCCGGTGACGGTGTGGCGCAGCTGGGACGTTCCCTGGACGTGGACTCTGCCACTAACGGCCAGGTCGTGATCCGCGACAGCGTGATCAACGAAGGCTTCAACATGGCGAAGCCGTGGGCTGATGCAGCAATCTCCAAACGTCCGTTCTCCGGCAATACCGGTGCGATGGATGATAAAGGGAACGTGCAGCGCAACCTGAACGACGCTAACTTCAACCGCATGTGGGAATACAACAACCGCGGTCTGGGTAGCAAAGTGGTTGCTGAGCCGAAGCAGTAATAAGATGAGAGTAAAAGGGGGAGTTTAATCCCCCTTTTTACTGCGACTGAATGCGTCAGGCTCCAAACTTAAGATACGCATCCAATAGTTGCATAATCGCAACCATGAGTTGCAGGAACAGAATTGCCCATTCCACACCGCTCATACGCCACTCCTTTGGTATAGAGCACTTCTCCCCTGATTTACCTTTCCGCTGCCTGTCACCAGAGGTGTGTTGGTTATGTTTTGATGTGCCCCGCAGTTTAGGCACTGTCGGCACCACCCGACAGCCAGGACTGAATACGGATCCTGAATTGCGGAACTGCAACACATCAAGCCAACGGACAGAATGATATCAAATCACTACTGTACATAAAAACAGATAAGATCAGTTTAGGAATTTATAAAGAAAATACTTCTAAGTAACTGATTATTTTAAAAATAACAACCGATAATCATTCTGTGTTCTTTGTCCTTCGTTGACGATGCGTTTACTTCGCCTTGAGTCGACATTATGATGACCATGTTGGTTACGTTTTGATGTGCTCACCCGGCAACCACCGGGCATAAAAAAACCTCGCATCCGCGAGGTTTTTTGTTTTAGCCGCTTAGTGAGCGTTTACCACGACCCACATTGGCCCCTGGCCGACCGCGTAACGCCCTTTCTCTTCCAGCAGACCCTGCTCGCCTTTAATTTCATACAGCGCGATGTGGTGGGATTTCTGCCCCGCCGCAATCAGGAATTTGCCGCTGTGATCGATATTAAAGCCGCGCGGCTGGGTTTCCGTCGGCTGGAAGCCTTCAACCGCCAGCACGCTGCCGTCTTCGGAAACGCTAAACACGGTAATCAGGCTGGAGGTACGGTCACAGGCGTACAGATGACGGCCATCTGGCGTAATGTGAATATCCGCCGCCCAGCGGGTGTCGGAGAAGTCAGACGGCATCATGTCCAGCGTCTGCACGCACTCAATTTGGCCGTTAGGATCTTTCAGTTCCCACACGTCCACTGAGCTGTTCAGTTCGTTCACCACGTAGGCGTATTGCTGGTTCGGATGGAAGACCATATGGCGCGGACCCGCGCCTTCAACGGTAGTCACTTCGGCAGGATTCTGCGCCACCAGGTGACCATCGTCGCTCAGGGTGAACAGGCAGATGCGATCCTGCTTCAGCGCAGGCACCCACAGCGTGCGGTTATCCGGCGTGATATTCGCCGAGTGGCAGCCTTCAAGCCCTTCCACCACATCCACGGTGTCGACCGGAATGCCATTTTCCAGACGCGTTACGCTGACGCAGCCCGCGTTGTAGGAGCCGCTGAAGACAAAGTTGCCTTTACGATCGGTAGAGATATGGGTTGGGCTGCCCGGCAGTGGTGCTTCGGCAGTGTACGTCAGCGCGCCATCGTCCGGAGAAATGCGATAGGCCAGCACGCGGAACTCCGGGCGCACACCCACGTACAAGAAACGTTTATCCGGGCTGATGACCATCGGTTGCACCTGGCCTGGCACATCAACAACCTGAACCAGCGTGAGTGTCCCTTCGGTATTTAAACGCCAGACGTGGATCTGCTGGCTTTCAGGACTGGCGGTATAAACGGTTTGTTTCATGAATATTCACTCCTCACTGCGCATGAAAGTAGTTAACTTTTGACGGTGAATGCTGAATTGTCGACAGGAGTTTTGAAGCATTCGCCTCTCGGTGTACCATCCCATCAAAACGTAAATTCAATATTAACCCGGGAAAACAGATGACCTCGCGTGTGATTGCTCTGGATTTAGACGGTACCTTACTGACGCCGCAAAAAACCCTTCTCCCCTCTTCTCTGGAAGCGCTTAAACGCGCACAGGAAGCGGGATATCAACTCCTTATCGTAACGGGTCGACATCACGTTGCCATTCACCCTTTTTATCAGGCACTGGCGTTAGATACACCTGCAATTTGTTGTAATGGCACCTATTTGTATGATTATCAGGCAAAAAAGGTTTTAGCATCCGACCCGCTGCCGGTTCCCCAGGCGCTGCAACTGATTGATCTGCTGGATGAGCATGCCGTTCACGGCCTGATGTACGTGGATAACGCGATGGTGTACGAGCGCCCAACCGGCCATGTGGTGCGCACCAGCAACTGGGCGTTGTCCCTGCCTGAAGCGCAGCGTCCGGTCTTTACTCAGGTATCTTCACTGCGTCAGGCAGCCCAGGACGTTGAGGCTATCTGGAAATTCGCCCTGACGGATGAAGACACCACCAAACTGAATGCCTTCGCAAAACACGTGGAACAGACGCTGGGTCTGGAGTGCGAATGGTCCTGGCATGACCAGGTGGACATTGCCCGTAAAGGCAACAGCAAAGGCAAGCGTCTGACGCAGTTTGTGGAATCAAAAGGCTGGTCGATGCGGGATGTGATCGCCTTCGGCGACAACTACAACGACATCAGCATGCTGGAAGCCGCCGGTACCGGCGTGGCGATGGGCAATGCCGACGACGCGGTCAAAGCGCGTGCTAACGTGGTGATCGGCGACAACACCACCGACAGCATCGCGCAGTACATTTATACCCACCTGTTGTAATCAGGCGGTAATCGAGACGCTCTTAATTTGCGCGTAAAGCCACAGGCCGGGTTTGATCCCTAACTCATCCCTGGCCCACGGGCTGATGCGCGCCCAGAGCGTTCTGCTTCCCACTTCAAGCTTCACTTCCACCTGCCCGTTATCATCAAAACACTCCGCGACTTTGGCGCGCAGAATATTTCGAATACTGGTTTGCAACGGTGGTTGCAGCACCAGCGAGACGTCCGACGCCTGAATGCGAATTCGCAGTACGGATTGTAACGGTTTATCAATCTTATTGACCCAAAGATGCTGATCACCCAGCGCCAGGGCGGTCATCGCATAGTGCGGGTGGTGTTCCAGCACGCTCACTTTCAGGATGCTGCTCTGCTGTTCCCGGGGTAACCACGGGTGCATTACGCTGCTGCCCCACACCTCTTCCAGGTTGCCGAAGGCCTTGACGCGGCCCTCTTCCAGCACCAGCACCTTGTCGGCCAGGTGGAGGATCTCATCCAGCGAATGGCTGACGTAGAGCATCGGAATATTAATTTCCCGCGTCAGGCGCTGTAGATAAGGCAGAAGTTCACGTTTACGCGGAATATCCAGCGAGGCCAGCGGTTCGTCGAGCAGCAGCAGTTCGGGTGCGGTCAGCAACGCGCGGCCAATCGCCACGCGCTGTTTTTCTCCGCCGGAAAGCGAGGAAGGCAGCCTGTCGAGCAGAGGTTCAATGCCTAAAAGCGTCACCAGCTTATCAAACTGCCCGGCCATGCTTTTCGCCATGCCGTAACGCAGGTTGCCGCGCACGCTGTAGTGCGGGAATAATCGCGCGTCCTGGAAAACATAGCCGATGCGGCGCTTATCCGGCGAGAGGTAAACTTTATTCTCCACGTCATTCAGGACGCGGTCATTCAGGACAATACGGCCTGACTGCGGGCGGCTCAGACCGCTGATGGCATTAATCAGCGACGTTTTTCCCGCCCCCGACACGCCAAAGATGGCGGTGATGCCGCTTGCCGGCAGCGTCTCGTTAAGCGTCAGGGTATGGTTTCCCAGCGTCTGGGTGAAATGAAGTTCCAGCATGCTTATTTCCCCATCCGCTCACGGCTGAGCCGCGCCAGCCATTCAGACACCATTAGCGATGCCAGCGCCAGCACAATTGAAATAATACACAGACGCGCCGCCGCGCCTTCACCGCCCGGCGTTTGAATCAGAGTATACATCGCCGACGGGATGGTTCGCGTCTCGCCGGGGATGTTCGACACAAACGTGATGGTCGCGCCAAACTCGCCCAGCGAGCGGGCGAAGGCCAGCACCGTCCCGACAATAATCCCAGGTAACGTCAGGGGAAGCGTGATGGTGAAAAAGACGCGCCAGCGCCCGGCCCCCAGCGTACGGGCCGCCTGTTCAAGCTTTATGTCCACGCCTTCCAGCGCGAGGCGTATCGCCCTCACCATCAGCGGGAATGACATCACCGCCGCCGCCAGTACCGCACCGCGCCAGCTAAACGCAAACGTCAGCCCAAACCAGTCGTAGAGCTTCTCGCCGATAAAACCGCGCCGCCCCATCGAAATCAGCAACAGGTAACCGACCACCACGGGCGGCAACACGAGCGGAAGATGAAGCACGCTGTCGAGCAGCGTTTTGCCGGGAAACTGACAGCGAACCAGTAACCAGGCAAAGAAGATCCCAAAGGGCAAACTCAGCGCAACCGCCAGGGAAGAGACTTTAAGGCTCAGCAGAACAGCCTGCCATTCAGGATCGGTCAATATCATCAGTGAGTCGTAAATCCGTAACGTTTAAAGATTGCGGACGCTTCCGGCCCCTTCAGGTAATCGCGGAAGGCCGTCACGGTCGCATTTTTATGTCCATCAACAATCGCAACAGGATATTCCACTTTCTTGTGGGAGTCTTCCGGGAACGTTGCGACCACTTTTACACCTTTACTGGCAACGGCATCAGAGCCATACACAATGCCCAGCGGGGCTTCGTTGCGTTCCACCAGCGCCAGCGCGCCGCGGACATCTTCCGCCGGAGCCAGCTTCGGCGACAATGTCTCCCATGCGCCCAGCTTTTGCAGCGCTTCTTTAGCATAAATGCCGGCCGGAACGTGCTCCGGATCGCCCACCGCCAGACGGCCACCGTTCAGCAGGCTCGTCCAGTTGGTCTCTTTGTTGATGGTAATGTCCGCCTGGGCGCTGGCTTTTGGCGCCACGACAACCAGGCTATTCCCCAGCAGCGTTTCGCGGGTTGCCGCATCAATCGCTTTCTTCTCCGCCGCGTAATCCATCCACTTCTGATCGGCAGAGATGAACAGATCCGCCGGTGCGCCCGCTTCTATCTGGCGCGCCAGCGTCGAGGAAGAGGCAAAAGAGGAGACCACCTCGACGTTTTTCTCTTTTTTATACGCCGCCGCGATATCCTGCAGCGCGTTGGTCAGCGACGCCGCCGCAAAGACCGTGATTTTACCGTCGTCCGCCAGCGCGTGGCCGGTAAGTGAAAGCGTCAGCGTTGCCCCTGCGAAAAGGCGTACCCAGGTACGTGCCATTTTTAACTCCTGTGAGTAGCGTTATATACATATTAATATAACGGTAACGTCAGGGAGATCCCAGCGTTAAATCGTACCGCTGAAGAGGTAAACCGGTGTGATACGTTAAATATTATCGGCGAAAACGGGAAAATCTTGAGAGCAAAACGCCCGGACAAGCCGGGCGTTTTGTGGGGAATCAATGCTGCTTTTTAGCCTGGTCTCTGTGACCAATGTTCGAAAAGACGTTGAACACTTCACCCAGGCCGTAGATGGCACCGAGGATGATGGCCATCACTACTGGTACCATGATCACGGCGAATACCAGACTTTTCAACAACTCTAACATGGTTTTCTCCAGATATTGTGAATAGCTTATTCTACCCTTTCAAGTGAGAAAAACATCCCCTTTTGTGCGGTACCCTTTGCGCCCTGCACCATTTGGGTCACAATACTCTTTTTGCCAGGACACTGTTATGCAGGCCGAAATTCTTCTCACACTCCGACTTCAGCAAAAGCTTTTCGCCGATCCGCGACGTATCGCCCTGCTTAAACAAATAGAACAAACAGGCTCGATTAGCCAGGGGGCGAAAAACGCGGGCATCAGCTATAAAAGCGCCTGGGACGCCATCAACGAGATGAACACCCTGAGCGAACAGCCGCTGGTAGACAGAGCCACGGGCGGCAAAGGCGGCGGCGGTGCAATCGTGACACGTTACGGTCAGCGTCTTATTCAGCTTTACGATCTGCTGGCCCGGATCCAGCAAAAAGCGTTTGATGTGTTGAGCGACGACGACGACGTTCCGCTGGACAGTTTGCTGGCCGCCATTTCCCGCTTCTCGTTACAAACCAGCGCCCGCAACCAGTGGTTTGGCACGGTGACGGCGCGCGATAATCTCCAGGTACAGCAGCATATTGAAATCCTGCTTGCCGATGGGACTACCCGTCTGAAAGCCGCCATAACGGCGCAGAGTGCAGAGCGCCTTGAGCTGGACGAAGGGAAAGAGGTGCTGGTGCTGCTGAAAGCACCGTGGGTCAATATCACGCGCGATCCCGACACCGCAAAGGCAGCAGATAACCAGTTGCAGGGCGCAATTAGCCATATCGAACGCGGCCAGGCGCAGTGCGAAGTGCTGATGACCCTGGCAGACGGGCAACGGCTTTGCGCGACAATACCGCTTAGCGAGGCGGACGGTTTAGAAGAAGGTACTGTCGTCACCGCCTGGTTCAACGCAGATCGGGTGATTATCGCCACATTATGCTGAGCACATTGACAATCGCGCCGACAGTGCGTATCCCTGATATCTATTGCTGCAAAAACAGGGATAAATCATGTCATCATTGCATATTTCGCAAGGCACGTTTCGTCTTAGCGATGTCCGAACGCTGACGATTGCTGATTTGACAATACGCGCAGGTGAAAGCTGGGCGTTTGTCGGCACTAACGGCAGCGGTAAATCTGCGCTGGCCCGCGCGCTGGCCGGCGAGCTCAACCTCCTCAAGGGCGAATACCAGAGCACCTTTACGCGCCTGACGCGCCTGTCGTTTGAACAACTGCAAAAGCTGGTCAGCGACGAGTGGCAGCGCAACAACACCGATTTACTCAGCCCTGGCGAAGACGATACCGGCCGTACGACGGCAGAAATTATTCAGGATGAGGTGAAAGACCCCGCCCGCTGTCAGCGCCTGGCAGAACGGTTCGGTATCACCGCCCTGCTGAACCGGCGCTTTAAATACCTTTCGACCGGCGAGACGCGGAAAACGCTGCTTTGTCAGGCGCTGATGAGCGAGCCTGACCTTCTTATTCTGGACGAACCGTTCGACGGTCTTGACGTGCAGTCCCGTGCGCAGCTTGCTGCTCTTCTGGAGTCGCTTAATCGGCAGGGATATACCCTGGTGCTGGTACTTAACCGCTTCGATGAAATTCCGGACTTTATCCAGCACGCGGGCGTACTGGCCGACTGTAACCTGACCGAGACCGGCGAAAAAACCGCACTGCTTAAGCAGGCGCTCATTGCCCAGCTCGCGCACAGCGAACAGCTCGACGGTATTACTCTTCCGGAACCTGACGCCCCTTCGGCCCGCCATGCGCTTGACCCCCACCAGCCGCGCATCGTGCTGCGTGACGGGATGGTCTCTTATGACGATCGCCCGATCCTTAACAGCCTCAGCTGGACGGTCAATCCGGGCGAGCACTGGCAGATCGTCGGCCCTAACGGCGCGGGAAAATCAACGCTGCTGAGCCTCATCACAGGCGATCACCCGCAGGGCTATAGCAACGATCTGACGCTGTTCGGTCGGCGTCGCGGCAGCGGCGAAACCATCTGGGATATTAAAAAACATATCGGCTATGTCAGCAGCAGCCTGCATCTGGATTACCGGGTCAGTACCACGGTACGCAACGTGATCCTCTCCGGCTATTTTGATTCCATCGGTATTTATCAGGCGGTGTCGGACAAACAGCACAAGCTGGCCCAGCAGTGGCTGGATATCCTTGGCATGGACAACCGGGTCGCTGACGCACCGTTTCATAGTCTGTCGTGGGGGCAGCAGCGTCTGGCCCTGATCGTTCGCGCGCTGGTAAAACACCCTACGCTGCTGATCCTCGACGAACCGCTGCAGGGACTCGATCCGCTGAACCGACAGCTTATCCGCCGCTTTGTGGACGTGCTGATTAGCGAAGGTGAAACGCAGCTGCTTTTCGTTTCACACCATGCCGAAGATGCCCCCTCCTGCATCACCCATCGGCTGGAGTTTGTTCCGGACGGTGAGCAGTATCGTTATCTGCAAAGCAAAATCGATTAACCCCCGGAGGGCACCGCCCTCCGTTTTTCAGATAACCTGCACTAAGACATTGCTATCCCGTTGATCTACAATGCCCCACAGCGGCTGATAATCGGACTTTAAAAACAGTGTAAACGATTCCACTATTTTATCCCATGTCACACTTTTCGCGTCTCTGTTATGCTATGGTTATTACATACCATAAGCCCAATGGAGCGAAATATGCGAGTTCTGGTAACAGGTGGTAGCGGTTACATAGGTAGTCATACCTGCGTGCAACTGCTGCAAAACGGTCACGACGTCATCATCCTCGACAACCTGTGCAATAGTAAGCGCAGCGTGCTGCCTGTGATTGAACGTCTTGGCGGTAAACAACCGACTTTTGTAGAAGGCGACATCCGCAACGAAGCGCTGATGACCGAGATCCTTCACGACCACGCCATCGAAGCGGTGATCCACTTCGCAGGTCTGAAAGCGGTCGGTGAATCCGTTGCGAAACCGCTCGAGTATTACGACAACAATGTCAACGGTACTCTGCGTCTCATCTCCGCCATGCGTGCGGCCAACGTCAAAAACTTCATCTTTAGCTCTTCGGCTACCGTCTACGGCGATCAACCCAAAATCCCTTACGTTGAAAGCTTCCCAACCGGGACACCGCAAAGCCCGTACGGCAAGAGCAAACTGATGGTGGAGCAGATCCTGACCGACCTGCAAAAAGCCCAGCCGGAGTGGAGCATCGCGCTGCTGCGCTACTTCAACCCGGTCGGCGCGCATCCGTCCGGCGATATGGGTGAAGATCCGCAGGGCATCCCGAACAACCTGATGCCGTATATCGCGCAGGTTGCCGTGGGTCGCCGCGACTCGCTGGCGATTTTTGGCAATGACTACCCTACCGAAGACGGCACCGGCGTGCGTGACTACATCCACGTCATGGATCTGGCCGACGGCCACGTTGCCGCGATGCAGCAGCTGGCCAACAAGCCGGGCGTGCATATTTACAACCTCGGCGCCGGGGTCGGCAGCAGCGTGCTGGACGTGGTTAACGCCTTCAGCAAAGCCTGCGGTAAGCCGGTGAGCTACCACTTCGCACCGCGTCGTGATGGCGACCTGCCTGCTTACTGGGCCGATGCCACCAAAGCCGACAAAGAGCTTAACTGGCGTGTGACGCGCACGCTTGATGAAATGGCACAGGATACCTGGCACTGGCAGTCACGCCACCCGCAGGGCTATCCGGACTAAGGATCCGTCATGACGCAATTTAATCCCGTCGATCATCCGCATCGTCGCTTTAACCCGTTAAGCGGGCAATGGATTTTGGTTTCTCCGCATCGCGCCAAGCGCCCCTGGCAGGGGGCGCAGGAAACGCCTGCGAAACAAACGCTGCCACAGCACGACCCGGTCTGCTTCCTCTGTCCGGGCAACACGCGCGTCACCGGGGATAAAAACCCGGACTACAAAGGCACCTTCGTCTTCACAAACGATTTTGCCGCCCTGATGACCGACACCCCGGACGCACCGGAAAGCCACGATCCGCTGATGCGCTGCGAAAGCGCGCGCGGTACCAGCCGCGTGATCTGCTTCTCCCCCGATCACAGCAAAACACTGCCGGAGCTGAGCGTGGATGCGCTGAAAGAGGTGGTAAGCACCTGGCAGGCGCAAACCGCCGAGCTGGGTCAAACTTACCCGTGGGTGCAGGTGTTCGAAAACAAAGGCGCGGCTATGGGCTGCTCCAACCCGCATCCGCATGGCCAGGTCTGGGCGAACAGCTTCCTGCCTAACGAAGCCGAGCGTGAAGATCGTCTGCAAAAAGCGTATTACGCGGAAAACGGTTCCCCAATGCTGGTCGATTACACCCGCCGTGAGCTGGCCGACGGCAGCCGCACCGTGGTGGAAACCGAACACTGGCTGGCCGTCGTGCCTTACTGGGCTGCCTGGCCGTTTGAAACGCTGCTGCTGCCGAAAGCGCACGTACAGCGCATCACCGAACTCAGCGACGCGCAGCGCGACGACCTTGCTCTGGCGCTGAAAAAACTGACCAGTCGTTACGACAACCTGTTCCAGTGCTCCTTCCCGTACTCCATGGGCTGGCACGGCGCCCCGTTTAACGGCGAAGAGAATCTACACTGGCAGCTGCACGCCCATTTCTATCCGCCGCTGCTGCGCTCTGCGACGGTGCGTAAATTTATGGTGGGCTATGAAATGCTGGCGGAAACCCAGCGTGACCTGACGGCGGAACAGGCGGCAGAACGTCTGCGTGCCGTTAGCGACGTCCACTATCGCGAATCAGGAGTCTAAAAAAATGAGTCTGAAAGATAAAACACAATCCCTGTTTGCTGAAAAATTTGGCTACCCTGCCACCCACGTTATCCAGGCCCCTGGCCGCGTCAACCTGATTGGTGAACACACCGACTATAACGACGGTTTCGTCCTGCCGTGCGCCATCGATTACCAGACGGTGATCAGCTGTGCGAAGCGCGACGACCGCCAGGTTCGCGTGATTGCAGCGGATTACGGTAATGAGACGGACGCGTTTTCCCTCGATGCCCCGATTGTGACGCACGACAGCCAGCAGTGGTCAAACTACGTGCGCGGCGTGGTGAAGCATCTGCAGAAGCGTAACAAAAACTTTGGCGGTGCAGATTTAGTGATCAGCGGCAACGTGCCACAGGGTGCGGGCTTAAGCTCCTCTGCGTCTCTGGAAGTCGCCGTGGGTACGGTGTTCCAGCAGCTTTATCATTTGCCGCTGGATGGCGCGCAAATCGCCCTGAATGGTCAGGAAGCGGAAAACCAGTTCGTGGGCTGTAACTGCGGCATTATGGACCAGCTGATCTCCGCACTGGGCAAAAAAGAACACGCGCTGCTGATCGACTGCCGCTCGCTGGGCACAAAAGCCGTTCCCCTGCCAAAAGGCGCGGCTGTGGTAATCATCAACAGCAACTTTAAGCGCACGCTGGTGGGCAGCGAGTACAACACCCGCCGCCAACAGTGCGAAACCGGTGCCCGCTTCTTCCAGCAGCCCGCCCTGCGCGACGTAACGCTCAATGAATTTAACAAAGTGGCGCACGAGCTGGATCCGGTCGTCGCCAGGCGCGTTCGTCACGTGCTGACGGAAAATGCCCGTACCGTTGAAGCCGCCTCCGCGCTGGCGAAAGGTGACCTGAAACGTATGGGTGAGCTGATGGCGGAATCTCACGCCTCCATGCGCGATGATTTTGAAATCACCGTTCCACAGATCGACACCCTGGTGGACATCGTCAAAGCCACCATCGGCGACAAAGGTGGCGTGCGCATGACGGGCGGCGGTTTTGGCGGCTGCGTCGTTGCGCTGGTGCCTGAAGAGCTGGTTCCTGCCGTACAGGATGCCGTGGCGAAGCAGTACGAAGCAAAAACAGGTATCAAAGAAACCTTCTATGTTTGCAAAGCATCACAAGGAGCCGGACAGTGCTAAACGAAACACCTACTCTTGCACCGGATGGTCTGCCGTATCGCCTGTTAACCCTGCGCAACAGCGCGGGGATGGTCGTTACGGTGATGGACTGGGGTGCTACCCTTCTTTCTGCCCGCGTACCAATGCCGGACGGCAGCGTGCGCGAGACTCTGCTGGGCTGCGCCTCGCCTGAGCAGTACGTCAATCAGTCCGCCTATCTGGGCGCGTCCGTTGGGCGCTATGCTAACCGAATCGCGAAGAGCCGTTTTGAGCTCGACGGCGTCCAGTACACCCTGCTTCCAAGCCAGGGTGAGAACCAGCTGCACGGCGGACCGGACGGGTTTGATAAACGCCGCTGGAAGATTGTTCGTCAAAACGACGGGGAAGTGCTGTTCTCGCTGGATTCGCCTGACGGCGATCAGGGCTTCCCGGGGAACCTTATCGCGTCCGCGCGCTTTACGCTGACCGACGACAACCGTATCGCCATTGAATACCGTGCGACGGTCGACAAGCCGTGTCCGGTCAACCTGACCAATCACGCGTACTTTAATCTGGACGGTAACCAGTGCGACGTGCGTAACCACAGGCTGCAGATCCTGGCGGATGCCTGGCTGCCGGTTGACGAGATGGGCATTCCGCATCAGGGCCTCAAAGACGTGAGCGGCACCAGCTTTGACTTCCGCAGCGCGAAAACGATCGCCCAGGATTTCCTGAGCGATGACGATCAGCGCAAGGTGAAAGGCTACGACCACGCGTTCCTGCTACAGGCCAAAGGTGATGTGAAACAACCTGCCGCGCAGGTCTGGTCTGCGGATGAGAAGCTGCAGATGACGGTGTATACCACTGCCCCTGCCCTGCAGTTCTACTCAGGTAACTATCTCGGCGGCACAACGGCGCGCGAACACGAAGAGTATAGCGACTGGCAAGGTCTGGCGCTGGAGAGCGAGTTCCTGCCGGACAGCCCGAACCATCCGGAATGGCCGCAGCCGGACTGCGTGCTGCGCCCGGGTAAAGAGTACGTTAGCGTCACAGAGTATCATTTTATTCCGCATTGATTTCCAGCCCTCCCATCGGAGGGCTTTTTTCTGCGCGCCTTGCTGAAAATAGCGCCGATCGCAGACAAAATCATAACCCTGGATTCACAAGCATCTTACACTCAGAGACTATTTTCGCTATGGTTAGGGTTAAGCGTTGCTGGTGGCACGGCCACGGCAATATAATGAGAATTGTTATCATTCTAAAAATGCTTGAGGAGTAAGAGATGGCTATAACTAAGCTGGTCCTGGTGCGTCACGGCGAAAGCCAGTGGAACAACGAAAACCGCTTTACCGGTTGGTACGACGTTGATCTGTCTGAGAAAGGCGTAAGCGAAGCAAAAGCAGCAGGTAAACTGCTGAAGGAAGAAGGCTTCAGCTTTGATTTTGCTTACACCTCTGTGCTGAAACGTGCCATCCACACCCTGTGGAACGTGCTGGACGAACTGGATCAGGCCTGGCTGCCGGTTGAGAAGTCCTGGAAACTGAACGAACGTCACTACGGTGCGCTGCAGGGTCTGAACAAAGCGGAAACCGCTGAGAAATATGGCGACGAGCAGGTTAAACAGTGGCGTCGCGGCTTCGCAATCACCCCGCCAGAGCTGACCAAAGATGACGAGCGTTACCCGGGCCACGACCCGCGTTACGCGAAGCTGACCGACGCTGAGCTGCCAACCACCGAGAGCCTGGCGCTGACCATCGACCGCGTTGTGCCTTACTGGAACGAAACCATTCTGCCACGCCTGAAAAGCGGCGAGCGCGTGATCATCGCAGCTCACGGTAACTCCCTGCGCGCGCTGGTGAAATACCTGGACAACATGGGTGAAGACGAAATCCTCGAACTGAACATCCCAACTGGCGTACCGCTGGTGTATGAGTTCGACGAAAACTTCAAGCCAATCAAACATTACTATCTGGGTAACGCAGAAGAGATCGCGGCGAAAGCAGCGGCTGTCGCGAACCAGGGTAAAGCGAAGTAATTTTCGCCAGACATAAAAAAAGCGCGGAGCCTTCCGCGCTTTTTTATTTGTGCCTGATAATTCAGCCGCGACGCGTTTTTACCGCATTCGCCAGCTGACGCAGGATGGTATCGGTATCGTCCCAGCCGATGCAGGCATCGGTCACGCTTTTGCCATACACCAGCGGTTCGCTGCCTTCCAGATTCTGGTTACCTTCAACCAGATGGCTTTCGATCATCACCCCAATCACCGCCTTCTCACCGCCGGCAATCTGCTGACAGACGTCTGCACCCACTTCCATCTGCTTTTTAAACTGCTTGCTGGAGTTGGCGTGGCTGAAATCGATCATCACCTGCGGTGGCAGCCCGGCTTTTTCCAGCCCGACCTTCACTTCTGCCACGTGTTTTGCGCTGTAGTTCGGCTCTTTGCCGCCGCGCAGAATGATATGGCAGTCGCCGTTACCGCTGGTGTTAACGATGGCGGAGTGACCCCATTTGGTCACCGACAGGAAGCAGTGCGGCGCGCCCGCTGCGTTGATGGCGTCAATGGCGACCTTGATGGTGCCATCAGTGCCGTTTTTGAAACCCACCGGGCAAGAGAGACCGGACGCCAGCTCGCGGTGCACCTGAGATTCAGTGGTACGGGCACCAATTGCGCCCCAGCTCATCAGGTCTGCCAGGTATTGTGGCGTAATCATGTCCAGGAATTCACCGGCCGCAGGCAGGCCGCTGTCGTTGATCTCCAGCAGCAGCTTGCGGGCAATGCGCAGACCGTCGTTGATCTGGAAGCTGTTATCCATATGCGGATCGTTAATCAGCCCTTTCCAGCCCACGGTGGTGCGCGGTTTTTCAAAATAGACGCGCATGACGATTTCCAGCTCGTCCTTCAGCTCTTCACGCAGGGTGAGCAGACGGGCAGCGTATTCTTTCGCGGCTGCAGGATCGTGAATGGAGCACGGGCCAATCACCACCAGAAGACGATCGTCATTACCTTTCAGGATCTTATGGATCGCTTTACGTGCATGAGAAACCGTGTTTGCGGCATTTTCAGTGGCGGGGAATTTCTCAAGGAGTGCTACAGGAGGTAATAACTCATTGATCTCTTTGATGCGTAAATCGTCGTTCTGATAATTCATTTTCTTTCCAGCTCTGCCATATCTTTAGTAATGAAAGCAATCCTTTCAATCTATCTTGTCGACCAGGAAGTGTAAACACGGTTTTACACTTCACGCAGATAATTCCTGGAATTCGCCTAAAAATCGCCACAAAATAGCGAAAAATGAGATCTAACCTAAGCTTTTTAACTGTAACAACCAATTTTACACGCTTAAACGCGATTCCCTACTGACGTAAGTCCGTAAGGCGGAATCTTTCGCCTCTGAAAAAGATGCACTGTTGGAGAATGTTATCCAGCGTAACGACAAGAACAGGAGCACCATGATGAAAATGACAAAACTGGCAACCCTCTTCCTGACCGCCACACTCACTCTGGCCAGCGGCAGCGTCCTGGCCGCGGAAACGGGCACATCAGACAGCAACGGGGATGCAAATGCGGCTGCGGCTGCAGGCCAGCCCGCCCCAGATGCGAAACAGAATATCGCCCCGAATAATGTCGACAACAACCAGATCAATACCGGGAACACCAACACCGGCGGCACGATGCTGCATCCCAACGGCAGCGGTTCCGGTACCATGAATCATGACAATATGAGTTCGGATGAGGTTCATAAGAACTCGATGTGTAAGGACGGCAAATGCCCGAACCCTAACGACAAAGTGGGTAACGACGCCAATACCAAAACTGATGGCACCACCCAGTAATTTGTTATGAACCGTCAGAAAAAGGAGAGCCCAGGCTCTCCTTTCTTTTTGGAGTAACCTATTAAAAACGCTACACTAAAAACAATAACACTTCAGGAAAGCAGACATGGCGCACTCCCATTCCCACTCGCATTCTCCCGGCAACGACAACGCTAAACGACTGATGCTGGCCTTTGGCGTCACGGCAACGTTTATGATTATCGAGGTCATTGGCGGCCTGGTTTCCGGCTCTCTGGCGCTTCTGGCCGATGCCGGACATATGCTGACCGATGCCGCCGCCCTGCTCTTCGCCCTGCTGGCGGTGCAGTTCGCGCGTCGTCCACCAAATGCGCGCCACACATTCGGCTGGCTGAGGCTGACCACCCTGGCCGCGTTTGTTAACGCCATTGCGCTGGTGGTCATTACCGTGCTTATCGTCTGGGAGGCCGTACAGCGCTTCCGGCATCCTCAGCCGATCGCCGGAGCGACCATGATGGTGATTGCCGTGGCAGGGCTGCTGGCGAATATCCTGGCCTTCTGGATTCTGCACCGCGGCAGCGGAGAAAAGAACCTCAACGTGCGCGCGGCAGCGCTGCATGTTCTGGGGGATTTACTCGGTTCCGTCGGGGCGATTGTCGCCGCGCTGGTGATCCTCTATACCGGCTGGACGCCTGTCGATCCGATTCTGTCCGTGCTGGTGTCGTGTCTGGTCTTACGCAGTGCCTGGCGGCTGTTGAAGGAGAGCGTGAATGAACTGCTCGAAGGGGCACCGGCATCCATGGATATTGACGAACTGAAGCGCAACTTGCGCCGTTCAGTCCCGGAAGTCCGCAATGTTCATCATGTGCACGTCTGGCTGGTGGGGGAAAAACCGGTCATGACGCTGCACGTCCAGGTGATCCCGCCTCACGACCACGATGCGCTGCTGGAACGCATCCAGCATTTTCTTGAGCATCACTACGAAATTGGCCACTCCACCATCCAGATGGAGTATCAGCCCTGTAACGGGCCGGACTGCCACCTTAACGAGGCGCAGTCCGGACATTCACATCATCATCACCACTAGCTGGAAAGCGCGTGAGAGCCTCGCTCACGCGCGCTGTTAATCCACATACGGCTGCCGTTAAGCGCAATGAAGGTCAGCAGCAGATATTCCAGCGACATCGCATAGACGCCCTGCAGGGCGAAGATCGCCACGCTGATCACGTTGATGATGACCCACAGCAGCCAGTTCTCAACGTATTTACGGGTCATCAGGATCATCGCCGCAATCGACAGCACCATCATGCAGGAATCCCAGAACGGGAAAGCATCCGGCTGCAGCTCTGGCATCGTCACGTTCAGGCCGATGCCAGACATGACCGAAACGGCGACGCGGGTCAGGAACGCAAACACCGGGTTGATGTAGACGGTCATTAAGCCAATCGCCAGCACGCAGGCGACGAACCAGGCGATGGCTTTCGGCAAGGGCAGCCAGCGGATCTGCAGCTCTGCCTCCTGCTGGCTGTTCTGACGCGACCACGCGTACCAGCCGTAGATATTGGCGGCGAAGAAGAACAGCTGTAAAAGCAGGCTGGCGTAAAGCTGGATCTGGAAGAAGATAATCGCAAACAGCGTGACGTTAATCAGCCCGAACGCATAGTTGCTGATCTTCTCCAGGCTTGCCAGCCAGATACAGAGTAATCCCGCCAGTGTGCCAACGGCCTCAATCCATGACAGGTTATAGCCACCTGCACCAATCGGTATATGAACCAGAATGTTATGTGTGCTAAAAAAATCCATCTTTTCTCCGCGGCGTGTTGAATTAAGTACGTAGTGTAGCCGCAAAATCCAGCATGCGGTTAAGCGGAATCAACGCACCTTCACGCAGAGCGGCATCCACATGGATTTCATGTGCTGCACCGCCTGTCTCGAGCCCTTCGGCAATGGCCTTCAGGCCGTTCATCGCCATCCACGGGCAATGGGCACAGCTGCGACACGTTGCGCCCTCACCCGCCGTTGGCGCTTCAAGGAGCTCTTTCTCCGGCACGGCCTGCTGCATCTTATAGAAGATACCGCGATCGGTCGCCACGATGAGCTGCTTGTGAGGCAACGTCCTTGCCGCATTGATAAGCTGGCTGGTTGAGCCCACGGCATCCGCCATGTCGACAATTGACTGCGGTGACTCAGGGTGAACAAGAATGGCGGCGTCAGGATAAAGTGCCTTCATGCGCGCCAGCGCCTGAGTTTTGAATTCGTCGTGCACAATGCAGGCGCCCTGCCAGCAGAGAACGTCAGCCCCCGTCTGCTTCTGGACATAATTTCCAAGATGACGGTCAGGCGCCCAGATAATTTTCTCTCCCAGACTGTCCAGATGTTCAATCAGCTCAACGGCGATGCTCGACGTGACTACCCAGTCGGCCCGCGCTTTTACCGCCGCAGAGGTGTTGGCGTAAACCACCACGGTCCGATCGGGGTGGGCGTCGCAGAAGGCCGTGAATTCGTCAATCGGACAGCCCAGATCCAGTGAACACTCTGCGTTAAGCGTGGGCATCAGAATGGTTTTTTCAGGGCTCAGGATCTTTGCCGTTTCGCCCATAAAACGCACGCCAGCAACCAGTAGCGTGGAAGCGGGGTGTCGTGCACCGAAGCGTGCCATCTCCAGTGAGTCAGAAATGCAGCCTCCGGTCTCTTCAGCCAGCTGCTGAATTTCCGGGTCGGTGTAGTAATGGGCCACCATTACCGCATCGCGCTCTTTAAGAAGACGTTTGATCTTCTCGCGGTAGAATTGCTTTTCATCCTGGCTCAGCGGGACAGGCTTTGGCGGAAACGGATAGATTGCGGCTTCAGGATCAAACATCACACTCATTATGGCTTCTCGTTTTACTGGCTTAACAATATTGCCTTTCTTTTGCCTGACATAGCAAAACGCGTGGCAATTGTGTTTTGTATACTAAACAAGATAGCGAATCTGGAGTGAAAAGTCACCGGGAATAGATGGGCGGAGCATTTGTTGTACCGCAGATAGCAAAAAGGCGCCTTTAGGGCGCCTTTCTACACTGGTGGGTCGTGCAGGATTCGAACCTGCGACCAATTGATTAAAAGTCAACTGCTCTACCAACTGAGCTAACGACCCCTTGCGGGATTTTTTTCTTCGAAGTGGTGGGTCGTGCAGGATTCGAACCTGCGACCAATTGATTAAAAGTCAACTGCTCTACCAACTGAGCTAACGACCCATTCGGGTGCTGACTTCGAAGATTTTTACTCGGTACCACCGGAGAGTGGTGGGTCGTGCAGGATGACTCGGCTTCGCCTCGCCCTTCGGGCCGTTGCTAAAGCAACGTTATCCTTCACGTTTAATATCTGAGTAAGATATTAAAATTGGTGGGTCGTGCAGGATTCGAACCTGCGACCAATTGATTAAAAGTCAACTGCTCTACCAACTGAGCTAACGACCCGAGTGGTGGGTGATGACGGGCTCGAACCGCCGACCCCCTCCGTGTAAAGGAGATGCTCTACCAACTGAGCTAATCACCCACTCTGTACTGCCGGTATGCGTTAAGTGGTGGGTCGTGCAGGATGACTCGGCTTCGCCTCGCCCTACGGGCCGTTGCTGACGCAACGTTATCCTTCACGTTTTACTACTACTTCCACCTGACTTAGTGGTGGGTCGTGCAGGATTCGAACCTGCGACCAATTGATTAAAAGTCAACTGCTCTACCAACTGAGCTAACGACCCACTTTTACGCTGTTTTCACGTTGTTTGATATCCCGTGGCAACGGCGGCATATATTACTGATTTAAGAATTCAGCGCAACAAAAATTTCGATGAAGATCACTTAACTGCTTAGTAATCATGCTGCACGACCAGAAATAACGCGATTTCTGGTCATGCGATAATCATCCCATCGAATTCAGACGTTTTTGCGCCTGCTTAGCACCTTCGGTACCCGGGAATTTAGAGACCACCTGCTGATAAACCGCTTTGGCTTTCGCAGTGTCGCCTTTGTCCTGCATGATGACGCCCACTTTGTACATCGCATCAGGCGCTTTTGGCGATTTCGGGTAGTTTTTTACCACGGAGGCAAAATAAAACGCCGCATCGTCCTTTTTACCCTTGTTGTAATTCAGCTGACCGAGCCAGTAATTCGCATTTGGCTGATAAGTGGAATCAGGGTATTTCTTAACAAAGTTCTGAAACGCAGCAAGCGCGTCATCCTGACGAGATTGATCCTGCACCAGGGCAATGGCCGCGTTGTAGTCCGTATTCGCGTCACCGCTCTGCACAGGCGCACCTGTTGAAGCAGAAGCATCCGCAGCCGGAGCTGATGTCGCTGCACCGCTCTGATCGCCCGCGGCTGGCTGTGCTTGTGCTGCTGCACCACCGCTGCTCAGGCTATCCATCTGCAGCAAAATCTGCTTCTGACGTTCCACAACCTGGTTAAGCTGATACTGGCTTTCCTGAATCTGCCCACGGAGAGCGTCAATATCATTCTGGTTATCGGAGAGCTGTTGCTGGAGTTGGGTTAAAAGCTGGCTGTGAGCGTTAGAAATACGCTCGAGTTGAGTGACCCGGTCTTCTACCGAGCCTGAGCCGACACTACTGATTGGTGCCTGAGCAAAAGCGGCCCAGGGGGCCGCTATTCCAACCAGTAACGACAGACTCAACAGATGATGTCTGAAGTTACTGCTCATGCAATTCTCTTAGTAAACCAGTACGGCACGACGGTTTTTGGAGTAAGCCGCTTCGTCGTGACCCAGTACTGCAGGTTTTTCTTTACCGTAAGAAACGATGGAGATCTGGTCAGCAGAAACGCCTTTACCCTGCAGGTACATTTTAACAGCGTTAGCACGACGTTCACCCAGGGAGATGTTGTACTCTGGAGTACCACGTTCGTCCGCGTGACCTTCTACGGTGACTTTGTAAGATGGGTTGCTACGCAGGAAGTTAGCGTGCGCATCCAGCATCGCAGCGAAGTCAGAACGGATGTCGTATTTATCCAGATCGAAGTAAACGATGTTGTTCTGCTGCAGCTGCTGCATCTGAAGACGCGCTTGCTCTTCAGAAGACATGTTGCCATTGCCGTTCGCGTCCATACCGGTGCCGGCACCCATCATGCCTTCGCCGCTCTGGTCATTGCTTGCGTTCTTGTTAGAAGAACACGCTGCGATTGCCATTACAGGCAGAGCGATCATCAGCCCCTTCAGCACTTTGTTCAGTTGCATTTCTATGATTCCTTTAGTAATCAATTAATTATTATTTACAGATACGGCGACCAGGCAGGAGATTTTACCTGTCCATCAGTTGCCGGAATACGCGCTTTGAAACGCCCATCTGTAGAAACCAGATTCAGCACAGATCCCATCCCCTGAGAAGAGCTGTAGATTACCATCGTGCCGTTAGGTGCCAGACTTGGCGTTTCATCCAGGAACGTTGACGACAGAACTTGAACGCCACCCGCTACCAGATCTTGTTTGGCAATGTGCTGCTGCCCACCGTTGGAGCTCACCATTACCATAAATTTACCGTCGCTGCTCACGTCTGAGTTCTGGTTCTGCGAACCTTCCCAGGTAATACGCTGCGGAGCACCGCCGTTGATGTTGACTTTGTAGATTTGTGGACGGCCAGCCTGGTCAGAGGTAAACGCCAGGTTTTGACTGTCCGGGAACCATGAAGGTTCGGTGTTGTTGCTGCGACCGTCGGTCACCTGACGGATCTGGCCAGAGCCAATGTCCATCACGTACAAGTTCAGGCTACCGGTTTTTGACAGCGCAAACGCCAGTTTAGAACCGTCCGGAGAGAACGAAGGCGCACCGTTGTGACGTGGGAAAGATGCTACCTGACGAACAGCACCGTTTGCCAGCGTCTGGATAACCAGTGCTGAACGGCCACTTTCGAAGGTGACATACGCCAGTTTAGAACCGTCCGGAGACCAGGCTGGAGACATCAGCGGCTGTGAAGAACGTTTCACCAGGAACTGGTTGTAGCCGTCGTAGTCAGATACGCGCAGCTCATACGGGAACTGACCACCGTTGGTCTGCACCACATAAGCAATACGGGTACGGAACGCACCTTTAATACCGGTCAGTTTTTCGAATACCGCATCGCTGGCAGCGTGAGCCGCGTAGCGCAGGTACTGCTTAGTGACCTTGTAAGAGTTCTGAGCCAGAACGGTACCCGGTGCACCGCCGGTATCCACCAGCTGCCAGGCCACGTTGTAAGAGCCGTCCGGGTTAGGCGTAACCTGACCCACAACCACGGCATCAATACCCAGTGCAGACCATGCTGCAGGCTGTACTTCCTGCGCGCTACCCGGCTGCTGAGGCAGACGAGAACGATCTAACGGGTTGAATTTACCGCTATTACGAAGGTCAGCCGCCACGATGCCACCGGCATCTTCAGGTGCAGCGCCAGGACCGGCCCACTGGAACGGAACAACACCGATTGGGCGTGCCGAGTCCACCCCCTGGGTGATCTCGATACGTACTTCTGCGTGCAGTACTGCTGCCCACAGCATTAAAAAACCAAATGCTACACGTAATGCCTGCTTCATCATATCTCCCTTATCCGGGTAACCTTACCCACGATAATTTAGCAGAATGTTAACAAACTCAAATAGACAAAACTACCCGAACCCTGTGACTAAACCTGGTCTATTTTTCCCCGTTTGCACGGGGAAAATGTAACTTAAGGTTTGAAGTCCAGCGGCGCATTTTTGAAGACTTCGTAAACTGCCTGAGACGGCGGTTTCGGCATCTTCGCCTGACGCGCTGCAGCCAGGGCCGCAGTACATAAAGCCGGGTCGCCACCTTCCGACTTGATATCCAGCAGCATGCCGTCCGGAGCCAGTTTTATACGCAGCGTACACGTTTTACCGGTATAGGAAGACGCATCATAGAATCGGCTTTCAATAGCGGATTTAATCTGCGCGGCATAACCGTTGATTTCAGCCCCGGTCGCACCGTTACTCTTAGTGTTACCACTTCCGGTCGGCGCTGCGTTGTTTCCTTTCGCCCCACCACCCGTTTTCGGTGCATTCTTACCGGAGCTCAAATCGCCCAGCAGATCGTCAACCCCTGCGGCGGCAGCGGCTTTTTCAGCTGCGGCAGCCTTTTTAGCAGCCGCTTTTTCAGCTGCGGCTTTCTTATCGGCAGCGGCCTTCTCAGCTGCAGCTTTTTTATCAGCAGCGGCTTTTTCCGCGGCAGCTGCTTTTTCTGCTGCCGCTTTCTCAGCAGCAGCCGCTTTCTTAGCGGCCTCGGCAGCAGCTTTCTTCTCTGCGTCCTGAGCGGCTTTCTTCGCGGCTTCCGCTTCAGCTTTCTTCTGAGCATCAGCAGCGGCTTTCTTCGCGGCTTCCGCTTCGGCTTTCTTCTGAGCATCAGCAGCGGCTTTCTTCGCCGCTTCCGCTTCAGCTTTCTTCTGAGCATCTGCAGCAGCTTTCTTCGCCGCTTCTGCTTCAGCTTTCTTCTGAGCATCAGCAGCGGCTTTCTTCGCCGCTTCTGCCGCTAATTTCGCCTGGGCATCAGCCTGCGCTTTCGCGTCCGCTGCGGCTTTTGCTGCCGCCTCTTCCGCCTGCTTTTGCTGTTCCTGTGCTTTCTTCGCGGCCTCTTCGGCTTGTTTCTGCTGTTCCGCCTGCTCTTTCGCAGCTTCCTGCGCCTGCAAACGTTCTTTCTCAAGCTGCTTCAGACGTTCCTGCTCTGCGGCCTGCTTTTCACGCAGCTCTTCCGCCTGCTGTTGCGACTGTTTTTCACGCTGCTCTTCAGCCCGTTTGGCACTCGCCTTCTGCTGTTGTTCGCGATTATAGTTCTGTACTACCGCACCGGGATCCACCATCACGGCTTCAATGGAAGACCCTCCACCGCCGCCGGCTGATGCATCAATATGCTCGTCGAACGAACTCCAGATCAGCGCTGCAAAGAGAATAACGTGCAGCACTGCGGAGACGATTATCGCTCGCTTAAGCTTGTCGTTCTGTTCGGTTGCCTTTGACACTATCGGTTCCCAAAAACTACGCGGATGATCAAATAGGTTGGGTCATTAAGCCAACTGACTTAACACCCGCACTATGTAGCAAGTTCAGCGCTTTAATAATTTCATCGTAGGGTACGTCTTTCGCGCCACCGATTAAGAAGACCGTTTTCGGATTTGACTCCAGGCGACGCTGCGCTTCAGCAATCACCTGCTCAGGCGGCAGCTGATCCATACGATCTTTCTCTACCACGACGCTGTATTGCCCTACGCCGGAAACCTCAATGATAACCGGAGGATCGTCATTGGTGCTCACCGCCTGTGATTCTGTCGCATCCGGCAGATCCACTTCCACGCTCTGGGTAATGATTGGCGCTGTCGCCATGAAGATCAGCAGCAGTACCAACAGGACGTCCAGCAGTGGAACGATATTGATTTCGGACTTGAGCTCGCGACGACCTCGTCCACGCGATCTGGCCATGGTTTACCCCTTGTTGCTCTCGGTGCTGGTAAACGCCTGACGGTGCAGAATCGCAGTGAACTCTTCCATAAAGTTGTCGTAGTTCAGTTCCAGTTTGTTCACACGCTGGTTCAGACGGTTGTAAGCCATAACCGCCGGAATTGCCGCAAACAGACCGATAGCGGTCGCAATCAGTGCTTCAGCGATACCCGGTGCAACCATCTGCAACGTCGCCTGCTTCACCGCGCCCAGCGCGATAAAGGCGTGCATGATCCCCCACACGGTACCAAACAGGCCGATATACGGGCTGATGGAACCGACAGTACCGAGGAATGGAATGTGCGTTTCAAGGTTTTCCAGCTCGCGGTTCATAGAGATGCGCATCGCACGCGAGGCACCTTCCACCACCGCTTCCGGCGCATGATTGTTTGCACGATGCAGACGGGCAAACTCTTTGAAACCGCTATAAAAAATTTGCTCGGAGCCTGTAAGGTTTTCACGGCGTCCCTGGCTTTCCTGATACAGACGAGAAAGCTCAATACCCGACCAGAACTTATCTTCAAACGCTTCAGCTTCACGGCCAGCGGCATTGAGGATACGCGTTCTCTGGATGATGATGGCCCAGGATGCGATTGAAAAACCAATCAAAATCAACATGATAAGTTTAACCAGAAGGCTTGCCTTCAGGAACAAATCAAGGATATTCATGTCAGTCACTGCTTAAACTCCGCGACAATAGACTTAGGAAGCGCACGAGGCTTCATTATGGTTGGATCAACACAAACAATCAGTACTTCAGCTGAGTTCAGTACGGTATTCTCTGCGTTGACTATCCGCTGCGTGAAAACCAGTGAGGTCCCGCGCATTGATGTAATTTCAGTTTGGACTTCGAGCATATCGTCGAGTCTGGCAGGCGCAAAATACTCAAGCGTCATCTTGCGAACCACGAAGGCAACTCGCTCAGCCAACAGTACCTGTTGACTAAAGTGATGATGGCGCAGCATCTCTGTGCGTGCCCGTTCATAAAAAGCAACGTAGCTGGCGTGGTAAACCACACCACCGGCATCGGTATCTTCGTAATAGACACGAACCGGCCATCGAAACAGCGTTGTATTCACTTTACATCCCGGTAATGCAACAAAAGTTAATGCTTTTAAACTTCGCTACTATACGCGCGGGAAAGAGGGTTGGGAATGGGAGAAAGTAAACGGAGAGTAAATTTTTATGGGCTCGGGTAAGCCCATAACGTTAACGGACATTTCTTATTCAGAAGAAGAAGAAAATCAAACCGGCGAGAAGCACCAGATCGGCAATCAGCGGGCAAAAAATTCCCTGCCAGTGAACGGCTTTCGGACGAAAGCCCACGCCGTGGATCACACCTGCACACACCGCCCACATAATGAGGAAGCCGTGCCAGATTTCAAGCTCGCTGGTTTTCGCTGCAAAGCGCGAAGGGTCCCAGAAGATACAACCTGCCAGCAGTAATGCCATCACTAAAGAAAGCGCCCGTAACGGGCGCTTGTCCATTACCGCGTAAAGTTTCGCGATAATATTCATCAGTGTTTTTCTTCACCCGCTTTGGTCGCTTCTACGTGCTCAAGCGCCAGGGCAGTGATGACACCAAATGCACAGGCAAGAAGCGTCCCTAAAATCCATGCGAAATACCACATATTCAGCTCCTTACTTAGTACATAGAGTGGGTGTTGCTTTCGATATGTTCTTTCGTGATGCGACCGAACATTTTCCAGTAACACCAGATGGTGTAGGCCAGAACGATCGGAACGAACACGCAAGCAACATACGTCATCAGGTTCAGCGTCATATGGCTGGACGTTGCATCCCACATGGTCAGGCTAGCATTCAGCATGGTGCTGGATGGCATGACGAATGGGAACATCGCAATACCCGCCGTCAGGATAATGCACGCCAGGGTCAGTGATGAGAACACGAACGCCAGCGCGCCTTTCTCCAGACGAGACGTCAACACGGTCAGCAGCGGCAGCAATACGCCCAGCGCCGGGATAGCCCACAGCGCAGGGGTATTGTTAAAGTTCACCAGCCATGCACCTGCCTGACGCGCCACTTCTTTGGTCAGCGGATTAGACGGCGCAGTATGGTTAATCGCAGACGTCACCACGTAGCCATCAATACCGTACACCACCCACACACCGGCCAGTGCGAAGCAGACCAGCGTGACCAGCGCAGCGACCTGAGCCGTCGCGCGAGAACGCAGGTGCAGTTCACCAACCGTACGCATCTGCAGGTAGGTTGCGCCCTGAGTGATGATCATCGCCACGCTCACTACGCCGGCCAGCAGACCAAACGGATTCAGCAGCTGGAAGAAGTTACCGGTGTAGTAGAGACGCATGTACTCGTCCAGGTGGAACGGCACGCCCTGCAGCAGGTTACCGAACGCCACGCCGATGACCAGCGGTGGAACGAAGCTACCGATGAAGATGCCCCAGTCCCACATGTTGCGCCAGCGGGTGTCTTCAATCTTGGAACGGTAGTCGAAACCGACCGGACGGAAGAATAAAGAAGCCAGCACCAGAATCATCGCCACGTAGAAGCCAGAGAACGCAGCCGCGTAGACCATCGGCCAGGCAGCGAACAGCGCGCCGCCTGCGGTGATCAGCCACACCTGGTTACCGTCCCAGTGAGGGGCGATGGAGTTGATCATGATTCGACGCTCGGTGTCATTACGACCGAGGAAACGGGTGAGCATCCCCACCCCCATGTCGAAACCATCCGTGACGGCGAAACCGATCAGCAGAACGCCGATCAACAGCCACCAGATAAAACGCAATACTTCATAATCGATCATTTGATGACTCCTGTCTTAGCGTGCCGGCTGAGTAGTCGCAGTGGACTGCTCGTAGTGATAGCGACCGGTTTTCAGGCTGCTTGGGCCAAGGCGCGCGAACTTGAACATCAGGAACAGTTCAGCCACCAGGAACAGGGTGTACAGACCACAAATCAGCAGCATGGAGAAGATCAGGTCGCCCGCTGTCAGGGAGGAGTTCGCTACCGCCGTTGGCAGTACCTCACCAATCGCCCATGGCTGACGGCCATACTCCGCCACAAACCAGCCGGATTCGATTGCGATCCACGGCAGTGGAATACCATACAGCGCAGTGCGCAGCAGCCATTTTTTCTCGCCGATGCGGTTGCGAATCACGGACCAGAAGGACGCCGCAATGATCAGCAGCATGATGATGCCGCAGCCCACCATGATACGGAATGCGAAGTACAGAGGCGCAACGCGTGGAATCGAGTCTTTGGTTGCCATCTGGATCTGTGCTTCTGTCGCATCAGACACGTTCGGGGTATAGCGCTTCAGCAGCAGACCGTAACCCAGATCTTTCTTCACGTTGTTGAACTGATCGCGAACGGCCTGGTCGGTAGAACCGGCACGCAGCTGTTCCAGCAGCGAGTAGGCTTTCATACCGTTACGAATACGCTCTTCGTGCTGAAACATCAGCTCTTTCAGCCCCGTCACCTGCTTATCAACAGAACGGGTGGCGATGATACCCAGCGCGTAAGGGATCTGAATCGCGAAGTGGTTTTGCTGCGCGTCCTGATCCGGAATACCGAATAGCGTAAAGGCAGCAGGCGCCGGTTGGGTTTCCCATTCGGCTTCGATAGCGGCCAGTTTGGTTTTCTGCACGTCACCCATTTCGTAACCGGATTCATCACCCAGAACGATAACAGAGAGGATTGCTGCCATACCGAAGCTTGCAGCGATAGCAAAGGAGCGTTTCGCAAACGCAAAGTCACGACCGCGCAGCATGTAGTAAGAACTGATACCCAGGATAAACATTGCGCCGCACACATAGCCAGAAGCGACGGTGTGAACGAATTTAACCTGCGCTACCGGGTTCAGGACCAGCTCGGCAAAGCTGACCATCTCCATACGCATGGTTTCGAAGTTGAAATCAGACGCGATCGGGTTCTGCATCCAGCCGTTCGCCACCAGGATCCACAGCGCGGACAGGTTCGAACCTAATGCCACCAGCCAGGTCACCGCCATATGCTGGACTTTACCCAGACGGTCCCAACCGAAGAAGAACAGACCTACAAAGGTGGATTCGAGGAAGAATGCCATCAGACCTTCAATGGCCAGCGGCGCACCGAAGATATCCCCTACATAGTGGGAATAGTAAGACCAGTTAGTCCCGAACTGGAACTCCATAGTCAGACCGGTTGCCACGCCCAGTGCGAAGTTGATACCAAACAACTTGCCCCAGAACTTGGTCATATCTTTATAAATCTGTTTGCCGGAGAGAACGTATACCGTTTCCATGATGGCCAGCAGAAACGCCATACCGAGCGTCAGTGGCACAAACAGGAAGTGGTACATCGCGGTCAAGGCAAACTGTAAGCGCGACAGTTCGACTATATCTAACATCATGACTCCTTGCTCATCGCATGAAGACTCCGAGAGTGAACCCCGTCAGAGAGAGATCCACACGCATGCCCCAATACAAATTATTCGCATCCTTGTCGTCGTTATTACCCTGAAGGAGGATAAAAACGATGACGTGAGGTTACAAATACGTTAATAAAAAACTCAAATTGATCCCGCAAATATAATACGCTGCAAAACCCTTACAATAAACAGGTTTTTATTGAATCACATTTACGTTTTTCGACGGTGATCAATTTATAGCAAAATTACCACTTTTCGGCCATTTTGATCGGGGACAATTTAGCGCCTTTTGGTGTGTTTTTCCAAACATTAAACATTGATTTAAATCAAAAACAATCCTTTATGTTAATTGTGTTTTGATGCGGTGAACATAGTAAAGACCATGTTAAAGATATGTATATAAAATACAATTAAGGTTATCGAATCGACGGATGAATATAAACAGAAGTGATTTTTATTAACTTAGTAGTCTGAATGCCGATTTATTCAGGACATAAATTTTAGTGGGTTTTTCATTTTTTTCCATCTGCTCTCTTTAAGGCAAATAAATAACAATTATTTTACTTTTGCATCCTCTCTAATTAACACCTATTTGTGACTATTGCATGACGCCCGGCAGGCAATAAAAAAGGCCGCTTTACAGCGGCCAACCATGTCGAAACGGACATTTTTATACTTCAACGCCCCCCTTTCGGGGAGCAGAGAGGACTTACTTAATGATGGATTTCAGTGCTTCGCCGATATCCGCCAGGCTGCGAACGGTTTTCACGCCTGCGGCTTCCAGCGCTGCGAATTTCTCATCAGCCGTACCTTTACCACCGGCGATGATCGCGCCTGCGTGACCCATACGCTTGCCTTTCGGCGCAGTCACACCCGCGATGTAACCCACAACTGGCTTGGTCACGTGTTCTTTGATGTAAGCAGCCGCTTCTTCTTCCGCGCTACCACCGATCTCACCGATCATCACGATCGCTTCGGTCTGTGGATCTTCCTGGAACATCTTCAGGATGTCGATGAAGTTAGAGCCCGGGATCGGGTCACCGCCGATGCCCACACAGGTGGACTGGCCGAAACCGTAGTCGGTGGTCTGCTTAACCGCTTCATAGGTCAGGGTACCGGAACGGGACACGATGCCCACTTTGCCCGGCTTGTGAATGTGGCCCGGCATGATGCCGATTTTGCATTCGCCCGGGGTGATAACGCCTGGGCAGTTCGGGCCGATCATACGCACACCTGCTTCATCCAGCTTCACCTTCACGGTCAGCATATCCAGCGTCGGGATGCCTTCTGTGATGGTGATGATCAGTTTGATGCCTGCGTCGATCGCTTCCAGAATAGAGTCTTTGCAGAACGGAGCCGGAACGTAGATCACGGTCGCGGTTGCGCCCGTCGCTTCTACGGCTTCACGCACGGTGTTGAACACCGGCAGGCCCAGGTGGGTGGTGCCGCCTTTACCTGGCGTTACGCCGCCAACCATCTGCGTGCCGTAAGCAATCGCCTGTTCGGAGTGGAAAGTCCCCTGGCTACCGGTGAAGCCCTGGCAGATAACCTTGGTATCTTTATTAATTAAAACTGACATTATTTCCCCTCCACTGCGGCAACAACCTGCTGAGCTGCATCCGTCAGACTTTTCGCTGCAATAATATTCAGGCCGCTGTCAGCCAGTTTTTTCGCGCCGAGTTCAGCGTTGTTACCTTCCAGACGCACAACAACCGGAACGTTAACACCCACTTCTTCTACCGCACCGATGATACCGTCGGCGATCAGGTCGCAACGGACGATACCGCCGAAGATGTTAACCAGAACGGCCTTCACGTTGTCGTCGGAGAGAATGATTTTGAACGCTTCGGTTACGCGCTCTTTGGTTGCGCCACCGCCCACGTCGAGGAAGTTTGCTGGCTCACCGCCGTGCAGCTTAACGATGTCCATGGTGCCCATCGCCAGGCCCGCACCGTTAACCATGCAGCCGATGTTGCCGTCCAGCGCCACGTAGTTCAGCTCCCACTGTGCAGCCTGCGCTTCACGCGGATCTTCCTGAGACTGATCGCGCATTTCGCGCAGATCCGGCTGGCGGAACAGCGCGTTGCCGTCAGCGCCCAGCTTGCCGTCGAGGCAGATCAGGTCGCCCTGGGTGGTGATCACCAGCGGGTTAATCTCGATCAGCGCCAGATCGCGCTCCAGGAAGATGGTTGCCAGACCCATGAAGATCTTGGTGAACTGCTGAACCAGTTTACCTTCCAGACCCAGTTTGAACGCCAGCTCGCGACCCTGGTAAGGCATTGGGCCCGCCAGCGGATCGATAGCCACTTTGTGGATCAGGTGCGGGGTCTCTTCCGCCACTTTTTCGATTTCCACGCCGCCTTCGGTAGACGCCATGAACACCACGCGACGGGAGCTACGGTCAACAACCGCGCCCAGGTACAGTTCTTTCGCGATGTCGGTCGCCGCTTCAACCAGGATCTGGTTAACCGGCTGGCCGTTCGCATCTGTCTGGTAGGTCACCAGACGCTTGCCGAGCCAATGTTCAGCAAACGCACGAATCTCTTCTTTACTCTTAACAACCTTCACACCGCCCGCTTTACCACGGCCACCAGCGTGAACCTGACACTTAACTACCCACGGGCCGGAACCGATTTTAGATGCAGCTTCTTCTGCTTCACGCGGGGTAGTACAGGCATAACCCACCGGAGCCGGTAAGCCATACCGGGCAAACAGCTGTTTGGCCTGATATTCATGTAAGTTCATGTGTTCTATCCATCCTTCAGGGTAATCGTTATCTTCAAACCTGTAGACCGGCGCAGTCTGTGTGCCGGATGGCGCTACGCTTATCCGGCCTACAGGGCAGGTGATGCTAAATAGTCACTAGACGTCCAGCAGCAGACGCGTTGGATCTTCCAGCAGCTCTTTAATTGCTACCAGGAAGCCCACGGACTCGCGGCCGTCGATCAGGCGGTGGTCGTAAGAGAGCGCCAGATACATCATCGGCAGGATCTCAACTTTACCGTCTACCGCCATCGGGCGATCTTTAATGGCATGCATACCCAGGATCGCGCTCTGCGGCGGGTTAATGATCGGGGTAGACATCAGCGAGCCGAATACGCCGCCGTTGGTAATGGTGAAGTTACCGCCGGTCAGATCGTCTACGGTCAGCTTGCCGTCGCGGCCTTTAACAGCCAGCTCTTTAATGTTTTTCTCGATGTCAGCCATACCCAGGGTATCCACATCACGCAGAACCGGCGTTACCAGGCCACGTGGGGTAGAAACCGCCATGCTGACGTCGAAATAGTTGTGGTAAACCACGTCATCGCCATCGATAGACGCGTTCACTTCCGGGTAGCGTTTCAGCGCTTCAACTACCGCTTTCACGTAGAAGGACATAAAGCCCAGACGGATACCGTGACGTTTTTCAAACGCGTCACCGTACTGCTTACGCAGGTCCATGATTGGCTTCATGTTCACTTCGTTGAAGGTGGTCAGCATCGCGGTGGAGTTTTTCGCTTCCAGCAGACGCTCGGCCACGCGCTTACGCAGGCGAGTCATCGGCACGCGTTTTTCGCTGCGGGCGCCCAGAGCAGGCTGAGCTGCTGGTGCTGCCGCAGGGGCTTTCGCTTCTGCCTGAGCAGGCGCTTTCGCCAGGTGTTTGTCGATGTCTTCGCGGGTCAGACGACCGCCCACACCGGTGCCTTTGATGGCTGCCGGGTCAAGGCTGTGTTCAGCCAGCAGGCGACGGATCGCCGGGCTGAGGGCGTCGTTAGACTGTTCTTCCAGAGAAGCCTGCTGGCGCTGAGCCGGCGTAGAGGCTTTCTCTTCAGACTTCGCGCTGGACTCTTTGCCCGCGCTGTTGCCTTCACGCAGGCGACCCAGGATCTGACGAGAGGTGACGGTGGTACCTTCATCTTCCAGCACCGCGTCCAGAACGCCATCCGCCGAAGCCGGTACTTCCAGTACCACTTTGTCAGTTTCGATTTCTACCAGCACTTCATCGCGCTTAACGGCATCGCCTGGTTTTTTGTGCCAGGTAGCGACGGTCGCATCTGCTACGGATTCAGGCAGGTCGGGAACAAGAATATCTACGCTACTCATTTTGTATCCTTTAATTAATCGACGTTCAGCGCGTCATTGACCAGATCTTGTTGCTGCTTCTGGTGAACGGACATATACCCTACCGCCGGAGAGGCGGAGGCCGGGCGACCTGCGTAACGCAGGGCTGACCCAAATGGAATCACTTCACGGAAATGATGCTGGCTGCAGTACCATGCGCCCTGGTTGAGCGGCTCTTCCTGGCACCAGACAAAATCATGTACGTGAGCATATTGTTTCAGCACTTCCTGCATCGCCTGATGCGGGAACGGATAAAGCTGTTCGATACGCACAATGGCGACATCTTTCTGATCGTTCTTGCGGCGCTGTTCCAGCAGGTCGTAATAAACCTTACCAGAACACATCACCACGCGCTTCACGCCCTGCGGATCCAGCTCGTCAATTTCGCCAATGGCCGGCTGGAAGGTACCGTTCGCCAGTTCTTCCAGGCTGGACACCGCCAGCGGATGACGCAGCAGGGATTTCGGCGACATCACCACCAGCGGACGACGCATACCGCGCAGCGCCTGACGACGCAGCATGTGGTACACCTGAGCCGGGGTGGACGGCACGCAGACCTGCATGTTCTGCTCGGCGCAGAGCTGCAGATAACGTTCCAGACGCGCGGAGGAGTGCTCCGGACCCTGTCCTTCATAACCGTGCGGCAGCAGCATTACCAGGCCACACATACGGCCCCACTTCTGCTCGCCGGAGGAGATGAACTGGTCGATAACCACCTGCGCACCGTTGGCGAAGTCACCGAACTGCGCTTCCCAGATGGTCAGGGTGCGCGGTTCAGCGGTGGCGTAGCCATATTCGAAGGCCAGTACCGCTTCTTCAGACAGCACGGAGTCCCAGACCTTGAACTGGCCCTGACCGTTGTGCACGTGCTGCAGCGGGGTGTAGGTTGAACCGTTGGACTGGTTGTGAACAACCGCGTGACGGTGGAAGAAGGTCCCACGGCCCGCATCTTCACCGGACAGACGAACAGGAATGCCTTCATCAACCAGCGTTGCGTAAGCCAGCGTTTCCGCGCCGCCCCAGTCGAACAGCTTCTCGCCTGCCGCCATGGACTGACGGTCAGCGTAGATTTTCTGCACGCGAGACTGCATCTCGATAGCGTCCGGTACGGTGCTGATGCGTTTAGCCAGCTCCTGCAGGCGCTTCATCTCAACCTTGTTCGGGTAGCTCTCATCCCACTCGTGGTTGAGGTACGGAGACCAGGTAAAGGAGTGCATGTTCATCGGACGCAGCTCTTTCACCACGCATTCGCCCGCATCCAGCGCGTCGCGGTAGAGGTTGACCATTTCGGTCGCATCTTCCAGCGTCGCCACTTTGTCGCTCTCCAGCTTGTCAGCATAGATTTTGCGCGGGGTCGGGTGTTTTTTGATTTTCTGGTACATCAGCGGCTGGGTTGCACTTGGCTCATCCGCTTCGTTGTGGCCGTGACGGCGGTAGCAGAAGAGGTCAATGAACACATCGCGTTTAAAGGTATTACGGAAGTCCAGCGCCAGACGGGTAACGAAAGCAACGGCTTCCGGGTCATCCGCGTTAACGTGGAAGATCGGCGCCTGTACCATCTTACCGATGTCGGTGCAGTACGGGGTAGAACGCGCATCCAGCGGGTTAGAGGTGGTGAAGCCCACCTGGTTGTTGATCACGATGCGAACGGTACCGCCCACTTCGTAACCACGCGCTTTCGACATGTTCAGGGTTTCCTGAACCACGCCCTGCCCTGTTACCGCCGCATCACCGTGGATGGTGATTGGCAGCACTTTATTGCTGCTTGGCTCGTCCAGACGATCCAGACGCGCACGTACGGAACCGATAACCACCGGGCTGACGATTTCCAGGTGTGACGGGTTAAACGCCAGCGCCAGGTGAACCAGACCGCCTTCGGTTTCGATATCAGACGAGAAGCCCATGTGGTACTTCACGTCGCCGGTGCCGAGGTGTTCTTTATGTTTGCCCGCGAATTCGTCGAACAGGTCCTGTGGTTTTTTACCCAGCACGTTGACCAGTACGTTCAGACGACCGCGGTGCGCCATACCCAGTACCACTTCACGGGTACCGCTCTTGCCTGCGTGACGAATCAGCTCTTTCAGCATCGGCACCAGCGCGTCGCCGCCTTCCAGCGAGAAGCGTTTTGCGCCCGGGAATTTCGCGCCCAGATAGCGCTCAAGCCCTTCCGCTGCGGTCAGTTCGTTCAGGAAGCGTTTTTTCTCGTCAGCCGAGAAAGTCGCGTGGCCCGCTACGGATTCGATGCGCTGCTGGATCCAGCGTTTCTCTTCGGTAGAGGTAATGTGCATATATTCCGCGCCGATGGAGCCGCAGTAGGTTTGCTTGAGCGCGTCAATCAGATCGCCCAGCTTCATCGTGTCTTTGCCGATGGCAAAGGAACCTACGTTAAAGCTTTCCTGGAAATCGGCCTCGGTCAGATCGTGATACGCCGGATCGAGATCGGCCACACGGTCTTGTTTCCACAGTCCCAGCGGATCGAGATTCGCATGCTGGTGACCGCGGAAGCGATAAGCGTTGATAAGCTGCAGGACTTTAACCTGCTTCGCATTGGTGTCAGGGTCGGAAATCGCAGAAGAGTAACGTGAGGCATCCTTCGCCAGACGACGGAAATAATCACGTGTTTTGGAATGGAATTGATCCGGTTTGACCCCTGTGCCAGGCAACTGCTGGAACATGGAACGCCAGTTTGCGTCCACTGAGTCAGGATCGGTTAAGAAGTCTTCATAGAGCTGTTCTATCCAGCTCTGGTTCGCACCAGAGAGGTAAGAAGAGTCCAGCCAGGCTTTCATTGCGCCGTTCTGCATCGTGATCCCTTAAGCATTTTTATGCTTACTTTCGCCGTAGAAACTACCACGCACACCGCGTGTACGTGCCGGGGTTCACCTGCGAGCTCTTTTCATTTGGCCCGCGAAGGAACCTTTAGAAACTGTCTGGACTTCAGGGTAGTACAGGGCAGTTTTTAAAGGTTTCTGCATTTTGCCCGGTGGCGCTACGCTTACCGGCCTACAGTTTCGTAGGCCGGATAAGCGCAGCGCCATCCGGCAAATTTACTTACGCACTGCGCTGCAGCAGCATCGACTTAATATGGCCAATGGCGCGCGTCGGGTTCAGCCCCTTCGGACACACACTGACGCAGTTCATGATGCTATGGCAGCGGAATACGCTGAAAGCGTCACTCAGTCCTTCCAGACGGCTGTCGGTTTCGGTGTCGCGGCTATCGATCAGGAAGCGATAGGCAGCCAGCAGACCGGCCGGGCCGATAAACTTGTCCGGGTTCCACCAGAACGACGGGCAGGACGTTGAACAGCATGCGCAGAGAATACACTCGTACAACCCATCGAGTTTTTCACGCTGCTCTGGAGACTGTAAGTGCTCGCGAGCGGGTGGATTTTGCCCATTATTCAATAAGTAAGGCTTAATCTTCTCATATTGTGCATAGAATTGCCCCATGTCTACCACCAAATCACGCACAACCGGCAGGCCTGGCAGAGGACGGATAACAATTTTCTGACCAGGACGCTGCAACGCTGAAATTGGCGTGATGCAGGCCAGGCCATTTTTGCCGTTCATGTTCACCCCGTCAGAGCCACAAACCCCTTCACGGCAGGAGCGGCGGAACGACAGTGTTGGATCTTTTTCTTTCAGCTGGATTAACGCATCCAGCAGCATCATGTCGCGACCTTCTTCCGCTTCCAGGGTGTAGTCCTGCATGCGCGGAGCGTCATCAACATCCGGGTTATAACGATAAACTGAGAATTCGAGTTTCATTATCCTGTCTCCGCATTAGTAAGTACGAATCTTCGGCGGGAACGCCGGACGCAGTTTCGGTTCCATATTGACGCTACGACGCGTCATGGTTTCCGACTCTGGCAGATACAGGGAATGGCACAGCCAGTTTTCGTCATCACGCTCCGGGAAGTCGAAGCGGCTATGCGCGCCACGGCTTTCGGTACGGAAGTTTGCCGACATTGCCGTCGCGAACGCGGTTTCCATCAGGTTATCCAGCTCCAGGCACTCAACGCGCTGGGTGTTGAACTCGCTGGAGGTGTCGTCCAGACGGGCATTTTTGAGACGCTCGCGGATAGCTTTCAGCTGCTCAAGGCCTTTGGCCATCGCATCGCCTTCACGGAATACCGAGAAGTTGTGCTGCATGCATTCCTGCAACGCTTTACGGATTTCCACCGGATCTTCGCCGTTACGGTTACCGTTCCAGCGGTTGAGGCGCTCAAGAGAGGCATCAATTTCGTCGTCGGTTGCATCACGCAGCGCGCCCTGCTCGGCAATAGATTCCTGCAGATGCAGACCCACCGCGCGACCAAACACTACCAGGTCCAGCAGGGAGTTGCCGCCCAGACGGTTTGCACCATGTACGGATACGCAGGCAATTTCGCCTACCGCGAACAGGCCAGGAATAACCACGTCTTCGCCCTGCTCGTTCACGGTCAGCGCCTGACCGGTCACTTTGGTCGGAATACCGCCCATCATGTAGTGGCAGGTTGGGATAACCGGAATCGGCTCTTTCACCGGGTCGACGTGTGCAAAGGTGCGGGAGAGTTCCAGAATGCCCGGCAGACGGGATTCCAGCACTTCTTTACCCAGATGGTCGAGTTTCAGCTTCGCGTGTGGACCCCATGGGCCATCACAGCCGCGGCCTTCACGGATTTCGATCATGATGGAACGCGCCACCACGTCACGACCCGCCAGGTCTTTCGCATTCGGGGCATAACGCTCCATAAAGCGCTCGCCGTGTTTGTTCAGCAGGTAACCACCTTCACCGCGGCAACCTTCTGTTACCAGAACGCCCGCACCGGCGATACCGGTTGGGTGGAACTGCCACATCTCCATATCCTGCACCGGCACGCCCGCGCGGATAGCCATACCGACACCGTCACCGGTGTTGATGTGGGCGTTAGTGGTGGACTGATAGATACGGCCTGCGCCGCCGGTCGCCAGCACGGTAGCGCGGGCTTTGAAGTAAACCACTTCACCGGTTTCGATGCACAGCGCGGTACAACCAACAATTGCGCCATCGGCGTTTTTCACCAGATCCAGCGCGTACCACTCGGAGAAGATGGTGGTATGGTTTTTCAGGTTCTGCTGATACAGGGTGTGCAGCAGTGCGTGACCGGTACGGTCAGCCGCCGCCGCGGTACGTGCCGCCTGCTCGCCGCCGAAGTTTTTCGACTGGCCGCCAAACGGACGCTGATAGATAGTGCCATTTTCCAGACGGGAGAACGGCAGACCCATATGGTCCAGCTCCAGAATCGCTTCCGGGCCGGTTTTACACATATATTCGATGGCATCCTGGTCGCCGATGTAGTCGGAACCTTTTACCGTGTCATACATGTGCCATTCCCAGTTGTCTTCATGGGAGTTACCCAGCGCAACGGTGATACCGCCCTGCGCAGACACGGTGTGGGAACGGGTCGGGAATACTTTAGAGAGCAGCGCACAGGTCTGGCCGCTCTGGGAAATTTGCAGTGCGGCACGCATACCTGCGCCACCGGCACCAATCACAACAGCATCAAATTCTCTGACTGGCAGTTTCATTACACACCCCACACCACAACGAATCCATAAATAACGTAAACCACCAGTGCAACCACAATGGCCAGCTGCAGCGGGAGGCGAATCGCCAGCGGTTTAACGTAATCGGTCAACACCTGCCACATACCAATCCAGGCATGAATAAGGATGGAGAACAGAGCCAGCAGGGTGAACACTTTGGTGAAGGCGGATCCGAAGAACCCACTCCAGATTTCCCACGTCAGCGTGCTGCTGGTCGCGAAGAAACCGATCATATAGATGATGTAAAGGGTGAGAACGATGGCGGTAGCACGGACCAGGATGAAGTCATGTACGCCGTTGCGTCCTAATGCGGAGGCGTTGCTTACCATACGAGAACTCCTGCGAGAAGTGAAAGCACGACTGTAATCACAAATGAAATGTTAGCGGAGCGTTTCCCGGCTTCGAAAGTCTCTTCCAGATAGCCAAAGTCCATCAGCATATGGCGAACACCCACGACGACGTGGTACGCCAGCGCGGTCAGAATGCCCCACATGATGAATTTCACGAAGAAGCTGTTCATGATGGCAGAGGCCTGGAGGAATCCTTCAGGGGAAGAGAGGCTGGTGCCCAGTAACCACAGCAAAATACCGACCGCCACAAACGTAATCACACCAGAAACACGGTGCAGAATGGACGCTATTGCTGTTACAGGGAACCGGATCGTTTTGAGATCCAGATTGACAGGTCTTTGTTTTTTCACATTTCTTATCATGAATAACGCCCACATGCTGTTCTTATTGTTTCCTTCCTCCGGACTGCGATGCGGGTCAAGCAGCGTTCCTTTTCTATAACTGCGCGTCATGCAAAACATTGCTTCCAGATGCTAAAACGACACGTTACAACGCTGGGTGGCTCGGGATTGCAGGGTGTTCCGGAGACCTGGCGGCAGTATAGGCCGTTCACAAAATCATTACAATTAACCTACATACAGTTTGTCGGGTTTTCTCTGGAACAGTGATCAGGGTCACGATAACAACATCTTTTTAATTTTTAATCATCTGATTTGACAAATGTTAAACAATATTGTTACAAACGTCATCAGAAAAGGCATATAATGCGCAAAAGTTATGAGGTCTCACTTTCACCTGACAAATAGTTATGTAACAGTGTGATGGTATTGACCGAAGTTATCAGGACAGTTATTAGTGATATACAGGTTTGAATAATTCGGACTGCAAAAACGCTGATTTGCTGTTGTTTCACTGATATTTCATTCGTTTACCTGCAAGGCGCCATAGCTCTGTACCCTGGTTTGTCCTCGTGAGCTGAGCGGTAAGCCAAATAACAATCTGGTAACGGTGATTTACAGCTGAAAGCAAATCCGGTGAAGCGCAGTCTTAAGCATAAGGCGCTAAGGAGACCGTAAATGGCTGATACAAAGGCAACGCTCACCCTAAATGGTGACACTGCTATTGAACTGGATGTGCTAAAAGGCACGCTCGGTCAGGATGTTATTGATATCCGTACGCTGGGTTCTAAAGGTGTGTTCACCTTTGACCCTGGATTTACCTCTACCGCATCTTGCGAATCCAAAATCACCTACATTGACGGTGACGAAGGTATCCTGCTCCATCGCGGCTTCCCCATCGATCAGTTAGCCACCGAATCCAACTATCTGGAAGTGTGCTACATCCTGCTGAACGGCGAAAAACCGACGCAGGCCCAGTACGATGAATTCAAAACCACCGTGACCCGTCACACCATGATCCATGAGCAGATTACCCGTCTGTTCCATGCGTTCCGTCGTGACTCTCACCCTATGGCGGTGATGTGCGGGATTACCGGTGCGCTGGCGGCGTTCTACCACGACTCCCTTGACGTGAATAACCCGCGTCACCGTGATATCGCGGCGTTCCGCCTGCTGTCCAAAATGCCTACCATGGCGGCGATGTGCTACAAATACTCCATCGGCCAGCCGTTTGTGTATCCGCGCAACGACCTCTCCTACGCGGGTAACTTCCTGCGCATGATGTTCTCCACGCCGTGCGAAGAGTACGAAGTGAACCCGGTACTGGAACGTGCGATGGACCGTATTCTGATCCTGCACGCTGACCACGAACAGAACGCCTCTACCTCTACCGTCCGTACCGCGGGCTCTTCAGGCGCGAACCCGTTCGCCTGTATCGCTGCGGGCATCGCCTCCCTGTGGGGACCGGCACACGGTGGCGCGAACGAAGCGGCACTGAAGATGCTGGAAGAGATCAGCACCGTTGAGCACATTCCTGAGTTCGTGCGTCGTGCGAAAGACAAGAATGACTCCTTCCGCCTGATGGGCTTCGGTCACCGTGTTTACAAAAACTACGACCCGCGCGCCACCGTCATGCGTGAGACCTGCCACGAAGTGCTGAAAGAGCTGGGTACCAAAGATGACCTGCTGGAAGTAGCGATGGAGCTGGAACACATCGCGCTGAACGACCCGTACTTCATCGAGAAGAAACTCTACCCGAACGTCGATTTCTACTCTGGCATTATTCTGAAAGCGATGGGCATTCCGTCTTCCATGTTCACCGTCATCTTCGCCATGGCCCGTACCGTAGGCTGGATTGCGCACTGGAACGAAATGCACAGCGAAGGCATGAAAATTGCCCGTCCTCGTCAGCTGTATACCGGCTACGAGCAGCGTGATTTTAAGTCTGATATTAAGCGCTAAAAGACAAGCCCGGTGGCGCTCACGCTTACCGGGCCTACAAGTGCGAAACGTAGGCCGGGTAAGGCGTAGCCGCCACCCGGCTTTTTTACATCTGGCACCCGGGACACCAGTAAAACGGTCGTGAAGAGAGAGTGGTTCTCTCAATAATGCCACCACACCTTTCGCATTTCTTTCCCGCCCGATGAAACACCTTGAACCGGAACAGCGCCCCGTGATGCTTGTTCTCATCCACCACGCCGCGCGTGTTGTACGACAGCCGCGGAATATCCAGCAGCGCGTGGGATAACGCCTCCAGCTGTTCATCATTCAGCTGAGACGCTTTGTGCTGCGGCGCCAGCCCGACTTCCCAGAGGATCTCCACCCGCAGGTAGTTGCCGAGCCCGGCCAGAAACGCCTGGTCAAGGAACAGACCGGAAAACTGCCGGTTACGGAATTTAGGTGATAACAGCCGGGCCTTCACATCGCTCGCCGTCAGGCGCATGTCCAGCACGTCCGGCCCGACCCGCTGCAGAAACGGGTGCGTCAGCAGCTGCTCCGGCGTTAACATTTCGATATCCGACGCGCTGTAAAGCAGGATCGCTTTATCCGCCGTTTGCAGCCTGACGCGCAGCACACGGGTGGTTTGCGGCTGCTCGTCCGCCTCCACCACGCGCCAGACGCCGTAAAGCTGGTTATGGCTATATAACGTCAGGTTATGGGAAAAATGCGTGAGCAACGCTTTGCCGCGCGTTTCAATATGGGTCACCGTCTGCCCCACCAGCTGTGATTCAAACGGTTTTAGCTGAGGAAAAGCAAACCAGACATGCGTCAACGGTTTGCCCTTTATCGCCGCCTCCAGGCTATCCGCCGCGCGGCGGATCTCCGGACCTTCTGGCATGTTATTGTCCTTTCATGATTATTCTGCGCTGACCAGAATGCCCTCTTCAGAGAACGCCGCCCGCAAGCGGCGCGCGAACTGGAGCGCATGCTCGCCGTCGCCGTGTAAACACACCGTATCAGCCTGAACGTTTGCCTGTGTGCCATCCACGGCGGTCACCCGCCCGGCGCGCACCATCTCCAGCGTCTGCGCCAGCGCTTTAGCTTCGTCGGTAATCAGCGCCCCGGCCTGGGTACGTGGAACCAGGCTGCCGTCCGGCAGGTATCCCCGGTCGGCAAACACTTCCTGACGGGTGGTCAGGCCCAGCCGCTGTCCGGCACGAATAAGCTCGCTACCCGCAAGGCCTACCAGAATCAGCTGCGGATTACAGTCCCGCACCGCGCGGGCAATCGCCTCCGCCAGCGCCGGATCTTTCGCCGCCTGGTTATAGAGCATGCCGTGCGGCTTCACGTGGCGCATGACACCGTTCTCAGCGCGTACCATCGCCTCCAGCGCGCCGATCTGGTAGAGCACCTGAGCGTAGACCGTATCCGGCGGCAGATCCATCGCCGTGCGGCCAAAGTTTTCCCGGTCAGGGAAGCTCGGATGAGCGCCAATCGCGACGCCGTTTTTGATGGCATTACGCACGCTCTCCAGCATGGTTTGCGCATCGCCCGCGTGAAAGCCACAGGCGATGTTGACTGAGGTGACAAGCGTCATCAGCGCCGCATCGGCGCTGCTGCCCTCGCCCAGATCGGCATTCAAATCAATCTTTACCATCAAGCCTCCACGCCAGCTGTTCGAGATAACGCTGCTGATCCTGCCGCGCCTTCAGCGCCTCTTCCAGTGAACACTGCACGAAGTGAATCGGCTGGCCGAGAGGAATTTGCGCCAGATGGTAGCGATCGGCTTCAATGATGCAGGCAATTCGCGGGTAACCGCCGGTCGTCTGCGCGTCGTTCATTAACACGATCGGTTGCCCGTTGCCTGGAACCTGAATGACCCCCGGCAATAAACCGTGGGAGAGCAGTTCCCGGTCAGTCGTGCGGGTCAGCGGTTGCCCCTGAAGACGGTAGCCCATGCGGTTACTCTGCGGGCTAAGCTTCCACGGCGAGCGCCAGAAGGACTCTTTGGAAGCCTCGTCAAACTCATGATATTCCGGCCCCGGTAAGGCGCGGATCTGGTTTCCCCACAGCAGCTGTTTTACGCCCTGCGCGGTCGAGAAATGGCGTGCCGAGGGCTTGATTGCCAGCCGATCGCCGTCGCGCAGCAAACGCCCTTCATGACCGCCGATCCCGGCTTTCTGATCGGTACTGGATGAGCCCAGCACCTCAGGCACGTCGATGCCGCCCGCCACCGCGAGATAGCTACGTACACCGTGCAAAGGACGCTTTAAGGTCAGACGCTGTCCGGCTTTCGCCCGCAGCCGCCAGCCGGTCCACACCGCTTTACCATCCAGCGTCGCGTCACACCCTGCGCCGGTTAAGGCAAACCAGGTCTCCTGACTAAACTCAATGACGCACTGGCCGAGCGTAATTTCGAGCGCGGCCGTATTACCGGGGTTGCCCACCAGCACGTTAGCAATCTCCAGCGCAGGCCTGTCCAGCGCGCCACAATAGCTCACGCCAGACTGGCGCATACCAAAGCGGCCCGCATCCTGTACGGAGGTATAAAGCCCGGCGCGAATAAGCGTTAACATACCCCCTCCTTCTGCGGGATAAAGCGAAGGGTATCGCCGGGACGCAGGAGTATTGGCGTCTCCAGCCCCGGGTCAAATAACGGTGTGGCGGTATGCCCAATAAGCTGCCAGCCGCCGGGCGATGTCAGCGGATAAACGCCGGTCTGCTCGCCGCCGATAGCCACCGTCCCCGCCGGTACGCTCAGGCGCGGTTCGGCACGACGTGGCGTATGCAGCTGAGGGGCTAATCCCCCCAGATACGGGAATCCGGGCTGAAACCCCAGGAACCAGACCACGTAGTCAACCGAGCTGTGCAGCTCAACAACCTGCTTTGCTGTTAAACCACAGTGGTCTGCCACCACGTCGAGATCCGGTCCCCCCGTGCCGCCATACACGACCGGGATCTCGATGGCACGCGATTCCGGCTCCAGCGCCTCACTCTCTTCCCACCAGCGCTGCAAACGTTCGATGGCATCCAGCGCCAGCGTATGCGGGCTACGCAGCACCACGGTGATGTTATTCATCCCCGGAATGGCTTCAACCACTTCCGGCAGATCGACCAGACGCTGGGTTAGCCGCCAGATACGTTTTTGCGTGGCAAGGGTCACCGGCGGCTCGAGCTCCAGAACCACTGCCGTTTCTCCCAGAAGATAACAACGCGCTCGCTGCACTCAGGCACCTCTCATCAGGCCGGGTTAGGGATATCAATAAAGGTCACATCCAGATCGGTGTTTTCCGTCAGCCACTCGCTGAGGGCGCGAATGCCGCCGCGCTCGGTGGCATGATGGCCTGCCGCGTAAAAATGCAGCCCCTGCTCACGCGCCGAATGAATCGTCTGCTCGGACACCTCGCCGGTGATAAAAGCATCGACACCAAAACGCGCGGCGCTGTCGATAAAGCCCTGCCCGCCACCGGTACACCAGGCCACACGCTTGACCGTATCCGGGCCGGTATCACCGCTCCATAGCGGACGACGCCCCAGGCGCGCTTCAATCCACGAGGCCAGCTCCAGCCCCGGAACCGGCATCGCCAGTTCGCCCCACGGCACCAGCGGCTCAATCTCCCCCATCACGGTAATGCCCAGTAGCTGCGCCAGCTGGACGTTGTTGCCGAGCTCCGGGTGCGCATCCAGCGGCAGGTGGTAACCGTACAGGTTAATGTCATTTGCCAGCAGCGTTTTCAGGCGGTTGCGCTTCATGCCGCGAATAATCGGCGATTCGTTTTTCCAGAAGTAACCGTGATGGACAATCACCGCATCAGCGTTCTGACGGACCGCCTCGTCCAGCAGCGCCTGGCTTGCCGTGACGCCGGTGATAATTTTTTGCACCGTCTCACGCCCCTCAACCTGGAGCCCGTTCGGGCCGTAATCGCTGAAGGAGGCGCTGTTCAGTTTTTCGTTAATCAGGCGTTCCAGTTCGCTGTTTTTCATCATCACTCTCTTATGCTTTGCGGGCCGCTTCGTACGCAGCCAGCGTGGCGACACGCGCCTGTTTATGATCGACAATCGGACGGGGATAATTCAGTTTTACACGCTGTTTATCCGCCCATGCCCACGGTTCGTGGATCGCTTTAGCCGGTATCTCTTTAAGTTCAGGGACCCAGCGGCGGATAAACTCGCCGTCCTCATCAAATTTTTGTCCCTGAGTGGTTGGATTAAAAATCCGGAAATAGGGAGCCGCATCGGTGCCCGTTGAGGCTGCCCACTGCCAGCCGCCGTTATTCGCGGCAAGATCGCCATCGATCAGCTGAGAGATAAAATAGCGCTCTCCGATACGCCAGTCGATAAGCAGATCCTTCACCAGAAAGCTGGCGGTAATCATTCTCAGGCGGTTGTGCATCCACCCCGTCTCATTGAGCTGACGCATCGCGGCATCGACTATCGGATAGCCCGTCAGCCCTTTTTGCCAGGCCTGTAAAAGTGCCTCGTCGTGCTGCCATTTTACGTTGTCGGTCCAGGGAATGAACGGACGATGCTTACAGAGATCGGGATGATACGTCATCAGATGGCGATAAAACTCACGCCAGATCAGTTCATTCAGCCAGACGGACCCAGCGCCGCCCTCCAGCGCCTGCGGCTGCTCCGCCAGCAGACGATGTAAACACTGGCGAGGAGAGATCGCGCCCAGCGCCAGACAGGCCGACAGGCGGCTGGTGCCCTCGATGGCGGGAAAATCCCGACGCGCGTCGTAGTTGGCCGCATCCTGTTTGCAGAACTGGCGCAGTTGGGCGATAGCCGCTTTCTCATCGGCGGGGAACAGCGCTTTATCAAACGGCTGCTGAGGATAATCGAACGTCAGTTCAGGCAGGTCCTTTATGGCTTCGCCCCTCGCGGCAGGCGCAGCAACGCACTCCGGCAGCGACTCTTTCAGACGCTTGATAAAGGCATTTTTAAACGGAGTGAAAACTTTATACATCTCACGGTTGCCGGTCATCACGCTGCCCGGCGCCAGCATCACGCTGTCATCAAACCCTTCACAGACCACATCTTCCAGTATCTTCTCCAGCTGACGGTCGCGCTGCTGCTCGTTGAATTCGTACTGATAGTTGTAAAAAAGATGCGTGACGTTGTGCTGCTTACAGGTCTCCTGCACCGTCTGCAGCTGTGCGGCAAAATCACTTACCTCTTTATAAATCAGCGGTATGCCTTTTCCGGCAAGCGAATGCTGCAGTTCGGTCAGATACGCCCGCAGCAAGGCCGCCTGGCGTGGCGCCATATCATGCTGCCGCCACTGCTCGGGCGTAGCCACAAACAGAGCCAGTACGTTAGCGTCTTTGGCGCGGCAGGCCGCCGCGAGGGCGATGTTGTCATGTACGCGAAGATCCGCGCGAAACCAAACCAGATGGGTGGGCATAAAACTCCAGGCAAATATCCATTATGTCCGTAAGGGCATGCCGTTAAAGGAAAAAGCATGCATTGAACTACTTTGCCATGAAGTGTAGACGGGATGAAATAAAAAAGGCCGTGCGAGATGGCAGAAAGGGACGCTGCATAGTAGTTGGCCCTCGCATAAAAGGTAATCAACTAAAATGATTTTTGAGAATCTATTTAGGGATTTGCCGTTTGATTACTTAAGGATCCGAGATATTCTCGTAAGCCTCTGACGAGGGCTTGAAAACCACCCAACGGACCGCGAATCCCGAGGGACAAAAAAACCGCCACATTGCTGTTGGCGGTTTTTTTATTGCTGTGTGTAGTCTTAGTAGAAGTCGCAGGTCGCTTTCTCGGCCTGATCCATCCACACCGGCTTCTCGCTGGTTTTCGCCCAGACGCGGTGCAGATAGCTATAAAAACGTGCACGATCTTTCCAGAACAACATCACCGGCAGAGCCAGCACGCCAGCCACTACGGCGAAAGCGCGGCGCATGAACACGATATGAGCCGGATACTCTTTATAAAGATCCATATTTTTCTCCCCTATAGTTGGCCGGAAACGTCATCCGGAAAATTCAAAATCTGTGACCTGGCTAAAATAATATCGCTTTGTTTGTAATTTTACTACTCATCCGACCACTTATTTTCGTCCGTTTAGCAAAAATTTACACTCACACCGTAATTTAGTTACAAAAAAGTTAACGATTTACTTATCAATAGTTAAATTGTGGGCTTTGCCATTTTTATACTTTTTTTACACCCGCCCTTCTCATTTTTGCGAAATCTTTGCGCCATAAATCCTACCGTTAGCACAACAACAAAAGTCACCCGGAGGTGGATTGTGAGTGCAGGTCTTATTGCCGGCATCGTGCTGGTGTTCCTGTTATTGGGTTATCTGGTTTATGCCCTGATTAATGCGGAGGCATTCTGATGGCTGCTCAGGCGTTTTTGCTTATTGCCAGTTTCTTAGTGGTGTTGTTCGTCCTGGCAAGGCCACTGGGCTCGGGGCTGGCACGGCTGATCAATAACGTTCCCCTGCCCGGCACGGGAAGCGTTGAAAAAGGGATCTGGCGCGTACTGGGTATAGACGATCGGGAGATGAACTGGCGTGACTATCTGATTGCCATTCTGCTGCTGAACATTGTCGGGCTCATTGCGCTTTTTGCCATGCTGATGTTGCAGGGTATCCTGCCGCTGAATCCGCAACAATTACCGGGCCTGTCCTGGCATCTTGCGCTGAACACGGCAGTCAGTTTTGTCACCAACACCAACTGGCAGTCCTATTCCGGTGAAACCACGCTCAGCTACTTCAGCCAGATGGTCGGATTAACCGTGCAGAACTTCCTCTCTGCCGCGAGCGGTATTGCGGTGATCTTCGCGCTGACGCGTGCGTTTGCACGTCAGAAAGTAAGTACGTTAGGTAACGCATGGGTAGACCTGACGCGCATTACACTGTGGATCCTGCTGCCGATTGCGCTGCTGATCGCGCTGTTCTTCATTCAGCAGGGCAGCCTGCAAAACCTGCTGCCTTATGCACCTTATACCTCGCTGGAAGGCGCAAAACAGCTCCTGCCGATGGGGCCAGTGGCGTCGCAGGAAGCCATCAAAATGCTCGGGACGAACGGTGGCGGCTTCTTCAACGCCAACTCCTCGCATCCGTTTGAAAACCCTACCGCCCTGACCAATTTTGTGCAGATGCTGGCGATTTTCCTGATCCCCGCCGCGCTCTGCTTTGCCTTTGGCGACGTAGTCAACGATCGCCGTCAGGGGCGCACCCTGCTCTGGACCATGTCGCTTATCTTCGTGGTCTGTGTTGCACTGGTGATGTGGGCCGAATGGCAGGGTAATCCGCACTTCCTGACACTGGGTGCCGACAGCGCAATCAATATGGAAGGTAAAGAGAGCCGCTTCGGCATTCTGGCCAGCAGCCTGTATGCGGTGATCACCACGGCTGCCTCGTGCGGGGCGGTCAACGCCATGCACGATTCCTTTACGGCGCTGGGTGGCATGATCCCGATGTGGCTGATGCAGATTGGCGAGGTGGTGTTTGGCGGCGTAGGCTCTGGTCTTTACGGCATGCTGCTGTTCGTGCTGCTGGCGGTGTTTATTGCCGGTCTGATGATTGGCCGCACCCCGGAATACCTCGGTAAAAAAATCGACGTCCGCGAGATGAAATTAACCGCGCTGGCGATTCTGGTCACCCCGGCGCTTGTGCTGCTCGGCACCGCGCTGGCGCTGATGACTGAAGCCGGACGCAGCGGCATCTTTAACCCTGGCATTCACGGTTTCAGTGAAGTGCTGTATGCCGTCTCCTCTGCCGCCAACAACAACGGCAGCGCCTTTGCAGGCTTAAGCGCCAACTCACCGTTCTGGAACTGCCTGCTGGCGTTCTGCATGTTCGTGGGTCGTTTCGGGATCATCGTGCCGGTTATGGCGATAGCCGGATCGCTGGTGAACAAAAAAATCCAACCGACCACCACCGGGACGTTACCGACCCACGGCGCGCTGTTTATCGGCCTGCTGACGGGCACCGTGTTACTGGTCGGCGCCCTGACCTTTATCCCCGCCCTCGCGTTAGGCCCGGTCGCGGAATACCTCTCTTTACGCTGATTTTGCGGAGAAATTGACATGAGTCGTAAACAACTGGCCCTGTTCGAACCGTCATTAGTTCGTCAGGCGCTCATGGATGCGGTGAAAAAGCTGAGCCCGCGCGTGCAGTGGCACAACCCGGTGATGTTTATTGTCTGGGCGGGAAGCGTCCTGACCACCGGCCTGGCGATTGCCATGGGAACGGGCCACATGCCGGGGAATGCGATGTTTACCGGTGCCATCAGCCTGTGGCTGTGGTTTACCGTGCTGTTCGCCAATTTTGCGGAAGCGCTGGCGGAAGGCCGGAGTAAAGCCCAGGCCAACAGCCTGAAAGGGGTGAAAAAAACCGCCTTCGCGCGCAAGCTACGTGAACCGAAATACGGCGCGCAGATGGACCACGTTCCGGCGGATGAACTGCGTAAAGGCGATGTGGTGCTGGTGGAAGCCGGTGATATCATCCCTTGCGACGGCGAAGTCATTGAAGGGGGCGCATCGGTGGATGAAAGCGCCATCACCGGCGAATCCGCGCCGGTGATCCGTGAGTCCGGCGGTGATTTCGCCTCCGTGACGGGCGGGACGCGTATTCTCTCCGACTGGCTGGTGATCCAGTGCAGCGTTAACCCGGGTGAAACCTTCCTCGACCGGATGATCGCCATGGTGGAAGGCGCCCAGCGCCGTAAAACGCCAAACGAAATTGCCCTGACCATCCTGCTGGTGGCCTTGACCATTGTCTTCCTGCTGGCAACCGCGACGCTGTGGCCATTCTCTGCCTATGGCGGTACCGCGGTCACCGTCACGGTACTGGTGGCGCTGCTGGTTTGTCTGATCCCAACGACCATTGGCGGCCTGCTGTCGGCCATCGGCGTGGCCGGCATGAGCCGTATGCTCGGTGCCAACGTTATCGCCACCAGCGGGCGTGCGGTGGAAGCCGCCGGTGACGTGGACGTCTTGCTGCTGGATAAAACCGGGACCATCACCCTCGGTAACCGTCAGGCGTCAGATTTCTTACCCGCCCCGGGCGTGGATGAAAAAACGCTGGCGGATGCCGCACAGCTCTCTTCGCTTGCCGATGAAACCCCGGAAGGCCGCAGTATCGTGATCCTCGCCAAGCAGCGCTTTAACCTGCGCCAGCGCGACGTTCAGAGCCTGCACGCCACGTTCGTGCCCTTTACGGCGCAAACCCGCATGAGCGGCATTAACATTCAGGATCGCATGATCCGTAAAGGCTCGGTTGACGCCATCCGCCGCCACATCGAGGCTAACAACGGTCACTTCCCGCCGGAAGTGGACAGCCTGGTCGAAAGCGTGGCCCGTCAGGGGGCGACGCCGCTGGTGGTGGCCGAAGGGGCCCATGTGCTGGGGGTAATTGCGCTGAAGGATATCGTCAAAGGCGGCATCAAGGAGCGCTTTGCCCAACTGCGTAAGATGGGGATCAAAACGGTAATGATCACCGGGGATAACCGTCTTACCGCCGCGGCGATTGCCGCCGAAGCGGGCGTGGATGATTTCCTTTCCGAAGCCACACCGGAAGCCAAGCTGGCACTGATTCGTCAGTATCAGGCGGAAGGCCGTCTGGTGGCGATGACGGGGGACGGTACCAACGATGCCCCTGCCCTGGCGCAGGCCGACGTGGCGGTGGCAATGAACTCCGGTACCCAGGCGGCAAAAGAGGCGGGCAATATGGTCGACCTCGACTCTAACCCGACCAAGCTGATCGAAGTGGTACACATCGGCAAGCAGATGCTGATGACGCGCGGGTCGCTGACCACGTTCAGTATCGCCAACGACGTGGCGAAGTATTTCGCCATCATTCCGGCCGCGTTTGCCGCGACCTATCCGCAGTTAAACGCCCTGAACGTGATGCACCTGCACTCTCCGGCCTCGGCCATTCTGAGCGCAGTCATCTTTAACGCCCTGATTATTGTCTTCCTGATCCCGCTGGCGCTGAAGGGCGTGAGCTACAAGCCGCTCACGGCGGCCGCCATGCTGCGCCGTAACCTGTGGATTTACGGCCTGGGCGGGCTGGTGGTGCCCTTCGTCGGTATCAAGGTTATCGACCTGCTGTTGACGCTGTTCGGCCTGGTTTAAAAGGTGAATCAAATGACCATGTTACGTCCCGCTATACTTCTGTTTATTCTGCTGTCTCTCATTACCGGCGGGCTGTACCCGCTGGTGACTACCGCGCTGGGCCAGTGGTGGTTTAAGGATCAGGCTAACGGCTCGCTGATACTGCAAAACGGTGAAAACCGCGGTTCTCGCCTGATTGGTCAGAACTTTACGGATGCCCGCTACTTCCAGGGACGCCCTTCCGCCACTGCCGAAAGCCCGTATAATCCGATGGCATCCGGCGGCAGCAACCTGGCGGGCAGCAACCCGGAGCTGGACAAAGCCGTCGCTGAGCGCGTGGCAGCCCTGCGCGCCGCGAATCCGCAGGCCAGCCGTGACGTTCCCGTGGAGCTGGTGACCGCCTCGGCCAGCGGGCTGGACTACAGCCTGACGCCAGCAGCCGTGGCATGGCAGATCCCGCGCGTCGCCGCCGCCCGCCAGCTAACCGTCGAACAGGTGAGCCAGCTGGTTGCAGAGCACACGCAAAAGCCGCTGGTCAGCTTCATCGGCATGCCCGTGGTAAATATTGTTGAGCTGAATCTGGCGCTGGACGCGCTAAGGAAAAACTAAATGACCGACGAGCCCATGCGCCCGGATCCGGACAGGCTGCTTGAACAGACGGCTGAAGCCCATCGTGGCAAACTGAAAATTTTCTTCGGCGCCTGCGCGGGCGTCGGGAAAACCTTCGCCATGCTGACGGAAGCCCAGCGGCTTCGGGCGCAGGGGCTCGATATTTTGATCGGCGTGGTTGAAACCCACGGACGTAAAGAGACGGCATCGCTGCTGAAGGGGCTGGCTACCCAACCGCCCCGCCGCATCAGCCATCGCGGTCGGTTAGTCACCGAATTCGATCTCGATGCCGCCCTCGCCCGCCGTCCCGCCCTTATCCTGATGGACGAACTGGCGCACAGCAATGCGCCAGGCTCACGCCACCCAAAACGCTGGCAGGATGTTGAAGAGCTACTTGAAGCCGGCATCGATGTGTTCACCACGGTTAACGTTCAGCATCTTGAAAGCCTGAACGACGTGGTCAGCGGCGTGACCGGCATTCAGGTGCGCGAGACGGTGCCCGACCCCTTCTTTGATTCCGCGGACGAGGTGGTGCTGGTCGACCTGCCCCCCGATGATTTGCGCCAGCGCCTGCACGAAGGCAAAGTCTATATCGCCGGCCAGGCCGAGCGCGCCATCGAACATTTCTTCCGTAAAGGCAACCTGATAGCCCTGCGCGAGCTGGCCCTGCGCCGAACCGCCGACCGGGTGGACGATCAGATGCGCGCCTGGCGCGACCTGCAGGGCCAGGAACGCGTCTGGCACACGCGGGATGCTATCCTGCTGTGTGTCGGCCACGGCAGCGGCAACGAAAAACTTGTCCGCACCGCCGCGCGCCTGGCGGCCAAATTTGGCAGCGTCTGGCATGCAGTGTATGTCGAAACGCCGCAGCTGCACGCGCTGCCCGAAAACCAGCGTCGCGCGATCCTGAGTTCGCTGCGCCTGGCGCAGGAACTGGGTGCCGAAACCGCCACCCTTTCCGATCCGCAGGAAGATAAAGCTATTCTGCGCTACGCGCGCGAGCACAACCTGGGGAAAATCGTCATTGGCCGTCGCCAGCATCGCCGCTGGTTTAGCCGCGAATCCTTTGCCGACAAGCTGGCTCGTCGTGCGCCGGATCTGGATCTGGTGATCGTGGCGCTGGATGACAAACCTACCCCCTTACCGAATCGCGCGCCGGACAGCCGCACCTTCAGCGATAAATGGCGCATCCAGCTTCGCGGCTGTCTTGTCGCCGTCGTGCTCTGCGCCCTGATTACCGTCATTGCCAGCCAGTGGCTGATTGCGTTTGATGCCGCCAACCTGGTGATGATCTACCTTCTTGGCGTGGTGGTGGTGGCGCTCTTTTACGGGCGCTGGCCGTCGGTACTGGCGACGGTTGTCAACGTCATCAGCTTCGATCTGTTCTTTATTGCTCCCCGCGGGACGCTCGCCGTCTCAGACGTGCAGTACATCCTTACCTTCGCCGTGATGCTCACCGTCGGGCTGGTGATCGGGAATCTGACGGCGGGTGTGCGCTACCAGGCGCGCATCGCCCGCTATCGCGAACAGCGTACGCGCCATCTCTACGAGATGTCGAAATCGCTGGCGGTGGGCCGTACGCCGCTGGATATCGTGCAGACCAGCGAGCAATTTATTCGCTCGACGTTTCATGCCAGCAACCTGATTTTACTCCCGGATGAACACGGTAAGCTGCGCCCGCTGACCTCGGCCACCGGCATGACGCCCTGGGACGAAGCCATCGCGCGCTGGAGCTTTGACAAAGGCTTACCGGCGGGCGCAGGGACCGACACCCTCCCCGGCGTGCCCTATCAAATTCTGCCGCTGCGCAGTGCCGATAAAAATCAGGGGCTGGTCATCGTAGAGCCTTCCAACCTGCGCCAGCTGATGATCCCCGAACAGCAGCGTTTACTGGAGACGTTTACGCTGCTGGTTGCCAGCGCGCTGGAACGACTGGCCCTCACCGCCAGCGAGGAACAGGCCCGTCTGGCGAGCGAGCGTGAAAGCATTCGTAACTCGCTGCTGGCGGCGCTCTCGCACGATCTGCGGACCCCGCTTACCGTCCTGTTTGGTCAGTCAGAAATTCTGACGCTGGACCTGGCGGCGGAAGGCTCTAAACACGCCCTTCAGGCCAGCGAGATCCGCCAGCATGTGCTGAATACCACGCGCCTGGTGAATAACCTGCTCGATATGGCGCGTATCCAGTCAGGCGGTTTTAACCTCAAAAAAGAGTGGCTCACGCTGGAAGAGGTGGTGGGCAGCGCCCTGAAAATGCTCGAACCCGGCCTGGGTGGGAGACATATCGCGCTGAACATGCCCGAGCCTCTGACGTTAATTCACGTCGACGGTCCGCTGTTTGAGCGGGTGCTGATCAACCTGCTGGAGAACGCCGGCAAATATGCGGGCTCCAGCGCCCGGATTGGGGTGGATGCGACGGTGGACGATGGTACGCTTCGTCTTGACGTCTGGGATACCGGCCCCGGCATCCCAGCCGGGCAGGAGCTGGCTATTTTCGAAAAATTCGCACGCGGCAATAAGGAGTCGGCCATTCCAGGCGTCGGGCTGGGGCTGGCGATTTGCCAGGCGATCATTGACGTCCATGGCGGGACCATTTCCGCAGAGAATCGTCCGGAAGGCGGCGCGCGGTTTTGTGTTACACTTCCTCTGGAAACCCCGCCAGAACTTAATGAATTACCAGAGGATTTGTGATCAACGTTCTGATTGTTGAAGATGAGATCGCCATTAGCCGTTTTCTGCGCGCTGCGCTGGAAGGAGACGGTCTGCGCGTTCATGATGCGGGTACGCTTCAGCGGGGTTTAATTGAAGCCGCTACCCGCAAGCCGGACCTGGTGATCCTCGATCTTGGCCTACCGGACGGTGACGGCATCGATTTTATCCGGGAAGTCCGTCAGTGGAGCCAGATGCCGATCCTCGTGCTCTCCGCCCGTACTGAAGAGACGGATAAAATCGCGGCGCTGGATGCCGGGGCGGATGACTATCTGATTAAACCTTTTGGGATCGGCGAACTACAGGCCCGCCTTCGCGTGGCGCTGCGTCGCCACAGCGCAACCACGCCTGCTGACCCAACCTACACGTTTGGGGATATCCGGGTTGACCTGGCCGCGCGGCGCATTGTGCGCGGCGATGAGGAGATTCACCTCACGCCGATAGAATTTCGCCTGCTCGCCGTACTGCTCAACAACCACGGTAAGGTTCTCACCCAACGCCAGCTGTTAAGTCAGGTGTGGGGACCCAACGCTGTGGAACATAGTCATTATTTACGCATATATATGGGACATCTTCGTCAGAAACTCGAAGTCGACCCCGCTCGCCCTCGCCATCTATTAACTGAAACCGGTATCGGTTATCGGTTTATGCTTTGAATAACTATTCATTTTATTTCTAAATAAAACTAAATCCCTCAGAAAATATTTCACAAATAACCCATACGTTATTTTTACGGGTTATTTTTGCTCATTTAAAACATTGATAACACAACCCATTAACGCATCATCAACAAATCAGAATTTTGATCTGCGATATTCATCTAAAACGAATATTTATTTCTGATTTGATCGATTATCGGTGATCTACCTCACGGTTAATCGCCTTTTCCTGGATAAAATGACCATGCTTTCAATTACTGAAAGGAAAATGAATCATGGAAAACAACAATCGCTTAATGCCCCATATAAGGCGGACAACACATATCATGATGTTTGCCCACCGAAACTGCTTTGACTTTCATCTCTTTAATGCCCGGTAGTCCTTCGACTTCTGGCGCACTCGCTTACAGGTCATCCTGAAACATCTTATTTTACAGGCTTTTGCCTGTGAACCCGTGCGCTCATTCATCTTGATTCAGACTCATCCGCACCGGGCGGACTGAATTTCAATCATCAAAAAAGCAATTCACTGATTTAAATCAGCGGCCACCCTTTGCTTTTTTTCCGGAAAATTATCGATTTCTTTCTTGCAAGAAATCGAGGGACGTTTATTACCTAAAATAAAGAGAGAAAGATGAAAAGTTTAAAAATCGCAGCCAGCCGTGCCTGTCCGGATTGCTTTACCACCCAGCGTGAACTGGTGGATGTCCGCGCTTCTGATTATATTGATGTTGCCGCCATTGTTCTGGCGGTCACGGATATTGCCAGCGGTATCCTGGACGAAATAGAAGCCACCGGTTTTGGCATTCCTGTTTTTGTCGCGACGCATAAAGAAGAGATCATTCCGGCAGACTATTTATCGCGCATTCATGGCGTATTTGAGTATTCAGACACCAGCAACGACTTTTATGGACGCCAGCTGGAAGCAGCGGCCCTGAAGTACGAAACCCAACTGCGCCCGCCGTTTTTCCGCGCCCTGGTCGACTACGTGAAGCAGGGCAACAGCGCGTTTGACTGCCCGGGGCATCAGGGCGGCCAGTTCTTCCGCCGCCATCCAGCCGGTAATCAGTTCGTTGATTTCTTTGGCGAGACGCTTTTCCGCTCCGATCTGTGCAACGCCGACGTGGCAATGGGCGATCTGCTGATCCACGAAGGCGCGCCGTGCATTGCGCAGCAACATGCGGCGAAGGTCTTTAATGCCGATAAGACCTACTTCGTGCTGAACGGCACCTCGTCATCCAACAAAGTGGTGCTTAACGCCCTGCTCACCCCGGGCGACCTGGTACTCTTCGACCGTAACAACCACAAATCTAACCATCACGGTGCCCTCCTCCAGGCAGGCGCAACGCCGGTCTATCTCGAAACCGCGCGTAACCCGTACGGCTTCATTGGTGGCATTGACGCCCACTGCTTTGAAGAGAGTTATCTACGAGAGCTGGTGGCAGAGGTGGCGCCGGGCCGTGCACGCGATGCGCGTCCGTTCCGTCTGGCGGTGATCCAACTGGGTACCTACGATGGCACTATCTATAACGCCCGTCAGGTGGTGGATAAGATTGGGCACCTGTGTGATTACATCCTGTTTGACTCGGCCTGGGTGGGTTACGAGCAGTTTATTCCGATGATGGCCGACTGCTCGCCGCTGCTGCTGGAGCTGAACGAAAACGATCCGGGGATTTTGGTTACCCAGTCCGTGCATAAACAGCAGGCCGGCTTCTCGCAGACCTCGCAAATCCATAAGAAAGACAGCCATATCAAAGGGCAACAGCGCTATGTCCCGCATAAGCGGCTGAATAATGCCTTTATGATGCATGCCTCCACCAGCCCGTTTTATCCGCTGTTCGCTGCGCTGGACATTAACGCCCGTATGCATGAAGGCCAGAGCGGCCGCAACATGTGGATGGACTGCGTGGTGAACGGTATCGAAGCGCGCAAGCTGATCCTGGAGAACTGCCAGTATCTGCGTCCCTTCGTGCCGGAGACGGTGGATGGCCGACCGTGGGAAAGCTGGGACACGGCGGAGATTGCAACCGATCTGCGCTTCTTCCACTTCGTACCGGGTGAAAACTGGCACGCTTTTGAAGGCTACGCAGAGCATCAGTATTTTATCGACCCATGCAAGCTCCTGCTGACCACGCCGGGCATTAACGCCCGCACTGGGGAGTATGACGACTTCGGCGTGCCCGCCACTATCCTTGCCAACTTCCTGCGTGAAAACGGCATCGTGCCGGAAAAATGCGATCTCAACTCGATCCTGTTCCTGCTCACGCCTGCGGAAGATATGGGCAAACTGCAGCAGCTGGTGGCGCAGCTGGTGCGCTTCGAAAAACTGCTCGAGAGCGATGTTCCGCTGAAAGAGGTCCTGCCTTCTCTCTACAAACAGCATCCGGAACGTTACGCGGATTACACCCTGCGCCAGATCTGCCAGGAAATGCATGACCTGTACGCCCGCCACAACGTGAAACAACTGCAGAAAGAGATGTTCCGCAAGTCTCACTTCCCACGCGTGATGATGAACCCGCAGGACGCGAACTACGCCTATCTGCGCGGTGAAGTTGAGCTGGTCTCCCTGCGCGACGCGGAAGGCCGCATCGCCGCTGAAGGCGCACTTCCTTATCCGCCGGGGGTGCTGTGTGTTGTCCCAGGGGAAGTCTGGGGCGGTTCCGTGCTGCGCTACTTTGCCGCCCTGGAAGAAGGCATCAACCTTCTGCCGGGCTTCGCGCCGGAGCTGCAGGGCGTGTACGTCGAGGAGTGTGAGGGCCGCAAACAGGTTCGCTGCAATGTCATCAAACAACCCGCCGCTCAGCCCGCGCTGCTGAAAGGAGAGAAATTATGAGTAAGTCCAATAAGATGGGCGTGGTGCAGCTGACCATCCTCACCATGGTGAACATGATGGGCTCCGGGATTATCATGCTGCCCACCAAGCTTGCAGAGGTGGGTACCATCTCTATCATCTCCTGGCTGGTGACGGCAGTCGGTTCAATGGCACTGGCGTGGGCGTTCGCCAAATGCGGGATGTTCAGCCGTAAGTCAGGCGGGATGGGGGGCTATGCCGAATACGCTTTTGGCAAGTCGGGCAACTTTATGGCCAACTACACCTACGGCGTGTCGCTGCTGATCGCCAACGTGGCGATTGCCATCTCCGCGGTGGGTTACGGTACGGAGCTGTTCGGCGCGACGCTCAGCCCGGTACAAATTGGGCTGGCGACCATCGGGGTCCTGTGGATCTGCACCGTGGCTAACTTTGGCGGCGCGCGTATCACCGGACAGCTCTCCAGCATCACCGTCTGGGGCGTGATTATCCCGGTTGTCGGCCTGTGCATCATCGGCTGGTTCTGGTTCAGCCCGACGCTGTACGCCAACTCCTGGAACCCGCACCATGTGCCGTTCTTTACCGCTGTGGGCTCTTCTATCGCTATGACGCTCTGGGCTTTCCTGGGGCTGGAATCCGCCTGCGCGAACGCGGAAGTGGTGGAGAATCCTGAAAAGAACGTGCCGATTGCGGTCCTTGGCGGAACGCTGGGCGCGGCGGTGATCTATATCGTCTCGACTAACGTCATTGCGGGCATCGTACCGAATATGGATCTGGCTAACTCCACGGCGCCGTTCGGGCTGGCCTTCGCGCAGATGTTCACTCCGGAAGTCGGGAAAGTGATCATGGGTCTGATGGTGATGTCCTGCTGCGGTTCACTCCTTGGGTGGCAGTTCACCATCGCACAGGTGTTTAAATCCTCCGCTGATGAAGGTTACTTCCCAAAAATCTTCTCCCGCGTGACCAAAGCGGATGCGCCGGTGCAGGGCATGCTGGCGATTGTTATCTTCCAGAGCGGATTGTCGCTGATGACCATTAGCCCGTCGCTGAACAGCCAGTTCAACGTGCTGGTCAACCTGGCGGTCGTGACAAATATCATTCCGTATATTCTGTCGATGGCGGCGCTGGTGATTATTCAGAAAGTCGCGAAGGTGGATCCACGCAAGGCGCGCGCGGCCAATATCGTGGCGCTGATTGGGGCAATCTACAGCTTCTATGCGCTCTACTCATCCGGTGAGGAAGCGATGCTGTATGGCGCGATGGTGACCTTTATGGGCTGGACGCTGTACGGTCTGGTGTCACCTCGGTTTGAATTGAAGAATAAGCACAGTTAGGTAAAAGCAAAACGGCAACCCAAGGGTTGCCGTTTTGATTGTTTTCTCCCTCTCCCTGTGGGAGAGGGCCGGGGTGAGGGCATCAGCCCGCACCCAAACCGCACTTACGCGTTTTTCAGCACTTCGCTGACAATCTCTACCGCTTCTTTCTCAATCTGCTGACGGTGCTCAGCGCCGAGGAAGCTTTCGCAATAGATTTTATACGCATCTTCCGTACCGGATGGACGCGCGGCGAACCAGCCGTTTTCGGTCATCACTTTCAGCCCACCAATGGAGGCACCGTTGCCCGGTGCCGCCGTCAGACGCGCGGTGATCGGGTCACCTGCCAGGGTGCTTGCGCTGACCATCTCCGGAGAGAGTTTGGACAGAGCCGCTTTCTGAGCTGACGTCGCGCTGGCCTGAATACGGTTATAGCTTGGTGCACCAAAGCGTGCCGCCAGATCATTGTAATGTTCCTGCGGGTTTTTACCGGTGACCGCGGTGATTTCCGCCGCCAGCAGGCACATGATGATGCCGTCTTTATCGGTTGACCATGGCGTGCCGTCGAAACGCAGGAAAGAGGCCCCCGCGCTCTCTTCACCACCGAAACCAAAGCTGCCGTCGTGCAAACCGTCAACGAACCATTTGAAGCCCACCGGCACTTCCACCAGCTTGCGGCCCAGCGCCTCGACCACGCGGTCGATCATCGCCGAGGAAACCAGCGTTTTACCGACGGCCACCTCTTTGCCCCACTGCGGACGGTGCTGGAACAGGTAGTTGATCGCCACAGCCAGATAGTGGTTCGGGTTCATCAGCCCGGCAGGGGTGACAATACCGTGACGGTCATAATCCGGGTCGTTAGCAAACGCCAGATCGAATTTATCACGCAGCGCCAGCAGGCCCGCCATTGCGCACTCGGAAGAGCAGTCCATACGGATCGCGCCGTCTTTATCCAGGTGCATAAAACGGAAGGTCTGATCGACGTGATCGTTCACGATGGTCAGATCCAGCTTGTAGTGCTCGGCGATACGCTTCCAGTATTCGATACCGGAGCCGCCCAGCGGATCCACGCCCAGCTTCAAGCCGGCTTTCTGAATGGCCGCCATATCGACGATATCCGCCAGCCCTTCCACGAACGGCTGAACCAGATCCTGCTCTTTTACGTGGCCGGACGCCATGGCCGCATCCAGAGAGATGCGCTTCACGCCTTTCAGACCGTCGGCCAGCAAGGCGTTCGCACGATCTTCAACCACTTTGGTGACGTTGGTGTCGGCCGGGCCACCGTTAGGCGGGTTGTATTTGATGCCACCGTCTTCCGGCGGGTTGTGGGATGGCGTGATAACGATACCGTCAGCCAGCGCGCCACCTTTTTTGTTGTGTACCAGGATGGCGTTAGAGACCGCAGGCGTTGGGGTGAAGCCATTGTTCTCCTGAACAATGACATCGACGCCGTTTGCAGCCAGCACTTCCACAACAGAGATGAACGCCGGTTCAGACAGGGCATGGGTATCTTTCCCCACGTAGCACGGACCGGTAACGCCGTTTTTAGCGCGCTCTTCCGCAATGGCCTGAGCAATGGCCAGAATGTGCGGTTCGTTAAAGCTGTGGCGCGCCGCGCTGCCGCGGTGACCAGATGTACCAAACTTCACTGCGTGTTCTGCGTTGCCCACGACCGGCTTCAGCACGTAATACTGCGCGGTCAGCTGAGCGACGTTAATCAAATCGCTTTGTTGTGCAGGTTGGCCTGCACGGCTGTGATTTGCCATTACCGGGTCCTTCTGATGCAAGGGTTAAATTGTACCGCAAACCTTTTCAATCAATTCCGCCGGGAACTGCATGGACTGCATGATGTGTTCAATCATGCTGCACTTGCGGCCCGTATTGGTATTGGTGATCACCCAGTACGGGGTGCCAGGAACATGTTTGGGTTTGGTTTGATTGCCATTTTGCAGCAGCGTCTGCTCGTCGCCCGCGAAGTAGACGCGAGTACGACCGTGCAGCGACTCGGTCGCTTCAGCAAACGCTTTGTTATCCAGTGAATAAAGTGTAGACAGCACCAGCATAAAGCGGTTAACCGCCTTTTTCTGTTCCGCATATTCATCGGAGAGCAGCAGCTCGCGCATCGCGCGCACTTTATCTTTTGCCGGCGTCACGGCAGGTTTTGCTTGTGCAACAACGCTTGGCTGAGACACGACATCTTTGGTGACTGGGGTAGCAGGCTGTGAAGCGGCGGAAATTTTAAGCATGCGCCGTAAAATGTCGGACGCGCTCTCCCCGATATGCCGCGTCTGGCTGGCAATATACTGATAGAGTTCGTCATCAACTTCGATTGTTTTCATCTTAATCCAGTGCGATATCTTATCTGAATACAAGTCATTGGGATTATAAGGTCAAATCCCAACAGCGGATAGCGTCAAACCAGGTTGGCAGCAAAAGTCAGATTAAACTGGAACCTTGCAGCCGGGCGGCAGAATGGTCAACATGATACCCTAACCTGACATACGTAAAAAAAGAACTTTGCCATGAAATTGAATACCCGAGCGCAAACTGCACAATCGCCGAACAATAATTCTCCCATCGTACTGGTTCACGGGCTTTTTGGCAGCCTGGATAACCTGGGCGTGCTGGCACGCGATCTGGTTACCGACCACGATATTTTACAGGTCGATATGCGCAATCACGGTCTTTCCGGGCGTTCGGACGAGATGACCTACGCGGCGATGGCGCAGGATCTGCTGGATACGCTGGACGCACATAGCCTGCAGAAGGTAACGCTGATCGGGCATTCAATGGGTGGTAAAGCGGTAATGGCCCTGACGGCACTGGCCCCGGACCGTATTAACGGCCTGGTGGTAATTGACGTCGCGCCCGTGGATTATGACGTCCGTCGTCACGACGAGATTTTTGCCGCCATTAATGCGGTCACAGAAGCGGGTGTCGCGACACGCCAACAGGCGGCTACCGTCATGCGTGAGCATCTTGATGAAGAAGGCGTCGTGCAGTTCCTGCTGAAGTCGTTTGTTGACGGGCAATGGCGTTTTAACGTGCCGGTGCTCTGGGACCAGTACAACAACATCGTGGGCTGGCAAACCGTGCCTGCCTGGCCGCACCCTACCCTCTTTATTCGCGGCGGAAACTCGCCTTACGTAACCGACGCATACCGCGACACGCTGCTGGCCCAATTCCCGCAGGCTCGCGCCCACGTTATTGCCGGTGCCGGGCACTGGGTGCATGCGGAAAAACCTGACGCCGTGCTGCGCGCCATTCGCCGCTATCTTGCTGATACTGCAAATTGATTAAAAAGAGAGCGACTGGAAGGCTGCAGGCGTCCAGTCGTTGGCGTGCCGTTTTTGGTGATGTATGATGGCGCGCTTATCGCCCGGGCATTAGCAGGGCGGCGTGTTTCCCCCGAAGTCTCAGAATCATGGCCAAAGAACAAACGGACCGTACGACACTAGATCTGTTCGCGAATGAGCGTCGCCCGGGACGACCCAAGACGAATCCGCTTTCGCGCGATGAACAGCTGCGTATCAATAAACGCAACCAGCTTAAACGCGATAAAAATCGTGGGCTTAAGCGTGTCGAACTGAAGCTTAACGCCGACGCCGTCGATGCGCTGAACGAGCTGGCCGACGCGCGAAATATCAGCCGCAGCGAACTCATTGAAGAGATGTTGATCGCGCAGCTTGAGACGTTACGCGGCCAGGCATAAGTCTGAAAATCCTCTTTATCACCCTTTTCATGTAGCACAGAGTGCAGTCCTGCGCGATAGCTGTTTCCGCAGGGTTGCCAGTTCTGCTATTATTGCCCTTATCCGTGGCCGAATTGCGCCACCATACTATTAAGTTTCAAGAGGTTATTTTACTCATGGCAATCATCGGCATTTTCTTTGGCAGTGATACCGGCAATACCGAAAATATCGCAAAAAACATTCAAAAACAGCTCGGTAAAGACGTTGCTGATGTGCATGACATCGCCAAGAGCAGCAAAGAAGATCTGGAAGGCTATGACATTCTGCTGCTGGGTATCCCAACCTGGTACTACGGTGAAGCCCAGTGCGACTGGGATGATTTCTTCCCGACGCTGGAAGAAGTGGACTTCAACGGTAAGCTGGTCGCCCTGTTTGGCTGTGGCGATCAGGAAGACTACGCCGAATACTTCTGTGACGCGCTGGGTACCATCCGCGACATCATTGAGCCGAATGGCGCGGTTATTGTAGGCCACTGGCCGACCGCCGGTTACCACTTCGAAGCGTCTAAAGGCCTGGCCGATGACGATCACTTCGTGGGTCTGGCCATCGACGAAGACCGTCAGCCAGAACTGACCGCCGAGCGTGTTGAGAAGTGGGTGAAGCAGATCCGTGAGGAACTGCACCTGGACGATATTCTGAACGCCTGATTATTTCGCGGCGCAACTGCGGTTGCGCCCATGCCCCAGGTCAAACCGATTAAATTAATCGCTACAATCTTTTAACTTTTTCGCCCAGACCTGTACAATGTCTCCCTGATAAAATGTGGTTTTCCATTGAGCAAGTTTGTCGGTGATACCCCATTTTTATAAGCATATTTTGCCTGAGACTTGCAGTTTTCATTTAGCCATGGCAGTTCTATAATGAGACGCATTATCCCAGGTGCATTTTCTGTCACTTCCTACAGAAGTGAATCGTTTAGCAACAGGACAGATTCCGCATGACTGACAACAATACCGCATTAAAGAAGGCTGGCCTGAAAGTTACGCTTCCTCGGTTAAAAATCCTTGAAGTGCTTCAGGGTCCAGACAATCACCATGTCAGTGCGGAAGACCTTTATAAACGTCTTATCGACATGGGTGAAGAGATTGGGCTGGCTACCGTCTATCGCGTGCTGAACCAGTTTGATGACGCGGGCATTGTTACCCGTCATAATTTTGAAGGCGGTAAATCTGTTTTCGAACTGACCCAGCAGCAGCACCACGATCACCTGATCTGCCTCGATTGCGGCAAGGTCATTGAATTCAGCGATGATTCCATCGAATCACGCCAGCGTGAAATCGCCGCGCGTCATGGCATCCGCCTGACCAACCACAGCCTGTACCTTTACGGTCATTGTGCTGAAGGCGATTGCCGCGAAGACGACCACGCGCACGACGCGAAATAAACAAGTGTTCATACTCTGAGCCAGCCGTAAGGTTGGCTTTTTTTTGCCTAAAAAAATGCCCGGTGGCGCAGCGCCACCGGGCATGATAACAGCGAGTTACTTACTGTTATTGCTTCGAATTTCTTTCCAAATCTGGTCGCAACGCTTCGCCACTTCCTGATCGTTACCGGTTTTACGCGCCTGGATACAGGCCTGGTAATCCATTACGCGGACATTTTCCTGCGTCGCGAACTGCTCATGCGCTTTCTCTTTCTTCAGCACGTTTAGCACGCTCTGACAGGCTTCAATTTTCTCCGGCGATCCTTCCGCAGTATTAATGCAGGCGCTATACGCCTCCTTCAGGCGGGAGTCCTCTTTTGGTGCCTGAGTCTGAGCACACGCCACCAGCCCTGATGCCAGCAACGCGACGACTACGATTTTTTTCATCATATACAGTCTCCATACCGGCGGGACTCAGCCCGCCGGTGCGTTTATCAGAAGATGGTGAATGGGGCGATAACCATGAATTTCACGTCACGTTCATCCTGGAAAATGTTGCCGTAACCGCCCGCATAGCTCGGGATATCGGAGTGATTGTCATACTGGGTGAAGTGCAGTTTGAACATCGTGCCTTTCGCGCGGCCATCCTGCAGGGTATAGATTGCATCCAGGCTGTAGGAAGACTCTTTCAGGCGATAGTTTGGATCGTAGTAAGCATCCGGTGTTGCCATATCGGCAGGTTTTGCGTCCCAGGCGTAAGCGTAAGAAGCGCCCACCGCCCAGCCAGGCAGGTTCCAGTTTTTCAGGTCGTACATTGCACCGAAGAAGACCGCTTTCTCGCCGTCGGCGTTGAAGTCTGAGCGGTTATCCCACCAGATATCAAGACGGCCGTTGGAGGAGGCGTAGGTCGGAGTCATACGCTGCAGGAAGTAGCCCTGCTGCCCTTCCGCCTTCACCCATGTGCCTTCCAGACGCAAATCAACCTGACCAACCTTGTAGCCGAAGGTGAGTGCCTGCAGCCACGCGGTGCCGTCATAAATGTCATTGACCCCACCGTTACTGACTTTATCGCGCGTACCGTAGAACTGGTAGCTGGTACTCAGCGGGCTACCCGCGACATCAAACTTATAGCTGGCCTTGGCAAAGTACTGATCGATATAGCCTTGTGCCTGACCAAATGCCGCTTCAAGCACCAGATCGTTTTTGAAGTCGTATTTCGCGCCCAGCGAGTGCAGGTAATCGACTTTGGTTTTTTTATCGTTCTGGTAGAACTTGTCCATCTCGATGTGCCAAGGCGCTTTGTACTCGTTGGTCCACATATAGGAGAAGCTCAACGCACCCGCATCACCGTAGTCAAAATTAGCCCCCGCTTCCGCACCCTGATAGGTACCCGGCATAAAGCTCCAGTGTGGCGCTAACAGAGTCTGGCCAGTTGGCTGAATATAACCGCCGCGCGCCCATACCGGACCGTATTTAAATTTCGCCGCGGCTTTGTAAAGGCTTATACCGCTCTTATCCCCGGACCAGTCTTCATCATAGGCTTTGTTGCTGGAGGAGAAGGCGATTTCGTTCGGGTGGCCGCTGTCGCCGTTTTCCGCCATTTCAATCGCGGTGAACGCTGCAATATCCAGACCGAACATATCCGCGGCATAGCCTGACTGGAAGTCCAGATTGGCGTTCCAGGTGGAGTGAGAAAGGTTGGTTTTGTATTTATCTTCAGTGACGTCTTTACGGTCACGCTCACGCTGCCAGTAATAAATACCGCCCGTGAGGGTAGAATCTTCGATGAAACCCGCTGCTTTTGCCTCTGGCGCAATCACAAGTCCCGACATTGCTGTCACACCGGCAATAGCCAGCGCCAGCGCACTACGTTTGCCACTGAACGTACGCATAGATTATTCCTCTTTGACGAATTAAAACGCCTGAAACGGCGTAAATAAAAAAGACCAAATGGTCAGGGGTAGTTTTAAATACCCTCGAATTAACTACCGTCTTTAGGTTATTTTTCGCGACGCGAATTATCAATGCTTTTTAGCGGACAAAAGTCAGGATTATGACGAAGTGCACATAATTGGTAGTGCTTTGTAACATTTACGGGAAGGCGAGAAATGACGGGGAATTATCAGGTATTTCAGTGGGTAGACGTGGTATCTCTTTCCTTTTATGTAACATTTTTTATTTTCGCAATGGCACAAACTTTTTTTTAAAAAATAAGTAGCACCTCATTGACCTGATATTTTCATGACACCTCTTTAGGCCCTGGCTTAATACCCTGATCGTTATATAAAAAAACGCCGCACAGTGCGGCGTTTGTCTCTCATTGACCAGAGCAGCAATATTATTCGCCGATCTTCGTCCAGGTATCACGCAGACCTACAGTACGGTTAAATACTGGTTTTTCCGCGGTGCTGTAACGGCTGTCCAGGCAGAAGTAACCTTCACGTTCGAACTGGAACGCTTTGCCCGCTTCAGCGGCTTTCAGAGAAGGTTCCGCATAACCCTGCTTGATCACCAGCGATTCCGGGTTGATGGTCGCCAGGAAGTCTTCCGCCGCACCCGGGTTAGGCACGCTGAACAGACGATCGTACAGACGAATTTCTACCGGCAGCGCGTGGGATGCGCTCACCCAGTGGATAACGCCCTTCACTTTACGGCCATCAGCAGGATCTTTGCTCAGCGTTTCAGCGTCATAAGAACAGAAGATGGTGGTGATATTCCCTTCCGCATCTTTTTCAACGCGCTCGGCTTTGATGACGTAAGCATTACGCAGACGCACTTCTTTACCCAGCACCAGACGCTTGTACTGCTTGTTGGCTTCTTCGCGGAAGTCAGCGCGGTCAATCCAGATCTCGCCGCTGAACGGCACGTCACGGCTTCCCATTTCCGGTTTGTTCGGATGGTTAGGCATGGAGACCAGCTCGCTTTCACCCTGCGGATAGTTTTCGATGACCAGTTTCACCGGGTCGATAACCGCCATCGCGCGCGGGGCGTTTTCGTTGAGATCTTCACGAATGCAGGATTCCAGGGAAGCCATCTCAATGGTGTTATCCTGCTTGGTCACGCCGATACGTTTGCAGAACTCACGAATAGACGCGGCAGTGTAACCACGACGACGCAGACCAGAAATGGTAGGCATACGCGGGTCATCCCAGCCCTCAACGTGCTTGTCGGTCACCAGCAGGTTCAGCTTACGCTTGGACATCACGGTGTATTCCAGATTCAGACGAGAGAACTCGTACTGGCGCGGGTGCACAGGAATGGTGATGTTATCCAGCACCCAGTCGTACAGACGACGGTTATCCTGGAACTCCAGCGTACACAGGGAGTGCGTAATACCTTCCAGCGCATCGCTGATGCAGTGGGTAAAGTCGTACATCGGGTAGATGCACCACTTGTTACCGGTCTGGTGGTGTTCTGCGAACTTGATACGGTACAGCACCGGATCGCGCATCACGATGAACGGAGACGCCATATCGATTTTGGCACGCAGGCACGCTTTACCTTCTTCGAAGCCGCCGGCACGCATTTTTTCAAACAGCGCCAGGTTCTCTTCCACGCTGCGATCGCGGAACGGGCTGTTTTTGCCCGGCGCGGTCAGCGTACCGCGGTATTCGCGGATTTCGTCAGCAGACAGCTCGTCGACATACGCCAGACCTTTGTTGATAAGCTCTACCGCATAGGCGTACAGCTGATCGAAATAGTCAGAGGAGTAGCAGATGTCGCCAGACCAGTTGAAGCCCAGCCACTGCACGTCGTTCTTAATGGACTCAACGTATTCGATGTCTTCTTTTACTGGGTTGGTGTCATCGAAACGCAGGTTGCACTGGCCCTGGTAGTCCTGGGCAATGCCAAAGTTCAGGCAGATAGATTTTGCATGCCCGATGTGCAGGTAGCCGTTCGGCTCCGGCGGGAAACGGGTATGGATTGTGGTGTGCTTACCACTGGCCAGATCTTCATCGATGATCTGACGAATAAAGTTACTCGGGCGGGCTTCTGCCTCACTCATCGTGGATTCCTCAAAGCGTAAACAACGTATAACGGCGTATGATCTTATAAGCCGGACGTAGTGACAACCCTTAAAACGTCTCTGAAGAAAATAATGGGGGCATTTGCTGCAAAAAAAAGCGGCGGAGGATATCCCCCGCCGCTTAAGGCATGACTCTACTCAGGAGCGATTACTTGCCTTTAATCTCATATAGCGGTGTTTGACCCGCAACAACCTGACCTTTCGCCTGGATAACCAGACCGCTGAAGTCGTCAATGTTGCTGCAAACCACCGGGCTTATCATGGAGCGTGCGTTGGCGTTCAGGAAGTCCAGATCCATTTCCAGAATCGGCTGCCCTGCCACCACTTCAGCGCCCTCTTCCACCAGGCGAGTAAAGCCCTGACCGTTCAGCGCAACGGTATCGATACCCATATGGACAACGATCTCCGCACCATTTTCGGTTTCGAGGCAGAACGCGTGGTTGGTGTTGAAGATTTTCACGATGGTGCCGGCCGCCGGAGACACAACGGTTTTTTCCGTTGGTTTCACCGCCACACCGTCACCGACCGCTTTGCTGGCGAAGGCTTCGTCAGGCACTTGCTCAATCGCAACGACTTCACCGGTTACCGGTGAAACCAGCGCGGCTACCGTTTTGGCGTTGGGTACTGCCTGCGGTTTTGCAGCCGCTGGCGCGCCGGCAGGTGCGGCAGAAGCTTCTGCTGCGGCTACCGGACCGGTGGTTTTCATGGCGTTAGCAATTTTCTCTGCCACGAAGCCAACGATAATCTGCACGCTGGTTTTGTTCAGGCGGATAACACCTGAAGCACCCAGACGTTTGGCCAGCGCTTCGTTCACCAGGGAAGAATCTTTCACGTTCAGACGCAGACGGGTGATACAGGCGTCGATACCGGTCAGGTTGTCAGAACCGCCAACAGCGGCGATGTATTGACGCGCCAGACCTGAAACGTCCTGATCCTGAGCACCGCTCACGTTCACATCCTGACCATCCGCTTCGCTACCGGCCACGGCCAGCTCACGACCCGGGGTCATCAGGTTGAATTTGGTGATAGTGAAACGGAACACCATGTAGTAGATCGCGAAGAACACCAGACCTTGTGGAATCAGCATCCACCAGTGGGTCGCCAGCGGGTTACGGGAAGAAAGCACCATATCCACCAGACCCGCACTGAAGCCGAAACCGGCAATCCAGTGCATGCTGGCAGCGATGAACACGGAGATACCGGTCAGCACAGCGTGGATCACATACAGAACTGGCGCCACGAACATGAAGGAGAACTCCAGCGGCTCGGTGATACCGGTGAAGAAGGCCGCGAACGCCCCCGCCATCATGATACCCAGCACTTTCGCTTTGTTCTCTGGACGCGCGCAGTGGTAGATAGCCAGCGCAGCTCCCGGCAGACCAAACATCATGATCGGGAAGAAGCCAGCCTGGTAACGACCGGTGATACCGACAACCGCTTTACCTGCTTCGATGGACTGTGCGCCACCCAGGAAGTTAGGAATATCGTTAATACCGGCAACATCGAACCAGAATACAGAGTTCAGCGCGTGGTGCAGACCGACCGGGATCAGCAGACGGTTAAAGAACGCGTACACGCCCGCACCGACAGAACCCAGTTTCTGGATGTGCTCACCGAAGTTCACCAGACCGTCGAAGATCATCGGCCAGACGTACATCATGATGAACGCAACAACGATCATCACAAACGAGGTCAGGATGGGGACCAGACGGCGGCCGCTAAAGAAGGAGAGCGCTTTTGGCAGCTCTACGCTGCTGAAGCGGTTATACAGTTCAGCGGAGATGATACCCACAAGGATACCGACAAACTGGTTACTGATCTTACCAAATGCCGCCGGAACCTGGTCCGCCGGGATTTTTTGGATCATGGCCACCGCTGCCGGTGAGCAGAGAGTGGTTAACACAAGGAAACCGACAAAACCGGTCAGCGCAGCGGCACCGTCTTTGTCTTTGGACATACCATAAGCCACACCAATAGCAAACAACACGGACATGTTGTCGATAATGGCAGAGCCCGACTTGATAAAGAACGCCGCCAGCGCGCTGGTATTACCCCAGCCGTTGGGGTCGATCCAGTAGCCGACACCCATCAGGATGGCTGCGGCAGGCAGCGTGGCGACCGGCACCATCAGTGCGCGACCAACCTTTTGTAAATAACCTAGAATACTCACTTTCTTCCCCCTATGAGACCCCGTTTAAGGCATGTTCTCAGCTCTGTTTTTTTATTGTGTCACGAACTATAGATACAGTTGATGATTCACTGGCATTGTGAGTGTGTGAAAAATTAATTCGTATCGCAAATTAAACGCGTACTTTTTGTGATTTTTGTCACCAAATATCGTTATTCACCCTCCCTTATACTGGCTAACAGCGAAAACTTATTTTATCATTCAAAAAATCAAGACGGATTGATCCGGCCTGAAAGTTTCCAGGTTACGCTTAAGTATCAGGTTCCGATAGCCATCCGCCCACTCTTCTACTTTAACTCTCGAGGTGAACAATGAGACTGATTCCCCTGGCAACTGCTGAACAAGTTGGTAAATGGGCCGCTCGCCATATCGTAAACCGCATTAACGCATTCAAGCCGACTGCCGATCGTCCTTTCGTTCTTGGACTTCCAACAGGCGGCACGCCGCTGACAGCCTATAAGGCGCTGGTTGAGATGCATAAAGCAGGCCAGGTTAGCTTCAAACATGTTGTCACCTTCAATATGGATGAATACGTTGGCTTACCGAAAGACCACCCGGAAAGCTACCATAGCTTTATGCACCGCAATTTCTTTGATCACGTTGATATTCCATCTGAAAATATTAACCTGCTGAATGGAAACGCGCCGGATATTGACGCAGAATGCCGTCAGTATGAAGAAAAAATCCGTTCTTACGGTAAGATCCACCTGTTCATGGGTGGTGTAGGTAATGATGGTCATATCGCGTTTAACGAACCGGCGTCATCTCTGGCTTCCCGCACCCGTATTAAAACGCTGACCCATGACACGCGCGTGGCAAACTCCCGCTTCTTTGACGGCGATGTTAACCAGGTTCCAAAATACGCCCTGACCGTAGGCGTAGGCACCCTGCTGGATGCCGAAGAAGTGATGATTCTGGTGCTGGGCGGCGTGAAAGCGCAGGCGCTCCAGGCTGCCGTTGAAGGCAACGTTAACCATATGTGGACCATCAGCTGCCTGCAGCTGCATCCGAAATCCGTCATCGTCTGTGACGAACCGTCCACGATGGAGCTGAAGGTAAAAACGCTGAAATACTTCAACGAGTTAGAAGCCGAGAATATCAAAGGTCTGTAATTGAATAACCGCCTCTTCATCAGGAGGCGGCCGCTTTTTTTTAACCGGGGGTCGTTATGTACGCTTTAACCCACGGTCGGATTTATACCGGCCATGAAATTCTGGATGACCATGCGATTGTTATCGCTGATGGCCTGATTGAACGTGTTTGCCCGCTGGCAGAACTGCCGCCGGAGATTGAACAGCGCTCACTCAATGGAGCAGTAATCTCCCCCGGTTTCATCGACGTTCAGCTCAACGGCTGCGGCGGTGTGCAATTCAATGATACCGCCGAGGCGGTAACGGTCGAAACGCTGGAGATCATGCAAAAAGCCAATGAGAAATCGGGCTGCACCAGCTATCTGCCAACGCTCATCACCAGCAGTGATGACCTCATGAAGCAGGGTATCCGTGTGATGCGTGAATATCTGGCCAAACATCCTAATCAGGCGCTGGGTCTGCACCTTGAAGGGCCATGGCTGAACATGGTCAAGAAAGGAACGCATAACCCGAATTACGTGCGTAAGCCTGATGCGGAGCTGGTTGACTACATGTGTGCCAACGCCGACGTGATCACCAAAGTGACGCTGGCACCTGAAATGACGGGTACGGATGTCATCAGCAAACTTGCTGCCGCCGGGATTATCGTTTCAGCCGGTCACTCAAACGCGACGCTGAAAGAAGCCAAAGCCGGTTTCCGCGCGGGCATTACCTTCGCGACGCACCTTTACAACGCCATGCCGTATATCACAGGCCGTGAACCGGGTCTGGTCGGGGCGATTCTGGATGAGCCAGACGTCTACTGCGGTATTATTGCTGACGGCTTACACGTTGATTACACCAACATCCGCAATGCTAAGCGGCTGAAAGGTGACAAGCTTTGTCTGGTGACGGATGCCACTGCACCGGCAGGTGCAAATATTGAGCAGTTCATTTTTGCCGGTAAAACAATATACTACCGCAATGGACTGTGTGTGGATGAAAACGGTACGCTGAGTGGTTCCTCTTTGACCATGATTGAAGGGGTGCGTAACCTGGTTGAGCATTGCGGGATTGCGCTTGATGAAGTCCTGCGTATGGCAACCCTTTATCCGGCTCGCGCAATGGGCGTGGATAAACAGCTCGGCGGAATTGCACCAGGTATGGTTGCAAACCTGACGGCATTCACACACGATTATAAAATTATTAAGACCATCGTTAATGGTAACGAGGTCGTCACTGAGTAAGTAAAAGTATGACACCTGGCGGACAAGCTCAAATCGGTAATGTCGATCTCGTTAAACAACTTAACAGTGCGGCGGTATATCGCCTGATTGACCAACACGGACCCATCTCGCGAATTCAGATAGCCGAACAAAGCCAGCTTGCACCCGCCAGCGTGACAAAAATTACCCGCCAGCTTATTGAGCGCGGTCTGATCAAAGAAGTCGATCAGCAGGCCTCCACCGGAGGCCGTCGCGCCATCTCCATTATTACTGAAACCCGAAATTTTCAGGCAATTGGCGTCCGTCTGGGCCGTCATGACACCACGCTCACGCTATACGATCTGAGCAGTAAAGCCATCGCGGAAGAGCACTACCCTCTTCCGGAGCGCACCCAGGAGACGCTGGAGCATGCGCTGCTGAATACCATCGCGCAGTTTATTGAAAGCTGTCAGCGCAAGATCCGCGAACTCATCGCCATCTCCGTAATTCTGCCCGGTCTGGTCGACCCGGAAAGCGGCGTGATCCGCTATATGCCGCACATTCCGGTTGAAAACTGGGGGCTGGTCGATGCGCTGGAAAAGCGTTTTAAAGTGACCTGCTTTGTGGGCCACGATATTCGCTCGCTGGCGCTGGCGGAGCACTACTTTGGTGCGAGCCAGGACTGTGAAGACTCTATTCTGGTGCGCGTTCACCGCGGAACGGGCGCGGGCATTATCTCTAACGGCCGTATTTTTATTGGTCGCAACGGTAACGTCGGTGAGATTGGCCACATTCAGGTTGAGCCCCTTGGGGAGCGCTGCCACTGCGGCAATTTCGGCTGTCTTGAAACCATCGCCGCCAACACGGCCATCGAGCAGCGCGTTCGCCATCTGCTTGAACAGGGTTACCAAAGCCGCGTCACGCTGGACGACTGCAAAATAGGCACCATCTGCAAAGCCGCTAATAAAGGCGACGCGCTGGCCTGCGAAGTAATCGAGCAGGTGGGGCGTCATCTGGGGAAAACTATCGCCATCGCCATTAACCTGTTTAACCCACAAAAAGTGGTGATCGCCGGTGAAATTGTGGAAGCGGAGAAGGTACTGCTCCCCGCGATTGAAGGCTGTATTAACACCCAGGCGCTGAAAGCATTCCGCCAGAATCTTCCGGTGGTTCGTTCAAAGCTTGACCATCGCTCGGCGATTGGCGCGTTCGCGCTGGTCAAACGCGCCATGCTCAACGGAATTCTGCTGCAGCATTTGCTGGAAAGTTGATCGGACCTTATAGTAACGCCTTCTTTTTTTAATGTCGGACTGTCCATGACCATTAAGAATGTAATTTGTGATATCGACGGCGTGCTGATGCACGACAACGTTGCCGTGCCGGGTGCTGCGGAGTTTCTTCACCGCATCATCGACAAAGGAATGCCTCTGGTTCTTCTCACGAACTACCCTTCTCAGACCGGTCAGGATCTGGCAAACCGCTTTGCCACGGCGGGTGTAGATGTCCCGGACAGCGTGTTTTATACCTCGGCGATGGCCACGGCGGATTTTCTGAAGCGTCAGGAAGGGAAAAAAGCCTACGTGGTGGGTGAAGGTGCGCTGATCCATGAACTATACAAAGCGGGCTTTACCATCACCGACGTCAACCCGGACTTTGTGATTGTTGGCGAAACGCGATCCTTTAACTGGGAGATGATGCATAAAGCTGCATACTTTGTCGCCAGCGGTGCGCGCTTTATCGCCACCAACCCGGATACCCACGGCCGCGGTTTTTATCCGGCCTGTGGCGCGCTGTGTGCCGGTATCGAAAAAATCTCTGGTCGTCAGCCGTTCGTTGTCGGGAAACCGAGCCCGTGGATCATTCGTGCCGCGCTAAATAAAATGCAGGCCCACTCTGAAGAAACCGTGATTGTCGGCGACAACCTGCGCACCGATATTCTGGCCGGTTTCCAGGCGGGTCTGGAGACGATTCTGGTCCTCTCTGGCGTCTCTCAGCTTGATGACATTGATTCGATGCCGTTCCGGCCAAGCTGGATTTACCCCTCCGTCGACGAAATCGACATTATCTGATTCCGAACCACGCCTCAGGGCGTGGTTTTTTATTTTCTCGCCTGCAAAACACAACTGCATCTAACGGAAAAGCACTTTCATTGCATAATCATCAATAAAAGTGCTCACGACATACGCATTTTTCACAGATCGGCAACCGCCATTGCACTATTTCCGTTTTCACCCGTAAAACGCTTGCGCGCCCTGCCCCTTTGCGGCATTTTCATAAGCAAGCAACATTACAAAGCAACAGGGTTAACGGAGAAGGTTATGTGTTCAATTTTTGGCGTACTGGATATTAAAACTGACGCAGGCGAACTGCGTAAAAAGGCACTCGAACTGTCCCGCCTGATGCGCCATCGCGGACCGGACTGGTCAGGCGTTTACGCCAGTGACAAAGCGATTCTGGCTCACGAACGTCTGTCTATTGTTGACGTCAACGCCGGTGCACAGCCGCTGTATAACGAGAAAAAAACGCACGCGCTGGCTGTCAACGGTGAGATCTACAACCACCAGGCGCTGCGCGCCGAATACGGCGACCGCTACGCGTTCCAGACCGGTTCTGACTGTGAAGTGATCCTGGCGCTTTATCAGGAGAAAGGGCCTGAGTTCCTGGACGACCTGCAGGGCATGTTCGCCTTCGCGCTGTACGACAGCGAAAAAGACGCTTACCTGATTGGCCGCGACCATATCGGCATTATCCCGCTGTACATGGGCCACGATGAGCATGGCAACTTCTACGTTGCTTCTGAAATGAAAGCCCTGGTACCGGTCTGCCGCACCATCAAAGAGTTCCCGGCAGGCAGCTACCTGTGGAGCAAAGACGGCGAGATCCGTCAATATTATCAGCGTGACTGGTTCGATTTCGACGCGGTAAAAGACAACGTCACGGACAAAGCCGAGCTGCGTCAGGCGCTGGAAGATTCCGTGAAAAGCCACCTGATGTCCGACGTGCCGTACGGCGTGCTGCTCTCTGGCGGTCTGGACTCCTCCGTGATCTCCGCGATCACCAAGAAATTCGCGGCCCGTCGCGTGGAAGATCAGGAGCGCTCAGAAGCCTGGTGGCCACAGCTGCACTCCTTTGCCGTGGGCCTGGAAGGCGCACCTGATCTGAAAGCCGCGCAGGAAGTGGCAAACCACCTGGGGACCGTGCACCATGAAATTCATTTCACCGTGCAGGAAGGTCTGGATGCGATCCGCGATGTGATCTATCACATTGAAACCTATGACGTGACCACCATCCGCGCCTCGACCCCGATGTACCTGATGTCACGTAAGATCAAAGCGATGGGCATCAAGATGGTGCTCTCCGGTGAAGGTTCTGACGAAGTGTTTGGCGGCTACCTGTACTTCCACAAAGCGCCGAATGCCAAAGAGCTGCACGAAGAGACCGTGCGCAAACTGCAGGCGTTGCACATGTTCGACTGTGCGCGTGCCAACAAAGCGATGTCCGCCTGGGGCGTGGAAGCGCGCGTGCCGTTCCTGGATAAGAAATTCCTCGACGTGGCGATGCGCATCAACCCGCAGGACAAGATGTGCGGCAACGGTAAAATGGAAAAACATATCCTGCGTGAATGTTTTGAATCCTACCTGCCGGCGAGCGTGGCGTGGCGTCAGAAAGAGCAGTTCTCTGATGGCGTAGGTTATAGCTGGATCGACACCCTGAAAGAGGTCGCGGCGAAACAGGTTTCTGACCAACAGCTGGAAACCGCAAGCTTCCGCTTCCCGTACAACACGCCGGGTTCGAAAGAAGCATATCTCTACCGTGAAATTTTTGAAGAATTGTTCCCGGTACCGAGCGCTGCGGAGTGTGTGCCGGGTGGCCCGTCCGTCGCCTGCTCGTCTGCCAAAGCGATTGAATGGGATGAATCGTTCAAATCCATGAACGATCCGTCAGGACGTGCGGTAGGCGTTCACCAGTCAGCCTACAAATAATCGCGTATTTCATCATCAGGCCCTGCGGGGCCTGATTTTTTTTGCCCCGCTTTTGCACAGCTAAAAACGATTAATAACCAATAATTGCCGAATATTCGGTCACGCTGTTCGCAACCTAACCAAACAGTCACATTCCGGCTATTTTCGTTGAAAAAGGTGTTGACGCTGCAAGGGTCTATACGCATAATGCGCCCCGCAACGCCGATAAGGTAACGCGAAAAAAGATGGCTACGTAGCTCAGTTGGTTAGAGCACATCACTCATAATGATGGGGTCACAGGTTCGAATCCCGTCGTAGCCACCATCTTTTTTGCGGGAGTGGCGAAATTGGTAGACGCACCAGATTTAGGTTCTGGCGCCGCAAGGTGTGCGAGTTCAAGTCTCGCCTCCCGCACCATTCCCGGGTAAGCGTTGCACGGATGGGGTATCGCCAAGCGGTAAGGCACCGGTTTTTGATACCGGCATTCCCTGGTTCGAATCCAGGTACCCCAGCCATATTTCTTCGATTTTGCGGTTCTCCGCGGTATTGGGGTATCGCCAAGCGGTAAGGCACCGGTTTTTGATACCGGCATTCCCTGGTTCGAATCCAGGTACCCCAGCCATCGAAGATTGCAGTACTGGCTACGTAGCTCAGTTGGTTAGAGCACATCACTCATAATGATGGGGTCACAGGTTCGAATCCCGTCGTAGCCACCAAATTTAGATTATCGATGTTGTTCGGTAATGAAAAAAATTGTTGGGGTATCGCCAAGCGGTAAGGCACCGGATTCTGATTCCGGCATTCCGAGGTTCGAATCCTCGTACCCCAGCCAATTTAAAAAAGTCGTTAAGCAGTTTGTTTAACGCAATTGGGGTGTCGCCAAGCGGTAAGGCTCTGGTTTCTGATACCAGCATTCCGGGGTTCGAATCCCTGCACCCCAGCCACTTAGTAACAAAAAAGCCCGCTCTGCGGGCTTTTTTGTTTTTGTACAGAATTGTGCGGCCTGATGCCCTCACCCTAGCCCTCTCCCACGGGGAGAGGGAAAAAAGTTTAGAGTCCGAGGGCGTACTTCAGGGCCTGACGCTTCAGACCACCGGCGCGTTCCGCTGCCATCAGGCCAATATTACGCAGAATGCGCACCGGGGCCAGGTCATTGCTGAACCCGGCATAGAACAGATCCATTCCCGACTGCATGATGAAATTGTCCGCCATTCGCCGCGTCTGGTAACGCTTTAGCACCTGATGGCTGGCCCAGTTTTCCGCGTGTCCGCGGGCGCTGCCCAGCACATCCAGTAACGCATCGACGTCGCGATATCCCAGGTTCACACCCTGCCCGGCCAGCGGATGAATGGTGTGTGCCGCATCGCCCACCAGCGCCAGCCCTTCACGGGCATACTGCAAAGCGTGACGGCGCGTGAGCGGGAACGCCCCGGCGGCGACCGGCGTAACGTTGCCCAGGCGGCTCGGGAAGTGCAGGCGGATTTCCCGCTGCAATTGTTCCATTGAAAGCCCCTGCAGCTGGCGAATACGCGCCGGTTTGTCGTACCACACCAGCGACGCCCAATTATCAAACAGCGGTAAAAAGGCGTGCGGACCGTTCGGCGTAAAGTGCTGCCAGGTGCTTTCTCCCGGTGCATTCTCGCACTCGACGGTAATCAGCATGCAGGACTGCTCGTACTGCCAGGCATGAACCCCGATACCCGCCATCTGTCTGACCTGCGAGTTAGCGCCGTCCGCCCCAACGACCAGCTTCACGGACAGCTCATCGCCGCTGTCGAGCGTCAGTAGATAGCCGCTCTCGTGAGGATGCAGTGCCTTAATCGAGGCCGGAAAACGCAGCGTCACCTTCGGATGTGTCTCCAGCGCCTGCCAGAGCGCCAGCTGGAGCACATTGTTTTCCACCATATAACCCAGGCGCGGCAGCTTCAGCTCAGCGGCATCAAACGCAACGTGGGCATTTTCCCACTCCCAGGTTTCAAGACGGCTGTAAGGATGGGCGCGCATTGCCAGCACCGCCTCCCAGACGCCCAGCCCGCGCAGCAGATCGACGGACGCTGCGCTGATCGCGGAAATGCGCACATCCGGTTTGCTGGCGGGATCGAAGGCCGGCGGAGCCGCCTGTTCGATTACCGTTACCTCAAATCCCTGCTGCGCCAGCCCCAGCGCCAGCGCGCCGCCGACCATACCGCCGCCGACAACGGCAACTTCGGTGTGTAGGAGTGTCATGGTCAATTTTCCTTATTGGAGAATCCCTTAAGTTTACCGGATTTTTGCGGTCCTGAGACACATAACCTTCATACTGGTCACAACCCCACCAAAGCATTACAATACGCGGCTTGCAATCCTGAGCTGAGCAAGTCGATGACTAAAAAACTCCATATAAAAACCTGGGGCTGTCAGATGAACGAATACGATTCATCCAAGATGGCCGATCTGCTGGATTCAACCCACGGATACCAGCTGACAGAAAATGTGAAAGAAGCGGACGTGCTGCTGCTGAACACCTGTTCGATTCGTGAAAAAGCGCAGGAAAAAGTCTTTCACGTGTTAGGCCGCTGGAAGCTTCTCAAGCGAAAAAATCCGGACCTGATCATCGGCGTGGGTGGCTGCGTTGCGTCGCAGGAAGGCAAGCTGATCCGCCAGAGAGCCCCGTATGTGGATATTGTCTTTGGCCCTCAGACCCTGCACCGCCTGCCCGAGATGATCAATCAGGTTCGCGGCAACCGCAGCCCGGTCGTTGACGTTAGCTTCCCGGAAATCGAAAAGTTTGACCGTCTGCCTGAGCCGCGCGCCGATGGCCCGACCGCCTTCGTCTCAATCATGGAAGGCTGCAACAAATACTGTACTTACTGCGTGGTACCGTACACCCGTGGTGAAGAGGTCAGCCGCCCGGCAGATGACATTCTGTTTGAAATCGCACAGCTTGCCGCGCAGGGCGTTCGCGAAGTGAACCTGCTGGGCCAGAACGTTAACGCCTGGCGCGGGGAAAACTACGACGGCACCACCGGCAGCTTTGCCGAACTGCTGCGTCTGGTGGCCGCGATTGACGGTATCGACCGCATTCGCTTTACCACCAGCCATCCGATGGAATTTACCGACGACATTATTGACGTCTATCGCGATACGCCAGAGCTGGTGAGCTTCCTGCACCTGCCGATTCAGTGCGGCTCTGACCGCGTGCTGAACCTGATGGGCCGCCCGCATACGGTGCTGGAGTACAAGTCCACCATCCGCAAGCTGCGTGAAGCGCGTCCGGATATCCAGATTAGCTCCGACTTTATCGTCGGCTTCCCTGGCGAAACCGCTGATGACTTCGAGCGCACCATGAAGCTCATCGGTGAAGTGAATTTTGACGTCAGCTACAGCTTCATCTTCTCTGCGCGTCCTGGAACACCTGCGGCCGATATGGTTGACGATGTTCCGGAAGAAGAGAAGAAACAGCGTCTGTATATTCTGCAGGAGCGTATCCTTCAGCAAGCCAACGCCTGGAGCCGCCGCATGCTCGGCACCGTTCAGCGCATTCTGGTGGAAGGCACCTCACGCAAGAGCATTATGGAACTGTCCGGTCGTACCGAGAACAACCGCGTGGTGAACTTTGAAGGCACCCCGGATATGATCGGTAAATTCGTAGACGTCGAGATTGTCGAAGTGCTGACCAACTCGCTGCGCGCGAAGGTAGTCCGCACCGAGGACGAAATGGGCCTGCGCATTGCCGAGTCACCGGAATCAGTGATCTCGCGTACCCGTAAAGAAAACGATTCTGGCGTTGGGATTTACCAGCCTTAATCCTCATGGCCTGCCCTTCCGGCAGGCCTTGTATTTCCTCTCATCGTCCCCAATATCTTCCGCAACGCTTGCGCCTTTATTCTGTGGCGTGAATAATTTCGGTAATGACCGTTTTATTACGTCCTGTCGCAACGGATCGGTTAACCAATTAAAGAGGAACAGTTTGAACATAGATACGCGTGAAATTAGCCTTGAGCCAGCAGACAACGCTCGCCTGCTGAGCCTGTGCGGGCCGTTTGATGACAATATCAAACAACTGGAGCGACGTCTGGGTATCGAAATCAATCGTCGCGATAATCATTTCAAACTTACCGGACGCCCTATCTGCGTCAACGCCGCTGCGGATATTCTGCGTAGCCTGTATGTTGATACCGCCCCAATGCGCGGCGAAACGCAGGATATCGAACCGGAACAGATCCACCTCGCGATTAAAGAGGCGCGCGTGCTTGAGCAGAGCGCGGAGAGCGTCCCGGACTACGGCAAGGCCATTAACATCAAGACCAAACGTGGCGTCATTAAGCCGCGTACGCCAAACCAGGCGCAGTACATCGCCAATATCCTCGACCACGACATCACCTTCGGGGTGGGTCCGGCGGGGACGGGTAAAACCTATCTCGCCGTTGCCGCGGCGGTCGATGCGCTGGAGCGTCAGGAAATCCGTCGAATTCTGCTGACCCGTCCGGCCGTTGAGGCGGGTGAAAAACTGGGCTTCCTGCCAGGCGATCTGAGCCAGAAGGTCGACCCTTATCTGCGTCCTTTATACGATGCGCTGTTCGAAATGCTGGGCTTTGAGAAGGTCGAGAAGCTCATTGAACGTAACGTTATCGAAGTTGCCCCGCTCGCCTACATGCGCGGCCGTACGCTGAATGATGCGTTCATCATTCTCGATGAGAGCCAGAACACCACCATTGAACAGATGAAGATGTTCCTGACGCGTATTGGCTTTAACTCGAAAGCGGTGATTACCGGCGACGTCACTCAGATTGACCTGCCGCGCAGCACCAAATCCGGCCTGCGCCACGCCATTGAGGTGCTGGCCGAGGTCGACGAAATCAGCTTTAACTTCTTCCACAGTGAAGACGTGGTACGCCACCCGGTGGTCGCGCGTATCGTTAATGCCTATGAAGCCTGGGAAGAGGCGGATCAGAAGCGTAAGGCCGAACTGGCCGCAGAACGTAAGCGCGAAGCGCAGGAGCAAGAACAGAAATGAGTCAGGTGATCCTCGATTTACAGCTGGCCTGTGAAAACAATTCCGGCATGCCAGATGAGGCACAGTTTCAGACATGGCTGGATGCCGTTATTCCTCAGTTTCAGGAAGAATCAGAAGTTACGATTCGCCTGGTGGATGAAGCGGAAAGCCATGAGCTTAACCTGACCTATCGCGGGAAAGATAAGCCGACCAACGTGCTCTCTTTCCCGTTCGAAGCGCCGCCGGGCATCGAGATGCCGCTGCTGGGCGATCTGATCATCTGCCGTCAGGTGGTTGAGCAGGAAGCCAAAGAGCAGCAAAAGCCGCTTGAGGCCCACTGGGCGCATATGGTGGTACACGGCAGCCTGCATCTGCTCGGCTACGATCATATTGAAGACGACGAAGCGGAAGAGATGGAGTCCCTCGAGACAGAGATAATGCTTGCTCTGGGCTATGAGGATCCGTACATTGCCGAGAAAGAATAGTCCGTCACCTGACGGACTCCCCTGCCGCCACGAAAGGACATCGCGTGGCGGTAAACGTTGAACTAACAAGAGAACCCTTAACAAACGCCATGAGCGACGACAATTCACACAGTAGCGACACGACAACCAGTAAAAAGGGATTTTTCTCCCTCATTCTGAACCAGCTTTTCCACGGCGAACCGAAAAACCGTGATGAACTGCTGGAGCTGATTCGTGATTCCGGGCAGAACGACCTTATCGACGAAGATACGCGCGAAATGCTCGAAGGGGTTATGGACATCGCCGACCAGCGCGTTCGCGATATCATGATCCCCCGCTCGCAGATGATCACCCTGAAACGTAACCAGACGCTGGACGAGTGCCTCGATGTGATCATCGAATCCGCCCACTCGCGTTTCCCGGTCATCAGCGAAGACAAAGATCACATCGAAGGGATTTTGATGGCGAAAGATCTGCTGCCGTTTATGCGCAGCGATGCCGAAGCCTTCAGCATGGAAAAAGTGTTACGCCAGGCCGTGGTTGTGCCGGAAAGTAAACGTGTGGATCGGATGCTGAAAGAGTTTCGCTCTCAGCGTTACCACATGGCGATTGTTATTGATGAATTTGGTGGCGTTTCCGGTCTGGTCACGATCGAGGATATCCTTGAGCTGATCGTGGGCGAAATCGAAGACGAGTACGACGAAGAAGAAGATATCGACTTCCGTCAGCTTAGCCGCCACACCTGGACCGTGCGCGCGCTGGCCTCCATCGAAGACTTCAACGACGCCTTCGGAACCCACTTCAGCGATGAAGAGGTCGATACCATTGGCGGGCTGGTGATGCAGGCCTTTGGCCACCTCCCGGCGCGTGGAGAGACCGTTGACATCGACGGTTACCAGTTCAAAGTAGCCATGGCCGACAGCCGACGTATTATACAGGTTCACGTCAGAACGCCGGACGACTCACCGGTGCCAAAACTGGAAGATTAATGTAAATGGCATTTGCCCCATTGCTTGAACGCCAGCGCGTCCGTTTGCTGCTGGCGCTGTTACTCGGAGCCAGCGGTACGCTGGCTTTTTCTCCTTACGATATCTGGCCCGCGGCCATTCTCTCCCTGATGGGGCTTCAGGGTCTGACCCTGAACCGTCGTCCGGTACAGGCTGCCGCTATCGGCTACTTCTGGGGGCTGGGGCTGTTTGGCTCAGGCATCAACTGGGTTTATGTCAGCATCGCCCAGTTTGGCGGTATGCCTGGCCCGGTAAACGTCTTCCTGGTGGTACTGCTCGCCGCCTATCTCTCGCTCTATACCGGTCTGTTCGCCGGCATCCTTTCTCGCCTGTGGCCCAAAACCAACTGGCTGCGCGTCGCCATTGCCGCGCCGGTGGTCTGGCAGGTAACCGAGTTCCTGCGCGGCTGGGTGCTGACCGGCTTCCCGTGGCTGCAGTTCGGCTACAGCCAGATTGACGGCCCGCTGAAAGGCCTGGCACCGCTAATGGGTGTTGAAGCTATCAACTTCCTGCTGATGGTCGTGAGCGGCCTGCTGGTATTAGCGCTGGTCACGCGCGGCTGGAAACCGCTGGCTGTGGCGCTGGTGCTGTTCGCCCTGCCCTTCCCGCTGCGCTATATCCAGTGGTTCACGCCTGAACCCGATCGCGCCATGCGGGTTTCCATGGTGCAGGGGAATATCCCGCAGTCCATGAAGTGGGACGAAAAAGAGCTGCTGAATACGCTGAAGATCTACGCCAACGCCACCGAAGAGGTGATGGGTAAATCGCAGCTGATTATCTGGCCGGAGTCTGCGATCCCCGATCTGGAAATTAACCAGCAGCCGTTCCTCAATATGATGAACGATCTGCTGCTGGCCCGCGGCAGCACGCTGATCACCGGGATTGTCGATGCGCGTCTGAATCAGCAGAACCGCTACGACACCTACAACACCATCATTACGCTCGGCAAAGACAGCGAATACAGCTACCACTCCACTGACCGGTACAACAAGAACCACCTGGTGCCATTTGGTGAATTTGTGCCGCTGGAATCGATTCTGCGCCCGCTGGCCCCGTTCTTTGATTTGCCGATGTCCTCCTTCAGCCGCGGACCGTACGTTCAGCCTCAGCTGCACGCGCACGGCGCTGCCCTGACGCCGGCCATCTGCTACGAAATCATTCTCGGCGAGCAGGTGCGTGATAACTTCCGCCCGGATACGGACTATCTGCTGACTATCTCCAACGATGCCTGGTTTGGTAAGTCAATCGGCCCGTGGCAGCACTTCCAGATGGCTCGTATGCGCTCCCTGGAGCTGGCACGTCCGCTGCTGCGCAGCACCAACAACGGCATCACCGCCGTGATTGGTCCTCAGGGTGAAATTCAGGCGATGATCCCGCAGTTTACCCGTGAGGTACTGACCGCTAACGTCACGCCAACCACGGGACTGACGCCATACGCCCGTACCGGCAACTGGTCGCTGTGGATACTGACCGCGCTGTTCAGCTTTGGCGCGGTGCTGATGAGCCTGCGTCAGCGTCGTAAATAACCTTCCCTTCTGTTGCCGGGTGGCGGCTACGCCTTACCTGGCCTACATTTTTGCTCCCGTAGGTCGGGTAAGGCGTAGCCGCCACCCGACAATTCCCTCCAAATGCCCATTCTGGCACGCCTATTGCTTTGTTTATTCAGGTAAACGCAGTTTGGCTTGATGTGCAACTTTGTCGCACCAGCGTAGATCATCGGTAGCACCGAAACGGTGCAACGGGAGATATTTGCCTCTGAATGGTGCGGCGCGCTTCGCAAAAATAAACAATAACGCAGCAAAATCTTTACATTAAGCCAGACTAAATGTTAACAAGCTTGCATAACACTGCACTCGCATTGCGCGAGATATAACAACATCACAATGGGTATCAATGCGTCGCTGGCGCTGATAAAAAAGGAGTTGGGTATGCAATTACGTAAACTGGCCACAGCAATGCTGGTTATGGGAATGTCTGCTGGCGTGGTTCACGCTGAAGATGCGCCTGCAGCAGGCAGCACTCTCGACAAGATTGCCAAAAACGGCGTCATCGTGGTCGGCCACCGTGAATCTTCTGTCCCGTTCTCTTACTACGACAACACGCAAAAAGTCGTGGGCTATTCACAGGATTACTCCAACGCTATCGTTGAAGCCGTGAAGAAAAAGCTGAACAAACCTGACCTGCAGGTGAAGCTGATCCCTATCACTTCACAAAACCGTATTCCACTGTTGCAAAACGGCACCTTTGACTTCGAGTGTGGCTCCACCACCAACAACCTTGAGCGTCAGAAGCAGGCTGCCTTCTCGGATACCATCTTTGTCGTGGGCACCCGTCTGCTGACGAAGAAAGGCGGCGAGATTAAAGACTTCGCTGATCTGAAAGGCAAAGCGGTTGTTGTCACCTCCGGTACCACCTCAGAAGTGCTGCTGCACAAGCTGAACGACGAGAAAAAAATGGATATGCGCATCATCAGCGCGAAAGACCATGGCGACTCCTTCCGTACCCTGGAAAGCGGTCGTGCCGTCGCGTTTATGATGGATGATGCCCTGCTGGCGGGCGAGCGTGCGAAAGCGAAGAAACCTGACAACTGGGATATCGTCGGCACCGCGCAGTCGAAAGAAGCCTACGGCTGTATGCTGCGTAAAGACGACCCGCAGTTCAAAAAGCTGATCGATGACACCATCGCTCAGGTGCAGACCTCCGGCGAAGCGGAAAAATGGTTCGACAAGTGGTTCAAGAACCCGATTCCACCTAAAAACCTGAACATGAATTTTGAACTGTCTGACGACATGAAAGCGCTGTTCAAATCTCCAAATGACAAGGCTCTTAACTAATTAGAACAACAGGGGCGGGATCTCCTGCCCTCTCGATTGTCGGGAAGCATGGACAGACTATACGTTGAGTGGTCGTTCCCCACTCAGCGCGAAAAATGAGCTTCTCACCAATCTTCGAGGGTAGCGCTGCTACCCTTTTTTTTCTGGAGTTTATTATGTCAATCGACTGGAACTGGGGCATATTTCTGCAACAAGCCCCGTTCGGCAACACCACCTATCTTGGCTGGCTGTGGAGCGGCTTTCAGGTCACCGTGGCATTATCGATAACGGCGTGGATCATCGCGTTTCTTGTCGGTTCTTTGTTCGGTATTCTGCGCACCGTCCCTAACCGTTTTCTTTCAACACTCGGCACCCTGTATGTGGAACTGTTCCGTAACGTTCCGCTGATCGTGCAGTTCTTTACCTGGTATCTGGTTATCCCGGAACTGCTGCCGGAAAATATTGGCATGTGGTTCAAGTCGGAACTGGATCCGAACGTACAGTTCTTTGTCTCCTCCATGATGTGTCTGGGGCTGTTTACCGCTGCGCGCGTTTGCGAGCAGGTGCGTGCCGCCATTCAGTCATTGCCCCGTGGACAAAAAAATGCGGGTCTGGCGATGGGGTTAACCCTACCACAGACCTACCGCTACGTGCTGCTGCCTAACGCCTACCGCGTCATCGTTCCGCCGATGACCTCCGAGATGATGAACCTGGTGAAAAACTCGGCCATCGCCTCGACCATCGGCCTGGTCGATATGGCTGCGCAGGCGGGCAAGCTGCTGGATTACTCCGCTCACGCGTGGGAATCCTTCACCGCGATCACGCTCGCCTATGTTCTGATAAACGCTTTCATCATGCTGGTGATGAACCTGGTTGAACGCAAAATTCGCCTGCCGGGCAACATGGGGGGCAAATAATGTACGAATTTGACTGGAGTTCTATCGTTCCATCCATGCCTTACCTGCTTGATGGCCTGATGATTACCTTAAAAATCACCGTTATTGCCATCATCGTCGGTATCGTCTGGGGCACTCTGCTGGCCGTTATGCGACTGTCGAGCTTTAAGCCGCTCGCCTGGTTCGCGACCGCCTACGTTAACGTATTCCGCTCCATCCCGCTGGTGATGGTGCTGCTGTGGTTTTACCTGATTGTGCCCGGCTTCCTGCAGAACGTGCTGGGGCTGTCGCCGAAAACCGATATCCGTCTGATCTCGGCGATGGTAGCGTTCTCGATGTTTGAGGCCGCTTACTACTCAGAGATTATCCGAGCGGGCATTCAGAGTATCTCCCGCGGACAGTCCAGCGCTGCGCTGGCGCTAGGGATGACGCACTGGCAGTCCATGCAGCTCATTATTCTGCCGCAGGCGTTTCGCGCCATGGTTCCGCTCCTGCTGACCCAGGGTATCGTGCTGTTCCAGGATACCTCGCTGGTCTACGTTCTGAGCCTGGCAGACTTCTTCCGTACCGCGTCAACCATCGGTGAGCGTGATGGTACGCAGGTTGAGATGGTGCTCTTCGCGGGTGCGGTCTATTTTGTGATTAGTTTAAGCGCGTCGCTGTTGGTCAGCTGGCTGAAGAAAAGGACGGTATAATGATTTCCCTGAAAAATGTTTCTAAATGGTATGGGCACTTTCAGGTGCTGACCGACTGCTCCACCGAAGTGAAAAAAGGCGACGTGGTGGTAGTGTGCGGGCCGTCAGGTTCCGGTAAATCGACGCTGATCAAAACCGTCAACGGGCTGGAGCCAGTGCAGCAGGGTGAGATCGTCGTCAACGGTACTAAAGTCAACGACAAGAAAACCAACCTCGCCCAGCTTCGCTCTCACGTTGGCATGGTGTTCCAGCATTTTGAGCTGTTCCCTCACCTCTCTATTATTGAGAACCTCACGCTGGCGCAGGTAAAAGTGCTTAAGCGTGATAAAAAAGCGTCGCGCGAGAAAGGTCTGAAGCTCCTGGAACGCGTTGGGCTTTCTGCGCATGCCGATAAGTTCCCGGCACAGCTTTCTGGCGGCCAACAGCAGCGTGTGGCGATCGCCCGCGCGCTGTGCATGGATCCGGTGGCCATGCTGTTTGATGAGCCCACGTCGGCGCTCGATCCAGAGATGATCAACGAAGTGCTGGACGTGATGGTCGAGTTGGCGCACGAAGGAATGACGATGATGGTGGTGACCCACGAAATGGGCTTTGCCCGTAAAGTGGCAAACCGCGTGATCTTTATGGACGAAGGGAAAATTGTCGAAGACTCGCCGAAAGAAGAGTTCTTCGCTAACCCGAAATCCGAGCGTGCGAAAGATTTCCTCGCGAAAATCCTGCACTAATCTTCCCGGTGCGCAATCTGCGGATTGCGCACTGCTTCACGCTTTCACTCACTTCCTCTCGTCGGCGTCACATTGCAGCGTTAACCTTGTCACAAAATAACGCTACGTATGGAGAACGCTATGGCACAGCCTATTATTCTCGATTGCGATCCGGGTCATGATGACGCGATCGCGCTCGTCCTTGCACTTGCCTCCCCTGAACTCGACGTCAAAGCCGTCACCTCTTCTGCCGGAAACCAGACGCCGGATAAAACCCTGTGTAACGTTTTACGTATGCTGACGTTGCTCAAACGCACCGATATTCCCGTCGCTGGTGGAGCCCTCAAGCCCCTGATGCGTGAATTAATTATCGCGGATAACGTGCATGGTGAAAGCGGGCTGGACGGTCCGGTGCTGCCGGAGCCGGGCTTCACGCCGCAAAACTGCACCGCCGTGGAGCTGATGGCGAAGGTGCTGCGCGAGAGCGCGGAACCCGTGACGTTGGTGGCTACCGGGCCGCAAACCAACGTCGCGCTGCTGCTGAACAGCCACCCTGAACTGCACAGCAAAATAGCCCGTATCGTCATCATGGGCGGGGCCATGGGGCTGGGTAACTGGACCCCTGCGGCGGAGTTCAACATTTTTGTCGACCCGGAAGCAGCTGAGATTGTCTTCCAGTCCGGCTTACCGATTGTAATGGCGGGGCTGGACGTGACCCATCGCGCGCAGATTATGGCGGACGACATTGAGCGCTTCCGCTCCGTTGGTAATCCGGTCGCGACAACCGTGGCCGAGCTGCTCGACTTCTTTATGGAGTATCACAAAGCCGAGAAATGGGGATTCCACGGCGCGCCCCTGCACGACCCGTGCACCATTGCCTGGCTGTTAAAGCCTGAGATATTCACCACGGTTGACCGCTGGGTTGGCGTGGAAACGCAGGGAAAATACACCCAGGGAATGACGGTGGTGGATTATTACTCGCTGACGGGGAATACGCCGAATACTACCGTGATGGTGGACATCGACCGGGAGGCGTTTGTGGATTTGCTGGCGGAGAGACTGGCTTACTATAGTGCGGCCTGATGCCCTCACTCCGGCCCTCTCCCACGGGGAGAGGGAGCAAACCTGCGCTTTTACCTAGGGCTCAAACGGACGACGCTGGAACTGATCGTGGCCGCATTTTGGGCACAGCGACAGAACCTCCGGCGTATACACCGCAATATGGTGGTGGCAATTCTCGCACACCAGATTTCCCAGCCCGACCACCTCACCGCTGTGGTACACACCATGGTGGTTCAAATCCTGAAAGACCTCGCGCCACTCCAGCTGCGTTTTATCCGTAATATCGGCCAGCTCCTGCCACAGGCTCTCTTTAATCACCCGCATGAAAACGCTGTCCGTGACCTCCTCCTGGCTCTCCTGGTAGCTGCGCGCGAACTCTTCCAGATCGCGACGCACGGCGCGCGTCACCTCTTCCACTTCGGTTCGCGTTAACTCACCCGTTTGCGACACGCGGGCACGCGCCTGCTCCACCAGCGCATCGATATCGCGCTCGCCGTTACGCAGTCGTTCCGTCAGTGTCGCCACCAGTTCGCGGTAAAATTGAGCAACCTTGTTCATCATTTTGCCTCCCGGGTAAGTAACTATTTCTAATAATAGACCTTATTTCATCGCCGCTTTGTCAGGTGAAGCACAGACCCGGTAAATTCCTGCAAAGCGCATTTGTGCGAAAGGCTGTTTTGACGCGGGCGTTTGGGCTATGCTATGCGGATCTGAATGACCACATCCATTGGCTACATTTGTAGCTGTATTGAAAACAGGACCACTGGCTGCCATGCAAGAGCAATACCGCCCGGAAGAGATAGAATCAAAAGTCCAGCAACACTGGGACGAGAAGCGCACCTTTGAAGTAACCGAAGACGAGAGCAAAGAGAAGTATTACTGCCTGTCGATGCTTCCCTATCCTTCTGGTCGACTACACATGGGCCATGTGCGTAACTACACCATTGGCGATGTGATCGCACGTTACCAGCGCATGCTGGGCAAAAACGTTCTGCAGCCTATCGGCTGGGATGCGTTCGGTCTGCCTGCGGAAGGCGCGGCGGTCAAAAACAACACCGCACCGGCCCCGTGGACATACGACAACATCGCGTACATGAAAAACCAGCTCAAAATGCTGGGCTTTGGCTATGACTGGAGCCGCGAGCTGGCAACCTGTACCCCGGAATACTACCGCTGGGAGCAGAAGTTCTTCACCGAGCTGTACAAAAAAGGCCTGGTGTATAAGAAGACCTCTGCCGTTAACTGGTGTCCGAATGACCAGACCGTTCTCGCGAACGAACAGGTTATCGATGGCTGCTGCTGGCGCTGTGACACCAAAGTTGAGCGTAAAGAGATCCCACAGTGGTTTATCAAAATCACCGCTTACGCTGATGAGCTGCTGAACGATCTGGATAACCTCGACCACTGGCCAGATACCGTTAAGACCATGCAGCGCAACTGGATCGGCCGTTCTGAAGGCGTGGAGATTACCTTCAACGTTGAGAACTACGACCAGACTCTGACTGTCTACACCACCCGTCCGGACACCTTCATGGGCGCGACCTACCTGGCCGTGGCCGCAGGTCACCCGCTGGCGCAGAAAGCGGCAGAAAACAATCCGGAACTGGCTACCTTCATCGATGAGTGCCGCAACACCAAAGTGGCCGAAGCCGACATGGCAACGATGGAGAAAAAAGGCGTTGCGACAGGCTTCTATGCTAAGCATCCACTGACTGGTGAAGCGATCCCGGTCTGGGCAGCGAACTTCGTGCTGATGGAGTACGGTACAGGCGCGGTAATGGCTGTTCCGGGCCATGATCAGCGCGACTACGAGTTTGCCACCAAATACAACCTGCCTATTAAAGCCGTTATTCTGGCCGCCGATGGTTCTGAACCAGACCTGTCCGAAAACGCGCTGACTGAAAAAGGCACCCTGTTCAACTCCGGTGAATTCAGTGGTCTGAGCTTCGAAGAAGGCTTCAACGCCATCGCCGATAAGCTGGCCTCCCTTGGCGTGGGTGAGCGTAAAGTTAACTTCCGTCTGCGCGACTGGGGCGTTTCCCGTCAGCGTTACTGGGGTGCGCCAATCCCGATGGTGACGCTGGAAGATGGCACCGTGATGCCAACGCCAGAAGATCAGCTGCCGGTGATCCTGCCGGAAGACGTCGTCATGGACGGCATCACCAGCCCGATCAAAGCCGATCCTGAGTGGGCAAAAACCACCGTCAACGGTCAGCCTGCGCTGCGCGAAACCGACACCTTTGACACCTTTATGGAGTCATCCTGGTACTATGCGCGCTACACCTGCCCGCAGTATCAGGAAGGTATGCTGGATTCCAAAGCGGCAAACTACTGGCTGCCGGTAGATATCTACATTGGCGGCATCGAACACGCCATCATGCACCTGCTCTACTTCCGCTTCTTCCACAAGCTGATGCGCGATGCGGGCATGGTGAACTCTGACGAACCTGCAAAACAGCTGCTGTGCCAGGGCATGGTGCTGGCGGATGCCTTCTATTACGTCGGTGCCAACGGCGAGCGTAACTGGGTGTCTCCGGTTGACGCGATCGTTGAACGCGACGAGAAGGGCCGTATCGTGAAGGCCAAAGACGCCGAAGGTCATGAGCTGGTCTACACCGGCATGAGCAAGATGTCTAAGTCGAAAAACAACGGTATCGACCCGCAGGTGATGGTTGAGCGTTACGGTGCAGATACCGTGCGTCTGTTCATGATGTTTGCTTCTCCGGCGGACATGACGCTGGAGTGGCAGGAGTCTGGCGTGGAAGGTGCAAACCGCTTCCTGAAACGCGTCTGGAAACTGGTTTACGAGCACACCTCACTGGGCGATGCCCCGGCGCTGAATGCCGCCGCACTGACTGAAGATCAGCAGGCGCTGCGTCGCGATGTTCATAAAACGATTGCGAAAGTGACCGATGATATTGGTCGTCGTCAGACCTTCAATACCGCAATTGCGGCTATTATGGAACTGATGAACAAGCTGGCGAAGGCTCCGCAGGACGGCGAGCAGGATCGTGCTTTAATGCGTGAAGCGCTGCTGGCCGTTGTTCGCATGCTGAACCCGTTCACGCCGCACGTTAGCTTTACCCTGTGGCAGGAGCTGAAAGGCGAAGGCGATATCGACAACGCGCCGTGGCCGCAGGCTGACGAAGCCGCGATGGTGGAAAACACCACGCTGGTCGTGGTCCAGGTGAACGGCAAAGTCCGCGGTAAAATTACCGTGGCGGTCGATGCAACCGAAGAACAGGTTCGCGAGCGCGCGGGCCAGGAACCTCTGGTCGCTAAATATCTTGAGGGCGTTACCGTACGTAAAGTGATCTACGTACCGGGTAAACTGCTCAATCTGGTCGTTGGCTAAGCGCGGGAGGAAACGTGCGACAACTGGCAACAATACTCTTATCACTGGCGGTGCTTGTCACCGCTGGCTGTGGCTGGCACCTGCGCAATACCACGGCGGTGCCCGCTGAGATGAAAACGATGATGTTCGACTCATCAGATCCGAATGGTCCACTGAGCCGGGCAATTCGTAATCAGCTGCGTCTGAACGGCGTTGAGCTTGTCGAGAAACAGACGCTGCGTCAGGATGTACCGTCTCTGCGTGTGACAGGAAGTGGTCTGTCGAAAGATACAGCCTCTATCTTCCAGGATGGACGTACCGCAGAGTATCAGATGGTACTGACGGTCAACGCAGCAGTCCTGATCCCGGGTAAAGACATCTACCCGATCAGCACGAAAGTATACCGTTCGTTCTTCGATAACCCGCAGACGGCGCTGGCAAAAGATGCCGAACAGCAGATTATCATCAACGAAATGTACGACAAGGCGGCGGAACAGCTGATCCGTAAACTGCCAAGTATTGCAGCGTCAACCAAACAAGGATCTGACATTGTTGATAAACCGGTTGATGGCACGCTTCCTGCTGCTAACTCTCTGGGTAAATGATGATCAGGCTGTATCCTGAACAACTCCGCGCGCAGCTCAATGAAGGGCTGCGCGCGGCGTATCTGCTTCTTGGAAACGATCCGTTATTGCTTCAGGAAAGCCTGGATGCCGTGCGGCATGCCGCCGCCGCGCAGGGCTTTGATGAACATCACACCGTCCAGTTGGATAACAACACCGACTGGAACGCCCTCTTCTCGCTCTGTCAGGCGATGAGCCTTTTCGCATCGCGCCAGACAATTCAGATCCTGCTGCCGGAGAACGGCCCTAACGCGGCCATGAACGAGCAGCTCGCTACGCTGGTCAGCCTCTTACACAGCGATCTGCTCTTTATTGTGCGTGGCAACAAGCTGACCAAAGCGCAGGAAAACGCGGCCTGGTTTACCCAACTCGCGACCCACGCGGTGCTGGTCACCTGTCAGACGCCTGAGCAGGCACATCTGCCTAAATGGGTCGCCGCGAGAGCGAAACAGCACAACCTTCAGCTGGATGACGCGGCGAATCAACTGCTTTGCTACTGCTATGAAGGTAATCTGCTGGCCCTGGCGCAGGCGCTGGACAGACTCTCCCTGCTCTGGCCGGATGGCAAGCTGACCTTGCCGCGCGTCGAGCAGGCCGTTAACGACGCGGCGCACTTTACGCCGTTCCACTGGGTGGATGCGCTACTGTCGGCGAAGAGCAAACGCGCCCTGCATATTCTGCAACAGCTGCGTCTTGAAGGGAGCGAACCCGTTATTCTGCTGCGAACCGTGCAGCGCGAATTACTGCTGCTGATTACGCTCAAGCGTCAGTCTGCCCATACGCCGCTGCGTTCGCTGTTTGATAAACACCGCGTGTGGCAAAATCGCCGGGCTTTGACCACCGAGGCCGTCAACCGCCTGAGTCATGAACAGCTTCGTCAGGCTGTACAGCTTCTGATGCGCGCTGAGCTCACGTTAAAACAAGATTACGGCCAGTCGGTCTGGGCGGAGCTGGAAAGCCTTTCTCTGCTGCTCTGCCACAAGGCGCTGGCAGACGTTTTTATTGATGGATAGTATGCATTCTTTACAGGCCTTGTATGGCGGCACCTTCGACCCGGTACATTACGGGCACCTGAAGCCGGTTGAAATTCTGGCGAATCTGATCGGCCTTCAGCGCGTCACCATCATGCCCAACAATGTCCCGCCCCATCGTCCACAGCCCGAGGCGACCAGCGAGCAGCGAAAAGCGATGCTCGCCCTTGCCATCGCAGATAAACCGCTCTTCCAACTTGATGAGCGTGAGCTGCGTCGCGACACGCCCTCCTGGACGTCACAGACGCTTCAGGAGTGGCGCGCAGAACAGGGTCCAGACCAGCCGCTGGCGTTTATTATCGGCCAGGATTCCCTGCTGAATTTACCCACATGGCATCAGTATGAAACCATCCTGGAGAACAGCCATCTGCTCGTCTGCCGCCGCCCTGGCTATCCTCTGACCATGCGTGAAGCGCAGTACCAGCAGTGGCTGGAAGATCATCTCACCGATAATGTTGAAGATCTTCACAATCGGCCTGCCGGGAAGATCTATCTGGCGGAAACGCCGTGGTTCGATATCTCTGCAACCCTCATACGTGAGCGTTTACAGCAGGGTTTAGCCTGTGACGATCTACTGCCAGCCCCGGTGCTGGCGTATATCCATACGCACGGGTTGTATCAGAAAAGCGCAGATGAATAGCCGGAGGGCATAAAAAGCGGCTTATTGTTTATCCTGCCTTGACAGGTTAAGCCATACTGTTATTCTCCGCTGCCAGACTTTCCCGCCGATCATTGCTTTACAGAAATTGTTTTACAAAAATGGCGATGCAATCTCAGGCAGAGGGTGGGATGATACCCGCCTTCAAAAGCCCGGTCGGAGACATTTGTCCCGACACAGGCGTGAGTTCAGGTATACTGTCTGGCTACGAATTCAACGTTTTACAATCTCATTCACCCCAGGGGGAAAACTTGCAGGGTAAAGCACTCCAGGATTTTGTTATTGACAAAATTGATGACCTGAAAGGTCAGGACATCATCGCTATCGACGTTAAGGGTAAATCCAGTATTACCGACTGCATGATCATCTGCACCGGTACATCTACGCGTCATGTTGTTTCGATTGCCGATCACGTGGTTCAGGAATCGCGTGCAGCAGGACTGTTGCCACTGGGTGTTGAAGGTGAAGCAACGGCTGACTGGGTGGTTGTCGACCTCGGCGATGTAATTGTCCACGTCATGCAGGACGAGAGCCGTCGCCTGTATGAGCTGGAAAAACTCTGGGGTTAATGCGTGAAGTTGCAGCTGGTCGCCGTCGGCACCAAAATGCCGGACTGGGTACAAACCGGTTTTACTGAATATCTGCGTCGTTTTCCAAAAGACATGCCGTTCGAACTGGTGGAAATTCCCGCCGGTAAGCGCGGCAAGAACGCGGATATCAAACGTATTCTCGATAAAGAGGGCGAACTGATGCTGGCTGCCGCAGGCAAAAACCGCATCGTCACCCTCGATATTCCAGGAAAACCCTGGGATACGCCGCAACTGGCGCACGAACTGGAGCGCTGGAAGCAGGATGGCCGTGACGTCAGTCTGTTGATTGGCGGTCCAGAAGGGTTATCCCCCGCCTGCAAAGCGGCGGCTGAACAAAGTTGGTCCCTCTCCGCGCTGACGCTTCCCCACCCGCTCGTTCGGGTACTGGTGGCAGAGAGCCTGTATCGCGCGTGGAGCATTACTACCAACCACCCCTATCACCGCGAGTAATGACTGACCAGGGTAGATTAAGCAGCGGATGAAACTACAGAATTCTTTTCGCGACTATACGGCTGAGTCCGCGCTGTTTGTGCGCCGGGCGCTGGTCGCCTTTACCGGGATTTTGCTGCTTACCGGCGTGCTGATCGCCAACCTTTATAATCTGCAAATTGTCCGCTTTACCGACTACCAGACGCGTTCAAACGAAAACCGTATCAAGCTGGTGCCTATCGCCCCCAGCCGCGGCATTATTTACGATCGTAACGGCACACCGCTGGCGTTAAACCGCACCATCTATCAAATCGAGATGATGCCGGAAAAAGTCGATAATGTTCAGGATACGCTGGAAGCGCTGAAAAGCGTTGTCGACCTTAACGATGACGATATCGCGGCCTTCAAAAAAGAGCGCTCCCGCTCTCACCGTTTCACCTCCATTCCGGTTAAAACCAACCTGACGGAAGTCCAGGTGGCCCGCTTTGCGGTAAACCAATACCGCTTCCCCGGCGTGGAAGTGAAGGGTTATAAGCGTCGCTACTACCCCTACGGCTCCGCGCTGACGCATGTGATTGGCTACGTCTCCAAGATTAACGACAAAGACGTCGACCGCCTTGATAAAGACGGCAAGCTGGCAAACTACGCGGCAACGCACGATATCGGTAAGCTGGGGATCGAACGTTACTACGAAGACGTTTTGCACGGGCAAACCGGCTATGAAGAAGTTGAGGTTAACAACCGCGGCCGAGTGATCCGCCAGCTGAAAGAAGTCCCTCCTCAGGCGGGGCATGACGTCTATCTGACCCTCGACCTTAAGCTGCAGCAGTATATTGAAACCCTGCTGGCGGGCAGCCGTGCAGCCGTTGTGGTCACCGATCCTCGTACCGGCGGCATCCTGGCAATGGTTTCCATGCCTAGCTATGACCCGAACCTGTTCGTTGATGGCATTTCCAGTAAAGACTATTCCGGTCTGCTGAATGACCCGAACACGCCGCTGGTGAACCGCGCGACGCAAGGGGTTTATCCGCCGGCATCAACGGTTAAACCGTACGTGGCGGTTTCTGCGCTGAGTGCCGGCGTAATTAACCGTAATACCAGTCTGTTTGACCCGGGCTGGTGGCAACTGCCTGGTTCAGATAAACGCTATCGTGACTGGAAAAAATGGGGCCACGGTCATCTGAACGTCACCAAATCGCTGGAAGAATCTGCGGATACCTTCTTCTATCAGGTGGCGTATGACATGGGGATCGACCGCCTGTCAGAGTGGATGAGCAAATTCGGTTACGGGCATTACACCGGCGTTGACCTCTCCGAAGAACGTTCTGGCAACATGCCAACGCGTGAATGGAAGCTGAAGCGCTTTAAAAAACCGTGGTATCAGGGTGACACCATTCCGGTGGGTATCGGCCAGGGCTACTGGACGGCAACACCGCTTCAGATGAACAAGGCCATGATGATCCTCATCAATGACGGCGTGGTAAAAGTGCCGCATCTGCTGCAGAGCACGGTTGAAGACGGCAAAAAAGTGCCGTGGAACCAGCCGCATGAGGCCCCGGTGGGTGACATTCATTCCGGCTTCTGGGAAATTGCGAAAGACGGTATGTACGGCGTGGCAAACCGCCCGAACGGTACCGCGCATAAGTACTTCACCGGTACACCGTACAAAGTGGCCGCAAAATCCGGTACTGCGCAGGTGTTCGGTCTGAAAGCCAACGAAACCTATAACGCGCACCGCATTGCTGAACGTCTGCGTGACCATAAGCTGATGACGGCGTTTGCCCCTTATGATAACCCGCAGGTCGCGGTGGCGATGATTCTGGAGAACGGCGGTGCCGGTCCAGCTGTAGGGACCATCATGCGCCAGATCCTTGACCACATTATGCTGGGTGATAACAACACCGAACTGCCGGCTGAAAACCCGGCCGCCGCTGCGGCGGAGGACCAATAATCATGACGGATAATCCAAATAAAAAATCGCTGTGGGACAAAATCCACATCGACCCAGCCATGCTGCTGATCCTGCTGGCCCTGCTGGTTTACAGCGCCCTGGTTATCTGGAGCGCGAGCGGCCAGGACATCGGCATGATGGAGCGCAAAATCGGCCAGATCGCCATGGGTCTGATCATTATGGTGGTAATGGCGCAGATCCCGCCGCGCGTCTACGAAGGCTGGGCGCCCTACCTCTACATCTTCTGTATTATTTTGCTGGTTGCGGTAGATGCGTTTGGCGCCATTTCAAAAGGGGCGCAGCGCTGGCTGGATTTGGGGATTGTCCGCTTCCAGCCCTCGGAGATTGCCAAAATCGCCGTGCCATTAATGGTGGCACGCTTTATCAACCGCGACGTCTGTCCGCCATCTCTGAAAAATACCGCTATCGCGCTGGTGCTGATTTTCCTGCCAACGCTGCTGGTTGCGGCACAGCCTGACCTGGGGACCTCAATCCTTATTGCCCTCTCCGGCCTGTTTGTCCTGTTCCTGTCGGGACTGAGCTGGCGCCTGATTGGTATCGCGGTGGTGCTGATTGCGGCGTTCATCCCTATCCTCTGGTTCTTCCTGATGCATGACTACCAGCGCCAGCGCGTCATGATGCTACTCGATCCGGAAACCGATCCGCTGGGCGCGGGCTATCATATTATTCAGTCCAAGATTGCGATTGGCTCCGGGGGCCTGCGCGGTAAAGGCTGGCTGCACGGTACGCAGTCGCAGCTGGAATTTTTACCGGAACGCCACACCGATTTTATCTTTGCTGTACTGGCGGAAGAGCTGGGGCTGGTTGGCATTCTGATACTTCTTGCGCTGTATGTCCTGCTGATCATGCGGGGATTGTGGATTGCAGCGCGTGCACAAACCACGTTTGGTCGCGTCATGGCTGGCGGGTTGATGCTGATTTTATTCGTTTATGTCTTCGTAAATATTGGTATGGTGAGTGGTATTCTGCCGGTGGTAGGCGTACCGCTGCCGCTGGTGAGTTACGGAGGCTCGGCACTGATCGTGTTGATGGCCGGGTTTGGTATCGTGATGTCGATCCATACCCACAGAAAAATGTTGTCAAAAAGCGTATAAAAATAAGGGGATCGGAATGCGTAAGCAGTGGCTGGGGATCTGCATCGCGGCAAGTTTACTTGCGGCCTGCACAAGTGATGATGGTCAGCAACAGGCAACCGTCGCGCCGCCGCAGCCTGCGGTGTGTAATGGCCCGATCGTTGAAATCAGCGGTGCCGATCCCGTTTATGAACCGCTGAATGCCAGTGCCAATCAGGATTACGAGCGCGACGGCAAAAGCTATAAAATTGTTCAGGATCCTTCCCGTTTCAGTCAGGCAGGCTTTGCCGCCATTTATGATGCCGAGCCAGGCAGTAACCTGACGGCTTCCGGGGAGGCGTTCGACCCAATGCAACTGACGGCGGCACACCCAACGCTGCCGATTCCGAGCTACGCCCGTATCACCAACCTGGCGAATGGCCGCATGATTGTCGTGCGTATCAACGACCGCGGCCCGTACGGGAATGACCGGGTGATCTCCCTCTCGCGCGCGTCTGCCGATCGCCTGAACACCTCGAACAACACCAAAGTTCGTATTGACCCGATTATCGTCGCGCAGGATGGTTCGCTCTCCGGACCGGGTACCGCATGTACGACGGTGGCGAAACAGACCTATGCCCTTCCTGACCGCCCGAATCTTGACGGCGGAATGGGAAGCGTCTCGTCTCCGGCAGAGCCTGCTCAGCCGGGAGGAGAAATACGCCCGATCAGCAATGACACGCTGCAAAGCGAGGATGCTACCGGCGCACCGGTAAAGAGTAGCGGCTTTCTTGGCGCACCGACGACCTTAGCCGCGGGCGTGCTGGAAGGCAGTGAACCCACTCCAGCCCCTGCACCCGTCGCTGCGCCAGCGACCCAGCCGGCTCCCGTAACGGCGCCAGCGGCCACGCAAAGTGCGGCGGTGGCGGCTCCAGCAGCGGCCAGCGGAAGCTATGTGGTTCAGGTAGGCGCAGTGAGCGATCAGGCACGGGCCAAACAGTATCAACAGCGTCTGAGCCAGCAGTTTGGCGTACCAGGACGCGTTGAGCAGAACGGCGCGGTCTGGCGCATTCAGATGGGGCCGTTTGCCAGCAAATCGCAGGCAGCATCCCTGCAGCAGCGTCTGCAGAATGAAGCTCAACTTCAGTCATTTATCGCTGTTGCGAAATAATTAACCGGCGGTATCCGAATTGTCAGTTAGTGTAAAACACATTCACAAACTCATGCTTAAAGTCGGATGCCTGCCTGAATAGCATTTGCTATAGTAAGGCACTTTTTTTAATTCCATCACGGATGTCGTAGTTCTGACCATGAAGACCACTTTTTCTGCTCGTTTTGTGCAGCGCATGGCGCTGACCACGGCCCTTTGCGCTGCTGCGCTCTCTGCAGCTCACGCCGATGACCTGAATATCAAGACCATGATCCCTGGCGTTCCGCAAATCGATGCGGAATCCTACATCCTGATCGATTACAACTCTGGCAAAGTGCTGGCAGAACAGAATGCCGATGCCCGCCGTGATCCGGCCAGCCTGACCAAAATGATGACCAGCTACGTTATCGGTCAGGCGATGAAGGCAGGTAAATTCAAAGAATCGGATCTGGTCACCATCGGTAACGATGCGTGGGCAACCGGGAACCCTGTCTTCAAAGGTTCCTCTCTGATGTTCCTGAAGCCGGGTATGCAGGTTCCTGTTTCCCAGCTGATTCGTGGTATCAACCTGCAGTCGGGTAACGATGCCTGCGTGGCGATGGCCGATTTCGCCGCCGGTAGCCAGGATGCCTTCGTGGGTCTGATGAACAGCTACGTTACCGCGCTGGGTCTGAAAAACAGCCACTTCCAGACCGTACACGGCCTGGACGCAGACGGTCAGTACAGCTCCGCGCGTGATATGGCCCTGATTGGACAGGCGCTGATCCGCGATGTTCCTAATGAGTACTCTATCTATAAAGAAAAAGAGTTCACCTTCAACGGTATTCGTCAGACCAACCGTAACGGCCTGCTGTGGGATAACAGCCTGAACGTTGACGGCATTAAAACTGGCCACACCGACAAAGCGGGCTACAACCTGGTGGCCTCTGCTACTGAAGGTCAGATGCGTCTGATCTCTGCCGTGATGGGCGGCCGTACCTTTAAAGGTCGTGAAACAGAAAGCAAGAAGCTGCTGACCTGGGGCTTCCGCTTCTTCGAAACCGTGAATCCACTGAAAGCAGGCAAAGAGTTTGCGTCTGAACCCGTCTGGTTCGGCGACAACGACCGTGCTTCTCTCGGCGTTGATAAAGACCTCTACCTGACCATTCCGCGCGGTCGTATGAAGGATCTGAAAGCCAGCTACGTGCTGAACAGCACCGAGCTGCATGCCCCACTGCAGAAAAACCAGGTTGTAGGCACGATCAACTTCCAGCTGGATGGAAAAACGATCGATCAGCGTCCGCTGGTTGTCCTGCAAGAAATTCCTGAAGGCAATTTCTTCGGCAAAATCATTGATTACATTAAATTGATGTTCCACCACTGGTTTGGTTAAAAATTGAACACTTGAAAGTGTGATTTTGATCCCCATATACTAAGTATCCTGATAACTCCCACCCGACGTGGGAGTTATTATTTTTTGACGTTACGCCGGAGCTGACATGAAAACCAAACTTAACGAACTGCTTGAATTCCCTACCTCATTTACCTACAAAGTAATGGGTCTGGCGAAACCTGAGCTGGTTGATCAGGTGGTTGAAGTGGTACAGCGCCATGCGCCGGGTGACTACTCTCCGTCAGTAAAACCAAGCAGCAAGGGCAACTACCACTCGGTTTCTATTACCATCACTGCGACACACATTGAGCAGGTGGAAACGCTGTACGAAGAGCTCGGCAATATCGAAATTGTTCGTATGGTGCTGTAGTCCCTTTGCGGTTACCCGGTTTGCCGGGTAACCCCTCTCCCCGCTGTGATATACTCCCCCACACCTTTTGTCCCTCGTCTTCGGAGACGCAGTTTTGTATCAGGATAAAATTCTGGTCCGTCACCTCGGGCTGCAACCTTATGAGCCTGTCTCCCAGGCCATGCATGACTTCACCGATTCACGCGATGACAGCACCCCAGATGAGATCTGGCTGGTCGAACACCTGCCGGTCTTTACGCAGGGTCAGGCGGGTAAAGCAGAACATCTATTAATGACGGGAGATATCCCGGTTATCCAGAGCGATCGCGGCGGTCAGGTCACGTACCATGGGCCCGGGCAGCAGGTGATGTACGTCCTGCTCAATCTGAAGCGCAGAAAGCTGGGCGTGCGTGAACTGGTCACTTTACTGGAACAAACCGTCGTCAACACGCTGGCGGAATATGGTATTGACGCGCATCCGCGTGCCGATGCGCCGGGCGTTTACGTGGGGGAAATGAAGATCTGCTCCCTGGGGCTGCGTATTCGGAAAGGCTGCTCATTCCATGGCCTGGCATTGAATATTAATATGGATCTCGCGCCGTTCCAGCGCATAAACCCCTGCGGCTACGCTGGCATGGAAATGACGCAAATGCGCCAGTGGGTGGAAGCTGCTACGCCCGAACATATTCGTCCCGTGCTTTTGAAGAACGTGTTAGCGCTACTTAACAATCCCCCACACGAATATATCCCTGCTTAATATATCGTACAACAGGGCTCGATAATTTGACGGGCCGCTGTTTATTTACCGCTTTTGCACTTTACAATAATCCACGGATTCTATATTTTCGAAGCGCCCGAATATTACCGCTACATATTATTTAGCCTCCAGCAAGCTCGGCAAACACGGCATAAGTAACGTGAGCAATTATCACACAACTGTTTGCTTTTGATAAACAAGTGAAACAAAACCAACACTTTACGAATCTCTACAAGCATAATAAATAAATTCAACTATCATTCATATTGTGAATGTATACGGGGTGAAAGCGTGGAGTATAATAATTTACCAGCCAAACGACTGAATGAACCTGGTGGCGAAGACAAGCCGCAAATTTTTCGGACTTTACGTAATATTGATCTCAATTTACTGACTATTTTTGAGGCAGTATATGTCCATAAGGGTATCGTTAACGCTGCGAAAATTCTTAATCTCACGCCATCAGCAATAAGTCAGTCAATCCAAAAGCTACGCGCTATATTTCCTGACCCGTTATTTATCCGTAAGGGCCAGGGGGTAACGCCGACGGCTTACGCCACGCATCTCCACGAGTACATCAGCCAGGGGCTGGAGTCGATTCTGGGCGCACTGGATTTAACCGGGAGCTATGATAAGCAGAGAACCATCACCATCGGCTGTTCCCCTTCTGTGGGTGTGCTGGTGATGCCGGCGATCTTCCAGGCCGTGAAAGAGCATGCTCCACAGCTCCTGCTTCGCAATGTGCCGCTCAATGAACCTGACATTCAGCTTGCCCAGTTCCAGACGGATCTGATTATTGAAAGCGGCAGCTTCAGTGCCAGAGCGTTGGGTCAAAATGTGCTCTATTCGGATAACCTGGTGCTGGTTTGTCGGCAGCAGCATCCGGTTCTCAGCGAACCGCTGACCATCGAAAATCTGCGTAACTACGACCACTCGTCATTCATGACCGAAGGGCAGTCTAACCACGCGCTTCGTCAGCGTATTGATGAAATTTTCCCGGAACGTCAGATCAGCTTCAGCAGTTACAATATGTTCACCACCGCATCGCTGATCGGCAGTAGCGATATGCTGTGCGTTATGCCGTCGCGCCTGTACAGCCTGCTACAAAAATGCTGGCCGCTGGAGAGCATTCCACTCAGTCAGCTTAATGCGGAATCAATCGAGATTTCACTGCATTACAACAAGCTGAGCTTGCGCGATCCGGTTCTGGAAAACGTCATCCGCATTATCCGTCAGGCCTTCTGACAGGTTTAGCCAGCACAAGACCCTGCAACAGGCAGGGCGAAAGGCACAAAACAACAACTATTTTACAAATTGGCGATCTGGCAGGCTGCTTTAACGACCGTTTCAATGATATACTGCCTGTCGTTCGTTCAAAAATAGTTGATAAATACAACATTCCCTTGAATTGAAACGCTTTCCTTCGATATTCGCAACTGGAACACGCACGCTATGAGTAAACCCATTGTGATGGAACGCGGTGTTAAATACCGCGATGCCGATAAAATGGCCCTTATCCCGGTTAAAAACGTGGCTACAGAGCGCGAGGCGCTGTTAAGAAAACCGGAATGGATGAAAATCAAACTTCCGGCCGACTCTTCGCGTATCCAGGGGATCAAAGCGGCGATGCGCAAGAATGGCCTTCACTCCGTATGTGAAGAAGCCTCTTGTCCGAACCTTGCTGAATGTTTCAATCACGGTACCGCGACGTTTATGATTTTGGGTGCTATCTGTACCCGCCGCTGCCCGTTCTGCGATGTTGCTCATGGCCGTCCAGTCGCACCTGATGCTAACGAACCCCAGAAACTGGCGCAGACCATCGCCGACATGGCGCTGCGCTATGTGGTAATTACCTCCGTTGACCGTGACGATCTGCGTGACGGCGGTGCTCAGCACTTCGCCGACTGTATTACGGCCATTCGCGAGAAAAGCCCTAACATCAAAATCGAAACGCTGGTGCCTGACTTCCGTGGCCGTATGGACCGCGCGCTGGATATCCTTACCGCAACGCCGCCAGATGTGTTTAACCACAACCTGGAGAACGTGCCGCGTCTTTACCGTCAGGTCCGCCCGGGTGCTGACTATAACTGGTCTCTGAAACTGCTGGAGCGTTTCAAAGAAGCGCATCCGCATATTCCGACCAAGTCTGGTCTGATGGTGGGGCTGGGTGAAACCAATGAGGAAATCATTGAGGTGATGCGCGATCTTCGCCGCCACGGTGTGACCATGTTGACCCTGGGGCAGTATCTGCAGCCAAGCCGTCACCACCTGCCGGTACAGCGCTACGTGAGCCCGGATGAGTTCGATGAAATGAAAGCCGAAGCGATGGCGATGGGCTTCACCCACGCAGCCTGCGGCCCGTTCGTTCGCTCCTCATACCATGCCGATATGCAGGCGAAAGGCGAAGAAGTTAAATAATGCTGTAATATTCTTTTACAGTAATACAAAAAAACCGGCCTCATGAGCCGGTTTTTTTTCGCAAGCCCTCAGGCTTTGCTGTCACTCTTTGTGAGAAAGCTTGTCTGCCGGGACGTCATCCTCGGCGCTTTTCTTCGCCGCCGCATCATCGTCGTTCATCGCTTTCTTAAAGCCTTTGATGGCAGCCCCCAGGTCACCACCCAGCGTGCGTAACTTCTTGGTACCAAACAGCAGGACGACCAGTGCGGCAACCACCAGCAGTTTGGTAATACTAATCTCACCCATAGATACCTTCTTTACTTAAAACAGGCTGCATTCAGCGCCAAAACCTGATTGTATTAACGGTCATTTAGCGCGTGCACACAATAGCAATCTGTAACAAGGTGAATCAAGCATTGTTGAAAAAAACATCACAATAATTGCGGTGGCGCAAACCGACGATTGCGAAGAACAGGTAGTTGCTGACGCACAAGCGTGATTCTGTCTACATTTATCTCCGCCACCAGCAAATGCGGGGCTTCCGCAGCGGCGGCGATCGTCACCCCCAGCGGATCAACCACCCTGCTTTGCCCGATGTTTCTCGTTCCGCATTCTCCTGCGGCAACGACATAGCAGGTGGTATCCAGCGCGCGTGCCGCCAGCAGCGTTGCCCAGTGGTGCTCTTTTAATGGCCCGCGAACCCACGCGGCAGGCAGTACCAGCAGGTCCGCGCCCTGTAGCGCCAGATGGAGCGCCAGCTCGGGAAAACGCAGATCATAGCAGGTCATCAACCCAACCTTAAGTCCGTCAATCTCCAGAAGCGGTGGGATACTGTCTCCGGGGTCGACGCGCCGCGACTCCTGAATGCTGAACGCATCATAGAGATGCAGCTTGGCGTAGCGGGCGACAATGGCCCCGCCACGAATCGCCACCAGCGTATTCACTGCACGGCCCGGCGTGGTGGGGACATGGATCGTTAAGATCGTCGTCATCGTATTGCCCACGCTCTGGGCGAGCAGTTGCTGCAAGAATTCGCCGTCCAGCGGCTGCGCAGACTTCACCGATAAATCCGGATCATTATCATCCCTGGCAAGCAGCGCCTCGGGGAGAACCAGCAGCGACGCGCCTTTCTGCCGGGCCTGCTTCATCAGGTTGACGCACGTGAGCGCATTTTCATGCCAGTCAGGCGTGACCGCAAATTGCCCTACCGCAACATACATATTTGTCCCCTCATCATAAACGGCGTTAAACTCGCTTCTCTTACACATCAAATAGCAGGTATTTAGCGTGTTACAACTACTTTTAGCCGTTTTTATTGGTGGGGGAACGGGTAGCGTTGCGCGATGGTTTCTGAGTATGCGGTTTAATCCTCTGCATCAGGCGATTCCTATGGGGACACTGGCCGCTAACCTGATTGGTGCCTTTATCATTGGCATGGGGCTGGCCTGGTTTAACCGAATGACGCACATCGACCCGATGTGGAAGGTCCTGATTACGACGGGTTTCTGCGGCGGGTTAACCACCTTCTCAACGTTCTCCGCAGAAGTCGTATTTCTCTTTCAGGAAGGCCGTATCGGCTGGGCACTGGCGAACATCGCGATTAACATGCTCGGCTCGTTTGCGATGACGGGGATCGCATTTTGGCTCTTTTCCTCCGCAAGCACGCATTAACCGTCGAACCGTTAATGTTGGCTTAATTTTTCTCTGTCACTCTGAATGCAGAACTGAACGAGGGTGACAGAATGAAACAGAGTCTGATGAGCGCAGGCATGGTGTTATTAAGCGTGCTGATCGTTGCTAGCTTCCTGAAAATGTATCTGCTTGGCTGATTCAAAACGAAAAAAACCCGCTCATGGAGCGGGTTTTGAAATTCTTGCTGACGCGTCTGAATTACAGAGCGATTACGTTAGCAGCAGAAGGGCCTTTGGCACCGTTAGTGATTTCGAACTCTACACGCTGACCTTCAGCCAGAGTTTTGAAACCATTAGACTGGATTGCAGAGAAGTGTACGAACACGTCTTTGCTGCCATCTTCAGGAGTAATGAAACCGAATCCTTTGGACTCATTAAACCACTTAACGTTACCTTTAATCTTAGACATCAAAATTACCTTTACATTAAAAAACGACACAAATGCTGTGTCGGTTACCAGTACATCAATTGTGGGACCTTTTGTCCAGCGGATCTTTGATAAAAAGTGACTAAAGTCGCGTTAATTTTCACTGGCAGATTTTTATCGTTTATGAATCAACGCCTGCGCGTTTTTTCACCACTATGTAACGTTTTGTCAGTTAAAACTGAAAACGCATCCAGGCGAAGTAAACGTTTCCGTTGTTGTACGTACCCGGGATGTAGGTCATCTGGAACGTTGCGGGGCCATAGCCAATAGAGGCCAAAGGCAGCAGCACCGGGATCGGGATGTAGTTCCAATTGTCACGTGCAGTGACCCCGGCGGTATAGCCCAAACCGACGTGGAAGTTCTCGTCCGCTAGCGGACGCCAGGTTTTCTCCCAACCATATCCCCCAATCGGCTCCCATTTATTAAACGAGTCTTTGAAGGCCATCAGATAGATGCCATGCCAGTTTCCCTTTTCGTCCCAGCGAGACTGACCAAAACCCGCGCCCCACGGACGCTCGTTGTATTTATCGGTTTTCTCTTTGTCATAAGCAAAACGCGCATGCCACGTTATTGCCGGAACATAGAGATCATAATGTTCAGGAGCCGTCCAGGTCTGGGAAACATTATCCGTAAAGGTGGAGAACCAGCCTTTGTCCGTCGCGTTGCCTTCTGCCTGTGCAACAGAAGAAAACGTTAACTGCCCAAAAATAAACAACAAAACAGAGAAAAATGTATTACGTACGATCACAATGCAATTACCATTCTTAGTATTCGAGGCAAAGTTTACCATAAAATAGTTGAATCAAGGCTTAACGGCATCGGCGTTATTCCTAATTATTCGGCCATTTTCCGGGAATATTCTTAAAGAAATGGGGGGATATGCTCAAATAAGCCCACAAAAGGTGTGACTTTTGCCATTTAGCGTTCGTAATCAGTGACATGCAAAACCATACAAAACATTAACAATTTGTTATCATTATTGGGACACATTGCGCCATTTCTGATGGTCAAGACCCTCATGGTATAAATGTATGGGCCATGGCAAAAACACGCTTGTTCTGTTCTCTAGTCGTCTGTTTATTGATTTTAATCAGCAAGAACAGGCCAATTATTCGGCACATTTCCATCCTTCTTTTTTTATTGATTTTTTGTGCTCCACTGCAGCAGAGATACAGGGGAAATCATGCTTACGTTATTCGAGCTCCTTATTGGAGTCGTCGTCATTGTCGGCGTCGCACGCTACATCATTAAAGGCTACTCGGCCACGGGCGTATTATTTGTTGGCGGTTTAACGCTGTTGATTATCAGCGCACTGATGGGGCACCAGGTGTTACCTGCCAGCGCCACGAGCACCGGTTACACCGCTACAGATATTGTTGAATACATTAAAATATTGCTCATGAGCCGCGGCGGCGATCTGGGCATGATGATCATGATGCTGTGTGGTTTTGCGGCCTACATGACCCACATCGGCGCCAACGACATGGTCGTTAAACTTGCCTCCAAACCCCTGCAGTACATTAACTCGCCGTATCTGCTGATGGTCGCCGCCTATTTCCTCGCCTGCCTGATGTCGCTGGCCGTTTCGTCGGCTACCGGACTTGGCGTACTGCTGATGGCGACGCTGTTCCCGGTCATGGTGAACGTCGGTATCAGCCGCGGCGCGGCCGCAGCCATTTGCGCGTCTCCGGCAGCGATTATTCTCTCCCCGACCTCCGGTGACGTCGTGCTGGCGGCAAAGGCGGCGGAGATGTCGCTCATCGACTTCGCCTTTAAAACCACGCTGCCGATCTCCATTGTTGCCATTGTCGGCATGGGTATCGCGCATTTCTTCTGGCAGCGCTATCTCGATAAGAAAGAAAACATCAGCCATGAAATGATGGACGTGAGTGAAATCACCACCACCGCTCCCGCGTTTTATGCCATTCTGCCCTTCACGCCGATTATCGGGGTGCTGATTTTTGACGGCAAATGGGGACCGCAGCTACACATCATCACCATTCTGGTTATCTGCATGCTGCTGGCTGCCGTGCTGGAATTTGTGCGTGGCTTTAACACGCAAAAGGTGTTCTCGGGTCTGGAAGTTGCCTATCGCGGTATGGCGGATGCCTTCGCTGGCGTGGTGATGCTGCTGGTGGCAGCGGGCGTTTTTGCCCAGGGTCTGAGCACCATCGGCTTTATCCAGAGCCTGATCTCGATCGCCACCTCGTTCGGATCGGCCAGTATTATCCTGATGCTGGTTCTGGTGGTGCTCACCATGCTGGCGGCGATGACCACGGGTTCCGGTAATGCGCCTTTCTACGCTTTCGTTGAGATGATCCCGAAACTGGCTCACTCCTCCGGTATTAACCCGGCCTATCTCTCCATACCCATGCTGCAAGCGTCAAACCTGGGCCGTACCATCTCCCCGGTATCAGGCGTAGTGGTCGCCGTGGCCGGGATGGCAAAAATCTCACCATTCGAAGTGGTAAAACGCACCTCAGTGCCAGTGATGGTTGGCCTGATTATCGTGATTATCGCCACGGAAGTGCTGGTTCCCGGTGCGGCCTAAGCTAAATTAGGGATATCCAAAAAGCGCCTGCGGGCGCTTTTTATGCTTTAATAACCCTCAGAAATTAATCACGCTCATTCGATCAGGAAATCATATGTTCAGGAAGGATATCGTCATCCCGTCTGGCGCACTGGCGCTTGCACTCTGTATCTTCTCCGCACAGGCGGAACCGCTGAAGGCAACCCAGTATGGCGATTTCGATCGCTATGTGCTGGCTCTTTCCTGGCAAACCGGGTTTTGCCAGAGCATGGTCGAGCGCAACCGTAATGAACCTGACGAATGTCGCCTGCAAAAAGAGCGCGAGAATAAAGCCGATTTTCTGACCGTTCACGGGTTATGGCCCGGCCTGCCGAAATCTATTGCCGCACGCGGCGTGGATGACCGTCGATGGATGCGTTTTGGCTGCGCCACACGCCCCATTCCTAACATGCCGGAAGTGAAGGCCAGCCGCAAATGCGATGCCGCCGAAACCGGACTGTCGCTTTCCGCTGCCGCAAAGCTCAATGACGTGATGCCGGGCGCGGGCGGGAATTCCTGCCTGGAACGCTACGAATATGCCAAACATGGCGTCTGCTTTGGTTTTGACCCGGATGCCTATTTCGGCACGATGGTACGGATGAATCAGGAAGTTAAAAACAGTGCGGTCGGAAAATTCCTCGCCGATAACTACGGGAAATCCGTCAACCGTAGTGATTTTGACAGTGCCGTGGCCAAAAGCTGGGGCAACGAGAACGTCAAAGCGTTCAAGCTGACCTGCAACGGCAATCCGGCGTATCTCACCGAGATGCAGATTTCGCTGAAAGCAGACGCCATTAACAACCCGCTTTCTGCGACCTCATTTGCCCCGCAGCCACATCCGGGTAACTGCGGAAGCCAATTCGTGATTGATAAAGCCGGTTACTGATCCGCGACCGGGCGCACCATATCAAACCGGTTTTCATCGCTGATGCAATAGTACGCCGTCGGCCCACCCGCACGCAGGATGGGCTGCGCTTTCGCCGTCTGGTATATCCCCTCTTCCAGCAGCGTTTCGGCAATATGGATACCGACCACCTCCCCCAACACCAGCCACGTCTCCACCGGCGTACCATCGGCACCGGTAAGCTGAATGCACTGCGACAGTCGACACTCAAAATTCACCGGGCTTTCTGCAACGCGTGGAGCGTTAACCAGCTGGCTGGCCGCTGGCGTGAGTCCGGCAAAGCTAAATTCATCCCGATCGTGGGGAAGCATCGCGGAGGTTTGGTTCATCGCTTGCGCGAGATCGCGCGTCGCCAGATTCCAGACAAACTCTTTTGTCTCAGTAATATTACGCACGCTGTCCTTCCAGCCGTTGCTGGAAAAGCCGATGATCGGTGGGCGATAGTTAAAGCAGTTAAAGAAGCTATACGGCGCAAGGTTCAGCTGACCGGCCTTATCGCATGAGGAGATCCAGCCTATCGGACGTGGGCCAATAATGGCGTTCAGCGGGTCATGCGGCAGGCCGTGCCCCTGAGACGGTTGATAGAAGTACATAGTGCTCTCTCGTTGGCGGGCAACGCCCGGATTCAGGACACTCAGCGTAACGTATTCCGCCAGGAATGAAGACTGAATAAATTTCAGCGAAAATTCATATGGAACATGAATGTGACTTTCATCACTTCAAACTTGCGCGCTCAGCCAGTATCATCGGGAGAGTTAAACCCTCGCTGCCAGACGGCGAGGGTTTTCTTTTGGATCAGTTTCTGCGTTAGACGCAGCATTAACGACATGGAGTAAAAAATGTCCAGACCTACCATTATCATCAATGAGCTCGACGCAGAACGTATCGACAGGCTGCTGGAGAAAGCGGAGTTCGCCTCGCTCCCCGTGGCCGACGCCCTGAATGAAGAACTCGACCGGGCACAGATGTGCACGCCTGAGACGATGCCGCATGACGTAGTCACCATGAACAGCCAGGTGAAATTCCGCAATCTGACCACCGGTGAAGAGCTGACCCGCACGCTGGTTTACCCGGCGCAGATGACCGACAGCAGCGCACAGCTTTCTGTGCTTGCGCCTGTGGGTGCCGCACTGCTGGGACTGCGTACGGGGGATACGATCCACTGGGAATTGCCGGGCGGCGCTTCGACCCATCTTGAAGTGCTGGAGCTGCTCTACCAGCCAGAAGCCGCAGGCGATTACCTGCGTTAATCTCTTCTGAATAAGCGCCTATCCGCTTTGCACAGAGGATGCCACCGCATCCTCTTTCCGCAAATTCACACGATTTTCCTATACCGCGCAAAATGGCCTTAATCCACGCTTAATCTGTTTTGGTGCCGCGGGGACGGTCATGAGTGAGATAGGCGTTATCACACTTATCTTTCTGATTTTTGTGGCGATTATCGTCACGGCCGTGCTCTATCTTGAACGCCACTGGTAAGCGAACATTCTCAGGCCACCCCACCCGGGAAGGCATTCACCAGGCCCTTAACGGTCTGCTCTGCGGCCTCAGGTGTTTCTGCGCCCGGGACCAGAATCACCTTCCGGCACTCCTCCTCCCGTTTTTCGAAAATCTTATAGGCGCGTTCCGCATCCGCAAAGGGGAGATAATGGGTCACGATCTCTTCCGGCGTAAGCAGCCCTTTTTCGATCAGCGGTAACAGTTCACCCAGCCAGGCATGGACGTGCGTCTGACCCATCTTAAACGTCAGCCCCTTATCAAAGGCATCGCCAAACAGGAAGCCATGGATAAACCCGGCGTACACGCCGGGTACGCTAACTACCCCACCGCGCCGCACGGCAGCAATGCACTGACGCAACGCTTTGCCGCTGCTGCCTTCAATTTTAAGATTGCTGAGGATCGTTTCCGTGGTGCTGCCTTTCGCTTCAAACCCGACCGCATCAATCACGGCGTCAACGCCGCGCTGGCCCGCGGTCTGCTCGATGATTTTTTCCGCGGCGTCGTTGTCATCATCAAAGTTGATGGGAATTGCGCCGTAACGCGCCTCGGCAAATCGCAACCGGTACGGGTGGTGATCGATAACAAAGATCTGCTCAGCCCCCAGCAGCCGCGCGCAGGCAATGGTCAGAAGCCCCACCGGCCCGGCGCCGAAAACGGCTACGCTTGAACCTTTTGCAATCTGCGCATTTTTTGCCGCCTGCCAGGCCGTGGGCAAAATGTCGGAAAGGAAAAGTGCTTTATCATCAGAAAGAAGCTGCGGGACTTTAAACGGTCCGACGTTCCCCTTCGGCACGCGTACGTATTCCGCCTGTCCCCCCGGTACACCGCCGTAGAGGTGGCTATAGCCAAACAGCGCGGCCGGCGCGGGGATTTGCTTTTTGTTCAGCGCGGCACCCTGCCCGGCGTTGGTATTCTCACAGGCCGCGTATTGCTGCAGACGACAGAAGAAACAGTCCCCGCAGGCGATGACAAAGGGGATCACCACGCGATCGCCTTTTTGCAAATTCTTTACCTCTGCACCGCACTCGACGATTTCCCCCATAAACTCATGGCCAAAAATATCGCCGTGCTGCACCTTCGGGATCTTTCCGCGATAGAGATGCAAATCGGAGCCGCAGATCGCCGTGGCCGTGACGCGCAGAATGATATCGTCCGGCTGTTCGATGATGGGGTCAGGGACATTCTCGACGCGAACATGGTGTGGACCGTGATACGTAAGTGCTTTCATGCGACCTCCGAAAGGTTCCAGGTAAGTCTATAAGGGTAGCTACCCCTCAAGGTCTGCCCCGGAATACGGGTCTTTTGAGATTTATCCTGGCGAGATAAGAAAACTGACGGGGCGCTTACAGAAACCATTAATATTTTGTGGTTGAATGAGTACAGCGTTTATAAACAAGGAGAAACGGGTATGTATCAGAGAATCATTATGCCGGTTGACGTTTTTGAGATGGAGTTGAGCGACAAGGCCGTTCGCCACGCGGAGTTCCTGGCGCAGCAGGACGGTGTCATCCATCTGTTGCACGTGCTCCCGGGCTCCGCCAGCCTGAGCCTGCACCGCTTCGCTGCCGATGTGCGCCGCTTCGAGGAGCATTTGCAGCATGAAGCGGAAACGCGTCTGCAAACCATGGTCAGCCACTTCAGTATTGACCCTTCACGGATCAAAACGCACGTCAGATTCGGCAGCGTACGTGATGCGGTAAATGAACTGGCGAACGAGCTGAAAGCAGACGTGGTGGTCATCGGTTCGCGCAACCCTTCCATTACCACACATCTGCTGGGCTCTAACGCCTCCAGCGTGATCCGCCACACCCACATACCGGTGATGGTCGTCAGATAAAAAAAGAGGCCACCTTTCGGTGGCCTCTCGCTATTGCAGGTATCGCCTTACTTTCTTTTCTTATGCGGTTTTGGTGCGAATCAGATAGTCAAACGAACTCAGCGACGCCTTCGCCCCTTCGCCCGTGGCGATGATGATCTGTTTGTACGGCACGGTAGTACAGTCACCCGCCGCAAACACGCCCTTCACGCTGGTTTCACACTTCGCATCGATGATGATTTCGCCCATGCGGTTGCGCTCAATCGCGCCTTCCAGCCAGGTGGTGTTTGGCAGCAGACCAATCTGCACGAAGATCCCTGAAAGCTGAACGCTGTGCACGTCGCCGCTCACGCGGTCGCGGTATTCCAGACCGGTCACCTTGCTGCCGTCGCCCTTCACTTCCGTGGTCTGCGCGTTAAGGACGATGTCGACGTTTTTCAGGCTGCGAACTTTATCCTGCAGAACCTGGTCGGCCTTCATCTCTGGTGCGAACTCCAGAAGAGTGACGTGTTCAACAATCCCCGCCAGGTCGATAGCCGCTTCCACGCCGGAGTTACCTCCGCCGATCACCGCCACGCGTTTACCTTTAAACAGCGGGCCGTCGCAGTGCGGGCAGTAGGTCACGCCTTTGGTGCGATACTGATCTTCACCCTGGACGTTCATGTTGCGCCATTTCGCACCGGTGGCAATGATAATGCTGCGCGCTTTCAGCACCGCGCCGGATGCGGTTTCAATGTGGTGTAAACCACCCTCAACCGCAGCAGGTACCAGCCTGCTGGCGCTCTGGCTGTCGATCACGTCCACGTCGTAGTCGCTGACGTGCGCCTTCAGCGCCCCCGCCAGCTTCTGACCTTCGGTTTTCGGCACGGAGATATAGTTTTCAATATCCACGGTATCCAGTACCTGGCCACCGAAACGCTCGCCCATCAGGCCAGTGCGGATCCCTTTACGCGCAGAGTACACTGCCGCCGCCGCGCCCGCCGGACCGGAACCGACGATCAGCACGTCGTAGGCATCGCGTTTGTTCAGCGCTTCTGCGGCACGTTTTTCGGCACCGGTATCCACTTTGGCAACGATTTCCGTCAGCGTCATACGACCCTGACCGAATTCCTGACCGTTCAGATACACCGCCGGAACGCCCATTACGTTGCGATCGGTGATTTCATTCTGGAAGGTACCGCCGTCAATCGCCGTGTGCTTAATGCGCGGGTTCAGGACCGACATCAGGTTCAGCGCCTGCACCACGTCCGGGCAGTTATGGCAAGAGAGCGAGTAATAGGTTTCAAACTCGAAATCGCCGTCGATATCGCGGATCTGCTCCAGCAGCGCCTGCGCCTCTTTCGACGGATGACCACCGGTCCACAGTAGCGCCAGCACCAGCGAGGTAAATTCGTGACCCAGCGGCGAGCCGGCAAAGCGCGGCCCCAGCTCAGAGCCTGGGTTAGTAATCAGGAAAGAAGGCTTACGGACGTTAAGCGAGTTATCTTCTTTGAAGGTCACTTTTGGCGACAGTTCGGCGATCTCAGCCAGCAGTTCCTTGATCTCTGCCGATTTCGCGCTGTCGTCCAGCGTGGCAATCAGCTCAACGGGTTTGGTCAGTTTCTCAAGATAGGCCTTGAGCTGGGTTTTCATATTAGTGTCGAGCATTATTCTTCCCTCTCTTAAAACGTCATCATGCAAGCTGCCTTACACAGGCGGCCTGAATGCAACTTGCATCATGGTGCTGGAATGAAATGGGCGCGGGGGGCGCCCATTGATTGCCGGGTGGCACTTCGTTTACCCGGCCTACGATACTGTAGGCCTGTGCAAGCGCAGCCCCGCCAGGCTTTACAGACTTAGATCTTGCCGACCAGGTCTAAGGATGGAGCGAGAGTCGCTTCGCCTTCTTTCCATTTCGCCGGGCACACTTCGCCTGGGTGAGAAGCCACGTACTGCGCTGCTTTCACTTTACGCAGCAGGTCAGACGCATCACGGCCGATACCTTCAGCGGTAACTTCGATAGCCTGAATAATACCCTGCGGGTCAACAACGAAGGTGGCGCGGTCAGCCAGGCCTTCATCTTCACGCATGTTGTCGAAGTTACGGGTCAGGGCGCCAGTCGGGTCGCCGATCATCGCGTATTTGATTTTTGCGATGGTTTCAGAGCTGCTGTGCCATGCTTTGTGGGTGAAGTGGGTATCAGTAGACACAGAGTAAACGTCTACGCCCAGCTTCTGCAGTTCGTCATAATGGTCAGCCACGTCGCCCAGTTCGGTCGGGCAAACGAAGGTGAAGTCAGCCGGATAGAAGAAGAAGACGCTCCAGCGACCTTCGGTATCTTTCTCGGTTACTTCGATGAACTCACCGTTTTTGAACGCCTGGTTTTTGAAAGGTTTAATTTTAGTGTTAATCAAAGACATCTGTACTTCCTCCGTGTTTTCGTTGAGATGTAAGGTAACCAACTTTATTCATCGGGGCTAATGCGTATGCTTTATCAAATCAATCAGCCAAACCTTACAACGTCGACAAGACAACAAGGTGAACCTTTTACAGGAAAGCCTGAAAGTAAAAAGGCCGCCTCAACGGGCGGCCCTGATACCTGAATTCCCCGCAGGTACATTCAGTACCAGCCGAAGCTGGCGTTGCGTTGCGCTCTACAACCCTTTATATCAAGGGGTAACAGCCCTTTGATTACACCACCCGTTCAGGAATTGGGCAATCCATAAGAGAGGTATTCCTGCCTATGGCTGTGATAGGTTTTGCCAAACATCATTTCGGGACGTTATAAATTTATTTTTATTATAAAAATACCTCAATATATAAATGACAATTGTTATTTAAAATGCTCACTCCAACATCTGAGATAAAATTATCTTAATGTTCCTTGAAGCACTATTTCAATAATCTGGCGTCATGATACATTAAGGTGAATTTAATTTAAATTTAAGAGGGTTAATCGAAAGGATTGTAAATGGTTAACTTCAAACTATAGTTATCAGTGATGTGATAACCCCAGCATAGATGACAATCTCAGGACGAAACATGGCAAATCTCTACGACCTTAAAAAATTCGACCTCAACCTGCTGGTCATTTTTGAATGCATTTATCAACATCTGAGCATCAGTAAGGCAGCAGAGACGCTTTATATCACGCCATCAGCGGTCAGCCAGTCACTGCAGCGTCTGCGCGGGCAGCTCAACGATCCGTTGTTTATCCGTTCAGGAAAGGGAATAACGCCCACGACGGTCGGCGTCAATCTGCATCATCATCTGGAACAAAACCTGAACCAGCTCGAGCAGACCATTAACATGATGCATAGCACCGGGCTGAAAAAAAACTTTGTCATTTATAGCCCGCAGTTTATGAGCACGAAAACGATGCTTGGGCCTATGAAGCTGCTGATGGATAAGTACAATTATTCCATTGAATTACATGATGTTTTTCTTGCTCCTGATTCAGCAGAAGATCTCTTAGCTTACCGAAAGGCTGACCTGATATTTTCTTTTGCCCCCTCTACAAGCCGCTCTATCGCCTGCAGTCTGTACTACAGACTCCCTTTTGTTCTTGTTTGCCGAAAGGGTCATCCTCGCGTTAGCGGAAAACCTACTCACGAAGAGATCCTCAATGAAGACTTTACCGCCTACCTGAGCGATGAAAGTAGTGTTAAAGAGTACCAGGAGAAAGCCGATAATCTTTTAACAGAACGAAATATCGTCTATCGAAGTGACTCTTTTATTTCTCTTTTGTCGATGATCAGTTCATCGGACCTCATTGGATTAGTGCCAACAGTCGCTTTTGAACAATATGGACAGGCACTTAATCTTCACAAAGTCGAAACAGACATTCAATTTCCCATCATTGATATTTACATGATGTATAATCGCTCCGCATTGCATAGCGCAGCCTTCGCAAGCTTTATTGAAGAAATAACCTTACCCTGAAACGGCATTGTGGTTCTCATACATAATGGGAGCCGCCAGTTTCAGAAACATACATCTCCGTTATAGAAATATTCGGTATAAACTTTGCACACCTCATTAATTATTGACTGATATCATTCTCACTCTAGTATTGACACTAACGTCTGGTATTTATTCCTCAGGATGAGAATAAACATGTCAATTTATAAGTACCCTCTTAATCAGGATGTTCTTTCTGCGGCTCGGGAACGAATAAAATGGACTCTCGAAAATTTACCGAGGATCTGTGTCTCTTTTTCAGGAGGTAAAGACTCCACCACCATGCTGCACCTGGTTGCCCGGCAGGCGCGACAGATGAATATAAAAATAGACGTTCTCTTTATCGACTGGGAAGCGCAGTTTAGCCATACCATCACCCATGTTGAACGTATGCGCGAGTTATATAGCGATATCATCGACCATTTCTGGTGGGTCGCGCTTCCCCTGACAACGCAAAATTCTCTGTCGCAATTTCAGCCGGAATGGCAATGCTGGGAACCCGGCACCCGATGGGTCCGCCAGCCCCCTGACGGTGCGATAACCGATCCCGCTTTTTTTCCCTTCTACCAGCCCGGCATGACGTTTGAAACTTTTGTTCGCAGCTTCTCCGACTGGTTCTCTCACAATCGCCCGGCGGCGGTGATGATTGGCATCCGCGCCGATGAATCTTATAACCGTTTTCTGGCTATCGCGTCGGCGCGTAAGCAGCGGTTTGCCGATGATAAACCCTGGACGACCGTCGCCCCTGGGGGGCATGCCTGGTATGTTTATCCCCTCTACGACTGGAAAACCGCCGATATCTGGACCTGGTTTGCCAAATCGGGATGTTGCTATAACCCACTCTATGACCTGATGTTCCAGGCCGGCGTACCGCCCCGCTATATGCGTATTTGTGAGCCCTTTGGTCCGGAGCAGCGTCAGGGATTATGGCTCTACCATGTTGTTGAGCCCGATCGCTGGGCGGCCATGTGCGAGCGCGTGAGCGGCGTACGCAGCGGAGGAATTTACGCCGGGCACGATAACCACTTTTATGGTCACCGGAAAATCCTGAAACCCGATCACCTCTGCTGGCGCGAATATGCCCTACTGCTGCTCGACAGCATGCCGCAAAATACGGCTGAGCATTACCGCAATAAAATCGCCATTTACCTGCGCTGGTATCAGAAGAAAGGCATAGAAGATATTCCCGACACCCAGGACGGTGATATTGGTGCCAAAGACATTCCCTCATGGCGCCGTATTTGCAAGGTTATCCTTAATAACGACTACTGGTGCAGAGCGCTGTCGTTCAGCCCAAATAAACCCAAACATTATCAGCGCTACAGTGAAAGAGTGAAGGCGAAACGCAAGGAGTGGGGCATATTATGCGACAACGATTAATCACCGAGATCGAAACGTACCTTCAGTCTCTTCCCGAAGAGGATCGGATTAACGCCATCAATGCTTTTCGTGAAGCGATCCATCGAAACAGTCCTTTTCGTGAGCAACCGATAGACTGCGTGCTTTGGATCAAACAGGACGCGATTACCGCTAACGACTACAACCCCAATAACGTTGCCCCTCCAGAAAAACGGCTGCTCAGCAAGTCGCTGGAACTCGATGGATTCACCCAACCTATTGTCGTGACGGAAAGTGAACCGCAACATTACGAAATTGTGGATGGTTTCCACCGCCATGAAATCGGCAAAACTCGGGCGGCGTTGAAGCGTCAGCTCAGGGGATATCTCCCCGTCACCTGCCTGCGCCAGGATCGACAGGAAAAGCATGACCGTATGGCCGCCACGATCCGTCACAACCGGGCGCGGGGTCGGCACCAGATTAACGCCATGTCGGATATCGTGCGCGAACTGGCACAGCTCGGCTGGAACGATGAGCGAATTGGCAAAGAGCTCGGGATGGACAGCGACGAGGTGCTGCGCCTCAAGCAAATCAACGGCCTGCTGGCGCTGTTTGCAGACCGTCGCTATTCCGAAGCCTGGACGGTGAAATAATCAGAGCGTGTTCAGACGCTCTGCCGCCGCCAGCAGCGTCGATTCCTGCTTGGCAAAGCAAAGGCGGATCAGCTTGTGCGGGAAGGGATCGGCGCAGAATACCGACAGTGGAATGGCGGCCACCCCCACCTCTTTTGTCAACCACTGGCAAAAGCTGACGTCGTCCAGATCGGAAATCGCGCTGTAGTCCGCGAGCAGGAAGTAGGTTCCTTCAGAGGGCAAAATTTCCAGGCGGCTTTTACTCAGCGCCGTCACGAACAGATCCCGACGTTCACGGTAGAAACGCGGCAGCGCGCGATAATGCTCAGGCTCCGCGCGCAGCATATCCGCCAGCGCCAACTGAGCCGGCGTGTTTACGGCAAACGTCAGGTACTGATGCACCTTGCGCAGCTCAGCGCTAATGGCGGCCGGTGCGACGCAGTAGCCCACTTTCCAGCCGGTCATATGGTAGGTCTTACCGAACGACGAGACGGCGATAGCCCGCTCGCGAAGTTGCGGATGGGCCAGCACGCTGGCGTGTCCCTCTTCTGCAAAGCAGATGTGCTCGTAAACTTCATCGCTCAGCACGTAGATTTCACGTTCGGCAATCGCCTGCCACAGCGCGGCGAAATCGGCTTTCTGCCACACCGTCGCCGACGGATTGTGCGGGGTATTCAGGATCACCAGACGGGTCTTGTCGCTCAGCAGCGCAGCAAACGCCTGCCAGTCGGGGCGAAAATGCGGTGGCTGTAACGCCACGCGTTTCACCACGCCGCCGGAGAGTTCAACCGCAGGCGCATAGCTGTCGTAGCTCGGGTCAAAGCAGATGACTTCATCGCCCGCCCGCACCAGGGCGGTGATGGCCGCATACAGCGCTTCGGTCGCCCCTGCCGTCACCGTGATGTCGCTGTTGGCATCGGGCTTATGGCCATACAGCTCAGCCGTTTTGTCCGCAATGGCTTCCCGCAGCGCCTGCACGCCCGTCATCGGCGCATACTGATTCGCCCCCTGCGCCACGTGGTACGCCAGACGCTCCTGCAGATAGGTCGGCCCGTCGAAATCCGGAAATCCCTGAGAAAGGTTAATGGCGTTGTGCTGCTGCGCCAGGGCGCTCATCTGCGTAAAGATGGTGGTACCGAGATTGGGAAGTTTACTTTGCGGAATCAATGGGTTAATGCTCATTGTGTTGTGCCTGCTTGTAATACTTATGTTGCTGCCACTATAACACGATGTTAGTCTTTGGCAATCAAGACGCTTAGACGTCTAAACAATATGAATATTCCTGTCCGAGAGGGTAAAAGGAAAATGACAGACAACCTGCAACTCACGCATCTGGTCGACGCCTGCCGCTGGATTGGCGCCAAAGGCTGGGCACCCGCCACCGGGGGCAATATGTCGGTGCGTCAGGACGAACGCCTCTGCTGGCTCAGCGAATCGGGCAAAGACAAAGGCAGCCTGACGACGGAGGATTTTCTCCAGGTGGAGATCGCCACCAACCGCGCGCCGTCTGGTCGTAAGCCATCAGCCGAAACGGGGCTACACACCCTTATCTATCGTCTGTTCCCGGAGGCCAACGCCGTCCTGCACGTTCATACGGTCAACGCCACGGTGCTGTCGCGTTTGGTCAAAGAAGCCGAGCTCAACATCAGCGGCTTTGAGATGCAAAAATCCCTCACCGGGCAGACCACGCATCTGGATACGGTGGCTATCCCGGTCTTCGATAACGACCAGGACATTGACGCCCTCGCCTCGCGAATCGCCCATTACGCGCAGGAACGCCCGCTTAATTATGGTTTTCTTCTGCGCGGCCATGGCTTAACCTGCTGGGGACGCGATGTGGCCGAAGCCCGCCGTCATCTGGAAGGACTGGAATTCCTGTTTGAATGTGAAATGCGTTTACGACAACTGGAGAGAGTATGATTCGCGCGATTGTGACGGATATTGAAGGCACCACCAGCGATATTCGTTTTGTCCATGATGTTTTGTTCCCCTACGCGCGTGAGCGGCTGGCGGCCTTCGTGACCGCGCAGCAGTACGCCGAGCCGGTCACATCCATTCTGGACAACCTGCGTGATGAAATCGGTAATCCGCACGCCAGCGTCAGCGAGCTTATCGACGCCCTGTTTGCCTTTATGGATGAAGACCGCAAATCTACCGCGCTAAAAGCGCTGCAGGGGATCATCTGGCACGACGGCTACGTTAACGGCGACTTTACCGGACATCTTTACCCGGACGTGCTGCCCGCGCTGGAAAAATGGAAAGCGCAAGGGATTGATCTCTATGTTTATTCCTCTGGCTCCGTTGCTGCGCAGAAACTGTTATTTGGCTACAGCGACGAAGGTGATATTACTCATCTGTTCAGCGGCTATTTCGACACCCACATCGGCGCCAAGCGCGAGGTGCAGTCGTATCAGAACATCGCGGCGCAAACGGGCATCGCCCCGTCGCAGATCCTGTTCCTCTCCGATATTCATCAGGAGCTGGACGCGGCTGAACAGGCAGGTTTTCGCACCCTGCAGCTGATTCGCGGCGATGATGACGGCGCAAGCCACCACCATCAGGTCCACCAGTTTGACGAGATTAACCCGGAGCAGATCCCTTCATGAGCGCATTGACCATTTATTCCGATAAAGACGCCAGTCAACACCAGTGGCACAGTACCGACGCCGCCGAGATTGCCCAACAGCTCAACGCGAAAGGCGTGCGGTTTGAACGCTGGGCGGCGGATCGCGATTTAGGACACGATCCCGCGCCTGAAGCCGTGATCGCGGCGTATCAACATGCGATCGACAAACTGGTCGCAGAGAAGGGTTACCAGAGCTGGGACGTGATCAGCCTGCGCGCCGACAACCCGCAGAAAGAGGCGCTGCGCGCGAAGTTCCTGAACGAACACACCCACGGCGAAGACGAAGTGCGCTTTTTCGTGGAAGGCGCAGGGCTGTTCTGCCTGCACATTGGCGATGAGGTGTATCAGGTGCTGTGCGAGAAAAACGACCTGATCTCCGTTCCTGCGGGCACGCCGCACTGGTTTGATATGGGCTCAGAGCCGAACTTTACCGCCATTCGTATTTTCGATAACCCGGAAGGCTGGGTGGCCCAGTTTACGGGTGATGCAATCGCGGACGCGTATCCACGGCTGGCATAGGTAAAAGCAAAACGGCAGCTATAGCTGCCGTTTTTAGTATTTGCTCCCTCTCCCTGTGGGAGAGGGTCGGGGTGAGGGCATCAGGCCGCTCGAGCTTCAACGCTTCAATCCCTTCACATACTCCACCAGCTGATCCAGCACAATCCCCCACCCTTCGTGGAAGCCCATCTGCTCGTGCTGCTCGCGGATGTCCTTCGTGGGGTGACGCGCAATCGCCGTATAGCGGGTTTTGCCCTCCCCGACATCTTCCAGCAATAAAATCGCCGTCATAAACGGCTTCTCGGCCGGTTTCCAGCCTTCGGTATAGCCGTCGGTAAAGACCAGCTTTTTCCCCGGATCGATTTCAAGGAACACACCCCGGTTATCCATCCGCTGACCGTCCACCTCAAACACGGTGTTGAACCGTCCGCCCACGCGCAGATCGAGGTCACATTCGGTCACCTTATGGGGAGCAGGAATGAAGAAGTTTTTGATGTGTTCTGGCGTAGTCCAGCAGAGCCACAGCAGGTCGCGCGGGGCATCCACCACGCGCTCCAGTTTTAAGTCTGTTTCAGGATCGAGCGTCACGATATTGTCCTCTCAGGGAAACCCCTTAAAGAATAGCCGGACTCAGGCGAATTTCCCGTTTGCCACCGCTTCCGGCGTGACCACACCCGTATCCAGCACCCAGCCGCTAACCAGCGAGGCTGGCGTAACGTCAAACGCCGGGTTGTAGACCTGCGCGTTTTCCGGCGCCCACTGCACCGCGCCAAAGCTTCCGGCGACGCCCGTCACCTCGCTGGCGGCGCGCTGCTCAATCGGGATCGCGTCACCGTTCGGGCAGTCCGGATCGAGGGTCGTTTGCGGCGCGGCCACATAGAACGGAATGCCGTGGAATTTCGCCAGCACCGCCAGAGAATAGGTGCCGATCTTATTCGCCACGTCGCCGTTAGCCGCAATGCGGTCTGCGCCCACCCACACGGCATCCACCAGCCCTTTCGCCATCAGGCTGGCGGCCATGGAATCGGTAATCAACTGATACGGCACGCCCAGTTCGCCAAGCTCCCACGCGGTCAGTCTGCCCCCCTGCAGCAGCGGACGGGTTTCATCCACCCAGACGTTGCTGACCTTGCCCTCCTGATGCGCGCGAGCAATCACGCCCAGCGCCGTACCGACGCCTGCCGTTGCCAGCCCGCCGGTGTTGCAGTGGGTCAGCAGGCGGCTGCCGGGCTTCACCAGCGCGCTGCCCGCTTGCGCAATGGCGTCACAGAGCCGTTTGTCTTCGTCGATCAGGCGCAGCGCCTCCGCGACCAGCGCCGGAACATACTCTTCCTGCCACAGCGCAATCTTCATGCGGTCAAGGTTGTTCATCAGGTTCACCGCCGTCGGGCGGGATGCGCGCAGGGTTTCCAGCGCCACCGCCAGCTCGTCGCGGCTTTTGCCGTTTTCCGCCAGCAGCGCCAGCAGCAGACTTGCAGAGAGACCAATCAGCGGCGCGCCGCGCACCCGCAGGGCGTGAATATGCCCGACCAGCGCCTCTACCGTTGAGGCATCAAGCCAGCGTTTCTCCTGCGGAAGGGCCTGCTGGTCGAGAATAAAGAGCTGATTATCCGCTACCCGCAGGCTGGTCGTCTGTAATGTCTGCATGTCGTTAATTCCCTGTTGCGTTGTTGTAGCACATTGTGTCAGGATGAAATCCAGATGTATAGACGTCTACATGTCTTTATTAGCAAACCGTGAGGAGCAGGCCATGTCGCAATACCGTACCTTTACCGCTCAGGACGCCGTGGAGTATGCCAGGCAGTTTGGCGGCCTTGACGATCCTTCATCGCTGGTGGAGGCGCAGGAGGTAGGCGACGGCAACCTCAATCTAGTGTTCAAAATCTTCGACAGCGCGGGCGTGAGCCGCATCATCGTTAAGCAGGCGCTGCCCTACGTGCGCTGCGTCGGCGAGTCCTGGCCGCTGACGCTGGACCGCGCCCGTCTGGAGGCACAAACCCTGGTCGAGCACTACCGGCACAGCCCGCAGCACACGGTGAAAATCCACCACTTCGACCCGGAGCTGGCGGTGATGGTGATGGAAGATCTCTCCAGCCATCGCATCTGGCGCGGCGAGCTGATCGGCAACATTTACTACCCGCAGGCGGCGCGTCAGCTGGGTGAATACCTCGCGCACGCGCTGTTCCACACCAGCGATTTCTACCTGCACCCGCACGAGAAAAAAGCGCAGGTGGCAAAATTCATCAACCCGGCGATGTGCGAGATCACCGAAGATTTGTTCTTCAACGATCCGTACCAGATCCACGCGCGCAACAGCTACCCGGCCGAGCTGGAAAATGACGTCGCCGCCCTGCGCGACGACGCCCAGCTGAAAATTGCCGTGGCCTCCCTGAAGCACCGTTTCTTTTCTCAGGCGGAAGCCCTGCTGCACGGCGATATTCACAGCGGCTCGATTTTTGTGGCCGACGGCAGCCTGAAGGCCATCGACGCCGAGTTCGGCTATTTTGGGCCGATTGGCTTTGACGTCGGCACCGCAATCGGCAACCTGCTGCTCAACTTCTGCGGCCTGCCGGGGCATCTGGGCATTCGCGATGCCGCCGCCGCGCGCGAGCAGCGCCTGACCGATATTCAGGAACTGTGGAACACCTTCGCGGAACGCTTCCAGGCGCTGGCACACGAGAAAACACGCGACGCCGCGCTCGGCGCGCCGGGCTATGCCTCCGCATTCCTGAAAAAGGTCTGGCATGATGCCATCGGCTTCTGCGGCACCGAACTCATTCGCCGCAGCGTCGGGCTTTCCCACGTCGCGGATATCGACACCATTCAGGACGAGGCGATGCGCCACGAATGCCTTCGCCACGCGATAACGCTCGGCAAGGCGCTGATTGTGATTGCCGACCGTATCGACAGCGCGGAAGAGCTGGTGGCGCGGGTGCGGCAATATAGCTGAGTGCATTTGCCCGGTGGTGCTGCGCTTACAGGGCCTACGGGTGCAAAATGTAGGCCGGGTAAGGCGAAGCCGCCACCCGGCAAAAACTCACCCCAAATACTCAATCACCGACAGCCCACCGTTATAATCCGTGCTGTAGATAATCCCCTGCGCATCCACAAACACGTCACACGACTGGATCACCTGCGGGCGATTCGGGCGGGTATCCATCATTTTCTCCGGTGCAGCAGGCACCAGCGCGCCGGTTTCCACCGGACGATACGGATTGGAGATGTCATACGCGCGCACGCCCGCGTTCTGATACGTCGCAAAAATCAGCGTGGAGCTGACAAAGCTCCCCGGCCGGTTCTCGTGCAGGTTATGCGGCCCGAAATGCGCCCCTTTCGCCACGTAGTCAGTTTCGTCCGGCTGCGGGAAGGTAGAGATGCTGACCGGATTCGACGGCTCGCGAATATCAAACAGCCAGATCAGCTTCTCGCCGTCTTCCTGGTTATCCAGCACCGCTTCGTCCAGCACCACCAGCAGATCGCGGTCCGGCAGCGGCAGCGCGGTGTGCGTCCCGCCGCCAAACGGCGGACTCCAGTTACGGTGGCTAATCAGCTTCGGCTGGGTACGATCCTTCACGTCCAGCAGCGTCAGGCCGCCGTCGCGCCAGCTGCCGTACGCGGTATCGCCGGCAATAATCGCGTGGTGCAGGGCGTAGCGTTTCCCTTCCGGCCAGTTCGGCTGTTCGCCTTCGGCCTGGTTCATTCCCGGCAGCCACCAGCGCCCGGCCACTTCGGGCCTACGCGGGTCCGCCAGATCGATGGTCAGAAAGATGTAGTCGGTAAAGCCCTCGATCAGCGCCGACACGTACGCCCAGCGGCCGCCGACGTACCAGATGCGGTGAATGCCAATCCCGCTCAGCGACAGAAAGCCGATTTCGCGCGGCCTGTCCGGCGTGGAGATATCAAACACGCGCAGCCCGGCGCTCCAGCCTTTGTCCTGCACGTCGCTGACGGTCTCGCCTACCTGGCGGGTGTAGTAGACCTTCTCGTCGGCAAAGCGGGCATCGGCAAACAGATCCCGGGCGTTAATCACCAGCAGCAGGTCGTCATGCGCCTGCAGGTGCACGTTCCAGGTGCCGGGCGGCGCGGGCACGTAGCCCGCCGCTTTCGGGTTTTTCGGGTCGCGCACGTCGACAATCGAAAAGCCCTGCGACACCATATGGCCGATCCAGGCGAAACCGCGGTGCACCATCAGCTGTACGCCGTCCGGGCGACCGCCCTGATCGCTATGGCCAATCAGCCGCATATTGCGGCTGTATTCGGGAGGGGGTAAATGACTCACCGTTAGCTCCTGTTGGTTTTCCCCCTCTCCCCGTGGGAGAGGGCCGGGGTGAGGGCATCAGGCCGCACCTGACGCCACCCGGCTTGGTTTTATTTATTCTTCGCTTCCAGCGTCGCAAACCACGGCGCGATAAAATCTTCCGTCTGGCCCCAGCCCGGAATGATTTTCCCCAGCGACGCCACGTTCACCGCGCCCGGCTGGGCGGTCAGCAGCGCCTGCGGAATGGCCGCCGCTTTGAAATCGTAGGTCGCAGGCGTGGTTTCCCCGGCAATCTTGTTCGCCACCAGACGCACGTTGGTCGCGCCAATCAGCTTCGGATCCACCGCCACGCTCACCTTCCACGGGCTGCCCGGCTCGCGCATCAGCTGCAGATCCTGGTTGGAGATGTCGATGCTGTAGAGTTTGATCTCGGTACGGCCGTTCTCTTTCAGCGCCTTATACGCGCCCTGACTGAAGGCGTCCCAGGTGCCCCAGATGGCGTCGATTTTACCTTTCGGGTATTTCGCCAGGATCGCGCCCACTTTGTTAGCGGTGTCGCCCTGCACGTCAGAGGAGACCGCGCCGATAGACTCCAGCTCTTTGATATCCGGATACTGCTTTTGTAGCTCTTTATAGGCCGCCTGACGACGCTCCATCGGCGGGAAGCCCGCTACCCACAGCTTGACGATATTGGCCTTGCCGTTGAAATCTTTCGCCAGCTGGCCGAAGGAGAGATTCGTCAGGGAGGCATCGTCCTGCTGGGTAACGGTCACGCCCGGGATCTCACCGTTGACGGCGGTATCAAAGACGGCGACCTTAATCCCGGCGTCCACCGCCTTCTTCACCAGCGCGGTGGAGTACGGATCGCGCCCCTGAGACAGGATAATCCCGTCATATTTCTGGCTGATCGCCTGATTCACAAAGTCCTGGAATTTGGCATCGTCCCCGTTGCTTAAAAAGGTGCTGACCTTAAAGCCAAGCTTCTTCCCTTCCTGAATGGCCCCGGCAATAAACTGCGTGGTGTTGTCGTCTGAGCCAAGGTTACGGATCACCGCGATGCGGATCGGGCCGTCATGGTTGGCAATGGCCGCCGGAAGCGGGGCGGGTGTGGCCGCGAAGCCAGGCAGAGCGGTGAATAACCCTAATGCCACCAAAGAGAGTGCAATCTTTTTCATTTTTTATCCCGTTGTGTTGTCAGCGTTTTTGTATGTACGTAATCGCCAGCGCTACCGCGAGCACCAGCCCTTTTATAATGTCCATGGCGTAATACGGCACGGAGAGCATCACCAGCCCGTTCGACAGCACGCCGAGAATAACCGCCCCGACCAGGGTTCCCAGCGCGTTCGGCTTGCCGGACCCGGCCAGCGAGAAGCCAATCCACGCCGCCGCCACCGCATCCATCAGGTAACCGCCGCCCGCGTTTACCTGCGACGAGCCGATGCGCGAGGCCAGCAAAATCCCGCCCAGGCCCGCAAGCAGGGAGGCAATCACGTAGGCCGCCACCTTGTAGCGGGTGGTGCGAATACCGGAGAGACGCGCGGCTTCCGGGTTGCCGCCAATGGCGTACATCCGACGACCGTGAGTGGTGAGCGACAGCCCCAGCTGCGCCAGAACCGTCACCACCAGCATGATGATCACAATCGTCGGCACCTGCCCCAGCAGGCTGAACGCCGCCGGAATGGTGCCTTCCGCCATGTCACCGCTCGGCAGCACCATGTTCTCGGTAATCGACCCGCCGTAGCTGTAGGTCATCGCCACGCCCTGGATCACAAACAGGCTGGCCAGCGTCGCGAGCATGTCCGGAATGCGCAGGATGACGATAAGAAAGGCGTTAAACAGCCCCACCAGCATGCAGAGCGCGAGGGTGATCAGAATCGACTCGGTGGTACCAAAGCCGTGCCAGACGAACAGGGAAATCACCAGCGCATTCGCCAGTGAGGCGGTCGATCCCACGGAGAGATCGAACCCGCCAATGGTCAATGATATCGACACGCCAACGGCAATCACCGTCACGATGGCGATTGAGCGCAGAATATTGATGATGTTGTTCGGATCGAGGAAGCTGTCCGACGCCAGGCCAAAGACGGCCACCAGCGCGACGACGGTTAACAGCATGCCCCACTTGTAGAGAAAATCGAAAATCTGCTGACGGCCAGACGCCGTCGCGTTTACTGAAAGGGCCTTGCTCACGACGCCGTTCCTCCGGTTGAATAATAAAGTAGTGTCTCTTCACGGGCCTCGGCTCCGGCGATTTCCGCCACGATGCGCCCGTCCCACAGCACGCAGATGCGGTCGCACAGCCCGACCAGCTCGGCAAACTCGCCCGAGGCGTAAATGACCCCTTTGCCCTCGCGCGCCAGGCCGTCAATCAGCTGGAACAGATCGGTTTTGGCCTTCACGTCCACGCCTTTGGTTGGCTCGTCGAAGATCAGCACGCTCGCATCATTGCGCAGCCACTTGCCGATGGCGACCTTCTGCTGGTTGCCGCCGGAGAGACGTCGCAAAACCTGCCCGGGACCGCGGGCGCGCACGCCGACGCGAGCGATCACCTCCTCCGCCCAGCGCCACGCCTGACGATGGCCAAACAGGCTCCAGCGCGAGAAGCTGTTATCGGCGCACACGGCAAGGTTCATGCTCACCGGCTCGTCGATAAAAATGCCCTCTTTGCGCCGCTCCTCCGGCACCAGCGCCAGGCCGCGCAGCACCGAATCGGCCGGGTCGCGCGGCTGCCAGGGCTGTTGATTCAACTCACCGCGCGCCACGCGGCTTTTGCTGGCGCCAAACAGCGCCTTGCAGAGTTCGGTTTTCCCCGCCCCCGCCAGCCCGGCAATCCCGAGAATTTCGCCTTTGCGCAGGTGCAGGGAGATATCTTTCAGCAGCGCGTCGTCATGCAGACCTTCCACCCGCAGCAGCGTTTCGTCGCCGTGCGGCGGCCGAGCGGGCGGGTAGATATCGCTCAGCACGTGGCCGAGCATCTTCTCGACGATCGCTTCGCCGCTAAGATCGGCCATAGGGCCGGACTCGATCAGCTTGCCGTCGCGCAGCACCGTCAGGGTGTCGCAGATGGCCTTCAGCTCGTGAATGCGGTGGGAGATAAACACCACGCCGATGCCCTGCTGCTTTAACCGTCTCACCACGCCAAACAGGCGCTCGCTCTCGTGCGCGTCCAGCGGCGCGGTGGGCTCATCAAGAATCAAAAAACGGCAGTGATGGGACAGGGCGCGCGCCAGCAAAATCTGCTGCTTTTCGGCAAGCGTGCAGCTGTCGATGGAACGGCGTACGTCCAGAGAAACGTCCAGCTGTGCCAGCGCCTGTCTCGCCTGCTGGCGGATTGCACGCCAGCGGAAGCGATGCCCCGGCTGCGCCAGCTGGTCGAGCATAATGTTCTCGGCGATGCTTAACCCCGGGATCAGCGCCACGTCCACTTCCTGCTGCACGAGGTGGATCCCCAGCCGTTTGGCATCGAGCGGTTCGCGGATGCTTACCGGCTGGTTATTGATGGAGATTTCGCCTTCATAGTGGTCGTGCGTCCCGCACAGCACCGCCATCAGCGTCGATTTCCCCGCGCCGTTGGCGCCGGTCAGCGCATGTACCGATCCGCCGGTTAAGGTGAAGTTCACGCGCGACAGCGCCTGAAAGCCGGAAAAGGCCAGGCTGATACCGTGCATTTCAAGGCGACTGGAAACCATCCGCGTAAATCCTTCATTACTCTTCTGATTTATCGAATTTTTCACAGCTCCGGTTGACTGACAACGAAGGAAAAGGCATAAGTTAAAGCGAAATATTATTAGCCATCCGGATGTCCAGACATAACATCGGGTTAGCGCTTGCTAAAAAAGGACAACACCATGAGCAACACCGATATCCGCGTCGTGCCTGGCCCGGCGAACTACTTCTCCCATCCCGGAAGCCTTGCGCATCTGAATGACTTCTTTACCCCGGAACAGCTTTCCCGTGCGGTGTGGATCTACGGCGAGCGCGCTATCGACGGTGCGCGCCCTTTCCTGCCGGAGAGCTTTCACGCGCCGGGGGCGAAACACCTGCTGTTTAAAGGCCACTGCAGCGAGCGCGACGTCACCCATCTGGTGAACGAATCCGGCAGTGACGCCAGCGTGGTGATTGGCGTGGGCGGCGGTGCGGTACTGGATACCGTCAAGGCCGTGGCGCGTCGTCTGGGCGTGCCGTTCGTGGGCATTCCCACCATTGCCGCCACCTGCGCGGCGTGGACCCCGCTCTCCGTCTGGTACAACGATGCAGGTCAGGCGCTGCATTTTGAGATCTTCGACGACGCCAACTTCCTGGTGCTGGTGGAGCCGCAGATCGTCCTTAACGCCCCGGCGGAATACCTGCTGGCGGGTATCGGCGATACGCTGGCGAAGTGGTACGAAGCGGTTGTGTTGGCACCTGAGCCGGAGAACCTGCCGCTGACCGTGCGGCTGGGCATCAACGGCGCGCTGGCGATCCGCGAGGTGCTGCTGGAGCACAGTGAGGAAGCGCTGGCCGACCAGCAGCGCGGCGAACAGACGCAGGCGTTCCGGGACGTGGTAGATGCGATTATCGCCGGCGGCGGGATGGTCGGCGGTCTGGGCGAACGCTATACCCGCGTGGCGGCGGCGCATGCGGTGCACAATGGTTTAACCGTGCTGCCGCAGACGGAAAAATACCTCCACGGTACCAAGGTGGCCTACGGCATTCTGGTGCAGAGCGCCCTGCTCGGCCAGGACGACGTGCTGGCGCAGCTGGTGACGGCGTACCAGCGCTTTAACCTGCCGACCACGCTTCACGAGCTGGACGTCGACATCAATAACCGGGAAGCGCTGGATAAGGTCATTGCCCACACCCTGCGCCCGGTGGAGTCGATTCACTATCTACCGGTTGCGTTAACGCCTGACGTTCTGCGCGCCGCGTTTGAGAAAGTGGAATCCTTCAGCCGTTAATCGCGCCGACAGGCTATACCTAATGATGATTCTTACCACTCTCGTAACGAGGTCATCATGCAGATCGATTTAACAGGTAAAAAGGCGCTGGTTACCGGTGCCAGCCGCGGGTTGGGTCGGGCTATTGCACTCTCGCTGGCGCGCGCCGGTGCGGATGTGATTATTACGTATGAAAAATCGGCCGATAAAGCCCAGGCGGTCGCCGATGAGATTAAGGCGCTGGGACGACACAGCGAAGCCGTGCAGGCGGACAGCGCCAGCGCGCAGGCGATTCAGGATGCCGTCACCCATGCGGCACGTTCCCTTGGCGGGCTGGACATTCTGGTCAACAATGCCGGGATCGCGCGCGGCGGCCCGCTGGAGTCCATGACGCTGGCAGATATTGATGCCCTTATCAACGTCAACATCCGCGGCGTGGTGATCGCCATTCAGGAAGCGCTGGTGCATATGTCCGACGGCGGGCGCATTATCAACATCGGCAGCTGTCTGGCAAACCGCGTGGCGATGCCGGGCATTGCCGTTTACTCGATGACCAAGTCCGCTCTTAACTCCCTCACCCGCGGTCTGGCCCGTGATTTAGGACCGCGCGGCATTACCGTAAACCTGGTGCACCCCGGCCCCACCAATAGCGATATGAACCCGGAAGACGGCGAACAGGCGGAAGCCCAGCGCCAGATGATTGCGGTCGGTCACTACGGCCAGCCGGAAGACATCGCGGCGGCGGTCACCTTCCTTGCCAGCCCGGCTGCCGGGCAGATCTCCGGTACCGGTCTCGATGTGGACGGTGGTTTGAACGCCTGATCGCACATTTCCTGCAAGCCTCTGTCGTCCGGCAGAGGCCTTCCCGAGCCGCCTCGACGGTTTGCGTTTTGCCTCTTACCCGCGTTTTTACTCCGCTCTACAGTACCCCATTAGAAATTCGGAATTTATCTAATAGTCTTATTATTTCCTTATATTTTTTGTGGGCGTACAGTGGAGGTACGGATGAAGATTGTCTGGTCCAATGGTGCAAAGAAGGCGTTTTCAAAGATTGAAGAGCGGTATCAGCGACGCATTGAGGTAAAGCTTACTGAGCTGGATGACCGCTCGGCTCCCCGGCCCGATATCAAAAAAATATCGGCGACAGAAGATCATTTCCGGCTACGCGTTGGCGATTACCGCATCATCTATACGCTTCGGGACGATCCCGATGACCATTGTTATGTTTTGGCCGTCAAGCGCAGAACTTCAACGACTTACCTGCATGAGGAGAGTGCCACCTATGGCTGTACAGCTAATCAAGGACGATAACGGGAAAACGCAGTACGCCGTTATTCCCTATCACGAATATTTTCGTATGCTCTTACAGATGTCAGAAATTGACGACGAAACCGATGACGATCTGGAGGATATTGAGGTCGAACACGATAGTCTGGATGACGTGGAATTGCCCGGAGAAGTGTGCAGCATCATGACCTGGCAGAACGTCAGCCTGCAGGCCGCATGGCGTATCCTGCGCGGGTTATCCCAGCAGGAGGTGGCGGATAAACTTGGCATTAGCCAGTCCGCCGTGTCACAGCTGGAAGCGCTGGACTCCCGTCCGCAAAAGCGCACACGCGAAAAGCTGGCGGCGATCTACGGCTGTAAGCAGGAGCAGATCAGCCTCTATCTCCCGAAAGAGGGTTAACAGCACTTCGCCCCGCCCTTGCCGCCGTAGCGGGCGTCCTGGCGGTCACGGAAAAATTCTTCGTAGGTCATTGGCGTCTGGTCCGGATGGTTGACGCGCATATGCTCGACGTAGTTGTCGTAGTCCGGCACGCCAATCATCATTTTGGCGGCCTGGCCCAGGTACTTACCGGCTTTGGAAAGGGTGTCGAACATGATTCTGATCTCACAGGGAATGTAGGCCGGGTAAGGCGAAGCCGCCACCCGGCACAAAGGTTAGTGCGCCCCTTTCGCCTGGGTCACAATCTCTTCCAGGTTTTCAGGCATTGGCTCGTACGGCGTCTCTTTCGCCGTTGGCTTATCGTTTTTCAACGCCGCCAGCGCGGTCTTGAGAGAATACAACGCCAGCACCACGACCACCACCATAAAGAAGATGGTCAGCCCGGCGTCCAGACGGTTGTTAAACACCAGCTGCGACAGCTGCGACTCGGTGTACTGCGCCGGGATCTTACCGCTGTCGATCATCGCCTGGAACTTGTTGGCGATCGCCAGGAAGCCCACCTTGTTGTCCGGGCTGAAGGCTTTCTGCCAGCCCGCCGTCAGGGTACAGATCAGCAGCCACGCGGTTGGGACTAATGCCACCCAGGCGTAACGCTGGCGCTTCATCTTGAACAGCACCACCGCGCAGAGCATCAGCGCCATGCCCGCCAGCATCTGGTTGGCGATACCGAACAGCGGCCAGAGGGTGTTAATCCCACCCAGCGGATCGACCACGCCCTGATGCAGGAAGTAGCCCCATGCCAGCACGCACAGTGCCGTCGCCAGCAGGTTAGCCGGGAGCGAATCGGTACGCTTCAGGTTCGGGGAGATCACCCCCAGCAGGTCCTGCAGCATAAAGCGCGCCGCACGGGTTCCCGCATCCACCGCCGTCAGGATAAACAGCGCCTCGAACAGGATGGCGAAGTGATACCAGAACGACACGTCCATCAGCCCGCCCAGCGCGCCGTGCAGGATGTAGGCCATGCCGACCGCCAGCGTCGGCGCCCCGCCCGCGCGGGAGATAATGGACTGCTCGCCCACTTCACTGGCAATGCTCGTCAACGTATCAGGAGTAATCGCAAAGCCCCAGCCGCTCACCACCTGCGCGGCGGAGGCCACCACGTCAACGGTTCCGGCAGGCGCCAGCACCGCCATCGGGCTGTTCATCGCGAAGTACACACCCGGATCGATAATGCAGGCCGAGACCAACGCCATGATGGCGACGAAGGACTCCATCAGCATGCCGCCGTAGCCAATCAGGCAGGCCTGATTTTCATTCGCCAGCATCTTCGGCGTCGTCCCGGAGGCGATCAGCGCGTGGAAGCCGGACACCGCGCCGCAGGCAATGGTAATAAACAGGAACGGGAACAAGTTACCGGTCCAGACCGGGCCGGTGCCGTCGATAAATTTGGTTAATGCCGGCATGGTCAGGGTCGGGCGCATAATCAGAATGCCGATCGCCAGCCCGACGATGGTGCCGATTTTCAGGAAAGTAGAGAGGTAGTCACGCGGAGCCAGCAGCAGCCACACCGGCAGCACCGCCGCCACAAAGCCGTAGCCCACCAGCATCCAGGTCAGCTGTACGCCGGTAAAGTCGAAGAACGGCGCCCAGGTCGGGCTTTCCGCCACCCAGCCGCCGGAGATAATGGCGAACACGAGGAATACCAGACCAATCACCGACACTTCACCAATGCGCCCCGGGCGCAGATAGCGAATGTAGATTCCCATGAACAGCGCCAGCGGAATGGTGAAGGCAACAGTATAGGTTCCCCACGGGCTGTGGGTCAGCGCTTTCACCACTATCATCGCCAGCACCGCGAGGATGATCACCATGATCATAAAGGTCGCCACCAGCGCAATCACCCCGGCGGTGGCCCCCATCTCCTCTTTCACCAGCTCACCCAGCGAACGTCCGTCGCGGCGGGTGGAGACAAACAGCACCATAAAGTCCTGTACCGCCCCCGCCAACACCACCCCGGCGAGGATCCAGATCATCCCCGGCAGGTAACCCATTTGCGCCGCCAGCACCGGACCCACCAGCGGGCCTGCCCCGGCAATCGCCGCAAAATGGTGACCGAACAGCACTTTCTTGTCGGTCGGCACGTAGTCCAGCCCGTCGTTGTGGCGGACGGCTGGCGTCATGCGCGTCGCATCAACGCCTAACACGTTCTTTGCGATATAGCGGCCATAAAAACGGTACGCGATCAGATAAATGCAGACGGAGGCGACAACGATCCAGAGCGCGTTGATCTGCTCCCCCCGGTTGAGGGCGATATAGCCCAGGGCAAAGGCTCCCACAACGGAGAGCCCTGCCCATGTAAGGTATTTCCCTGAGTTGTTCATAGTTGTTGTCCGTTGTTGTGAAACAGTGAGATGTTACATTTTGTTTCTAGAACAACAGGAAAAATTTAACAACTTTGAAACGCAATAATGCGTGGTCAAACCAGAGATTTACACCACAGTGTTAAGCCGATCACTTTGATCTGCCTGGGTTAGCCCAACACCATCGTACTCAACCTGCAAGTGCAGCACCGCCGCCCCTGCTCGTCGAAGACCACGATCTCCCAGCTTTGGCTCGAACGCCCAAGATGCAGCGGCTGGCACACCCCGCGCACCTTACCGTGGGAGACCGCGCGATGATGCGTGGCGTTCAGCTCCATTCCCACCACGCTCTGCCCGTCGCGGGTCATCAGAAAACCGGCCATTGAGCCCAGCGTTTCCGCTAGCGCCGCCGACGCGCCGCCGTGCAGCAGCCCAAACGGCTGATGGGTACGCGCATCCACCGGCATCTCCGCTTCCAGCGTGTCGTCCCCGATGCAGGTATAGACGATGCCGAGATGCGCCACCAGGGTGTTCAGGCTGGTCGCGTTCAGCTCCTCGAGCGGTATGTGACGTTTCCAGATCATCTTACGCCCCCAGCGTGGAACCGCCGTCCACCACAATATCCTGGAGGGTGATATGGCTGGCGGCATCGGATGCCAGGAACAGCACCGTGCTGGCAATCTCCTGCGGACGGGCGATTTTGCCCAGCGGAATGCCGAGCTTAAACTGCTCGCCGAAGCCGCGGATGCGCTGCTGCTCCGCATCGTCGCTTTTCCACAGGGTGCGCTGCATATCGGTATCCGTTGAGCCCGGCGACACCAGATTACAGCGCACGCCGCTGCCTGCCAGCTCCAGCCCGACGGTCAGAGCCAGGCTTTTCAGCGCCGCTTTCGATGCGCCATAGGCGCTCATGCCGATGCGCGGCGTGTGCGCCGCATCGGACGCCACGGTAACAATCGCCCCGCCCTGCTGACGGCGAAACTGCCCCATGGTCAGCTGGAACAGATTGAACGCGCCGCCGACGTTGACCGCGAAGGTCTGCTGCCAGTCCTCCTGCGAAAGCTGATCCGTTGCCCCCATGCGCAGAATGCCCGCCGCGTTGACCAGCACGTCCAGCCGTTCGAGCGAAGTCAGCACGCGCCCGCACACCTCATGTACCTGCGCGGCGTTCGCCACGTCCAGCGTTTCGGTGGCGAACGGGTAATCATCCTGCGGAAACGCCAGATCGAACCCGGTCACCTGCGCGCCTGCGTCCACAAAGGCCAGCGCCGTCGCGTAGCCAATCCCCTTCCCCGCGCCCGTCACCCAGACGGTTTTGCCGGTGAAATCCAGTCCCATCACTTCACCTCGCGGGAAAGCAGCGCCCACCAGGCGTCGATTGTTGGATTTTTTGCCAGCATCACGAAATCAATGTCGCCATGCACTTTGCGCCAGCGGGCGGCCAGCGCCATCATGCGTACCGAGTCCAGGCCGTAGTCGATCAGGTTTTCGTCATCTAACGGCTCGTCGGACTCGTCCAGCAGCGGCAGGATCAGCTCGCGCAGCGCGGTTTTGGTCGCAGGAACGGACGGCAGCAGCTCGTCGGTCATTACCACGCGGCCCGAGCGTCCTGCCACGTAGTTCAGCGACATCAGATGCTCGTCACGGGTGAAGTCCGCCAGCGCGTCGGCAATGAAGAACGGCTTAATGTCGCGCATAAAGGCGTCGGTGGCGGTGGTCATACAGCCGATGTGGGCGTACACGCCGGTAATCAGCAGCTGGTTTCGTCCCGTCTCTTTCAGCATCTGCTCCAGCGGCGAGCGGTGAAACGCGCTGTAGCGCCACTTCACCAGCACCGTGTCCGCTTCGTCCGGTGTCAGCTCTGCGACGATGCGCTGCTGCTCCGGCGAGCGGGTCAGGCCCGGCCCCCACATGTCGTTCAGCAGGGCGCGGTCTTCGTCGCTCTGCTCTTTCGGCTGAGCGGTGTAGTACACCGGAATATTGTGCGCTTTGCAGAAGGCGCGCAGTCTGGCGATATTCGCCACCACCTGCTGCATCATCGCGCTATTTTCGCCCCAGAAGTTCAGGAAATACTCCTGCATATCGTGGATCAGCAGCGCCGCACGCTCGGGCTCAAACGCCCAGTTCACCTTGCTGGTCGGCAGCTCTGCGGCGGCGGGCAGCGCGTAAGCGGTTAATTTTGGAATGGCCATACTCTGTTCCTCAGCCCCGGGCGCGTTCAGCAAGCCACAGGCGCAACTGTTTCTTATCGACTTTGCCGACCGGCGTCAGAGGGAGCGCATCCACGCTCTCTACGCGATCCGGCAACTTGAATTCGGCGACGCCCTGCTCGCGCAGGAAGCGACGCACCTCGACCGCGCGCAGGGGCTGTTTCACCACCAGATACGCGCAGCTCTTCTCACCCAGCAGGCTATCCTCCATGCTCACCAGCGCGGCGTGGATCACCGCCTCATGGCGCAGCAGCAGGTTTTCGATCTCTTCTGCAGCGATCTTCTCGCCGCCGCGGTTGATCTGATCTTTCTCGCGCCCCTGCACGGTGATGTAGCCCTGCTCGTCAATGGCGATCAGATCCCCGGAGCAGTAAAAGCCGTCGGCGTCGAAGGCGCTGGCGTTGTGTTCCGGGCTGTTGAAATAGCCGCGGAAGGTATACGGCCCGCGCGTCATCAGACGCCCGACTTCCCCGCGCGGCAGCGGGTTGCCGTGCTCGTCCGCCACCCACACTTCGTCGTCCGGGCACATCGGGCGGCCCTGGGTGTTGATGATGCGCTCCGGCGCGTCGTCGAGCGCGGTGTAGTTCACCAGCCCTTCCGCCATGCCGAACACCTGCTGAAGCTGGCAGCCGATTTCTGCCGGAATGCGCGCCGCGAGCGTGGCGGAGAGGCGTGCGCCGCCCACCTGCAGCAGCTTCAGCGACGCAAGCTGCGCGTTGCCCGCGCCGTCGGCAATCGCTTGCAGCCAGAGGCTCACCGCCGGCGGGACCAGCGAGGTGACGTTAATCTGATGCTGTTCGATCAGCGGGAAGCAGAGCGTGGCGCTCGGATCGTTCGCCAGCACCACGCAGCCGCCCGCGGTAAAGACGCCTAACGACCCCGGCGAGCTCATGGCGTAGTTATGCGCCGCGGGCAGCGCGTTCAGATACCGGGTATGTGCAGTGATACCGCAGATCTCGTTGCTGCGGCGAATGCTGTAGTCATAGTCGTTGTGCGTCCGCGGGATCAGCTTCGGCGTACCGGTGCTGCCGCCGGAGAGCTGGAAGAACGCCACTTCGTCGGCGGGCGTCGGGTTCGGGATGAAGTTGTCCGCCGGGCGCGCAATCGCCGCGTCCAGGGCATATTCACCCTTATCGCCGCGCAGGAGCACGACGCGCACCGAGCGATGTTCATCCACAAAGGCATGAAGAAAATCATCGCCCGCAAACAGCGCATGGTCGCGATCGGCGATCAGCACGGCGGGGTTGATCTGCGCCGCGTAGGCGTTCAGCTCGCTGCGCTGGTGGCTAAAGAGCGCGTTGACCGGCGCGACGCCGATTTGCAGCAGCGCGAAGAAGGTCATGTAGAACTCGGCCACGTTGCCAAGCTGCACCAGCGCCGTCTCGCCACGCTGCAGTCCACGCGCCTGAAGGGCTGAGGCCAGGTTGTTTACGGCCTGATTCAGCGCGCGGTAGGTAATGTGGCGATCGCCATCGATAATCGCCACCGCATCGCTGTCCGCCCGATCGGTCAGGATGTGGGTCAACGGCAGATCCTGCCAGTAGCCTTTTTCACGGTAGCGGCGGGCAAATGCCTCAGGCCAGCGGGTAAAGGGAATGGTCATGAGTCTTCCTTAGTGCAAACCAAACACGTTGAGCATGGTGGAGAGCTTCACGCCGGTTTCGCGCCACTCGCCCACCGGCGAGGAGGCAGGCACAATGCCCGCACCGGCAAACAGGCGAACGGTATTTTCGCGAAGACGCGCGCAGCGGATGGTCACCACCCACTCGCCGTTGCCTTCGCTGTCGCACCAGCCGACGATGCCGCCGAACAGCTCGCGGTCGAACGGCTCCAGCTCGGCGATCAGCTCTTTCGCCACCTGATGCGGGAAACCGCTCAGCGCCGGCGTCGGGTGCAGAAGGCAGGCCAGGGTCAGGGCGTTTTCGTTTTCACGCGCGTCACCTTCAACCGGCGTCGCCAGATGCCACAGCGTCGGCGTGGTAATCAACTGAGGCGAATCCGGCATGCTGAGATGGTGGCTGCGCGGTGCCAGAATGGCTTTCATCGCCTGGGTCACCAGGTCGTGCTCGTGACGGTCTTTTTCAGAGGCCAGCAGCTTGTTGCCTGCTTCACGATCAAGCACGTCGTCCGGCTGACGGCGCGCGGAGCCTGCCAGCGGCAGCGAGCTAAAGTGCCCACCCTCTTTGCGCAGCAGCAGCTCCGGGCTGGCGCCCAGCAGCACGCCGCCGTCTTCCAGCGGCACGTGGAAGTTAAAGCTCGCCGGGTTCTGGGCGATCAGGCGCTCCATCAGCGCGCCGCTATCAATGTGTTTGTCGGTCGCGATATCAATCAGGCGCGACAGCACCACCTTGTTCACCTGCGGCGTGGCAGTGAGCGACGCGGCGCGGGCGACCATCTCTTCGAACACAGGCTGCGGCGGGATCTCGGTGCGTTGTTCCACCTTCAGCGCCTGCGAGCCGGAAAAATAGCGTGAAGACTGCTGACGCGCCGGACGGGAAAAGGTCTGCCAGCGCTGTGGAATAAACAGAGAGGATGGCTTGCGGGTATCGAACGGGATAGCCCCTACCATCACCGGATGGGCGATGCCGCTGGCCTTCGCGTTCTGGAAAGCCTGGGCTAATTTCTGCTGGAAACGGCCTGCCGGATCGTCGCCGCCAACGGCGGGTTCACTGAAGCGGGCAAAGCAGCCGGACGTGGTAAAGCTGCGGTAAGGCGACATAAAGAAAAAGCGGTCTGATTCGAGCGTGGTTGCGGTGTGCTGAACTTCCTCAGCCAGGGACGTATCCATATCATCCTCCTCAAAATGATAAAAGAAGCAATAATGATTATCATTTATATTTTCGTCGGCTAACCTAATCCCACATCGCTTCGCTGTCAACCGTCGGGCAAATAACTTGTGCGACAAAAGCTTGCATCCCTTCGCGGCAACCATAAAAATGAGAAGCATTATCTTCAACAAAAACAGGATGTCGCGCTGTGAAATTCCCCGCCGTATTTCGTATTACCCTGCTTTTACCTGGACTTATTGTTTTCGGACTTGCCTCAGCCGCTGCCGCCGACTGGCCGCGTCAGGTAACCGACAGCCGCGGCGTTCACACGCTTGAGAGCAAACCGACGCGCATTGTCTCCACCAGCGTGACCTTAACCGGCTCCCTGCTGGCGATTGACGCACCGGTCGTCGCCAGCGGCGCGACCACGCCGAATAACCGCGTGGCTGATGGGCAGGGCTTCCTGCGCCAGTGGGGTGATATCGCGAAGCAGCGGAAGGTTGCGCGACTGTACATTGGCGAGCCGAGCGCTGAAGCGGTCGCCGCGCAAATGCCGGACCTGATTTTGATCAGCGCCACCGGCGGGGATTCCGCGCTGGCGCTGTACGATCAGCTCTCCGCCATCGCCCCAACGCTTATCATCAACTACGACGACAAGAGCTGGCAGGCGCTGCTGACCCAGTTGGGCACCATCACCGGACAGGAAAAGCAGGCCGCAGAGCGCATTGCCGCGTTTGATAAACAGCTCGCGCAGGTGAAACAGCAGATGAAGCTGCCGCCGCAGCCGGTGAACGCCATCGTCTACACCGCCGCCGCGCACAGCGCCAACCTGTGGACCGCGGAATCCGCGCAGGGCAAGCTGCTGCACCAGTTGGGCTTTGCGCTGGCGGAGCTGCCTCCCGGATTGCAGACCTCAACTAGCCAGGGTAAGCGCCACGACATTATCCAGCTGGGCGGGGAAAATCTGGCGACGGGGCTGAACGGCGAGGGGCTGTTTGTGTTTGCCGGTGACGAGAAAGACGTGAAGGCGATTTACGCCAACCCGCTGCTCGCGCATCTGCCGTCGGTGAAGAACAAGCGCGTCTGGGCGCTGGGAACGGAGACGTTCCGCCTGGATTATTACAGCGCGATGTTGGTGTTGCAGCGTTTAGAGGCAATTTTCGGGTAATGCCTGCGCCCGGTGGCGCTTCGCTTACCGGGCCTACGGGTGCAAAATGTAGGCCCGGTAAGGCGCAGCCGCCACCCGGCAAATCACACCGGGGCACTCTCCTGCCTGAACCGCCGCAATTCCACCAACGCCACGAACAAAATCCCACCAACCATCGCTAACGCAAACCCGCTGCTGCTCGCCGACGCCGCCGGGGTCATTATCGCCCCCAGCCCGCCGAGGATCGCCGCGCCGATGGCATCACCCGTCACGTTCTGCGCCGTCCACAGGCCGTTGATGCGCCCGAGCATCCCTTCCGGCGTCTGGGTCTGGATCAGGGTGTACTGCAACAGCGAGCTGATGGCGCTCAGCCAGCCGAAAATCACCAGACACAACACGCCCAGCGCCCACACCGGCATCAGGCTAAAGAAGCCGATGGCGATAAACGACGCCAGCGTGGCAAGCAGCATAATCAGCCCCGGACGCTCGCTCTGCGCCAGGTTCCCGCTGGTCAGCGCCCCGCAGGCCGCGCCGAGCGGAATGGCGGCGTACAGCACGCCAATTTCCGAGGCGCTCATTTGCCACTCTCCCGCTAATGCCGGGTACAGCACGCGCACGGCGCTCGCCATCGTCAGCAGGCCGCCGAGCAGCGCAATCCCGCCAATCAGCGGGTTGCTGAACAGAAAACGAATAGCGGCCATCAGCGATTTTAGCGGATGCTCGCGCGGCTGCGGCGGAGGCGGCAGCAGCGGCAGGCGCAGCAGGGTCAGCGTGGTGATAAAGGTCCCCGCCGCCGCCAGCCCGTAGTTCCACGCCACGTTGCCGGTCGCCAACAGCAGGCCGCCTACCATCGGTGAAATCACCGAGCCGAGGCGCACGGTGAGCATAGTAATCGCCCCCGCCTGCATCAGGTTCTCGCGCCCGACCAGCGCGGGCGTCGCCGCCAGCAGCGCCGTCACGCCTAAGGAGGCAAAGAAACCGTCCCACAGCCCGAGGGCATAAATGGCGATCAGCGACGGCTCCGGCAGCATCGCGTTCAGGCACAGCCCGATAAAGCCCACGCCGCAGGTGCCGCGCGCCAGCAGGATCAGCTTCTTGCGCTCGTAGCGGTCCGCCATTACGCCGCCGACCATCAGGCCGATAAACATCGCTCCGCCGGTTAACGTCACCGATAACCCCACCAGCCAGCTGGAGTGGGTCATAGTCTGGATCTGGACCGGCACGGCCACGCCGAGCAGGCCGAGGGATAAAATGGAGATAAAACGAGCGATAAAAACGGCGCGATACGCCGGGTGCGTTTTGAGCAGGCTGAGGTTGAGCAGCCAGGATTTTTGATTCATGACAAAGCCTTGAGTGTAATTCTACCCATTCCATGGGCGCACATGCTAACATAGCCAAATAAGATAGATAACGATAATCACTATCATTACCAAATCATGGATGTTGCTATGTCGTTTTCCTCTTCTTCGGTGCGCGCCGTTGCCGTGCCCGTTTTATTGCTGCTATTGAGCCTGGCGATTGCACTCAGCCTGCTGGTTGGCGCGAAGCCTCTGCCCGCGTCCGTTATCGTTGATGCGCTCTCCGGTACCTGCCAGAGCGCCGACTGCGTCATTGTGCTCGACGCCCGCCTGCCCCGCACCCTTGCCGGACTGCTGGCCGGTGGCGCGCTCGGCCTTGCCGGTGCCCTGATGCAAACCCTTACCCGTAATCCGCTGGCGGACCCCGGCATTCTCGGCGTCAACTCCGGCGCCAGCTTTGCCATCGTGCTCGGCGCGGCGCTGTTCGGTCTGAGCTCGCCCTCTGAGCAGCTGGTAATGGCCTTCTGCGGCGCGCTGGCCGCCTCGCTGGTGGTCGCGTTTACCGGCAGCCAGGGCGGCGGGCAGCTGAGTCCGGTACGCCTGACGCTCGCGGGCGTGGCGCTCGCGGCGGTGCTGGAAGGCTTATCCAACGGCATCGCCCTGCTCAACCCGGACGTTTACGACCAGCTGCGCTTCTGGCAGGCCGGTTCGCTGGATATCCGCACTCTTGAAACCCTAAAAGTGGTGGCATTCCCGGTCATTATCGCTGCCGCCGTGGCGCTGTTTTTAAGTCGGGCGCTCAACAGCCTGAGCCTCGGCAGCGACACCGCAACAGCCCTCGGCAACCGCGTGGCACGTACGCAGATGATTGGTCTGTGCGCCATCACCGTGCTGTGCGGCAGCGCGACCTCCGTGGTCGGCCCGATCGCCTTTATTGGCCTGATGATGCCGCACATGGCGCGCTGGCTGGTAGGTGCGGATCACCGCTGGTCGCTGCCGGTGACGCTGCTGGCCACCCCTGCCCTGCTGCTGTTTGCCGACGTGCTGGGCCGCCTGCTGGTGCCCGGCGAACTGCGCGTCTCGGTGGTCAGCGCCTTTATCGGCGCGCCGGTGCTGATCTTCCTGGTTCGTCGTAAACGCGGAGGTGGCGCATGATGGCCCCGTCCCGTCGTTTACTCACCAGCGTCTCGCTGCTGCTCATCGCCATTCTGTTGCTGGCGGTCTGGAGCCTGCAAAGCGGCGCGGTGATGCTCGATTTTGCACAGGTCTTTGACGCCCTGCTCGGCAGCGCGTCACGCAATATCACCCTGGTTGTCACCGAATGGCGACTGCCGCGCGTGGCGATGGCGATTCTGGTCGGCGCCGCGCTCGGCGTGAGCGGTGCGATATTCCAGTCGCTGATGCGCAACCCGCTCGGCAGCCCGGACGTGATGGGCCTCAATACCGGGGCCTGGAGCGGCGTGCTGGTGGCGATGGTGCTGTTTGGTCAGCACCTGACGGCCATTACCTTTACGGCAATGGCAGGCGGCATTCTGACCTCCTTACTGATCTGGGCGCTGGCCTGGCGCAACGGCATCGATACCTTCCGGCTGATCATTATCGGTATCGGCGTACGTGCGATGCTGATGGCCTTTAATACCTGGCTGCTGCTGCAGGCCTCGCTGGAAACGGCGCTCTCCGCCGGGCTGTGGTACGCCGGTTCCCTCAACGGCCTGACGTGGGGCAAAACCTGGCCCGCCGCGCCGCTGATTGTGCTGATGTTTATCGGCGCGCTGCTGCTGGTGCGGCGTATGCGCCTGCTGGAAATGGGCGACGACAGCGCCTGCGCGCTGGGCGTGGGCGTCGAGCGCTCGCGCCTGATGCTGATGCTGGTCGCCGTACTGCTGACCGCCGCCTCCACCGCGATTACCGGGCCGATCTCGTTTATTGCCCTCGTCGCCCCGCATATCGCACGACGTCTAAGCGGGACGGCGCGCTGGGGATTAACTCAGGCGGCGCTGTGCGGCGCGTTGCTGCTGCTGGCCGCCGATCTCTGCGCCCAGCGGCTGTTTATGCCTTACCAGCTTCCGGTGGGCGTGGTGACCGTCAGCCTCGGCGGTATTTACCTTATCGTCTTGCTCGTTCAGGAGTCTCGCAAGAAATGACAGATTCAACCACCCGCTTGCGCGGCGAAAACCTCACTCTTGGCTACGGCAAAAAAATCATTGCCCGTGACTTATCCGTTGCCATTCCGGACGGCCACTTCACGGCAATTATCGGGCCGAACGGCTGCGGCAAATCGACCCTGCTGCGCACCCTGAGCCGCCTGATGACGCCGGCTGAAGGCAGCGTATTCCTCGACGGGGAGCAGATCCAGCGCTTCGCCAGCAAAGAGGTGGCCAGGCGCATCGGGCTGCTGGCGCAAAATGCCACCACGCCGGGGGACATCACGGTGCAGGAGCTTGTTTCTCGCGGACGCTATCCGCACCAGCCGCTGTTTACCCGCTGGCGCAAGGAAGATGACGAGGCGGTGAACCGCGCGATGCGGGCGACGGGGATTACCGATCTGGCCCAGCAGAGCGTAGACACCCTCTCCGGCGGACAGCGTCAGCGGGCGTGGATCGCGATGGTGCTGGCGCAGGAAACGTCGATTATGCTGCTGGACGAGCCGACGACCTGGCTCGACATCAGCCATCAGATTGACCTGCTGGAGCTGCTGAGCGAGCTCAACCGCACGCAGGGGTATACGCTGGCGGCGGTGCTGCACGATTTAAACCAGGCGTGCCGCTACGCCACGCACCTGATTGCCTTGCGAGACGGTGAGATTGTGGCGCAGGGCGCGCCGAAAGAGATTGTGACGCCGGAGCTGATCGAGCGGATCTACGGCATGCGCTGCATGATTATTGACGATCCGGTGGCGGGCACACCGCTGGTGGTGCCGTTGGGAAAACGTGCGGTCTGATGCCCTCACCCCGGCCCTCTCCCACGGGGAGAGGGAGCAAACCCAACACCACCCGGCGCTTTTGACGTTACCCCAATATCTCCCTCAACACCGACCCTATCTTCTCAAACGCCTGCGGTGAAATGATATCCACGTGGGCGCAGTCCTGACTGTACACCTCCAGTTCCGCCACCCACGGCGCCCAGGCAACCTGCGGATCCATCGTTCGGGTGCGCTCGGCGACGAACAGCGTCGCTTTGCCGTCAAACCGCGCGCTGTGCGCCGTGGTGAGCAACCGCACCGCGTCGGCATAGTTGCCTTCAATCGCGTTAAACAGCTCGCTGGAGCCCTGCCCCTGCTGGGCGGCGATAAACGCCTGACGCTCGCGCTCGATTTCCGCCAGCACTTCCGGGTCGAGGCCGTTGGCCTCTTTCTCCGCCCAGTTCTGGGTTTCCGGCGGCCAGGTATCCAGCAGGCCGAGGAAGGCCACCTCTTCACCCTGCTCGCGCAGACGGGCTGCAATCCCTTGTGCCAGCGTACCCCCGAGGGAATAGCCGAACAGATAATACGGCCCTTGCGGCTGCTGCATACGCAGCGTATTCAGATGATGCTCAATCACTCCATCCAGATCCGCACACTGCTGCATCGGCCCGTCCGGACGCGGCGACTGAACGCCGACGATTGACCAGCGTGGGCTGAGGTAGCGCGCCAGCACGCTAAACTGCCAGGCGAAGCCGGACGCCGGATGGAAGCAGAATAGCGTCGGGCCGTCGCTCTCGCGCAGCGGCAGAAGCGTTTCATACCCCAGACGCTGCGCCTGCTCGTCACTCATCTGCGAGTCCAGCAGCGCGCCGAGCTTGCTCACCGTCGAGGCGACCATAATCTGCCCCGGCGTAACCTTGCGCTCGAACGCGCGGCTTAGCTGCGCGGCCAGGCGCATCGCCAGCAGCGAGTGGCCGCCGAGGGCAAAGAAGTCGGCCTCAATGTCGTTCACCTCGCAGCCCAGCAGCGCGGCAAAGGCCTGAGCGACGGCGATTTCGGATTCGCTTTCCGGCGCACGTCCGGAGGTTTTACCCGTCAGCTCCGGCAGCGGCAGCGCCTTGCGGTCTAGCTTCCCGTTCGCACTCAGCGGCAGCGCGCTGATTTGCAGCAGCACCACCGGCACCATATGCGGCGGCAGCTGCGCTTTGAGCGATTCCAGCAGCGCGTCGCGATCCAGCGGTAAGCCGGATTCGGAAACCACGTACCCCACCAGCTGCCGGGCATCGCCGCCCGTTGCCGCCGCCTGGTTGAACACGCAGGCGTGCGCCACGGCCTGGGCTACGTCCGGCAGCGACAGCATCGCCCGGTCGATTTCACCCAGCTCGATGCGCTGGCCGCGAATTTTCAGCTGATCGTCGCTGCGGCCGAGATATTCCACCGCGCCGTTGTCCAGCCAGCGGGCAACGTCACCGGTGCGGTACATCCGCTCGCCCGGCGCAAACGGGTCGGCGATAAAGCGGCTGGCGGTGAGATCCGGACGGCCAAGATACCCCTGCGCCAGCTGAATGCCAGTGAGGTAGAGATCGCCCGCCACGCCGAACGGCACCGGGCGCATCATCGCGTCCAGAATGCGCAGCCCCGTGTTCCATACCGGGAAGCCGATCGGCACGCTGTTGCCCTCCACCGCCGCCAGCTCGGGACCAAACGCCGGATACCAGCTGACGTCCACCGCCGCTTCGGTTGGGCCATAGAGGTTGTGCAGCGGCGCATGGGTCAACTGCTCCCACTCGCAGCACAGTTCGGTTGGCAGCGCTTCGCCGCTGCAGAACACCTGCTTAAGGGTTTTACAGCACGCAACGTTTTCCGGCGTCAGCGAGGCAACAAACGCCGCCAGCATCGACGGCACGAAGTGGGTGGTGGTCACTCCGTACCGGGTGAAGAAGCTCTGCATCGCCTGAGGATCGCGGTGCGCGTCCGGCTCGGCCATCACCAGCTTCGCCCCGGCGATAAACGGCCACCAGAACTCCCACACCGACACGTCAAAGCTGCACGGCGTTTTCTGCGCCACCACGTCCGTCGCGTCCAGCGGGTAATGATCCTGCATCCACTTCAGGCGGTTAACGATGGCGGTTTGGCCGACCATGACCCCTTTAGGGCGCCCCGTCGAGCCGGAGGTAAAGATGATGTACGCCGTCTGCTCCGGCTTTGCCAGTCGCAGCGGCTCAGCACCCGCAGCCGGTAACAGTGTGTTGTAACTAAACGTCGTAATCGGCAGATCGCTAAAGCGCGGAAGCTGTTCGTCGGTAGTAATGAGCAGGGACGGCTTCGCGTCTTCAAGCATCATCCGCAGGCGGTCGTCCGGATAGCCGGTGTCGAGCGGCAGCCACGCGGCGCCCGCCTCCACAATGCCGTGCAATGCTAACGTCAGGAATACCGAGCGCGGCAGGGCCACCGCCACGCTGTCGCCCGGCTTCACGCCGCGCGCGCGCAGCAGGTTTGCCAGCGCGATGACCTGCTCGCGCATCTGGCGATAACTGAGTTCAACGTGCGCATCCGCCAGCGCGGGCGCGTCCGGCGTTTTGCTCGCCTGCTCCGCCACCAGATCCGCGAGCGTGGTGGACGGCAGCGCCAGTCCGGTATCGTTGATGCGGGCCAGCTGAGCGTATTCCTGCTCTGAAACGGTTTCCACTTCGCCACAGCGCAGGTCCGGATTAGCCGCAAACTGCATTAGCATCGAGTTCAGACGCGCGACGTGTCGGGAAAGCGTCACTTCATCGTAGCGCTGCTTATTGGCGAGGATCTCAATGCTCAACCCGCCCTGCTCGTCCGGGAACAGCGCCAGCTCAAGGTCGTTCACCGGGCCGGTCGCCAGCGTGTGGGTGATGGCCTCCACGCCGTCGATATCCAGCTGGTAGTCGAACACTTTAACGTTCAGCACCGGGCCGAACAGCGCTTCATCGCCCGCTGCTTTCCCGCTGTCGCGCACGATCTGCTCGGCGTCGTAGCGCTGGTGGCGGCGCATTTTTTTCAGCTGGTTCGCCAGGCGCAGCGCCAGCGAGGGCAGGCTCTCCTGCGGATCGATATTGACCGCCAGCGGCAGGACGTTAAGCACCGGCCCGGTCGCGGTGAGCGCCGCGGAACCCATGCGGCGCATAAAGATAAACCCGGCGGCGTAGTCCAGCCGTCCGGTCAGGCGGCCCAGCCAGAGCGCTACCAGCGCAAGCGCCAGGTCGGTACGCTGCGCCTGCCCTGCCGCCTGTGCAAGCTGGCTGAAGGCGCGGCCGTCGGCGGCGATTTTCAGGCGCAGGATATCCGTTGTCGCGGCTCGGCCCGGCAGCGGCGTGGAGGAGAGCGAGACCGGAGAAGGCAGTTCCTTGCGCTGCTCTGCCCAAAAGGCACCGTCGCGCGCATACGCCTCGCTGTCGCGATAGCGCTGATACTCGTCCACCACCTCGGCAAACGGCGTAAACGGAGATGCGGGCGTAGGTTCGCCCTTTTTCCACGCGGCGTAAATCGCGGCGATCTGGCGGGTAATCGCCGGGAAACTGAAGCCATCCACCACCAGATGATGATATCGCTGATACCAGTACCAGTGGCTTTTACCCACCTGAATCAGTTGCTGAAACGCCAGCGGCTGACCGCTGTCGACGCGCAGGTTCTGGTCAAGATCGGATTCCATCAGCGTCATGGCGTCGTCATGAGAGTTAACGCGAACGATGGACGGCTCAGGCAGGATCGTGGACTCGTCCACCCACTGCCACACCTCGCCGTTCTCCTCGGCAAAACGCATCCGCAGGGTATCGGCCTGCATCATGCCTTCAGCAATCGCTTTTGCCAGCAGCGGCGCGTCGATCTCGCCTTTCAGCTCGGTGTAGTGCGCCACGCTCCAGGCGTTTGGCAGCGTGGACAGCTGTTCCGCCATCCAGATCCCCGGCTGGGCGGCGACGAGAGGAAGACGGATCATGCGTTCTCCCTCGCAAAATAAGACGGCTCAAGCGTTTGCCAGTGCCCGACAAGCCACTGCTGGCACGCCTCCTGAGACTGTGCTTCACACACCACGTGCCACCCCGCCGGCAGTTCGCACTGCTGCGGCCACAGGCTGTACTGCCCCTGGTCGTTTTGCAAAATGGCGAACTGTCCCTGCGGATTATCGAAAGGATTGCTGAATTCCATACAGACTCCGTTAGTGAATTAGCGGCTGCCAGAGGGTCATCAGCCCCTGCGTCAGCCCACCGCGCCAGCAAAGCGCATCGTGTCCGCCGTCAACCTGACGCCAGATAACCGGTTGGTGCGTGTGCAGCTCGGCGTAAATCGCCTGATTCGCGCGGAAGATGAGCGGCTCGTTGCGCCCGGCTTCGAGAATGATGCGTAGCCCGCGAGGGGATATTTCACCGGCTTTAAGTTGTTCGATTAACAGCCCGTCCTGCTGCCCACCGCGGTGTGGCCACCAGAAGGATCCGGACTGGCTGAGCACGCAGCCAAAACGCTGCGGCCAGTTGAGGCCAGCATAAAGAGACGCGAGACCGCCAAAGCTCTGGCCTGCCACCACCGTACGGTCGGCGCGGTCGCTGAACGGCGCGTGTTTCTGGACAAGGGGGAGAAGTTCTTCCTGCACCGCCAGCCAGAAATCGGGATTGCACGGCAGCTCGCGGTTGCGATGCTCCATGTCGATAACATCGATTAAGACGTAGACCGCGGGCGGCAGTTTGCGCTCGCTGGTGAGCGACGCCAGCGCAGGCCAGACGGGCATGCTTTCGGCCCAGAACTGGCCGTCGAGCAGCACCGCCAGCGGGCGTTCCGGGTTATCGTCCCCGCTGGTGAAAATCCAGACGCGGCGGCGGTTGTTCAGGCGCGCGCTTTCCCACTCAATGCAGACTGGCGGCTGATACGACGTATCGGGATGATTCCACCCCGGCTGAACGGGCGCGCCCGGCATTTCCAGCGCCGAGACGGCATGACCGCGCCCGCCGCGCCAGCTTTGCGGATTCAGCGGATCAGACACCGCGTGCGGCAGCAGCTTGCGCCACCCTTCGCGCAGCGCCATGCGTTCCGGCTGCTCGCCTTCAAACACTACGCTGGCAAAATCGTTTTCATTCACGGAAGGGATAAAACAGTAGCTTCCGCGCCACTCGGGGCTGAACTCGCCCTGCCACTGCCAGACGTCGGTATCCGGGATGCGCTCAAGAGATTGCGGGCGGGCATTTTGGTGGTGATCGGTCACGCCGGTGACGTAGAGCCAGACGCGTTTGATCGGTGACGTTCTTTGCGTTCCTGCCGGGTCACGCCACCAGAACGTGACGCGATAGTTTCCCTTTTCCGGCTTCCATTCAGGCCCGTTTTTCGACTGCCACCACGCTTCACTTCCCGTTGTTAACGCCGTCACCCTTATAACCTCATGTTTAACAGTCTTTTTTGTTTCAGAGCAAATTTTATTGATAATATTATTGATAACTATTTGCATTTGCAATAGCGTAGTGCCCGCGCTGTGGGAAGCGCTCATAAAACAACCACAAAAGCAGGACGTACAATGAATAAGAAGATTCACTCTCTGGCCTTGCTGGTCAATTTAGGGATTTACGGCGTCGCGCTGCCCGCTCTGGCAGACGACAGCACCGCCTCTGCGCAGCACGAAGACACGATGGTGATCACCGCCGCCGAGCAGAATCTGCAGGCGCCAGGGGTATCGACCATCACCGCCGATGAGATCCGTAAAAACCCGCCCGCGCGGGACGTGGCGGAAATCATCCGCACCATGCCAGGCGTTAACCTGACCGGTAACTCCACCAGCGGCCAGCGCGGGAATAACCGTCAGATTGATATCCGCGGCATGGGGCCAGAAAATACCCTGATCCTGATCGACGGCAAGCCGGTCACCAGCCGTAATTCCATCCGTCTGGGCTGGCGCGGCGAGCGTGACACGCGCGGCGATACCGGCTGGGTGCCGCCGGAGATGATCGAGCGCATCGAAGTGATCCGGGGTCCGGCCGCCGCGCGCTACGGCAACGGCGCGGCAGGCGGCGTGGTCAACATCATCACTAAAAAATTCGACGACCAGTGGCACGGCTCCTGGAACACCTACCTGAATGCGCCTGAGCACAAGGATGAAGGGTCTACCAAGCGCACCAACTTTAGCCTGAGCGGCCCGCTGGGCGGCGACTTCAGCTTCCGCATGTACGGCAATCTGGACAAAACCCAGGCCGACGCGTGGGACATCAACCAGGGTCACCAGTCTGACCGAACCGGTGCCTACGCCGACACGCTGCCCGCGGGCCGTGAAGGGGTGGAAAATAAAGACATCAACGGCGTGGTGCGCTGGGACTTTGCGCCGATGCAGTCTCTGGAATTTGAGGCGGGCTACAGCCGTCAGAATAACCTCTACGCAGGCGACACGCAGAACACCAACAACGACAACAGCTCCAGCGGTCTGGTGAAAAAGAACTACGGCAAAGAGACCAACCGCATCTATCGCCAGAACTTCGCGGTGACCTGGAACGGCGGCTGGGATAACGGCATTACCACCAGCAACTGGGCGCAGTACGAGCACACCCGCAACTCCCGTCTGGGAGAGGGGCTGGCGGGCGGTCTGGAAGGTCTGTTCAACAGTAATAAATTCACCGACACCGATCTGGCCGACGTGATGCTGCACAGTGAAATCAACCTGCCGATTGATTTCATCGTTAACCAGAACCTGACGCTCGGCACCGAGTGGAACCAGCAGCGCATGAAGGACTCGACCTCCTTCACCCAAACCCAGCAGGGCGGCGCGATCCCGGGAATGAGTAACGATCGCAGCCCTTATACCTCGGCAGAGATTTTCTCTCTGTTCGCCGAAAACAACATGGAGCTGACCGACAGCACCATGCTGACCCCTGCCCTGCGCTTCGACCATCACACCATCGTCGGCAACAACTGGAGCCCGTCACTTAACCTGTCGCAGGGTCTGGGGGATAACTTCACGCTGAAGATGGGGATCGCGCGTGCCTATAAGGCGCCGAGCCTGTACCAGACCAACCCGAACTACCTGCTCTACAGCAAAGGCCAGGGCTGCTACGCAAGCTCCGACGGCGTGGGCTGCTACATGATGGGTAACGACGACCTGAAGGCCGAAACCAGCATCAACAAAGAGATTGGTCTGGAGTGGAAGCGCGACGGCTGGCTGGCGGGCGTCACCTGGTTCCGCAACGACTACCGCGACAAGATTGAAGCGGGCTACGCGCCGATTGGTCACACCTCTTCCGGTAAAGTGCAGACCGACATCTACCAGTGGGAAAACGTACCGAAGGCGGTGGTTGAAGGTCTGGAAGGCTCCCTGAACGTGCCGGTCAGCGACACGATTAACTGGACCAACAACATCACCTACATGCTGCAGAGCAAGAACAAGGAGACCGGCGACCGTCTGTCGATCATTCCGGAGTACACGCTGAACTCAACCCTGAGCTGGCAGGTGCATCAGGACGTGTCGCTCCAGTCGACCTTTACCTGGTACGGCAAGCAGCAGCCGAAGAAGTACAACTACAAAGGTCAGCCGGTGACCGGATCTGAAAAAGACGAAGTCAGTCCGTACAGCATCGTTGGCCTGAGCGCGACGTGGGACATGACCAAAAACGTCAGCCTGACCGGCGGCGTGGACAACGTCTTTGACAAACGCCAGTGGCGCGCGGGTAATGCCCAGACAACCGGAAACACCACCACCGGTGCGTATATGTACGGTGCGGGTGCGTATACGTATAATGAACCGGGTCGCACCTGGTACATGAGCGTGAATACGCGTTTCTGATACAGGCAGTAACTCCCCCTCTCCCTGTAGGAGAGGGTCGGGGTGAGGGCGAGGTGAAAGCAAAACGGCAACCCTGTTGCCGTTTTTAGTGTTTGCTCCCTCTCCCCGTGGGAGAGGGCCGGGGTGAGGGCATCAGGCCGCACAATTCTGAAGGAAAAAACCATGCACACCACCCACAGCACGTTCATTCTCGCCGGCCACACCGTCCACCACGTTACCTTCGACCCAACCACCTTCACCGACGCCGATCTCCTCTGGCTCCCCCACAACGCTGAGCTTTCAAACGCCGGGCGCAAACGCAAAGCCGAGCATCTGGCAGGCCGCATCGCCGCCGCCCATGCCTTACCTGACCACATCGTGCCCGGCATCGGCCCCAGCGGTGAACCGCTCTGGCCGGAAGGCGTTTCAGGAAGCATCACCCACAGCGGCACGCAGGCGATGGCGCTTGCCGTCCGTCATCCAGATGCGCTTGTGGGTATTGATTCCGAAGCCATTCTTCCTGACCGTGAAGCCCGCGAAATCCAGGACGGCATCATTGATGCACAGGAAGCGATGTGCCTGAAGCGTTCGGGCTACCCCTTTGCGCTGGCATTGACGCTTGCATTCAGCGCCAAGGAAAGTTTGTTTAAAGCCCTGTTCCCTACGGCAAGGCACTACATGGGATTCGACTGTGTACGGGTCACTGCGTTGAATCAGAAAACTATCGCGTTGACGCTCAGCCATCCGGCGGGCCGTTATCAGCAGGGAAAATGCTTTAGCCTCGCCTGGCAACGTGTTAATGAAGAGGTATATACCTTGATTGTCGTTCAGGAATAATGCTGTCCTGTTTATTGCTCCAGCAATTTAGTTTTAATTAATACCAGATGAATAATAACAAAACCATCTTCCCCTATAGCCACCAATCAAATAAACGTACACCCCCAGAAAAAAAATGTTAAGCCCCTCCCTACCATTTATAATAGCCACCAAAATCTTCCTTGAGCTTTTAAAAGTATGCGAGCAGGTTTTTTCATAACAGAACTCAGCCATAAAACCTCGAGCCAGATCAAAAATGCTAAGATAAAAAAATCAATAAACACAAAATAAATTATTTCAATTTTATAACTTTAGGAACATTATGCTTTCGCTGTTTTACATTAACTCAATATCACTAAGGAAAGTATAATGCGTGAATTAAACCAAAATGAAATGAGCAGTGTCGCTGGTGGAATTGGTGCTGGTAACGGGAACGGTAATCATAGTGGCAATGGCAACGGCAACAGTGGTGGTAATGGCGGAACCTGTAACGGTGGCAATGGCGGTAATGGCGGTCGCGGAGGTAATGGCGGCAACGGCGGTAATGGCGGAAACTGCGGCGGTGGTAATAATGGCGGTCGCCGTTAATCACCCATAAAAGCAAATACGACGGCTCACGATATATTGTCATTGTGGGCCATCGTAAAGGATGGCCTTATTTCATCAGGAGATGAAAATGCGAGAACTACTGAATTCTGAGATGCAGCTTATTTCCGGAGGATCACAATGTGACGGCGGTAATGGCGGCAACGGGGGCGCCGGTGGGAACGGAGGCCGTGGAGGAAACGGTGGCACCTGTGGCTCAGGTAATGGCGGCAACGGCGGCAATGGCGGGCGCGGGGGTAACGGAGGAGATGGCGGTAACGGTGGTCCCGGCGGAAAAGGGGGGAAAGGAGGCAAAGGAGGCCCCGGTGGACATGACGGACGCAACGGTAAGGATGGCTGAATCTTTGCGGGGTCAGCACTACTGACAGAAAGCTAATGACCAGGACAGTATGTGAACGTTCTGGAACAGGCGGAATAACCAGGCGCCATTCAGCTAAAATTGTCGCCTGGAATCAGGCTAAATCTCATAAACTCGTTTTACAAAAGGAATAGCATGCGTGTATCGCCAACAAGCGGTTGAACACAAAAAAATGCGATGGCAGGGAAAGGCCTTATTGCTGCCTGGCATTCCGATTTGGCTTGTTGCCGGATTATCTGTTTTTTTTATTATTGCCTTTATCGTTTTTATTTTGACATTCAGCTACACAAGAAGGATCACAGTGATGGGTGAGATATCCACGTATCCCCGCTCATCAAATGTGTATGCCAGTGTCCAGGGCGTTGTGGTTAAACAGTTTGTCACTGAAGGTCAACTGCTCAAAACAGGCGATGCTATCTACATGATAGATGTCAGTAAAAGCACGCGTAGCGGTGTTGTGAGCGATAACCAGCGAATGGATGTCGATAACCAACTTACACGTATTGCTCAAATCACGGATCTTCTTCAGGAGAATAAAAGAAACACCCTGGAAATGCTAAAAAAACAAAAAGAGCAATACAGTGTGGCCCTCAAACGATCCTCAGACATAATCGCACAAGCCCAGGAAGGCATTCGCGTCATGAAAACGAACATGGAAAACTATCGGCATTATCAAGCGCGCGGACTTATTACGCAGGATCAGCTGATAAACCAGATAGCCTTATACTACGAGCGACAAAATAACATGCTTAATTTGTCTGCTCAAAGCGATCAGAACGCGTTGCAGGTGACCACCCTCGAAAGTCAGATTCAAACTCAGGCTGCCGAATTCGATAATCAGATCCATCAAATGGAGCTTCAGCGTTACGAGCTGCAAAAAGAGCGTCTGAATATTGATGCCGGGGGCGCAATTGTCATCCGGGCAATGGCTGACGGGCGGGTAGACTCCCTGAGCGTTACGGTTGGTCAAATGATCAAACCTGGCGACAGCCTCCTGCAAATTATCCCTCTGACTATCGATCATTTTTCTCTTGTCACCTGGGTGCCTAATGATGCCGTCCCCTACCTTTCTCCTGGCGACCGGGTAAACATCCGCTATGAGGCGTTTCCAGCACAAAAATTTGGCATGTTTGGCGGCACCATTGCGGTCATCTCACGTTCCCCTGCCTCCCCTCAGGAGATGCAAACCTACCAGGGGGCACTTAAAGCGACCTCACCCGGGGCCGCCCCTTACTACAAAATTATTATCAGGCCTGACAGACAAAACATTGCCTATGCGGGCAAACGTCTGAGTTTAGGCAATGGTATGCAGGCTCAAAGCACCTTATTTCTGGAAAAAAGAAAAATCTACCAGTGGATGCTTTCACCCTTCTACGATATGAAAAATAGCGCCGGGGGTCCGGTAAATGAGTAAACGCTCTCTTAAAACCCTCATCGAACAGCTGGATCTCCAGTTGCGCTCCCGGGTTCCGCTGGTCCACCAGACGGAATCGTCAGAGTGCGGCCTGGCCTGCCTCGCGATGATCTGTAGCCACTATGGCAAACAGAGCAACCTCATCGCCCTGCGTCAACAATTTAACCTGTCGGCACGGGGCACCACACTGGCAGGCATGACGCAAATTGCTGAACAACTTGGACTCGCAACACGCTGTTTATCCCTCGATCTCAATGAACTCAGCGCGCTTAAGACTCCTTGCATCCTGCACTGGGATTTTAACCATTTTGTGGTACTCGTCAGCGTGAAGCAGAATCGAGCCATACTTCACGACCCCGCTCGGGGGCGAAGAAAAGTAGGTATGGAGGAGATGTCGAAATACTTCACCGGCATAGCGCTCGAAGTATGGCCCGGAAGTACATTTGCCGCACAGCCAACAAGCCATCAGTTCAGCCTGAGGTCCCTGGCCGCGAAGGTGCACGGCCTTAAGGGAATGTTAGGCAAAATATTTTTCTATTCGCTCATTATTGAAACCATCAACCTGCTTATACCGATAGGCACTCAACTCGCCCTGGATCATGCTATTCCCGCCGCAGATATGGGCTTGTTAACGGTGATTTGTATCGGCCTGTTTCTCTTTACTTTACTGCGCGTGGCGTTGAGTGCTTTACGTTCATGGTCCTCGCTGATAATGACGACGCTTATCAATGTGCAGTGGCAGTCCGGGCTTTTTACCCATCTCGTGCGGCTGCCTCTAAGCTATTTTGAGCGGCGCAAGCTGGGCGATATTCAGTCGCGCTTTGGATCACTGAACACGCTTCGGGAAACTTTTACCAGCAGCATCATTGGGGCATTTATCGATGGAACCATGATGATGGGTGTCATCGTGATGATGATACTTTATGGCGGCTGGCTGACTGGCGTAGTCATAGGCTTTACTGCGCTGTATGTTCTGACCAGACTAATGACCTACAGTACCTATCGCGAGTTATCGGAAGAAACCCTCATCAGAGATGCCCGCACCCGGTCCTATTTCATGGAAACGTTGTACGGTATCGCGACCGTAAAAATGCAGGGTTTGAGTGAGAGACGCGGCACTCACTGGTTAAATCTGGAAATTGACACGATCAATACAGAGATAAAAATCACCAAAATGGATCTGCTTTTTGGTGGGGTAAACGCTTTTATTATTGCCTGCGAACAAATAACAATGTTATGGCTGGGTTCAAAACTCATCATAGAAAACGCGATGACAATTGGGATGTTCATCGCTTTTGGCGTGTTCAGAGAACAATTTGCCGACAGAATCTGGTCACTGACAAATTTTCTGATGAAGTTGCGCATGATGCATCTTCATAACGAACGCGTATCCGATATTGCGCTTAACGTAAGAGAAATGAAAAAGCCTGACAGAGAAATCATAAATACCATGCAACCTGTTACTCTTGAAACCCATGCGCTGAGCTATCGCTATGACGAGCATTCCGCTGATGTTTTTCGCAATCTCTCATTCAAGGTTTCAGCAGGTGAAAGCGTGGCGATTACAGGACCGTCAGGAGCGGGGAAAACCACGCTTATGAGAGTACTTTGTGGGTTATTTGAACCACTTTCGGGCTCCGTCACAATCGACGGTTATGACATTCAGCAGCTGGGTTTAAACAACTATCGTAAAATTATCGGCTGCGTTATGCAGGATGATAAGTTGTTCTCTGGATCAATCAGGGAAAATATTTGTGGCTTTGATGACAAAGGCGATAAGGAGTGGATGGAAGCCTGCGCCCGCGCCAGCTATATCCATGACGTGATTATAAAAATGCCTATGGGATACGAGACCCTAATTGGTGAACTCGGTGAAGGATTATCAGGTGGACAAAAACAGCGACTCTTTATTGCGCGCGCGCTATATCGCAAACCCGGAATATTATTTATGGATGAAGCGACCAGCGCGCTGGATGAAGAGAGTGAGAGCTATGTCAATGCAGCCATCAAAAAGTTAAACATCACACGCATTATCATCGCGCACAGAAAATCAACTATCGCATCCGCTGAACGTGTGATTCAACTAACGCCACTAACAGAACAACATGAGCCCAGCCAGAAATGAAACATTGCCTGATACCGAGAATAAAACCTATCAGCAAGCAGATAATTATTACGATCCTCGCATTTTTCGGCTGTCTCTTTTTCGCTCATGCTAACGAAAATCCCTATGAGGACGGCATGGATCCTTATCATTGGATGGAAACTCACCCCCAACAGACTGCTCGCTGGTTAAATCAACGCTCAAACCAGACGGTTAAGACACTCCAGGCCCTTCCATGGAGAAACACGCTGGCGAAAAGGTTAAGCGAGCTGGAGAATACGGCCCCCACTATTTCTGATATTTATGATGCGGGACAAAATCGTTTTTATCTACGCTCAACGGTCGAACACCCATACCTGCGGCTGTTTGTAAGACAGAAGAGCAAACCGGAACGGGTGCTCATTGATCCGCCTGTTGGCTATGGGATTAATTTTTTTAGCCCTTCACATGATGGTCGCTATGTGGCTTTTGGGCTCTCAAGAAACGGGACTGAAAGCACGAGAATTACCGTTATCCGGGTTGTGGATAATGTCGTATTAGATACGCATATCCCCGACGTTCGCTATCCCAGCGTTGTCTGGGCCGCGGATAATCAGTCCTTTTATTATAGTCTCAACACCATCACTCAGGATTCAGGACGACAAACCTGCGGCAAGGTCTACCTCCATCGTATAGGGCACGACAGAGACGTTATGACGCTTGACTGGCGCACGCTCCCTGAACTCGCACAAAAAGCCTGCGAAAACGTTAATCTGTACACCTCTCCTGATTCTGAATATCTGATTGTTAACGTTTCAAAATCCATCAGTGGTTATGGAGGCTACCTTTTTGCCGCTAAAAAAGACCCGGATGACAAAAGCACACTCACCTGGAACAAAATTGTTGATACCGATAAAAATGTTTCTGCCTTTGTTTATTCCGGGAAGTGGATTTATCTGGCGAGCTATAACGCCTCCTCAGGCTATGATATTTCACGCATCAATCTGGCGGCTCCTGCCTCCACCAAAGAACCCGTGATGAGCTGGTCGAACGGAGAGTTAACACAATTAAGCCTGAGTAGGGATTCACTTTATGTTGCTTATCATAACGCCGGAAGCAGTAAATTCATGCGTATTCCGTTTGCTGATATCCGTCACCACCAGGCAATTCCGGTCCCTGCAGATGAAGACGTGAGTGCGATATTTGCCAGCAGCGATAGTCAGGACATTCTCTTTACCCGCCAGGGCTGGCTGAAGCCCCCCGTCATTTATCATTATCAACCTGCAGATAACATTATCCAGAAAACAGAGTTAATACCGCCGTTAAGCCAGCCCCTGACAGACTATGTAACGGAAGAAAAATGGATCACTACAGCAGAGAATATTCGCGTCCCACTGACCCTCATATACCGTAAAGGCATTGCGCGCGATGGTTCGGTCCCTACCTGGTTGACGGCTTATGGCGCGTACGGCGTGAGTACGTTTCCTTCATTCGATCTGACCCGTCTGCTCTGGCTGGAACAAGGCGGTATTCTCGCTATCGCGCATGTACGCGGAGGCGGTGAAATGGGCCCTGAATGGCACGAAGCAGGAAGAGCAGATAAGAAAGAAAATTCCATTACCGATTTTATCCGTTGCGCGGAATATCTTATCGACAGTCGCTACACCTCACCGTCAAAACTGGCAATCGGGGGTGAAAGCGCGGGGGGAATTATCGTGGGTATGGCGATGACCCGTCGCCCGGAACTGTTTTCCGCAGTGGCCATAGACGCCGGGATGCTGAATACCAGCCGACTGGATAACATTCCGATAGGCGTGATGAACTATGACGAACTGGGATCGCCGCTGACGCCGTCTGGCAGGCTAAACTTACTGAAAATAGATGCTTACCGGCATCTGGTACCTGAAAAACGTTATCCTCCCGTCCTGTTAACCGTAGGCCTGCATGACCAGCGCGTTTCCCCGTGGCAAACAGCAAAATTCGCCGCCCGTTTAGAGGAAATAGGCTCGCCGCGCAGCGTGCTGGTTCTGGCTTACCGTCAGGGAGGACACAGTGCGGCAACCTATGCCGAGGCCGATTCAAAATTAGTCGACACGGTAAGCTTCTTTATCTGGAAAACCGGTCTTCACGTTCAGGATAGATGATAGCGGCACCCGTTACGGGTGCCCTGTCATTCATACACGTAATGACTCAAACATCCGGGAACATCACGCTATTCCCCGGCGCTTCCCTGTGCAGATGGATAAAGTTCAGATGCCGTTCATACTGATCCAGAATGTCCGTAATTACCTGCTCCTTGCTGTAGTCCATCAAATCGTTCCCCTGGCTACCCTCCAGCAGGAAAGTCTCAAGCCGGTAGTAGGTCGACTTCCCGCTGCGCGCCCGATAGGTAAAGCCGGGCACCGAGTACTGCTGCGGCCAGATCTGGTAGACAAAATTCTGCTCGTCGCCCATGTGCACCAGCAGGTCCAGGTGCCCCAGGGTCTCGCCCTCCTCCGGCGGCAGGTTTTTCAGCTCCACGTAGGCGCCGCGCAGCTTCAGCTCCTGGGCTACCTCTTCCATGGCGGGGAAGCAGACCGTCTCCATCATCTGTTTGGTGTAGCGCGTGCCCGGGTAGTTCATCAGGCGCGACAGACGTTTCTTCCAGCTCAGCCGGTCCTGCGCGCCCATCGGACGCGGTGCGGTGTCGCGGCTGGCGCTGACGCGGCGGTAATCTTCCACCTTGAGGGACTTATATAACCCGGCCATCACGAAGAAGATAACGAAGCTGAACGGCAGCCCCATGATCACCGTGGTGTTCTGCAGCGCAGAGATGCCGTTGGTCATCAGCATGCCGAGCGTCAGCAGGCCGATGGCGACGGACCAGAAGATGCGCAGCCAGTTCGGGGCATCGCTGTTGATGTCCTTCAGCTTCGAAGTGAAGTTGCCCAGCACCAGCGCGCCGGAATCCGCCGAGGTGACGTAAAACAGCAGGCCGGTAATAGTCGCCACGGAGGCGCTAAAGGTGAACGCCGGATACTGCGCCAGCAGGCTGTAGAAGCCTCGCTCCGGGTGCGCCATCGCTTCCTGCGCAAAGGTAGCATTGCCGTGGATAATCTCGTGCAGCGCGCTGTTGCCGAACACCGACAGCCAGAGCAGCGTAAAGGTGAACGGGATGATCAGCGTGCCCATCACAAACTGGCGGATGGTGCGGCCACGTGAAATGCGCGCCAGGAACAGGCCGACAAACGGCGACCACGCCACCCACCACGCCCAGAAGAACAGCGTCCAGTTGTTCATCCACTCTACAGGGCGGTCGAAGGCGAAGCTGTTCAGCGTCATGCCCATAAAGCGATTTACGTAGTCGCCCACGTTGAGCACTAAGGCATTGAGCAGGAACGAGGTGTCGCCCATAAACAGCACGAACAGGATCAGGCCCAGCGCCAGCGCCACGTTCAGTTCGGAGAGCACGCGGATGCCCTTATCGACGCCCGACGTAACCGAAATGGTGGCGATAATGACGGAGAGCGCAATCAGCGCCGCTTTCGCCGCCATCGAATCCGGAATATCAAACAGCACGCTCAGCCCGTAGTTGAGCTGCACCACGCCAATCCCGAGCGTCGTCGCGATACCGAAGATGGTGCCGATCACCGCCGCAATGTCGACGCTGTGGCCAATCGGGCCGTTGATCTTTTTACCGAAAATCGGGTACAGCGCGGAGCGGATGGTGAGGGGCAAATTATAACGATAGCTAAAGTATCCCAGCGCCATGCCCATCAGGGCGTACATTGACCAGCCGGTCAGGCCGTAGTGGAACAGCGTCCAGACCATCGCCTGGCGCGCGGCCTCCATCGTCTGCCCTGCCCCTTCCGGCGGCTGCATATACTGCGTGACCGGTTCCGCCACGGAGAAGAACATCAGGTCAATGCCGATGCCCGCGGCAAACAGCATTGCGGCCCAGCTCAGCAGGCTGAACTCGGGCTTTGACTGCTCAGGCCCGAGCTTCACCGAACCGAAGCGCGAGCAGGCAATGCAGACCACGAAGACGATATAGAGCGTCGCCGCCAGCAGATAGTACCAACCGAAGGTCTTCGACACCCAGTTCAGGGTGCGCCCAATCCACTCGGCAGAAAAATCGCGAAAGAAGATCGTTGTCAGGGAAAACAACAAAATCAGCCCGGCAGACGTATAAAAAACGACTGGGTTGATTTTGTCTTTTTCTCTGTCCTGTGAAAGGTCTGTCATCCAGTATCCCCACTGTTTTTGTAACTATTAAAATCCAAATCCGCAACAATTAAGACACATTTTATATTGAACGTCCAATCAAAAACCGCTTTAATGGTTAACCAACGCTGATGAATGGAGTGGCAAAAATGCCCAAAGTGGGGATGCAGCCGATCCGGCGCAGGCAGCTTATCGACGCCACGCTGGAAGCAATAAATGAAGTGGGAATGCATGACGCGACGATCGCGCAGATCGCCCGTCGGGCGGGCGTTTCCACGGGGATCATCAGTCACTATTTCAAAGACAAAAACGGTCTGCTGGAAGCAACCATGCGCGATATCACCGGCCAGCTGCGCGACGCGGTATTGAGCCGCTTACGCGCCCTGCCGGACGCCAGCGCGGAGCAGCGCCTGCAGGCGATTGTCGGCGGCAATTTTGATGAAACCCAGACCAGCGGCGCGGCAATGAAGGCCTGGCTGGCCTTCTGGGCAAGCAGCATGCACCAGCCGATGCTCTACCGCCTGCAGCAGGTAAGCAGCCGCCGCCTGCTGTCGAACCTGGTGTACGAGTTCCGCCGCGAACTGCCGCGCGAACAGGCCGAAGAGGCGGGCTTCGGCCTGGCGGCGCTGATCGATGGGCTGTGGCTGCGCGCCGCACTAAGCGGCAAGCCGCTGGATAAGACCCTGGCCCAGTCACTGACCAGCCACTTTATCAGCCAGCATTTACCGACCGAATAACCGAGGAGAATTTATGTCCCGAATGGCAGAACAGCAGCTTTATATCAATGGTGGTTATACATCGGCCACCAGCGGTCGCACCTTCGAGACCATCAACCCGGCCAACGGTGAAGTCCTGGCGACCGTACAGGCCGCCGGGCGCGAAGACGTCGATCGCGCCGTTGAAAGCGCAACGCGCGGGCAAAAAGTCTGGGCGGCGATGACCGCCATGGAGCGCTCTCGCATCCTGCGTCGCGCCGTCGACATCCTGCGCGAGCGCAACGACGATCTGGCAAAGCTGGAAACCCTCGACACCGGTAAAGCGTATTCCGAAACCTCAAGCGTGGATATCGTCACCGGTGCGGACGTGCTGGAGTACTACGCGGGTCTGATCCCGGCGCTGGAAGGCAGCCAGATCCCCTTGCGCGAGACCTCATTCGTCTATACCCGCCGCGAGCCGCTGGGCGTGGTGGCGGGTATCGGCGCATGGAACTACCCGATCCAGATCGCCCTGTGGAAATCGGCCCCGGCGCTGGCGGCGGGCAACGCAATGATCTTCAAGCCGAGCGAAGTGACCCCGCTCACCGCCCTGAAACTGGCCGAGATCTACACCGAAGCGGGCCTGCCGGACGGCGTGTTTAACGTCCTGCCGGGCGTGGGCGCGGAGACCGGCCAGTACCTGACCGAGCATCCGTGCATCGCCAAAGTCTCCTTCACCGGCGGCGTCGCCAGTGGCAAAAAGGTGATGGCGAATGCCGCGGCCTCGTCCCTGAAAGAGGTGACGATGGAGCTGGGCGGCAAATCGCCGCTGATTATTTTCGACGATGCCGATCTGGATCTCGCGGCGGACATCGCCATGATGGCCAACTTCTTCAGCTCCGGCCAGGTGTGCACCAACGGCACCCGCGTGTTTGTTCCGGCCAAGTTCAAAGCCGCGTTTGAGCAGAAAATCGTCGAGCGCGTGGGCCGCATCCGCGCGGGCGATCTGATCGATGAAGCTACCAACTTTGGTCCGATGGTCAGCTTCCCGCACCGCGAAAGCGTGATGCGCTACATCGCCAAAGGCAAAGAGGAAGGCGCGCGCGTGCTGTGCGGCGGCGACGCGTTGAAGGGCGAAGGCTTCGATAACGGCGCGTGGGTGGCCCCGACCGTGTTCACCGACTGCACTGACGAGATGACCATCGTGCGCGAAGAGATCTTCGGCCCGGTGATGTCCATCCTCACTTATGACACCGACGAAGAAGCGATTCGCCGCGCCAACGACACCGACTTCGGGCTGGCGGCAGGTATCGTCACGGCCGACCTGAACCGCGCCCACGGCGCCATTCATCAGCTCGAGGCGGGCATCTGCTGGATCAACACCTGGGGTGAATCCGCCGCAGAGATGCCGGTCGGCGGCTACAAGCACTCCGGCATTGGCCGCGAGAACGGCGTCATGACGCTGCAGAGCTACACCCAGGTGAAGTCCATCCAGGTTGAGATGGGTAAATTCCAGTCCATATTTTAACCGGGAGGTTTATTTGCAATTTGACTACATCATTATCGGGGCCGGTTCTGCCGGCAACGTGCTGGCTACACGACTGACTGAAGATCCGAACACCACCGTCCTGCTGCTTGAGGCAGGCGGACCGGACTACCGCTTTGACTTCCGTACCCAGATGCCCGCCGCGCTGGCGTTCCCGCTGCAGGGCAAGCGCTACAACTGGGCATACGAAACCGAACCAGAGCCGCACATGAACAACCGCCGCATGGAGTGCGGGCGCGGCAAAGGGCTGGGCGGCTCGTCGCTGATCAACGGCATGTGCTACATCCGCGGTAACGCGATGGACCTCGACCACTGGGCAAAAGAGCCGGGTCTGGAGCACTGGAGCTACCTCAACTGCCTGCCCTACTACCGCAAGGCAGAGACGCGCGACGTGGGGCCGAATGACTACCACGGCGGCGACGGTCCGGTGAGCGTCACCACTTCGAAACCGGGTGTGAACCCGCTGTTTGAGGCAATGGTGGAGGCGGGCGTGCAGGCGGGCTACCCGCGCACCGAGGATCTCAACGGCTACCAGCAGGAAGGCTTCGGCCCGATGGACCGCACGGTCACGCCGCAGGGCCGACGCGCCAGCACCGCGCGCGGCTATCTGGACCAGGCGAAACCGCGTCCGAACCTGACCATCCGCACCCACGCCATGACCGATCGCATTCTCTTTGAGGGCAAGCGCGCGGTGGGCGTCGAGTGGCTGGAGGGTGAAAGCACCATCCCATCCAAAGCGACGGCAAAAAAAGAAGTGCTGCTGAGCGCCGGGGCGATTGCCTCTCCGCAGATCCTCCAGCGCTCCGGTGTGGGCAACGCTAACCTGCTGAAGCAGTTCGATATCCCGCTGGTGCACGATCTGCCCGGCGTGGGCGAAAACCTGCAGGATCACCTGGAGATGTACCTCCAGTACGAATGCAAAGAGCCGGTCTCCCTCTACCCTGCCCTGCAGTGGTGGAACCAGCCGAAAATTGGCGCCGAGTGGCTGTTTGGCGGTACCGGCGTGGGCGCGAGCAACCACTTCGAAGCGGGCGGGTTTATCCGCAGCCGCGAAGAGTTTGAATGGCCGAACATCCAGTACCACTTCCTGCCGGTGGCGATTAACTACAACGGCTCGAACGCGGTAAAAGAGCACGGCTTCCAGTGCCACGTCGGATCCATGCGTTCGCCAAGCCGCGGGCACGTGCGTATCACGTCCCGCGATCCGCACCAGCATCCGGCGATCCTGTTCAACTATATGTCCCACGAGCAGGACTGGCAGGAGTTCCGCGACGCGATCCGCATCACCCGCGAGATCATGCACCAGCCCGCGCTGGACAAATACCGGGGGCGCGAAATCAGCCCGGGTATCGAATGCCAGACCGACGAGCAGCTGGACGAGTTCGTGCGCAACCACGCCGAAACCGCCTTCCATCCGTGCGGCACCTGCAAGATGGGCTATGACGAGATGGGAGTGGTTGACGGTGAAGGCCGCGTTCACGGACTGGAAGGCCTGCGCGTGGTGGATGCGTCGATCATGCCGCAGATCATCACCGGCAACCTGAACGCCACCACCATTATGATCGGCGAAAAGATTGCCGACGCCATTCGCGAACGCGAGCCGCTGGCGAAGAGCACGGCGGCGTATTATGTGGCGAACGGAGCGCCGGTTCGCCGCTGAGGATATTTCCCCTCACCCTGGCCCTCTCCCCATAGGGGAGAGGGGATCCCCCTCTTCAAAAATTTATTTTTATTTACCTGCATCCAGTTTCCCCCCGCCTCTCGTATATGAGTCTGTGAGCAACCCCTTTGCTCCCCAATCCGAGGAAAGATGATGAAAAAGCTAACCCGTGTTGCATTCGTAACCAGCGCTTTACTCTTCTGTGCAGGCGCATCAGCCGCCATGACGTCAGGCTCCGTGATGGTGGGCGGAGCGGAAATGTTCCCGAGCAAAAATATTGTTGAAAACGCCATAAACTCGAAAGATCACACCACGCTGGTAGCCGCCGTCAAAGCGGCAGGACTGGTGGATACGCTTCAGAGCAAAGGGCCGTTCACCGTGTTTGCGCCGACCAATGCGGCGTTTGCGAAATTGCCTGCCGGCACGGTCGAGAACCTGGTCAAACCCGAAAACAAAGCCACGCTCACCAGCATCCTGACCTATCACGTGGTCGCCGGTAATTACGATATGAAAGCGCTGGAGCAGAAAATTAAACAGGGCGGCGGCCACGCGGAGCTGAAGACCGTTAACGGTCAGCCGCTGTGGATCATGAGCAACGGTCCGCACAATATTCAGCTTAAGGACGGTAAAGGCAATGTGGCGAACATTAGCACCTATGACGTTCATCAAAAAAACGGTGTGATCGATGTGATTGATACCGTCCTGATGCCTAAGTAGTTGTCTATACTTCGGAAGTGTGACGTTGCCTTCCGGGAAAAACATGGATAACGCGCTGGCTGAACAGCAACTGAAATTAATGCAGGCGGTCGCAAACGGCGATCGCCGTGCATTTGAACAACTTTATCGACTCACGTCGCCACACCTGTTTGCCGTCGCGCTGCGCATGCTGCGTGACCGCGCGTGGGCAGAAGAGATCCTTCACGACTGTTTTATCACCGTCTGGAGTAAAGCCGAAACCTACAACGCTGCACTGAGCTCCCCGATGACCTGGCTTACGCACATTGTGCGCAACCGCTGTATTGACTGGCTGCGCAGCGGGCAAACCCGCGCTGCCGACCGCGAGACGGCGTATAACGACGCGATTCTGCCTTGCGAGAACGATGAGCAGAATAACTGGCACGACGATGTGCAGGCAGAACGGCTCAGGCAGTGTCTCGAACATTTGAGCAGCGAACAGCGCCAGAGCATTACGCTCGCCTACTATCAGGGAATGTCTCACAGCGACATTGCCGACTGGCTCCAGCAGCCTCTGGGCTCGGTGAAAAGCTGGATACGTCGGGCAATGGACCATCTTCGGGAGTGTGTCGGGCTATGAATGACGCAGAAAAACGCGACGACATGCTGGCAGCAGAGTATGCCCTCGGCACGCTGCGGGGAGGAGCGCGGCTTCAGTTCCAGAAAAGGGTCCTCCATGAACCCGCTCTGGCCGCCCGCGTGGCGTACTGGCAGGACATGTTCAGCACACTGGATAGTCATCTTGTGCCCGTCCCTCCACCCGAGACGGTGTGGAAGAGAATCGCCCTCGATCTGCCGCCCAAAAAGCCTTTACGCAAAAGTCGGCCTTATGTCGGCTGGATGGCTGCGGCCTCCCTCGCCGCCCTGTCGGTCGTTGCCTGGTATGCCATCCGTACCCCGGAACTCGCTCCGCTGATGGTACTCAACGATACCCAACAGCACGGACAGTGGGTCGTCAGCGCGGACGCCAGCCGTCAACACCTGAGCATTGCCCCTCTTCGACCAACGGCCGTCGCGGCGCAACACAGCCTGCAGCTTTGGCTGATCCCAGGCGGGCAGGCGCCGGTATCCATGGGGCTGCTGCATAACGACATCCCCACACGCGTCACTCTCAGGAACACAACGCTTCCACCTGACGCCACGATAGCCATAAGCCTTGAACCAGAGGGCGGCTCGCCCACTGGACTTCCCACTGGCCCGGTGCTTTACAGTGGCAAATTGTAATCCTCAGGCCCTGTTCGCAGGGCCGCTATCGTGACCCCATTTCATTTATATACTATTATCGGTTACCTATAAGAATTAAATATTAAGCCTGTAATTAATTTAATTATAAAAAAACGACATTGACAGACTCTCCCGCACTCCATTAAGTTTTAAACGAACATCATTTTATTCCCGATACACAATATATCCAAAACCGCGTTAATGAATTTGTCATTATTCATTAACGCTTCTCTGCCTTTTATTTTTTGCATCACTCAATAGCGAGATAAGATCATGAATAATAGTGCAAACAAGGTTGTTGTCATTACCGGTGCCAGCAGCGGTATTGGTCAGGCGATTGCCCTCCATTTAGCGAATAACGCGTTTTCGCTGGTGCTGGTGGCGCGCCGTCTGGACAGAATTAATGCCCTGGTGGATCAGATTATTCAGCAAGGCGGCAAGGCTATTGCCGTTAAGGCCGATGTCACCCGTCAGGAAGAGGTTCAGTGCGCCATTGACGCTGCCGTTGCCGCCTACCAGCGCGTGGATGTGCTGATCAACAACGCGGGCTTTATGGCTATCGCCCCCCTTAGCGAGCTGAAAACCGACGAATGGGACAAGATGATTGATACCAATCTGAAAGGGGTGCTATACGGCATCGCTGCCGCTTTCCCGGTGTTCCAGCGTCAGGGCAGTGGGCATTTTATTAACGTTGCCTCCGTCGCGGGCATCAAGGTGCTGGCGCCTGGCGGCGTGGTGTACAGCGCCACGAAATTCGCCGTCCGCGCGCTGAGTGAAGGCTTACGTCAGGAAGCGGGTAAAACCCTCCGCACGACGCTTATTTCCCCCGGCGCCGTTGAAAGCGAACTGCAATTCGGTAGCTCTGACGAAGAGAGCAAAAAATTTCTCCATGAGTTTTATAAGCAGGCTATTCCGGCTGACGCGATTGCCCGCGCGGTTTTATTTGCCATAGAACAGCCTGGCAACGTTGATATTAATGAAATTGTTGTTCGGCCAACGCAGGAAGAATTTTAGCCTGGATTAAATAATACTGAATGAGGTGTCAGTATGATTAAATCATTAACGTCCTTATCAGATCTCAATATGCGAACGGGTGCCGATATTCTTCTTGAAGTGCTGGAGAGTGAAGGCGTGGAATATATTTTTGGCAACCCCGGTACCACCGAGCTTCCGCTCATTGATGCCCTGCTTCGCCATGAAAATATTCATTATATTCTGGCGCTACAGGAGAGCACCGTAGTGGCGATTGCTGACGGCTATGCGAAAGCCTCCGGCAAAACGGGCTTTATCAATTTGCATACCGCCAGCGGTCTGGGGCACGGCATGGGGAATCTGATTAATTCGCGGATCATGAAAACCCCGCTGGTGGTCACCGTCGGACAGCAGGATACGCGGCACTATGTCCGCGATCCGCTGCTGTATGATGATATTGTTTCCATTGGCTCCCCGGTCATGAAATGGGCGCAGGAGGTCACCAGCGCCGACCAGCTCCCGGTGCTGGTGCGCCGCGCGTTTCACGCTGCCAGCTATCCTCCGGCCGGTCCGGTGCTGCTCTCTCTGCCAATGAACGTGATGGAAGAGCTCAGCGACGCCGGGATACAAACGGCCTCTAAAGTGAACTACCACACCGTGGCGGGCTCGCTGGACGAACTGGCCGAAGAACTGAGCCAGGTTACGCCCGGCAGGATCATGATTGTGGCGGGCGATGAGGTGCACTCCAGCGGCTCGACGCAGGAGATTGTCCAGTTGGCGGAAGCGCTCAGCGCCCACGTCTATGGCTCCTCCTGGCCGCTGAATTTGCCTTTTCCCACTCAGCACGCGCTCTGGCGGGGCAATATGCCCACCACCGCCAGCGAAATCGCCAGCATCATCAATGCCTACGATGCCGTATTCATCATCGGCGGCAGAAGCCTGATCACTATTTTGTACAGCGAAGGGGACGCGATCCCGGGTTCGTGCGCGGTTTATCAGCTTTCAGCCGACATGAACGAGCTGGGCCGCACCTACGCCACCCGCCTCTCGGTGATGGGGGATATCAAACTCTCCCTGAAGGAGCTGTTACCGAAGCTTGAGCAACGCCGGGTGGCAAGCAAACTGACACATCAGCGGCTGCTCAAAACGGCACGTGCTGAACGTGAAAAAGAGTGGCGGCAGCAGGAAGAACGTCTGGCTGCCGAGCGGCTGCGCCCGGCGATTTCGCCGATGGTCGCGGCCTACGAGGTGATAAAATCCGTTCCGCCGGGCATCACGATTGTCGACGAGGCGATTGCAACGGCCAGACACGTTCGCCGGTTTATTTCCGACCAGCAGCACCCGCGCTACTACTTTATGCGCGGCGGCGGACTGGGCTGGGGGATGCCTGCCTCAGTAGGGCACTCGCTGGGACGCGGACGGGAGCCGGTGGTCTGCCTGATAGGTGACGGAGCCTCCCTGTACTCGCCGCAGGCGCTCTGGACGGCGGCACACGAAAATCTGCCGGTCACCTTTATCGTCATGAATAACAGGGAGTACAACATCCTGAAAAACTTTATGAAGAGCCAGGCCGACTACAGCTCAACGCGGCTGGGGCGTTTTATCGGGATGGACCTGGTGAACCCGCATATCGATTTTCAGTCGCTGGCCACCGCCATGGGCGTCCACTGCTGCCGGGTAACCGAGGCTGCAGATATCGCCGAAGCGGTAGCGCGCGGGCTACAGTCAGGAAAAACCAATCTGATAGAAATCGCGATTTCCGCGGATTAGCCGCGCGTTTACGCTGTACCCTACATAAAAAACTTATAACCGAAACGCCTCAAGACGCTTTATCTGACGCCCGTCGTCGTCAAAATTCTCCGCCGCCAGCCAGGCGCGCAGCTCCGCGTCTCTTTGCGGCCATTCGCCGTCAATAATAGAAAGCATATCGCTGTCGCGGTTGCGCCCTTTGCGCACCAGCTTCTGGCGCAGGCGCCCTTCCCAGACAAACCCCAGCCGCTCCGCCGCCCTGCGTGAGGCAACGTTCATCGAATCGCACTTCCACTCGAGGCGCCGGTAGCCGTGCTCAAACGCATTTTTCAGCAGCAGCCACACCGTTTCAGTGCCGATGCGGGAACCTTTCATCTTGCGCGACCAGGTGACGTGCCCGATCTCCACCGACCCCAGCAGCCGCTCGTTGGCCATATAGCTCACCAGCCCCACCGCACGTTCGGTGCGTAAGTCAATGACGGCAAACGGCACCAGCTCATCGTCCATCACCTTCGCCATGACCCAGTGCGCGGTGGCTTCCACGTTCGCTGGCTGCGTGCTGGCAAGCCACGTCCAGTCGCTATCGTCGCCCAGCGCGTAGGCCTCATAGAGATCGGCCGCGTGGCGATCGGCGTCCAGCGGCTCCAGGCGGCAATACTGGCCGAACAGCGGCGTGCGGGTTAACACGCGCGCGCCTTTCCAGTCGGGTACGAGATCGTTAACGGTTTGACCATGTTGATTGATTTCGGGCACGGCGGTGACTCCCTGAAAGGTAAGGCATTTGTTATATCAGGTTAAAAAGTGCGCGAAAAGCAGCATATTTTAATAGCCCGAGCGCATGCGATATTCCCGGAAGGCATAAGTAAAGCTGAATTTCGACTTTGTGGAATGTCACAGTCGACCTAACGTAGCGGAGCATAAAACAATCACAATATATTCTTCTCAGGGATCGCTATGACGAAAAAACTGTTGCCGTTACTGGTGCTGGCTGCGCTCTCAGGCGCAGCCCACGCCGCTACTCCGCCCAACACGCTGGTGGTTGCCCAGGGGCTTGATGACATCGTGAGCCTCGACCCGGCCGAAGCCAACGAGCTCTCCAGCATCCAGACCGTGCCGAGCCTGTACCAGCGTCTGGTCCAGCCGGACCGCGATAATCCGGAAAAAATCACGCCGATTCTGGCAGAAAGCTGGGAAGCGGACGCGGCAGCAAAAACCCTGACCATCAAGCTTAAACCCGATGCGAAATTTGCCTCCGGCAACCCGCTGCGCCCGGAAGACGTGATTTTCTCTTACACCCGCGCCGTGACGCTGAACAAATCCCCGGCCTTTATCCTCAACGTGCTGGGCTGGGACGCGAGCAACATCGCCAGCCAGCTGAAAAAGGTGGACGATCACACCCTCCAGCTGCACTGGACGGCGGACGTCAGCCCGTCGGTGGCGCTGAATATTCTCTCCACGCCGATTGCCTCTATCGTCGATGAAAAGCAGGTCGCCGCGAACGTGAAGGATAATGACTTCGGTAACGCGTGGCTGAAAATGCACTCGGCGGGCAGCGGCGCGTTCAAAATGCGCGTCTATCAGCCGCATCAGGCCATCGTACTGGAAGCTAACGACTCCGCGCCCGGCGGCGCGCCGAAGCTGAAAAGCATCATAATTAAAAACGTCCCCGATCCGGCTTCACGCCGCCTGCTGATCCAGCAGGGTGATGCGGATGTGGCGCGCGATCTGGGTGCAGACCAGATTAGCGCGCTCGACGGCAAGCCGGGCGTGAAGGTGCTGAGCATTCCATCCGCCGAGCAGAATTACCTGGTGTTTAACACCGGCAACAGCGCTAACCCGCTGCTGAATAACCCGGCCTTCTGGGAAGCGTCGCGCTGGCTGGTGGACTATGAAGGCATTACCAAAAACCTGCTGAAAGGCCAGTACTTTGTTCACCAGAGCTTCCTGCCGGTCGGCCTGCCGGGCGCGCTGGAAGACAATCCGTTTAAATTTGACCCGGCAAAAGCGAAAGCCATTCTCGCCAAAGCGGGCATTAAGGACGCGCACTTCACGCTGGACGTGGAGAACAAGCCGCCGTTTATCACCATCGCCCAGTCGATGCAGGCGAGCTTTGCTCAGGGTGGCGTGAAGGTGGATCTGCTGCCTGCCGCCGGGAGCCAGGTCTATGCCCGCGTGCGCGCTAAGCAGCATCAGGCGGCGATTCGTCTGTGGATCCCGGACTACTTCGATGCGCACTCTAACGCCAGCGCCTTCGCGTGGAACGACGGGAAGTCCAGCACCGTGGCCGGTCTGAACGGCTGGAAAATCCCGGAGCTGAACAAGGCCACGCTGGCGGCGGTTGCCGAACCGGATCCGGCGAAGCGTCTGGATCTGTACAAGAAGATGCAGGAACAGCTGCAGCAGAGCTCGCCATACGTATTTGTCGATCAGGGCAAAACCCAGATCGTGGTGCGCGATAACGTGAAGGGGTATCAGCAGGGGCTGAACGCGGATATGGTCTGGTACGATCGCGTTACGAAGTAGGCTTGTTGCCGGGTGGCGCTGCGCTTACCCGGCCTACGTTCTCGGTTTTTGTAGGCCGGGTAAGGCGAAGCCGCCACCCGGCGTGAAGAGATTTCCCATGCCACATCTTTCCACCCGCGTGCTCCAGGGTCTGCTGACCCTGCTGCTCACGCTCTTCGGGCTGCTGCTCGTCACGTTTGCGCTTTCGGCCTTTTCACCTGTCGATCGCGTGCTGCAGATCGTCGGCGATCACGCCAGCCAGTCGACGTACGATCAGGTTCGCCACCAGCTCGGGCTGGATCGGCCCCTGCCCGTGCAGTTCTGGCACTATCTGCAAAACCTCGCCCACGGGGATTTAGGCACCGCCAGCGCCACCGGACAGCCGGTGCTGCAGGATCTGCTGCACGCCTTCCCCGCCACGCTGGAGCTGGCGACCCTTGCCTTGATCATCGGAGCCGTGCTCGGCGTGATTGGCGGGGTGCTATGCGCCCGCTACGCCGGTTCGCCGCTCGATCTCGCCATCAGAACCCTCACCCTGCTCGGCAACTCGGTACCGATTTTCTGGCTCGGCCTGCTGATGCTGGCCCTGTTCTACGCGAAGCTGCAGTGGAGCGCGGGTCCCGGCAGGCTGGACGATATCTGGCAGTTTACCGTCGAACCGCGCACCGGCTTTGCGCTGGTGGATACCTGGCTTTCCGGCGACCGCGAGGCGTTTCGCAACGCCCTCAGCCACCTGGTGCTGCCGGTGCTGCTGCTGGCCTATTACTCGCTGGCGAGCATCACCCGCCTGACGCGATCCGCCTGCCTGAGCGAAATGAACAAAGAGTACATCCTGCTCGCCCGCGCCAAGGGAGCCGGGGAAATGACCATCCTGCTGCGCCACGTGCTGCCAAACATTCGCGGCACCCTGCTGACGGTGATTGCCCTGGCCTACACCAGCATGCTGGAAGGCGCGGTACTGACCGAAACCGTCTTCTCCTGGCCGGGGATCGGGCGCTACCTCACCACCGCCCTGTTCGCCGGAGACACCACCGCCATCATGGGTGGCACGCTGCTGATTGGCGTCTGCTTCGTGCTGATCAATAACCTTACCGACCTGCTCGTGCGGGCGACCGATCCCAGGGTGCGCTGATGCCGTTTTATCTTTTCTTAAGCCGCCTGCGCCGCTCCCCTGCCGCGTTTTGCGGGCTGGTGGCCATCGCGCTGCTGGTGTTTATCGCCCTGTTCGCCCCCTGGCTCGCGCCGCTTGACCCGAACTGGCAGGACGCCGCCGCGCGCTTACAGGCCCCGAACGGCCAGCACTGGCTGGGTACCGACAGCTACGGGCGCGACCTGCTCTCGCGCCTGATTTATGGCACCCGTCCGGCGCTCGGGCTGGTGGCGCTGGTTACCGTTATCACCCTGCCTGCCGGGCTGCTGGTGGGGATTTTGTCCGGCTACTACGGCGGCTGGATGGAGCGCATCCTGATGCGCTTCACCGACGTGGTGATGTCGATGCCGCGCCTGATCCTCGCCTTCGCGTTTGTGGCGATGCTCGGTCCGGGGCTGGTCAACGGCGCGCTGGCGCTGGCCTTAACCACCTGGCCTGCCTATGCGCGTCAGGCGCGGAGTGAAATTCAGCGTCTGCGCCACAGCGATTATCTGGCCGCCGCCGAGATGATGGGCATTCGCGGCCTGCGCCTGCTGGTCGGCCATATTCTGCCCCTGTGCCTGCCATCCGCGATTGTGCGCCTGGCGCTGGATCTGGCGGGGATTATTCTGGCCGCCGCCGGTCTGGGCTTCCTCGGCCTTGGCGCACGGCCGCCCATGGCCGAATGGGGCGCGATGATCGCCGACGGCATGCAGGTCATTTTCGACCAGTGGTGGATTGCCGCCATTCCGGGCGGGGCGATTCTGTTTGCCAGCCTGGCGTTTAACCTGTTAGGCGACGGCCTGCGCGACGTACTGGAGCCACAGCATGACTGAAGACCGCGTCATCGTCGATGCGCTGAATATCGACTACCCCGCCGCGCGCGTGGTCAACAACCTGAGCTTCACGCTTGGCAACGAGCGGCTGGCGCTGGTGGGGGAATCCGGCTCCGGCAAGTCGATGTCCGCCCGCGCCCTGATGGGGCTGGTGCGTAAGCCCGGCATCGTAAGCGCTAACCGGCTTAACGTGCTCGGCAACGACCTGCTGACCCTAAGCCCCCGCCGCTGGCAGGCGCTGCGCGGCAACGGGATTGCGATGGTCCTGCAGGACCCGCGCTACGCCCTTAACCCCGTGAAAACCGTCGCCGCCCAGCTTGATGAGGCGCTTACGCTACATCAGCGGCTGCCGCGTTCAGAACGCCAGGCACGCATTCACGACATCATCCGCGCCGTCGGGCTGAGCGAGAACGTGCTGTCCCGCTACCCCGGTGAGCTTTCCGGGGGCATGGGCCAGCGGGTGATGATTGCGATTGCGCTCGTCAACAACCCGCAGGTGCTGATTGCCGACGAACCGACCTCCGCGCTGGACGCCCGCCTGCGTAGCCAGATCCTCGAACTGCTGGTGCAGCAGTGCGAAGAACGCCGGATGGCGATGCTGTTAATCAGCCACGATCTGCCGCTGGTGGCGGAGCACTGCGACCGCGTGCTGGTGATGTATCAGGGCGAAAAGGTGGATGAGATGACAGCGAGCCAGCTCCCGCAGGCGACGCATCCGTACACGCGAACCCTGTGGACCTGTCGTCCAGACGCCCATACTTATGGACAGATGCTGCCGACGCTCGACCGTTCACAGCCGTGGAAGGAGGCCAACGATGGCGCTCGTTGAGGTTAACCAGGTGCAGGTCACCTTCGGGGAAAAAACGGCGGTCTCTGCCGCCAGCTTTAGCATTGAGAGAGGCGAGACGTTCAGCCTGATTGGTGAATCCGGCTGCGGCAAATCGACCCTTCTGCGCGTGCTGGCTGGGCTGCAGCGCGAGTGGCGCGGCAATATTGCGCTGCTGGGAAAAGCGTTAACGCCAGGGCGACGTTTTGAAGGCGAGCTTCGCCGCAACGTGCAGATGGTGTTTCAGGATCCGTGGGCGTCGCTGCATCCGAACCACACCATTGCGCGCACGCTGTCGGAGCCGTTAAGCATCCACGGCGAGACGCAGATCGCGGAAAAGGTGGCCAATGCGCTGCTGCAGGTGGGGCTCTCCGCCGACGCGGGCAGGCGCTACCCGCACCAGCTTTCCGGCGGCCAGCGTCAGCGCGTGGCCATTGCCCGCGCGCTGCTGCTGCGCCCGCAGCTTCTGCTGCTGGACGAGCCGACCTCGGCGCTGGATATGTCCGTGCAGGCGGAGATCCTGAACCTGCTCAACCGCCTGAAGGCCGAGCACGAGATGACCTATCTGCTGGTGAGTCACGATGCGGACGTGATTGCCCATATGTCCGACCGGGCGGCGTTTATGTCGCACGGGGAGATCCAGAAGGTGTTTGACCGTGAGGCGATGTTACGGGGCGAGCACAGGATGGGTTAAGTTTTCCAGGCCGGGTAAGGCATCGCCGCCACCCGGCAAACAATCACTTCAGCAGCTTCACCGTGGCATCAATATCGATCTCATCTTCGGTGAAGATCAGCGTCGTGTTCTGGAAGGTGGTGATCGCCAGCTTCTTCACCGTGCGCATTTCGCCCGGCTTTTTCTCGGATTTCGGCTTGATGCTGTTCATCAGCAGCCCCACCGACAGCACCGCATTCTCTTTGTCGATTTTGGTATCAACCGGCTCTTCTTCGTTAAACACCACGAAGGATTTGATGGAGGTGAGCTTCACGCGCTCGCCTGCGATATAGAGATGTTTGCTTTCCGGGATCACCTTCACCGCGTAGGCGGAAAGGCCTTTGTTGTTGGTGGTTGGCTCGAAGGTCACCGCGGCATCTTTCTTAATCAGATCGGGGTTCGCGACCTTAATCACATGAAAATAGCGGTTATCGCCGTTTTCATCTTTGATAAATCCAAAGCCTTTATCTTTAAACCACGTTGTGATTGTACCGTTCATCGCTGTTACCGCCTGTCAGATCGTAATGACTAAAGTTTTGCAGCGCGCAGTGTAATGCACAATGGCGGGGGAGACAAAAAAAAGCCCCTGCACGGGTGCAGGGGAAAAACTCATGTCAGAGCTTATTAGAATTTAGTTGAACACCATCCCACCATCAATTAAGAGCGACTGGCCGGTCATGTAGTCGGAATCCGGCCCAGCCAGGTATGAGACGCAGGCGGCGACATCTTCCGGTTCGGACAGGCGGCCAAGCGTAATGCGTTTGGCAAAGGTTTCAGTCCCGTAACCGAGCGGTTTACCCGCCGCCTCGGAGACCTGACGGTCGATCTCTGCCCACATCGGCGTTTTAACGATGCCCGGGCAGTAGGCGTTAACGGTTATCCCCAGCGGCGCGAGATCCCGTGCCGCGGTCTGGGTTAAGCCGCGCACCGCGAACTTGCTGGAACTGTAGACGGCCAGCTCCGGGTTGCCGGTGTGGCCCGCCTGGGAGCAGGCGTTGATGATCTTGCCGCCGTGCCCCTCTTTGCGGAACGCGTCAATCGCGGCCTGGATCCCCCAGATCACCCCTTTCACGTTAATGTTGTAGACCTTGTCGACAATATCCGGCGTGATGGATTCAATTGGGGTAGACGGCGCAATCCCGGCGTTATTGACGATCACGTTGAAGCCGCCCAGCGCGGTGCGGGCTTTCTCCACCGCCGCAAATACCTGTTCGCGGTCAGAGACATCCACCTTCACGGCGACGGCGTTCCCGCCGTTACGGATGATTTCATCGGCGACGGCTCTTGCCGTCTCAACGTTATAGTCGGCGATGGCGACGGCAAAGCCATCCTTCACCAGGCGAAGCGCGATCGCTTTACCAATCCCCTGGCCTGAGCCTGTTACGAGAGCAACTTTTTGCATTTCTCTGTCCTTATGTTGATTCACAAAATCTGGCTGAGATGGAGCTGGCCCATCAGCAGCGGGTTATCGCTGTAGTCGACGGGAATGGCCACCACGGCCGGGCCATCCACATCCATCGCCGCACGCAGCGTGGGTTCGAGCGCGTCGGCGCTCTCCACGGCAAAGCCTTTCGCGCCAAAGGCGTCGGCATAGACTTTGAAATCGACCGGGCCGAACTCGACGCCGGAAAGACGCTGGTATTTTTTATCTTCCTGAATGGCAACCATGTTGTAGCCGTTATCCACCCAGATGATGTGCAGCACGTTAGCGTTGAGGCGCACCGCGGTTTCCAGCTCCATGCTCGACTGCAGGAAGCCGCCGTCACCGGAGACCGAAACCACCTTGCGGCTCGGGTTGACCAGCCACGCGCCAATGGCCCACGGCAGCGCGACGCCCATGGTCTGCTGACCGTTGGAGATCATCACCTGACGCGCCCGGAAGCTGTAGAGATAGCGGGCGATCCAGATGTGGAAGCTGCCCATGTCGACGGTGAGCGTCACGTCGTTATTCACGATGTCCTGCATGGCGCGCACGATGCGCAGCGGATGCAGGGCAAACTGGTTGAGCGAGGCGCCGCGACGATCGAGCAGATCGCGCTGATGCTGGCGATCGACCAGAATTTCGGAGGCCCGCTGGCTTAGCTCAAGCTTATGGTCGATACGGTTAGCGAGCTGATTCAGCGTTTCGGCGATGTCCCCCACCAGCTCCAGATCCGGCACGTAGTTTCGTTCTTCATAGGCAGGCAGCACATCGATGTGCACCAGCGTGGCGTCGCCGCTGTTCCACATGGACGGCTCGTATTCCACCGGGCTATAGCCGATGCAGATAATCAGATCCGCCAGATGGAGCAGCCGGTCGCCCGCCTGGTTATTGAAGAGACCGACGCGTCCGGCGAAGCGGGTGAAGTGCTCCTGGTTCACCGCCCCGGCGGCCTGATAGGTGCTGGTAACCGGAATGCGGCTTTTCTCCAGCAGCTTGCGCAGCGCGGCACTGTTGGCTGGCTGGCTCGCCATCAGCCCCAGCAGAATGACCGGGTTTTTGGCCTTCTCGATAAGCTTCGCCACGTCGTTGATGGCGGATTCCGGTGCCGGCCCCATCAGCGTGGGACCGCTGGCGGGCAAAATTGCCCCCGTGGCGGGCTGGTCAACAATATCCTGCGGCAGGCTGACGAATGCGCCCCCCGGCCTGCCGTGCTCGGCGGCGCGAAACGCGTTGGAAACCACCTCAGCAATCGCGTCCGGCGCACTCACCTCCACGGCGTATTTGGTGACCGGGCTGAACATGGCGACGGTGTCCATGCTCTGGTGCACCAGCTTGGCTTTATCTGCCCGCTTCACCGCCCCGCCCAGCGCCACCACCGGGTCGCCTTCGCTGTTGGCGGTGGCAATGCCGGTGATCAGGTTGGAACAGCCGGGCCCGGAGGTCACCAGCGCTACCCCGGCCTTGCCGGTCAGACGCCCTACCGCCGCCGCCATAAACGCCGCGTTGGCTTCGTGACGCACCGGAATAATTTCGATGGAGGAATCCAGCAGGGAGTCAAAGACCTTGTCGATTTTCGCCCCCGGGATCCCGAACACCTGCTTCACGCCCTGCGCTTCCAGCTGGCCAACAACCAAATCGGCGCCGTGCGCCCACTGACGTGACTGTTTCTCACTGTTCACGGTAGTTCTCCTGTTAGTTTTCGACGGCACGGATCGCCGCATCCAGATTGCTGGGGTGAAGGTTGGCCTGTAAAAAGGCGCTGTCGGCGGGCAGATCGATCATCAGCTTGTGAATTTCACCGAAGGTGAGGACGCCGCTCTCCAGCTGGTAGTCGAGCAGATGGCCCCCGCCCTGACGGTCGTCGGTGATGAAATGCTCGTGATAGCCCGCCACGTTGATGCCCTGCATATGCTGCGGCGTGCGGAACCCGACCAGCACACCCTCGCGCTGGTTAAAGCGGAACACCGGCTGGTCGTCCAGCACGTCGGTCATCGCGCGGTACGGCGGCTTCTGGCGCGGTACGGTGCGGGTGTGGGCGTGACGGAAGTTGCCGTCGATGCGCAGCGCGCAGAACAGGTTATCGGAGGGGATCTGCTGGTCGATGACGTCGTGGATCTGCTGACGGCTCACCGGCGCATCGAAAGTTTTGCGGTACTGCGGCTGGAACCAGGTCATGACCGCGAACGGCGTTTTCTGCTCCGGCTTCGCGGCCCGGGCGCTGCCGTCGGCGCGCAGCTGGTACACCTGGCTGCTGAAGGCAATCATTTCGCCGTCCAGCTCGTTGAAGGTACCCAGACCAAAATCACCGTGTGCCAGCAGATCGGCGATGGTGGTCTCTCCTTCATACACGCCGCTTAACAGGGCGCTCATTAGCGATGTCTGATAGATCACGCTGTCAGGATGCTGGGCGGAGAACCCGCGCAGGGTCTCGCACAAACTGGCCTCACAGTCGCAGGCAGATGAATGCATCATCATGCTCTTCCTCTTCAACTTTATTTAGAAAGGTTAAATAAATGTTGACCCGATTCAGCAGAGAGTTCCAATATAGAAACCATGCTGGTTTGAGACGTTTTAGATATGGAACTTCGTTATCTGCGGTATTTTGTCGCGGTAGCACGCGAGCGACACTTCACCAGGGCGGCCGAAGCGCTGGGTATTTCACAACCTCCTCTGAGTCAGCAAATCAAACGGCTCGAAGAGGAAGTGGGTACGCCGCTGTTCAGACGTCTGACGCGAGGCGTGGAGCTGACCGAAGCGGGAGAAGCCTTCTACGAGGATGCCTGCAAGATCCTGGCGCTGAGCGATGCCGCGCTGGAGAAAGCCCGCGGCATCGCGCGCGGGCTGAACGGCAACCTGTCGATTGGCATTACCAGCTCCGACGCTTTTCATCCCAAAATCTTTACCCTGATTCGCCAGTTTCAGGTGCAGAACATGGCGGTGCAGGTTCACCAGGTGGAAGCCAATATGTCGTCGCTGACGACGATGCTGGCAGAGGGTGAACTGGATATCGCCTTCGTGCGCCTGCCGTGCGAGAGCAGCAAGGCGTTCGAGTTAAAAATCCTCGATCGGGAGCCGATGGTGGTGGCGCTGCATCGCGATCATCCGCTGGCGGCGTGCGATTCGCTGGCGTTAGAGCAGCTTCGGGAGACGCCGGTGGTGTTGTTCCCGCAGGAGGTCGCGCCGGGCCTGTATGACCGGGTTCACGGCTGCTGCGAGCGGGCCGGGATTGACGTGCAGCACGCGCTGCAGTCGTCGCAGCTTTCGTCCTCCCTGAGCATGGTTTCCGCAGGCGGCGGGTTCGCGCTGGTCCCCAAATCCATGGCGGCCATTTCGCCGCCGAATGTCACCTATCACACGCTGAGTTCACCGGAGCTTTATACCGATATCGCGCTCTGCTGGCGGCGGTTTGAACGCTCGCGGACGGTGAAGCGGTTTTTGACGATGCTGAGCGAAGGGTGACGGCAGTGTGGCTGTGCCCGGCGGCGCTTCGCTTGCACGGGCCTACGGTTCGTGTCGCTTTTCTTTTTTCTCTTGTAGGCCGGGTAAGGCGCAGTCGCCACCCGGAAATGCAGCCTCCGACGTTAAATCCAGACATCGTTCTCTGCGGTGCGATCCCCGCCTTCGTGTCCGGTATTCAGGACCCCGCAAGGTTCTATCATCATCATTTTTACCGTCGTTTCAGCAGACGTTTTATGTTCAACGCCTTTTGGCACTACGTACATTTCCCCCTGATTGACGAGCACATGTCCGTCACGAAAATCAATACGTAACACGCCCTCGACCACGATGAATGCCTCATCGGTTTCAGGATGCGCGTGCCATATAAAATCACCCGATATTTTGACGATTTTAAACTGATAGTCGTTCATCCGGGCGATGACTTTCGGCTGCCAGTGCGCGTCGAAGAGAGAAAATTTATTTTCTAAATTAACAGGTTGATACATGGAGACACTTCCTATGGTTGAGAAGCGTCCAGGATAGAATAAGGTCAGCGTGCCGGTCTTGAACGATCGTGCAAATCAGGCACGGCTGTTTTGGATGAATTTTTGCCAGCGTCCCGGAGAGATCCCTAACGTTTTTATAAACTGTCGTGTCATATGACTTTGATCGGAAAACCCCGCGGCAGCGGCAGCCTCAGCAAGCGACAAGCCTGCCTGAATTAGGCGTCGACAGTATTCAAGACGACGCATGGTCACATAGCGATAGGGACTCGTTCCATAAAGCGCACGAAAATCCCGGCTCAGGCTCCAGCGATCCCTGCCACTGACGGTGGATAAGGTATCCAGCGTAATGTTCTGAATGAATTCAGTGTGTATATATTCGCGCGCGCGCTCTGCGGATTGATAATCCACCTTGTTCCGGCGAAAACGTTGCCCTCCCACGATGGCCAGCGCGTGGGCGAGATCGTAGAGCGCATCGTCTTCTTCCAGCGTATCGACAGATTCTTCTGGCGCTTTTAACAGCGGTTCGGTCGCGGCAAAAAGCCGGGGATCGGATGAAATCCCGCCGGGAATAAATGGCAAAGGCTTTCCGCCCAGGATTTTTTGAATTAACGCCGGATCGATATACAGCATTCGATACTGGAATCCCTCTGTTGTTCCCGCTTCTCCATCATGCACTTCGTCCGGGTGCAGGACCATCGTTCCGCCCGGAAGGCTATGTTGTTGACTCCCCCGATAGTGAAAACTCTGCACCCCGGACAAGGTCCGGCCTATGGCGTAAGTGTCATGGCGATGCGGCTCATAGCCATGGCCGCTGAAATACGCCTCAATGCGCTCTATTTTCCCGGGTTGTTGCGCCAGTCTGACCCAGTCTTTGTTGGCTTTTGCATTCGTCATAGATGACACCTGATGCCCTGTGAGGGTGAAACAACACCATAAACGCATAGGGTGCAGTTTGGAAAGTCGTCGCTGGCAACGCGGCAAGACCTTGCGCTAACGCGGGGGTCGGGGCCGGGACTCCGCTGAAGGTAAGGAGGTATAAACGGGACTTATCCGCCCTAACATTCGCCAGACCAGGAATGCGCAAAGCGCAGTGATGACGGCGAGGAGACGAAAGAGCCAGACATAGGCTGAATCATAACTTTCCCTGAGTAATGGATGAGAAAGTTCCGGCAAAAGAGCGGCGGCCCGTTCAATATTGCCACTTCCCAGCCATGAAGCGGCACTATCAATACTTTTTGACGCATAACCGGAGAGGTTCTTTCTAAGATTGAGCGCGTTCATTTCCACTAAAAATGCTGACACCATAGCAAGCGCAATGCCCTCTCCCGCAACGCGAACAGTATTAAACAGGCCTGCTGCCATACCGGATTTTTCGACAGGCACGGAGGAAATAGCCAGGCCATCCATCAGCCCCCATGGAAGCGCGGCGCCCGCACCGGTTAAAACCAGTGAAAACACTAAGAGGTTGCTACTGGTGCTCTGTAAAGCCTGCCCGAGAATAAGCAATCCGGCTGCGGATAACATGAGTCCTGCGGCAGAAACAGCCCCGGGATTAAACCACCGGGTCATTAAGGCGGCGAGTGAGGGAACGATCAGCATCGGAGCCGTCAGTGCCATGAGATAAAACGCACTCTGTGTCTCGCTCAGGCCGTCACCGCCCATAAAATGCAGCGGGAGGATTATCAACAGTACAACATAGCAATAGCAGGTTGCTACCGGCAGCAACAAGACGCCGGCAAAACGCGGCTCGCGCACAAGAGATAAGTCGAATACAGGATTTTCGACGTTCAGGCAGCGCACTATAAACGTGATAAAAAGCAGTAAATCGGTAGCAAACAGAGCAAGGTTGGAGAGGGATAAGAATCCCCAGACAGGCACCAGCATGACCCCCGCGGTAAACAGAACCAGCGCAGCGGTAAACAGCGCTAAGCCTGCGTAATCCACCTGTCGGTGTTCACTTTTTTCCGATATGGAAATAAACAACGAGCCCGCCAGCATGACCGTTCCGGAGATCAGCGCCATCAAGGCATATACCCACCGCCAGCCCAGAACATCAGTGATAAACCCAATAACCAGAGGGCCGAAGGCTAATCCTGTGCCAAACATCGTCCCCAGGATACTGAATGCCCGGGTTCGGGCAACGCCCTCATAGAGCTGAGCGAGCACAGCACTCCCGCCCGCTAAAGTCATCGCTGCTGCGATACCCTGTAGTGACCTGAGCACGCTGATTAAAAAGAGATTATTGGCCAAGAATATGAGCGAACTGCTGAGGCCAAAGATCAATAATCCCAGGATGAATACCCGTTTTCTGCCTGCTGCATCTGCCATTATGCCTGCTGACAGGAGAAAGCTACCGAAGGTCAGCATGAATCCATTCGTCAACCATGAGAGTGCCGCAGCGGAACCGCCAAGTGCATGGCTGATTGCAGGGGTGGTCACCACTCCACCGGTAAAACTGACCGGCAGCAGTATGGCCGCCACGAAAATTGAGGCGGCGGCGGGGCTTCCTGCAAGCCGGAGAAATGAAGTTATGAAAGAACGCATCGGGTTATCCTGGTTCGCGAGAAATACGTGAAACATGTTATTGCGGACAATTAGCAAGATAAATAGACTGAAAATACCAACTGAATAGAGATAAAGTTCATAATCAATGGATAGTTTGACGTCACTCACCTCGTTTGTCAGGACCGCGGAAACGCTGAGCTTTGTTCAGGCAGCAAGATTGCTAGGCATTTCAGCGTCAGCCGTTGGCAAAAATGTTGCCAGGCTTGAACAAAAACTGGGCGTCAGGCTTTTCAATCGCAGCACCCGGAGCGTAAGCCTGACGGCAGAAGGAGCGGTATTACTGGTTCGTTGTCAGCAGATCCTGGAACAGTTGCAGGACGCGGAGGCCGAACTGACCCGCCATATTGCTCAGCCTTCTGGCAAACTCAGGGTTTCTCTTCCGGTAACAGGCTATCGATTGCTGTTATCCCTTCTACCATCCTTCACCCGCCGCTACCCAGCTATAGAGCTGGAGCTGGACTTCAGCGATCGGCTGGTAAACATCATTGATGAAGGGTTCGATGTGGCGATACGCAGCGGTGAAATTGCGGACTCCAGGCTCACATCGAAGAAGCTTGGTAACTTCCGTTTTGTTCTCTGCGCCAGCCCCGCTTATCTGCTGGAGTATGGTTCACCGGCATCCCCGGAAGATTTAAACAACCATAAGTGCATTCTCTACCGCTTTCCCTCAACTGGGTTACTACAGCCCTGGGAGATGCAGGGTGCGGATGGGATAAGTAATTTCACACCGGTTTCTGTCTTAACCGCCAACAATATTGAAGCCATCATCCGCATGAGCACTGCGGGAATGGGCATCAGTTACGTTCCTGATTTTGTCGTGAGTGACGCACTGGAAAAGGGAGAGTTAAGAGAAGTTTTATCGGGTTCATGTATACGACAAGGGCAATTTTCTGCGCTGTGGGCAACCAGACGCCACCTTTCCCCGAGAATTCGCTGCTTTATTGATTTCATGTCTGAAAACGGGATCTAAAAGCCGTAATTGTTTTGTTGATGCACGCTTCGGTACTACGTTTTCCTGGTAATTGTCTGCCGCAAACCATCTGTTACTCTGGCTGTGCTCAAAGGATGACAAGGAAGAACAATGCTGAACCCCGGATTCGTTACCCGAAAAGCGCTTGCTCAGTGGCGGGATGTTCCTGCTTTTCTCCCCCAGTTCCAGTTTCATGAAAAACACCGAGCGGTCATTCTTACTGCGCATCCTGAAAATATTCTGCCGTTGATTGCCAACTTTGACGTCCGGCAAGATGCCGTGATTCGTCGGCTGATGTCTTTGCGGCAATTGCCGCAAAGATTTCTGCGCAATCAGCAGGCTAACTCAATCAGCAACTTTGGGTTGCACAGCTTTACGCTTTTGAAAAGTTCAGCCTCAGAGCTCAGCTACGGCTTAAAAGGACAATTCTGGAGGACTGATTTCGGTCTGGAAAACGCACCGGATGCCATTGCTTTTCAGTCTCCAGCCGCGCCGGGCAGCGCAAAACTGTTGCTCCGCTACCAGGTATCGGAACTGGCGCCAGGTCAACATGAACTCTGTACGGAGACCTTCGTCTATTGTCCGGACAAACGTACTCACCTAAAAATGGCAGCCTACTGGCTGGCAATACGGGCCGGGAGCGGCTGGATCCGAAGAAGGACGCTGAAAGCGGTTAAGTCGAATATTGAAGGGCTGGAATGAGCGAGGAGCAGCGCTATGCTACATAGAAAACAGTCTTACCTTTGGCCTTTATCATAATGATCATCAGATTGGTTTCGCGCATCTGATAACCCCCCTGTTCAGCTCCCCGTTGACTTATTCACTCTGTGTTTTCATCATCCGTTTCTGAGACAACGCGAACCCGTTCGGTCTGTGAAGATCGAACGTAAGTTGACAACAGCAGCGCTAACCTTAAAAAGCGGGACTATTTGCTATGAATCCAAGGGAAAATATTGTCAGTACATTCAGTGAGTTGTCTGCAGAATTACAGCGTGCTGCCGAGTTCTCTCTACAGAATACCAATCAGCTGGTCGTGCTATCGATGCGTGCCTTCGCCAGCGAAGCCGGTGTAAAACCCGCCACGCTGCTGCGGTTAGCGCAACGATTGGGTTACAACGGCTGGGGTGAACTCAAGAACGCATTCATTGATGAACTCGGACTGCGCAATGATACATATGTATCCAAAGCCGAGAAATTGATTGCCAAAGGCACTCAGCCGCAGCTGTATGAAGAGGTGTTTCAGGCGCATCAGGCAAATTTGGCTTTCACACAGCATGAAAACCATCAGGCCATGGAGCAGGCTGTATCGCTGCTGGACGCGGCTGAGAATGTCTATATTTGCGGCTTCCGGGCCAGCTTTCCTATCGCCTGGTCGCTGTTTTATGTCTATCGACTGTTCAATCGGCAAGCATCACTCATTGATGGTCTGGCGAGCAATATCGAGGTGTTCACCCGCGAATTAACAGCACAAGATTGCCTGTTACTCACCAGTTTTGCCCCCTATTCGCGTGAGTCGCTCGATGTCCTGCGCGCGGCCCAGCAGGCAGGCGCGACAATCGTCGCCATTACGGATTCTCCCGTCTCGCCATTAGCCCAGGCTGCCGATTGCACGCTGCTGTTTTCCATAGACAGCCCGTCGTTTTTTCCTTCCGTGGTGTCTGGCATGGGACTCGCCGAGTGTTTACTGGCGATGCTGGTCGCGCGCCATGGTCGGGATGCAGTCAATAAAATCGAAAATGCTGAACGCTATCTTATCGACTCTGGTGCCTATGTGGTGCCCGGGAAACCCTGAAAAATAATTCATTTGCATCCGGCATAAGAAAACAGAATGCATTTGGATCAAAATGAAATTGACGTGATACAAATGGATCCTGCAAGATGCGCTTTATTAGCACAGCGAATTCAGGAGCAGGACCCGCATGACCCATATCATTCACCGCAGTCTACGCAACACGCCCGCCGTGGCGGTACGCGCCCAGGGGGCGTACATTTTTGATGCACAGGGAAAACAGTATCTGGATGCCTGCGGTGGCGCCGCCGTTTCCTGTTTAGGCCACGCGCATCCGGACGTTCTGGCTGCGATGCATCGCCAGATCGATCAACTGGCCTATGCCCACACCAGTTTTTTTACCAGCGACACCGTTGAACAGCTTGCTGAACAGCTGACGCGCACGGCGCCTGGCGATCTTAACTATGCCTATTTCGTTTCGGGCGGTTCGGAAGCGGTCGAAACCGCGCTCAAGCTGGCGCGTCAGTATTTTGTTGAGATCGGCCAGCCGTCGCGCACCAAATTTATCGCCCGTAAGCAGAGCTATCATGGCAATACCCTTGGCGCACTCGCGGTGGGAGGCAACGAATGGCGCCGCCGCCAGTTTGCTCCCTTGCTGATCGACGTTATCCGCGTTTCGGCCTGCAACGAGTATCGCGACCGCCGCGCAGACGAAACCCAGCAGCAATACACCACGCGTCTGCTCAACGAGCTGGAGCAAGCCATTATTGAGGCCGGTCCCGACACCATTATTGGTTTCTGTGCAGAAACCGTGGTGGGAGCCACCACCGGCGCCACGCCGCCTACCCCGGGCTATCTTAAAGGTGTACGCAACCTGTGTGATAAATACGGCATCCTCTATATCGCGGATGAAGTCATGTGCGGCATGGGACGCACCGGCACATTGCATGCGTTTGAACAGGATGATGTGGTGCCGGATTTGGTGACCATCGCGAAGGGGCTGGGGGGCGGCTATCAGCCGATTGGCGCAGTATTAGCGAGCGAGAAGATTGTCTCAGCGCTGCAGGCCGGGAGCGGTCTGTTCCAGCACGGGCACACCTACATTTGTCACGCGACCGCCGCGTCCGCAGCCCTGGCCGTGCAGCAGGTGATCGCGCGCGATAATTTGCTGCAGGCGGTCAGGCAACAGGGGGCTTACCTGCACAGCGCATTGCGTGAAGTGCTGGGGGAATTACCGCATGTCGGTGATACGCGTGGACGCGGCTTGTTTGCGGGCGTTGAGCTGGTACGCGATAAAGCCAGCAAAACCCCCTTCGATCCTGCCCTGAAACTGCACGCAGCAATCAAAGCAAACTGTATGTCACGTGGGCTGATGGTCTATCCAATGGGTGGAACGATTGACGGGCAGTATGGCGACCATATCCTGATCGCCCCCCCGTTTATTGTCACGCCTGGCCAGCTCGACTTTGTAGTGGACACGCTGAACACCGTCATTCGCGAAGAGACCGGCAAATTGTGATCAATCGTTTACCCCCACTGGCGGAGCATGAATGGGACGACCAGCAGCGTGCTTTGGCCGAAGAGATAATCAATGGGCCCCGCGGTGCGCTGCTGCCACCTTTCGAGCCGCTGCTGCGCAGTCCCGAGCTGATGGCGCATGCGCAACGCATGGGCGAATACCTGCGTTATCGCAGCGCGCTGGGACAGCGCCTGTCGGAACTGGCGATTTTGATGACCGCGCGGCACTGGTCACAGCCTGTGGAGTGGGCGATTCATGCGCCGATAGCGCGCGAGAAAGGTATTTCTGCCGCGGCAGTGCAGGCGATTAATGAAAAGCGTCTTCCAGAGGATCTGCAGCCGGATGAATGGGCGGTCTATCACTTTTGCAAGGAGTTACAGGAGCAGCAGAAGGTCAGCGATACCACCTGGCAGCACGCTATCACGCTGTGGGGCGAGAAAGGCGTGGTGGATCTAATCGGAATTAATGGTTATTACAGTTTTCTCTCGATGGTAATGAACGGCGCACAGACGCCGGTACCCGACACCCGGGATGAGATTATTCCCGCATAAGTATCGTTTTAATTTTGGCGCATGAAAGTGCGCCCTGCATATCAACTTTTTTATTTCCCCACCCTGCCGATATATTTCGCCGGGTGACATTCATGCACGCTACTTTACTGACGCCGAGGGTTATCATGTCTGGATTATTCACTAAATTAAAAGTTACGTTAGCACTGGTCGCTTGCTCCGCCAGTTTTGTGGCAGAAGCGCAGGATAAATTAACGGTTGGCGTTGATACCGCCTTTGTCCCCTTTGAATTTAAACAAGGCGATAAATACGTCGGCTTTGATATTGATTTGTGGGATGCTATTGCTAAAAAAATGCACGTCAGCTACGAATTACGCCCGATGGACTTCGGGGGACTGATTCCGGGTTTGCAATCACGTAATCTGGATGTCGCCATGGCGGGCATTACGATAACCGACGCGCGTAAACAGGTCGTCGATTTCAGCGACGGTTATTATGATGCTGATTTATTAATGGCGGTGAAAAGCAGCGATAATACCATTACTAAATTCAGCGATTTAGCAGGAAAGAAAGTGGGATTAAAGCAGGGAACGGCGGCGGCCAGCTTTATGAAAAGCAAATATAAGGCGAACTATGTCGAATTCCCGAATATCGATAACGCCTATCTTGATTTGCAGGCAGGTAACCTGGATGCCGTGGTGCATGATTCGCCCAACGTGCTCTATTACGTAAAAACAGCAGGTGATGGCAAAGTGAAATCGACCGGCGAGACTGACAGCATTCTGCCGCAGCACTACGGCTTTGCGATGCAGAAGAACAGCAGCCTGACGCCGAAGATCAACGCCGCACTGCAGGCGTTACGTGCGGACGGCACTTACAGCAAGATTTACGTGAAGTGGTTTGCTAAACAGCCAAAATAATCCCGCCAGGTCGGAGCGATCCGACCTCGTTACATCTTAACGGGTAACATGATGAATTTCGACAGTAAATATATTTGGGAGTCCCTGCCGCTGTTGTTGCAAGGACTACAGCTGACGCTGATTATTTCATTATCAGGTTTATTGGGTGGTTTTGTTATTGGCCTGCTGGCGGGAACCTGCCGGGCGCTCGGAGGAAAAATATCAAAGACAGTCTCGTTAGTCTTTGTCGAGTTAATCCGCGGGACGCCTATTATGGTGCAAGTGATGTTTATTTACTTCGCACTCCCCATGGTGTTACCGATTCATATTGATCCGGTAACGGCGGCCATTACGACTATTGTGATTAACTCGGGTGCTTATATTGCAGAAATCACCCGAGGGGCGATCCTCTCGATTAATAAAGGTTTTAGAGAGGCCAGCCTGGCAATGGGATTATCTCAGCGCAGCACGCTATGGCATGTCATTATGCCGCTGGCATTACGCCGTATGATCCCTGCGTTAGGTAATCAGTGGATTATCAGTATTAAAGACACCTCGCTGTTTATTGTGATTGGTGTGGCGGAATTGACTCGTCAGGGGCAAGAAATTATTGCCGGTAATTTCCGCGCGCTGGAAGTCTGGACCGCAGTGGCAATGATTTATCTGCTGGTGACGCTGTGCCTGAGTTTCCTGCTGAAGCAACTGGAGAAGAGGATCCATATTTTATGAGCATGGTTGAATTTAGCGCAGTGTCGAAAAATTTCGGTGCCACTCAGGTGCTGCACGACATCAATTTAAAAATTGACGCCGGCGAAGTCGTGGTGATCATCGGCCCTTCCGGTTCGGGCAAATCGACGCTGCTGCGCTGCATTAACAAGCTGGAGGAAATTTCCTCCGGCACGCTGCTGGTAGCGGGAATGCATATTACCGATCCTCACGCTAACGAATGTGATATCCGCCGCGAAGCCGGGATGGTGTTTCAGCAGTTCCATCTGTTCCCCCATCTGACGGCGCTGGAGAATGTGATGTTTGGTCCGGTTCGCGTACGCAAACAGAGCAAAGCCGCCGCGCGGGAGCAGGCGCTGGCGCTGCTGGACCGCGTTGGCTTACGCGAACGCGCCAGTCACTACCCATCAGAGCTCTCTGGCGGTCAGCAGCAACGCGTGGCCATCGCCAGAGCCCTGGCGGTGAAACCGAAAATGATGCTGTTCGATGAGCCAACCTCAGCGCTGGACCCCGAATTACGGCATGAGGTGCTGAAAGTCATGCGCTCGCTGGCCGAAGAAGGCATGACCATGGTGATTGTGACCCATGAAATCGGCTTCGCCCGGGATGTGGCATCCCGGCTCATCTTTATTGATGGCGGCACCATTGCCGAAGATGGTCCACCTGATATGCTGCTGAATAGCAGTCGCAATCCACGCCTGAAAGAATTTTTGCAACACGTATCCTGAACAGAAGTGAATGATAATACTATGAAAAAAATCGAAATTCGTGGTTCCGCTTTTGCAGTAGGTCAGGAACTTGGCGCCTTTGGCCGCGAGGCCTGGCATGCAAAACTCACGCAAACGGCGTTGTGGCAAACCGTTACCGCCATGAAAGACGCAGAACAGACCCGGAGCATGCGCTCGCGGGTCCAGTCACACTATCCCCTGATCTGGCAGGAGCTGGAGGGATTAGCCGAGGGTCTGGATGCACCGTTTGATGAGGTGTTTGCCTGGAACTGCCGCGGCGATCTGGTGCGCTCAACATCAGATGGCTGTACCACGGTAGCGGGAAGAACCGCAGAGGGAGAGCTGATTATCGCGCATAATGAAGACGGTTTCCCGCAGCTTCGCAATGACTGCGCCATCGTCAGCATCACCCCGGATGACGGCCTGGCGTTCACCAGTTTCGCTTATCCGGGATCGATTTGCGGACATACCTTCTCCGTAAACGAAAAGGGCGTGGTGAATACGGTGAATAACATTCGCGCTTTGCACCGTCCACGCGGAATGCCGCGCCAGGTATTAGCCCGCGCCGCGCTGAATGCCGCCAGCCTGGATGAAGCTATCACTATACTGACCTCATCACCACGCGCCGGAGCCTTTCATCATACGCTGGGGCAACGGGGAGACCGTCGTCTGTTTAGCGTGGAAGCGACGGGAACAGGCTGTTCCGTCATGCCTCTGCGGGACGTTTTCGCCCATGCTAATCACCTTATCCACCCTCAGCTTGACGCGGTTGAGCAGGTGATCACCGACAGCTCCCGGTCACGCCAGCAGCGGCTAAACGCCTGGCTGGAGACGCAATCTCACCTTGATGGTGCGGCGGCATTGGGTATTCTTTCAGACCAGCATGATCCCGCGCTCCCGATTTATCGTCTCTCGCCACGCGACCCGGATGAAGAGAACACGCTTGCCACGGCCATTTTTACCCTGAGCATGTCGGAGATAAAATGGCAGATATTCACTCACGATCGGCAAAAACCTGCTTTACAGTCTTACTGAGCCGCTTCCGCCCGTAATGCGGCCTGCACCGCTGGACGGGCATTAATTTTATCCCTGTACGCCAGCAGCGCAGGCCAGGGGCTCAGCTCAATGGAGAAGAACTTGCACCACCCCAGCACGGTAAAAAGATAGGCATCTGCCACGCTGAAGGTCGATCCCGTCAAATAAGCGCGAGTGGAGAGCGTTTCCTCAAGAAAACTGAACCGCCTGAAGAGCTTCTCACGAAAAATGGATTTGACCTCTTCGGGCAACACGCGATTGAAAAGAGGAGCCGATCCCGCGTGTATTTCACTGGTGATAAAGTTAAGCCATTCCTGAAGCCGCACCCGCTCCCAGCTGTCTGCGCGCGGTGCCAGCCCCCTCTCCGGCTTGAGGTCAGCGAGGTATTGCAAAATCGCTGGCCCCTCGGTCAGGACATTTCCGTCATCCCGTTCAAGCGCGGCGACATAGCCTTTAGGGTTAATGGTCAGGAAGTCGCGCCCGTCAGCGGTAAGCTTGCTCCTGTTGTCCACTTTAACCAGCTCAAACTCAATCGCCAGTTCGCGAAGTACGATATGGGGTGAGAGTGAACAGGTGTCCGGGGCGTAATAGAGTTTCATAATCTCTCCGTTAAAGCTGTGAGTGATAAACATTCGGTTTGCATTCACTGTGCTTAAAACCGTTATCACTGTAAAATTAATGATTCATAAATTAACTATTAGCTGAGCTACTTATACCCATGATGAATCTGTTGCACTGGCGCCTGGTGGTTGCCGTGGCGGACGCCAGTAATATTTCGCGTGCCGCTGAAGAGGTCGGCATGACGCAGTCGGGTGCCAGCCAGGCGATCGCTCAGTTAGAGGCTTCATTAGGATTTGCGGTATTTACGCGTGAGCGACGCCACGTCGGTGTTACAGCCCTGGGCGAGCGGGTTGTCAAAGAGGCAAGAAGCATGCTGGCACGGCTGGACGCCATCCGCACACTGGCGGATGAGAGCCGCGGGCTGAGTGGTGGGCGCATTCGACTTGCCAGTTTTCCGTCAGTAACGTCCACGTTTTTGCCGGGACTGCTGCGGGACGTGAAGCGCCTGCATCCTGAAATAGAGGTGGTCGTACTGGAAGGCACGGACCAGGAGGTCGAAGAGTGGCTTGCGGCAGATACGGTTGATCTCGGCGTGGTCATGAACCCTGTTCCCGGACGCGCGGATGCGATCCTGGGGCAAGATGCATGGGTCGCAGTGCTGCCAGCCAACCACCGTCTGGCTCGCTATGCACGCACGCGCGGCATCACCCTTGAGGAACTGGCAGACCAGCCCTTCGTACTCGCCACAGGCGGTTGTGCCGTCAATGGAAAAAGCCTGATGGAACAGGCAGGCTTGCAGTTGTCTGACGTGCAGGTGACCGTCCGCGACTGGATTAGTGCCTGCCTGCTGGTACGCGAAGGCTTGGGCGTCGCACTGATACCTGAATCCGCCCTGCCGGATGAATTACGCGGTTTGTGCATCGTGCCCGTGACGCCTTCCCTATGTCGGGAGTTTGGGCTGGTTTGTTCCCAGGCGGGCAAAGCTTCCCGCGCGACGCGGACGTTATTAGAAGGATTGATCAAAATGAAAAGGTCTGCGTAAAGAGTAACCGCGGTTCAAAATGTGCCCGGCGGCGCTGCGCTTGCGCGGGCCTACGGTTCGTGTCGCGGTGGGTTTGGTTGATGGTTTTGTAGGCCGGGTAAGGCGTAGCCGCCACCCGGCAACGCCCTTCTGGAAGCCGCCTCGCAAACCCGCAAGCAACCTGATGTAATTCAGGGTAATCCCTTTTCATCCCTTGTTCGCGGTCGTAAAGTGCCTGCGTTGCGGCACATCCGTAACCGGGCGTAGGAACCCGTTAGCATGACATGACTTTTTTTTGCACAACGAGGATGCTAAATGGCTACTACTCCTGAATTTTCTTACGCGCTCTCTGCGGAAAGCCCTGTTTGTCACCTCATCAACAATTCAATTTCCGAATCTGCGGATCTCTTCCAACTGGCCGATGCCTGTACTGCATATGTAAGCGTGCTGGTGGAAACTGACGACGCGGTGACGTTTGCTACGCTCTGTAAGCGATTGCTGGCTGCGCTGAAGCGACTGCGGGAGTGCTGTGATGCTGAACTCCCGCCGTATCTGGTTGAACAGTTGATTGCGGGGGAAAAGATAACCTCGTGTATGCCGGACTGCTGGCAGGAGACGACGCTACAGGTGGACTATGCCGTGGCGTTAACGCTGGCGGTGATGGGCGGAACACTGCCTGCGAGCGTGGCGAAAGAGCTGACCGGGCTTCTGCATGATATGGTCTGGCTGCTGGCGGAGTTTGTGAAGGAGCCGTATATCGCGGCGCACTGAGACGAAAGATGGGAGGCCGGAAAACTGTTGAGTAAGAAGCAGGAATTTCGGCCTTACGCAAAATACAATGTTGTTTGTTGAATGTCCCTTAAGAGCGAGGAGCGGACACTGGGTTTACCCTTTCGGTAAAACTTAACTGGAAGATTTCGATACGACACCAGACCCGCTAAACAACATGCGGATGCCGAGGCCTATCATGACAACGCCTGTAAATCGTTC